>CAVUOI010000017.1:0-155875 GCA_963742935.1 uncultured Alphaproteobacteria bacterium | reverse complement strand
CATTTCCGCGCTCGCCAACGATCACGGCGCACAATGCCTGGGACCTGCAGAAGGCTTCGAACGGACGCTTCATGCTCGGCATCGGATCGCAGGTGAAGACGCACAACGAGCGCCGCTTCGGCATCGCGTGGACGCCACCGATGCCGCGCATGCGCGACTATATCGGCGCACTGCATGCGATCTGGCGGACATGGGAGAAAGAGGTTCCTCTCGAGTATGAGAGCAATACCTACAACCTCAATCTGATGACGCCGAACTTCTCGCCGCGCCCGACCGGGCTGCCGCGCATCCCGATCGCGCTTGCGACAGTCGGCCCGATGATGCTGCGTTTGGCTGGAGAAGCCGCGGACGCGGTCATCCTTCATCCCTTCTCGACGAAGAAATATCTGATGGAAGTGTCCACCGCCCGCCTCAACGAAGGGTTGGTGAAAGGCGGCCACGCCCGTGAAAATCTTGAAGTGATAGCAGGTGGTTACGGTTTCATCGCCACGGGCCGCACCGCCGAGGCGGTAGAGAAGGCGCGCCAGTACGCGCGCTATCGTATCTCGTTCTACTGCTCGACGCGCGCCTATTGGGATGTGCTGCGCCTGCACGATCTCGAATGGCTGGGCGAAAAGCTAAATCCGTTTCCACGCGAGAACCGCTGGAGTGAGATGGCCGCGCAAATCCCGGAGGACAAGATCGATCTGTTCGCCACTGTGGCGGATTATGCCAGCCTGCCGGCCGCTATCGAGGCGCGTTACGGCGGCTATGCGGACTCGGTCATGTTGCAGATCTCGGACGATGAAGATTTCGAAGCCCTCGGCGAGTGCGTGCAGGCGATTAAGAAGATTCCGTCCCGTTTCAAGTCGTACCGGGCGACCTGGGAATAGTGGGGCTCCGCGTCCAACGGATGGATCCCCCTTTTTTTCGTCAATCGCGAACGGTCGCATGCCGCATGTTCTTTCCCGCGCGGACAATACATCACACTTGCCATCATGAACCGTTTCATTGTAAATCGTGTCGCCATCGTGCCTGACTATTAAAAGAGCAAAAACGAGGCAGACCGGAAATCGAAGCTGCAGAGGCTGAGCAGCAGGGAGGATCGGACAATGACGAGGAGGAAGTTGCTCGCCGCTCTGAGCATCGCAATCGCAATTCAGGCTGGCGCCGCTCATGCTGAGTACCCCGACCAGCGCATCAACGTCATCGTTCCCTTCGTCGCCGGCGGCGCAACCGATATCATTGCAAGGACCATCGCGGCGGACTTGGCAAGCCGATTTGGCCAACCCGTCACTATCGAAAATCGTGCTGGGGGTGGGACCGCGGTCGGTACCGAGGCCGTCGTGCGATCGGCCCCCGACGGCTACACGCTGCTCTTTAATAGCGGCGCTCTGACGATCGACGTCGGCTTCAAGAAAAATCTAAATTATGACGTCCGTAAGGATCTGATGCCGGTCACCAAAGCCGCATGGGGTCCCTATGCGGTACTTGTGTACAAGGAGCTACCGGTCAACACCTTGAGTGAACTGATAGGACACGCCAAGGAGAAACCCAGCGCACTGGGCATGGGCTCAGCCGGTGTTGGCACGATGGGGCATTTGGCCAGTGCCTATCTGGCGGCGAAGACAGACATCAAGCTGATACATGTTCCATTTCGTGGATCGGCGCCCGCGCTTACCGCAGTCATGGGCGGCCACGTCCAGGTTCTCCTCGATCCACCATTCACCGCTATGCCGGCGATCAAGTCGGGCAGCACGCGCGCGCTCGCGGTGACCGGTGCGCAGCGGTCCCCGCTGCTCCCGAACGTCCCAACCGTTGCAGAACTGGGCTTTCCGGGCTTTGCCGCTGGACATTGGGGCGGCTTTTTCGTGCCTGCGGGCACACCGCCGGCGGTGGTTAATAAGCTCAATGCCGGGATTGTCGCGTCGTTGCAGAATCCAAAGGTCCGCGAGGTGCTCCGCGGTCAGGGGCTCGAAATTATCGGCAACACACCTGACGAGTTTCGCAAAGAAATCGACGACGAGATCGAATTGTGGAGCAAGGTGATCAGAGATTCTGGCATAAAGCCTGAATGATAGCTGATGCCGGCAGGTGGAGAGACTCCCCTCGCCCACTGGCAAAGCCCCGACTGCGGATGCTTTCCCAGGCGCAGGAAGACGGCCGGCGGCTATGACGGCGGGGAAGCACATGACGAGCGCAGAATCAGTTCGGTGGGAAATTTCAGTTTGCGCGGCGTGAGGGTTGGGTCCGCAATCCTATCGATGACCATGCGCGCGGCAGCCTCCCCGATCGCGTCGTATTTCCACCGGATCACGGTCATAGGTGGCGTCGTCAGCTCCGCCAAATCGGAGTCGCCACAGCCAATAATGGAAATATCATCCGGAATTCTGAGCTTCTCGGTCGCAACGGCGCGCAGAATTCCTGTCAGCATCGAAATTCCGCCGGCGACAACCGCCGTCGGCCGCTTCTTACTGCCGAGCAGACCGGAAACGGCTTCATAGGCGTAGCTCGCGGTGAAACTGTTGGACCTGATGAGGTCATTATCGATCGCAACGCCACGTTCCGAATGGGCCTCCTGATATCCGCGGATCCTCTCGCGTGCCGACAACACGCTGGTGGGGCCCGTCACCAAGGCGATCCGCCTGTGCCCGAGATCCAGAAGATGGCGCACTGCGTGATAGGTGCCGTCGCGTTGCGCAATGACGACCGAATCGAGCGGCGCCGTCGTCTCGCGATCCAACAACACGACAGGAATTTCCAGCGAGCTATGCATTTTCACCAGTTGCGGATCGATTTCGGTCGCAGTGCTCATGATCAACCCATCGACGCGTCGCTGCAGCGCTTCCAGCAGTTCGAGCTCTCGTTTAACCAGGTCGTCCGAACAGCCGATCACCAGGGTATATCCCGCCTCGAGAAAGACGTTCTGGGCCGCGCGCACGAAGCTCGCCAGCGCCGGCACCGTGATGTCGCGAATGATGATGCCGGCCGTGCGCTTGGACTTACCGCGCATGCCCTGAGCAGTTGTATCCGGCATGAATTTCAGACGCGCCATGGTATCTTGGACACGCTGCCGAATGTCGGAGCCGACGGTCTTGTTGTTGTTGATGACCCGCGACACGGTTCCAACCGATACTTTTGCGATCCGCGCGACGTCCTTGACGGTTGGGCGAGCCGAATGTGAATCGCGAAGGACGGCCTTTGCTGACTTGATCTTTTTCTTTGGCATGCTGATCGCTCAGTGGTGACTGCGCGATCTACCACGGCCACGGCATAATGTCCGCATTTCAATTCCCGCTGATCCGCAATGGAGAGGAAATAAGCCTCAATGAAACGTTTCATTGATTTTGATCGGATTGCAGCCTAGAACAGCCCTAATTCACCTGGGTTGAAAAGCAGAGACAAGAACATCAACCGTCAGGACCCGCCGTCGAGAAGGCCCACGGATACCCAACGATGAAGATGACCGCTGCCGTTATGTATCAACAGGGGCTCCAGCGTCCCTTTTCGGAAAGTCAGCCGCTCAAAATTGAAACTGTGGATCTTGACGGTCCCGGCGAGGGCGAAGTCCTGGTGCAAGTCGCCGCCGCCGGCCTTTGTCATTCGGATCTTTCAGCGATCAAGGGATTGCGGCCGCGGGCCACGCCGACAGTGGTAGGCCACGAAGCTGCCGGCGTCGTTGTCGAGACCGGAACGGACGTATCCAAATTCGTCGCCGGTGATCATGTCGTGATGGTGTTCGTCGCAAGCTGCGGCCGATGCTCCTATTGCAGTTCCGGGCGGCCGAATCTCTGCCAATCTTCCTGGAAAGCGCGGTCGGAAGGAACACTTCAAAGCGGTGCGCGTCGGCTACGAATAAACGGCAAGCCGCTGAATCACTACAGCGGGATTTCGGCGTTCGCAGAATATGCGGTGGTGTCGGAAACATCGCTCGTGAAAATTCCCAAAGAGCTGCCTCTTACGCTGGCGGCGATTTTTGGATGCGCTGTTATCACCGGCGTCGGTGCGGTCCTCAACACAGCTCGCGACGTCGCCGGGAAAAGCATCGCGATTGTCGGATTGGGCGGAATCGGATTGTCGGCCTTGCTGGGAGCTGTTCTCGGGGGCGCTCGTACGATCATTGCGATCGACACCAAGCAATCAAAACTCGAACTCGCAAGGGAGTTGGGCGCAACGCACGTCTTCCTTGGATCCGACCCCGACTGCGTAGCCAAGATAAAGGAGCTCACGGATGGAGGCGTGGATTATGCCATGGAAATGGCTGGAGGCATTGCAGCCCTGACGCTTGCCTATGCCATCGGACGGCGGGGCAATACGACCATTTGCGCAGGTCTTCCACCTCACGACGCAACATTTCCTGTTCGACCTGCTGAACTGGTTTCCGATGAACGCGTCGTCATGGGGAGCTACATGGGAAGTTCGGTTCCGCAGCGAGACATCCCTCATTATGCAGAGCAATTCATGATTGGAAAATTGCCGGTAGATCGATTGCTTACCGCCCAACTTTCCTTCGACCAGATCAATGCTGGCTTCGACAAGCTTGATGACGGTGAAGTTGTTCGACAGATTTTGCGATGCAAGCCATGAGGTCACTTCGCGCGATCGGGCGGCAGTGGTGATCGCACCAGTCTCCGCCAGCAATCTCCACAAAACGGGAGTTTTTCGGGAGACGGCCGGAGACTTTCCTCGATTTCGCCAAGGATTGGCAGACCGGAAGTCTGGAGACCAAGCTGAACGTCGAAAAAGCCCGGATTTCCGGGCTCTTGAGGCGCAGGTTGCAAACCCAGGTAGGGCAAGACGGCCTGGCTGGGGCGGGAGGGATCGAACCTCCGAATGGCGGAATCAAAATCCGCTGCCTTACCGCTTGGCTACGCCCCAACAGGCTGAACCGGAACGCGCGGGACGCCCTTGCGAACCGGTTCGGACAATGCCCGGTCTATAGAGGGTAACAGGCCATTTCAACAGGCTGGAATCCGGAAATTTCGTCCGAAATCGGGGTCCGGACGTAACTCTTTATAATAGCAGCGCTTGCGCGAAGCTCCCGGCCCGGTTTGCGCCCCCGGCGCGGGCACCCCCTACCGCTCATCGGAGTGTTGAGGCAGCCCCGGTTTCGTGGGAATACGGGCGGCCCCGTTCCCGTCACAGCGAGATTTCGTCATGACATACCGCGCGCCGATCTCCGACATCCTGCTCGCGCTCAACCACGGCGCCGGGCTGCAGGCGGCCGTGAAGGCCGGCCATTACGGCGATTTCGACGGCGACATCACCGCGGCCGTGCTGGAGGAAGCCGGCAAATTCGCCGGCGACGTGCTGGCGCCTCTCAATCGCGTCGGCGACGAGCACGGCATCAAGCTCGAAGACGACAAGGTGACGACCGCGCCGGGCTGGCCGGATGCCTATCAGCGCTGGATCGCCGCCGGCTGGAACGCGGTGTCGGGCCCGGAAGGTTTTGGCGGCCAGGGCCTGCCGATGGCGATCAACGCCGCCTGCACCGAAATCTGGAGCGCCTCGAACGTCGCCTTCGGCCTCTGCCCACTGCTCACGCTTTCCGCAATCGAGGCGCTCGATGCCCATGGCAGCGAGGAACTGAAGAAAATCTATCTGGAAAAACTCGTCTCCGGCGAATGGACCGGCACCATGCAGCTCACCGAGCCGCAGGCGGGCTCGGATGTCGGTGCGCTGCGCACCCGCGCCGAACGCGCGGACGACGGCACCTATCGCATCAAGGGCACGAAGATCTTCATCACCTATGGCGACCACGACATGACCGATAACATCGTGCATTTCGTGCTCGCCCGCCTGCCCGATGCGCCCGCGGGCACCAAGGGTATCTCGCTGTTTCTCATTCCGAAATTCCTGGTCAATGCCGACGGCTCGCTCGGCGCGCGCAATGACATCTATCCGTCCGGCGTCGAGCACAAGCTCGGCATGCACGCCTCCCCCACCTGCACCATGACGATGGGCGACAAGGGCGGCGCCATCGGCTACCTGATCGGCGAAGAAAATCGCGGCATGCTCTGCATGTTCACGATGATGAACCAGGCCCGCCTCGGCGTCGGCCTCGAAGGCGTCGGCATCGCCGACCGCGCCTATCAGCAGGCGCTGGCCTTCGCCCAGGAACGCCGCCAAGGCCGCGCCGTCGGCAAGAAGGGCGACGGGCTCGATCCGATCATCGTGCATCCCGACGTCAAGCGCATGCTGTTGCAGATGCGCGCCATGACGGCCGCCGCGCGCTCGATCTGCTACGCCACGGCGGTCGCGCTCGACGTCTCCGTGCGCGCCAAGGACACCAAGGTGCGTAGCGATGCCGCCGCGCGCGGCGCGCTGCTGACGCCGATCGCAAAGGCATTCTCCACAGATATCGGCAACGAGGTCAGTTATCTCGGCGTGCAGGTTCACGGCGGCATGGGCTTTATCGAGGAAACCGGCGCCGCGCAGCATTATCGCGACGCGCGCATCACCACGATCTATGAGGGCACCAACGGCATCCAGTCGATCGACCTCGTGACGCGAAAGCTCGCGGCGAACGGCGGCGCCTCGGTCTGGGCCCTGCTCGACGAACTGGGCGGCATCGTCAAGCAGATCGAAGCCTCGAACGATCCCGCGTTCGGCACGACGGGCGCCAAACTGCGCGATGCGCTCGGCTCGCTGGAGCGCGCCAGCAAATGGCTGCTGGAGCGCGTGACTTCCGCACCCAACGACGCCCTCGCAGGCGCCACGCCCTATTTGCGCCTGTTCGGCTCGACGCTCGGCGGCTGCATGCTGGCCGGCGAAGCGCTGGCCGCCAAGAGCCATGGCGAAGCCGGCGATCCGCAGCGCTACGTGACGGTGGCGCGGTTCTTTGCCGAGAACATCACCGTTCAGGCGGGATCGCTGGAGAAGACGGTGACCGACAGCGCGGAAGCCGTGAACGGAGCGGACCACGTATTGCTGGGCTGACGCATTTCGTGCTGTCCTGAGCTGACCAACCCGCCTCTAATAGCGCCCAACCAACGCAGGAGCCACTGTCCCGATGTTTGATTTCGATCGCGTAATTGACCGCCGCGGCACGCACGCGTCGAAGTGGGACATGATGGCCAAGCTTTCGGGGATATCAGCGGCGGACGCGATCCCGATGTGGGTTGCCGACATGGATTTCGCAGCACCTCCCGGCGTGACGGAAGAACTGACCGCCGCCGTGAGCCGCGCCGTTCATGGCTACTATGCCGACACCGGCAGCTGGGCGATTTCTCTCGCCGAATGGATGAAGCGCCGGCACGGGCTGTCGATCGACCCGACCTGGGTGAGCCCGACGCCCGGAGTCGTTTCGGGACTGGGTCTCATCCTTCAGGCCGTCACCGAGTCCGGCGATGAGGTCGTGGTATTTCCGCCAGCCTATCATGCCTTTCGAAAGATCATTCTTGCCAACGAGCGGCGCATCCTCGACGCGCAACTGTCGCTGCGCCAGGGCCGTTACATGATGGACCTCGACGCGCTCGCCGCAAAGCTCACGCCGCGCACCAAGATCGTGTTCTTCTGCAGCCCGCACAATCCGGGCGGCACCGTCTGGTCGGTCGAAGAAATCCGCGCGCTCGCCACCTTCTGCGCCGAACGCAATCTGATCCTGGTTTCCGACGAAATCCACTGCGACCTGCTGCTCGGCGGGGCGAAGCATACGCCGACGTTGGCGGCCGCTCCCGAGATCGCGGACCGCCTGATCACCTGCGTCGCCGCCACAAAAACCTTCAATCTCGCCGGCGCCCATGTCGGCGCATGCTTCACCTCGAATCCGGTGTTGAAACAGAAGATCGATGCGCGGATCGCGGCCAGTGGCCTCGCCTCCTACAACGCCTTCGGCATGATCGCCACCGAGGCGGCGTGGCGAACCGGAGATGCCTGGCTCGATGCGCTGCTGCCCTATCTCACCGGCAGCCGCGATCTCTTCGATACCAGGATCGAGCGCGCAGCACCAGGCGCGCGGTCGATGCGGCTCGATGCCACCTATCTGGCGTGGGTCGATTTTTCCGGCACCGGATTACCAGCCGAAGACGTCGCGGCACGGGTCAAGGATCGGGCGCGCATTTACGTCAGCCCCGGCGAGCAATTCGGACCGGGCGGCGCAACCTGGCTGCGCTTCAACTTCGCCACGCCGCGTCCGATTCTGAACGAGGCGCTCGATCGCCTCGAGGACGCTTTCAAGGATCTCCGAACGTAAGTTCCGTTCACTCGCGAAGAAGCCAATACCGCACGTCGCTAAATGGCACGGCAAGTTCCATGTTGCAGCGCGTGGTAATGAGGCAACACCTCTAGAAAAAGGGCTGTTTCGGCTACCTCCAAACGTTGCGCATTCACTCCGCAATCCGAACAATGCGGGTTGTCGCGTGCTTGGCTATTGGATTCAGGCTCATGCGGAGCCTTGGGAGGCCGGATCATGGACCCCTGGCGATTGGAAACGAAGGCGCAGCGCCGCATCAACGCACTCGCAGGCGTGGCGCTTGCAAGTTGTGCGCTGGTCGGGCTCGCCGGGCTCGGTTCTGCTTCGAGCGGTAACGCCCGTACGGCTTCGACAGAAAACGTCAGCGCGAAGCCGATCGTGGAACGTCACGATTCTTCTGCGCGCACGCGTACAACCATTCCGCAGGTCATCGCGCTGGCGAGCGCCTCCATCGGCGACGTTGATATCGCGCCCGCCGCATCATCCCGGCTGGACAAAGCGTTCGCCGCGGCGGCTGCCGCCTATCGTTACGAGCCGATATCGCTGTTCGAGATTTCGCTGACGCCCGACGCAACGTCGGTCGACGTCTCAACCATCAACACGCCTGATCCCGAACTTGATCTCGACAACGCCCCGCAGACGATCGGCACCCTCGAAATCAACGAGGAATGCCTGGTCGCGGAGACCTGCATCGACCGGTACCTGTGGGCGCTCTACGAACGGGCGCCGAAGATCGACGCCATCAAGGTGCATGAGCGCCGGAAGGTGCAGATCAAGCGCAAGGGCAAGACGGTTACCGTCACGCGGACCTTCACCCGGCGTGTCGACGAGGAGTTCGCGTGGAAGGACCCGAAGGCCGCGGACAGGGTCGGCATGTCGATGATGGACTATGTCATCGGCGGCATGGACCGGAGCTTCAAGCTGAAACTCTTTTATGCGCTCTACGCAGCCGAACGAGCCGGGCTGCAGCCGGGCATCACCAGCGCGTTCCGTGACGACTACCGTCAGGGAATCGCAACCGGCCTGAAGGCCGCGACCGATCGTTCCTACCATGGCGGCAGTTATCGTGGTGGCTATGGCAAGGGGCTTGCGGCCGATATCGTGAGCGTCAAGGGCAACAGCCGCGCACAGCGATGGGTCTCGACCGATAAGCTCTGGAAATGGGTTGACGAGCGCGGCAAGGATTTTGGCATCGGCCGCCCCTATCTCAACCGCGATCCGCCGCATGTGGCGCCGATCGACGGCCAGGAATACGTCTCTCGCCGCGGCAGCGCGAAGACGCAGGAAGCGGAAGCGACGACCAAAACGAAGGTCACCCGGGTCGCTGCGCGGGACGACCGCAGCAAGGCCAAGGCGAAACCGGCCAAGACGGCCAGGCTCTCGAAGGGCCGGACCATGTAGCCGGGGCGCCTTCCCGCGCCTCGCGGGAAGGCATGCAAAGGCGCGTCGCCTTCGCTCCCATCAGCGGCGGATCAATGGTGCACTCGGCTCTCGATCGCGCGCGCGAAAACCCTTAGCCGGTGTTCCTGACCGCATTGGCCAGCATGGCGTAAAGCTCGCCCTTGGTGAGTTCTCTGGTCGGAGCCGCCGCGGCCTTGTTCGGCTTCTTCGGCCTCGACACCACCCGCTCCATCGGCCGGGCACAGGCTGCAGCCAGCGCCGGCTTCCGCGTTCGCACGGCCACGATCCTGGGGTTAGCCGTCGGTGGCTTGTGACCGCGCTTGTGGCCCATGCGCTTCAGCTTGGCGCTGACGGCATTGCGGCTATGGCCAAGCCTGCCTGCGATCTGACCGGCGCTGTGTCCGGCGGCCCAGAGCTCTTTGAGCAGTGCTAAGTCTTTCGCATCCCAACTCATGGGAGATATTTATACACCGAATGTCGAATTCAGCAAAGTCGTTGCTGATGGCGCGCGGTCCGACCATTCATCTGTCGTTAACGCGCCATCAGCAAGCGTTCATCTGGACTCGCGAGCTCGCACGCCAGCCGCTGCAACCGTCAATGCGATCGCCGCGGGATCGCAGCAGAGCACCATCAGCAAGATCAGCCAGCGCACCGCGACTTCGGGCGCGACGCCGGCCATCATCGCAAGATACTGGATCGGGCCCGCGGACGCCTCGATACGCGAACGCTCGCCGGCCAGCGCCGCGCGCTGCGCCTGCAGGCCGACCAGCGTTGCCGTCGCCGCCTGCCGTTGCGTGTCCAGCCCGTCCCGCGTCACTCGCTGTTGGGTCGCGATATTGATTGCCCGTGTCACCCGGCCGAGCCGTGTCGATTCATCGACGGCCCGGTCGATCTGCGCAATGCGGCTGTCGAGGTCGGCAACCGCGGCCGACTGCGCCTTGACGCGGGCGTCGAGCGCCTCGATGCGCTCGGTGACGCCGGAACGCGAATTTGCCGCCACGCTGACATGCGCCTCGACCAGCTTGCCGAACACGCCGGCGGCATTGATCAACGCGAGGCCGGCGACCAGCGCCATCAGAACCGTGCGCATTTTCCAGCTGGTCCGTCGCCAATGCGCGGCCAGCCATCCCGCGATCACCAGCTTGCCGGCCTCCATGGTGGCGGCGAGCACCATCACCGCGACCGGATCGCCGGGAAATATCTCGGCCATGCCCGCGACCGAAAAATAGGCAGCCACCGTAGCCAGCGCGAGGGCCGCGACAAGCGCAAAGGCGCGACTGGCGAGGGCGCGCTCCGGCGCGGCGGCGACAGGCTCCGGCACGGCCGAAGCCATTTCTGGCTCCGGCGGCGCGATCGGCAGTTCCGGCTCGACATTGGCTTTGGCTGCCTCTGCAGCCTCGATATCAGTTGTCTTCGCCTCCGTCGTCTTGGCCTCTACGGCCTTGGTCGTCCGGGGCGCCTTCGGACGCGCAGCCGCGGCAGCGGGCCGGCTGCGTTTCTTTGCAGCCGGCGGCGTCTTGCCGGATGGTTCTGTGCCCGGCTCATCGCCACCTGTCGCCACCAGTCTCGGCGTGCGATGTGCGGCATTCGCCCAGGCGTCGAGTTGATGCCTGATGCGCACGGCATCGCTATCGCCCGTCAGTTCGTCGGCGGAAGCCGACTGCTTCGTTGCACGACCGCTCATGTGACCCCCTCGCCTGTGACAGCCAGGGCCAGCTTCTCCTCGGCGAAGAACTGCAGCGCGCCGTAACCTTCGGTGTCGACGGCATATCGAAAACTTCCGTCAACGGTCGGAAACACGGCGACAACCATGCCCGACTCGCGGCCGTTGGCTACGTTTTCGACCTGCTCGCCAATCGCAAATTTCGACATCGAAAACTCCTCTTCGGATTCGTCGATGCGATTATACCGCGACGCGCTCGCTTCTCGCTGCCCAACGATGCGTCTTCCGAAAGATCGGACGACGTTGTTGCACTATTGCCTCATCCTATAGGCGGGATGGAACCGACCTGCACGTGAAACGCGTAAAACGAACACGGCGCGATGTCGGGACTGAGTTTGAAATGCGTTTCGGGATAAACGCGGCCGGTATGCGGGATGGGTGGAGCGATGTGTGCCGCAGTAACTCAATGAACGAAGGCGAAAACGGCATCCATCAACCACCCGGTTGGAAGAGTGATACGCTTCGCCTACGCCCTAACTGCGCTGCGAAGTGTGCGATTTCGCTCGTATCACTGTTGCAGCGTTAAGACAGTGGCAGCCATTCCGGCGCGGTCCCGTAGTACTACGCTTTGCGAATCGTCCGCACCCGCTCCTATTTTAAAGGCAGTTTGCACTCACAAACGTTGCCTGGCACGAATGCACGGCGACGAAAGCGATTGCGCGCTTGCAGGGCAGTTCGCGTAAGGGGCGTCCAAAAAAACGGCGGTCACCGATGTTGGCATGAACCCTGCATTGTTGAACGAACTGGATTTTCCTTATCAACGAAGGTCGCCATGCTCGTTACTCTCGTCGCTGTTCTCTGCAACAGCCAGCTTTGTCTCGAAAAAGTCGTCACCACCAGCGATCAGTCCGGCATCACCATGAGCGCCTGCGCCGTCAACGCGCAGATCGGAATTGCCGACTGGCTCGCCAAGGGCCCGTATCGCGAATGGCGCCTGCAGCGCTACAAATGCGTGCTCGGGAAATATACGCCCAAGAACGAAGCGTAAGACGACGCGGGCCGGCTCGCACCGGCGCGGCGCTTTGCTTGATGTATCGAATTTGTTTGCGTCAACATTCGCGAACATGACCTGACCTTCTCGCGGCGCATGGCGTCCGAGGTTTGCCTGAACCTTTTTCCCTCACGACGGAGGGAGCAGGGAATGCCGGGTGCTTGCTGCACCCACGGTCTCGCGTGCAATGGTGTAAGAGGATACGCACACGAGCATACAGGTACAGTCGGAGCACTCCGGCATTCCCTGCGCAATGGTTTGACGGCTTATGCCGAGCTCTCCCTGGAGACGAATTCCTTTTGCCTCCATCGCTGCCGGCTTGATGGCTGATCGATCCGGTTGGATCGGCTTCGCCACCGGCAGCTTGACATCAGCCACGGATGCCAGGACCACACGGTTTTGCCGTACGCTTCAGCGCCGACGTCTTGCGCGCCGTGTCCGCTCACGAATAACCGCCCTGCGAACATCTTCACGCGCCTGACGCTGCCGCGTCCACCGCATCCCACCCCGCGTCCGTGACGATCGCGATCCGCCCCTCGTGAGGGATGAGACGGCGGGATTGATAGTGCTGATTTGGGTGTGGCGAGAAGGAAATTGTTTTTGCGGGAGAGGCTGGACGGGGCAAATCGCGTTGATTTGGCTGAGGAAATTAGCTCTTTGGCGCAATGCCCTGCGTGCTGGCGAAATGATTTGGCTGGCTCTGTGACTGAAACAAACGTACCCTCAATCCCCTACTCGTGGAAATCGTAGTGGGTGCAGGTCACGCCTTGTGCTTGTTCTGTTCCCTCGAATTGGTCAGCATTTCTCGAATTGGTCAGCATTTAATGGCTGGCCCACTCCGCCAGCGTCGCGCTTCTCCGCTCTCTGCTCAGACTCCGGACAACGATGCACGGGGCCGACGTTCTTATTCGGCGCGGGGGCACTCGTTTTCGTCTGTATATTTCACTCTGCCGAGCGAAATGCGTTAAAATTGACTTGCCAAAACAGGTTTATGCTGACTGTGTCTTCGGTGGCAAGTGCTCCCAACCGAGCAGATCAAGGTGTCGGAATGAAGCGCCTGGCTCCAGCAGGCCAATCTTGGTTCTCGAATCGATTGTGCCGATCGTCTTCGCGGAAATCTTTCCGTTCTCTGATCCAGGACCAGCTTCGCCCAGAGGCTTATATCGCTTGGAACGCTCTGCTCTGGCCTCGTCTGCCTTAAAAGCAGGAACTCGGCGCCGGGCTATCCGGCTGTCGCTGAAACTCGTGTGCTGCGTGGGGCTAGCCGGGCACGATCCTCACAACGAATTTCCACGTATGCCTGCCGAAAGCCTCGCAACCACAAGCCGCCCGCACATCCGGTACGTGGCCGAGGTCAATCGTGGACCAGACGATTTCAACCAGTATAATCCCTTCTGCGCTGAGCGCAATATCGTCTGGCTTCACGGCAAGGCTCAGCAATACACCGATCGAAACCTTGTCAGTGAGAATCTGGAAACGCTCAACGCAAGAACTCGTCACGAAGCTGACGCCTCTTTTGGATGCGAACGCCTCTCGTCGTTGTCGGCTACCGTGGTGCCGAGCTTTCCATCGACGAAGTCCTTGCTTGGCTGAAGATATGGTGCTCAAATTTCGACAAGGCATCTATCGGTGCCACTGCTCCGGAGCAAACACTGCACCCAAGAATGTCGAGGCGCTCGTGCAACGGCTTTGGCAGTAGATTTCCGTTACTTGGAAATCGATGAATTCGATGATTTCTTCCTTCTCGATCTCAACACCGAACTCTGTCGCATCCAGCGTTTTTGCTTCCGCAGACGCGCCGATGCCGACGCCGCAAATTCGATGACGAACTGTCTCCTCAACGCCACCTGGGCCGATGTCGATACGGATCTCGCGCTCTACGACGTTGCGGCAATACTGTACCAAGCTCTACCGAGGGCCGATTGACCCTTTCCAGTTGAATGCCGCTTACGCCGGAGTCGGTGTTTGTCAGGCCGCGTCGAAGATGATGAAAAGCCGAGGTGCTGCATGCATCCTCTTCTCTTCGGCCGCGACATGGTGCGCTTCTTCTCTCACAACGTGATCGACGGGCACTGTTGACGGGGAAAAAAGTGGAAGGTTTTCAACCGCAAACTAACTCCTGAACCAACACAAGGCCGTGCTCGAATGGTTTGATGAGGAGCAGGTCAACCCGCCGATCAAGGTCAAAGTGCGCCGCCAGCACGAGACGCCGCAACCGTTTATCCGCGACCGAGCGCTTGGTTGAGCTGCTCGGTGAACATGATCGTTCATCGCGACTTTCTACGATCGCTACGGCGTTCGCAAATCGATGTTGTTCCGAACCATCCGATTCGCTTCATCAATCCGGGTTCGCGGCTACCCTAGGCGATGAACCGCCGCTTGACACTGGGGCCCGACGGGGCTTTTGAGCCGGTGCCGCAATTTAGCGATCTGCGTAACCGTGCCCTATGCGATGTGTTCTTCGGAATCAGCGCGATGGAGCGGGCCGGCACCGGCCTTACCGACACGTGCGAGCTTGCAGCCGAGACTCGGCGGCGCCGCCACCTTTGCCTATCCGCCCGGGCGAGGACAGTTTCAGCGCCGAGCTGTTCCGGACTCGAAGCATCGGCCGGTTCGACCACAGTCGCGCGCGATACCAGCGCCCTTTCGGCACCTATGTCCTCAACCTCTTGCCCTTTTCATCCACGCCGCAGAACCGATAACGCATATTTCGCTGGAGGTGACCGGCTGGGAGTGAACTTGAAAAAAAGGTCCCGCTCGAAGAAGCCGGAACGTTCGTTTTCGAATGGCGCACTGGTGACCTCTGGAGCCTTTATGCCGGAGTGCAATCGTCGAACACGTTTTTGCGCCCCGGGTCATAGGGCGCTCGCGCGCGCATCATCGCTCGCCGACGTTGAGACACGAGCATCGTCCTGCAAGGAAGTTTTCATGGCTCGTACGCCGTCATTTCGAAAACCACCTCAAGCGCTTTGAAGCCAGTGGCCTCATCGTCGAAAAAGACAAGAAGGGTTATCCCGCACAGCGCGCTTATTTCACCGGCGTTCAAAGGAAACAACCGAACCCACATTTACGACACGCCGAACCGGAAAGGCATCAAGCGGGACGTTGTAAAGCGACGCGGCGAAGGACAGAAAACCTGGTTTGAATGCGAGGGATTTGGTTACGAAGTTGTCCGGCAAGCCGGGATGTGGGGAATCCGCATCAAGCCGTTCTACATGTTCGCCAAGCGCGACGGCTTTTCGCCATTCCCCGGTTACATGCGCACTAGCAAGGCAACCCGCCGCATCAAATTCGACCGCAACGCGAATGTTGAAAGTGACCTTCGTCTTCTGGAGCGCGTTTCCTTCGCAAGGTGCGCAAACGATCAATATCGGCGGACGACCATGTCGATGGATTTACTCCTCGACGGCACTTTCGTGGCGATCGATGTTCAGGAAGGAGGTCTAATCGATGGCTCTGCCACTCAAGATCGACGTTCTGCCTGAACCCGAAGTGAGTTTGCGAATGCGTCGCACGACGTGGACCCGCGCCGCGGCCTCGCGGTCAAGGACCCGCCGATAATCGTGGCCTGAGAACGATCCGTCTTGGACTTGTGGGCCTTCCCGATGATGTCGAAGCCGCGCGAAACTGGCTAAGTCGGCTCAAGCAATTCACGCCTGCGTTCGAAGGCAACTCCAACCGCTTCCGCGACTGGCCAGGGTCTAGAAGAAGCGCTTAATTGCTCCTTCGTCATCGAGGATCAATTCGTGCGGTCAATCGAAGCCGTCCCTTACAATACTCTGTTCAAGGACGCGCTGACCGGGCGGACGTTCAATGAACTCGTCGAACTGTTCGATGGCCGGATCAGTAGCCTGTTTGGCGACGACGCTCCCGACTGCATCGTCGTCTGCATCATGCCCGAGCTCGGCGATTTACGTGTGCGAATCCCGGGCTCACGCCCGAAGAGCGCAAAGCGCTGGAGGTGCTGCGGGCCGAAGAAGAAAGCGACCAGCTCGCGCTATTCCAGCCTTCCGCCGGAAGAAATGAAGGCAGCGCAAGAGCTCTATACGATGGCGGACGATCTGCTGTTCCGCACATTCTATCGCGCCATCAAAGCGCGCACGATGACACACGACGAAGCTGTTCCGATTCAGATCCTTCGGCGCGACACTATCGAGCGGCCCGACGATAAGGGTCAAAGCTACGCGACGCGATCTTGGAACTTCGCCACTTCGCTTTACTATAAGGCCAAGGGCATTCCGTGGCGGCCGACCGACCTGCCGAAAAACGTCTGCTTCGTCGGAATTTCATTCCACCACATGAAGAAGCGAAGTGGCCATCTTGTTTACGCGAGTGTGGCGCAAGCCTATTCAACGGACGTCGCAGCCATTTGCGCTTAAAGGCGCCAATATCGATCACGAGCAGCGCCGCGACCGGCAACCCTATCTTAACGAGGCGCAGGCCATCAGGCTCTGCTCGAAGACGTTCTTGACTCAATATCTCAACCGTGCCGGCGTCATGCCCGACCGGATCGTCATTCACAAAACGACCGGCTTCGCAGCCGGAGGAACTTGCAGGGCTTCAACAAGGCGGCAAAGAATCGGGTTTCCAAAGTGGACTATGTCTGGATTCGAGCCAACGGCGTTCCGGATGGTCCGAAAGGGTCAGGAAGAGCCTTGGCGCGGCACGCTTTGCACGTTGACGATCAGTCCTATCTGTTCACGGGCGGTTACGTGCCGTGGTGGAACGAATATCCCGGCATGCACATTCCCGCGCCGCTTGAAATTGGAAGTGCGTGCCGCAACGGATATGAAGGATCGCTCAAAGGAGATTCTGACGCTTACGAAAATGAACTGGAATTCAAGTGACGGAATATCTCGACTGCCGATCACCCTTCTGTTCGCGCGCCGCGTCGGCGAGTTCATGTGCGAATTGTCGGACAACGCCACGCCGAAGCCATCTTATCGCTTTTACATTTAACGTCGCCACGCGCCTGGCTGGTTTAGCTGCGCTCAACCTCAACCAAATACAGAGACTGAGAAAGTCGATCCCATCGACGAACAATTACTCGGCCGTTGGCCCCTTGCGATTGCGGGCGAGGCTGCCGCGCCAGATGATGTCCGCCCAAGGAGCACCTCCACGATGACCATCACCATCACCGCCTTTGAAAAATCGCCCGACGGCGGCAAGGGACTGGCGCGGGATACGCGCGTGCGCTGGGCGCTCGAGGAAGCGGGTCTTGCTTACGAGGTTCGCCTTGTTTCGTTCCGCGCGATGAAGGAAGCCGCGCATCTGGCGCTGCATCCGTTCGGCCAGATCCCGACCTATCAGGAAGGCGATCTCGTGCTGTTCGAGACCGGCGCGATCGTGCTCCATATCGCCACCCACCATGCGGGGCTGCTGCCGGACGATGCCAATGCGCGGGCGCGCGCGATTGCATGGATGTTTGCCGCGCTCAACACAATGGAGCCGCCGGTCCTTGAACTCGTAACCGCCAAAATTCTGGAGGGCGACAAGCCGTGGAGCAAGGAGCGCCTGCCGCTGGTCCTGGATCGCATCCGTGACCGGTTGAAGCAGCTTTCCGCCCGTCTCGGCGATGCCGACTGGCTCGATGGCGCGTTCAGCGCGGGCGACCTGATGATGGTGTCGGTTCTGCTGCGGATAAAATCATCTGAAATCGTGGATGAATTTCCGAACCTCGCCGCCTATCTCGCCCGCGGCGAAGCGCGGCCCGCCTACCAGCGGGCGTTTGAGGCGCAGCTGGCGGTTAACGCGGGCAAGCAATCGTAAATCGGAGCGACAGAAGCGCTCGGACGCCGTACCTGCGTTTGCGCTCCAGGCATACGAAGAAACACGGCGCCGTTAACTACATTTGCGGCCGCCCAACGGCGAAACTGCGATTCCACTTGAGGCTAACGGATTGTTAGGGTTGATTGGGCCGGCAAGCCACATTGCAACGTGAAAACTGAAAACCCCGGATCACATCAGGGCGCGGGATGCATTGGTACGTCTACCCATTGGCGGCATTTGCCAGCGTCTTCCTGGGCCACTTTCTCGTCGACCAGATCGGCCAGCCGATACGAAGCGCGCGGCGTCTTCGGCGCATGGCGCTCGAGCGCATAATGCTGTTCCGGAAGGCCGCACTTCCCAGGCCAAGGGAACTGGCGACCACTTCGCAAGCCATTCTTGAACATGAGCTGGCCGTGCACAACCTGCGCGCAGCGCTGGCCGCCTTCTATAATCTCGGCTCACGCCTGCTTGCGATCGGCGAAAGCGAGCCGGCCGTCCGCATCCTGATGAGACTGCTCGGTCTGGATGTCGTCCAGGCGGGCCGCGCGCTGATCGCGCTTTCGCGAACCTGCGCGATGGCCGGAGTCGACAGCGACGAAAACCGCCGCGCCATCGGTTGGGAACTGAAGGCAACCGAAATTGCACTCGGCGCCGTTCGGCCTCGTTCGCGCGACGAACTCATCAATATCCGCCTCGAACCGATGTATCTGCGCGAGGCGCGCAACCGCAGCAGCTTGTATGGTCGGCCGCTCGCTCCCCGTCCTGCCGGACGCCATGGCCAGTTCGGACAGGTCGTGCCAGGGCGGATCGCTTCCGCGTCGTAAGTTTCCCGAACAAGATCGCGATCGACTGCGGTCGGTTGCCTACCAACCTAAGCAATCGGCTTCAGCCCGGCCTCGATCGCTGCGCGGCGCGGCTCCAGGAACGGCGGCAGCGCGAGTTTCTCACCGAGCGTTTCCATCGGCTCGTCGGTCGCAAAGCCGGGGCCGTCGGTGGCGATCTCGAACAGGATGCCGTTGGGTTCGCGGAAGTAGAGGCTACGGAAATAGAAACGGTCGACCTCGCCGCTGTTGGGGACGCGCAGTTCGTTCAGGCGCTGCGTCCAGGCGTGGTACTGCGCTTCATCGGGCGTACGGAACGCGACGTGGTGGACACCGCCGGCGCCCTGCCGCGCGACGGGGGACGCCTTGTCTTCGAGCACGTGCAGTTCGGCGGCAGGGCCGCTCTCTGCTCCAGCTTCACCCATCGCGAACACGTGAATCTCCGCGCCGTGCGCGGCGTACGCGCGCACGCGACGCATGTTCATGACCTCGGTCAGCACGAAGGCGGTGCGTGACAGATCGTGCACCGTCAGCACGATCGGGCCGAGGCCACGGATCTGGTGCTCCGCCGGCACCGGACTGCGTTCCCACGGCGAGGCAACGCCGTTGCCGCCATCGTCGACCAGTACCAGCCGCTGCCCCTCGCCGTCCTCGAACGGCAGCGTCAGCCGCCCGTCGACCTCGACGACATCGCGGGCCGCAACGCCGGCCTTCTTCAATCGATCGCGCCAGTAGCCCAACGCCTTCTCGCCCGCGACGCGCAAGCCCGTGCGCGAGATCGAATTGGTGCCGCGCTGCTCGGGGGCGGCCGGGAAATCGAAGAAGGTCAGATCGGTGCCTGGATTGGCTTTGCCGTCCGCGTAAAACAAATGATAGGCGCTGACGTCGTCCTGATTGACGGTCTTCTTGACCAGGCGCATGCCGAGCAGGCCGGTGTAAAAAGCCAGATTGTCCCGCGGTTTTGCCGAGACCGCGGTCAGATGATGAATTCCGCCTAGCTGCATTGCGATATCCCCGTGGTCACGCCGGTGGCCCGGCAGTTTCGTCCCTTGCCGGATCATGTAGGATGTGGCCGGATGATTGGCCAGCGGCGCCGTTGCGCCTGTTGTTAGGGACAAGTTTAATGACCGGGCACCTCATTGTGTCGGACGAAGACGCGACACGCGTCATCAAGCTGCGGCGGCCCGAGAAAAAGAACGCGTTCACCCAGGACATGTATCGCGGGATCAGCGATGCGATCGACAAGGCGCAGAACAATCCAGATATCCGCTGCATCATCATAACCGGCGGTTCGGGCGTGTTTACCGCCGGCAACGATCTCGAGGATTTTCTCAAAGAAAGCACCTCGGCAACCGATGCGCCGCGCGGCGCCTCCAACGCCGTCAAGCTGCTTTATTCGCTGGCGCACAACGTCAAGCCGATCATCGCCGCCGTCGACGGCGTCGCGATCGGCATCGGCACCACGATGCTGTTCCACTGCGACTATGTGCTCGCCAGCACCACCGCGACCTTCTCGACGCCGTTCATCAATCTCGGACTGGTGCCGGAGGGCGCCTCCAGCCTGCTGATGCCGCGCACCATGGGTTACCAGCGTGCCTTCGCCATGCTGATCATGGGCCGGAAATTTTCCGCCGAAGAGGCGCGCGAGGCCGGCTTCGTCAACGTGGTGGTGGCCCCCGGCCACACCGAGGCCGAGGCACGCAAGGTGGCCCGCGAGATCTGCGCGCTGCCGGCCGAAGCGGTCGCGATTTCCCGCAAGTTGATCAGACCGCCGCCGGAAGACATGACGCGCCGGATCGACCAGGAAGGCCATCTTTTCGGCGAACGGATGCGCTCAAAGGAAGCGATCGCCGCGTTCAAGGCGTTTGCGGAGCGGAAGAAAAGGTGAGCATCTTGTAGGGTGGGCAAAGGCGCGTGAGCGCCGTGCCCACCATCTTTCCGCAGAGCAAGTTCGATTGTGTGTTGGTGGGCACGCTACGCTTTGCCCACCCTACGAAGCCGGCCCTGATCCCGCATATGCATGCCATGAGAATTCTGTTCCTGCATCCATATCCTCTACATTCTGCAATCATGCTGGCGTCTGCCGCGTCACACGCGCAGACGTCCTCACCCGTCGACCTACGCATTCTCGCGATCAATGATTTTCACGGCTACCTGCGCCCGCCGCCGGGCGGGATAGCGATCACCGATCCCGAGGACAAGACGAAAAAGATCACCGTCCCCGCCGGCGGCGCTGAACACATGGCTACGCTGGTCGGGCAGCTTCGCGAAGGTCACAAGAATACGATCTTCGTCGCGGCCGGCGACCTGATCGGCGCCAGCCCGTTTCTGTCGGCGATGTTCCATGACGAACCGACGATCGAGGCGCTGTCGATGATGGGCCTGAATATTTCCGCCGTCGGCAACCACGAATTCGACGAGGGCAAGGACGAACTGCTGCGCATGCAGAACGGCGGCTGCCATCCGGTCGACCGATGCCAGGGACCGCACCCCTTCGCCGGCGCGAAATTCCGCTATCTCGCCGCCTCTACGTTCGAGAAGGGCAGCGGCAAGACCGTGTTTCCTGCGTACGACATCCGCGAATTCGACGGCATCCCGGTTGCCTTCATCGGCCTGACGTTGAAGGGCACACCCGGCCTCGTCTCACCGGTCGGCGTCGCCGACCTTGAATTCCGCGATGAGGCCGACACGGTCAATGCGCTGATCCCGGAACTGAAGGCGCGCGGCGTCGAGGCCATCGTCGTCCTGATCCACGAAGGCGGCTTCTCGCCCGGGGACTACAATGAATGCCCCGGCATTGCGGGACCGATCGTCGATATCGTGAAAAAGTTCGATAAGGCTGTCGACGTCGTGGTCACCGGCCACACCCACCGCGCCTATGTCTGCGAGATCGACGGGCGGCTCGTCACCTCGGGCGACAAATACGGCACGCTCGTCACCGCGATCGATCTCAAGCTCGATCCCGTCACGCGCGACGTCGTCAGCGCCACCGCCAATAACAGCATCGTTCGCACGGCAACGCTTGCAAAGGACGCTGGCCAAACCGCGCTGATCGAGTCCTACGATCGGCTGGCCGCGCCGATTGCCAACCGTCCAGCGGGCTCCATCACGGCCACGCTGTCGCGCATGCCCAACACTGCCGGCGAAAGCCCGCTCGGCGACATCATCGCCGATGCGCAGCTCGCCGCGACCAGCGCGGAGGCTAAAGGCGGCGCGGTCATCGCCTTCACCAATCCCGGCGGCGTACGCGCCGACGTGACGCGCCGGGAGGACGGCGCGGTGACCTATGGCGACCTGTTCGCCAGCCAGCCGTTCCGCAATCAGCTGGTGACGATCACGCTGAGCGGAAAACAGATCAAGGACATGCTGGAGCAGCAATGGGTCGATCCGAAGCGACCGAGGATCCTGCAGGTGTCGAGCGGTTTCAGCTATGCATGGGACGGATCGAAGCCGGATGGCGAGCGCGTGCTTGCGGAACGCATGTCGCTGAACGGGCAGCCGATCGATCCCGCCGGGCACTATCGCGTCACCGTGAACAACTTCCTGTTCGTCGGCGGCGACGGCTTTACCGTGCTGACCCAGGGAACCGCAGCCCAGATCGGCGTCTACGACGTCGACGCGCTGCACGCCTATTTCGGGGCGAACAGCCCGGTCAACCCGGCCGCCGCCGAGCGCATTATTCGAGTCAACTGAGCTTGACGCCGTGGGCCTTTCCGAGCGGCCCCTGAGCGCCTAGATTAGCCGATCCGTGCCGGCGCGCCTCAACGCCAGGATTTTGCATGACGCTGCTTCTGACGCATACCGCCTGTCTCGCCCATGACACGCCTCCCGGGCATCCGGAACGGCCCGACCGGCTGCGCGCGGTCGCCGAGGTGCTGGGCGAAGATCGCTTCAAGCCACTGACGCGCGGCGAAGCGCCGGAAGGCAGCCTGGATTCGGTCACGCTGTGCCATGGCGAGCATTACGTCGGCGAGCTCCGCCACATCGCCCCGCAGAGCGGCATGATCTATATCGACGGCGACACCTCGATGTCGCCGGGCACCTGGGAAGCTGTCATGCGCGGCGTCGGCGGCGCGGTGGCGGCAACGGATGCGGTGATGTCGGGCAAGCATCAGAATGCGTTCGTCGCGGTGCGGCCGCCCGGTCACCATGCGGAGGTGTCGAAGCCGATGGGCTTCTGCTTCTTCGACAATGTCGCGATCGCCGCCCGTCACGCCCAGCGCAAATACGGCATCGGCCGCGCGGCGATCGTCGATTTCGACGTCCATCACGGCAACGGCACGCAGGACATCTTCTGGCACGACCCGACCGTGATGTACTGCTCGACGCACCAGATGCCGCTGTTTCCCGGCACCGGCGCCAGCGGCGAGCGCGGCGAGCACGACACCATCGTCAACGCGCCGCTGGCCTCCGAGGACGGCAGCGCCAAATTCCGCGCCGCGTTCGAAAACCTGATCCTGCCGCAACTGCAGAAGTTCGCGCCGGAGCTGATCATCATCTCCGCCGGCTTCGACGCGCATTACCGCGATCCGCTGGCCTCGCTCAATCTCAAGGCCGACGATTTCGGCTGGGTCACGCGCAAGCTGATGGACCAGGCCGAGGCAAGCGCAGGCGGACGGGTTGTCTCGGTGCTGGAGGGCGGCTACGACCTGCAGGGGCTGAAGGAGTTGGTGGCGGCGCATGTCACCACGTTGATGGGCGCCTGAATCCCCGCACAAAAACCCCGTAAAACCATGGTTTTGGCGCGTTTTCTTCGCGCGACCCGGTGCCCACTTCGCTCGAAAACGCTATAAGTTTGATTCTGCGCCCTCAGGCGGGCGCATCCGGGAACTCGATATGGCTGAAAATACGCAAGGCGACGTCAAAAAACTCTCGTTCGAGCGCGCGATCGAGGAGCTCGAATTGATCGTGAAGCGGCTCGAGGACGGCAAGGTGCCGCTCGAGGAATTGGTCGCGATCTACGAGCGCGGCGAGGCGCTGAAGCGCCGCTGCGAGGAACTTTTGCGGCAGGCCGAGGCCCGCGTCGACAAGATTACCACCGACGCCAGCGGCCAGGTCACCGGGACCGAGCCGCTCGACGTGCAGTGATCCCGGCCGGGCGAAAGTGCGGCCCTGCCCCACTCACCCGGCATCATTGCAACGGTCCGACCAGTTTATCGATTTAGGTCTCGATTTTTTCTTGGCGCACTGCCCAGCCTGTTATAGTCGGCCATTATTCGGGGACTTACGTGCGCGTCCAGCACCGCCATATCATCTATATTCAGGGCTACGATCCGCGCGGGCTGGCGCAATACTACCGCATGTTCCGGACCGAGCTGCGCAAATTCGGCCGGCTTTACCAGCTCCAGACCACCATCAGCCGGCCCAAGGTCGCCCCCGACGACGAGATCGCCTCCTGGACCATCGATACCAAGGCGGATGACTGGCAGACCCGCACTGCCTATGATTTCCTCCGGTTTGAGGACTTCATCCAGCAGGATCTGGCGTCGCCGATCTGGCGCACGGTGCTCAGCGCGGTGTGGATCTACTGGCGCCTGGTGTTCTCAGGCACCATCGGCCGCTTCGGCAAGGCCAACTGGCGGTTTGCGACCTTCATCACCTATCCGCATCTGATGCTGATGCTGGAGGCCGCGGGCGCCGGCGCCATCGCCTTTGTCTTCGAAAAGGGGCTGAACGCGCTCGGCATCCCCAACATTTTCAGTATCGCCATCGCGGTAGCCCTGTTCGTCGCCCTGCTCGGCGTCGTGCTGAAATACACCGAGAACGCCACCTACGTGCTGTATTTGCTGTGCGACACGATCTGGACCTGGGAGTTCTCGCACCGCGAACGCCCGGAATGGGACCAGCGCATCGACCGCTTCGCGCAGCATCTGGTCAAGACGGCCAAGAGCACCGATGCCGAAGAGATCGTCATTGTCGGCCATAGCTCCGGATCATTCCTGTCGACGGAAATGCTGGCGCGCGCGCTGAAGCTCGATCCTGAACTTGGTCGTCACGGACCGCGCATCGTGCTGCTGACAATCGGCGGCAATTTCCCGATCGTCGGCTATCACGCCGCCTCGACGGAGTTTCGCGAGCATCTGCGCATGCTGGCGGTCGAGCCCTCGGTCGACTGGATCGACTGCCAGGCCCGCAAGGACGTAATGAACTTCTACCAGTTCGATCCGATCACCAGCCATGGCATCGATGTCGGTGCGGCGAGGCGCAATCCAACGATCGTGCCGGTACGATTCCGCGACGTCATCCGGCCCGAGCACTACGAAAAATTTCGCTGGCAGTTTTTCCGCGTGCATTTCCAGTTCGTGATGGCCAACGAACTGCCCAATGCCTACGACTTCTTCATGATCGTGTGCGGACCAGTCCCGCTCAGCGCGCGCATGGCCCTCCCCGATGCCGCGCTTGACGTCGCAACCGGCGATTCCAGTGCCCGCGATCGGGCATGGAAAAGCATCGAAACGGCCACGGCCGCGGCTAAAAGCGCCGCCGATTTGATCAAGTTGGAACCATCCGCCCGCCGCAGCGGTTGAAATATCGGCACTTTTCCCATGGTTCCTGCGGAACCGAATCGGCGTGTCGGGTTGGCTTTGGCGGCGGCTTTAGTGTAAAGCTTGTGGTCTGTGGGGTGGGGAAAGCAGCCCGTTTGGCGACTTTCGACAATAGCAAGCGCTTCAAATAGCTGAAGAAACTGAACCGGGAAGGGTTTCGAAGCTACCAAGTGATGCATATCACAGGGTTTAAGCCGCAGTGCATCTAGGCTTCAAATCAGGTGCCGGCCTGCCTAGGTGGCAGGGTGGATCTGAATTTTCGCGGCGCGGTTTACGCGCTTCCCGTCTCGCGTCGGGCTATTCGCCCTGACATGCAAAATTGGAATATCGCATTGACCACATTCAGTAAGACGCCGCTTCTCGATACCATCCGCACGCCCGACGATCTGCGCAAGCTCAAGATCGAACAGGTGCAGCAGGTCGCGGACGAACTACGCCAGGAAACCATCGACGCCGTTTCAGTGACCGGTGGCCACTTCGGCGCCGGCCTCGGCGTCGTCGAGCTGACCACCGCGATCCATTACATCTTCGACACACCGCGCGACCGCCTGATCTGGGACGTCGGCCACCAGGCCTATCCGCACAAGATCCTGACCGGCCGCCGCGACCGCATCCGCACGCTGCGCACCGGCGGCGGCCTCTCCGGCTTCACCAAGCGCAGCGAGAGCGACTACGATCCGTTCGGCGCCGCGCATTCCTCGACCTCGATTTCCGCCGGCCTCGGCATGGCGGTGGCCCGCGACCTCTCCGGCGGCAAGAACAACATCATCTCCGTGATCGGTGACGGTTCGATGTCGGCGGGCATGGCGTATGAAGCCATGAACAATGCCGGAGCGATGAATTCGCGCCTGATCGTGATCCTCAACGACAACGACATGTCGATCGCGCCGCCGGTCGGCGCCATGAGCGCGTATCTGTCGCGTCTCTACTCCGGCAAGACCTACCGTTCGCTGCGCGAGGCGGCCAAGCAGATCAACAAGCGCCTGCCGAAGATCCTCGCCAACCGCGCCAACCGCGTCGAGGAATATTCCCGCGGCTTCATGATGGACGGCGGCACGCTGTTCGAGGAGCTCGGCTTCTATTACGTCGGCCCGATCGACGGCCATAACCTCGACCATCTGCTGCCCGTCCTGAAGAACGTGCGCGACATGGAAACCGGCCCGATCCTGGTTCACGTCGTCACCCAGAAGGGCAAGGGCTACGGCCCGGCGGAAGCTTCCGCCGACAAGTATCACGCGGTCGTCAAGTTCGACGTCGCCACCGGCACCCAGGCCAAGGCCAAGCCGAATGCGCCGGCCTATCAGAACGTGTTCGGCCAGAGCCTGGTCAAGGAAGCCGAGAAGGACGACAAGATCGTCGCCATCACCGCGGCGATGCCGTCGGGCACCGGCGTCGATATCTTCAACAAGGCGTTCCCCGACCGCACCTTCGACGTCGGCATCGCCGAGCAGCACGCGGTGACGTTCGCCGCAGGTCTCGCCACCGAGGGCTACAAACCCTTCTGCGCGATCTACTCGACCTTCCTGCAGCGCGGCTACGACCAGGTGGTCCATGACGTCGCGATCCAGAGCCTGCCGGTCCGTTTCGCCATCGACCGCGCCGGCCTGGTCGGCGCCGACGGCGCGACCCATGCAGGTTCCTTTGACTGCGCCTATCTCGGCTGCCTGCCGAACTTCGTTATCATGGCGGCTTCCGACGAGGCCGAACTGGTGCACATGGTCGCCACCCAGGTTGCGATCAACGACCGGCCGAGCGCGGTGCGTTATCCGCGCGGCGAAGGCCGCGGCGTCGAAATGCCGGAAGTCGGCATTCCCCTCGAAATCGGCAAGGGCCGTGTCGTCCGCCAGGGCAGCAAGGTCGCGCTGCTCTCGTTCGGCACGCGTATGGCCGAATGCGAAAAGGCCGCCGACGAACTCGCCGCCCACGGCCTCTCCACCACGATTGCCGATGCACGCTTCATGAAGCCGCTCGACGTCGATCTGGTGCTGAAGCTGGCGCGTGAACACGAAGTGCTGCTCACCATCGAGGAAGGCTCGATCGGCGGCTTCGGCTCGCACGTCATGCAGACGCTGTCCGACAACGGCATGCTCGACGGCGGTTTGCGGATGCGCGCGATGATCCTGCCCGACGAGTTCATGGACCACGACTCGCCGACCGCGATGTACGCCCGCGCCGGCCTCGACGCCAAGGGCATCGTCGCCAAGGTGTTCGATGCGCTCGGCAAGGACTACAAGACCGAGACCGTCAAGCTCGCTTGAGGCTCAAGCCGCTTCGGTTCTGACCTGGTCGGAACCGAGGCGCTGGCTCTTTCGCCGGTTATCCCATGAAAATCTATCTGGCAGGTCCCGAGGTGTTCCTGCCGGACGCCATCGAGATCGGGCGCCGCAAGGCAGCGATCTGCGCGCGCCACGGCTTGGGCGGCCTCTACCCGCTCGATAACGCGATCGACCTTACGGCTACCGATGCCTCGCTCGCCATCTTCAAGGGCAACGAGGCGATGATGGATTCGGCGGATGCGATCATTGCCAACCTGACGCCGTTTCGTGGCCCTAGTGCGGACGCCGGCACGGTCTACGAACTCGGCTACATGGCCGGTCGCGGCAAGCTCTGTTTCGCCTACAGCAACGACCCTGCCCTCTATACCGAACGAGTCGCGCGGTCGTTTGCGGTAACGAAAGCCGCCGCGGGTCATCTGATCGACGACGACGGATTAACCGTCGAGGATTTTGGCCTGCCTGATAATCTCATGATGATCCACACCCTCGAACTGCATGGTGCTAGACTGGTGATGCCGCGACAGCGGCCTGCGGATATCTGGCGCGATCTCGCGTCATTCGAGGCCTGCGTCACGCTCGCGGCGGATCGTGCCGCAACATTTCGAGTTGACGACAAATCGGACTGACCCTTGGCCGACGACAGCGACAGCAAGACGATAGCCCGCAAGCGCGTGGACGTGCTGCTGGTCGAGCGCGGCCTGTTCGAAAGCCGCGCCCGCGCCCGTGCAGCGATCGACGCCGGTGGTGTGATCGCCAACGGCAGACCCGTGCAGAAGGCCGCGGAGATGATCGCCGCCAATGCCGAACTGTCGGCGCAGCCGGCGCACCCCTATGTCTCGCGCGGCGGCGTCAAGCTCGCCGGCGCACTGGAACTGTATCCAATCGAGATCGAGGGCCATGTCTGCCTCGACGTCGGCGCTTCCACCGGCGGGTTTACCGAGGTTCTGCTGCAGAACGGCGCCAGCCTCGTGTTCGCCATCGATGTCGGACGCAGTCAGCTGCACGCCTCGCTACACGATCATCCCAGGATCGTGTCGATGGAAGAGACCGATATCCGCGCGTTCGAGGGCAAGCGGCTGCCCGCGCGCCCCGATATCGTGGTCATCGACGTCAGCTTCATTTCGCTGAAGGCCGTGCTGCCGGTTGCGCTGTCGCTGGCGGCGGCGCCGATGCATCTGCTCGCGCTGATCAAGCCGCAATTCGAGGCGGAGCGGAAGCACTCCAAGCACGGCATCATCCGCAACGCCATGGTGCATCAGGAAATCTGCGACGACATCCAGGCTTTTGCGGCCTCGCTCGGCTGCACCGATATCCAGATATTTCCCTCGCCGATCACCGGTGGCGACGGCAACATCGAATTCTTCATGGGCGCCCGCCGTGGCTGAAATCGAACGCCTCGTGATCGACCATGTCGGCCATCACGGCGATGGCGTTGTGATCGCGGGCGGCGGCAACATCTATGTGCCGTATGCGCTGGGCGGCGAAACGATCGAGGCCGGTCCGGTCCCCGGCCATCATCCCGACCGCCGGCGGCTGCTCAAGGTCGAGACCGCGAGCGCGGAGCGTATCGCGCCGTTCTGTCCGCATTTCGGCGTCTGCGGCGGCTGCGCGATCCAGCACTGGGACGCCGCCCGCTATTCCGCCTGGAAGCGCGACCTGGTGGTGGCGACGCTGGCGCAGGCCGGTATCGATTGCGATGTTGCACCGCTGGTCGATGCCCATGGCGCAGGCCGAAGGCGCATGACGCTGCATGCGCGGATGGGCACTCACGAGGTGCTCAAGGTCGGCTACGCGGCGGCCGGCTCGCACGACATCGTGCCGATCGACCGCTGCCCGATCCTCGATCCGCATCTGAACGGCGCGATCGAAGTGGCCTGGGCGCTTGCCGAGCCGCTGATTGCGATCGGCAAGCCGCTCGACATCCAGGTCACGGCAACCGATAGCGGACTTGATGTCGATGTACGCGGGTCCGGGCCGTTGTCGACGGCGCTGATCACGCGGCTATCGCGCATCGCTGAACAGCACCGGCTGGCGCGCCTGACGCGCCATGGCGAACTGGTGCTGATGCGAACGCCGCCGGTCGTCACCATGGGGGCGGCAAAGGTCGCCCTGCCGCCCGGCTCGTTCCTGCAGGCGACCGTCGCCGGCGAGGAAACGCTGGCCGCGCTGGTCTCCGACCACTGCAAGCGCGGCAAGCAGATCGCCGACCTGTTCTGCGGCGTCGGACCCTTTGCGCTGCGGCTGGCGGCGAAGGCGAAGGTCAATGCCTTCGACAGCGACGCCGGCGCGGTCACCGCCCTGCAGAAGGCCGCGACCTCCACCTCGGGATTGAAGCCGGTCCGCGCCGAACCGCGCGATTTATTCCGCCGGCCGCTAATGCCGCAGGAACTGCGCGACTACGACACGGTCGTGTTCGATCCCCCGCGACAGGGCGCGCAGGCGCAGGCGACGCAACTGGCGGCGAGCAAGGTGCCGACGGTGGTCGCGGTATCGTGCAACGTCACGACATTCGCGCGCGATGCGAAGATATTGATCGACGGCGGCTACAAGATCGACGGCGTGACGCCGGTGGACCAGTTCCGCCACACACCGCACGTGGAATTGGTGGCGAGGTTCAGGCGGTGAAGCTCGACGAATTAGTAGGGTGGGCAAAGCGAAGCGTGCCCACCACTCTCATTCTCGCAAGGATGGTGGGCACGTCGCTAGCGCGCCTTTGCCCACCCTACGAAACAGCTACCTCCCCCACCTGTCCTGCCAGATCTTCTCGCCGATCATGCAGTTGACGCGGTCCTTGCCGGCGGCGGGCACGATCGGGCGTTCGGGGGTGCGGCCGGCGATTTCGAGCAGCAGTTTGGTGCGGATCGCTTCCTTGAACTTGTCGCGGTCCTTGATCGTGACGACGAACGAGCCGGGCCCACCGATCACGCAGTCCTCGTAATAGAGATCGAGATTGTCGATATCCATGGTGGAGTAGGAAGGCTCCTTCACCATGATCGGCAGGCCGTTGATGACGACGCCCTTTTCCACCGCGGCATCGCGCGCGATGACGACCGGCGCGCCATTGTTGTTGGGGCCGTCGCCGGAAATGTCGATCACCCGCCGCAAGCCGCGGTGCGGGTTCTCGTCGAACAGCGGCATGGCGAAGTTGATCGCGCCCGAGATCGAGGTGCGCGACGCGCGTCGGATCGGGGCCTTGGCGATCTCGTTGGCGACGGCGTCGGCCGTCTCCGGCCCGTCGATGACGCGCCAGGGGATGATGATCTTCTGGTCGGTGGAGGCCGCCCATTCGAAATAAGTGATCGCGATCCTGCCGTGCGGGCCGTTCTTCAGCGCTTGCAAAAATTCCTTGGAGACGATCGCCTGCGCGTAGCCCTCCCGCTGCAGCGCCAGTTCGTCCATGTCCATCGAATAGGAAACATCCACGGCCAGGACGAGTTCGACGTCGACCGTCGGGTTGGCGTCCTTTGCGGCCGCCTGACGGCCGTCGGCGCTCATCTGCTGGCCCGGCCGGTTTGGCGCAGCAATACCTGCCACGTCGCCGCCGGCGAGCACGCCGGCTATGAGTACGATCCCGATCGAGACATACCACCGCATGCGGCCCTCCCGTCGAATGTCAGCAATGGTGACATGCAAAACGCTCGCCGCAAAGCGCTGAAATCGTTTGCGCTTCACATTCGGGTTAGGAGCGCGCTTCTTCCACAGTCTTAGCCTCCCACAGTCTTGGCCTTGGCGTCCGGTTCCGCGCCGGTACCGGGTTCAGAATTGAAAACGCCCAAGGAAGCGGCAACATCGGCGCCGGTGCTGACGGCGGAGTTCGAACGCTGCCAGCGGCTGTTCAAAGAACCGAAGGAAAACGCCCGGCACACGCCCGGTTTCAGGACCGTACCAGAGCCTGTAGACTGGTCGAGACAGCCGTCAGCCGCGCCGGCCCGCCTCAAGTTCGTTCGCTTCGGGACAACAAATGGCCGATACCACCGTCAAGCCAAAGACCAAGGTCAAAACCAAAGTCGAGCGACCGCGCCTGCACAAGGTCATCCTGGTCAACGACGACTTCACGCCGCGCGAATTCGTCGTCACGGTGCTGAAGGGCGAATTCCGCATGACCGAGGACCAGGCGCACAAGGTGATGATCACGGCGCACCGCCGCGGCGTCTGCGTCGTCGCCGTGTTCACCAAAGACGTCGCCGAGACCAAGGCGACGCGCGCCACCGACGCCGGCCGCGCCAAGGGCTATCCGCTGCTGTTCACGACCGAGCCGGAGGAATAGCGAAGAACCCGCGGACCCGTAGCCCGGATGGAGCGCAGCGCAATCCGGGTCAGTCTTTCCGCTCACCGAAATTGCTCGTGTCAGCGCTTCCATCGCCGCCCCAATCCGGAGACAGAATGCCCGCCCGGACATAGCGGTGCAGCGACGAAAACGCCCAATCTGATGGCGATGTCGCCAGCCGGTGCTTGACCGGATTGAAGTGCACATAATCAGCGCAGCGCTCGAAATCCCGTTCATCACGGATGGTGTGCTCCCAAAAGCGCTTTTGCCAGAGCGAATATTCGCCGCGATTATTGCGCGAAATTGGAGCGCCCGTAGCTACGACGCTTCGCGTGAAGCTTCCTTTGATCCGTCGCCACCGGTCGGAAAAATCCGAGTCTCCGGGCGGCAACGTCAGGATCGCATGCAGATGGTCCGGAAGGATGACAATGGCATCGGTAACAAACGGCCGTTCGCTCTGCGTCGTCCGGAATGCCGTGCGCAACAGCGCGATGTGGTCGATCAGTGCAGTCGACCTTCGGTCATGTAAGGTGACCGTGAAGAAAAACGTCCCACCCGGGATGAAATTGCGCCGATAATGGACCATGCGAAAGTCTATCAAGATTTTCTTGTAGCCCGGATGGAGCGCAGCGCAATCCGGGACAGCTCTGGCTGCGGCGCGAATCCCGGATTGCGCTGCGCTCCATCCGGGCTACGAGGATCCCGCCGATTTTTCGTCGGCCAGGCCATACACCCTTGCCGCCTTTGAAAATCCCGCCACCGGAAACTCGCCGAGATCGCTCCAGCCGCCGCCGCAGATGCCGGCAAACCCTTCCGACGCCACGACCGTGCGGCCGAGCTGGCTGGCGATCTTTTCCAGCCGCGCCGCCAGATTTACCGCAGGTCCGATGCAGGTGAAGTCGAGCCGGTTGCCGCCGCCGATATTGCCGTAGAGAATTCGTCCGACATGCAACGCGACGCCGAAGCGAAACCGTTCGACGGCGTCGCCGATCGGATATTGCAGGTCGGCGACGCTGGCGCGGGACTCGTGGGCGGCTTCGAGCACGCGCGAGCACACCTGCCGCTCGTCGCCGACATATTCGTCGATCGGGAAAACCGCGAGCAGGCCGTCGCCCATGTATTTCAGCACTTCGCCGCCATGATTGCGGATCGCGGTCACCTGGCAGTCGAAGTAATTGTTCAGGACGTCGACCACGGTTTCCGCCGGCACGCGATCGGACAACGAGGTGAAGCCGCGCAGGTCGGACAGCCAGATCGCCGCATTCATGGTCTCGGTGTGGCCGCGCCTGATCTGGCCGCCGAGGATGCGTTCGCCGGCGCGGTTGCCGACATAGGTATCCAGCAGGCTCGCAGCGGTGCGGCTCAGCGTCATGATTTCGATGACCCGCGCCAGCGGCTTCACGATGCTCCGCAGCGCCGCCAACTGTTCTTCGGTGAACCCGCCCGGCTGTTTGGTGGTCCAGCTCGATCCGTTCACCGTGCCGCCGATGAAGGGCAGCGGCAGCGCGATATAGTCCGTCACGCCTTCGGCGCGGAGTTCCTCGATGATCGGAAAGCGGCTGCTCCCGATTTCATCGGTCCGCGCCCGAACCTCCAGCCCCTGCTGGAACACGATGATCAGTGGGCTGGTGAGAAAATCCGGCGACTCCAGAATCTTGAAGTCCACCGTGCCGATCTCGACCTCGGCGCCCGGCTTCCAGATGAAATTGCGCCCGTAGATCTCGGGATGCAGCGTGCGGACGAAAACGCCGATACGCCACAGCGGCAGGCCCGCCTCCACCATCCGTTCGCAGCATTCGGCCATGAACCGGCTCGGACTGGCCGCGGATCTGCCGCCGTCGATCAGCCAGTCGGTCAGCTCCCGCAGTTTCGATGCATCCATCACGCGGGTATTTGCCGCGCAACCCCATGAAAGGTCAAGCGCACGATACCACGACAGGTGGCGTGACCTGACCGCGGAGCTGCGCTAGCCTGACGATACAAAACAAAAAGGAAACGCTCAAAGTGTACGACTACATCATCGTCGGCGGCGGATCGGCGGGCTCCGTCATGGCCCACCGCCTCTCCGCCAAAAGCGCCAACAAAGTCCTTCTTTGCGAAGCAGGCCAGGACACACCGCCAGGCAACGAACCAGCAGAAATTCGCGACAGCTATCCGGGAACGGCGTATTTCGATCCGCGCTTCCACTGGACCGAACTCAAGGTCACCACCCAGGTCGTCAGCCACAACAATCCCGATGAAGCCAGGCCGCCGTTGCGCAAATACGAGCAGGCGCGCGTGCTGGGCGGCGGCTCCTCGATCAACGGCCAGATGGCCAACCGCGGCGCGCCGACCGATTACAACGAGTGGGAAGCGCGCGGCGCCACGGGCTGGAGCTGGGACGACGTGCTGCCCTACTTCAAGAAAGTCGAGCACGACCTCGACTTCGACGGTCCGTACCACGGCAAGGATGGCCGCATCCCCGTCCGCCGCATTCCGCAGGCGCACTGGACCAAGCACAGCCAGGCGATGGCCGAGGCCTGCAAGCAGGCCGGCTTCAAGTTCCTGCCCGACCAGAACGGCGAGTTCGTCGACGGCTACTTTCCGGTGACGCACTCCAACCAGGACGAGCAGCGCGTCTCGGCTGCCATGGGCTATCTCGATCGCGCGACGCGCCAGCGCGCCAACCTGACGATTTCGACCAAGACGCAAGTGAAGGAGCTGCTGTTCGAAGGCACGCAATGCGTCGGCGTCAAGGCGCTGGTCGAAGGCCGCGAGCAGGAATTTCGCGGCCGCGAAATCATCCTCTCGTCCGGCGCAATTCATTCGCCCGCGCATCTGTTGCGCGCCGGTATCGGACCGGTCGGCCATCTGCGCGACATGGGCATTCCGGTGCTGGCGGGCCTCGCCGGCGTCGGCCAGCGCCTGATGGACCATCCCTCGATCTCGCTGTCCTCCTATGTCCGTCGCGGCGCGCGCATGAACGAACACACCAGACGCCATATGCAGATGGGGCTGCGTTACTCCTCGGGGCTGCCGGGCATCCCCGCCGGTGACATGTTCGTCGTCGTCATCACCAAATCGGCCTGGCATGCGGTCGGCGAGCAGATCGGCTCGCTGCTCACCTTCGTCAACAAGACCTATTCGGAGACCGGTCAGGTCAAGCTCGCCTCGCGCGACCCGCGGGAAGAGCCGATTGTCGAGTTCAACCTGTTGTCCGACAAGCGCGATCTCGACCGGCTGATGAGCGGCTTTCGCAAGATGGCCGGCTTGCAGATGAGCCCGCCGCTCAAGGCGGTGACCGACAAGCCGTTCCCGGCGGCCTATTCCGATCGCGTGCGCAAGATCGGCGTGGTCAACACCAAGAACAAGATCCTCACCGCCATCGCCGCGAAGCTGATGGATGGACCGGCGGCGCTACGCCACTACATGATCGACAATTTCGTCGTCGAAGGATTTACGTTCGAGCAGGTGATGAACGACGACGAGGCGCTGGAAGCCTTCGTGCGCAAGGCCGCGATCGGCGTGTGGCATGCCTCGTGCTCGTGCCGGATGGGCCGCGACGACGATCCGATGGCGGTGGTCGACACGCAAGGCCGCGTCAAGGGCGTGCAGGGTCTGCGCGTGGTCGACGCCTCGATCTTCCCGGTGGTGCCGTGCGCCAACACCAATTTCCCGGTGCTGATGTCGGCGGAGAAGATTGCAGACGCGATGCAGTGAGGGATTGAACAATCGTTCAAATATGATATATGGTATCGATATCATATATGGGAGTACAGGATGCGCACACTGGTCGACCTCGGCGACAGCCAAATGCGAGCGCTGGACGAATTGTCAAAGAAGGAGAAGCGATCTCGTGCGTCCTTGATCCGTCAGGCCATCGATGACTATCTCGGAAAGCGCCGCGAAAAGCAGAGCGGCGATGCGTTCGGCCTATGGGGCAAACGCAAGATCGACGGCTTGGCCTATCAGGAAAAAATGCGTGGCGAATGGTGAAAGCGCTGTTCGACACCAACATTCTCGTCGACTACCTCAATGCAGTTCCGCAGGCGCGAACTGAACTTCGACGCTACGAGGCCAAAGCCGTCAGTATCGTCACGTGGATGGAGGTAATGGTCGGCGCTACCGAAGATGTCGAGGATACGACGCGGAGTTTTTTGAACTCATTCGATATCATTGCGCTCGACGAGGCTATTGCAGAGCATGCGGTCAGCTTGCGCCGCAGCCATCACATCAAATTACCCGACGCAATTATCTGGGCAACGGCACAGGTACACGCGATGCTTCTGGTCACACGAAATACCAGGGATTTTGCAGTCGGTGATCCTGGCATCCGAATGCCCTACCGGCTGTAATCGCGGCCCACCTGCCCGCGATGGCGGAGCAAATGATCGGCCAGCACGCAGGCCATCATCGCCTCGCCCACCGGCACGGCGCGGATGCCGACGCAGGGATCGTGGCGGCCTTTGGTCATGATGTCGGTGTCGGCGCCTGATCGGTCGACCGTCTGGCGCGGCGACAGGATCGACGACGTCGGCTTCACCGCAAAGCGCACCACCACCGGCTGGCCGGTGGAGATGCCGCCGAGCACGCCGCCGGCATTGTTCGACAAGAACCGCGTGCCGTTATTGCCGGTGCGCATCTCGTCGGCGTTTTCCTCGCCCGACAATTCGGCCGCGCCAAAGCCCGCGCCGATCTCGACGCCCTTCACGGCGTTGATGCTCATCATCGCCGCCGCCAGTTCGCCGTCGAGCTTGGCGTAGATCGGCGCGCCGAGACCGGGCGGCACGCCTTCGGCGACCACCTCGATCACGGCGCCGATCGAGGAGCCGCTCTTGCGGATGCCGTCGAGATATTGCTCGAAGAACGCGGCCTTGTCCTTGTCCGGACAGAAGAACGGATTGCGCGCGATCTCGTCCCAGTCCCATTTGTCGCGGTCGATCTTGTGCGGCCCCATCTGCACCAGCGCGCCGCGCACCTTTACCTCGGGCAGGATTTTCCGCGCGATCGCGCCGGCCGCGACACGCGTCGCGGTCTCGCGCGCCGAGGAACGGCCGCCGCCGCGATAATCGCGCAGGCCGTATTTGGCCTCATAGGTGAAGTCGGCGTGACCCGGGCGAAACTTGTCCTTGATCTCGGAATAGTCCTTGGAGCGCTGATCGGTGTTCTCGATCAGCAGCGCGATCGGCGTGCCCGTCGTCACCTGCGCGCCGGTCTCCGGATGCGCCATCACGCCCGACAGGATTTTTACCGTATCCGGCTCCTGGCGCTGGGTGGTGAAGCGCGACTGGCCGGGACGGCGACGGTCGAGATCGCGCTGGATGTCTTCGTTGGTGAGCGGGATCAGCGGCGGGCAGCCGTCGACCACGCAGCCGATCGCGATCCCGTGGCTTTCGCCGAAGGTCGTGACGCGGAACAGGTGGCCGAAGGTATTGTGGGACATGGCGTGTCGTAACGCGCTGTCGCGCAGTGGTCAAACCCGTAGGCCGTCATTCCGGGGCGATCTTAACTATACTTCTTCAGCCCACCCTCGCCGAACACGTAAACCGCGCCCTGCTCGATCAGCAGGTCAGCGGCGCTGGCTGGGGTTTCGATGCCGAGCGCCACCATCAGCGCCCGCGCCGTGCCGCCATGGGCCACGGCGACGGTGTCGCCCTTCACGGAATCGTACCAGTCGCGCATGCGCTGCTGCACCTCGGCATAGGTCTCGCCGCCTTTCGGCGCCATCGTCCATTTTGCCGTCAGCCGCCTGGCATAAAGTTCGGGATCGGCGGCCTGCATCTCGGCCAGCGTCGAGCCCTCCCAGACGCCGTAGCCGATCTCGCGCAGGCGATCGTCGAGCGCATAGGTTTCCGCCGGGAGTTTCAGCGCGCCGCGCACCAATTCCATCGTCACCCGCGCGCGCTGCAGCGGGCTTGCGACGAAGGGTAGCGCAGCCTTGTCGCGGCCATCGCGCGCCAGCAGATCGGCCAGGACATTGCCGGCATGCGCGGCCTGCCGGCGGCCGAGATCGTTGAGCGCAATATCCTGCGTGCCTTGCAGCCTGCCTTGTGCATTCCACGACGTCTCGCCATGGCGAATATAATAGATCACGGGCGCGAGCATCGGCGGTCAGGTCATTCCCAGCATCATCTCTTGGGGGTACACCAGCACTCCTGCGCGGTCGAGCCAAAATCCATCGGCCGGTTAACGCTGTTTCCGATGCGCCTCAATGGCTGGAATAGACGCACCGATTGGGTGTTATGTTAGGTAAGGCGTTCGCGCCTCACGAGCCTTGAAACCCTTTGCTATCCGGTGCCGATGAGCGCGTTTCGTCAAAGTGTCGAAGCCATGATACCGGCGCTGCGCCGCTATGCGCGTGCGCTCGCGCGCGATGCGGATATCGCCGACGATCTGGTGCAGGACACGCTGGTGCGCGCGTTGCGTTCGGAAAAACTGTTTCTCGGCGGCGACGTCAGGAGCTGGCTCTATACGATCCTGACCAATCTGAACAAGAACCGGCGGCGATCGCTGGCGCGGCGTCCGCAATTCATGCCGCTGCTCGACAACAACCCAGACGCCAGCGGCACCGAGGCCGAAGGCCGCGATATCGCCCGCGCGCTGGCGACATTGGTGGAAGAACAGCGCTCGGTGCTGCTGCTGGTGATGCTGGAAGGACTGAGTTACCGCGAGGTCGCCGAAATCCAGGGCGTGCCGATCGGCACCGTAATGTCCCGGCTTGCCCGCGCACGCGCGCACGTGAAGGCTTCGCTCGAAGGCGAGCGCACGGCGCTGCGGCGGGTGAAATGAAGATGCGAGTGGCACGCGTGATGCACAGACAGATCTGGAATGGACAGAGACGACGACAATGACCGATCCCCACATTCCCGTCACCGAAGACGAGCTGCATGCTTACGTCGACAATGAGCTGCCGGCGGAGCGCCGCGGCGATGTCGAGGCGTGGCTCGCCGCGCATCCCGACGATGCCGAGCGGGTGCAGTCGTGGCTCGCGATGGCCGAAGCACTGCATGCCAGATACGATTCAGTGATCGACGAAGCGGTGCCGAAGCGGCTCGAGCTCGAGCGGCTGGAGCGGCAGCCGCGCAGATGGGTGTACGGCGCGGTCGCGGCCACGCTGGCGGCGTTTGTCATGGGCGGTGGCGCTGGCTGGATGGCCCGCGGCGCGACGGCGGCACCCTCGGCTTTGCAGAGTCTGACGGTGGACGCGATCGAAGCGCACCGGCTTTACGTCGTGGAAGTGCGGCATCCCGTCGAGGTGCCGGGCAACGAACGCAACCATCTGCAGCAATGGCTGACCAAGCGCTGCGGCTGGGTCGTCCGCGCGCCCGAACTGGCGGGGGCTGGATTGAAGCTGGTCGGCGGGCGGCTGCTGCCGAGTTCCGCGGGTCCTGCGTCCTTCATGATGTACGAGAGCGCCTCGGGCGAACGGTTCACGATCTACACCGCAAAATCGGACGCCGAGGCGACGCAGATGCGATACGCAGCCGAAGGCAAGGAAAGCACGCTGTTCTGGGCCGATGACGGCGTCGTTTATGCCGTGGTGTCCACCGGCGTTGACCGGGGGCGGCTGACGCAGATCGCCCAAGCGATCTACGACCAGATGGAAAAGAAGAGCTAGCTGCAGCTCAGCGAAGCGGAGCGAGATCCGGGATCAGTGCGACCGAACGGCCTGTTGCCGAATAGCCCGTAGATCTACCCGCTTTCCGGCGAGAAAAGTGGCCGCCAGGCAACACATTTCCTCTTGTCCCAATTCTGACATCGAAAATCTGGAATCAAAACACCGGTACGTCTCATTAATGCACCGGGTGATCACGCGAAAATGAGCAGCGCTCGATCCGCCGATCGGCGCAAGCGGCCTCGATCGGGGTTTGGTACCGCGCTGGTCCCCCTTTCGAGGCCGCCCCTTTTCCAGAAAACCTTTTGTTTCCAGGAAGAAGACCGGTCTTTCGGGAAGAGTTTCCTGCCAAGCCCTGAGCTTCAGACACGTCTCTTCGCGCCGCGAATCACCGCTGAATCATCACTCGACTCAGCCGAAATCGCTGCGCGGGTTATACGGGTGGCCGTCGCGCCACTTTTCCATCAATGCCTCCAGGTCGGCATCGTTCCCGTCGGGCAGAATAATTCGGGTGGTGATGAACAGGTCGCCGTTTCCGCCGGCTTTAGGCAAGCCCTTGCCCTTGAGCCGGAAAATACGGCCGCTCGACGTATTTTTCGGGATCGACAATTCGACCGCGCTGCCGAGCGTCGGCACCCGGACCTTGCCGCCCAAGACAGCCTCATAGAGCGCAATCGGCAGATCGAGCCGCAGGTCGCTGCCATCGACCTTGAACAAGGGATGCGGCGCGATGCTGACGGTAATCAGGAGATCGCCCGGCGGATGGCCCGGCGCGGTTTCGCCCTGCCCTTTCAGCCGGATCTGCTGGCCGGCGACGACGCCCGCCGGAATCTTGACGTTGAGCTCCTTGCCGGTCGGCAGGCGGACGCGCTTCTCGCCGCCCTTGACCGCCTCCTCCAGCGACACCGTCATGGCGACGTTCAGATCGAGATCGAGGCCGACCCCGCCGGTGTCGAATTCGAAGGTCCGGCCACCGCCCGGACGTCCGCCCCTGGCTGCACCGCCGAACATGCTGTTGAGGATGTCCTCAAAGCCCGCTCCGCCTGCGCCGCCCGGCCCGCCTCCGGTGCGGAAGCTGTGGGACTGGAAGCCGCCGGGTCCGCCGGCACGGCCGCGCGGGTCGCCGCCGGGAAAGCCCTGGAAGCGCGGCTTGCCGTCGCCGTCGATCTCGCCGCGATCGAACTGCTTGCGCTTGTCCTCGTCGCCGATGATCTCGTTGGCGGAATTGATCTCGGAAAAACGCTCCGCGGCTTTCGGATCGTTCTTGTTGCTGTCGGGATGATGCTTCTTCGCGAGCTTGCGATAGGCACTCTTGATCGCCGCAGCGCTGGCGCCCCGCGGCACCCCCAAGACCTCATAGGGGTCGCGCATCCGTCAGTTCTCCTTCACGGGAATTCGATTGTTGAGCTTAGGGCAAATCGCCCGCTTTGGCTTCATCTGGGGAGCCAGTTGCATTTTTGCAACTACCTTGAAGGGTTAGTTGAAAACCTTTTTGAACCTTATCCCCGCGTCCAGGGCTTGATGGTGTGGATTTCCCACCGGCCCCGACCCGACTTGCACGCCGCGCCCTGCAGCCAGCTTTCGGAGCGGCCATTGACATAGCTCGCCAGAAAATCCCGACAGGTACGGCCGTCTTCCGCCGAATAGGCCTGGGACAACGGCGTCACCGAGCCGCGCGCGCCGGTTTCCGGATTTTCCCATGGCTGGCTTGAATCCTTGTCGCCCTTGGTCAGCACGTCGGAAGCGGCGGTGCGCGCAAAGACGAGATCGCTTTCGGTCGGCGCCGGCGGGCTGACGGTTTGCTTGGCCAGCGAGCCCGTGACGTCGGCGGGCTGCATCTTGGCGTAGGCGTCCGGACGCGCCAGGCTGCAACCACCCGAGCTGAGGCCGATCAAAATCAACGTCATCGCTGCGCCGCCCGGCGCGATCGCCGATAGGCCAACGCGTCCCCATGCCCTATATAGGGCGAGCCCGTAACCGGGCTGCAACGCGTTCTGTGACGCGAGGGTACGCAACTGGGACTCCCGAAATGACGGACACGACCTCCATCAAACACCCGGCACCGTTAACAACGGGTGATTTTACCGCATCCGAGGAACCGTTTGCGCTGTTCGCCGAGTGGTTTGCTGAAGCCGTGAAGTCCGAGCCGAACGATCCGAACGCAATGGCGCTGGCGACCGTCGACCCGGACGGCCTGCCGGACGTTCGGATGGTGCTGATGAAGGGCTATGATGCGGATGGTTTCGTGTTCTACAGCCACATCGCCAGCCAGAAGGGCCGCGAACTCGCCGCAAATCCTAAGGCGGCTTTACTATTTCACTGGAAATCGTTGCGCCGACAGGTCCGCATCCGTGGCAACGTGTCGCCGGTAACGGATGAGGAAGCCGACGCCTATTTCGCCACGCGCCCCAAGCAGGCGCAGATCGGCGCCTGGGCCAGCAAGCAGTCGCAGCCGCTGGAGAGCCGGTTTGCTTTCGAGCAGGCGATCGCGCTGGTCGCAGCCAAACACGTGATCGGCGAAGTACCGCGCCCGCAGGGGTGGAGCGGCTGGCGTATTCGTCCGTCACGTTTCGAATTCTGGCACGACCGTCCGTTCCGCCTGCACGACCGCATCGAATTCCGCCGCGATGCGCCCGCACCGGCCTGGAGCAAGGTGCGGCTCTATCCCTGACGAAATGCCACGACCTCAGGCTCTGTTCAAAGCTGAAAGACCATAATGCCTTCTTCATCCAACGCGCCCCGGCGTACGCTGCTCCTGACCGGCGCGAGCCGCGGCATCGGCCATGCGACAGCGATCCGGTTTTCCTCCGCGGGCTGGCGCGTCATCACCTGCTCGCGGCATGCCTTTCCGGAAATCTGCCCGTGGGGCGCCGGACCGGAGGATCACATCGAGGTCGACCTCGCCGATCACGCCGACACCAAGCGTGCAATCTCGGAGATCCGCAAGCGGCTGGAGAACGACGAGCTGCATGCGCTGGTCAACAACGCCGCGATCTCGCCGAAGGCGCCGGACGGCAGCCGGCTCAGCACCATGGACACCGACATCGAAACCTGGAGCCATGTTTTTCGCGTCAACTTCTTCGCGCCGATCATGATGGCGCGCGGCCTGATCGAGGAATTGAAGCACGCCAAAGGCGCGGTGGTGAACGTCACCTCGATCGCGGGCTCGCGCGTACACCCGTTCGCGGGCGTCGCCTACGCGACCTCGAAGGCGGCGCTGGCGTCGCTGACCCGGGAAATGGCCTCCGATTTCGGCCGCGTCGGCGTGCGCGTCAACTCGATCGCGCCGGGCGAGATCGACACTTCGATCCTTTCGCCGGGCACCGAGAAGATCGTCGAACAGCAGATCCCGATGCGCCGGCTCGGCACACCGGACGAGGTCGCCAAGATCATCTATGTGCTGTGCACGGAAACCAGTTCGTATGTGAACGGCGCCGAAATCCACATCAACGGTGGCCAGCACGTTTAGAACGCGACGTGGCCTCGCCTCCTGAACCTCATGGTGAGGAGGCGCGCTAGCGCCGTCTCGAACCATGAAGCCCGCGGCCCATCCTTCGAGACGCGCGCAAGAGCGCGCTCCTCAGGATGAGGTCGGTGATCGCCGAACCCACCATTCACTCCGCGTAAATTTTTCGTTGCGCCGTACGCAGAATAGACGCGGCATCGAGATTGAATGCGCTCGAACACTCGTCTTCGTTCTCGCCGTCCGCCAGCGCCGCACCGCAGTGCCGGCAAAGCCGCGTCGAGAACGCCTGCGCCTTGCCAGCGCCGCGACCCTGCTGATAGCGCGCAAGATCGATGACGTTGCGTGACGACATTATAAGTTTCTCAACCATGGGATCCTCGCGGCTTGAGATGCTTTATCGCAGACAAGTTTCGAGCATTCGTTCAGTCCACCGCTCAAATTTTATCGGTGGGATTGAGTTGATCTTTCGCACGTCGGGAACCGCTGTCTTACAGCCACTTCTTCCACTTGAAGAGAAAGTAAGGCAGCACTGCTGCCATGAGCATCATGCCGAGCGCCATCGGATAGCCGTGCGCCCATTCCAGTTCCGGCATCATCTTGAAATTCATGCCGTAGATCGAGGCGATCAGCGTCGGCGGCATCAGCACGACCGCCATCACCGAAAACAGCTTGATGATGTTGTTCTGCTCGAGATTGACGACGCCGAGCATGGCGTCGAGCGTGAAGGTGATCTTGTTGGAGAGATAGGACGAATGGTCGGTCAGCGAGACCACGTCGCGCTGCATGGTCTTGAGCTGCTCGCGCATGTCCTTGGACCATTTGGAGCCTTCCACCACCGCCGACAGGAAAGTGACGACACGGCCGATCGAGACCAGGCTCTCGCGGACCTTGGAGGTCAAATCCCCCTTGCGCCCGATCGCGATCAGGATCTGGGAGTATCGCTTGGCCTGGCCGTGGCGCTCGCTTTCGGGTTCGAAGATGTCGTGGGAGACCTGATCGACGTCGGCGCCGGCGCGCTCCAGAATATCGGCACAGCGGTCGATCACCGCGTCCAGCAGCTCCATCAGCACCATTTCGCCTGAGATCCCCGGCATGCAGGAGCGCGCCAGCTTGTGCTCGACGAGGGCGAACGGCTTCGGCTCTTCGTAGCGCACGGTGACCAGGCGGTGACCGGCCAGGATGAAGGTGACGGGCGTCGTCTTGGGCATGTCGGTGTCGGATTGGCACATCAGCGTCGCCGTCATGTAGCGGGCGCCGTTCTCGATATAGAGCCGGCTGGAAATCTCGATTTCCTGCATGTCCTCTCGCGTTGGTACCGCAATGCCGGCCAGCCGCTCCACCGCGCGGTCCTCCTCCATTGTCGGGTTCAACAGGTCGATCCAGACCGCATTATCGGGCAGCGCCGCCGGATCGGCGACGGGAACCTTCTTCAGGGAGGCGTCGGAGGGAACAAACACCGAAAACATGGGCTACTCCGGAACTGGGCGGCAATCTCGTCTTGATGGGCCTTCCTGGCGTGAAGCGATACTCACCTCGCTCGAGAGTGCCGGAACCACCCAGCGGCACTAAAGCCGATTCTGGCAAGCGCTTCATGACCCGCGCATTAACCGGCCGTCCATATTTATGGCCGTGAGGTGGCGCCTGGGCGGCCGCACTTCGGCCTTGACGTATTACCTGCCCATAAATCAACCGGGAGTCGCAAAATTTGCGGCATAAAAGCCACAGCTACCCTTCCGCAGCGCGAAACGGGTGCGCAAATGCTGGCATCAAGACCGGTTTTTGCGGATACTGCGTGTAATGGAATCGTCGCGTATAAGGCGCAACATTGTTGCTTTGAACGCCAGACTTTCGATTGGAATTGTACCCATGTCGTCGCTGAAAGTAATCTTGGGGCTGCTCGCCGCCGGTTTTGCGTTGTCCGGTTGCATGCCGGCAACCACCTATCAGGCCGCCCCTGAAGCCAGCCTCAAGCCGAACGACAAGGCCCAGCTCGCCAAGGCGCGCTACGCCGCCGTGGCGCCGGCAGAGCCGTTCCGCCGCGCCATCGTCGACTATCACCGCAAGGAACTGGCCGGCACGATCGTCGTCGATTCCGACAATCACTACCTCTATCTGGTCCAGGACAGCGGCAAGGCGATCCGTTACGGCGTCACCGTCGGAGAGGAAGCCCTGGCATTCTCGGGCATCGCCAAGGTCGGCAACATGGCCGAATGGCCGAAATGGACGCCGACCGCCGATATTCACAAGCGCATCGAAGGCCTGCCTGCTTCGGTGCCCGGTGGCGTCGACAACCCGCTCGGCGCGCGCGCGCTCTACCTTTACCAGGGCAACAAGGACACGCTGTTCCGTATCCACGGCACCAACCAGCCGGAATATATCGGCGCCTCGATCTCCTCGGGCTGCATCCGCATGACCAACGAGGACGTCATCGATCTCTATACCCGGGTCAAGCAGGGTACGGTTGTCGTCGTGCTCGCCCCCAAGCAGGGTGACTCGCCGTACAATTCCAAGATGGCGCTGCAGGGCGGCGGCCAGAGCGGCCCGCAGGCGCAGTAACCGACGCCGGTTACTTCGTAACCATAAAGATCAAGAGCGCCGGTTTTGCCGGCGCTTTTTCTTTGCGGGCTTTTCCTCCTTTGGCGGCTCGGCCTCTTCCGTCGTCTCAAGGTTCGATTTCCCGGCGTCCGGCTCGGCATCCGATTTCGCACCAGACTTCAATGCATCATGCTTGGCATCGTCCGGCTTGGCGGCGACCTCGCGCGGCGGCGCTTCGTCGGGCCGCTCGGCCGGCAACAGCGGCGCTTTCTGTGGCAGCGGGTCCCAAACGTCCCACTGGCAGATCCGGTAATTGTTGCGCCGTTCCATCAGGTCGAGATGGATATGGTCCTCGTGGTACCCGTCCGAGCCCGGGCCCAGCACCGTGGAGAACCGCGAACAGGCGGAACGCAGCACGCTCTCGCGCAATCCGCGCGGCACGGTGCGGTCGGTCAGCGAAACCAGGCTGCCGTCGGCGAATTTGAAGGCGCGAACGTCGAGCGCATTGGCGCGGCCGTGTTCTGAAAGCTTGGCGCCGACGACGCGGTTGCGGCCGCGGCACTCGAACGAGTCGAAATTGTCGAGATCGGCGACGGCGCTGCCGAGCCGCTCGGCCAGCGGCGCGATATCGCTACGGATCCATTCGGCCAGCGCGGACGCCATGGGACAGCGCAGGATCGCCGCCGGCTTCACCGAAACCCGCCGCTTGTCCGGCAGCACGATCGCCTCCAGACGCACCAGATCCTCGCCACCGCAGCCGCCGGCACCCTTGATGTCGGGGATGCTGGGCGCAATCGCGATGGCCTCGGTCAAGGCCAGCCGGCAGGCCGATGGCTCCGGCGGCGCGGGCGCGGCCTGCTGGTCGGGCTTGCCGTTGGCGTGCTCCTCCTTGTCCGGCTTGTCGCGCTCGGCGGACGGAGCCTCGGCCGGGCGCGGTTTGGGCAGCGGCACCGCCGCGCTGCCGCGCCGTACCCCGCTCGCGCGGCGATCCGACCCTCAGCAAATCGTCCCAGGGGGCCCGGGAGGCTTTCGCCGCCATCGCCGGGCCGCTTGGCATGCCAAGCAGCAGCGCCATCGTGACAGCGGTAACCATTGCCGGTTCGATGCGGCGAAAGGCGCCACAAGCCCATTTTCGGCTTGCCTTCTGCGCGATAGAGTTCATGTCAATTCCATGAACCCAACGCCCGATCCGCCCGTAACATCGGCGGGTTGCACGACAACGAACAAGCTATCGGAGGGAAGTGCGTATGCTCGGATTGATGCAAGACTGGCCTTTGCTGTGCCATCGGATTATCGAACACGCGGCGAAGTATCACGGCACGCAAGAGGTCGTCACGCGCTCCGTCGAAGGCCCCATTCATCGCACCAATTACGCCGAAATTCATGCACGCGCGCTGAAAGTATCGCAACGGCTCGATCGCGAAGGCATCAAGCTCGGCGACCGCGTCGCCACAATTGCCTGGAACACCTGGCGCCACCTCGAAGCCTGGTACGGCATCATGGGCATCGGCGCGATCTGCCATACCGTCAATCCGCGGCTGTTCCCCGACCAGATCGCCTGGATCATCAATCACGCCCAGGATCGCATCGTGATGGTCGACATCACCTTCGTGCCGGTCGTGGAAAAGATCGCCGACCAGTTGCCGAGCGTCGAGCGCTACATCGTGCTCACCGACAAGGCCCACATGCCGCCGACCACGCTGAAGAACGCGGTCGCCTATGAAGACTGGATCGCGGAAGTCGACGGCAAGTTCACATGGAAGGACTTTGACGAAAACACCGCGGCCGCGATGTGCTACACATCCGGCACCACTGGCGATCCAAAGGGCGTGTTGTATTCGCACCGCTCCAACGTGCTGCACGGCCTGATGGCCAACAATGTCGACGCGCTCGGCACCAGCGCCGCCGAGACAATGCTGCCGGTGGTGCCATTGTTCCATGCCAACAGCTGGGGCATCGCCTTCTCCGCGCCCTCGATGGGCACCAAGCTCGTGATGCCCGGCGCCAAGCTCGACGGCGCCTCGGTCTATGAGCTGCTCGACACCGAGAAGGTTACGCATACGGCCGGCGTGCCGACCGTATGGCTGATGCTGCTCAACCACATGGCAGCCGGCAATCTGAAACTGCCCCACCTGACGAGCGTGGTGTGCGGCGGCTCGGCGATGCCGCGCTCGATGATCAAGTCGTTCGTCGACATGGGCGTCCGCGTGCGCCACGCCTGGGGCATGACCGAGATGAGCCCGATCGGCACGGTGGCGGCGCTGAAGCCGCCGTTTGCCGTACTCACCGGCGAAGAACGACTCGACATCCTGCAGACGCAAGGTTACCCGCCGTTCGGCGTCGAGATGAAGATCACCGACGATGCCGGCAAGGAACTGCCGTGGGACGGCAAGACCTTCGGCCGGCTCAAGGTCGCCGGCCCCGCGGTCGCCAAAGCCTATTTCAAGGTCGACAGCAACATCCTCGACGACGAAGGCTTCTTCGACACCGGCGACGTCGCGACGATCGACGAACACGGCTACATGAGGATCACCGACCGCTCCAAGGACGTCATCAAGTCCGGCGGCGAATGGATCTCGTCAATCGACCTGGAAAACCTCGCGGTCGGCCATCCCGCGGTCGCCGAAGCCGCCGTCATCGGCGTCTATCATCCGAAATGGGACGAGCGTCCGCTGCTGATCATCCAGCTCAAGCAGGATCAGAAGGCGAGCCGCGAGGACATCCTGAAATTCATGGACGGCAAGATCGCCAAATGGTGGATGCCCGACGACGTCGCCTTCGTCGACGGCATTCCCCACACCGCGACCGGCAAGATCCTGAAAACGGCGCTGCGCGAGCAGTTCAAGAGCTACCGCTTTCCGAACGCCGCCGCCTGAAGCCAGGCCCGCCCCCCTAAAAAAATGGCCGCCTTCCGGCAAGGGAGGCGGCCTTATTGCGTGCACCGAAGGGTCCGGATTCAAAATATCGAAAACAACCCCATGCAAAGTAGGATTTGCCATGATCTCCGGCACGGCGACGGTATCGACACGGCGCCGCGGCCGTTGAAATCAGCGTGCGAGCGCCAGCGCTTCCAGCTTGCGCTGCGCGTCGGGTTCGCCCCACTCCTTGGCCCGCTGATACCAAATGCGGGCCTGCGCGGGATCCGCCATCGGACCGTCGGCTCCGATCTGCCGGAGCAGCGCCGGATCGTAAGTGGTGCCGACGAGCAAGGCCGCCCGCGCATCCCGCGCCTCGGCGCCGCGCAGCAGCAGCAGCCGCGCCGACTGGACGTCGCCGCTGGCGAGCAGATCCTGCCCCCTCTTGATCAGGGCCGCGACTTCCCGCGGATCGAGGCTGCGCACGGTCTCGGCCGGTGCCGGCGCGACCGTAATTGCCGACGGCGCGGCGGTGGCCACGGCAACCGGCGGCGCTGCAGCCGCCGGCGGCGGCGCGACAACGGGTGGCGCCACGGCAGCCGGCGCCGGCGTAACCGCCCTGGGCGCGACCGTAGCAAGGCTGGGCGCGGCAGTGGGCACGGCCTGCCAGGTCAGACGTGTCGAGGTGCCGGTCAGCGCTGCGCCGGTCGCGTCGCGCAATTCCGCCGTCACCAGCATCTGGCCGTTGTAGCCTTCCGGCGGAATGACCGAGACGCCGGAAATCTCCGTCGCCGGCACGCGCCACTCGCTACCATTGACACGCCTTCCCGACGTCAGGCGTGAACCGGCCGTCAGTCCGCTGATGGATACGAACGCGTCGGGCGGCGGCGCGCCGACATGGATGCCGAGCGGCACCGGATCGTTGGTGAAGCCGCTGCCGTCCTGCACGGCCAGCGTCGCGGTGCGCCGCGGCGGCGGCGCCGGCTGCTGCGGCGCCGGGACGACCGAGGATTTTACCGACTGCCAGGCGGCCGACAGCGACGCGCTATCCTGCCCGGGCGAGCGTTGCGAAGATGGAATGGCCATCACGAGCAGCGTGGCGATGGTTGCCGCAATCGCGACCGCGATCGAGAAGCGGATAATCTGCTGAAACAAGGCGCGGCGCCCGGAGAGGTCGCGAAGCACGGACGGCGCTTCGACCGGCGCCATGTCCCTCGCCTCCTGCATCGCCTGCGCGACGGCCTTGGTGAACATTTCGGAATCGTGGCGGCGCGCCGGCTTGCTGAGCGGCTGCAAGGGCGGACCTTCGGTCGTCGAACCAGTCGTTGAACGGGGCCGCCAGCCGTCGTTGGGCGCCAACGTCGGACTCGGTTTTTCGCTGCTCAACCGATCCCTCAATTCACGCGGCGCGTAATATTCCGGATCGTTCGGACCGAGCTGTTTTTCGTGCTTTGCATCACTCATACTGAACACTCGCCCTGATGGGGCTTTCCGTCACCCCGCGGACGTACGCCGTTTGCGCTACATGATCCCTTGAATTCCGCAGGAGCGCAACCGCGCTCTTGCACTCCGCCGACACCAAGGGCCGGTTGAGATCATTCTGCAGCGCTTCTGGCCACCACCCGCCGTTACCCACTTGGTTGCGACACGCCGTGTCCGTGCAGGACAGTCCCATCTAGCGGTAAATACGACAACCAAGCGGCAACAGGTAGACGAAAGTTGGAACCACTTCAATCTACAACTAATAATCAATTTACAAGGGTGGTTAACCGGTATGGTTGCAGACATCTATGCCTTCGCGGATTAGTCGCGCGCCAACCTTGAAATTCGCGTCTCGCCGTGGTCTCAAGCTTCGAGTTTGCAGCCCGGCCGTCCGCCCGGACGGACCGACTCCAACGCGGCAGATTTATCGATGGCCCGAAGGTTTTTATCGCCCTACCAGTCCGAGCCGGTGTCCCGCCTCGCGACCTGGTCGCGCAACCTCGCCATCTTCGCCGTGGTCGCGGTGGTGGTCTCGATCCTGATCGTCCGCTTCGGCTTTCTGGAGATGAAACCGGCGCTGGCGACGTTCTTCGGCGCGCTGGGCCTCGCCGCTCTCTCCATTCTGGTCGGCCTCGCCGCGTTCGCCCGGATCTGGCAGAACGGCTCGCGTGGCATGGGGCGGATCCTGCTGGCGTTCCTGATCAGCACCCTCCTGCTCGCCTACCCGGCCTACCTCGCTCTGCAATACCGCAAGCTGCCGAAGATCTACGACGTCACGACCGATCCGATCGATCCGCCGCGCTTCGAGGCGCTGGCGCGGTTGCGCAGCGGCGAAGGCACCAACTCCGCAGTCTATGCCGGACTCTATTCGGCCGAACAGCAGCGCATTGCCTATCCCGAGATCGAGACGGTGGAACTCGAAGTGCCGCCGCAGCGGGCCTATGAGGTGACGCTGGCGCTGATAACCAAACACAAATGGCTCGTGATCGACGAGCGGCCGCCGCAGCTCCCGCGCCGCATCGGCCGCATCGAGGCGGTGGCGCGGACGCCGATCATGGGATTCCGCGAGGACATCTCGATCCGCATCGCCCCCGACGGCGAGGAATCGCGCGTCGATATCCGTTCCTCCTCGCGCTATTTCGAAAGCGACCTCGGCAGCAACGCCGCGCGCGTTACCAAGCTGATCGAGGAAATCAACTCGGCGGTCGACAACGCCAAACCGGCGCAGAAGAAACCGCAGGCGCCGGCGAAGGCCCAGGCGAAGACGGTGAAGAAGTGACGTCGCTAAATCACACCATCCGGTAAGTGCCGCCGATCACCGGATCGCCCTCCGTCGCCACGACGCCGCGCGCGACCAGATCTTCCAGATGCGCCAGCACGGAATAGCCGGCCGCGCCCGTCAGGCGCGGGTCGAGGCCGATATAGATTGCGCGCACCATCGTGGGGATATCGGTTTCGCCCTTGGCAAGGCGATGCAGGATCGAGGCTTCGCGCGCTCTGCGATGCCGAGCGAGGAAGCGGACATAGCGCTGAGCATCCGGGATTTCCGGGCCATGGCCCGAGAAGTACAAGTCTTCTGCGCGGGCCTCCAGCCGGTCGAGCGAGGCCATGTAGTCGATCATCGATCCATCCGGGGGTGCCACGATCGAGGTGGACCAGCCCATCACGTGATCGCCGACGAAATTGATCTTTCGCTCCGGCCAGGCGAACGCCAGATGGTTGGCGGTGTGGCCGGGCGTTGCGACCGCTTCGAGCGCCCAGCCCTGCCCTTCGATCATATCGCCGTTCTTGACTTCGATGTCGGGCCTGAAATCGCGGTCAGCACCAGATTCCGGATTGTGCTTCTCGCTCTCGAAGCGCGGCCGCGAGGCGCGATGCGGGCCCTCGGCATAAACCGGCGCGCCGGTGGCGGCCTTGATCCGCGCGGTGTTCGGCGAGTGGTCGCGGTGGGTATGGGTGACGAGAATATGCGTCACGGTCTCGCCGCGCACGGCGTCCAGCAGCGCCTTGGCGTGCGCCTCGTCGTCCGGACCGGGATCGATGATCGCGACCTTGCCCTTGCCCACGATGTAGCTGACCGTGCCGGTGAAGGTGAACGGGCTCGGATTGTTGCATAGGACACGCCGCACGCCGGGGCGGGCTTCGTCGACGACGCCCGGCTTGATCGGGAAATCGCGGTTGAACGGGATGTCGTCGTTGTCGGCCATGGGGACTTGCCTGTATGTAGCGCCGCGCTTCCACCGAACCCTCATGCTGAGGAGGCCCGCAGGGCCGTCTCGAAGCATCAGGCAAGATCTGTCGCGCGGCCATCCTTCGAGACGCCCGCGAAGGCGCGGGCTCCTCAGGATGAGGACGGAGTAGTCTCGAAGCCTACGAAAACGCCTGAATGCCCGTGATCGCCCGGCCCAGGATCAGGGCGTGGACGTCGTGGGTGCCTTCGTAGGTGTTCACGGTTTCCAAATTCGCGGTGTGGCGCATCACGTGGTATTCGATCTGGATGCCGTTGCCGCCGTGCATGTCGCGGGAGACGCGGGCGATGTCGAGCGCCTTGCCGCAATTGTTGCGCTTGACGATCGAGATCATTTCCGGGGCCATCTTGCCCTCGTCCATCAGGCGGCCGACGCGCAATGAAGCCTGCAGGCCGAGCGCGATCTCGGTCTCCATGTCGGCGAGCTTCTTCTGAACCAGTTGTGTTGCCGCCAGCGGCCGGCCGAACTGCTTGCGGTCGAGCGTGTACTGGCGGGCGCGGTGCATGCAGTCTTCCGCGGCGCCCAGCACGCCCCAGGAGATGCCGTAGCGGGCGCGGTTGAGACAGCCGAACGGGCCCTTCAAGCCGCTCACGTTGGGCAGCAGCGCCTCCTCCGGCACCACCACGCCGTCCATCACGATCTCGCCGGTGACCGAAGCGCGCAGCGAAAGCTTGCCGCCGATTTTCGGCGCCGACAGGCCCTTCATGCCCTTCTCGAGAATGAAGCCGCGGATCTGGTTGTCATGCGCGGCGGATTTCGCCCAGACGACAAAGACGTCGGCGATCGGCGCATTGGAAATCCACATCTTGCTGCCGGTCAGCCGGTAGCCGTCGGAGACCTTCTCGGCGCGGGTCTTCATGCCGTTGGGATCGGAACCGGCATCCGGCTCGGTCAGGCCGAAACAGCCGACCCACTCGCCGGTGGCGAGCTTTGGCAGGTATTTCTTGCGCTGGTTCTCGTCGCCATAGGCGTAGATCGGATACATCACCAGCGACGACTGCACCGAGTTCATCGAGCGGTAGCCGCTGTCGACGCGCTCGATCTCGCGCGCCACCAGGCCATAGGCGACGTAGCTGGCGTTGGCGCAGCCATATTCCTCGGGCAGCGTGACGCCGATCAGGCCGAGCTCGCCCATCTCGTTGAAGATCTCGCGGTCGGTCTTCTCTTCGAGATAGGCCTTGATGACGCGCGGCAATAGCTTGTCCTGCGCATAGGCGCGCGCGGTATCGCGGATCATACGCTCGTCTTCGGTGAGCTGCTCATCGAGCAGGAACGGATCGTCCCACTGGAAGGAAGCCGACGCCGGCTTGTCCTTGGCTTGAGGGCGTACGCTCATGAAATTCCCTTTCGCATCGCTGTCCTCGGAAATTGTCCGACAAATTAGTGCGCTATCGGCAGAAGCGCAAATGTTCTGAACGTCATTCCGGGGCGATGCGCAGCATCGAACCCGGAATCTCGAGATTCCGGATATGGTCCTTTGGACCATTCCGGAATGACGGAGCAATTCAATCCAGCTTTTCGTTGGAGACGATCTCGATGCCGAAACCGGATAATCCCTTGTAGTCGTGCACCGAGGACGTGAGGTGGACGATCGAGCTGATGCCGAGGTCGCGCAAAATCTGGGCACCGACGCCGACTTCGCGCCATTGCCGGTTGCGATCGGCTTCCGCGGACTTCTGTTCGCCGACCGGCTGGACCGGAACCCCGGCCGCGCCGTCGCGCAGATAGACCAGCACGCCGCGGCCGGCCTTCTGGAAATGGTTCAGCACGATCTGCATGCGCGCCGAGCCGGTGAAGATATCCTTGACGATGTTCGGCTTGTGCAGCCGGGTCAGCACGTTCTTGCCGTCGCCGATGCCGTTATAGACGAAGGCGGCATGCGCAATCTCGTCGAACGGCGAGCGATAGGCATAGCCCTGCAACGGCCCGATAGGGCTGTCGGTGGTGAAGGTGGCGACCCGCTCGATCAGTTTTTCACGCGCCTGGCGATAGGCGATCATGTCAGCGATCGTGACGTGCTTGAGCTTGTGCTTGGCGGCGAACCGCGCCACCTGCTCGCCCTTCATCACGGTGCCGTCGTCGTTCATCAATTCGGAGATGACGCCGACCGGCGGCAGGCCAGAGAGCTTGCAGAGATCGACGGCCGCCTCGGTATGGCCGGAGCGCAGCAGCACGCCGCCGTCGCGGGCGATCAGCGGAAAAATGTGACCCGGACGGGCGAAGTCATTGGCGCCGGCGTTGGGATTGGCAAGCGCGCGGCAGCAGGAGGCGCGTTCATCCGCCGAGATGCCGGTGCCGCCGTCGGGCTTGTAGTCGATCGAGACCGTGAAGGCGGTGGTGTGGTTGGACTCGTTATGCGCCACCATCGGATCGAGCCGCAGCCTTCGGGCGTCGTCGGTGGTGATCGGCGCGCAGACGATGCCGGAGGTATGGCGAATGATGAACGCCATCTTTTCCGCCGTGCAGAACGACGCCGCGACGATCAAATCGCCCTCGCCCTCGCGGTCATCGTCGTCGGTGACAACGACCATCTCACCCCTGGCAAAAGCTTGCAGAACTTCCTGAATGGTATCGGCCATTTTTCCATTATCTCGCTGTCTACAGGCAGTGCATTAGCCGGAACTCAATGGACTGCGCCAGAGTCAATCCGCAGGGCAGAACGGCGCCGCCGGCCTGACGGAAGCCCTGCTACAACGGACCGGCATGGCAATAATCATTGACGAGGTCAGCCATCAATCCCCATGGTCGGTTCACAACAACAAGAAACAAGCGTTAGGGAAGAAGCATGATGCGTGAAGCGAATTTCCGTCTGATGGCATGGGCCGGATTGACGCTGTTGGCAGCGGTTACGTGCGTATCGCAGCCTGCGCGCGCCGCGGATGAGTGGCCGACCCGCGACATCACCTTCTATGTCCCCTACGCGCCGGGCGGCTCGACCGACCCGATCAGCCGCAAATATGCCGAGCTGCTGGAGAAGCAACTCAAGGTCAAGGTCATCGTCGAGAACAAGCCCGGCGCTTCCGCGACCATCGGCACCGGCGCGGTGATCCGCGCCGCCCCGGACGGCTATACCATCGGGCTGGGCTCCAGTTCGTCGCTGGCGTACCAGCCGCACGAAATGAAGGGACTGGCCTGGAAATCGGCCAACGATTACCAGTCGATCGCAAAGCTCTCGGACCTGCCGGTCATCCTGGCGGTGCCGGCGGAGGCGCGATGGAAGACGCTGGACGACTTCCTCGCGGAAGCCAAGGCCAACCCGCGCAAGCTGAAGGTTTCGGTATCCGGGCTGCGCTCGATCAACGACATCGCCATCCAGCAGCTCAACAAGCTGGCAGGCCTGCGCATCGCCACGGTGCCGTTTACCGGCGGTGGCGGCGAAGCGACGCTGGCCGCGCTCGGCGGCCGGGTCGATGGCACCGCCGGCTTTGCGCCCGGCATGAAGGGCCAGATCGACGCCGGCAAGCTGCGCGTGCTGGCGGTGTTCCAGGAAGGCAAATACGAGTTGCTTCCGGACGCCAAGCCGATCGGCGAGACGCCGTGGAAGGACACGTTTCCGGTCGGCTATTACGTGATCGCCCCCAACGGCCTGCCGAAGCCGATACTGGACAAGCTGCTCGCGGTCTCAAAAGTCATCGTCGAGAGCGAAGAGTTCAAAAGCTTCCTCAAGACCAATGGCTACACCTGGGATCCGAAATTCGGCGATGACATGAAAAAGGAACTGGCCGGCTATGACGGCAAGTTCCGCGACGTCATCAAGTTCCTGGACGACGACAAGTGACTCCAGCGCGAAGTTTCTCGCTTGTATCGGCGCGGCGGACGATCGCCCTGCTCGCGCTGCTGCTGTCCGCGCTCTACGTGACGAACGCCTGGCAGACGCTGTCGGTCGGGCGATGGCACAAGCCGGGTGCTGCGATCTTTCCGATTGCGCTCGGCGCGCTGCTGGCGATCTCGGGGCTGTCGGTGCTGTTCGAACGGCGTGGCGGCGACGACGGCGCGATGCCCGCGACCTTCGCGCTGCCTGATCGGCGCCGATCTTGGCCGGCTGTTGCTGCTGCTCGCCGCCTTCGCGCTGTACTTCCTGGTGATGCCGTTCATCGGCAACATGGTCGCCTCGGCGCTGTTCCTGTTCGCCAGCATGTGGCTGTTGTCGGATGATCCCACCCGATCGCTGCTGCGGCTCGCGATCTACGCCATCGCCATTGCGCTGTGCTTCGAATGGTTCTTCGTCCGGCTTCTGAAAGTGCAGATGCCCGGGGGCGTGTTCCGGCAATGGCTGTTCTAGTAACCGTCATTCCGGGGCGACGCGCAGCGTCGAACCCGGAATCCAACTATCCGCGGTTATGTGGCTTGATGGATTCCGGGTTCGCGCTTCGCGCGCCCCGGAATGACAGCGAGAGAATGAAATGAATTCCCTCCAGGGCCTGCTGTATGGATTGAGCGTTGCGGCGACACCGGCCAATTTGCTGGCGGCCTTTGTCGGCGCGTTCGCGGGGACCGCGATCGGCGTGCTGCCCGGCCTCGGCCCGGTCGCGGGCGTCGCCCTGATCCTGCCGTTGACTTTCTCGCTCGACCCGACCGCGGGCCTGATCATGATGGCCGGCATCTTCTACGGGTCGATGTATGGCGGCTCGACCACGGCGATCCTGCTCAACATCCCAGGCGAGTCCGCCTCCGTCGTCACCGCGATCGACGGCTATCAGCTCGCCAAGAAAGGCCGCGCCGGCGCGACGCTGACCATCGTCGCCGTCGGCTCCTTCATCGGCGGCACGATCGCCGTGATCGGCGTCATGATGTTCTCCTCCCTGCTCGCCAAGGTCGCGATCCTGTTCGGGCCGGCGGAATTTTTCGCGCTCACCGCCGGCGGACTTGTGGTGATGTCGCGGATCTCCGGCGGCACGCTGGCCTCCGCGCTGCTGCCGATGACGATCGGGTTGATGCTGGGAACCATCGGCCAGGAAGCGGTCACCGGCGAGACCCGCTTCACGTTTGGAATTCCCGATCTCGCCGAAGGCGTCTCGCTGGTGCCCGTCGTGGTCGGGCTTTACGGTTTTGCCGAACTGATGCTGCTGGTCGAAGACCGGGCGCATGCTGCAAACAAGCCGCAGTCGGTCAAGATGCGCGAGCTGTTGCCGACCCGCACCGAATGGAAGCGCGCGGTGCCGTCATGGCTGCGCGGCACGTTCTTAGGCTTTTTGTTCGGCCTGGTGCCTGGGCCCGCGGCGACGCTGGCCTCGTTCGCCTCCTACCGGCTGGAAAAGGCGACGTCGAAACACGCCGCCGAAATCGGCAGCGGCGCCATCGAAGGCGTCGCCGGCCCGGAAGCCGCCAACAATGCCGCCGCCACCGCCTCGCTGGTGCCGCTGCTCGCGCTCGGCATTCCCTTTACGCCGATCGCGGCGCTGATGATCTCGGCCATGCTGGTGCAGGGCATCCAGCCCGGGCCGCTGTTGATCACCCAGCACCCCGAAATCTTCTGGGGCCTGATCGCCTCGGCCTATATCGGCAATGTCATGCTGCTGCTGCTGAACATCCCGATGGTCGGCGTCTGGGTCAGCCTGTTGCGGATCCCGCACTATCTGTTCATTCCGCTGTTGCTGGTGCTGTCCGTGATCGGCACCTACAGCGTCCGCAACTCCATCTTCGACATCTGGGTGCTGCTCGGCGCCGGCGTGCTCGGCTATTTCTTCAACAAGATGAAGTTCCAGCTCGCCCCGCTGGTGGTCGGCCTGATCCTCGGGCCGAACATCGAGAAACATTTTCGCGAGGCGCTGTTTTTGAGCCAGGGCGATCCCTGGATCTATGTCGAGAGCCCGATCGCGGTCGCGATCTGGCTGGTGGTCGCGGCGATCCTGATCGCGGGGTTCATTGCGCGACGCCGGGCGGCGTTTGCAGAAGCGATGGCGCAGGACAGCAGTTTGTGAGGTCGCTTTGAGTAGCCCGGATGGAGCGCAGCGCAATCCGGGGCTGCACCCAGCAGAGACTGCCCCGGATTGCGCTGCGCTCCATCCGGGCTACGCAGCCTTCCTTTCGCTACGGCAGCACCTCGCGGCGCTCGCTGAGCAGCGCGTCGGTTTCGGCGCGTTTGTCGTCCAGCAGCCCGGCTTGGGCGGCCTCGATCACCTTGTACAGCTCATGGGCGTCGCTGAGGCGGGTCACCGTCACATAATCAGCGCCCGCCCCATAGAGGTCGCCGACATTGGCCAGGATCTCCGCGGTCGCGACAATCTTGGCGGTCGGGTTGAGCGAGCGGACGTGGCGGACCAGCTTTTCGTTATCGGCGCCCTTCAGCAGCGAATCCGGGATGCTGAGGATGATCAGTTCGGACTTGCCGACGCCGGCATGCACCAGCGTATCGACGTTGCTGATGTCGCCATAGACCACGTGCATGCCGCGGTCGGTCAGGGTCCGGAACACCAGCGGATTGAAATCGATCACGGTGATCTGTTCGAGCACCGCCGGACTGCGCTGCTCGATCTCGCTCAGCAGCGCGCTGGCGGCGCGGAAGAAGCCGAGAATGACGATGCGCCGCGCCTCGCCGTGCCCGCCCTCGTGACCATCGGCGTCATGCGTGTGATCGAGATCGCGCAGGCCGATCCGCTTCAACGGGCCGATCAAAGCGCGTGTGACCTGGTCGCTGCGGCCCATGACGAAGGTGCTCAGCACCGCCAGCACCACGAAGGCGAACGACGCCGCGCTCGAGGTCTCGGCGCTGATATGGTGTGCGGCGACGCCGGTCTGGATCACGACCAGCGAGAATTCCGAGATCTGCGCCAGGTTGATTGCCGGCAGCAGGCTGGCGCGCAGGCCCTGCTTCATCAGATAGAGCGGCGTGAACGTGGTCACCACGCGGCTGACGACCGTGAAGGCAGCGATCATCAGCGCCAGTCCGATCACCGAAGGACCGGGGATCGGGATCGTCATGCCGAGCGAGACGAAGAACAGCGTGATGAAGAAGTCGCGCAGCGTCGTCACCTTGGCGGTGACATCGAGCGCATAGGGGAATGTCGACAGCGACACGCCCGCCACCAGCGAGCCCATCTCGCGCGACAGATGCAGCCGCTCGGCGATCTCGCCGATCAGAAAGCACCAGGCCAGCGCGCCAAGCAGGATCAGCTCCGGCCGGCGCGCGATCTGGTGGAACAGCCACGGCAGCACGTAACGGCTCAAAATCAGCGCGGTCGCCACCAGCGCGCCGACGCGGGCGATCGAGAGCAGGATCACGCTGACCTGCAGATTATCGAGGCTCGGCTGCACCGCCAGGAACAGGATCGCAAAAATATCCTGCAGCACCAGCACGCCGAGCGTGATGCGCCCGGGCAGCGTATCGAGTTCGCGCTTCTCGTACAGCACCTTGACGATGATCACCGTGCTCGACAGCGCGCAGGCGACGCAAAGATAGAGCGCGTCGAACTTGCCGCCGCCCATCGACATCCCGATGGCGATGAAGAACAGCAGCCCGAGCACGACGCCGCCGATCAATTGCCCGCCCGCGGCGAACAGGATGACCTTGCCGGCACGCACGATCTTCTTCAGGTCGATTTCCAGCCCGATCATGAACAGCATGAAGATCAGGCCGAGTTCGGAGATGACGTTGATCGAGTTCCTGGGACTTGACCCAGCCCATGCCGAATGGACCAATGACGAACCCGGCGATAAGGTAGGCCAGGATCAGCGGCTGCCGGGAAAAATGCGCCAACAGGCCGAGCACCCAGGCGAACAGGATACAAAGCGTGATATCGCCAATAAGTTCGTGCATAGGTCCGTTTCTGCCCCTGCCCCAACCTAGAGGTACCGGCGCGGGGGTCAAACAAGCAATGTGTCACAGCGGTGGATTGGGGGCCTTTGTAGCGATTCTGGCCGTGCTGTCGATCCTCTCGGGCCATCCCGCCCGCGCCCAGAGCGGGGCCATCGAACAGAATTTTGCCGCCTCCCTCACCGCGTTGCCCACGGAAAGCCTCAGTGTATCGGGCGCGTTCTACGTGCCGGTCTATTCCAGCGTCTCGATGAGCCAGGGCAAGCTGCGGGCGGATTTTTCGGTGACGCTGAGTGTCCACAACGCGTCCGAGAGCCGGCCTCTGGTCTTGAAGCGGATCGCCTATTTCGACACGTCGGGCAAGATGGTGGAAAGCTACCTCAAGTCGCCGGTTGCGCTAAAGCCGTTCGCGACGGTCGAAATCTTCATCGCGGCCAGCGACGTGCGCGGCGGCACGGGCGCCAATTTCGTGGTCGACTGGGCGGCCACCGAGCGAAATCGCCGAGCCCGCGGTCGAGGCGCTGATGGTCGGCAGCGTCGGGCCCGGGCATTATGCCTTCATCAGCCAGGGGCGGCCGATCAGGATCGTCAAGAACTAGACTGCAAGAACTAGACTGCAAGAATTACACAGCAAGGAGGCCGCCAACGGCCTCTCAACGAAAAACAAAACGGGAGTGAATGTCCATGTCCACCGCAGCCCCCTTCAGTTTCGCGGCCCTGCTGCCCACCGGATTGCCGGCCCCGGCCGCACGGTGGACCGGGCTTGCCAAATACAGTTTCGTCGGCGGCAACAACGATCCCGACCAGGTTCCGGTCGACGGCCTGATCGACGCGGTCAACGCCGTGCTCAAGCGCGAGGGCAAGACGCTGGCGACCTACGGCCTTGCCAGCGGGCCTCAAGGCTATCGCCCGCTGCGTGAGTTCCTCTCGACAAAACTCAAAAGCGACGCCGGGATTGCCTGCGGCGCCGACGACATCATGATCGTCTCGGGCTCGCTGCAGGCGCTCGATCTCATCAACCAGACGCTGCTGGCGCGCGGCGACACCGTGCTGGTCGAACAGGAGACCTATCAGGGCGCGCTGAACCGGCTGACGCGGCTCGGCGTCAAGGCGGTCGGCATTCCCCTCGACGATCATGGCATGCGGATGGACGCGCTGGCGGCAGCCCTTGCCGACCACAAGAGCCGCGGCATCACGCCGAAATACATCTACACCATCCCGACCGTACAAAACCCGACCGGCTCGATCATGCCGGAGACGCGGCGCGCGGAGATGCTGAAACTGTCGCGCGAATATGGCGTGCCGATCTTCGAGGACGATTGCTACGCCGACCTGATCTGGACGGGAGAGCGCCCGCCCGCGATCTACGCCATGAGCCCGCATGGCGGCGTCATTCACATCGGCTCGTTCTCGAAATCGATCGCGCCGGCATTGCGCGTCGGCTTCATCGTCGCGCCCTGGGAGATGATGTCGCGGATGCTGTCGCTGAAGACCGATGCAGGCTCTGGGGCGCTGGAGCAGATGGTGCTGGCGGAATATTGCGCGCCGCATTTCTCCACGCATGTGCCGAAGCTGACGCGCGGCCTGCGCGCCAAGCTCGACACGCTGATGGAGGCGCTCAACGAGCAGTTCGGCACGTCAGCCGAATTCGAGGACCCCAAAGGCGGCATCTTCCTGTGGGTGAAGCTGCCCGACAATGTCGACACGCTAAAACTCTATCAGGCAGCTCTTGCAGCCGGCGTCGCCATCAATCCCGGGCCGGAATGGTCAACCGACAAGGCCTACTCCGGCAGCCGGCTGCGGCTGTGCTTCGCCAGCCCCTCGCATGAGCAGATCCGCGAGGGCGTCGCCGTGCTCGCCGAAGTCTGCCGCAACGAGTTCGGCGTGCCGGAGCGGATTGCGAATGTGGAACGTGCTAAAGGCTGAGTCCGATTGTTTCGCGGGCGCGCATCTGCGCGTCCCGCGCGTTCTCAAGACAGCAGCTCATTCAGGCTTGATGCCGGTCTCGGCGATCAGCTTGCCCCATTTCGCGCTTTCGCTCTGGATGAATTTTGCAAAAGCTTCCGGGGTGCTGGGCGCGGGTTCGGCGCCGAGAACGCGGATTTTCTCGATCGCGGCGGGGTCGCTCAATGCCTTCACGAAGGCGGCGTTCAACGTGTTGACGATTTCAGGCGACGTGCCGGCAGGCGCGACCAGACCGAACCAGCCGACCAATTCGAATTCCTTGAGGCCCTGGTCCGCCAACGGGGGAACGTCGGGCAGGAACGTCACGCGTTTGGCGGCGGAGACGCCGAGCGCCTTCAGCTTGCCGTCGTTGATCAACTGCTTGGACGCGGGGATGTCCAGCACCGCGAGCGGGATGTGGCCGGCGAGAACGTCGACGGACGCCGGCGCGGTGCCGCGATAGGCGATCAACTGAACGCCGACACCGGCCTTTTGATTGAACAGGGCCGAGGTCAGGTGCATCGCGGTGCCGTTGCCGCCATGGCCGATCGACAGGCCCTGCGGTTCCGCCTTGGCCTTTGCAATGATGTCCGCGACCGAATTGATGCCCGACTGCTGCGAAGCCACCAGCACGAACGGAATTTCCGCCAGCATCGTCACCGGCGCCAGATCCTTGATCGGATCGAACGGCATCGCCGCGGGATTGAGGTGGGGATTGACGGTCAGCACGCCGGCCGCGGCGACGCCGAGCGTGTAGCCGTCGGGCGCGGACTTCGCCACGGCCCCGATGCCGATATTGCCACCCGCGCCCGCCTTGTTCTCGATGATGATGGTCTGGCGCAGCGTCTCCGAGACCAAAGGGCTGCAACGCACGAATAACGATGTCGGCGCTGCCGCCGGGCGGGAACGTCACGACGATCTTGATTGGCTGGTCGGGATATGCGCTTGCTGTATCGACCGCGAACGACGACAAAACGGCGAGCGCAGCGGCACCGACAAGGGCGCAGCGAAGAGACGGAAACATGAGAGACGGAAACATTCAAGGCCTCCGATGATTTCTGCTGACAGCAGTAATGCATGAACGTCCAAAGGCAACAAGCGACATGCCGGCAATCAACAACCTAGTGAGCGACCCGTTAATGACCCGTGTTCTCGTGATCGGCGCCGGTCCCGTCGGACTGACGCTGGCAATGGATCTTGCAACCAGGGGAATAGAAGTCACCGTCGTGGAGACACGTTCCGCGGGTGAGCCGCCAAGCGTCAAATGCAATCATGTTTCGTCACGTTCGATGGAGATTTTCCGGCGACTGGGACTCGCGCGAAAGTTGCGCGATACCGGACTGCCCGCCGACTATCCGAACGACTGTTCCTATCGCACCACGGCCACCGGCATCGAGCTGTCGCGCATCCTGATTCCCTGCCGGCGCGACCGCTACACCGCGACAGGCGGACCCGACACCGATTGGCCGACGGCCGAGCCGCCGCACCGGATTAACCAGATCCACATGGAGCCCGTGCTGTTCGCGCACGCCACCGCCATCGACGGGCTTGAGATCCTGAACCGCACCGCGTTCGAGGATTTCAGCGAAGACCATGACGGCATCCTTGCCACCGTCCGGAATCTCGACAGCGATACCATTTCGCAGATCCGCGCCGACTTCATCGTCGGCTGCGACGGGGCGCGTTCGCTGGTGCGCAAGGCGATCGACGCCAATCTGCAGGGAACGCCGATCATCCAGCGCGTGCAATCGACCTATATCCACGCCCCCGCTTTGCTCGCGCTGATGGACCGGCCGGCGTGGATGACGCTGTCGCTCAACCCGCGGCGCTGCGGCACGGTGGTCGCGATCGACGGCCGCGAGAACTGGCTGATCCATAACCACCTCAACAAGGAAGACGAGACCTTTGAGTTCGTCGATCGGGATGCTTCCATCCGCGCCATCCTCGGCGTCGGTCCCGATTTCGAATACGAGATCCTCAGCGAGGAGGACTGGGTCGGCCGCCGCCTGGTCGCCGACCGCTTTCGCAAGGGCCGCGCCTTCATCTGCGGGGACGCCGCGCATTTGTGGATGCCCTATGCCGGTTACGGCATGAATGCCGGCATTGCGGACGCCACCAACCTCGCTTGGCTGCTTTCCGCCTATCTGCAGGGGTGGGCCGACATCGCCATCCTCGATGCCTACGAGGCCGAGCGCCTGCCCATCACCGAGCAGGTGTCCCGCTTTGCGATGGATATGGCCGGCAAGGTATTGAGCCAGCGCCGTACCGTTCCCGATGAGATCGAACAGCCGGGCCCTGAAGGCGACGCCGTGCGCCAGCAGGTGGGGCAAGCCGCCTATGATCTGAACGTGCAGCAATATTGCTGCGGCGGCCTCAACTTCGGTTATTTCTACGACCGCTCCCCGATCATCGCCTATGACGGCGCCGAACAGCCGGGTTTTACGATGGCGGATTTCACGCCGTCCTCGACGCCGGGTTGCCGGCTTCCATTCGCCAAACTGGCCGACGGACGCGCCGGTCTATGATGCGCTCGGGCCGGGCTACACGCTGTTGCGCTACGATCCCGATGTCGCGGTTGCGCCGCTGGCGGAGGCGATGCACGCCGGCGGCGTGCCGTTCGCGGTGGTCGATGTCGCCGCCGGTGAAGCCCAGCCGCCCGGCGCCCGCAAACTCGTTGTCGCGCGCACCGACCAGCACGTGGCCTGGCGGGGCGATGCGATCCCCGACGATCCCACGCATCTCGTGGGCAAGCTGCTCGGCAAAAACCTCGACCTCGCTTCAGCGTGACCATGAGATGACCGAGGCGCGCTCCCAGCATCGTCTCGGCATCGCGCTCGTCGTCGCCGCCGCCATCGCCTGGAGCACCGCGCCGTTCTTCACGCGGCTGCTTCCCTATGACTCCTGGACCATCCTGTTCTGGCGCGGGTTGTTCGGCGGCGGCATGATCATGGTCCTGATGGTGCTGTTGCAGGGCCGCGCCGGCTTGCGGGATCTGGTCAGGATCGACATCAACGGCTGGCTCGTCGCGTCGCTTTCGACATTGGCGATGATCGCCTTCATCCCGGCGCTGCAGCTAACGGATGTTTCCAACGTCGCCATCATCATCGCGACCGGCCCCTTCCTTGCAGCCGGGCTGGCCTGGGTGTGGCTCAAGGAAATCCCTCAACCGCGAACCATGCTGGCGAGCGCCGTGGCGCTGTGCGGCGTCATCATCATCGTCGGCAGCGCACGCGCCGGCGCAGACATCCTCGGCGTTGCCCTCGCCTGCTTCATGGCGCTGGCGATCGCGGCGATGACGGTGATGGTGCGGCGGCACAGGAACACGTCGATGGTCGCGGCCGCAGCGCTGTCGAACTTTCTGGGCAGCGCCATCAGCCTCCCCTTTGCCCACGGGATAACGGCGGTCACCGGCTTCGACCTGCTCATTCTCGCGATGTTCGGATGTCTTCAGGTGGCGCTCGGCCTCACGCTGTTCTTCCTCGGCTCGCGCCTGCTGCCATCAGGCCAGGCGGCGCTGATCTCAACGCTGGAGACGCCGCTGATGCCGTTCTGGATATGGGTGGGATTTGGCGAGTATCCCACGCTGCGGGTACTCGCCGGCGGCGCGCTGGTGATGGGCGCGGTGATTGCCGACATCGTCGGGGATATCAGAACGCAGCGGCAGTCAGTTTGATTACCGCACCGCGAACGGCGCCTGATACGGCCGGCCGAACGGCACGCCGTTGATCACGGTCTGCACGGGTTTGAGCAGCAACTTGCCCTCGCGCTTGTTGTTGCGGGTGTCGACGAACGAGGTCTGCCCCTCCACCAGTTCCATGATCGACACATCGCCGGGCGCGCCGATCTGCAGCGTGCCGATTTTTGGCGCGCGGTTGATGATCTTGGCTGGCGCCGTGGTTGCCATCGCCACCACCTGCTCCACCGTATAGCCCAGCGGAATGAACTTGCTCATGACGTTCGGCAGATAGGGCATGCCCGGCGTATTGCCGGAGAAGACGTGGATGTCGGAGGAGATCGTATCGGGCCCGCAGCCGCCTGCTATCGCCACCTCCGCCACCGTAAAGTCAAAACTGCCGCCGCCATGGCCGACATCGAACATCACGCCACGCTGCTTGGCGGACAATGCCGCCGGCAGCAGTTTTCCATCCTGCACGATGTTGGTGAAGGCGCCGGCGATGTTCGGCGCGCCGGAATAGGCATGCGTCAGCACGTCGCCCGGCCGCAGCAGGTCGAGAATCTCCGACATCAGCTCTTTGGTTTCGACGCCGCCGATATGCACCATCATCTTGGCCGGCCAGCCGCACATCTCGCAGGCCTTGATGCCGCGCTTCAACGGCTCGGTGCCATGCTTGGCAATGACGTTCTCCGACATCCGCACCTTTACGCCGAGCAGGAAATCCGGATTTTCGGCCAGCGCCATCGCGCAGGCTTCCACCTGCGCATAGTCGATGTTGTAGAGCTCGGCTACCGGGAAACCGGACAGACCGTTATTGGCGATGTGGACGAAGGCGTAAATCCGCGCCCGCGATTGCGCCACGATGTAGCGGCGCAGCGCAGCGAGATTGTTGACGCCGGCATCGCCCGCCGACACCACCGTGGTGGTCGCCTGCGCCTGCACCAGTTCGTCGGCGGGAATACCGATCGCCGAGCCGTAGGGGTAGACGTGGGAGTGCAGGTCGATCAGACCGGGCGTCACCAGTTTGCCTGATGCGTCGATGGTCTTGGCGGCACGGGCCGCCGGGATATCATTCTCGACGGCCTCGATCACGCCCCAGCGGATGCCGATGTCGCGCTTGCCCCTGAGCTGCTGGCTCGGGTCGAGCACGTCGCCGCCCTTGATGACGAGGTCGAACTTGTCGTTCGGTCCCATCGCGGCATGGGCGCCGCTGGATGCGGCGGCGACCGCAGCCGATCCCGTTACTTTAAGAAAATCACGGCGTGAAAATCCGGTCATCGCAGCACTCCCCCCGATATGATTTTTTATGCATCGATGATGCGCCGGGCACGGGCGTTCCGCAAGCAGGGCGTGCAGTGGCCCACGGGAGACCGATTTTGCCTGAGTGGGCACGCGGTGCGTAGGATGGGTTGGAGCGCAGCGAAACCCATCATGTCTTCGCGCCAGGATTTTGATGGGTTTCGCGAAGAGCTCAACCCATCCTACGAAGCTACTAAGCTGCAACCAAGAGTATCTGAATAACCATTCAGAAATCTCTTCGAGTTGCTCGGGAACGATCACCCCGCGGTGAAGTTCTATCCCCGATCAATTGAGGAGACTGGAACTAATGAAGAAGTTTGGACTCGTTATCGCCGCCCTCGGCGCACTCATCATCGCGGCGCCGTCGATTGCAAGCGCGCAGACCGTCGTAATCAAGCGCGGTGGCGGCTATCACGGCGATCATCATCGCGGCTACGGCTCTCGCGCCGAATTCCGCGGCCATCGCGACCGCGGCTACCATCGCGGATGGCGCCATGGTCATCGCGACCGGGTCGTGGTCATCAAGAAGCACTATCACTAAGCTATAAACACGCAGAAGCCCTGTTCTGATCGGATCAGAACAGGGCTTTTCGTCGTTCGTACGCATCTAACGAAAAATGGCTCCTCGCGGAGCCATTTCTGTTGTTGCATCGGTCGTGTCGCGCGTGAACTGCGCCGAAGCTCTCAGCTGTAGATTTCGAACAGGCCCGCGCCGCCCTGGCCGCCGCCGATGCACATCGTGACGACGCCCCACTTCGCCTTGCGCCGGCGGCCTTCCTGCAGGATGTGGCCGGTGAGACGCGCGCCGGTCATGCCGAAGGGATGGCCGATCGCGATCGAGCCGCCGTTGACATTGTACTTCTCGGGATCGATGCCGAGCTTGTCGCGCGAATAGAGGCACTGGCTGGCGAAGGCTTCGTTGAGCTCCCAGAGATCGATGTCGTCGATCTTCAGGCCATGGCGCTTCAACAGTTTCGGCACGGCGAAGATCGGCCCGATGCCCATCTCGTCCGGCTCGCAGCCAGCCGACGCCCAGGCGACGAAGCGGCCCAGCGGATTGAGGCCGCGCTTCTCAGCGTCCTTGGCTTCCATCAGCACGACGGCGGCCGCGCCGTCCGAGAGCTGGCTGGCATTGCCGGCGGTGACGGATTTGCCGGGGCCCTTGACCGGCTCGAGCTTGGCGAGGCCTTCCATGGTCGTTTCCGGCCGGTTGCACTCGTCGCGATCGACGACGTAGTCGACGATGCTCTCGGCCTTGGTCGCCTTGTCGACCACCTTCATCTTGGTCTTCATCGGGACGATTTCGTCCTTGAACTTGTTGGCCTGCTGGGCGGCCGCCATGCGGCGCTGCGATTCCAGCGAATACTCGTCCTGGTATTCGCGGCTGACCTTGTAGCGCTCGGCGACGATATCGGCGGTGTCGATCATCGCCATGAAGATGTCGGGCGCGACCTTGAGCAGGTCCGGATCGATCGATTCCTTGGGCGAGCCGCCGCCGGGGATCGAGATGCTCTCGACGCCGCCGGCCACGATGCAGTCGGAACCGTCCGAGCGGATCGAGTTGGCGGCCATCGCGATGGTCTGCAGGCCCGAGGAGCAGAAGCGGTTCACCGACACGCCGGCGGTCGACTTCGGCAGGCCGGCGAGCAGCGCGCCTTGACGGCCGATGTTCGGTGCGCCATGCGCGCAATTGCCGAGATAGCAGTCCTCGACATATTCCTTGTCGACGCCGGCGCGCTCCACGGCGTGCTTGATGGCGTGGCCCGCCAGCGCCATCGGCGGGGTGATGTTGAATCCGCCGCGGCCGGACTTTGCCAGCCCGGTACGTGCATAGGAAACGATGACAGCTTCACGCATTTTTAGACCTCCCTTTGATGCGATCCAGTATGGACTGGAGCCGCGCCCGTGTGTAGCAAAAACCCGAATTCCGGCCGGCGGAAAAGAATTACCCCGCGGGCCAGCCCGGAGCCGGGATTCGCATACCGTTCGGCCTTCGGCAAGGCCGTGGTGGACTTCTTTGCCCGCGGCATCCAGTCCGGAAGCCTTTCGCGGGCTGACCCAGAAAATATCTTAACTTCGCTGGAGACCAGCGCGCGGGCCGCCAGCTCGGCACCGCTCGTCCCGGTAATGGACTCACGCGGGCCAGGCACCAAGCGTTCGCCACGCTTTCCCCACTGGATCACGATATTCCGCCGCCATTTCGACGAGAAGTTCGGCGAACCGCCGTGCAGCACCAGAGGATGTATGGCGACGACGGCGCCCGGGGCACAGACGGCCTTTACGATCCGGGCATCGGTTGGAGACACGTCCGAGGCCGCCGTGTTGTCGAGATGCGTTCCGGGCACGAAATGCGTGGCGCCATTCTCTTCGTCCATGCCATCGATGCAAATCATCGTCCGCAGCATTTGCGGGCTCTCCGGACAGATGTAGCTATTTGGAAAATCGCGGTGCCAGCTGATGCCGCTGCCAATGGCGGGGGATTTGGTTGTGATGTTGGCGAAATGGATCTCCACCTCATCCGTTTCGAGCGCCTCCTTGACCAACCGAATGAGGGGCGCTTGCGCAAAGATGCTCAGGAATGTCGGATCGAAACGTGACGGGTCCGACAGGATAAAGACGGCGTTCTCGGAAGGGTCGACCGCACGGCCTCCACGTTTCGCGGCGGGCAGGTTCTTCTCGAAAACACATTGTTCGGCCAGTTCGCTCTCGCCGCCGAGCGCGCGCCGGTGCAGCGCTTCAATGGCCTTTCGAACGGCCGCGAGGTGATCTTCATCGATCCACGGCTCGTGGATCGCAAATCCCTCGGACCAGTACGGGCCAAGATTGCGATCCGAATTCACCGCAGGCAGGAACTTCACCGACCGGCTTCCATCAATCCCACGCCGGCGCGAAGCCGGGATTTACGCAGCGCCTGTCCTTGGGCAAGGCCGCGATGGCCTTTCGGTCCGCGTCGTCCAGCTTGACGGCGAGCGCGCCGAGATTGGCTTGCTGGCTTTCGGCACGCGAGGCCTTGGGAATCGCGGCGACGCCATCCTGATCGAGCAGCCATTTCAGCGCGACCTGCGCCGCGGTGGCATTGTGCTTGCGCCCGATGGCCGCAAGCGCGGGATCGGACGCCACCCTGCCCTGCGCCAGCGGACAATAGGCGACCAGCGGAATCGACTTCTCGTTAAGAAACTGGCGCAACCGGGTCTGGTCCAGCATGACGTGGTATTCGACCTGGTTGCACGCGATCGGGGCGCCGATTTCCTCGACCACCGTCTTCAGGAGCGCAATGTTGAAATTGGCGACGCCGATGGCGCGGGTGCGGCCCTCCTCCTTCAGCTTCATCAGCGTCTCGAACATGGCGGGCAGATTCATCTTCGGCGCCGGCCAGTGCACGAGATAGAGGTCGACGTGATCGAGCCGGAGCTTCTTCAGCGACGCATCGAACGCGCGGCGGATGGCCTCCGGCGCCAAATTCTCGTTCCAGACTTTTGTGGTGACATGCAGGTCCTTGCGGGCAACGCCGGAGGCGGCAATCGCCGCGCCGATCGGCTCCTCATTGCCGTACATCTCGGCGGTGTCGAGATGCCGGTAGCCGAGCCCCAGCGCGCTTTCGACCGCGGTGCGGCAGGTGTCGCCCTGCATGCGGAAGGTGCCGAGCCCGAGCCTGGGCAGGCTTATGCCACCAGCTGGCAGATTCTGGGTTTGCAGATGTTCCATGATGACTCCGGGACGGGGAAAACAGGCGAATGCCTGGCACAGGCCGCTTCAACGGGTATTTCATTGAGGGGGATAGATCGTTATTGAATAGCCTGCCCGCAGGGTGCGGGGCAAATCAAGATCGGGTCAGTAGAAATGATGGCCAGGGCGTTGCAACGATGGCTGGACAACCATGGACTGCTGGGAATTGCGGTGGCGGTGCTCTCCATAGCCCTGCTGCTGTCCGTACTGATGGTGGGGATCGGTTATCTCATGACGAGGCCCTGAGCCGGCTTCGCGCGGCGCATGACCTTCATTTCGCCGTTCCGGCCGCGGCAAGAATGGGTGACCAGCGTGCGATCTCGGAGCGAACAAAACGATCGAAGGTCGCGGGGGTGCGTTCGTCCTTTGGCGGTATCGCGCCGCCGAGCTGTGCAATCCGCTCGCGCACCATATCCTCATCGAGCGCCCGGTCGAGCGCATCGGAAAGCCGGGCGATGATGTCGGGCGAAACGCCTTTGGGGGCAAACAGCCCTGCCCACACGCTCATTTCGTAGTTGATGCCGGCCTCCTTCGCGGTCGGAACGTTCGGCAGCGTTTCGAGGCCTTTCGCCGCAGAGACCGCGTAGGCCTTGACCGAGCCGGCCAAAACCGACTCCACCACGCTGACCGACTGCTCGCACATGAAATCAACGTGGCCCCCGACCAGATCGTTCAATGCCGGGCCTGAACCGCGATAGGCGACCAGCGCCGGCTTCGCGCCGATTTCAGCTGTGAACATCAGGCATGCCATATGCGAGGACGCGCCGATGCCGCCATGGGCCTGCTTCACTCCATCGCCCCGTTGCCGGAGGGTTGCGACGAATTCCTTGAGGTCGTTGGCCGGGAAATCCTTCCGCGCGATCAGCACCGCCGGGGAATGGGCGGTAAGACCGATTGGCACGAAATCGGCAATTGGATCATATTTGAGGTTCGGCGTGAGCACGGGCGCTGCGACATGCGAACCCATCGCCGCCGCAAGCAACGTGTAGCCGTCGGGCGCGGCAGCGGCAACGCGGGCGCTGCCGACGGTGCCGCCGGCGCCGCTGACGTTCTCGATGATGATGGATTGGCCGAGGATTTTTGACATCTGGTTGGTGACGATGCGGGCCACGACGTCGCTGGCGCCGCCGGGCGGGAACGGCACGACCACCGTGATCGCCCGGGAGGGGTAGTCCTGCGCGCGGACTTCCCCGGCGATGCCGGCCAAGCCTCCAACCGAGATCATCGCAACCGCAAAAACTTTCCAGACATGCCAGGTTTCATCACGCGCGCTCCCTCCTGGCTGCTGCGCCGTCACATCTTTCCGTCGCCGTTCAATATCTCCGCGACTTCCACCGCCCGCCCCTCGCGCGCCGAAAGGATCCCGGCGCGTACCACCGCGAGCGACCGCGTCGCCTCCTCGCCGCCGACTTCGTGTTGGCCCTGCCCGCGCGCCGCCGCGGCAAATTCCTCGAGCTCCTCGACCAGCGTATCGTTATTCGGGCACGGTACCGCGACCGGCTGGCTTTCCCCGCGCTTGAGCAGCCGCAGCCCGTTGTGCAGATCGTAAAGCGCCGTCATGTCCTTGCCGTAGACGTTCATCAGGTAATATTCGGACGCCGAGGCGTAGCTTGCGTTCAGCGTCGAGAGCGCGCCGCCCTCGTGCTGCAGGATCAGGCTCGCGACATCGGGATTGTCGCCGGGCAGCACCAGTTGCGCCGACTGCGCGCGCACCGCGTGGACCGGCCCGATCAGATAGGCGAGCACGTCGATGTAGTGGATCCCGATCTGCAGCATCACACCGCCCGGCATCCCCGCGGCCTGGTAGCGCCAGGAGGACAGATCGACCTTGCCGAGGCGGTCACGGCTGATGTTCGCCTCGGCGTTGACGAGCTTGCCGAAGAGGCCGGCGTCGATTTGCTGCCTGACATGGCGGAAATGACTCTCGCGCCGCCGCTGGTAGCCGAGCGCCAGCACTACGCCGGCCTTGCGGCAGGCCTCGGTGATGGCGTGGCCGTCCGAGATGCTGTTGGCGATCGGCTTGTCGAGAAAGACGTGCTTGCCGGCGGCCGCGGCAGCACGGGTCGTCGCCAGATGCACGTCGTTCGGCGTCGTGTTGATGATCGCCTCGATCTCGCGATCGGCCAGCAGCGCCTCATAGCTCTCCGCCGCCCGGCAGTGATACTTTGCCGCGAAGTTCTTGCGCTTGTCCTCGGACCGGGTGTAGCAGCCGCGGATCTCGAGTTTTCCGGAACGCTGGATGGCATCGGCCAGAACGTCGGACCACCATCCCATGCCAATGCAGGCGACGCGAAGCGGATCGGCACTCATCACTTTGCACTCCCCAAGGCTTTACGCTCCAAAGGCTTTGCGCTCCAAAGACTTTGCACTCCAAAGACCTTGTGATCACCGAGCTGGCTTCCGTCGCTACGGTGTCATTCCCACTTCGCGCCGATCGACTCGACGGCCAGTTTGGCGATCCGCAGATCCGTCTCCCAATCGCCGCCGCTGACGCCGACGCCGCCGATGCATTCGCCGCCGACCAGCACCGGCACGCCGCCTTCCATCGCCGTCCAGCGTTCCGGTCCGGCGGCGAGCGCCAGTCCGATCGCATGCGCCACGTCGAGGTCCTGGCCGGCCGCGCCCTTTGCCGTGGTCGGGCGACGGTTCGATGCGGCGCAAACCGCCTTGGTGGTACAGGAGTGCACGGTATGGAAGCGGCCGCCGTCCATCCGTTCGATCAGGATGACATGCCCGCCGGCATCGACGATGGCGCAGGCAATCGCGACGTTGGCCTGACCGGCCAATTCCACCGCCGTCGCCATGATCTTCTTGGCGCCCTGATAGGTCAGGCGCTTGCTGTCGGCGACGAACATGGCGGGGCTCCGGTCGGGCGGGACAGGTGAATTGTGCGCCACCGCTGCGCCTCCTTCAAGAACTAACGCAACTTTCGGATGCGAATTTTCAAGCCACGCCTTGGCAAGCGCAAACCTAGCCAAACACTGCGGCGCGAACATGGAAGGTTGCGACGGATTCCGCGCCGGCGGTCGCGCGATCGAAGGCGTCAGATATGCTGCGCCATGATGCGGCCGGGCCGCGCGTCCGGACGGGGCTCGATATCGACCGACCAGAGGTCGCGGTTGTCGACGTCCTTCAGTGTCACGGTCATCACTTCGGTCTTGCCGTCGATGTCGACGCGACCGAAAAACTGCATGCCGAAACAGGGGGCGAGATTTTCGCCGCTGCAGCCCTTCTGGAACATCGCCTTCGGCCCGAACGTATTGTCGAGCGGGGCCGGCGCCCAGGTGCCGGCGTGCAGCGGGCCGGAGACGAACTCCCAGAACGGTTCGAAATCCTGATAGACCGCGCGGTTCGGATCGTAATGGTGCGCCGCCGTGTAATGCATGTCGGCGGTCAGCCACACCGTGTTGCGGATGCCGGCGCGCTTCATGAACGACAGCAAATCGGCGATCTCGTGCTCGCGCCGCTCCGGCGGACCGTCGCCGAGCGCGATGCCGTCCTCGCTGAACAGGCCGATCGGCATGTCGGCGGCGATCACTTTCCAGGTCGCATCCGACGCCACCAGTTCGCGCTTCAGCCAGGCCAGTTGCGCCGCACCGAGGATGCAGGCCTCGCTTTGGTCGTCGCGCTGGTTGAAGGTGGAATCGCGGTAGCTGCGCATATCGAGCATGAAGATGTCGAGCAGCGGGCCGTAGGCGATCTTGCGATAGATCCGGCCGTCCCGCGCAGGCACCGCGCGCATCGGCATGAATTCGTGGAACGCGCGGCGCGCCCGCGCCACCAGCAGCGAACTGCCGTCCTCGGCATAGCCGGTCTCGTCGGCGGTGCCGACCGGCGCCCAGTCGTTGGTCACCTCGTGATCGTCCCATTGCGCGAACAAGGGCACGGCGGCATGGAAGGCGCGAAAGTTTGGGTCGAGCCAGTTGTATTTGTAGTTGCCGCGGAACTGATCGAGGGTTTGGGCGACGACGGATTTCTCTTCGGTGACGATGTTTCGCCAGACATCACCATCGGGCAGTTTCAATTCCCGCTCCACCGGACAGTCCGCATAGATGTGGTCGCCGGAATGGATGAAGAAGTCCGGACGGTTGTCGAGCATGGTGCGGTAAGTCCGCATGCCGCCACGGCTTTCGTCGATGCCCCAGCCCTGCCCCGCGGTATCGCCCGACCAGGCGAACGATATGTTGCTCCGCGCGGTGGGCGCGGTGCGGAAATGCCCGAGCTGCGTCTCGCCGGCGATGCCGCTCCCGTCGATGTCTCGAACCGCACGCGATAGAAGATGTCCTGCCCGGCCGGCAGACCGTCGAGCAGAACCTTCGAGGTGAAATCGCTGTCCGGCAACGCGTCGGCGGATGCCGCGCGAATGATGGTCCTGAAGCTCTCGAGCGTCGAACACTCGACCTGCATCCGCGCCGGACGGTCGGCGCGCGCCCAGATCACCGCGGAGTCGGCCGAGACGTCGCCGGATTGAATGCCGCTCGTGATGAGCGGCCGGTCGGCGGCGCGGCTGAGATACGGTCTGGCGAGGCTGCCGAGACCGGCCACGGCGCACGTCGCGGCGGAGCGGACCAGCATTGACGCCGGCTAAGCGTTTGCCCGGCGCGTATCGCAATCGGCATCGAAGCACCCTCGTCAATTCATGACGACGGTGTGCCCGAGCAATTTGAATGTGGGCCGAAGGTTTTACGACAGGTGGATGACGTGGAAATCGGAAGGTGTCCGACCTCATCCTGAGGAGCTTGCGAAGCAAACGTCTCGAAGGATGAATGGCACCAGCCGGGCCACATGGTTCGAGACGGCGCTTTCGCGCCCATCCTCGAGCCATGAGCTAGTTCTGACAGCGCAGATGCCGCCTGATGTGCACGCTGCCAGCCGCAAATGCCGCCGGACGTGCACGGCCATTTCTGGATGCGCGTGTCGCGCGCCTGGGCGTCGAGCGGGTTGCTGCGGGCGCGCGCCAGCTTGGTGCGGGCGGCGACGCGCGGCTTCTCTGCGCGCGGCTTCTCGACACGCTCCTCCGCGATCTGCGGCTTGGGCGCGGCTTCCTTTGCCACCACCACGCGTTCCGTCTTCACCGGCCGGCTGTCGCTTCGCGCCTCGATCCGAACCGGAGCGAATTGCGTCTCCGGGCCGAGCCGCTTCGGCGAGAGCACGGCCTGGGGAAGATCGAGACCGAGGAACTGGCCGGCGCGATATTCGTCCGCCAGCGCGGTGCCACCCGAGATCAGGAGCCCCGTGCAAAGCAATGCCGCAATAGCATTTTTCAGGCCCATCGCTGGCCTCCCGAAATCAACCAAAGGTGAAACTGAAGCCATGATGTAGGAAGCCGGCCGGACAATTCCAGCCGTTCCCGGTCAGAAGGTTGTCGATACGCAAACCCGGCTGTGGAAAAGTACACCCGCCGGAGGAGCGCCCCTATTCGGCCGCCTGTGCCACCGGCTGGCCGATCGTGGCTTCCAGCCGCGCGCATTCCCCGCGGAACCTGGCGACACTGACTTCCTTGATGTGGCCGTAGCCGCGCACCAGTTCCGCCGACTTCGCCAGCGCTACCAGACGCGGCCAGTCCTGCGGCTTCGCCTGATCGAGATGGCGGAAGATCATCGCGCCATATTCGCCCGGCAACGCCCGTTCCATCCGCCGCTCGGCCGTATAGCCGAACGGATCGAACGCCGTTCCGCGCAGGAACTTGAACCGCGTCAGCAGGTCAAACGCGCGGAAGATCCAGGAACCGAACTCGCGCTTGCGCAGGTGACCGGTCAGCTTGTCGCGCTTCGCCAGCAGCGGCGGCGCGAGGCTGACCTTGACGTTGGGATCGCCGTCGAACTGTTCCTTCAGCGCCTTGCCGAACTCGCCGTCCGTGTAAAGCCGGGCGACTTCGTACTCGTCCTTGTAGGCCATCAGCTTGAACAGGCCTTTGGCGAAGGCTTCGGTGAGGTCATGCGAACCGGGCGAACCCTTGGCTTCGGCGGCGCGAACGCGCTCGACTTCCGCCAGATAACGCTTCGAATAGGCCTCGTCCTGATAGTCGGTCAGGATGCCGGCGCGGAGAGCGATGCTCTCGTCGAGCGTCCGCTTGACCGGCGCGGCACCCGAATTCTTGAAGCGGGCCGCCGTGACGACGCGCTGCAGATCGTGGGCGGCGAGCCGGCCCCAGGAGAAGGCGAGCTTGTTCATCTCGATCGCCGCGCCGTTGAGCTCGATCGCCTTCATGATCGCCTCCAGCGACAGCGGGATCGCGCCGCGCTGGAACGCAAAGCCGAGCATGAAGGAATTGGTGGCGATGCTGTCGCCCATCAGCGCGGTGGCGAGCCCGTTGGCGTCGAGAATGTCGAGGTCGGTCGCGCTGACCGCCTCGTTGAGCGCGTCCCGCATCGTGCCGGCCTCGAAATCGATATCCGGGTCGATCACGAAGCTTGCGGTCGGCAGCAGGTCGGCATTGACGACGGCGCGGGTCACGCCGCGCTCGGCACGGCTCAGCGCCGTGACGCTGGTGGCCACCACGATGTCGCAGCCGAGGATGAGATTGGCGCTGCCGGGTCCGATACGGACATTGGCGAGATCATCCGCCGACGGCGCGATGCGGACATGGCTCATGACCGCGCCGTTCTTCTGCGACAGTCCCGTGAAGTCGAGCGTCGAGCACGCCCTGCCGTCGACATGGGCGGCCATGCCGAGCAGCGCGCCGATGGTGATGACGCCGGTGCCGCCGATGCCGGTGACGAGGATATTGTAGGCGCCGTCGAGTGCCGGGATCGTCGGCATCGGCAGATCGGCGAACAGCGCCTTCGGATCGGCGGCCGAGCGGTCGGCCTTGCGCAGCTTGCCGCCATGCACGGTGACGAAGCTCGGGCAAAAGCCTTCGACGCAGGAAAAGTCCTTGTTGCAGTTCGACTGGTCGATCCGCCGCTTGCGGCCGAACTCGGTCTCCAGCGGCTGCACCGAGACGCAGTTGGAGGCCGTCGAGCAATCGCCGCAGCCCTCGCAGACGCGCTCGTTGATGAAGATGCGCTTGTCCGGATCCGGAAACAGGCCGCGCTTGCGGCGGCGGCGCTTTTCGGCCGCGCAGGTCTGGTCGTAGATCAGGACCGTGAGGCCCTTGACCTCGCGCAGCTCGCGCTGCACCGCATCGAGTTCGCGGCGATGATGAACGGTCGCCCCTGAGGGGAAGTAATTGCTGGGATATTTCTCCGGTTCGTCGGAGACGATGACGAGGCGCTTGGCGCCTTCGGCCGACACCTGGTGCGCGATCTGCGAGACGGTCAGCCCGCCTTCGGCCGGCTGGCCGCCGGTCATCGCCACCGCGTCATTATAAAGGATCTTGTAGGTGATGTTGACGCCGGACGCCGCCGCCGCGCGGATCGCCAGCAGGCCGGAATGGGTGTAGGTGCCGTCGCCCAAATTCTGGAATACGTGTTGTTCGCTGGTGAACGGCGCCTGCCCGATCCAGGTGACGCCTTCGGCGCCCATATGCGAGATCGTCTGGGTGCGGCGGTTCGGCACTGATAACGCCATGCCGTGGCAGCCGATGCCGGCCATGGCGCGGCTGCCCTCTGGGATCTTGGTCGAGGTGTTGTGCGGACAGCCCGAACAGAAGTACGGCGTGCGCTGCAGTTTGGCCGCGGCGGTACCCTCCGCCGGCCGGTCGAACGCTTCGAGCTTGGCGAGACGCTGCTCCAGCGCCGGGCTGCGGTGGCCGAGCCGGCGCAGCCGCGCCACCACCGCCGCCGCCACCATGGTCGGGGTCAGTTCGCCCTCGCTCGGCAGCAGCATCGCGCCGGTCTCGTCGCGCTTGCCGACCACCGAGGGCCGCCGCGACGCGTCGACATTATAAAGTATGCGCAGAAGCTGGTCCTCGATGAACCCGCGCTTCTCCTCGACCACCAGCACGTCCTGCAAACCTTCGGCAAACGCCTTTGCGCCGGATTCCTCCAGCGGCCAGGTCAGCGTGACCTTGTAGATGCGCAGTCCGAGCGCCTGCGCTTCGGCGTCGGTAATGCCGAGATCGACCAGCGCCTGCCGGAGGTCGAGATAGGCCTTGCCGGTCGCCATGATGCCGAGCCGCGCCGGCTTCGAATCCAGCACGATGCGATCGAAACGGTTGGCGCGGGCGAACGCCGCCACCGCCTGCATCTTCGGGCCGTGCAGCCGCCGCTCCTGATCCATCGGCGCATCCGGCCAGCGGATCGAGAGACCGCCGGGCGGCATCTCGAAATCATCGGGCATGATGATCTTGATACGATCAGGGTCGCTGACGATCGAGGCCGAGCTTTCGACCGTCTCCGAGATCGCCTTGAAGCCGACCCAGCAACTGGAGTAGCGCGACAGCGCAAAACCCAAAATGCCGAGATCGAGATAATCCTGCAGCGTCGCCGGATTGACCACCGGCATCAAGGCGGCGGCGAACACCTGCTCGCTCTGGTGCGCCAGCGTCGAGGACTGGCAGCCATGGTCGTCGCCCGCCAGCGCAATCACGCCGCCGTTCGGCGAAGTGCCCGCCGAGTTGGCATGCTTGAGCGCGTCCATCGAGCGGTCGACGCCGGGGCCCTTGCCGTACCAGATACCGAATACGCCATCGACCTTGGCGCCGGGAAACATGCCGACCTGCTGGCTGCCCCACACGGCGGTGGCCGCCAGATCCTCGTTGAGACCGGGTGCGAACTCGATGTCGTGCTGCTTGAGGAAGGATTTGGCGCGCCACAGCGCATGGTCGTACATGCCGAGCGGCGAGCCGCGATAGCCTGAGATGAAGCCGGCGGTGTTGAGCCCCGCCGCGCGGTCGCGTTCGCGCTGCAACATGGGCAATCGGACCAGCGCCTGCGTACCGGAGAGGAATATGCGCTTCGCATCCAGACGATATTTGTCGTCCAGCCCAACTTCCATCAACGCCATTGAGAGACTCCCCGTCGCGCTATCAGCCGTGCCGCTTTTGAACCGGTCTAATTGTGAACAGAATGCACCGGTTTTGCTATGCGTGCCCAGCGTGAATTCATGGCCGCAGGACATAACTCATCCCCTGTGGATCGCTCTTGCCGAATTCCGTCTTCTTTGAAACGCTGCGCCGCAAAGGGAGACACCAGGGATGACGGAGCCGGCGTTCACGACCGAGCTATCGGAGCGCGACAATCTGCTCGTGGGTCCGTGGCGCAGCCCGAAGCAGATGCTGCACGCGCAGGTCTACGACTCCCACGCCTCGATCCACGACGATGCGACCGCGCAAAAGCTCGGCTTTCAGGGCGGCACGATCGAAGGCCCGACCCATTTCAGCCAGTTCGCGCCGCTGGGCGAACGGATCTGGGGCCAGGCCTGGTTCGAGACCGGCTGCCTGTCGGCGCATTACCGCAACCCCGCCTTCGAGGGCGAGGAGGTGCAGGCCAATATCGAAAAGCCGAAGCCGGGCGAGAGGGTCTGCGCGATCGGCATGACCAAGCGCGATGGCACCGAGATCTTGCGCGGCACCGCCTCGGTCGGCGGCGATGGGTCGGAAACCGCGCTGCACCGGCGGCTCGGCGAACTGAAACCGCTCGCCGATCCCGTCATCCTCGCCGACCTCAAGGTCGGCATGAAGACGACTCGCCAGACGGTCAAGATGGATTTCGACCAGAACATGGGCGACCTCTATCCGTTTTCGCTGGCGCAGAAGCTGAAGGTCATCACCGAGCCCTCGGCTTATTATTCGCAGGAGCTGAACCCCTGGGGCCGCGCGATCATCCCGATGGAGATGCTGAGCGTGCTGTTTCAATACCGCGCGCGCGAGGACAGGCTGCCGATCCGCGGACCGGCGGTCGGGCTGTTCGCCGATCAGGAAATCCGCCTGCTGCGCGGGCCGTTATTCCCGGGCGAGACCTACACCACCGAGCGCGAGATCGTGGCGCTGAGTGGCAGCCGCCGCACCGAAAGCGCGTGGATCCGCACGACGGTATTCGCTGCAGACGACAAGCCGGTCGCCACCATGTTGCTCAACATGGCGAGCATCAAGGACTCCTACGCCAACTACGAGCAGGAGCACAAAGCGCTCTACGGCTAAATCAAGCCACCCCGCTATCGCCAACAAGGACAACAACAAAATGGCCCGCCTGCCCTATCTCGAAGCCGACCAGGTCGCCCCCGAATATCGCGACATGCTCAAGCGCAACACGAACCTGCACAAGCTGCTGGTGAACTCGCCCGACATGGCGCGCGCCTTCAACGGCATCGGCGGCTACATCCGCTTCAAGAGCAAGCTCGACCCGCGCCTGCGCGAGCTTGCGATCCTCCAGGTCGGCTGGATGGAAAAATCGGAGTACGAGTTCACCCACCACGTGAAGATCGGCAGGGAGTTCGGCGTCACCGATGACGATATCGCCGCCCTGATGGCCGAGACCGAGGGCAAGCCCTCCAAGCTCGAACCGCTGGCAAAGGCCATCCTGCGCGGCGCCCGCGAGATGGTGCGCGAGCTTGCGATGTCGGAGGCGACCTTCGCCGAGATCAAGAAGGAGCTCTCCGACGAGCTCATGGTCGACCTCGTGCTGACCATTGCGTTCTACTGCGCCGTCGTCCGCGTGCTGGCGACGATGAAAATGGACAACGAACCCTATTACAAAGAGGTACTGAAACAGTACCCGATCCCGGGAGTGGAATGAAATGCGCCTGAAAGATCGTGTCGCCATCGTCGTCGGCGCCGGACAAAGCCCCGGCGAAGGCATCGGCAACGGCCGCGCCACCGCCCTCACTTTCGCCCGCGAGGGCGCAAAAGTGCTGTGCGTCGATCACAATCTGGCCTCCGCGCAGGAAACGGTCGACCTGATCGCCGCCAAGGACGGCGTCGCGGCGGCGTTCAAGGCCGACGTCACCAAGAACGCCGAGCTGAAGGCGATGGTCGAGGATGCGAAAGCCCGCTGGGGCCGCATCGACATCCTGCACAACAATGTCGGCGTCAGCCTGTCCGGCGGCGACGCCGAACTGCTCGACATCACGGAGGAAGCGTTCGACCGCTGCGTGGCGATCAATTTGAGGAGCTGCGTGCTGGCCGCCAAGCACGTCATCCCGGTCATGCGGGCGCAAAACAGCGGCGCGATCATCAACATCTCGTCGATGGCCGCGATCACCACCTATCCCTATGTAGCCTACAAGGCGACCAAGTCGGCGATGATCGCCTTCACCGAACAGCTCGCCTACCAGAATGCGCAATACGGCATCCGCGCCAACGTCATCCTGCCCGGCCTGATGAACACGCCGATGGCGGTCGACACCCGCGCGCGCGAGTTCAAGAAGAGCCGCGCCGAGGTCGAGGCCGAGCGCGACGCCAAGGTTCCGCTGCGCAAGAAGATGGGCACCGGCTGGGACGTCGCCAACGCCGCGCTGTTCCTTGCGTCAGATGAAGCGAGTTTCATTACCGGCGTGACGCTGCCGGTGGACGGCGGGGCCAGCGTAAGGCGGGGATGAGATTCGTAGGGTGGGCAAAGGAGCGAAGCGACGTGCCCACCATCCGTCACCAGTTCGCCGTGAAAATGGTGGGCACGCTGCGCTTTGCCCACCCTACGAAGGTCAGATCATGCCTGCGTGTGCGCGCTATCCGCGGCGCAGCAACCGTGTTTCTACGGTCCCACGACGTTTACGTTCCGGTAGTAACTTTCTCTTAAGGGTTGCGGCCATTGGGCGGCTTTTTTTGGCGCCCTATGTTCACGCGGGTCTGCGCCAGCGTATTTGTCGGCCCTTCTGTGTGATTCGACACATTCAATTGATTCAAACGACACGATGATGTGACGGCACATCGTCGCTGGTCGCGATACCGACTCGTTACGGTCGCACGAACTTCACGTGCGGCCGCTATCACGCGCCACAAGAATTGTGGCAAGCGCCGCAGAATGCCGAGGCACCATGAACGAAGAATTCGACTACGATCTGACGCCATCCCAATGGGAAGCATTGAAAGCGTTGCGGACGCCGGCAGCAAAACTGCCGCGCTTGAGCCGCTTTGCGATCGACGGCCTGATCGCGCTCGGGCTCGCCGTCGTGCACGACCAGGTTCCCGTCATCACCGCCAAGGGACGCAAGGTGCTGATTCGCGGCTCGTCGCTGCTGTTGCAGGACCTGGCAGCCTGATTCCGCGCGGCATCACGCAACTGCAATATGACATTTTGCATTGACCACGCCTGATTCCCATGGATATCAGGGCTCCATCGACTGAGTGGCAACTAGGGTTCCGGGTGGCGAGATCGCCATCGGCGGTCCGAGCGTTGCGGAAACCGCGCTAGCCCGCGGCAGCACCCGAGGGACAAAAGCCCAGAGGAGGAGATGTCGAGATCTTTGTTCGCGCCTGATGGCACGGAGGTCTCATGTCGCTCGTCTCGCTCTCCCTCGTGGTTCTCGATTTTGATTGGGGGCGTGGTGCTGCTGGGATCGGCAAGGCCGTAGGGCGTGCCTCACACCGGCTTTTCGTCATCCGTCACCGGCGAGGTGATCACCAAAAACACCAGATCGACCAGCCCCGAATTCGAAATCGCGTGTTCGACGCCGGGCGGCAGGAAGATGAAGTCGTGCTTGCGCACCACATGGTTCTTGCCCGCGATCTCCATCAGCCCCTCGCCTTCGAGCACGTGATAGATTTGCTCCTGCACGAGATGCTTGTGGCGCGCAACGTGCGCCATCGGCTGGTACATCGAGATCCGGTAGTCGATGTGGCGCGAGCCCGCGGTCTCCGGCATGACCAGTGGTTTCGACAGCGCGCCGCCGAAATGATTGGGGAATTCCCGCCACGGCACTTCGGCGATGTTGCGGATGAAGGCGCCGTTGTTTTCCGAAGCCATGAAGGCCTCCTTTCGTCAGATCACCAGCGCGCCGCCGTCGATATAGACGATCGAACCGGTCGCGAAGCCGTTCGCCATGAAACCTAGAATTTGCCGTGCGATGTCCTCGCCTATGCCGACGCGGCCCACCGGCAGCGACGCCGCGGTCTTCGCCAGCATGTCACGCCGCGCCTCTTCCGGCATCGCCGCGCGGATCGGCGTATCGATCACGCCGGGCGAGACACAATTGACGCGCACCGGCGCCAGTTCCAACGCCAGCGCTTTTGCCAGCGATTCCAGCGCGCCGTTGGCGGCACTGACGATCGCCGAATTCGGGCGCGGACGAACGCTGAGGAAACCCGACACCAGCGTCAGCGAACCGCCGGCGCGGATTTGCGCTTGCTGCGCGACGCGCCATGCGCCCCAGAACTTCCCCTCCATCGTTCCCCGCACATCCTCCATTGCCACCGTCTTGAACGGGCCGGTGCGAAGCTGTGCTGCCGTCACCACGACATGATCGACGGGACCGCAGCGCTGGAACAGGTTTGCAATGCTGTCATCGCTGGTGACATCGGCTGGGATCGCGATCGCGTTCAATTGCTCGGCGGCCTTGTCAAGCCGCTCGACATTGCGCGACGCAATGATCAATTCGGCGCCTTCGCGCTTCGCCATTTCGGCGGTCGAAAGACCGATGCCCGAGGAACCGCCGACGACGACAATTTTCTTGCCTGCAAGCAACATGAGATTTCCTTATGGCAGTGGATCAGGCGGGCTGATAGCGCGTGCCGATGCCGGGCTTGCTCTGGCCGAGCCCGGGCAATTCCCACACCCCCGCGCCAACCGGATTGATGTCTGCGGCGATATCGACATCGATCAGATAGGGCTTGTTGGCCGCGATGCCCTTGCGGATCGCCTCGCCGAGATCGCCGGCGCGATCGACGCGCACGCCCTCAACGCCGCAGGAGCGCGCCATCGCGGCGAAATCCGGATTGTAGCGCGCGCCGGTGTTGGGATCGTGGAAGTCGGTCGCGAGTTCCCGGCCGCCGAGATAGCCGCGCTGCAAGCCCCGGATCGAGGCATAGGCATAATTGTTCCAGACCACCCAGACCACGGGCAGATTATATTCCAGCGCGGTGCCCAGCACGTTGGCGTGCATGAAGAACGCGCCGTCGCCGCACACGGATACGCAGGGCCGGTCGGGCGCGGCGAATTTTGCGCCCATCACGCCGGCAACGCCAAATCCCATCGGGCCGAATCCCATCGAGCCGATCAGCGAATCCGGGCGCTTCGGCTTGCAGAAGCCGAGCAGCCAGTTGTGATGCACGCCGATGTCGCTGACGAGGATGGCATCCTCCGGCAGCGCCTTGTCGATTTCGAGCGCGGCGCGCTGCGGATTGATCGGCGTGGTGTCGTCGGAAAATCCGGGCGCGACGAACTTGTCCCACTCCTTTCGGTAGCCATCGATCTGCGCCAGCCATTTTTTCCGAGCATCGGCCTTCTTCGTCAGGTCCGCGCGGCGATCGAGTTCGGCATGAACCTGCCGCAGGAAGGTGCGGACGTCGGCCATCAGTCCGAGGGCTACGGGATAGTTGCGGCCGATCTCCTCGGGATCGATGTCGACATGGATCAGCCGCGTCGGCGGAATGGTGAAGGAATAGCCGGGGATCCATGAGCTCGACGTGCGGTCGTCGAACCGCATCCCCATCGCCAGCAGCACGTCCGCCTGACGCGTCGCGTGGTTGGCCTGGTAATGCCCGGCGCGCGCGACGAGGCCGAGCGCCAGCGGATGATTGCAATCGATCGCACCGAGGCCGCTGGCTGAGGCTGCGACCGGGATCTGCAAGCGCTCCGCGAGCTTCAAAAGTTCTTCCGCCGCGCCGCCATAGCGCACGCCCTGGCCTACGATGATCGTCGGCCGCTCGGCGCCGAGCAGCATGTCGACGGCTTTCACCACGCCTTCAGGATCGGCGCCGCAACGGCTCGATATGTTGGCGTTCCAGGCCTGCGCGTTCGGCGCCTCCTCGGCGGCCGACTCCATGAACACGTCGAAGGGAACGTCGAGAACCACAGGACCCGGGCGGCCGCTGGTCATGGTCTTCCAGGCCTGCCGCACCGCCAGCGGCACCATCTCGCCGCGCGTCGGCTGAAACACCTTCTTGCAGTAGGAGCGCACCGTCGACGGGAAGTCGGCCTGATAATGCCGGTACAATTCCTGGAACGCGCCGCGGTTGAACTGGCTGGTCGGCACGTTGCCGGTCACCGCCAGGAACGGCACCGAATCCAGAAACGCGTTGCCGAGCGAGATCGGCAGGTTGGCCGAGCCCGGTCCGCAGGAGGTAAAGGTCGCCGTCGGCCGGCCCGACACGCGATAGTAAACGTCGGCCATGAAGCCGGCGACGCTCTCGTGATGCACCGAGATGGTCTTGATGTCGGACGAGCGCTCGTACAGTGCGTCGATGAACTGGATGTTGCCGTGGCCGCACAGGCCGAACACCTGCGGCACCTTCTCCTGGATCAGATAGTCGACGATGACCTGGGCGCCGTTGAGCATGTTACGCGACATCGTTTCACTCTCTCCCTGCAGCTCAACGAATTCGCCCCCCGCATCTTGCTCGCACGGCAGGCGACGGGGTCCGAACCTATTTCTCATAATGCTGTACGTCAATTGCTATTGTGGTATGCTCTTGGCTGACGGCTTTATCATTGCGCGGCACGCTTGCCGGGCATGGACGGCGTGAATAGAGTTCGCCTCGCCCAATCTGGAGAGTTGATTCCGTGAAACCGCGCACCAAGCCGAAGACGAGCGACAAGCAGGCCCCCTCGCGCAAGGTTTCAGTCGCCAAAGTCTCGATCGCAAGGCTGGTGCCCACCAGCGAACCCAATATTGACGACGAGGCCGAGGAGCGCGCGCGCGGCGGCGTGCAGTCGCTGGGCCGCGCGTTTTCAATTCTGGAGGAAGTCGCCCGTCATCGCGAAGGCATTGGCCTGGCGGACCTCAGCAAGCTGGTCGGCCTGCACAATTCGACGACCTTTCACCTCGCCAAGACGCTGGTCTCGCTCGGCTATCTCAGGCAGGAGCGCGATTCGAAGCGTTATCGTGTCGGCCGCCCGCTGTTCGCGCTGGCGGCCAGCGCGCTCGACGAGATCGAGATGGTCAATCTGGCGACGCCGATCCTGGAAGATTTGTCGCGAGAGAGCGGCGAAAGCGGCCATTTTGCCGTGCGCATGGGCGACGCGGTGGTCGTGATCGCCCGCACCAGCGGGCCCGGCGCGTTCCAGTTGACCGACCGCGTCGGCGTGGTTCGGCCGGCGCATTGCACCGCGCTCGGCAAGATCATGCTGGCCTCGCTGCGTCCCGATCAGTTGAAGCGCTTTATCGAACGGGTCGAACTGAAGCCGTCGACGAAAAAATCGATCACCGACCCCGCCGTGCTGCTGCGCGATATCGCCGAGATCCGCCGCAGCGCGATCGCCTTCGACGATGGCGAGTTCAATGCGGAAGTCCGCTGCGTCGCGGTGCCGGTGTATAATTTCACCGGCGAAGTGATCGGCGCGCTCGGCATCTCCGGCCCGATCTGGCGCATGACCGACCAGGTGCTGCAGAGCCGCGCCAAACTGGTGCAAGTCGGCCGCCGGCCGGCTGTCGGCCGAATTCGGCGCGCGGAATCTGGCGAAACCTTCCTGATCCGCTTCGGCTAGATCCTCTCCCAACGGACTGAACGCGGCTGCGACGCATTTGGCGTTGACAGAAACCATCGCGTCCGGAAATATCCTACAACAATAGAAGAACGTCTCTCACATTGTCGCATAAGCGGGAATCGGAAGAGAGAACGTCGCGACGTACCCCGGGAGGAGACCAGTGATGACCCGCTACAGCCGACGTACTTTGTTGAAAGCCGGCGCCGCCTTTGCCGGCGCCTCCGCAATCGGATCTCCAGCCATCCTCAGTGCGCAGGCCGCGCGGATAAAGATCGGCCACCTGGTGCCGCTGACCGGCTTCCTGGGCGCGATCGGCAGCTACGCCCAGCTCGGGGTGAAGATGGCCGCCGAGGAAATCAACGCGTCCGGTGGCATCATGGGCAAGCCAATCGACCTGATGTCGGAAGACTCGGTCAATCCCGCCACCGCCGCGACCAAGGCGCAGCGCATGATCGAGCAGGACGGCGCCGCACTATTGTTTGGCGAAATCTCGTCGGCCTCGTCGCTGGCCATCATGCAGGTCGCCGAGCGCAACAAGAAGGTGTTCTTCTCCACCGGCGCGCGCTCCGACGCGCTGCGCGGCAAGGATTGCAATCGCTATTCCTTCCACTGCGACATTCCCAATACCGTGATGGTCAACGCCGTCGGCACCGCGCTCAGCCAGAAGGGCATGGTGAAGGGCAAGAAATTCGTCACGCTGACCGCGGACTATATTTTCGGCCATGACCTGCTGAAGGCCGCAAAGGTCTTCTTCAGCGCCAACGACGCCACCCTGATCGGCGACGAGCTGATTGCGACCGACGTTACCGACTTCAGTCCGTATCTGCTGAAGGTGCGGCAGGCAAAACCCGACGTCGTCTGCTGCAACCTCGCCGGCAACCAGGTCACCAACCTCGTCAAGCAATATGCCGAGTTCGGCCTGCCCTACCCGCTGGTCGGCTTCAACCTCAACACCGGCGACGCCTGGGCGATGGGCGAAGGCAATCTTTCCGGCACCTGGCCGACGGTCTGGTATCACACGCTGGACAATCCGGCCTCGAAGGCGTTCGTCGAGAGCTTCACCAAGAAGCACGGCAAGCCGCCGGAAAACCACGCCTGGATCGAATACATCACGCTCAAGGCGATCGCACAGGCGATCACCGAGACGAAATCGACCGAGAGCGATGCGCTGATCGGCTATTTCGAGAAGCAGACCCAATTCGACATCATGAAGGGGCGCAAGGCCTATTTCCGCTCCTGGGACCATCAGCTGGTGCAGGAAGCCTATCCCTTCACGGTGAAGCCGAAGGGCGAGATGAAGGACAAGTGGGACATGCTGGTGCTCGGCGACGCCGTGCCGGTCGCGAGCGCCGAACTTGAATCGATCTACCCGACGAAGACGCAGAATCCCTGCAACATGAAGGCATAGAAGCCCGAACTCGGGCGTCGGGCACACTGGCGTTGCGGCGCCGGCACACAACAGCCGGCGCCGTCTCCTTTTCAAGCGCGTTTCAAGGTCGCGGATCGCACATGCAGTTCGGATTTCTGCTGGAGCAGGTGGTGAATGGCCTGGTGCTCGGGGGCTATTACCTCCTGATCGCGCTCGGCTTGTCGCTGATCTTTTCGGTCGGCGGCATCGTCAATCTGGCGCATGGCGCGTTCTATGCGCTCGGCGCCTATATCTCCGTCGAGATCACGAAATATCTCGGCTTCGGCCCGGCGGTGGTGCTGTCGCCGATTGCGGTCGCCCTGCTCGGCATTCTCTTCGAGCGCTTCATCCTGCGGCGGTTCTACGACGCCGATCCGATCCTGAGCCTGCTGGTGACGTTCGGGCTCGCCATGGTCACCGAACAGGCGATCAGGATCATCTGGGGCGCGCCGCCGATCTCGGCCGCGATCCCGCAAAGCTTTCGTGGCTCGGTCTTCCTCGGCGACTTCCTGTTCTCGCGCTATCGCCTGCTGATCCTCGCCGTCGTCGTCGCGATCCTGCTCGGCGTCTGGCTGCTGCTGCACAAGACCTCGTTCGGCCGCGTGGTGCGCGCCGGCATCCAGCGGCCGGATATGGTCGCCGCCCTCGGCATCCGGCTACAGCCCTACATGACCGTGATCGTCATGCTCGGCGTCGGCATGGCGGCGCTCGGCGGCGCGTTCTTTGCCCCGATCACGATCGTGCATCCGGCGATGGGCGCCGAGATCATCACGGTCGCCTTTGTCGTGGTCGTGATCGGCGGTCTCGGCAGTTTCTGGGGCGTGGTGCTGGCGGCGATGCTGGTCGGAGTGATCAGAGGCATCACCATTCATTTCGCACCCGCCGCCGGCGAAGCCTCGATCTACGTACTGATGTTTTTGGTGCTGCTGGTGCGCCCGCGCGGGCTGCTTGGCGAACGTATCGAGAAGTTCGAATGACGACCAGCTTCGCCGACAAATACCGCCCGCTGTGGCTTGCCGCGCTTGCCGTCATCGTGCTGCCGTTCGCGCTGTACCTGATGGGCCTGTCGCTCAATACCGGCACCATGGTGGTGGCGCTCGCGATTGCCGCGATGGGGCTCAATCTCTGCATCGGCTACACCGGCCTCGTCTCGTTCGGCCACGGCGCATGGTTCGGCATCGGCGCCTATGCAGCGGGGCTGATCCAGCGCAACTGGCTCAACAACGACATCTTCCTGCCGCTGCTGCTGGCGGCGGTCGTCGTCGCCATCGTCGCGACCTTCGTCGGCTTCGTCATCCTGCGCCGCCGCGGCGTCTACTTCTCGCTGCTGACGCTGGCGCTGTCGGCGCTGACCTACACCATCGCCTTCCGCTGGACCGCGGTGACCGGCGGCGAGGACGGCCTCGGCGGCTTGAAGCGCGGCAGTATCGGGCCGTTTAGTCTCGACAATGCGCTGAACTATTACATCGTCGTCGCAGTGCTCTGCCTCGGCGTGCTCTATCTGCTGCTGCGGCTGGTGCGCTCGCCGTTCGGCCATGTGCTGATGGCGATCCGCGAGAACCAGTTGCGCGCCACGTTCCAGGGCTATCCGGTCGAGCGCTACAAGCTCGGCGTGTTCGTGATCTCCGCCGTGGTCACCGGGTTTGCCGGCGGGCTGATCGGATTCCAGAATTACCTGGTCTCGGCTGAAGCGGTCTCCGTTCCCTTCTCCGGCGAACTGCTGGCGGTTGTCGTGATCGGCGGCATGCGCAGCATGCTGGGGCCGGCGATTGGCGCGCTGTTCTTCATCCTGTTCCGCGAATTGCTTTCGATCTGGACTTCGAACTGGCTGTTGTGGTTCGGCCTCGTCTTCGTCGCCTTCGTGCTGTATTCGCCGGGCGGCATCGTCGGCATCTGGGCGACGCTTTCAAAACGCTGGTGGCCGCCGCCGGAAGAATCGGCCGCGATGAGCCGCCGGAAAATCTATGAGGGCCTGCCGCTGCCGACCTTCCTGCTGCCGAAAGCGCTCGACGGCATCGTGCTCGACGTGCGCGGCGTCTCGAAGAGTTTTGGCGGCATTCGCGCGGTGACCGATGCGAGCCTCAAGGTCGGCGCCGGCGAAATCCATGCCTTGATCGGGCCGAACGGCGCGGGAAAGACCACGCTGTTCAATCTGGTCTCCGGCCTCTATCCGACCGATACCGGCACCATCAAGCTCAACGGGCGCGAGATCCAGGGTGTGCCTTCGGAGGCGATCTGCCATCAGGGGTTGGCGCGCTCGTTCCAGATCACCAATCTGTTCAAGGGGCTGTCGATCTACGAAAACCTGCGGCTGTCGCTGCAGGCACAGAACGCCGGCCGCTTCGACCTTTGGCGCGACATCGATCACTACGAGGACATCCACACCGAGACCGCGGAACTGATCAAATTCCTCGGCCTCGAAGGGATCGAGACCATCGAGGGCGGCGAACTGTCCTATGGCGGACAGCGGCTGGTCGATCTCGGCATCGCGCTCGGCTCCAAGCCACAGGTGCTGCTGTTGGACGAGCCGCTGGCAGGCCTTGCCGCCGCCGAGCGCGAGCGCGTCTCGAACCTGGTCAAGAACATCGCCGCCAATATTCCGGTTTTGATCGTCGAGCACGACATCGACCGCGTGCTCGGCTTCTCCCGCACCGTCACCGTGATGAACCAGGGCGAAGTGCTGATGACCGGCACGCCCGACGCCGTGCGCGCCGACCGCACGGGTGCAGCAGATTTATACCGGCACCGGCATCCCCGCGGTCGAGCACGCCAGCAGCCAACGGGTCGGTGCGGGTACCGAACCGGTACTGCGCTTCGATCGCGTCAACACGTTTTACGGCAAGAGCCATATCCTGCACGACGCCACGCTCGACGTGCGCGAGGGCGAGATCGTCGCCCTGCTCGGCCGCAACGGCGCCGGCAAGTCGACGCTGCTGAAGACGCTCGCGGGCCTCGTGCCGCTGTCGTCGGGCCAAATCGCCTATGCCGGCGCCGACATCTCCCGCCTGCCCGCGCCCGACATCGCGCGATCAGGCATCGGCTATGTGCCGCAGGGCCGCGGCCTGTTCGCCGGCATGACGGTGCGGGAAAACCTCTCGCTCGGCCGCCTCGCCCGCAAGACCGACGGCAGCAACGGCGTGGTGTGGGACGAGGCGCAGATTTTGGAATATTTCCCTCGCCTGCGCGAACGCATGGACGTCGCAGCCGATTATCTCTCCGGCGGCGAGCAGCAGATGGTGGCAGTAGCCCGCGCGATGTCGGGCAACGTCAAGCTCCTGCTGCTCGACGAACCCTTCGAGGGATTGGCGCCGGCGGTGATCCTCGAACTGTTCAAGGTGTTCGACAGATTGCGCCAGCACATCTCCATCGTGATCGTCGAGCACAATCTCGATCTGGTTCTGGCGCTCGCCGACCGCGTCTTCGCGCTGGAGCGCGGCGCAGTGTTCCACGAGGGGCCCGCGCAGCCGCTGCTGACCGATCTCGACTATCGGAAGAAGATTTTGTGGCTGTGACGGCGCTTATCGGGAGGCGGCAATGCGATATCTGAAAGCGATGGTTGCTGGATCAATGTTCTTATTCGCTGGCTACGCCCTGGCTGATAGCCAGATGACCATCGCCGTCTTCACAAAAAACCGCACCAATCCCGCCTATGAGGCGTTCCGCATTGCCTCCGACCAGATCGCGCGCACCGCGGGTGTGAAGCTGATCCACCTGGTGCCGAACCAGCCCGATAACGTCGACGAACAGAAGGCGATGGTCGATCAGGTGCTAAAAGACAAGCCGGACGCGATCATCTTCATCCCGGTCGACGACGTCGCCATGATCAATTCCGTGAAGAAACTCAACGAGGCCAAAATTCCGATCGTGCTGGTGTCCAATCCGCTGCCCGGCCATTTCGTGACCTATGTCGGCGCCGACGATTTCGAGATCGGCTATCGCGAGGCGCGCTATCTCTTTGAAAAGCTCGGGGGCAAGGGTAAGATCGTGGTCATCGAGGGAACGCCGGCCGCGCCGACCAATCGCGAGCGCCTGCGCGGCTATCAGCGCGCCTTCGCCGAATTTCCCGGCATTCAGGTGCTGGGATCGGGCATCGGCAATTACCAGCAGCCCGACGCCAGGCGCGTCATGGAAAAGCTCCTCTCCGAGCACGCGGAGATCGACGCGGTTCTATCGGCCAATGACAGCATGGCGCTCGGCGTGCTGGAAGCGCTGAAGGCCGCGAACCGGACCGCGGTCGTGATCGGCATCAACGGTATTCTCCCGGCCGTGAAACAGATCGAAAGCGGCGGCATGCTGGCATCCGTCGATTTCAACATGTTCAAGATCGGTTGCACCGCGGCGCGAGCAGCCGTGAGACACCTCAAGAAGGAGCCGCTGCCGGAAAAAGTGATGCTTCCGGCGGAAGTGATCGACAGGACCAACTACAAGGCATGGCTGGTCCCGGTCGACCAGCGCACCTGCCCGGAGTGGAGCGACGTCGCGCGCTGAAACGATCCATTGCAAAATGCCGGCAAACGCGGCCAGGAAAGTTGGTTCCAAACTTGCCGCTGCGGGGGCTGCGGGTATATTGGATAGATGCCCGTCAGCTCGCCCGATCTGAAAGCATTTTTGCTCGCCACGCCGTTCTTCGGTGGCCTGTCGGACGCAGAGTCTCGATCTCCTGATCTCGATGCTGGCCGAGCGCAGCTTCGACGCCGGCGCCACGATCTTCGCCGAAGGCGAACCGGGGCGCTCGATGTTCATCGTTCACGCGGGCGATCTCGTGGTGAGCCAGCTCGGCGATTCCGGGCGCTCGATTCGGATGACGGATCTCGGACCCGGCGATTTCTTCGGCGAAATGACGCTGATCGAAATGCAGAACCGCTCCGCCACCGTCGTCGCGGAGACCGCAACGGTATTGTACGAGCTCACGGCCCGAAACCTCTACGCGTACTACAAGGCCGACATCCACGCCTATGTGATCGTGATGCAGAACATCAACCGCGAACTCTGCCGCCGGCTCCGCCGCGCCGACCGTCGCATTTCCGAACTGAGCTTTCGCGGGAGTGAATGATCAGGTCTCCACCGACATAGACCGGAAGTTGCCGTGGTCCGGCCGTAAATGATCCGAGCGGGGTTCGGTACTGTTACCCCCTGCCGGGTCAGTGGCGGTCACTAATAATAGTTGTACCTATGGAACTTGGCTTCAGTTTAGTTGTTGTCTATCCGATCCCCGAGAGCAGTGGGACCGAGACAAGGGCAACCCTCCAATGATCAAATCTCTCACAGCCCTGGCGATATTCTCGCTCCTCGGAGTTGCCGTGATTGCCTTGCCAGGCTTCGCTCCAAAATTGGAAGCCCGCGAGGCGTCGGTGTTGGCAAAGGGCGATCGACTTGCCCTCCCAGTGACGACCTTGAACTGCTCAACACAAATCTGGCCGGACTTCTCGCTGGCCTGCTTGCAGAAACCCCATTCAGACGTGCTACTCTCGGAAGCTCGTCTTGTGACCGCTCGCCGCTAGAGGCACCCTTCAGGTTTCAGGCGCAGTTTCACCATTGGATATTTTATGACTTACTCCGCGAGCCAAGGAGTTCAAATCAGCCGCGTCCATGCCGAAGCGATCTGCACGGAAGTTGGTGAACGGCTCGTTGCCATTTTTGCCCAAAAACCCCTTCTCATGTCGCCGCCTCTGATGATGCTAGTGACACGATTGCGCGACAAGCCTTCAGAATCCAAGCGGATGTATATCCGTGAAAGCTTCTCGCACGCCACACGCATGATCCGAACCCGCGCCGCTAACCCGAAATGATCTCGACTTTTACGGGTGATGAATCTCTCGGTGGCGGATTAGCTCGCTATTTTATTGTGAAGGCCCGGCAGTAAAGCAAGCAATCTCAGCTGGCGCCGCTAGATGATCTGAATTCGCCGCTGAGCAACTGCGAGGAATGATACGTGGAAGCTGGCCACGCATCTTAGTCACTACTCGTGCAAATCCGTCATAAATTCCTTCGTGAGAGTGGGGTTACGTGCCAACAGAATCAACCGAAGTGCCCAACGTCCTGATCGTTGAAGATGAGATGATTCTGCGCATGCGTGCAGTCGACATCGTCGAGGATGCCGGGTTCCAGCCCGTCGAAGCAGTCAACGCTGACGACGCCTTATCTATTCTTAAGTCCCGCTCGGACATATCGTTGCTATTCACCGACATTCAGATGCCCGGAAGCATTGACGGCCTGAAGCTGGCGCACGCAGTGCATGACCGCTGGCCGTCCATCAAGATCATCCTGGTTTCGGGCCAGGTGAAGCCATCGGACGCAGAAAGGCCGGCAGATAGCCGCTTCTTCGGCAAACCGTTAGGCGTCGAACAAATGATCGCTGAATTGCAGAGCATGGTTGGAGCGGGCGCGCTGAGGATCGTTGGGAACTCCAACGTAGTGCCGGCGGACGAGGCGCCTCATCCTACGCCTCCAATCGGTCCCCTTCCCCGCTCGGCGCAGGAGGCCGTTCTCTCTGCCGAGAACGACAGCCTCCGCCTGTTGCTGGAACAAGCCGGCATCGACGCCAAGACCTTGCTTGTCCAGGCCGGCATCGACGCCGAGGAGCGAGAAGCGGCCGACAAATTGCAGAAACTGATCCTTGGCGAGTTGCATCATCGCATCAAGAACACACTTGCCACTGTAAGTGCTATTGCGTCGCAAAGCTTCCGGGCGGCAGCCAATATTGAGCACGGACAGAAAGCCATGGAGGGACGCCTGATCGCGTTAGGGCGAGCCCACGACTTACTGATGCAAGTCAGCTGGGCAAATGCAAGTCTCACACACACGCTTAGCAGCGCGACCGAGCCCTACGACGGCCAAGGGGCCAGGCGATTCCATTTCAATGGGCCAGATGTAAGAATTACCTCCGGCGCCGTTATCGCGCTCGCGATGACATTCAACGAACTGTGTACCAATACTACCAAATTTGGTGCCCTTTCGGTCGCGGCAGGCCGCGTAGATGTGACGTGGACCCTGGACGAGGCAGGGCAGAGGCTTTGTCTTGTGTGGGCTGAAAGAGGCGGTCCTGCGGTCGAAGTCTCCAACACGCCGCAGCTTCGGCACGCGCATGATGCAGTCTCTCGGACTGCAATTGAACGGCAAGGTGCAGCTCAAATACGAACCTCCCGGCTTCGTGTATTCTCTGGATGTGCCGCTAGCCTCGGTAGCGGCGCCCTAATGCTCGTCCGGCCGGGTCCGCGCGATCATCTCGGCGGCGCCCTTGTCCAGCAACTCCAGTCCCACCGCGCGGCCAAGTTCGCGCGGCCGGTCCGCCGCGCCTTGCCGCGACACCTCGATGAAGCCGCCACTCAGCCTCATCCAGCACCGCCGCCGTCAGCGTCATCTCATTGCCCGCAATCGTCGCGTGGCCGGCGATCGGCGAGTTGCAATGGCCGTTCAGGACCCACAGCACCTCGCGCTCGGCCTCGGCGCAAAGCCGCGACGGCGCATCCTCGATCTTCGCCAGGCGCGCGCGCGTCAGCCAGTCGTGCTCGACGCATTCGACCGCGACGATGCCCTGCCCCACCGCCGGCAGCATTTCGCGCACCGAAAAATCGTGGACGATGCGCGACGCCATTCCGATCCGCTCGAGCCCCGAGCGCGCCATGACCAACGCGTCCGCAGGCCCGACCTCGCCGCCGCCGGGCAACCGCTGCTTGTCGCCGCGATCGAGTTTTGCCACGCGGGTATCGGCCGCGCCGCGGTAATGGATCACGGTGGCTTCCGGAAACAGCCGGCGCAGATAGGCCGCGCGGCGCACCGCGTTGGTGCCGATCTTGAAGCCCTTGCCATACGAAGCGCGAAATGCGTCGAGCGAAACGCCGGGCCGCAGCACCAGCGCATCGTTGGCGGCGTCGCGCGGCAGCAGTGCTGCGAGAATCAGGCCGGGCGTTTCCTCATTGCCGGGCACGTCCTTTAGCGAATGCATCGCCGCCTGCAATTCTCCGCCGCGCATCGCTTCGCGGATTTCAGCGACAAAGGCGCCGCCCTTGCCGCCATGGCGCAGCAACTTGCTGGTCTGGTCCTGGTCGCCGCGGGTTTCGAACTTGACGATCTCGACGTCGAGCGCACCATCGACCGCGCGCAGCATCCGTGCGATCGCTTCCGTCTGCGCCAGCGCCATCGCGCTCTTGCGCGTGCCGATCTTCAAGGTTTGTCCCGACACGATATCTCCGTTCGAAGCGATCCGCTAGGGGATAGAACAAGCCGCCGGTCCGAACAACGATTTTGGAGAACTCGCCCGATAGTGGGCATTGGCCACTCATTTTGTTGAGCTACGTCAATATCAGCCGCCTCGCCCGGCGAAGGATGGTTTCAAACATACCGGCGAGACCAAATCATGAACGCTCTGATCAAAGAGATCCGGCATACGCCCCTGCTGTGGATGCTGGTGTTCGTCCCGGTCGTGCTGGCGACCGAACGGCTTGCGCCGTCGGCGCACACGGCCCTGTTCGTGCTGGCCGTCCTCGCCATCATTCCGCTGGCCGCCCTTCTCAGCCACGCCACCGAGAGCGTGGCCGACAAGACCGGCGACGCCGTCGGCGGCCTGCTCAACGCGACACTGGGCAATCTGACGGAATTGATCATCGCGCTGGCCGCACTTCAGGCCGGGGAATACATGCTGGTGAAGGCATCGATCGCCGGCGCCATCGTTACGAATTCGCTCTTCATGCTGGGTGCGTCATTCCTGCTCGGCGGGCTGCGTTACCGCACCCAGGAATTCAATCGCGCCGGCGGAAGGCTGCATGCGGCGCTGCTGTTGATGGCCACGATTGCCCTGATCACGCCGGCCGCGGTCGCAAATCTCGACCTTGCCCAGGAGGCATCGGTGACGCAGAAGCTCAGCACCGGGCTCTCCGTTCTGCTCATCGTCGCGTACGGGCTGAGCCTCGTGTTCTCGCTGAAGACGCACAAGGACCTGTTTGCCGGCGGGGAGCACGGCGAAAAAGCAGAGGAAGGGCTGCCGACCGGCGTGGCGGTCGGCACGCTGATCGCAGTGACGGTGCTGGTAGCACTGGTCAGCGAGATCTTCGTCGGATCGGTGCAAAAGGCCGGCGAGACCTTGGGAATGAGCCCCGCCTTCATCGGGTTCATCGTGGTGGCGCTGGTCGGCGGCGCCGCCGAGATGGCGGTGGCATTTTCCGCGGCGCGCAAGAACCGCCTCGATATGAGCGTCGGCATTGCGCTGGGAAGCGCCTCGCAGATCGCCCTGTTCGTTGCTCCCGTTCTGGTGCTGCTCAGTTATGTCATCGGCCCCAAGCCGATGGACCTGCAATTCTGGCCGGGCGCGGTGGTGATGGTGATGATCGCCACCGTCACCGCATGCTTCATCACCAACAGCGGACGCTCGGCCTGGTTCATCGGCGCGCTGCTCCTGTTCATCTACCTGATCTTCGCCATGACGCTTTATGTAATTCCGCCCGGAACACACGCGGCGGCCTGAACCGCCAGGCGAGAAAAACCATGATCATTCGGAAACGCAAGCAGCGCCCACACTGGTTCAGGATCATTCAGTCCATCGTTGTCGGCTATTGCATTCTCGGCTTGCTGGTGGAAACCGCGGTGCCGCACCTTCTTCCAGAGAACGCCTTTACCACCTCTGTCGGCGATGCGGCCAAAGCCGGCGTGTTTGCGATCTGGTTCTACCTGATCTGGCGCATCGCCGATTCCATCAGGGGCATCTACGGCCCTGAGAGCGCGCTCTATCTGGAGTTCACCCCGGTCTGGAGAATTCTCCTGAACGTCACGGCAGCCTTCATGCTCGCGGCGTTCTGCTTCGCGGTGCTGTACCTCACCATCGTCCGGCTCCAGGGTCCGGGCGCGTTTTCCGCCGAACTCAATCTGGGCGAAGCGTTCTATTTCAGCGTCGTCACCATGACCACGACGGGCTATGGCGACATCGTCCCCCGGTCGGGGTGGGCCAAATTCGTGGTCAGCGTCCAGATCATCTTTGGCTTCCTCTACACCGTCCTGTTCTTCTCGATCTTTGCCGGACTGGCCGGCCGCAGACGACCTGCCTGATACTTCCGTAAGCCATCGCGGTACCGGCCTGCCGCATGTCAGGGCACGGCCTGCCAGAAGGCTTCGATGCTGACGGGCTGCCATTCCAAAACGCCGATTGTGCATCGCAGCGAGCCACCTAGATTGCCGTCCGCAAGAGGGGTTTTCGTTGTCCGATACCAGTACCGACGCCGTGGCCGCTTCAGGCCACCGACCGATGGGCTTCCCTGAATTCGTGATCGTGATCGCGTCGATTATGGCGCTCAATCCGCTTGCGATGGACATCATGCTGCCGGCGCTGCCGAACATCGCAGCCGCCTTCGACGTCACGTCAGCCAACCGGCCGCAGATGGTGCTGTCGATCTTCCTGGTCGGCTTTGGCCTCGGCCAGTTCGTGATGGGCCCGCTGTCCGACCGGTTCGGGCGGCGGCCGATCCTGCTCGGCGGCATGGTGGTCTATTGCATCGCCAGCCTGCTCGCGATCGCCGCGCCCTCCTTCGAGACGCTGCTGCTGGCCCGCGCGCTGCAGGGCGTCTGCACCTCGGCGACGCGCGTGATCGCCACCTCGATCGTGCGCGACTGTTATGCCGGGCGGCGCATGGCGAGCGTGATATCGCTGGCGATGATGATCTTCATTGCCGTCCCGATCGTCGCACCGGCGTTCGGCCAGGCCGTGCTGCTGCTGGCGCAGTGGCGCGGCATCTTCGTCGTATTGATGTTGTATGGCGTGGTGACGCTGATCTGGAGCGCGCTGCGGATGCCGGAGACGCTGGCGCCGGCCAATCGCAGGTCGCTCGCCGCGGGTCAGGTGCTGGATGCGTTCCGCCAGACCGTGACCAATCGCCAGACGCTGGGCTACGCGCTGGTGGCCGGCGGCGTGCTGGGCTCGCTGTTCGCCTACATCTTCATCGCGCAGCAGGTGTTCACCGACATCTACCAGCTCGGGCACTATTTTCCGCTCGCGTTTGCCGGTGTCGCCGTCGGCACCGCCATCGCCGGCTTCGTCAATTCCCGTCTCGTCGGTCGCCTCGGCATGCGCGTGATCTCCCACGCCGCGCTGATCGGCTACGTGGTCATCGCGGCGATCATGCTGGCGGCTGCAAAGTTGCAGATGGTGCCGCTGCCGCTGTTCATGGTGCTCTCGGTGTTGTTGATGTTTACCTTCGGGCTGATGATCTCGAACTTCACCGCGCTCGCTATGGAGCCGCAGGGCCATATCGCCGGCACCGCCGCCTCGCTGTACGGCTCGATCACCACCCTGCTCGCCATCTGCATCGGCGCCAGCATCGGCCAGGATTTCGACGGCACGCTGGTGCCGTTCGCGACCGGCTTCCTGCTCTGCACGCTGGCCTCGCTCGCCGTGGTGCTGGTGGTGGAGAAAGGCCGGCTGTTCCAGCCGCATGGCATGAAGGTGTGACGGGCATGGCAGATGGCTCCGTACGCGCTGGCGTCGTCAGGTGAAGCTGATAACAATTGCGCGCATCGCCCTCTCGCATCGCCCTTGGGATCAGGAACCGGAAGATGGATAACCGCAGCAACATCTGGCGTGGTGTCGACACCATCAAGCCGCGCTTCGTCGCTCTCGCCGACCGAGTCTGGGCGATGCCCGAGGTCTGCTACACCGAGGCGCGATCGTCGGCCGAGCATCTGGCCGAGTTGCGCCATCAGGGGTTTCGCATCACCGAGCAGGTCGCGGGCATTCCCACCGCGCTGATGGGCGAATGGGGCAAAGGCGGGCCTGTCATCGCCTTCCTCGGCGAATATGACGCGCTGCCCGGTCTCAGCCAGGAAGCCGGCGTGGCCGAGCCTCGTCCGCTGGAGGACGGCGGCCATGGCCATGGCTGCGGTCACAATCTGCTCGGTTCGGCCGCGCTGCTGGCGGCGACCGCCGTGAAGGACTGGCTCACCGAGCACAAGGTGCCGGGACGCGTGCGCTATTACGGCTGCCCCGCGGAAGAAGGTGGCGCGGCAAAGGCCTTCATGGTGCGCGATGGCGCTTTCGAAGACGTCGACATTGCGATCACCTGGCACCCGTCGAGTTTTTGGGAAGTCGTGGTGACGCCCTCACTCGCCAACACCCGCGCCGATTTCATCTTCACCGGGCGCACATCGCATGCCGCCGCCTCGCCGCATCTCGGGCGCAGCGCGCTGGATGCAGTCGAACTGATGAATGTCGGCGTCAACTACATGCGCGAGCACATGCCGAGCGACGCCCGCGTCCATTACGCCCTGCTCGACACCGGCGGCATCGCCCCCAACGTGGTGCAGGCCCATGCGCGGGTGCGCTACTCGATCCGCGCCCGCGACCTGCCCGGCATGAACGAACTGGTCGGACGCGTCCACAAGATCGCGCAGGGCGCGGCGCTGATGACCGAGACGAAGGTGGAGATGAAGATCATTTCCGCCGTCTCCAACATCCTGCCGAACACGCCGCTCGAGCAGGCGCTCCATGGCATCATGGAAGAACTCGGCCCGCCGCATTTCGACGAGACCGACAAGAATTTCGCGCAGCAGATCCGCGCCACGCTGACGGACAAGGATATCGAGACCGTCTACTACTCGATCGGCATGGACCCGACCGACCGGCCGCTGGCCGATTTCATCGTCCCGCTGGATGCCAAGCGTAACCCGCAGATCGGCTCGACCGATGTCGGCGACGTCAGCTGGGTGGTGCCAACCGTGCAGGTCCACGCACCGACGGTCGCGATCGGTACCCCGTTCCACACCTGGCAGGTGGTGGCGCAGGGCAAGAGCCCGCACGCCCACAAGGCCATGGTGCAGGCGGCCAAGGCCATGGCCGGCCTCGGCGTCCGGGCGCTGACAGAACCGGAGCTGATCGTCGCCGCCAAGGCCGACCTGAAGAAGCGCACCACCCGGACGCCTTACATCAGCCCGCTGCCGGACAGCGTCGCGCCGCCGCTGGATATGTCGCGGGTCTGAGTTGGCTGGACTGGGCCTGTTGTGTCAGGGCGTTCAATCCTCATCCTGAGGAGCCGCGAAGCGGCGTCTCGAAGGATGGGCCACGGGCTCTCATGGTTCGAGACGCGCTTCGCGCTCCTCACCATGAGGACCTTACAGCGGCAGGATGTCGGCCGGTCTGGCGAAATTTTTTGCAGTGCGGGGAGCGATTCCGCGCGGTTTTGCCGTGCCGGAGTGGTCGGTTTGCCGAAGCGATGTGCGACGCAGCCACACTCTGCCCAAGTAAACGCCAAAACCTATTCCAGTACCGCCCGATGTCGACGGCCAGACGTTGACCTCCGGGGTATTTGGTGTGCCATCTTACCGGAAAATCATGCCCACGCTGCCGCCCGGCGGCGCAGCACAAACACCAAAACAAACGGGGACGACGATGCTGGACCACGAACTGCGAACCATGATCGACGAGGTAAAGGACGGCCGCATGGACCGCCGCGGCTTCGTTCAGCGGATGCTGGCTTTCGGTCTCACCGCGCCGATGGCGACGCAGATTCTGGCGATCGGCGGCGCCGCCATGGCCGAGAGCCCGTCCGCCTACAAGCCGACCAAGCGCGGCGGCGGCGGCGCGCTGAAACTGTTGTGGTGGCAGGGGCCGACCCTGCTCAACCCGCATTTCGCCACCGGCACCAAGGACCAGGACGGCTCGCGCCTGTTCTACGAGCCGCTCGCCTGCTGGGACGCCGAAGGCAACATGAAGCTGGTTCTGGCCGCCGAAATTCCTTCGCTGCAGAACGGCGGCCTGACCGCCGACGGCATGTCGGTGACCTGGAAGCTCAAGCCCGGCGTGAAATGGCACGACGGCAAACCCTTCACCGCGGATGACGTGGTGTTCAATTGGGAATACGCCCGCGATCCCGCCACCGCCACCGTGACCATCGGCGTTCACCGCGACATCACCGTCGAGAAAGTCGACGACCTCACGGTTCGGATCGTGTTCAAGAAGCCGACGCCGTTCTGGGCCGATGCCTTTGTCGGCGCCCCCGGCAGCATCATCCCGAAGCATCTGTTCGCGGAATATAAAGGCGCCAAGTCCCGCGAGGCCCCGAACAACCTCTCCCCCGTCGGCACCGGCCCCTACAAATTCGTCGAGTTCAAGCCGGGCGATGTCATCCGCGGCGAGCTGTTTGCCGACTACCACATGCCGAACCGCCCGCACTTCGACACGCTCGAGATGAAGGGCGGCGGCGACGCGGTTTCGGCGGCGCGCGCCGTCATCCAGACCGGTGAATATGATTTCGGCTGGAACATCCAGGTGGAAGACGATGTCCTGCTGCGGCTGGAAAAGGGCGGCAAGGGCAAGACCGTCTATGCGACCGGCGGCGACACCGAATTCATCGCGCTGAACTTCACCGATCCCAATACCGAGGTCGACGGCGAACGTTCCTCGATCAAGACCAAGCATCCGCTACTCTCCGACCCGGCGGTGCGCAAGGCGCTCGCGATGCTGGTCGATCGCGAGGCCGTCAAGAAGGTGATCTACGGCCGTGCCGGACGCGTCACGCCCAATTTTCTCAACGGCCCCGAGAAGTTCGTTTCCAAGAACACCACCTGGGAATTCAGCATCGAAAAGGCGTCCAAGCTGCTGGAAGATGCCGGCTGGAAGGCGGGCGCCGACGGCATCCGCGAAAAGGACGGCAAGAAGCTGAAGCTTCTGTACCAGACCGCGATCAACGGCCCGCGCCAGAAGACCCAGGCCATCGTCAAGCAGGCCTGCCAGAAGGCCGGCATCGACGTCGAACTGAAATCGGTGGTCGCCTCGGTGTTCTTCTCCTCCGACGTCGCCAATCCCGACACCTACGCCAAGTTCTACGCCGACATCGAGATGTTCCAGATCCCGATGAGCCAGCCCGACCCTTCCCAACTGATGCGCCGCTTTCATTCGCGCTATGTGGCGACGAAAGAGAACAAGTGGCAGGGCGTGAATTTCCCACGCTGGGTCAACAAGGATTACGACGCGGCGGTCGATGCAGCCGAGGGCGAAACGGATATGGTCAAGCGTGCCGAGCTCTACATCAAGGCCAACGACATCATGATGCAGGACACCTTGTTCATCCCGGTGATGCACCGCCTGAAAGTGGAAGCCTGCTCCAACGCGCTACGCCCTGTGGTCAGCGGCTGGGCCAACGAAACCGACAATCTGTTCGACTGGTACCGCGAGGCGACGGGATAATCGCTGACGGGATTTTTCCCTCATGAGCCAGTATGTGCTGCGTCGTCTGCTGATCGCGGTGCCGAGCCTGCTCGGCATCTCGCTGGTGCTGTTCATCGTGCTGGCGCTGGCGCCCGGCGATCCCTTCAGTGAACTCGCCACCAATCCGAACGTGCCGCCCGAAGTGGCGGCGGCACTTCGGGCCAAGTTCGGCCTCGACGATCCGATCTACCTGCGATACCTGCACTGGATCACGGCCATGCTGCAAGGCGACTGGGGCTTTTCCTTTGTCAGCCGGATGAACGTCGACACGCTGATCCTGCAGCGCCTGCCGACCACGCTCTATGTGATCGGCTCGGCGCAATTGCTGGCGCTCGCCATCGCGATTCCCGTTGGGGTCTATGCTGCGACGCGGCCCTATTCGATCTTCGACCAGATCGCCAACACGCTCGCCTTCATCGGCTTTTCGCTGCCGACCTTCTTCACGGGTCTGTTGTTCATCCTGCTGTTCTCGATCACGTTGGACTGGCTGCCTTTCGTCTACACATCAGACATCAAGGCGACCGGTTTTCGATGGGTGATCGAACAGGTCCGGCAGGCCATCATGCCGGTGATGGTGCTCGGGCTGTTTCAGGCTGCCTCCATGACGCGCTTCGTGCGTTCGGCCATGCTCGACGTGGTCCGGCTCGACTACGTCACCACCGCGCGCGCCAAGGGCCTTGGCCAGGCCAGAGTGATCATCAAGCACGCGATGCGCAACGCCATGATCCCGGTCGTCACGCTGGTCGCGCTGCAAATGCCAGCCGTGTTCGGCGGCGCCATCGTCACCGAGCAGATTTTCCGCATTCCGGGCATCGGATCGCTGCTGATTTCCTCCATCCTTTCCAACGACACGCCGGTCGTGATGGCTGTGACTTTCGTCTTTGCCTGTCTGGTCGTGCTCTTCAATCTCATCGCGGATGTGCTTTATGGCTGGCTTGACCCTCGCATCTCCCTCCGCTGAGAAGCGGCCGGCCTGGTCGCCCTGGCGCGAGACCTGGCGGCGCTATCGTCGCCACAAGCTTGCCGTGGTCAGCGCGGTCCTGCTGATCGTCCTGATGGTGGCTGTCGCATTCGGCCCCTTCGTCTGGCGCGTCAGTATCAACGACATCGATTTCAACGCGCGCCTTGAAGGTCCCTCGCTCGCCCATCCGTTCGGCACCGACGATCTCGGACAGGACATCCTCGCCCGCATGATCTATGGCGGACGCATCTCGCTCGCGGTCGGCCTCGCCGCGATGGCGGTCGCCGTCATCATCGGCACGCTGATCGGCGCGCTCGCCGGCATGTCGCGCGGCGCGCTCGGGCATGCCCTGATGTGGCTGACCGACTTGTTTCTTTCGCTGCCGCAACTCCCGCTACTGCTGCTGCTGATCTATCTGTTCCGCGACGGGCTGAAGGCCGTGTTCGGGCCGGAAGGCGGCATCTTCATCCTGATCGTGCTCGTGATCGGTGGTCTGCGCTGGATGCCGGTCGCCCGCCTGGTGCGCGCGCAATTTCTCTCGCTGCGCGAAAAGGATTTTGTCGAGGCTGCCCGTGCGCTCGGCGCCAGTCCGCTGCGGCAGGTGGTGCGCCACATCCTGCCCAACGCGCTGGGGCCGGTGATCATCGCCGGCACCATCGACGTTGCGGCTGCCATCATCGCGGAATCGACGCTGTCGTTCCTCGGCCTCGGCTTTCCGCCCGATACCCCGACCTGGGGCCGGCTGTTGTTCGACGCCAAGGACTTTCTCGACATCGCCGCCCACTGGGCGCTGTTTCCGGGCGGTGCGATCTTTGTCGCGGTCGTCGCCATCAATTTCATCGGCGACGGCATGCGCGACGCGCTCGATGCCCGGCGGGTGATCTGATGGCGCCGCTGCTCGAGATCAAGGGCCTGAAGACGCACTTTTCCACCGACGACGGCATGCTGCAGGCGGTCGATGGCGTCGATATCTCGCTCAACAAGGGCGAGACGCTCTGCGTGGTCGGAGAATCCGGCTGCGGCAAGACCGTTACGGCGATGTCGATCCTGAAACTGATCGCGATGCCGCCCGGCCGCATCGTCGAAGGCAAAATCCTGTTCGAGGGCCGCGACCTGGTGCCGCTGACCAGCCACGAGCTTGACGATATTAGAGCGAAGCAGATCGGGTTCATCTTCCAGGAGCCGATGACCTCGCTCAACCCGGTGCTGTCGATTGGCGAGCAGATCGCCGAAAGCCTGCGCCGCCACGAAGGCCTTTCGAGAAAGGCTGCGCTGGCCCGCACCATCGAGATGCTGAAGCTCGTGCAGATCCCCAATGCGGAAGGCCGCGTGCATGATTACCCGCACCAGTTCTCCGGCGGCATGCGCCAGCGCGTCATGATCGCCATGGCGCTGGCCTGCAAGCCGAAGCTCGTCATCGCCGACGAGCCGACCACCGCGCTCGACGTCACCATCCAGGCGCAGATCCTCGATCTGCTGCAGGACATGAAAGAACGCTTCGGCATGGCGGTCATGCTGATCACCCATGCGATGGGCGTCGTGGCGGAGACCGCGCAGCGCGTCGTCGTGATGTACGCCGGCAAGATCGTGGAAGAGGCCGATGTCGAGAGCCTGTTCGAACGCCCGAGCCATCCCTACACGCAGGGCCTGATCCGTTCGATCCCGCGTATCGACCTCGACAGCGCGCACAAGACCCGGCTGGAGGCGATCGGCGGCTCGGTGCCGATCCTGATCAACCCCGCGCCCGGCTGCCGCTTCGCGCCGCGCTGCCGCTTCGCCTTTGCGCGCTGCACGGAACAGGAGCCGTTGTTGCGCCAGGTCGCGCCCGGCCATCGCATGGCCTGCCACCTCGGCGAGACCCAGGGGGCGAGCGTATGAGCGAGCCCCTGCTGAAGGTCACCGGGCTGAAGAAGCATTTTTCCGTCAAGGGCGGCTTGCTGTCGCGCGAGATCGGACGCGTTCACGCCGTCGACGGCGTATCGTTCGCGGTCAATCGCGGTGAGACGCTCGGGCTGGTCGGCGAGTCCGGCTGCGGCAAATCCACCACGGCGCGCTGCGTGCTGCGGCTGGTCGAGCCCAGCGAAGGCGAGATCGTGTTCGACGGCCAGGACATGCGCGGCCTGTCCGGTGGCGACCTGCGCGCCATGCGGCGCGACATGCAGATCGTGTTCCAGGACCCGTTTGCCTCGCTCAATCCGCGCATGACCGTCGGCGCCATCCTCGGCGAAGCCTTCACCATCCACGCGCTCGCGTCCTCGGCGAGCGAGCGCGACGACCGCGTGGCGAGCCTGCTGGTCAAGGTCGGGCTCAAGGCAGAGCACATGCGCCGCTACCCGCATGAATTCTCCGGCGGCCAGCGCCAGCGCATCGTGATCGCGCGCGCGCTCGCGGTGCAGCCGAAATTCATCGTGTGCGACGAGCCGGTTTCCGCGCTCGACGTGTCGATCCAGGCGCAGGTGATCAATCTATTGGAAGATCTGCAGGCTGAATTCAACCTGACCTATCTGTTCGTTGCCCACGATCTCTCCGTGGTGGAGCACATATCCGACCGTGTGGCGGTGATGTATCTCGGGCGCATCGTCGAACTCGCCAGCGCCAGCGACCTCTATCGCCGGCCGCAGCATCCCTATACCCAGGCGCTACTCTCGGCCGTGCCGGTGCCGGACCCCAAGGCGAAGCGCAAGCGAATCCGACTGCAGGGCGACGTGCCGAGCCCGATGAACCCGCCGCGCGGCTGTCACTTTCACACCCGCTGCCCGATCGCCGAGCCGCGCTGCCGCGAAAGCGCGCCCGAACTGAAACAAGGCAGCGATGGACACCTTGTTGCCTGCCATCTGGCGTAAACGCGGCAGCGTATTCCGCGTGGCCGATCGCCGCATGCTAGGCATGGACGGCATTGCGAATTAAGGCATCCCAAAATACGGCGGCCCCGCCCGGGCAGCGGCTAATGCCGTTCTTTGCCGGGGCGGGGCCGAAATTGGATCGTCGCGTTATCTCGCGTGAACGCCGTTTTTACGAATGATGTCAGACAGCTGGGACAAAAGCTCTCGAAGCCGGGCGTTTTCTTCGATCAGCGAGTGAGCTTCGTCCGTCGGTTCGTGGCGGCGGAGGGCGGGTTCGTCGCCGCGTAGGGCATTCTCAAGCAGTGAAAAAGCGTCGTCGGTCGGTTCCTGTACCCAAAATGAGGGTTCTGCGCGTCGGTCTCGCTTATTTAGCTGCGTATGGTCTACTCGCATGATGATACTCCAATTTTGAAATGCGTAACGAGCCCCCAGTCGCGTTGTCGCGCGCCGAGAATGGGGTGAGTCGGCGGGCAATTTTGCGACTAAAATTGGAATCGCGCGGGGGTGACCCCGGCACCAAAGCGGCGTGATTGCGGCAAACCTTGAGAAACGCTTGATGCGAACCCACAGCCCGCACGTGCGCTTTGTGGCGCTTTCGAGTGAAGCGTGCCGCCGGAGCACACATCCCTTCGCGTCAGGAAAACGCGTCAAAACAACAATCTAGCGCCGGTTCCAATTCTAGCGGTGACGCTAGAGAAACGTAGCCAATTGATAAAGTGCGTAAAGAACTTCCAGCCCCATGAGAACAAGCGCTGCGATCGTCAAATAATAATAGCCAACGTGCATGCCGGATTTGAACCCAATGCCTTTCGCGGCCTGCGTCGAACTGGCGGCAGGCCGTCAACCAAAACCGGTACGCGCCGAAAAAGCATTAGCCTCCGGCGAACGATGCGTCGGTAACTGAAAATGAAAAGGCCTCCGCCGCCGCGGAAGTGATGCCTTTGTCGCGAGCCTCTTCTTGAACGGAGGCCTCTGCTCGACGCCAGCTCGCCCTGCTCACACACCGTGGAAAATCTTGATTCCCCACAGAACGATAACGATGGCCAGTACCAGCGTAGCCGCCGTCAGTACACTTTCTAAGGAAGCGACTCTCATACTCACTCTCCGCTTCCCAGCCCCGCCAACGGTCTAGGCGATTCGTCGATTCCCCTGCAATCGCATGATCACAATGCTTTGAACGTTGCCTCGGGGTTGTGTTTTACGGGCCACACATCTGGGGTGGGCGGCACATGGCGCCGCCACGACGGCACGCCGATGCCGCAGCTGAAACGGAAATAACCCGCTTCTTCCAATGACTTTCGACGCAAGGGGACTTATTCGCCGACTTATTCGCCTTGGCTTGCCGGCGCGTAGGAACGGGCCGGGACCGCAGCAATCCGCCGCCGTTCGGCGTGTGCGGCCAGCCGGTCGTACTCCTCTGCTACCTTGAGCAGCCGCCCCTGGTCCTTGATGGCATTCGCGGCTAACGCCCGTGTCAGTTCTGCGCGCTTGCGCCAGTGATCCGCATTGGTCAGGAAATCCGTCATCGATAGTCCCTAAATAAGATGGCACGCTCCCCAGCCGCGCGGACGTCAGAATGGTTCGCGATACGTCGAAAATTTGGCCCAATTCGATCTGCCGTGTGACGCCGGCAATGTGTGACTTTTTCGCCGAGCCTCATCGTCGTTCCTTTTCCGACGCAAATTTGCCGTCGACTCAATCGAGACTTGGTCGACAAGCCGACGACCGGGCCACCTTGTGAACAGGAATGTGTCATGAGTATCGAGTACAAGCCGCACGACAACCAGGCCCGCCGCGATACGCTTCGCATCGTCGAACAAGCCGATAACGTCGTGCCGCTGCGCGAAGACAATAGTGCGCACGAACCCATCCTGGCGCCGCCGCCGGTCGACGAACTTCTGATCGCCCTGTCGCCCCTGCTCGACGAAGTCGATGGGTTGCGGGGCGACGAGGCGCTGCAGGGAGCCGGCAACATTCCGGTGCTGCTCGAAGAGAACGCGCGACTTCGCAAGCTCGCGGTCAAGCTGTCGAATCTCCTCGGCGATCTTCCCGAGCGGAGCGCCTGAGACCGGGTTCCCTGGCCATCAGCCGTTATAGGCGAACAGCTCGATCGGGTCGTTGAAGCCGCGGACCGGATATTCGCCGACGCGCTCGAGGGCGAACTCGCCTCCGACGGAATCGGCGAAGGCGCGGGACAGCAGCACAGGCCTGCCCAACTGCTTGGTGAGCGCCTCGAGGCGCGACGCCATGTTGACGGCAGGACCGATCACCGTGAAATCTAGCCGGGCGCGCGATCCGATATTGCCGTACATGACGTCGCCGACATGGACGCCGATGCCGTAATTCAACGGCGCGCGGCCGGTCTCGCCGTTCTTTTCGTTCAGCGCCATCATGGCCTGACGGGCCTCCGTCACGGCACGCAGCAGGTTGGCACAGGCCTGCGGCTCGCTGAGCGGAAAGATCGCAAGCAGGCCGTCGCCGATGAATTTCAGAATCTCTCCGCCGTGCCGCGCGATCGGTTCCGACATCGCGTCGAAATATCCGTTCAGGAGATCGATGACGTCGTCGCGCGGCCAGTTGTCTGAAATCGCCGTGAAGCCGCGCAGGTCGCAGATCATGATGGCGGCGCGTACCGTCGTGCCGCTGCCGCGCCGTGTGGCGCCGGCCAGAATGAGTTCGCTGGCATGGGAGCCGACATAGGTTTCGAGCAGCGTGCGCGCCAGCCGGTTCTTCATGCGGATTTCGCTGACCAACGCGAGAACCGGCAACAGGTTCGATAGAACAGCGATATGCGCCTTGTCGAAGCCGCCTGGCTTGTCGGTCGCAAACGTCACGAGATGCTGCTTGCCGAGCGTGTGGTACACCGGCCATGCGACATAGTCGGTGAGCCCCTTTGCCCGCATCTCGTCAAACACCGCGTGTTGCCGGCCTGTCGCGGGATCGCGTTCGAGATTCTCGCGCACCTCGGTCGCGCCATCAAGAATTTCGTTGGCGGGACTGCCGATGTATTCAGACCGCTCGCTCACGTCGTAGTCGACCCGCGCGATCTCGGCCTCGCGCATTCCGTCGGCCCACATGATCCGCGCGCCGAGCCATTGCGGGTGGTGGATCAAGAGATGTAGCGACGCCCGCTTCACCGGGATGCCCGCCTGCTGCAGGCGGATGCACAACTCGGCAAAGATATTGTCGATGAAGCGCTCGTCGCGCGTGCCGCTGGTCAGCCAGTGCACGATCTCGTCGTCACGATGCGCGGTGGCGGCATCGATGGTGGGCGCGTCCATTATGTGCTCCTGGGCCGTGACCGGGATCGACGGTAGAGGGATATGTCGTACTCCCGCCCGGCGGCGTCAATGGCTGCCAAACATCGCTCAAATTGTAGTCAAGACGGGCTGCCGTTTCCGACCAGCACGAACGGCGCCCAGGCGCTGGGATGCGCATTCGCACCGCCCCTGGCTGCGAGAGCCGAGATCGACCGACGCAGCGCCTCGGCGGGACCGATGCCGGATTGCGACGCCATCACGCCGATGGCCCCGGTGGTGATGTAAACCGCGGCATCCGAATTGACCGGCCAGTGCGAGACCAGCAGCGCGCGCGAGCCGGCATAGAAGAACGCCCGTGCCAGGCCGGAGAAGGCCTCGGAGTTTGCCGCTTCGCCGCCGGCGGTGTTGCAGGCCGAAAGCACCACCCAGTCGGCATTGAGTTTGAGCTGCGAAATCTCCGATGACGATAGGTAGCCGTCATCGGCCGGCGTGGCGGCGGCCGGCGGTGTCAGCACCAGTCCCGGTTCGATCGAGCCGCGCACCTGGCCCGACAGCGCGCCATGCGTCGCAAAGTGAAGCATGCGATATTCATTCAGGCGGCCGCTGTCGCTGAGCGATTTGATGGTGGTTTCGCTCGCGTCCTTGCCGAGATAGACGTCGCCCTTGGCCGGCGCAAAACTGTTCGCGACCAGGCACAGTTCGAGCGCGGTTTCGGGCAACGGCGCGAGATGCTTGAGCTGTTCGATGTCGGCGGTGCCACCCGTAAGCCTTGCAATCGAACGCCGCCCGCGCTGGGCGACCTCACCCATTTGCGGGTCCGCATTTGCACCGCAGCTCTGGCGCTGGCGGGCCTGCGCCGCGCGTTCGGTATCGAACCTGCTCTGGGCGTTGCCGCTCAGCAACGGATTGCCAAAGCCTGCGAACGGCTTTGGCGCCTTGCTGCGCTGCGCGACCTGCCGCAGCGCCTTGAGGCTCGAGACGGACGGCAGCACGGTCGTCGCAAAACGTTTGACCAGCCACGGCGCTTTGGCGAGATCCCCGCCGGGCGCGGGCTTTTCGGTCAGCAGAACCTGGAACGGCAGCGTGGCCAGCGGGCCCGATGGGACGAGGATCAATTCCTTGCCTTCGATGTCCTTCTCGACCGGCGCGAGCAGTGCCTGATAGAGCCCGGACGCCCGCTCCAGATCGAACGGCAACGGATCCGCACCGGAAGGCGCGCGGTCGCGGCCGAGTTTTTCGGCGCAGGCACGATCCCGGTCCAGCCACGCTTCGCCGTCGAGGCCGCAGCGCAGGATGTTGACCGTCTCGGCCAGTTGCTTGGCGCCGATCGGCGCGGCGTGCCAGCGAATGTTCGCCGACGTGATCGTCCAGACAAAGGTGAAGCGCACCGTCGTCGCAAACAGCAGCAGCGCCTCGTTCGGGTTCAGCCGCTTTTGGGCCTCGTCGATCGAGACCGGGTTCCTGGTGACGAGCCCGGCGTAGTCAGGAAATTGCGCCGCGATCGAACGATCGAGTTCACCGATCCGGTTTGCAATATCGGCTGCCTTTGTCCGAAGCGCCTGCTCCGTCTGCGGGTTACGTGCGGCGTTCGACTGCGACATCAGAGCGATGAGCTGCTTGTCAACGGCGAGCGCCTGCCCACCAAGGTCCTGCCGCTCGCGAACGCGCGCCGGCAGTTCGCCGCTGCCGGCCGCAACCCGCGCCGACATTCCGGCAATCGCCTTTGCCGCCTGTTCGTCGCCGGTCCATTGCGCGGCCTCGAACGCGCGGGAGCGCAACGCGGCCGCCTTCCGGCTGTCGGACTCCGCGAGCTGATAGGCGGCAACGATCGATCCCGGGAATGGATTGGTGCCGCCATAGGCCTTGAGATCCGCCGACTGGCCGTCCCCCGCTTCTGCGCTACCGCGGCCGAGCAGAATGGCCGAGGCACGAACGAACGCGTCATAGGCCTGCTGCCAATCCTTGGCATCCAGATAGTGGGCGCCGAGATTGTTGAGACTGTTGGCGACATCCGGATGCGCCTCGCCCAGCGTGCTCAGGCGAATCTCCAGCGCGCGTTTCAGCAGCGGTTCGGCTTCGCCAGCCCGCCCGCTATTGTCGAGGACGACAGCCAGATTATTGAGGCCGCTGGCCACCAGCGGGTGAAGCTTGCCGAGCGCTTGCTCGCGGATCGACAGCGAGCGGCGCGCCAGGCTTTCCGCTTCGGCAAAACGTTCATCGTCGCCGATCAGCACCACGAGATTGTCGAGGGCTATGGCGACATCGAGGTGGTTCGCGCCGAGGCTTTTCTCGCGAATGGCCAGCGATTTGCGAAACAGCGCCTCCGCTTCCTTCTTGCGATCGGCGCGGGCTTTGGCGTCGGCGAGATTGTTGAGCGCGATCGCGATGTTCGGGTGATCCGGCCCGAACGCCTTTTCCTGGATTGCAAGCGAGCGAAGCAGCAGGCCCTCGGCTTCCGCGGCCCTGCCCTGTCGCATGAACACGAGCGCCAGGTTGTTGAGGCTGGCGGCGACGTCGGCATGATCGGGCCCCAGTGTCTTTTCGCGGATGGCCAGCGTACGCCGTGCCAATTGTTCGGCCTCCTGAAGCTTCCCCTGCTGACGCCGCAGCTCTCCAAGATTGTTCAGCGTTGCCGCGACATAGACGCTGTCGCGGCCGTGCTGTTTTTCCTGAAGGCCGAGCGCTTCCAGGAACTGCTCCTCGGCAGGCTGCAGCCGGCCTTGTGTTCGGTAGATCTCCGCGATGTTGTTGAGGGCGACCGGGATCATGATGTCCGCCTGCCCCGGCGACTTCCGGAAAGCCTCCAGCGCGCGGCTGAAAATGTCGAGCGCCTCTTCCTCCCGCAATTGACGGTGACGAAGATTGCCGAGCGGCATGCGAGCCAGCGCCGTCGTCAGATGGTCGGGGCCGAGGGCTTTTTCATCGATTCCGACCGCGCGCAGCGTATCGCGTTCGGCGTCCTTCAGCCGGTTCTGGCCGAGCGCGATCTGGCCGAGCGTGGAGAGAACAGCGGCAACGTCAGGGTGATTGGGGCCGAGCGTCTTCTCGCGGATGGCAAGTGCTCGTCGCAACATCTTTTCGGCCTCGGTGGCTTCGCCCTGGGCCTGCAGCGCCTGGCCCAAGACGATGAGCGTCATGGCCGTCAACGGCGACTGCGAGCCCGATGTTCGCTCGGCTTCCGTCGCCAGCTTTCGCGCCAGGCCGACGGCTTCGCCGTAGCGCCCCTCCTGCGCCAGCGCCGTGATGCGGCGCATCAGCGTCAGCATATCCTGCGGGTTGGCCTGGCCGTGCGACGCCACGACGCTCCCAACCAGCGCCATCGCGATCAGCCATGCCGCAAATACAAGCCGAATTGCACGCATATTCCTGTCGCTCCGATACGCCTGCCAGCACTTGCTATTGCGGCGGTATGGGGCGGCAGCAAGGCGACAATCCGTCTCTGGCGCCGGCGGCGATGCGACCTATATCAGCACTGTCATATCCCCTTCATGCTCCCGCGTTTTGGCCTTGTTGAAATCCGCCGCGATCTTTCTACTGTTGGTGCTTCTCCCGATCGGCGTGTCGGCCGGGCGCTATTGGCTTGGCGAATCCCGGGGCAACTGGCAGACGGCCGACCGTTCCAGCGCGGGTCTGTTGCCGCTGCCGTCGCAGCATGCGGAAGCCATCATCCGGGTCTACGGCGCGCGCACGGTGCGGTGGAAGGCGATCTTCGCCATCCACACCTGGATCGTGGTCAAGGAGGCGAACGCGTCGACGTACACGCGTTATGATTATACCGCCTGGGGCGAACCCGTTCGCACCAACGGCTTTGCCGCCGACGCGCGCTGGTTCGGCGCCGTGCCCGAAACGATTGCCGCCGTTGACGGCGAAGAAGCCAGCCGTCTCATTCCCAAAATCCGGCACGTCGTGGAGAACTACAAGTTTCGTTCCTACGGCGACTACAATGCGTGGCCGGGACCGAACTCCAATACCTTCGTGCAGGCCGTGCTGGACGCGGTTCCCGAACTCAGGACCGTGTTGCCGCCGACCGCGATCGGCAAGGATTTTCCCTATCGCGGCGAGTGGTTCGGGCTGACGCCATCGGGCACCGGCGCCTACGCTTCCGCGGGAGGCTATCTCGGCCTCACCATCGGATGGGTCGAGGGCCTGGAAATCAATTTTCTGGGCGCGGTGCTGGGACTGGACATTCGCCGGCCTGCGCTGAAGCTGCCGGGCATCGGCAGATTGGGACTGACGGCCGGAATCTGACCGGCTGCTCCGCCATTGGTGGCCTTCCCGGAGCGGATCGAGAGCCCTAATCTCCGCACAAAGAAAATTCGGGTGGAAATCAATGGCGCTTATTCAAGACGGTCGAGAGCGGGCTTTATCGGATTCCGCTGACAGTCACCCTCTCCGACAGCACGCATGGCGAAATCGCGGCCTTCGAACTGGTGACATGCCGTGTTCGCGATTCCGACGGCGCCGAGGGCACCGGCTACACTTACACCGTCGGCCGCAACGGCGGCGCGACCGCCGACATCCTCCGGCGCGAGATCCCGGAACTGATCGAAGGCCGGGAGGCCGACGACACCGAGGCGATCTGGCATCACGTCTGGTGGGGACTTCATTACGGAGGACGCGGCGGGCCGCCGGTGCTGGCGCTCTCGGCGCTCGATATCGCGCTGTGGGACCTGAAGGCACGGCGCGCCAATCTCCCGCTGTTTCGGCTGCTCGGCGGCTTCGACGCCCGCGTGCCCTGTTATGCCGGCGGCATCGACCTCGATCTTTCCGTCGAGGCGCTGCTCAGGCAGACCGACGACAATCTCGCCAAGGGCTTTCGCGCCATCAAGATGAAGGTGGGCCGGCCGGATCTCGCCTCCGACGTCGCGCGCGTGCAGGCGATGCGAAAACATCTCGGCAGCGGCTTTCCGCTGATGGCCGACGCCAACATGAAATGGACGGTCGAGGAAGCCATTCGCGCCGCCCGCGCCCTGCAGCCGTTCGACCTCACCTGGCTCGAAGAGCCGATCATTCCCGACGACATTGCCGGCCATGCCCGCATCATGGCGGCCGGCGGCGTGCCGATCGCGGCCGGCGAGAATTTGCGCACGCTGTGGGAGTTCAAGAACTACATCGCCGCCGGCGCGGTGTCCTATCCCGAGCCCGACGTCACCAATTGCGGCGGCGTCACCGGCTTCATGAAGATCGCGCGGCTGGCCGAAGCCTTCAACCTGCCGGTCACCAGCCACGGCGCGCACGACGTCACGGTGCATCTGCTCGCGGCCTGCCCCAACCGCTCCTACCTCGAGGCGCACGGGTTTGGGCTGGATCGTTATATCGAGCACCCGCTCGTCCTCGACCAGGGCATGGCGCTGGCGCCGATGCGGCCGGGCCACGGCATCAGCTTCGACTGGACCGGATTGGCGCAGCTGGCACGATAGAAGGCGCGGCTTCGCCACCCCAAATCATTCTACCTGACAACTGCAGGGCGTCGCGTTCGCCTGACTCATGTCGCTCGGCCGCAACACCGGCGCTGTTCCTGCACTGGAACAGAAATTATGACTCCAGTATCGACGCGGCGTGGCGCAGTATCTTTTCATAGCACGGCGGATCGGACGTTTTTATTACGTACTTGTTTGAGCCTTGGAGGTCGCAGCGCGAAAATGCCTGCGACCTCGTTCTCTTCCCATCACATGAAGAACAGGAATAGAAAATGACCTATTCCATTTTTGCCCGCGACGGCACCAGCCGCATCGTCTTGAAGCGGCCAAGCCGGGAAGCTGCCGAAAAGAAAGCCAGCGAATTGACGGACCTGGGCTGGTTCGAAGTCAGGATTGCAGAGGAAGCGCGGATGGGAGAAGCGGAATTGCGCGGGGAAAGTGCCTCGCGAACCGGATGAAGCCACGCTACTTCGCCCCGGCCTTCTCCAGGATTGCAACCATCTCGCGATAGCCGCGGCTGCGCGCGAGCGTGAGCGGCGTCGCCCCGCTGCCGTCGGGAATGTTGACGTTGGCGCCGGCCTCGACCAGCGCGCGCAAGGTCTCGGTGTGATTGTTGCCGCCATCGCCGAGCACGATCGACTCGATCAGCGCCGTCCATTTCAGATTGTTGACGTGATCGAGCGGCGCCTTGGCGGCGATCAGCGTCCGCACCACTTCGGCATGGCCGAGATGCGCCGCCGCAATCAGCGCCGTTCCGTCATAAATGCTGGTGACCGCCTTCGGGTTACCGCCGCCTTCCAGCGCGATTTTGAGCATCGGCACGTCGTTGGCAACCGCGGCAATGGTGATGATGTCATAGCGGTCGATTTCCAGCTCTGTTCGGATCGGCGCCAAGCCGCATCAGCGCGCGCGCTGCATCGTGCCGCCTTTGATAGACCGCGACATGCAGCGGCGTCCGACGCCGGGCGTCGACCGCTTCCTTGTTTTCGCCAGCCGCGATCCGCGCCTCGATATCGGCTACGTCGCCGCGCGCGGCGGCGGCATGCAGCCCACTAAAGGCGCGCAGTTCGGCATCATCAGGCGCGACCTGCGCCGAAGCCGGTAGCGCGGTCAGGATCGCAACGAAAAGGGCCGCGAGGAAATGCATCGGAAAGCTCCGGGCCACTGCCATGCGCCGCAGGAACGCAGCCCTGTGGTCGGCCTTCACGGGTAATCCGCGGTTGACTCGGGAACCGCCAGCAATCAGAAAAAGCCTGAAAAATGAATGGCAAAGAGAGATGGTCGGAGTGGCAGGATTTGAACCTGCGACCCCTGCGTCCCGAACGCAGTGCTCTACCGGGCTGAGCCACACTCCGACTTGGAACGCGGCTTATAGCCTTGGGTTTCGGTCACCGCAAGCAGCCGATTTGAGGAAATTAATCACAGTGAATGTTGGCCTGAAAACCCAGATTTTGCCCACCAGTGAGGCCGCCGTGGCGGCGGCGGCGCGCGTGCTGGCCGAGGGCGGGCTGGTCGCGTTCCCGACCGAGACCGTCTATGGCCTCGGCGCCGATGCGGCCAACCCGGCGGCGGTCGCCGGCATCTACCGGGCCAAGGGCCGGCCGGCCTTCAATCCGCTGATCGCCCATGTCGGCGATCTCGCGGCGGCGCGCAGGATCGCGCGCTTCGATGCGGCGGCGGCCGCGCTCGCCGAGGCGTTCTGGCCCGGTCCGCTGACGCTGGTGCTGCCGAAAACGGACAATTGCGCGGTCGCCGACCTCGCCACCGCCGGCCTCGACACGGTCGCGATCCGGATCCCCGCCCATCCGGTGGCGCGCGAAATCCTGCGCGCCTTCGGCGGCCCCGTGGTGGCGCCGTCGGCCAACATCTCGGGCCATGTCTCGCCGACCACGGCCGCGCATGTGGAGAGCGATCTTTCAGGGCGGATCGACCTGATCGTCGATGGCGGGCCGGTCGCCGTCGGCGTCGAATCCACCATCGTCGGCTGCTTCGATGAACCGATGCTGCTGCGCCCCGGCGGCCTGCCGCGCGCGGAGATCGAGCGCGTGCTGGGCCGAGCGCTGCGGCAGGCGCCCGCCGAGGCCGACGGCGGCGGTGGGCAGCCCTTGGCGCCGGGCATGCTCGCATCGCATTACGCGCCGCGTGCAAAGGTGCGCCTCAACGCGCAACGGCTGGAGCCCGGCGAGGCATTGCTCGCCTTTGGCCTCGGAGCAATTTCGGGAATTGACGCCGCCGCCACAGTGATGAATCTGTCTGAAAGCGGCGATCTCGACGAGGCCGCCGCCAACCTGTTCGGCCATCTTCGCGCGCTCGACCGCAAAGGCGTGCACACCATCGCGGTGATGCCCATTCCGGACGAGGGACTGGGTGAAGCCATCAACGACCGGCTGCGCCGCGCCGCCGTGGAGCGCGACTGAGCGGACGGAACGAAAGAGAAGACAATGAACATCGTCCAAGGCGCCAAGCCAGCTTCCCTGCCCCCGCTTCCCGCCGAGCTGATCGCAAAATTTCGCGCCATCGTCGGCGACAAATATGCCGTGACCGATGCCGCCGATATCGCGCCTTACGTCACCGAGGAACGCGAGCTGTTCCACGGCCGCTCGCCGCTGGTGCTGCGGCCCGGTTCGACGGCGGAAGTGTCCGCGATCTGCAAGCTCGCCAGCGAGCACAGAATCGCGCTGGTGCCGCAGGGCGGCAACACCGGCCTGGTCGGCGGACAAACGCCGCATCATGGCGAGGTGGTCGTCTCGCTGCGGCGGCTGGACAAGATCCGCGAGATCGATGCGGCCTCCAACACCATGACCTGCGAGGCCGGCGTGGTGCTGCAGATTGCGCAAGCTGCGCGCGGCCGAGGTCGACCGCCTGTTTCCGCTGTCGCTCGGCGCGGAAGGAAGCTGCACCATCGGCGGCAACCTCTCCACCAATGCCGGCGGCACCGCGGCGCTGGCCTATGGCGTCGCGCGCGAGATGGCGCTCGGGCTCGAAGTGGTGCTCGCGGACGGCCGCATCCTGAACGGACTGTCGAAGCTGAAAAAGGACAATACCGGCTACGATCTGCGCAACCTGTTCATCGGCGCCGAAGGCACGCTCGGCATCATCACCGCGGCGACGCTAAAGCTGTTTCCGAAACCGCGCGCGGTGGAGACCGCCTATGTCGGCCTCAAATCGCCGGCGGAGGCGCTGAAGCTGCTGTCGATCTCGCAGAACGAGGCGGCCAACAGCCTCACCAGCTTCGAACTGCTGGCCGATATCGCGGTCGATTTCAGCCTGCGTCACGGCATCGACATCCGCGATCCGCTGACGAGCAAGCATCCCTGGTACGTGCTGATGGAGTTGTCGTCGTCGCGCGACGACGCCCGCGCCGCGCTGGAATCGATCCTCGGCCAAGGGCATGGAGGAAGGCATCGTCGACGACGCCGTGATCGCGGCGAACCTTTCGCAGCGCGCCGGCTTCTGGAAGCTGCGCGACGAAATGTCGGCGGCGCAGAAGCCGGAAGGCGGTTCGATCAAGCACGACATCTCGGTGCCGGTCGCCGCCGTGCCCGATTTCATCGCGGAAGCCAATGCCGCGGTGGTGAAGCTGATTCCGGGCTCGCGGCCGGTGCCGTTCGGCCATCTCGGCGACGGCAACATTCATTACAATGTCAGCCAGCCGATCGGCGGCAACACCGCCGACTTCATGTCGCGCTGGCACGAGGTCAACGAGGTCGTGTTCGCGATCGTGCTGCGGATGGGCGGATCGATTTCGGCCGAGCACGGCATCGGCGTGCTCAAGCGCGACGAACTGCCTGACGTGAAGGACAAGGTCGCGATCGAACTGATGCGCGGCATCAAGGCGATGCTCGATCCATCAGGCATCATGAACCCGGGCAAGGTGCTGTGAACGCATCAGTACCAAGTCAGTTCCAGCACTCTCCATCGCGCCGATCGCGGACGCCGATATTGCTGCCGTCATCGCGCTGTGGCAGGCGCTGCGACCTGACGCGGCCGTGGAACGATCCCGCCGCCGACATCGCGCTGTCGCGGCGCGGGCCGAATTCGACCGTCCTGATCGGCCGCGACGGCGACGCGATCGTCGCGACCGCGATGGTCGGCCATGACGGCCATCGCGGCTGGGTCTATTACGTCGCGACCGATCCGCGACGCCGCAAGAAAGGCTATGGCCGCGCGATCATGAACGCGGCCGAGGATTGGCTGCGTGCAGGCCGGCATCGACAAATTGCAATTGATGGTGCGGCCCGACAACACCAAAGTGCAGGGTTCTACCAATCGATCGGCTATGGCGAGCAGCAGACGTATCATCTATCGCCAAATGGCTCGACGGCCGCGCGCCGACGCCGTAGCCATCACGAGCAGGCAGGCAGCGATGAGGATCGACGTCAGTTCGTCGTCCTGCGATCGCAGGGACCCATAGACAGGAAGTTGTCGTAGCGCGAAGTCGTCGAACAGCATTCCAAAACGATGGGCCGCGGCGTTGCCCGCCGCGACACAAGATGGCCTCAAAACAACGAGCCCTGCCCGTCATCCTCCGGCACCACCGTCGCCTTGCGTTGCGCGGCCTTCGCAGGCTTCGGCGCCTCCGCGCCCGCTGCTCGTCGGTGATCGGCAGCAGCAGTTGCGCGTCGTCGTTGACCACGCGATTGACGCGCGTCGAAATCTCGTGCCAGGCGAACTCGCCCTCGGCCGGTCCGCGCAGCAGCGGCATGACGTCGTCGGCGTTGTCGAGGCGGCCATCGAGCCAGCGTTCGAATTCCTCAGGCGCGATCGTCACGGGCACGCGGTGATGCAGCACGGCAAGGTCGCGGCTGGCCGGCGCGGTGACGATGGCGACGCTGTCGGTCTCCTCCCCGTTCGGCCCCATCCAGGTTTCCGCGAGCGCCGCAAGAGCGACCGGGCGTCCGTCACGCCGATGGATGAAGAAGGGCCGCTTGCGCCCGCTCGCATCCTGCCATTCGTAATAGCCGTCCGACGGTATCAGGCAGCGCCGGCGCTCGGATTGCGTTCTTGAACGCCGGCTTCTCGCGAATCGTTTCGGAGCGCGCGTTGATCAGGAGCGTAAATTTACGGGGATCCTTCACCCAGGAAGGAATCAGCCCCCATCGCATCAGCCGGAAATGGCGGCCGCCATTTTCCAGGATCACAACCGGAACGGGCTGTGTCGGCGCGATATTATACCGAGGCGGGAAATTGGGCTGCTCGAGCGTAGCCGAATATCTGCCGCAGCGCCTCGGGCGGTGAGGTGATTACGAAACGTCCGCACATTATCTGACCAAGATAAGCCTCTGTTTAAGTGCTGTTAACCCCACGTGCTAACAGTGAGATGGATGACCTCCATGGCCGCCACAGAAGTGCGATCCGATCGTCCGACACCCCCGCCGACCGGCCGCATTGACGAGGCCCGCGCGGAGCAATTGCGCGCGGCCAATATCAATCCCCGCACCGGGCTTGCCACCGACTACCTGAATCATTTCAACGAAGCCATCATGCTGCTCGAAATGGTTCCGGACATGCCGGAATGCGCGGAGGACTTCCTCACCTGGACCCCGCTGTCCTATGCCGAGCATTTCTGGGCCTCCAATTTCAAGGCCCGCGACCTCGCGATCGAGGCCTATGAATCGCGCCGATCCAAAGATCCGCGCCCATTTCGACAATTTCACGGCGACCATGACCTCGATCCTGACCGCGGTCGGCAAGGCCATGCGCGAGGCCCAGCCAGGACAAGACCCGCGCCACGCTGGCCGAGCAGGCGACCGGCTGGGTCAAGCCGCTGGTGGCGCTGGCCGGCGGCATCATCAATGGCAGCGTCGAGGCCGACGTCGAAACCATCATGGCCAACTAGCCGCTTCGCGCCCGTTCGCCGGATTAGACCTGCGCGAACCGATCGGGCATGATCCGGCAAGTTCCCAGCTCCCGGATTTCGCCTTGGCCTCCCCGTCCAGCCGACCCGCCCCCAGCTCGCCGTCAGCGGCGCGATCTTCCGCGACGGCCAAGGTGCTGCTGGTCCGCCGCGCCCGCTCGCCCGGCAAAGGTTTTTACTCGCTGCCCGGCGGCCGGGTCGAATTCGGCGAATCCCTGCACACGGCGCTGCATCGCGAGGTCGACGAGGAGACCGGATTGAGGATCGAGATCGTCGGCCTTGCCGGCTGGCGCGAGGTGCTGCCGGCGGCCGGCGGCGGCGGGCATTATCTGATCATGTCGTTTGCGGCGCGCTGGATGGCCCGGGAACCGGTCCTGAACGACGAACACGACGACTTCAAATGGCTCGCGCCCGATGCGCTAGGCGACCTCAAGGTCACCGGCGGCCTGCAGGAGGTCATCGAGGCCGCCCGGAAGCTGGTCTGAGGCAGCCCGTCCCCTGCACCTCGCACCTTGCTTCCGGCGCATTGAGGGGGCATATCGGGCCCATCAAATGCTCAATGCCACGCCCTTGCCGCCATTCTCCTCCTGATTTCGGCCTGCCATCTGTCCCCCGCCCGGGCCCAGGATGCCGCCGCGCCGTTCGACGGCGACCTGCAGCGGCTGGCCGAGATCCTCGGCACCCTGCACTATCTCCGCGGAATCTGCGGCACCAATGAAGGGGCGAAATGGCGCAACGAAATGCAGGCGCTGGTCGATGCCGAAACCCCGTCCGGCGATCGCCGCGCCCGCATGATCGCGGGCTTCAACCGCGGCTATAACGGCTTTCAGCAGACCTACCGGACCTGCACGCCCGCAGCCTCGGTGGCGATCCGCCGCTATATCGAGGAAGGCTCGAAGATCTCGCGCGACCTCACCGCGCGCTACGCGAACTGAGATCATGGACGCGATCTTCTTCGATCTCGACGGCACGCTGACCGACCCCAAGCCCGGCATCACCCGCTCGATCCAGTACGCGCTGCAAAAGCTCGATCATCCCACGATCCCGACCGAGGACGAACTGACCTGGTGCATCGGCCCGCCGCTGCGCGCGAGTTTTGTGACCATGCTCGGCGATCGACACCGCCGACCGCGCGGTGGCGCTCTATCGCGAGCGGTTTTCCGATATCGGCCTGTACGAGAACCGCGTCTATCGACGGCATCGGCGAGGTGCTGACGACGCTCCGCGCGTCCGGTCACCGGCTGTTCGTCGCCACCAGCAAGGCGCATGTTTTCGCCGACCGCATCATCGACCATTTCGGCCTGCGCGATCACTTCGAGCACGTGTTCGGCGCCGAGCTCGACGGCACGCGCGCGGAAAAATCGCATCTGCTCGCCTACGCGCTGAAACAAGCCGCCGTCGATCCGGCCAAGACCCTGATGATCGGCGACCGCAGCCACGACATGGTCGGCGCGAAGAACAACGGCATGCAACGCATCGGCGTGCTGTATGGCTATGGCAGCCGGGACGAGTTGCTGGAAGCCGGCGCGCAGCATGTCTGCGCGACTCCGGGCGCGATTCTGGACTGCATTTCCTGAAATGGCTGGCCTGCGCCGGCCGGTCCGAAATTCGGGCAGCCGCGTTAACCTTTCTTAAAGATGTAGCCTAGGCGAGGCCGCATCGCGTGCTACAGCTTGTCGCGTCAGATGCGTTCCGCCCTGGTTCGCGCGCCAATTTCGTTGAGTTTCATGAGCCGCCCAGCACCTTCGCCGATCGCCCGCGATCCGCTCCCCGACCTCGACCAGAAGCAGACCGCACTGAGCTATTTGAGCGAGGCCTGGGCCGACGCGCGCCACGAGGGCGTCGACGGCGACTGCCTGGCGCAGGCGAGCCTGTTCACGGCGCTGGCCGAACTGGTCTCGACCTATGGCGAGGATGCGGTGGCGAAGTTCGCGGAAGGTCTTTCGGGCCGGGTGAAGAACGGCGAATTTTCGCTGAAGTTGGCGAAGCAGTAAGAGTTAGCGTCAAGCCGAGCTGTCATCGCCCGCGAAGGCGGGCGATCCAGTACGCCGCGGCTTCTCGCTTCAATCGCTACCGTCTCTGGAATACTGGGTCACCCGCCTTCGCGGGTGACGACGGCTGTGGTGGGCGTGGCGTCCTGCCCTCTCAACCACAGAAACGCTTACGCCTTCAGCGTCTCCAAAAACCGCACCGGCTCCCCAGTCGACGGCGTCGCCACCTCGCCCTGCCACATCACGCGCCTGCCGCGCACGAAGGTGCCGACCGGCCAGCCGGTGACGCGCACGCCGTCGTAGGGCGTCCAGCCCGCCTTCGAGGCCACCCATTTGTTGGTGATGGTCTCGCTGCGCTTGAGGTCGACGACGGTGAAATCGGCATCGTAGCCGGCGGCGATGCGGCCCTTGCAGGCGATGTTGTACAGCCGCGCGGGACCGGCGCTGGTGAGATCGACGAAGCGGGCCAGCGACAGCCGCCCGGCGTTGACGTGATCGAGCATCAAGGGCACCAGCGTCTGCACGCCGGTCATCCCCGAGGGCGATGCCGGATAGGTCTTGGCCTTTTCCTCCAGCGTATGCGGCGCGTGGTCGGAGCCGAGCACGTCGATGATGCCCTGCTCGATGCCGTACCAGATGCCCGCGCGGTGATCGGCCGAGCGCACCGGCGGGTTCATCTGCGCCAGCGTGCCGAGCCGCTCGTAGCATTCGGGCGCGACCAGCGTCAGGTGGTGCGGCGTCGCCTCGCAGGACGCGACGTCCTTGTGGTCGCGCAGATATTCGATCTCCTGCTTGGTCGAGATGTGCAGGACGTGGATGCGCTTGCCCGTTTCGCGCGCCAGGTTGACCAGCCGCTGCGTCGCGATCAGCGCCGCGGGCTCGTCGCGCCACACCGGATGCGACCGCGGGTCGCCCTCGATGCGGAGCGGCTTGCGATCGTTGAGGCGGTATTCGTCCTCGGCATGAAACGCGGCGCGGCGGCGGATCACCTTGAAAATTCGGCGCAGGCTTTCATCGTCCTCGACCAGCAGCGCGCCGGTGGACGAGCCGATGAACACCTTGACGCCGGCGCAACCCGGCGCGCGTTCGAGTTCAGGCAGATCCTGAACGTTCTCGCGCGTGCCGCCGATAAAGAACGCAAAATCGCAATGCATGCGATGGTGCCCGGCCTTGATCTTGGCGGTGAAGGTCTCCTCGGTAACCGTGAGCGGGTTGGTGTTCGGCATCTCGAACACCGCGGTGACGCCGCCCATCACGGCGCTGCGCGAGCCGGTCTCGAGGTCTTCCTTCTGCGTCAACCCCGGCTCGCGGAAATGAACCTGCGTGTCCATCACGCCGGGCAGGATATGCAGCCCCTTGCAGTCGATCGTCTCGGCGGCAGACGCCTGCCCGAGCCCTCCGATCGCGGCGATCCGGCCGTTGGAAATGCCGATGTCGCGGATACCCTCGCCGTCCTGATTGACCACGGTGCCGGATTTTAGAATGGTATCAAATCGTTGATTTCATCGCTGATTCATCGGTCCTTGGACGCCGCTTCGAGGCTGTCGCGGGGCTTGTTGGCGGCACCTTAGCGCCTTAACTTCGCATGGGGTATCCATGTCAGGCGTTTCCCCCGGAACTTCGACAGAACTTCAAGAGAGCGTCAAAAGGGGCGGATTTATCCGATGAAAGCAGCGTTTCTTCCGGACCGGGGCGTGGTCAAGGTCAGCGGCGAGGATGCCCGCACCTTCCTCAACGGCCTCGTCACCACTGACGTCACGCTGCTGCAGCCCGGCCTTGGCCGGTTCGGCGCGCTGCTGACGCCGCAGGGCAAGATCACGATCGATTTCCTGATCACCGAAGCCCCCGCCGGTCACGGCGGCGGTTTTCTGATCGATGCGCCGCTCCCGCTGGCGCAGAGCCTTGCCGACAAGCTCGGCTTCTACAAGCTGCGCGCCAAGGTCGCGGTGGAGAACATCTCCGCTGATATGGGCGTGGTGGCGGTATGGGACGGCGAGCCGGACGTGAAGCCCGACCTGGCCTTTGCCGATCCGCGGCACGAGGCGCTGGGCTGGCGTATCCTCGCGCCCGATGACCTCGCGCAGAAGGTTGCCGACCTGATCGGCGCCGATCTGGTGGAAAGCGACGCCTACGAAGCGCATCGCATCGCTACGGGCGTACCGCGCGGCGGGCTCGATTTCATGTACAGCGACGCGTTTCCGCATGAGGCGAACATGGACCGGCTGCGCGGCGTGGACTTCGACAAGGGTTGCTATGTCGGCCAGGAGGTGGTGTCGCGGATGCAGCATCGCGGCACCGCGCGCACCCGGATCGTGCGGGTGGTTCTCGACGACTTCTCGCCGGAAACCGGGATCCCGGTTCTCGCCGGCGACAAGCCGGTCGGCACCATGGGTTCGACCGCCGGCGGCAAGGGTCTGGCGCTGCTCCGCATCGATCGCGTCGCGGACGCCCTCGATGCCGGCCTGGCACTGAGCGCGGGCGGCCTTGCGATGCATCTGGCCGACCCGAACGATGTTCGGACCCCACCGAAGCAGACCGTTGCATGAGCCGGTTCCGATGAGCAAATCCGCGCGCCTGCACCCCGACGGCAAGACACGGTGCCCATGGCCGGGTGAAGACCCGTTCTACATGGCCTATCACGACACCGAATGGGGCGTACCGGAATATGACGACCGCGCCCTCTATGAAAAGCTGATCCTCGACGGCTTTCAGGCCGGACTGTCGTGGATCACGATTTTGCGCAAGCGCGAGAATTTCCGCAAAGCGTTCGACGATTTCCAGCCGGAGAAGATCGCGCGCTACAGCGAGAAGAAAGTCCATGCGCTGATGAACGATGCCGGCATCGTGCGCAACCGCTCCAAGATCGAAGGCGCCGTCAACAGCGCCAAGGGTTATCTGAAGATCATGGAAGAAGGCCCTGGTTTCTCTAAGTTTCTCTGGGATTTCGTCGACGGCAAGCCAAAGGTGAACCAGTTCAAGACTACGGCCAGCGTTCCGGCCTCGACGCCGGTCTCGATCAAGGTTTCAAAGGAGCTCGGCGCGCGCGGATTCAAGTTCGTCGGCCCGACCATCGTCTACGCCTTCATGCAGGCCACCGGCATGGTCAACGACCATCTGGTGACCTGCTTCTGCCACGAGAACTGCAGCGGCAAACTTCGCAAGCCCCGCCTCAAAACCAAATGACGGCAAGGAAAACGGCAAGCAAATCGTCCGGCATCGCCGACCGCGCCTGGCAGCGAATGCTGTCCGGGCGGCGGCTCGATTTGCTCGACCCCTCCCCGCTCGATATCGAGATCGCCGACATCGCGCATGGGCTGGCGCGGGTCGCGCGCTGGAACGGGCAGACCAGCGGCGCGCATATTTTCTCGGTGGCGCAGCACACGCTGCTGGTGGAAACCGTCCTGCGCGAGCAGATGCCGCGCGTCGATATCCGCTTTCGCCTCGCGGCGATGCTGCACGACGCGCCGGAATATGTCATCGGCGACATGATCTCGCCGTTCAAGGCGGTGCTCGGCGGCGACTACAAGGTGGTGGAAAAGCGCCTGCTGGCGGCGATCCATATTCGCTTCGGCCTGCCGGCGGTCGTGGCTGACGATATTACCAAGGCAATCAAGGCGGCCGATCGCGGCGCGGCCTATCTCGAAGCCACCCATCTGGCCGGGTTTTCGGAAAGCGAGGCGAAGCGCCTGTTCGGCCGCGATCCCGGCCTGCCCGAACCCACCGTGCGCGATTATCTGACGCCGTGGACCGCAGCCCGGGCCGAGAAGCAGTTTTTGGCGCGATTTGAGCTGCTGCTCGGTTGATCGGCCCGCGCAAACCTGCTTTCACCGCCTCACCTGCGGGCCTATAATTGCAATAAATCAGCGCCTTCCAGGGAAACGCTTCGAAGGATCATCATGCTTCATATCTGTTCGCTTGCCGCGCTTCCAGAGACCGTCAGGGCCACCGGCGCCAGCCACATCCTCACCGTGATGGCCAATGTCGATCAGGTGCAGCGCCCGGCTTCGGTGCTCGAGGCCAATCATCTGAGGGTGTCGATGGACGACATCACCGAGCAGATGGACGGCTTCACGGCACCCGCGGATCATCATATCGAGCGGGTCTTGAACTTCGTCCGCGGCTGGGACCGCAGCGCGCCGATGGTGGTGCATTGCTATGCCGGTATCAGCCGCTCGACCGCCAGCGCCTTTGCCGCCGCCTGCCTGCTCAATCCGCACCGCGACGAGATCGAAATCGCCCGGCAGATTCGCGCCCGCTCCCCGATCGCCTCTCCCAACCGGCTGATCGTCAGTCTCGCCGACAAGGCGCTGGGACGCGAGGGCCGGATGCTGCGCGCGCTGGACGAAATGGGGCCCGGCAGCATGACGGTCGAAGGCCGGCCGTTCCAGCTTGATCTCGAATAGCGCCGGTAAGCTGACGACGGTCATGCTGCTTACAACTGCGGCCACTTGCTCCAACCTCATCCTGAGGAGCGCCAAAGGCGCGTCTCGAAGGATGAGCCGCGAGCCCCGTTGCCGCCATCCTTCGAGACGCTTGCTTCGCAAGCTCCTCAGGATGAGGACCTCACATATGCCCCACTTCATCCAGCTCCTGAACACATGGCACTCAAATGCCGTATCCTTTCCTGCAAAGCCTGCGACATCGCCTCGCGGGCCTGATTTGAACTTTTAGCGGACAAACCTGCACAGAGGATTGCAACCGGGCTGCGGACGTGGCCGGTTACCGCTTTGATGCGCCCGCCTGGAGGCCAGATGTTCGAAGACCCCTTCGTTTTCTTCGCGCTCGCGATCGCGATCGTTGCCCTGATCGTCGCACGGAAGGCCATGAACGAGGTGGCAGAACTGCGCAAGCGTCTGGAGGCGATCCAGACGGCGCCGGCGACCGCAGCAGCAGCAGCCGTGCCTCCACCGCTCACGTCATTTGAAGCGTTCGAGCGGACCCTGCCCTCCGCACCGAGCGGGGTCGTACCGACACCACCGCCCATCGTTCCCGATGCAGTCCCCGTCGTGCCCGCTGCACCGTCCGAGACATCCGAGCCCGCCGCAGCCGGCACGATCGCGCCACCACCGCCATTGCCGCCGCCCGCCCGGAGTTTTGAGGAAACCATCGGCACCCGTTGGGTGGTGTGGGTCGGCGGCCTGACGCTGGCGCTCGGCGGTTTCTTCATGGTGCGCTATTCGATCGAGGCCGGCCTGATCGGCCCCGGCGTCCGCGTCATGCTCGGCGGCCTGTTCGCGCTGGCCTTGCTGCTGGCCGGCGAATGGACGCGCCGCAAGGAAAGCATCTCCGCCATCGAAGCCACGCCGATCGCCAATATCCCGGCCATCCTGACCGCGGCCGGAACGGCCGTGGCGTTTGCGACCGTCTATGCCGCCTATGCGTTATACGAATTCCTGGTGCCGGCGACCGCGTTCGTGCTGCTCGGCCTGGTGGCGATGGGCACGCTGGCCGCCGCGCTGCTGCATGGGCCGGCGCTCGCCGGTCTCGGCGTCGTCGGCGCGTTTGCAACGCCAATCCTGGTCTCCTCCGGCAAGCCTGACTTCTGGGCGCTCTACATCTATCTCGCGATCGTCACCGCGGCCGCTTTCGGTCTCGCCCGCATCCGGATGTGGCGCTGGCTCGCGGTCACCACCATCGCCTTTGCGCTGCTGTGGACCTTCCCCTGCCTGCAATGCGGTCCGTCGATGGTCGGCCCGCATGCATTCCATGTGGTCGTTGGATTTATCCTCGCAGCCCTGCTGGTGGTGTGCGGCTTCATGTTCGGCCCGCCCGCGGAGGAAGGCGAGATCGAGCCGATCTCGTCCGGCTCGCTCGCGGCCTACCTGTTCGGCGCCGCCCTGATCGTGCTGAACAGTTACCATGCCGACACCGCGATGATCGTATTCGGTTTTCTGGTGGCAGGATGTCTTGTCGTCGCCTGGCGCAGCGATGCAGCGGCTGGTGCGGTTGCCGCTGCCGCCGCGCTGGTTTTTGTCGTGTTCGCCGAATGGGCCGTCCGTGCCAATCCCGATATGCTCGTGCTGCCCGGCGGCCCGCTGCAAGGCATTGGGCCGAGCGCGACGGACGGATCGGTGTCGCTGCACCTGATATCGGCCGCGATCTTTGCCGCGGGTTTTGGCGTCGCGGGCTTCCTGGCACAGGGCCGCTCCGCGGGGCCGGTCATCCCGATAATCTGGTCGGCCGCCGCCGTCTTCACGCCGCTGGCGCTGCTGGTGGCGCTCTACGCCCGCATCGCGCATCTCGACCGCTCGATCCCGTTTGCGATTGTCGCGGTGCTGCTGGCCGCCGCCTTTGCCGCCGCGACCGAGATCCTCAGCAAGCGCGAGGACCGGCCGGGATTGCAAGCGGCAATCGCGCTGTTTGCGACCGGCACGCTCGCGGCATTGGCGCTGGCGCTGACCTTCGCGCTGGAAAAGGGCTGGCTGACCATCGCGCTGGCGCTGATGTCGGCAGGCACTGCCTGGATCTCGACGCAGCGGCCGATCGCCTTCCTGCGCGTGCTCGCATCCATCCTCGCTGGCATCGTCGTGCTGCGCATCGGCTACGAGCCGCGCATCGCAGGCGATGCCATCGGTACCACGCCGATCTTCAACTGGCTGTTATGGGGCTACGGCATTCCGGCGGCATCGTTCTGGACCGGCAGCATCCTGTTGCGCCGCGGCGGCGACGACGGGCCATTGCGGACGGTGGAGGCGGCGGCGATCCTGTTCACGGTGCTGCTGGCGTTCATGGAAATCCGCCATGCCGTCAACAGTGGCGACGTCTATCGCGCAAGCGCTGACCTCGCTGAAGTGGCGCTGCAGGTTTGCGTCGCGCTGGCCATGGCGATCGGACTGGAGCGCCTGCGCATCCGTACCGGCAGCGTGATTCACAATGCCGGCGCGATCCTGCTCACGGCCTTCGCCGGCCTCGCGGCAGTGTTCGGGCTGTTGCTGATGGAGAACCCGATTTTCTGGCACATCGATGTCGGGGGAGCCATCATCAACTTGCTGCTGCTCGGCTATGCCCTGCCGGCCCTGCTCGCGCTGCTGTTGTCCTATGAAGTGGCGGGACGACGTCCCGTCAGCTATGCCAACACCATCGCGGCGGGCTCGCTGATACTCGCGCTCGCTTACGTGACGTTCGAGATCCGCCGAATCTATCACGGCCCGGTCCTGTCCGTGGGACCGACCACGGGCGCGGAGCAATACACCTACTCGATCGCGTATCTGGCGTTCGGCGTCATCCTGCTCGGCATCGGCATTCTCTTCAACTCGCAGCGCGCACGGCTCGCGTCGGCGGTCGTCATCGGACTGACGATCCTGAAAGCCTTCCTGATCGACATGTCGGCGCTCACGGGCGTCTATCGCGCGCTGTCGTTCATGTGCCTCGGCCTGGTACTGGTGGCGATCGGCTGGCTGTACCAGCGGATCCTGTTCCGCAGGCAGGCGGCGGCGTCCGTTGCTCCGGCGGCGCCTGCGGGAGGTTAAAACGTTTTCAAGCGAAGTGGATACCGGTTCGCGTGAAGAAAACGCGCGTCAAAACAAAAACCAAGAACTCGGTTCTGATCTAGTCAGAACCGAGTTCGCGCTCAGGCGGCGCGCACCGAGCTGAGGAATTTGCCGACCTCGAGCTTGAGCCGGTTGCTCTCGCTCGACAGCGATTTCGCCGCCGAATAGACCTGCGCAGAGGCCGACCCGGTCTCGGTGGCGCCGTGCTGCACGTCGGTGATGTTGGAGGAGACCTCCTGCGTGCCGGCCGCCGCATGCTGGATGTTGCGGGAAATCTCCTGGGTCGCCGCGCCCTGCTCTTCCACGGCAGCGGCAATGGTCGAGGAGATTTCCGACATCCGCCCGATAGTGGCGCCGATCTCCTTGATCGCTGCCACCGAATCCTGGGTCGCGGCCTGAATGCCCGATATCTGCTGGCTGATCTCGCCGGTGGCCTTTGCGGTCTGCTCGGCAAGCGCCTTCACTTCCGATGCCACCACGGCAAAGCCGCGGCCGGACTCGCCGGCGCGCGCGGCTTCGATCGTGGCGTTCAGCGCCAGCAGATTGGTCTGGCCCGCGATGGTGTTGATCAGCTCGACCACGTCGCCGATCCGACTGGCCGCCTTCGAAAGCTCGCTGACGCGGTCATTGGTCTTTTGGGCCTGACCAACAGCCTCGCTGGCAACGCGGGACGATTCCTGAACCTGGCGGCTGATCTCGTTGACCGAGGTAGTCAATTCCTCGCTGGCTGCGGAAACAGACTGCACGTTGGTCGATGCTTCCTCGGACGCCCCGGCAACGGTAGTCGCCAAGGCCTGCGAGTGTTCAGCCGCCTTTGTCAGCGTGGTGGCGGAGGCTTCCAGTTCGGTCGCGGCCGAGGACACGGTCTCGACGATCTCGCCGACCGCGCCTTCGAACGCGTTGGCGAGTTCGCGCATGTCGGCCTTGCGCTGCTCTGCCTGCCGCGCTTCGGCCTCGCGCTGCTCACCGCGCAGCCGTTCGGCTTCGACCATGTTGTTCTTGAACACTTCGACCGCGCCGGCCATTTCGCCGATCTCGTCGCGGCGGCCGAGGCCCGGGATCGCCATCCCAACGTCGCCGCCGGCGAGTCGTGTCATCGCGGAAACCATCGCGGCCAGCGCGTTTGAGATCGAGCGGCCGATCAAGAACGACAGGCCGCATACGAGAACGACTGACAACGCGAACGCAATCAGCATCCACGTTCTCACGGTATCGCGCGTGGACGCCTCGGCGGCTTCGGCTTCACGGTAGAGCCGCTCGACGCCCTGCGCGATCTCGACCATCAGGGGTTCAAAGCCCCGAAACGTCTTCATCATGCTGTCATCATAAGCCGCGGTCTGCCGCGCCGTCTCGGCCCACGCCGCAAACTCCTTCTGATAGGTCGCCAGTTTCGCGTTTATTTCCGCCATCACCGGCGGTGCAATCGCCACCGCGGAAAGCGCCTTCGAGAATTCGGCGGCGGACTTTTTGATCTCCGCGACATATTTCGGGTCGCGTCGCAGCATGAAATCCTTTTCGTTCCGGCGCATCATCAGCATCCAGCTGGTCAGGCGCGGATCGTCGATTTCCTTGAGCTTGGTCTCGATATCATGGACGGCGGCGCGCAACGCACCGGACAGGCCCAGGGTTTCGTTGAGGCCAAGTTTGACTTCGGCACTCACCAGATTCGCAAAATCGGCGGCGTATTTCTTGAAGCCGTCATGCGTGAGCTTGACCTTCTCCGTCAGCGTGCCGAGGTTAGCGGCCCGGGTCATGTCCTCCAGCCGGCCGAAATCCCGGTCGATCTTGACCACCAGTTCGGAATGGGATTTTGCGTAAGTCTCATTGCGGCGCTGCTGGAAATTTTTTTCGCTGCGCCGGGCCTCGAGCATTTCGATCGAGAGCTGCTTGTTGAGGTCGGAGATCTCCCGCGCGCTTTTCGCAACCGCACGCGAGGCGTCCTGCGACCAGCTTCCGGCCTGATAGATCGCAGCGAATGCGAGCAGCCCGGTCAACCCGACAACGCCGATTGCCATGACCTTGTGGGTGAGACGAACGGAAAAGCCACTCATGACGGATTCCTGATGTCAAAAGCATCGGCGCGATCCGGGCCAACGCAATGCGCCCGCGCTTTCGGTCCGCACCGCTGCGACCGTGGAAATGCCTAACTACGAGGCAATATGATTACAGTCTGATGCTTCTGATTAGTCTTAACGCGAGTGCGTAGAATTACGGAGAACGCGTAAAACCTTCGCTAACTTTGACACTTGAGACGCAAAGGCACACGTCGGCGCGGGTCAAGATCGTTTAGACCGGGAGGATGCGACGGAGCGCCGAAGGCTTCGTCCTGCCGGGAAAATCCGGCACGACACGGACTCGTCCGGCCGAAGTCAGCCGTGGGACGGTGCGCCGCGTCAGGCGGCGCGCACCGACTCGAGGAATTTGGCGACCTCGACCTTGAGGCGGTTGCTGTCGGTCGACAGCGACTGCGCGGCGGAGAGAACGTGCGACGAGGCCGTCTCGGTTTCGGTCGCGCCGCGCTGCACGTCGGTGATGTTGGCGGAGACCATCTGCGTCCCCTGCGCGGCCTGCTGCACGTTGCGGGAGATTTCCTGCGTCGCCGCGCCCTGCTCTTCGACGGCGGCCGCGATCGCCGAGGAAATCTCGGAAAGCTTTCCGATGGTGCCGGAGATTTCCTGGATCGCGCCGACGGAGTCCTGCGTCGCCGACTGGATGCCGGCGATCTGTTGCCCGATCTCGCCGGTGGCCTTGGCGGTCTGTTCGGCCAGCGCTTTCACCTCGGACGCAACGACCGCAAAGCCGCGGCCGGCTTCACCGGCGCGAGCCGCCTCGATGGTGGCGTTGAGCGCCAGCAAATTGGTCTGGCCCGCAATGTTGTTGATGAGTTCGACCACGTCGCCGATGCGGGCGGCCGCCTTCGACAATTCGCCGACGCGATCGTTGGTCCGCGAGGCCTGATCCACGGCTTCGCTGGCCATCCGCGCGGATTCCTGTACCTGTCGGCTGATCTCGGTGATGGAGGACGACATCTCCTCCGTCGCCGATGCGACGGACTGCACGTTGGTGGACGCCTCTTCGGAGGCAGAGGCGACGGTGGTGGTGAGTTCTTGCGCGCGCTCCGCCGTCGCTGTCAGCGTGCCTGCGGAGGCTTCGAGTTCGACCGAGGCCGACGACACGGTCTCGACGATCTCGCCGATCATGGCTTCAAAGTCGCGCGTGATGCCGTCGACGCGGCGGCCGCGCTCGATCTTGGCTTCGGCATCGAGGGCGACGGCCTGATCGGCCGCCTTCTTGGCGATCAGCGCATCCTTGAACACCTGCAAGGCATCCGCCATGGCGCCGATTTCGGTCTTCTCGCCGCGGCGCGTCACCTCGGCCGACAGATCACCGCTTCCCAGCGCCTGCATCGGTTTCACGACGGCGGCAATGCCGTTGGAGAGATCGCGGACCAGATAGATGCCGACGCCGATGCCGATGATCACGACGGCAGCGAGAATGCTCAGCACCAGCCAGAATGCAGAATTGTAACCTTCGGCGGCCTGCCGCGTCGCGGTGTCGGCACCGGTATTGTTGAGATTGATGCCCTTCTCGAGAATGGCATCGGATTCAGCGGCGATGACCGCGACCTTCTTGGAGATGGCTTCGCTCGCTTCAGTCGGAATTCGCCCGATGCTCCCGCGCGACAACACGATGACGTCCTGAACACCGGTGATGTACTTGTCCCAGGCGGTCGCCCAGTTCTGGTAGATCGTCCGCTCTTCGGCAGTGGTGATCAGCGGCTCGTAAGCCTTGCGATCCTTCGCTATCCTTTCGAGGATTCCGGCCAGTCTCTTGTCATTGGCGGCCTTGGCTTCCAGCGTTTCGGCCATCACGTGGGCGCGCAGTGCGATCCGGAACAGATTGATATCGGTGCGCAGTTCGCCGAGCACCCGGACACTCGGAAGCCAGCTGGACGCGATTTCCACCGTATGGGCGTTGATCGCCTGCATGCTGCGGATCGCCAGCAGGCCCATGCCCGACATCGCAATCACCATGAATGCGATCACGGCGATGACCTTGGCGCGGATCGAAAGTGCGGACATGGCTGACTCTCTCAGACGTTGGTGACTGGCGCCGCTGACCAATTAGGAATTGCCTCGTCGATGCGCCGGGAATATTCGGCAACCGTACGCATCATGTTCGAAGCGACAGTTAACTCGCTCTCCGTAAAATTACCGTGGTGCCGGACAGGCCGGAGCCGCGCGCGAGTCCCAGGTCGCGCGCAGCCACCAACGTCGATGCGGCCATTCCGAAAGCGGAAGGTCAGGCAGCCCTTACCGTGTTGAGGAACTTGCTGACCTCGAGCTTGAGCCGGTTAAAGTCGCCGGACAACATTTGCGCCGCCGAGAGAACCTGCGAGGAAGCCGAGCCGGTCTCGCTGGCGCCGCGCTGCACGTCGGTGATGTTGGAGGAGACCTGCTGGGTACCCATCGCCGCCTGCTGCACGTTGCGGGAGATTTCCTGCGTCGCCGCGCCCTGCTCTTCCACCGCAGCCGCAATGGTCGAGGAGATCTCCGACAGCTTTTCGATCGTGCCGCTGATCTCCTTGATCGCAGTCACCGAGTCCTGGGTCGCGGCCTGGATGCCAGTGATCTGCTGACCGATTTCGCCGGTCGCCTTGGCGGTCTGCTCAGCCAAGGCCTTCACTTCCGACGCCACGACGGCGAAGCCACGACCGGCTTCGCCAGCGCGCGCCGCCTCGATGGTGGCATTGAGCGCCAGCAGGTTGGTTTGTCCGGCGATGGTGTTGATCAGTTCGACGACGTCGCCGATGCGGCTCGCGGCCTTGGACAACTCACCGACCCGGTCATTGGTGATCCGCGCCTGATTGACGGCCTCACCGGCCATCCGTGCCGATTCCTGGACCTGACGGCTGATCTCATTGACGGACGACGATAGCTCCTCGGTCGCGGAAGCCACCGATTGCACGTTGGTAGAGGCTTCTTCGGAGGCCGCTGCGACCGCCGTGGTCAGCTCTTGCGAACGCTCGGCGGTTGAGGTGAGCGTGCCGGCGGAGGCTTCGAGCTCGGTCGATGCCGAAGATACGGTTTCGATGATTTCACCAACCGCAGCCTCGAAGGAGTCGGCGAGCTTGACCATCTCGACCTTGCGCTGTTGCGCGGCGATCTGGTCCTGCTTGATCTGCGCCTCCGCTTCGTCGCGGGCTTTCTGCTCGGCCTTGACCTTGAAGGTCTCGACCGCCTGCGCCATGTCGCCGACTTCGTCGCCGCGGCCGAGACCCGGCAGCACGACCTGGAAATTGCCGTCGGCGAGTTCGCGCATGCCGGCGCACAGCCCGACCACCGGCTTGGAAATCGCGCGTCCGATCAACCAGGCCATCACGATGCCGAGAACCAGACTGCCGATCGCGAGCATCAGAACGAGGTTTTCGGTCGAGGCAATCAGGCTCTCGGTCTCATGCTCGATCTTCGCTTCCTCGGCGACACCGGATTCCCTGATGCTCTCTGCCGCGGCGGCGATCGCCTGCGCTTCCTTGGCCATCTCGCCGTTGGCGAGGATCTCGACTTCGTGGGCGTTGTGAGCGGCCTTGTGAAAGGCGTCGGTGTACTTCTCCACATTGGCGTTGACGTCGACAAATACCTTGCGCACGTCGTCGCTGACGATCCCCGCACCGAACGCGGTCATTGCCGTCTTCAGCGACGCGAGCGCCTTTTCGGCATTCTGGGCCGAGCTCTCTTCATGCCGGCCGAGCAGCTTGTTGACGTTCAGCCGCGCCAGCAGCAACTGCTTCAGGGCTTCGCCGGCCAGGATCATGGTGTTGGAATTGCCCGCCTTGCTGGCCGCCATCACCTGCAGTTCCTCGATCTCGGCACGGGACTTCACGCCGAGCGGATCGAGAACATCCCTGGTCAGCTTGTTCTGTTCCTGCTTCAGCGCGACAAGCTTGTCGAAATTCTTGCCGTATTGCTCGAATTGCGCGTTGATCTCCGTCATCTTTGCGCGGCGTTCCGGATTCTTGATTTCATCGAGGCCCTTCTTGATGCTGGTCACGAGGGCCTGCTGACGCTTGCGAGCTTCGGCGATGAGGCTTTCGTCACCCGACAGGGCGAACTCACGTACACCGCCGCGGAACGCTACGAAGCCGCGATCGACGTCGCGGACCATGCTGACCACCTTGACGCGCTGGTTGAAGGATTCGAACCCTTCCGAAACCTTGCTGAAGCCGCGATAGGACATCGCCGCAAGGATCGCGGTCAGCGCCAGCACGGCGGCAAACCCGATCATGATCTTGGTGTTGATCCGGCGGTTGGTGAAAAAGCCGAACAGGCCGCCGGACGGAGCGCCGGCAGTTTGGGAAAAATTGGCCACGTGCGCGTTCCTTCAGTTTTGATGAGTTGATGCGGCAATCAAGATGCGTCGATCAGAAAGCGGCGGTTGCGCTTCTGAAGCGGACGGGCATTTTTGGAAAACAACGACGCGAATTTCTGGATCTGTTCGACCGACGCCTCGACGGGCTCCTTGTAAATCGTCCAGGTCAAACCTTCCGAACAGGGAGGAGTCGTCAGCGAACCCATGTAACGGAAGTAACCGCCAGACTTCGGCAGGATGGCTGCGATCTCGACCGTGCTGCCGACCTTCAACTCCGGACCTTCCTTGGCGGGCATCGAATCGAAGAATGTCTTCAGGGCTGCATTTGCTGCGCCCGGCCGAATGAACACACCGGTCACCGCGAGCGCACCCGCAGCCGACTTGTGAACGAAGTGGCATTCGAGATCGAAGCCTTTCCCCGCCAGCAGATGCTCGCTCGGATGGTGAAGATGAAATTGCAGGAGCTCGTAGCGCGCCCCGTTGATCAGGCAGGCGCTGCCCGGATCGGCGTTGAACTGGATGGTATGGCCATTGTTGACGATGCGAAGCGGCAACGGCTTGTAGTCATACTCGACCGAACCGACGTCGCCCTTGATGCCGCTGGCCAGGTCGATGGGCGTCTGCTCCAGGCCGAGCTGGCACATTTTGAAGTCGGATTGCAGCTCTCCCCATTTTTCGGGATTGCCGGCGCCTTCATAGCTCCAGTGGACGGCAGCCCCGCCACCCGCCGGCGCGTCCGACGCGATCGACACCCCTGCCTTCATGCAACAGGCGCACGCCAGCGCGCCGCGCAACAACATTCGACGATCGATCGACATGCAATGACCCCAGTTCGATGCTGCCGAAATCGGCCGCGTTCGAGCGACAATCGCTCCCACACGCCACTAGGTGCCGCCCGCGGAACGAAATTAGGGTTAATTAAAATCCAGTATGAATACGGGAAAATGCATCGCTTTTAGGCAAAATCACATGCGCTGCTTGCCGCAATCCGACGATGCACGCAGCGATAGCCGGTTAGGCCATCAGGCGATCGTCACGCGATCCATTGAAGCGAGCGCCGCTAGCTAACCGATTCCGCGACAAGCCGGCACCAATGGGAGATGAGATTCGCTACCAGGATGTGAAAAAGTCAGCCCGTATCACTACGGCCCGGCGTCGCCAGACGAGGCAATGTTGCAACTGATTGCTGCAAACGCGACCGGTGAGCCGCACGCCGATTCATGTCTGGTACAATTGCCGGCGAGCAGATGCGCTCGCGTTTCCTTCAGTCGGTCGAGCGGCGCAGCTCGGGCGCGCCCTCGGCCTTGGCCGGCTCGGACTGCTCCGCCTTCGGTGCGGACTTCACCGGCTCGAGCTTGCTGCTCTCCACCGCCGGCGTTTCGACCCGCGCCGTCACCTCGACCTCGGCACGCGCGTCGGCCGACGTCCGCGACGGCTCCTCACGACGATGCAGCGAGCGCGGGCGCGCCACCGAGCGCGCCATCAGCATCTGCGAGGCGCCCTGATGACGGAAATCGCAATAGGCGAAGCCCATGCCCGAGACGGAGCCGCGGAACGAGCGGTCGTCACGCTTGTCGAGATTGAAGCACGGCTCGAACGGAAGGCCCTTGATCGAGGCGCAAACGGCCTGGCCGCGGATCTGCAGCGTATTGCCCGGCAGCCGCACATGGCGGATCGGGCCCGAGCCGCTGAACTGGATCGAACCGGCCGCGCCGAGATCGTCCATGATACGACCAGCACCGCGGGTGCCGTCGAAGCAGGTGAAGGCGAAAACCTTGCCGTTCACGAACCGGCGCGCCTCGTCGGCATTCATGCTCCCGGCCATTGCAGGAACGATCGTCGCGGCTGCCGTGAAGGCCCCCAAAATCAAACGCGCAAGCATGCAGCTACTCCAACTTACTAAAGAGCGCGGGCGCCCGCCTTTACCCCGTGCTTACCATACCAACCGTGGCAACATTGGAGCAGGTTGGTTGGTAAAGTCTGAACGCCGTTAGAGAATTTTTACCACGATCCGACCGCGGACCTGACCAGCCAGGATCTGCGCTCCAGTTCCAATCACTTGATCAAGGTTAATTTCCTGAGTGATTTCAGCCAGTTTACCCTTATCCAAATCGCTGGCAAGTCGGTTCCAGGCGAGCTTTCGCTGGGGCAAAGGGCACATCACGGAATCGATGCCCAGAAGGCACACTCCCCGCAAAATAAAAGGTGCGACCGAGGACGGCAGGTCCATGCCGGCGGCCAGGCCGCAGGCCGCGATTGCCCCGCCATATTTCGTCATCGACAGCAGGTTGGCGAGCGTGGTCGAGCCGACACTGTCGACGCCGCCCGCCCAGCGCTCCTTCGCCAGCGGCTTGGCGGGACCTGCGAGTTCGGCGCGGTCGATGACCTCGGCGGCGCCGAGGCCCTTGAGGTAGCCGGCCTCCGACATCCGCCCGGTGGATGCAATGACGTGATAGCCGAGTTTTGAGAGAACGGCGGTGGCAACCGAACCGACGCCGCCGGCAGCGCCGGTCACCACGACCGGCCCGCTCGCGGGCGTCAGGCCCTGCTTCTCCAGCGCCAGCACCGACAGCATCGCGGTATATCCGGCGGTGCCGATCGCCATCGCCTCGCGGGTCGAGATGTTGTCCGGCAGCCGCACCAGCCAGTCGCCCTTGACGCGCGCCTTTTCGGCATAGGCGCCGAGATGGGTCTCGCCCATGCCCCAGCCGTTGCAGACGACCTTGTCGCCCGCCTTCCACGCCGGATGTGAGGACTCCTTGACGGTGCCGGCGAAATCGATGCCGGCGATCATCGGGAAGCGCCGCACCACCGGTGCCCGGCCGGTGACCGCCAGGCCGTCCTTGTAGTTCAGCGTCGACCATTCGACCGCGACCGTGACGTCGCCGTCCATCAGCTCGGCTTCGTCGAACTGCGTCAGCGCGACGGTGGTGCCCTTCTCCGCCTTGTCGATCCTGATCGCCTTGAACGTTCCCACGGCAAACTCCCCGGACTTTTACCTATCGGGAGTGTTTACCGCATCAGGCGGGTTGTGCAACCGGGCGCGCGACCGGCGCTTCGACGATCGGCAGATTGATCAGCGCCGACAGCACCCCGAACAGGATCGAGAGCCACCAGATCGGCGTGTAGGAGCCGAACTGTTCGAACACCACGCCGCCGAGCCAGACGCCGAGGAAGCCGCCGACCTGATGGCTGACGAAGGCAAAACCGTACAGCGTGGCGAACCAGCGGGTGCCGAACATCAGCGCCACCAGCGCCGAGGTCGGCGGTACCGTCGACAGCCAGGTCAGGCCGGTAGCGGCGCCGAACACGATCGCCGAAAAGGTGGTGATCGGAAACGATATGAACGCCATGATCGACAGTGCGCGGGCAAGGTAGATGATCGAGAGGATATAGCGCTTGGGATATTTGTTCTGCAGCCATCCAACGCTGAGCGATCCGATGATGTTGAACAGACCGATGGCGGCGACGACCCAGCCGCCGGTCTGCGCCGAGACGCCGCGATCGGCAAGGTAGGCCGGAAGATGCACGGTGATGAAGGCGAGCTGAAAGCCGCAGGTGAAGAAGCCGAGCACCAGCAGCACGTAGGAGCGATGGCCGAACGCTTCCGCCAGCGCGGTCTTGAACGATTGCTGGTCCGCGGCGGGCGCATTCGATGCCGATGCGGTCGACGGCGGTGTCGCGAGCGCGAGCGAGAGCGGCACGATCAGCAGCATCAGGAAAGCGAACACCGTCAGCGCCGCCTGCCAGCCGAAATTGTCGATCATCGCAACGCCGAACGGCGCGAACAGGAATTGTCCGAACGAGCCGGCCGCAGTGCCGGCGCCGAGCGCAAGACCACGCTTTTCGGGCGGCAGCAGCTTGCTGAACGCCGACAGCACCAGGTTGAACGAACAGCCTGACAGGCCGAAGCCGATCAAAACGCCGGCGCCGAGATCGAGCGACAGCGGCGTCGTCGAATAGCGCATCAGAAAGAGACCGCCGGCATAGAGCAGCGCGCCGACGATCATCACCCGCATAATGCCAAAACGGTCGGCAATGGCGCCCGCGATCGGCTGACCGAGGCCCCACAACAGGTTCTGCAGCGCCAGCGCGAGACCGAAGACGTCGCGTCCCCATGCAAAGTCTCGACCCATCGGCTGGATGAAAAAACCGAGGCTCGAGCGCGGCCCAAAGCTGAGCAGCGCGATCAGACATCCGCAGATGATGATCACCAGCGGCGTGCGCCAGGTGCCAAGGCCCGGTCCGGAAGATGGACTGATGTCGCCGGTCGTTGCCGCCATGTGTTTCCCCTGATCGGTCGGCCCGGAACTGCCAGGCGAAACGTTACGGTGAGTTAATGCAAATGCATGAAAAGCCCAAGGGGTGAGGTAGAAGTATTTTCCGCTGCAAGGCAGCCTTGCAAAATTAGCGAGGGCAATGAGGGCAATCCATCGCTCCGGTCGTCCCTGCCATTCCGGGGCTCGCGCAGCGAGAACCCGGAATCTATCGGGGCAAGTTCGTGGAGGACGGACTCCGGGTTCGCGCAATGAAGCGCTGCCGCCGGAATGACGGAAAGCGAAAGCCATCGCCGTGCTCCGTCTAGCCGTCATTCCGGGGCTCGCGTAGCGAGAACCCGGAATCCATCGGGCCACAAGTGACGTGGAGACTGATTCTGGGTTCGCGCGAGAGGCACGCCCGGGAGCTGATTTCGCGAGCTTTGTTGCGCTCGCACGCCCACCCGCTCCGTTACCTTTTCGCGCTCACCTGCTCGGCCGAGCTTTGTGCAGCTTCGGCGAGCTTGGCGGAGAACGCCGCGGTCTCGGCGGCCGTTCCCCAGCTCGGCGCGTCGCTGCCGTTGCCCCAGGCGCGCGGCCGGTAGAAGGTGTGCACGCCGGTCTTGTACATTCGCTTCATTTCGTTGACCCAGGACGGCCGCACCCAATAGGCGTGGTAGTGCGTCGACTTGTCGACTTCCGGCAACCAGAGCTGGCCGTCGAGCATCGCCTTCGCAATCTTGCGCGCGCGCTCCCACATCTCAGGTTCGCGAATGACATCCTTGTTGTTGTCACAGGCGAAGGTGAACTGGCAGGCCAGATGGCGATGCTTGTTCTGGTAGACGACGCCGCACACGGTTTCCGGATATTTGCCGGAGAAGGCGCGGTTCAGTACCACCTGCGCCACCGCCATCTGACCTCGCACCGCTTCGCCACGGGCTTCGAAATAGACGGCTTCAGCCAGGCACTTCTCCGACTTGGCGCGCGACTTGTCGTCGAACAAGCCGAGACGTTCGGCAGGCGTCTTGGCGCGCTGATTGTCGGAGTTGACCTCGCCCTTTGGCGCAACGCTCTCGCCCATCTCACCGGCGCGCACCGGACCATCGGCGTCGACCGGCAACGAAGCCATCACTTTCATCTCGGGATCGGGCGCTGTGTCCGGCATCACGATGACGGGCTCCTCGCCCGGCTGCCAGCGCTCGATGCTCTCCGGCGAGCCCAGTGACGAACCAAAGAACAAATTCGAGGTCTTGAACGACAAGCCATCGCGCGGCGCCGCAGGTTTGTCGGCGGCTGCGCGCGTATCCGGCGCGATCTTGAGTACGTCCTGCGGCCTGGTTTCATGCAGCGGATCGAATTGCGCCAGCGGCGGCGCGCTCAACGCGGCCTGCAATTCAGGATCGAGCGGCGCGCGGTCGGCGGACGGCGCCTTCTCGGCAGTCTTGGCACCCTTGACCGACGAATTCGATGTCGCGGGATCCTCGGTCGTTGGCGCGCGCTCCATGGGCGCTGCGGTTTCCGTCGATGGTGGCGGCAAGACCAGGCGATCACCCTTCAGCGTGCGGTCGACCTTGGGAAAATCGGCGGCATGGTAACGCACCGGCGGCGGGATCAGCGCATTGCGCGTCACCGAGCCCGTGATGTCGATGCCCTGATTGTCGAGGCTGGCGAGACGGTAGGTCGCGGTCTGCGGCGAGAACGTCCCGATCGGATGGCCGAAAGAGAAGGTTGCGACCTGGATGGTGCCGGCCGAGGAGAACACCCGCGTCTGCCAGCGCTCGGCGACGCCGGGCTGGCGCGCCAGCAGCGAAGCAATATCCTGATATCCGATCTCGGTCGGCATCAATGCGAAGACGCAAAGACCGAGGCCGAAGGACGCGAACCGCGCGCCCTTCGGCTGGTTACGCAACACAAACATCGATACGCTCACGCAACGCTTACACAGTCGAACTTCAGTGCATCCGTGCAATTCGACCTTTTTTGTTGGTATCGAATTTAGGTTGCCGGGGAGTTAATCGGCGTGGCCTGCGTGTTACACGCAAGCGATCGCGCAATTTTCGAAGATCGCATCGGAAGTGTTGGTAAACAGGCGCGCGATGAAAGTGGTAAATATCCCGTCAACGAAAATGATGAAGAAAATTTCGTGCGCGTGTTCGCGTTTGTTGCAGGGCAATGACGGCCTTATGCACTTTAGCGGGCACTAGCACTTCGTCCCGTTCAAGCGTCCAGAACGAAAATGCCCGGCACAAGGCCGGGCATGCGTCGTATTCGTCGATAGTGGGCGCTTAAGCCTACGCCTGGCTCGCAACCGTTTTGCCGAGCGCGGCCTGCGCTGCAGCGAGACGCGCGATCGGCACGCGATAGGGCGAGCACGATACGTAGTCGAGACCGATCTCGTGGCAGAAGGCCACGGACGCGGGATCGCCGCCATGCTCGCCGCAAATGCCGACCTTGAGATCGGGCCGAGTCTTGCGGCCGCGGGCGACGCCGATCTTCACGAGTTCGCCGACGCCATCGCGGTCGACCGAGATGAACGGATCGATCTCGAGAATCCCCTTGCTGACATAGGTGCCGAGGAAGCTCGCCGCGTCGTCGCGGCTGATGCCGTACGTCGTCTGGGTGAGGTCGTTGGTGCCGAACGAGAAGAACTCGGCCGTCTCTGCGATATCGCCGGCCATCAGGCAGGCGCGCGGCAGCTCGATCATGGTGCCGACCTGATAGGCCAGCTTCTTGCCGGTCTCCTTCATCACCGATTGTGCGGTAGCGTCGATGCGGGCTTTCACCAGATCGAACTCGGCCTTGGTCGCGATCAGCGGCACCATCACCTCGAGGCCGACGGCCTTGCCGGTGCGCTTCTCGGCTTCGACCGCGGCTTCGAAGATCGCCCGCGCCTGCATCTCGGCGATTTCGGGATAGGCGATCGCGAGGCGGCAGCCCCGGAAGCCGAGCATCGGATTGAACTCGGCGAGATCGCGGGCGCGATCCGCAAGCTTGCGCGGATCGGTGTTCATCGCGCGCGCGACTTCCTCGATCTCGGCCTGGGTGTGCGGCAGGAACTCGTGCAGCGGCGGATCCAGCAGGCGGACCGTGACCGGCAAGCCCTTCATGATCTCGAACAGCTCAACGAAATCGGCGCGCTGCATCGGCAACAGTTTCGACAGCGCCGCGCGGCGCGATTGCTCGTCTTCGGAAAGGATCATCTCGCGCACGGTGCGGATGCGGGTTTCCTCGAAGAACATGTGCTCGGTGCGACACAGCCCGATGCCTTCGGCGCCGAACTTGATCGCGGTGCGCGCATCTTCCGGCGTATCGCCGTTGACGCGGACGCCAAGCTTGCGGACTTCGTCGGCCCAGCCCATCAGCGTGCCGAATTCGCCCGACAGTTTCGGTTCGATCATCGGCATCCGGCCGGCCAGCACCTGCCCCAGCGAGCCGTCAATGGTGATGACGTCGCCGGTCTTGAAGGAGCGCGAGCCGATACTCATGGTGCCGCGGCCGTAATCGACGCGAATGGTGCCGCAGCCGGAAACGCAGGGCTTGCCCATGCCGCGCGCCACCACGGCAGCGTGCGAGGTCATGCCGCCGCGGGTGGTCAAGATGCCTTCAGCGGCGTGCATGCCGTGAATGTCTTCCGGGCTGGTTTCGATCCGCACCAGGATGACGTTGCGGCCGTCGGCCTGCAGCTTGGCGGCTTCATCCGACGAGAACACGATCTCACCCGATGCCGCGCCAGGCGAAGCCGGCAGGCCGGTCGCGATCACGTCGCGCTTGGCGGAGGGATCGATGGTTGGGTGCAGCAACTGATCCAGCGACGCCGGATCGATCCGCATCACCGCATCTTTTTTCGAGATCAGGCCTTCATTGGCGAGTTCGACCGCGATGCGCAGCGCGGCTTTCGCCGTGCGCTTGCCACCGCGGGTCTGCAGCATCCACAATTTGCCCTGCTCGACCGTGAATTCCATGTCCTGCATGTCGCGGTAGTGCTTTTCAAGCAGCGTGTAGAACCGCGTCAGTTCCTTGAACGCCTCCGGCATCGCGCTTTCCATCGACGGCTTGTCGGAGCCGGATTCCTGGCGCGCTTCCTCGGTGATGTCCTGCGGCGTGCGGATGCCCGCCACCACGTCCTCGCCCTGCGCGTTGATCAGGAACTCGCCGTACAGCTTGCTCTCGCCGGTCGAGGGATTGCGCGTGAAGGCAACGCCGGTCGCAGATGTTTCGCCCATGTTGCCGAACACCATGGCCTGCACGTTGACGGCGGTGCCCCAGGATTCCGGGATATCGTGCAGGCGACGGTAGGTCACCGCGCGCGCGTTCATCCAGGATGAGAACACCGCGCCGATCGCGCCCCACAATTGCTCGTGCGGGTCCTGCGGGAAATCCTTGCCGGTCTCGCGCGCCACCGCTTCCTTGTACTTGCCGACCAGTTCGACCCAGTCGTCGCCGGACAGATCGGTATCGAGCGTATAGCCCTGCCCGTCCTTGAAGGTGTCGAGGATGTCCTCGAAATGATGATGCTCGAAGCCGAGCACCACGTCGGAATACATCGTGATGAAGCGGCGATAGCTGTCATAGGCGAAGCGGCGGTCGCCGGAGAGTTCGGCGAGCGCTTCGACCGTCTTGTCGTTGAGGCCAAGGTTGAGCACGGTGTCCATCATGCCCGGCATCGAGGCGCGGCCGCCGGAGCGGACCGACACCAAAAGCGGATTTTCGGAATCGCCGAACGCCTTGCCGGCCAGCTTGCCGACGTAGTCGAGCGCCTTCTCGACCTGCGCCTTCAACGCGGCCGGATAGGATTTGTCGTTCGTGTAGAAATAAGTGCAGACCGAGGTCGGAAGGGTAAAGCCGGGAGGCACCGGCAGGCCCAGATTGGCCATTTCGGCGAGGTTGGCGCCCTTGCCGCCCAGGAGATCGCGCAGGCCCGCTTTGCCCTCGGCCTTGCCGTCGCCGAAGGTATAGACCCACTTGCCGGCTTTTACCGCCTCGGCCTCCGGCTTGCGGACCACAGCCTTCTTGGCTGCGGGCTTGTTGGCTGCAGGCTTGGCAACCGGCTTGGCGACTGGCTTCGCCGGGGCCTTCTTCAGTGCCTTGCGGGCGGAAGGAGCCGCGGCGACAGCCTTGGGCCGAGCCGATGGCTTTGATTTCGCTGCAGATTTCACTGCAGCCTTCGCAACGGTTTTCTTGGACTTCGCGACGGCTTTGGCCATGGATTCCAGCTATCTGAAAAAGGTGAGAAGATTGCGCGCCTTACACCATTTTGAGGGGTTCCGCGCAAGCCGCGAAAGCCTGCTTTCCCGCGCTAGAACTTCAACATTTTGAAGACGCCGAGGCCGGCCAGACCGACGACGATCAGGTAGATCGCGACGATGAAGTTCAGGAACCGCGGCATGATCAGAATCAGGACTCCCGCGATCAGGGCGATGATCGGCGAAATGTGCGCAGCGGTGATGGTCATTGAGAACTCCGACAGGATGAAGGGGATCGAATCGAGGACGGCAACTTAGCCGCTGGCGCGCTTGGCGAATAGCAAGACGCTTCCCGCTTCAACGGGTTCCAGGCTTCCGCAATAATTCCCCGGAATTGCCGCGTATGAGGCCGCACTTTTCCGGAACGATGCCCGGCCCGATGAATTGCCCCCGCATGTGCGTGCTGGCGAACGCCGGCGCCTTTCTTCTCGCGAAGGAGTTGACCATGCGAAACAGACTACTTGCCATTGCGGTGATCGCCGGCGCGATGGCCGCCCCGATCGCGGCCCAGGCGCAGAGCACGATCACGACAGGCGTCGCCGGCGGCGGCACCGTCGTTGTCGGCGAACATGAAGGCATCGTTGCCGACCAGCGGCCGGCCTTCCGTGAGTATGTCGTGCGCGAGCGCGTGCCGAACTACACGATTTCCGAGCGCGTGATCGTCGGCGGCGTGCTGCCCGAAGCCGGCGTGACCTATTACGACGTGCCGCAAACCTACGGCATGACGCCCTATCGCTACACGGTCGTGAACGGCCAGACGGTGCTGGTCGAACCGCGCTCGCGTCGCATCGTTCAGGTGGTCGATTAAAAGACCTCAGTAGCCTGAACGATCAGTCCGGGCGCCGCGCAAGCGGATGTGCGCGAGATACGACCGGACTCAAGCCCCGCCCGGCGTCCCCTCCGGGCGGGGTTTTGTTTATTCCCTGATTTCCAGTCCCGGCTTCTTCACCACCAGTCGGTGTATCTTCTTGCCCGAGGAGGCGCTGACCGCCTCTTCGTCGAGCAGCACCGTGGTTCCCTCCAATTCTCCGAGCACCTCCGCCGAATCGAACGCAGCGTAGAGCCGTCCCTGCTCGTCGCGCTGATCGGCGCCCTCGGTGACGCGCCAGCTCAGATACAAAATGCCGCTCGGCTTGACGATGTCGAGCAGACGGCTGACCGACGCCGCGATCTGCTCGTGGTCGAGATGCATGATCACGGTTTCGCACAGCACGTTGTCGAAGGTTCCAACGCCGGCGAGCTCCGGCAATTCGGCCTGCGCGAATTTTAACGACGGGTAACGCCGCCGCGCTTCGGTGAGCAGGCCTTCGGACGCATCGAATCCGATGGCCGAAAAACCGTTCGCGTGGAGCCAGGCGACCTCGCGGCCGCAGCCGCAGCCGATATCGGCCGAATTGCCGCCGCGCACAAAAAACCGCTCGACGATTTCCTGCAGGTCGACCGGCGACGGCTGACCGAGCCAGTCCTTCGCGAACGCCGCCGCATCCAGGTCGTAAGCGGCGAGCGTCTGAGGGTCCATGATCTAGCCTTCGATCTTCGAAAAATCCGCGACCGCCCGGGTCGCCGCGCGGATCTCATTCAGGAGTTTTAGTCGATTCTCGCGCACCTTGGGTTCATCGTCGTTGACCTTGACCTTGTCAAAGAACGCATCGACCGCCGGACGCAGTTTTGCCATCGCACTCATCGCGGTACCGAAATCTTCCTTGGCGACGGCGGCCGCCGCCTCGCTCTTGACCTGATCGATCGCCACAGCCAGCGCCTTTTCCTCCGACAGCTTGTACAGTCCGGCATCCGGCGTGCCGTCGAACGTGCGCTTGTCCTTCTTCTCCTCGATCGAGAGGATGTTACTCGCCCGCTTGGTCCCCGCAAGCAGGTTCTTGCCGTCGTCCGTATCGAGGAACTTGCCGAGCGCCTCGACGCGACGGACAACCAACAGCAGATCATCCTGACCGCCAAGCGAAAACACCGCATCCACGAGATCGTGACGCGCGCCCTGGTCGCGGAGCTGGACTTTCAGACGGTCGGCGAAGAAGGCGAGAAGATCGGCCGGCAGTTTATCGGAATCGATTAACGCTTGCTTCGTTCCGGTTTCAAGCAATCCGGATATCGCTGACTGTCGCCACGTTCAGGATCGGAAGCCGAAGCGTATTCTCAACGATCAGCCTGATCACCCCCAGCGCCGCACGGCGCAGTGCATAGGGATCCTTGCTCCCCGTCGGCTTCTCGTCGATCGCCCAGAAGCCGACCAGCGTGTCGATCTTGTCGGCCAAGCGCGACCGCGACGCTGACCGGATCGGTCGGCACGCGATCGGCAGGCCCTTGCGGCTTGTAATGCTCCTCGCTCGCGGCAGCGACGGAGGCGTCCTCGCCTTGCGCCAGCGCGTAGTACTTCCCCATCAATCCCTGCAAGTTCAGGGAATTCGCCGACGACTTCGGTCAGCAGATCGGCCTTCGCCAGATGCGCGGCGCGTTTGGCTTTCTCGACATCGGCGCCGACCAGCGGCGCGATCTCGGCCGCCAGCCGCTCGATGCGCTTGATCCGCTCGGCCTGCGTGCCGAGCTTCTCGTGAAACACGATCTGATCGAATTTCGGCAGGCGCGCTTCCAGCTTGGTCTTCAGGTCGGTCTCGTAGAAGAACTTTGCGTCGCTCAGCCGGGCGCGGATCACGCGCTCGTTGCCGCCGATGATGGTCTTGCCGCCGTCGGTGGCCTCGATGTTGGCGGTGAGGATGAACTTGTTGGTGAGCTTCCCCGTCTTGGGGTCGCGGACCACAAAACATTTCTGGTTGTTGCGGATGGTGGCGCGAATCACCTCGTCGGGAATCGACAGATATTCCTGTTCGAACGTCCCCATCAGCGCAACCGGCCACTCGACGAGGCCCGCCACCTCGTCGGCCAGCGCCTGATCTTCCACCAGTTCAAGTCCCTGCGCGAACGCCAGTTCCTTGGCGTCGGCCAGGATAATGTCCTTGCGCGCCTGCGCGTCGAGCACGACCTTTGCGGCCTTCAGCTTGGCTTCGTAGTCCTCGAAGCGGCGCACGGAGATCGCCGCCGGCGCCATGAAGCGGTGGCCTTGGGTGGTCTGCCCGGCCTCGATGCCGTCGACGGAAAATTTCACGACGTCCGGCTCTTCGGTCTCAATCCCGAAGGTCGCGATGATGGAATGCAGCGGCCGCACCCAGGTGAGCGAGCCTGATTTGGCCGAGCGCTCGCCCCAGCGCATCGATTTCGGCCAGGGGAAGGTGCGGATGATGACCGGCAAAATCTCGGCGATCACGTCGATCGCGGCGCTGCCGGGCTTTTCGATCAGCGCGATGTAGAAATCGCCCTTCGGGTCTTTTTGGATCTTGGCTTCATCGAGCGATTTGAGGCCGGTCGCTTTCAAGAAACCCTGCACGGCCGCATCGGGCGCGCCCATCTTCGGTCCGCGGCGTTCGGTCTTCAGATCGGGCTGCCGCGCCGGAATGCCGTGCACGGTGAGCGCCAGCCGCCGCGGCGTCGCGAACGCCTTTGCGCCTTCGTAGACCAGCCCCTCGGCGACCAGTTGTCGGTGACCATGCGGCGCAGATCGTCCGCCGCCTTGGCCTGCATGCGGGCGGGGATTTCTTCGGAAAACAGTTCGAGCAGAAGATCAGGCATCAGACCGCCCTGCCCGCTTCGGTGTGAACCCAGGCTTCACCGCAAGCCTTAGCCAGTTCGCGCACCCGCATGATGTAACTCTGTCTTTCGGTCACCGAGATCACGCCGCGCGCATCGAGCAGGTTGAAGACGTGGCTGGCCTTGATGCACTGATCGTAAGCGGGCAGCGCCATCAGATGCGCCTCGCGCTTGCCATCCTTCCAGCCGGCCTCGAGATATTTCTTGCAGGCCTCTTCCGCCATCACGAACTGCTTGAACAGCATCTCGGAATCGGAGTGTTCGAAATTGTGCCGGGAATATTCCTGCTCGGCCTGCAGGAAGACGTCGCCATAGGTGACCTTGTCGGCGCCGTCGCGGCCGTTGAAATTGAGATCGTAGACGCGGTCGACGCCCTGCACATACATCGCAAGACGCTCCAGCCCGTAGGTGAGTTCGCCGGCGACCGGCGCGCATTCGACGCCGGCGACCTGCTGGAAGTAGGTGAACTGGCTGACTTCCATGCCGTCGCACCAGCACTCCCAGCCCAGCCCCCACGCGCCGAGCGTCGGGCTCTCCCAATCGTCCTCGACAAAGCGGATGTCATGGAGACTGGAATCGATACCGATCGCGGCCAGCGACTTCAGGTACAGATCCTGGAGGTTCGGCGGCGACGGCTTCATGATCACCTGAAACTGGTAATAATGCTGCAGCCGGTTGGGGTTCTCGCCGTAACGGCCGTCCTTGGGCCGCCGCGAGGGCTGCACATAGGCCGCGTTCCAGCGCTTCGGCCCGAGCGCCCGCAGCGTCGTCGCGGGATGGAAGGTGCCGGCGCCCATTTCCATGTCATAGGGCTGCAGGATCACGCAGCCCTGCTCCGCCCAGAACCGTTGCAGGGCGAGGATGAAGCCCTGGAACGAACGTTCCGGGCGCATATGGGCAGGAAGGGCGTCCATCGGCAGAATCGGTCTCGCGCGGGGGATTTAAGAGCGCGGGACCGTATCGATGCGCAGGCGGGGAATCAAGGCGGTGCCGGTGGTATGGCACCGCCCGAGCTGGTTGCTAAGCGGCTTGTTCTAACCCGGCCGGTAAGCCCCGGTGACCGGGTCGCGGCGCAGCGTCGGGATCTCGCTTGTCTGGGCCTCGGTGACGCGTGCCAGGCGCGCCTCTTCCAGTTCCGCATTGATGCGGACGGCGGTCTTGTAGGCCCATCGGAACACGGCGAGCCCACCCAGGGCACCCGCGAATGCGATCAGCGGCGGCATCGGTCGATCCTTGTCGTTCACGTGTCAGCCCCCAATGACGCGCATTCTCGCCGAAGCCGGGCCGCGCCGCAATTCCGCTTTTGGGACTAAATGGCGCGGCCCGATGACACCCTGTTGATTTGCTAGAGCGTTTTCGAGCGAAGTGGGCACCGGTTCGCGTCAAGAAAACGCGTCAAACAAAAATCTAGAGCCGAAGGCTCTAGAACCCGAATTTGGCCCAAATCGCCCGCGTCTCCAGCGCTGAAATCACGTCGTCCGGCAGTCCCCGATTCCGTCGAAGGCGGCCAGCGCGCCCGCCCCCGGTGACCGCCGGCCCAGCAGCCCGCTCAGCATTCCGCTCGCCGGCGCAATGACGGGCGTCAGCACCTTCTCGCCGTAGCGATCCCGCAGCGTCGAGCGGATATCGCCGATCTTGTCGGCAAGCCCCAGCGACACCGACTTCTCGCCCGCCCAGTACTCGCCGGTGAACAGATCGTCCTCGGAACCCTTCAGGCGCGCGCCGCGGCTGTCCTTGACCAGCGCGATGAAGATGGCGTGGATCTCGCGCTGAAGCGCCTTCAGCCGTGCGACGTCGGCGGGGTCTTCCGGCAGAAACGGATCCAGCATCGCCTTGTGCTCGCCCGCCGTATAGAGCCGCCGCTCGACGCCGATCCGCTTGATCAAATCCTGAAAACCGAAACCGCCGCCGACCACGCCGATCGAGCCGAGGATCGAGGACGGATCGCAAAAAATCTCGTCGCCGGCGCAGGCGATCATGTAGCCGCCGGAGGCCGCGACGTCCTCCACGAACACCAGCACCGGCAGTTTCTTTTCCACCGCCAACTGCCTGATCCGCAAATAGATCTGCCGCGATTGCACCGGCGAGCCGCCGGGCGAATTGATCACCAGCGCCACCGCCTTGGCATGCCTTGTGGCGAACGCCCGTTCGAGCGTCTTGGCGACACCGGCGAGCGTCAGGCCCGGCCGCAGCGGCGTCACCGCCCCGATGACCCCGGACAGTCGCACCACCGGCACGACCGCGGCGTCGCGCCGGAATTTTGCCGGAATGAGTTGCTTCACCCTGTCGAAGAGGTTCGGCAATCCTGACCGATCACTTAATTGTTCACTCATGCCGTTACCTCGAATTAACCATTTTTTATCACGCCACTGTCATGCAAGAGCCGGAACGCCTTTTGCATTGCAGACGTTAAGGCTGCAATGGCGCAGCGGAGACTGACATGAAAATCTATCTGCTGATAATGCTCATCGGCAGCCTTCTGGCGGCGATTTACTTCACCTCCGCGCCCAAACAACAGTCAAAGACGCTTCCGCAATAGCGTCATTCGGACTGGAACCTGTCGCGCGAGCCGTCTTTTTACGGGTTTGCGAGCGGCAAGTTTCCGTTCCCAGCCAAAATCTCCTGCACCCTTTTATTAGGCACACCTGACTCATCATTGAGCAGCAGGGCGGGATGGATTTGCGTCGGCGCCCGCCCGCCCTTGGTGGCGCGAACCAGGATGCGGTTGGCGGGACCTCGCGCATCGCCATGAACCGGCAGGATATGCAGGCTCCCGAACCCGTGATCGAGCGCGGCCAGCACCTCGCCTACGCCATCGGCGCGCCAGATCAGCGTCAGCACGCCGCTTGATTTGAGGATGCGCCGCGCCGCGTGAATCCATTTTGCGAGCGTCGTCGCGGTCGCCATATGCGCGATCCCGCGCGCCGCATCCGGCGAGCCTCGATGCCGCGCCGGATCGTTGAAGGGCGGATTCATCAGCACCGCATCGATGCTGTCGGGGGCGAGCCCGACCGCGGCAAAGGCCGCGGCATCCGCCTCCACATCGAGTACGATCACGTCAGCGTGAATCGCATTCGCGTCCGCATTGGCGCGTGCAAGCCCCGCCAGCGCCGCGTCGATCTCGACCAGGACCAGATCGATGCCGGCTACGCGCTTCGCCACCGCCAGGCCAGCGACGCCGGCACCCGCGCCGAGGTCCGCTACGCGGTCGCCCGGACGGGCCGCGGTCGCCGCCGCCAGCAGCACTGCATCGTGTCCGGCGCGATGTCCCGATTTGAATTGCCTGACGCGCAATTGCCCGCCGAGAAACGCGTCCTCGGTGAGTTCGAGGACGCGGTCACTCATCGGGGCGCAATTCGTGGGCCAGGCCCGCCTCGGCCAGCAACTCGCGCGCTTCGCGATTGTCGTCGTCATGAACCAGGATACGGCGCGGCAGGATGCCGAGCGATCCTTCAATGACGCTCATGTTCTGGTCGAGCACCAGATGATGGATATTGGCGCCGTCGAGCAGCGCGCCCACTGCGGAAACCAGCACGATATCATTGGTCCTGACCAATTCCCGCAAGTCACACTCTCCTGTCCGGTCCGGGTGCGGCAACCGCACCGGGCCTGTCAACCCCGCTACCTGCCCTTGCCGCCTTAGTCTGCACTTTCTATTGTAGAACAAGGATAGTGCGAATTGGCCAAAATTGGAGACCCGCGTGGCGGTTATTGTACCCTTCGAAAGCCCGAACGCCTCGATTGATGCGCTGGTCGGGCTCGTCGCCGCGGACATGGAGCGGGTCAACGCCACGATCCTGTCGCGGACAGGGTCGGAAGTCACCATGATTCCGGAAGTCGCCAACCACCTGATCTCGTCGGGTGGCAAGCGTCTGCGCCCGATGCTGACGCTGGCGATGGCAAGCCTCACCGGCTATTCCGGCGACGGCCATATCAAGCTCGCCGCTTCCGTCGAGTTCATGCACACCGCAACGCTGCTGCATGACGACGTCGTCGACGAAAGCGAATTGCGGCGCGGCAAGCTGTCGGCGCGAATGCTGTGGGGCAACGAGGCCAGCGTGCTGGTCGGCGACTTCCTGCTCGGCCAGGCGTTTCGCATGATGGTCGAGGTCGGCTCGCTGCGCGCGCTCGACATTCTCTCTTCCGCCGCCGCCACCATCGCCGAAGGCGAGGTGATGCAGCTTGCGGCGGCCAAGAACACCGCGACCACGGAGGACGAATATCTCGCCGTCATCCGCGGCAAGACCGCCGAACTATTCGCCGCCGCCTGCGAAGTCGGACCGGTGATCGCCAACCGGCCGAAGGCCGAGCAGACCGCGTGCCGTTCTGTCGGCATGAATCTCGGCATCGCATTCCAGCTCGTCGACGACGTGCTGGATTACGGCGGCAAGGCCGCCAAACTCGGCAAGAACATCGGCGACGATTTTCGCGAGGGCAAGATCACGCTGCCGGTGGTGCTGGCGTTCCGCCGCGGCAACGACTCTGAGCGCAAGTTCTGGATCAAGGCGCTGGAGCGCGGCGAGATCGGCGACAGCGACCTCGATCACGCCATCGGCCTGATGACCAAGCACCGCGCGCTGGAAGACACGATCAGCCGCGCTCAGCATTACGGCGCGATGGCCGTCGACGCACTGGCGCTATTCCCGGCCTCGCCGATGAAGACCGCGCTGGAGCAGGTCGTGGCGTTCTGTCTGGCGCGGTCGCATTAGGCGACGTCGACGCTTCGTAGGGTGGGCAAAGGAGCGCAAGCGACGTGCCCACCATCCATCACCGATTTCGTTGCACAATGGTGGGCACGCTTCGCTCTGCCCACCCTACGAAGATTATCGAATGAGCGGCACCAATTTCACATTGTTTCTTCTGGCCGCGCTCATCGTCGCGGCGGTCCCCGGCCCCGGCATCTTCTACGTCGCGGCACGCACACTCTC
>CAVUOI010000016.1:0-26289 GCA_963742935.1 uncultured Alphaproteobacteria bacterium | reverse complement strand
CTGCGCTTGGGTACTCCGTAGGGTGGGCAAAGGAGCGAAGCGACGTGCCCACCATCGATCATCGATTTCGCTGTCAGATGGTGGGCACGCTTGCGCTTTGCCCACCCTACAAGTGAATCCAACTTACGGCGCTTTCGGCCGTACGATGGCCCAGCCGACGCGCAACAGCGGCTGGCGGCCGTTGACCAGCCATTCGAAGGCACGAGGCACTTCCGGCACGAGGCCCGGAAAGCGCTGCACGATCTCGGGCGGCGGCGCGCCCGACGTATCGGAAGCGCGCCAGACCACGACGCCGCCGGTCTCGTTGAATTTCGCCACCGACAGCCACGGCGTCCGTTCCGGCGTGGCGTCGAGCAGCAGATGCGGTCGGCCGCGGCTCATCGCGACGAAGCCCGCCAGTTGCGGATCGCCGGCGACCGCCCGCAGCCGCTGATTGGTGCGGCGCTCGAAGCTGTCGCCGAAAAATTGCGCGATCGATTTTGCCGGCAGCGAGGTGGCCACTTCGTCGATCCGGTCCAGGGCAGGAAACGATGGTCGCGATGGTCACGACCGCGGGGGCGACCACCGCCGCCGCCCACACCGTCCGCAACAGCCGCTGACGCCGCAGAAAGATCAGGTCGCCGGTCGCGACCACCACGGCCAATCCCGTCATCAGCAAGGCGACGGCCGCCCCGCCCACGATGCGGTCGAGATTGAAGATGCCCGCGATCAGGCTGCCGACGACCGCCGGCGCGACCGCGAAGAAATAGACGAAATCGCGCGCCAGCGGATCGACCGGCGGCCGGTAGATGATCGGCGCGTCCGAAGCGCTGCGGGCGAACCAGCCGGAGTTGAGGAGCACCAGCAGCAGGATGGCCGACGCCGCCAGCACCAATCCGCCCAGCAGCCAGCCCCATTGCATGACGCGCGCGCCCAGATCGGAGATCGCGGGCCATGGCGGCATCGCGAGCACATCGGCGCGCAGCAGCCAGATCAGATAGGGCAGCACCAGCACGACGATCACGAGCAGCGCATAGAGCGGATCGAGCGACGTCAGCACCCGCCGGCCCCGCTCGGTGGCGGCGGCAAATCCGGCGAGCAGCAGCAGCAATACGGGCGCGGCCGAAATCGTCAACAGCAGCAGCCCGGCCTCGATCGACCAGGCGAACCACGCGTTGCGCCGGTTCTGGCCGATCAACTGCCAGGAATGCAGCAGCAGCAGCGCCCATAGCGGGCGCGCCAGCACCAGCGGGCCGAACTCGACGCCGGGCGAACTGAACGCCACCACCGTCATCGAGAGCAGCACGGCGAGCACCGCCTGCTGCCCGCCGACGATCGCGCGGGCCAGTTGATAATAGATCCAGAAGGTGGCGACGGCGCAGACCTGCGCCAGCAGATAGACGCCGAACATGGTGTTGCCGGCGGCGCGGAAGGCAATGTCGGCAAACCAGAACGCCAGCGGCGGGCCGAGCCAGGTGCCGACCTGGTATTCCCGGCCATAGGCCAGCACGGTCGCAAGGTCGCCGGGCGGGCTGCGGTACAGCAGCATCGGCAGGATCAGCCACAAGGCGGCCTGGACCAGCACGACGATCCAGACCACCAGCCGCGGCCGCGCGCGGATCAGTTCGACAACCAGCGAGGTGAAGCGCATGAAACGTCCGAATGCCGGGCCGAGCAGCCCTGTCCCCAACGACGTTTGATAGAGCGCACGCGCCGCCTAGGCAACGTCTCAGATTGTGGCGGAGATGTCGGAATTGATCTCGCTATCGACGGTAAAGAGATCGGGCTCGATCGTCGCTTCAACGATCTCGGGGAAATGTTTCTGCCGCGCGGCCACTACCGGCGCAAAAAACCGGCGATGATGGATGCTCGGGCCCAACCGGTCCAACGCCTCGCGATGTTCCGGCACGGCATAGCCCTTGTGATTCTCGAAGCCGTAGCCCGGACAATCCAGCGCCAACGCGCTCATCAGGCGGTCGCGCGTCACTTTTGCGATGATCGAGGCCGCCGCAATCGACATCACGATGCCGTCGCCGCCGATCACCGCATCGCAGTCGCAGGGCGCGTCGATCTTGTCGCGGCCGTCGACGAACACATGCTTCGGCATCTCGGGCAGCGCGCGGACCGCGCGCGTCAGCGCCCATAGCGAGGCGCGCAAGATATTGTCGCGATCGATCCGCGCCGGCGAGGCAAAGGCGACCGCAAAGGACGACGTCGCGCAGATCTCCTCGAACAACTCTTCGCGCCGATCGGCCGTCAACCGTTTCGAATCGTCGATGCCTTTCGGGATACGCTTTGGATCGAGCACGACGGCGGCGGCGACCACCGGGCCCGCCAGCGGACCGCGCCCGGCCTCGTCGCAGCCGGCCACCGGCCAGACGCCGCGCTTGATCAGCCCCCGCTCGCGGCGAAATGTCGGCTGGGCGACGGCGATGATGCCTTTCCGCAACTCGGCCTTTTGCTTGCCGGGCTTCTTCTCGGATTTTTTGGCAGACTTGTCCCGAATCATGCCGGGATGGTGCTCGAAACGAACGAGCCGGCGCAACCAGGAACCGGGCGCAATTCCCGTTATTCAACACATGCCCGGCTTCAGAACAAACTCAGTTGCTGTCCGCTGCGCTTCGGCTTGACGAAATGATCGGTCGTCAATTTCGAGCGGCGCTTGTTGAGGCCGAGCTTTTCGCAGGCGATTTCGAAGCGGCGGCCGATCATCCAGGCCATCGGGCCGGTGCCCTTCATCCGCGTCCCCCATTGCGAGTCGTAGTCGCGCCCGCCGCGCATGTCGCGGATCAGGGTGAAGACGTGACGGTAACGGTCGGGATAGTTCGCCATCAGCCATTCGCGAAACAGGTCGCGCACTTCCAGCGGCAGCCGCAGCAGCACGTAACTGGCTTCCTTGACACCGGCATGGGCGGCGGCATCGAGGATGCGCTCGATCTCGGAATCGTTCAGCGCGGGGATCACCGGCGCGACCATGACGGTTGCGGGAATGCCGGCCGCAGACAATTGCCGCAGCGCCTCCAGCCGCTTCGGCGGCGTCGAGGCGCGCGGCTCCATGGTGCGCGCCAGTTTTGGATCGAGCGTGGTCACTGAAATGGCGACCTTGGCGAGATTGCGCTTCGCCATCCGCTGCAGGATATCGATGTCGCGCGTCACCAGCGCCGATTTGGTGACGATGCCGACGGGATGGCCGGCTTTCTCAAGCACCTCCAAAATGCCGCGCATGATTTTGTGCTCGCGCTCGATCGGCTGATAGGGATCGGTGTTGGTGCCGATCGCGATCATTCGCGGCTCGTAACCCGAGGCGGCCAGTTCCTTCTCCAGCAGTTCCGGCGCGTCCGGCTTGATCAGCAGTTTCGACTCGAAATCGAGCCCGGGCGACAATCCGAGGAACGCATGCGTCGGCCGAGCGAAGCAGTAGACGCAGCCATGCTCGCAGCCGCGATAGGGGTTGATCGAACGGTCGAAGCCGATGTCGGGCGACTCGTTGCGGGTGATGACCTTGCGCGAGGTATCGAGCGTTACCGTGGTCTTGAACGGCGGCAGGTCGTCGAGGCTTTGCCAGCCATCATCGAAGGCGACCCGCGCCTCGGCCTCGAACCGGCCGCTCGCGTTGGACTGCGCGCCGCGGCCGCGCCGTCGCGGGCTTTCGATGGCGACCGCAAGCTCAGGAAAAGGTGTCGCACCCGCCGGTTCGGGGGGCGTTACAACCGGCGGGCGCTTGAGGGCATGAGAGGATGCTCGGCTCATGAAAGGAACATAGCACGCCAAAGGAACAAATCAAGAACATGATTGAGAACAATTCACAGCGCGTTGACGCGCCGGGAACGGTCTCGCTTGCGCTGACGCAAAAAACTGCACCGGAACGGCTGTTTCGAGTGTGACAAGGTGATAACAGTGCAGCGTTATTCCCGTTCGAGCCACCGAAGCCTCATTCATGTTGAGCGTGATCATTCCAACCGAAGGGGTCGAGCAGCCTGCCGTCGCGACGCTGGCGGCGCTGGTGCCGGGCGCCGCGGCCGGACTCATCCGCGAAGTGCTGCTGGTCGACCGGGTCGGCAATGGCGTGATCGAACGGGTGGCCGACGTCGCGGGCTGCGGCTTCCTCGCATTCGAAGGCACGCGCGCTGCGGCCCTGGCCGCCGGTGCGCGGGCGGCGCGCTCGCCATGGCTGATGTTCCTGCATGCCGGCGCGGTGCTCGACCACGGCTGGATCGAAGAGACCACGCAGTTCATCCAGAACGTATCGAACAGCGACCGGCCGCGCGCCGGCGTCTTTCGTTACGCGCGCTCGCCCTATTCCGACACGCGGCTGCGCGATGGCTTCAAGTTCGTCGCCCGACTGATTGCCGGCCCGTCGGCCGAACAGGGGCTCTTGATCGCGCGCGACCATTATGAGCGGCTTGGCGGCTACCGGCCGGACTCCCGCCGTTCCGAGACGCGGCTGTTGCGCCAGCTCGGCCGCGCCTCGCGCACCCAGTTGCGCAGCCGGATCATGGTCGTCGCCTAGGCTACCGCGGCCCCGAACTCGAAAAACATCGAAAACAACCCCATGCACAGTAGCGAAGGCCTTGGCCTGCCCCAGCCAATCAGCTCGCCACAAGAATATACTTGCCAAAAGCAACTATATGTTTGACAATGGCAATTATCGAGGAAGTGACATGTCCGATCTGGATTCCGAACCAGATGTCGCGGCGGTTCGCGCCTTCAACCGCTTCTACACGCGCAAGCTCGGCGTGCTGGACCAGCAACTGGTGAAAAGCCCGTTCTCGCTGAGCGAAGGCGCGGGTGCTGTACGAACTCGCCCACCGCGAGGATCTCTCGGCCAAGGAGATCGGCGCCGAGCTCGGTCTCGATGCCGGCTATCTCAGCCGCATCGTGCAGAATTTCGATGAAGCCGGCCTGATCAACCGCGAACCGCTGCCGACCGACCGCCGGCAATACCGCCTCGCGCTAACCGCCAAGGGACGGCAGGCCTTCGCAAAACTCGACCACAGCACGAATGATCGACATCGCGGCGATGCTGGAAGGGCTGCCGCCCGTCGGCAACGCGCGCCTTGTCGGGGCCATGGCCGACATCGAGCAGTTGCTCGGCGATGGCAGTGCCGCAGCAAGGCCCGCGACGCTGCGCGAGCCGCGCCCCGGCGACATGGGATGGGTGGTGCAGAGCCACGGCGCGCTCTACGCCCGCGAATACGGTTTTGACTCCTCGTTTGAGGGGCTGGTCGCCGAGATCACGGCGAAATTCCTCGCCTCGTTCGACGCGTCGCGCGAGCGATGCTGGATCGCCGAGATCGACGGCGCGCAGGTCGGCTCGATCTTTCTGGTGCGGCACAGCGACGACGTCGCAAAACTGCGGCTGTTGCTGATCGACCCGGCCGGGCGGGGCCAACGGCTCGGCCATCGCATGGTCGGTGAATGCATCGCGTTCGCAAAAGCCTGCGGCTATCGCAAGATCACGCTATGGACCCAGAGCATCCTGCTCGCCGCGCGCAACATCTATGAAAAGGCCGGATTCAGGCTGGTCGCCACCGAGCCGCACCGCAGTTTTGGCCAGAACCTGATCGGCGAAACCTGGGAATTGGAACTGTGAAGCCGCCGCGCCGCGACGTACGCGGCGCATCACGCCGGACCTGCTCGATTTTTACATCAAGCGCGCCCACGAGTTGCATGCCGAAGCCTGGCGCAGCACGGTGTGTAGACTTCTAGCCTTGCTGAAGCGCCTTTGGCGTTAGCTCTACCAGTCTTACGAATCTATGCCGAGCCGTGCTCTTGTAGGGTGGGCAGAGGAGCGAAGCGACGTGCCCACCATCTATCAACGAAGGCGGTGCGAGATGGTGGGCACGCTGCGCTTTGCCCACCCTACAGCTGCTTCGCCAGGTAGGATGCTCAGGCTGAAGCGCCTTGTGCTTTAGGCCGGCGCAAATGCTCGTCGAGCCGCGGCATGATCTCGACGAAATTGCAGGGCCGCGTGCGGTAATCGAGCTGGGCGGCGAGGATGCCGTCCCACGCATCGCGGCAGGCGCCCGGCGATCCCGGCAGGCAGAAAATGAAGGTCGCGCCAGCGACACCCGCGGTGGCGCGGCTCTGCACCGTCGAGGTGCCGATCTTGGCGTGGCTCAGCATGTGGAAGGCGATGGAAAAACCGTCCATCCGCTTTTCGAACAGGGGCTCGATCGCCTCCGGCGTCACGTCGCGGCCGGTGAAGCCGGTGCCGCCAGTGGTGATGATCGCGTCAACGCCCTCGTCGGCGATCCATCGCTTGATGGTGATGCGAATCGCGTCGACGTCGTCGGTGACGATCTCGCGCGCGGCGAGTTTGTGACCGGCCGCCGTCAGCCGGTCCGCCAGCGTCGTGCCCGATTTGTCGTCCGCCAGCGAGCGGGTATCGGAGACCGTGAGCACCGCGATATTGAGCGGCACGAATTGCTTTGATTCATCGATGGAGGGCATGACTTTTTCTTCTCGTCATGCCCGGGCTTGTCCCGGGCATCCACGTCTTCGATCTAAAAGTATAGACGTGGATGGCCGGGACAAGCCCGGCCATGACGAATACTTTGCGAACTCAAACTACAACGCGCCTTGCGCAAACGTGTTGCAGGCCTGCACCGTACCCTGCTGGAAGCCGGTCATGAACCATTGCTTGCGCTGCGCCGCGGAGCCGTGGGTAAAACTATCCGGCACCACCCTGCCCGTCGACTGCCGCTGCAGCGTGTCATCGCCGATCGCGGTTGCCGTCCGCAACGCCGCTTCGATATCGCCGGGCTCGACGAATCCCGGACGCTTTTTCTCTTCGCGGTTGACCCAGACGCCGGACAGACAATCCGCCTGCAGTTCGACCTTGACCTGCAGCGCGTTGGCTTCCGCCTTGCTGCCGGCCTGCTGCTGCAGCCGCTGCACGCGCGGCAGGATGCCGAGCAGGTTCTGGATGTGATGGCCGGCTTCATGCGCGATGATATAGGCCGTCGTGAATTTGCAGGCGCTGCCCGAGCAGCCCTTGAACCGCGTCTCGACCTCGCGGAAGAAACTGGTGTCGAGGAATATCTGCTTGTCGGGCGGACAATAGAACGGCCCCATCGCCGACTGCGCCATGCCGCAACGGCCGCCATTGGTGGCGTTGCGAAACAGCACGATGCGCGGCCCGGTGTAATTTTGCCCGCTAGCCTGGAAGATCTCGCTCCAGCGGTCGTCGAGTTCGCCGAGAATGCCCGCGATCATGCTGCCGACTTCGTCCTTGGGCGCACCGGTCTTGGCCGGCCCCGACTTGCGATCGGTCTGGTAGGTCGGCGCCTGGTTGCCGCCGGTGAGGATTTCGGCGCCGCCAATCAGGATGCGCGGATCGATGCCGAAGGCATAGCCGACGAGGCCGAGCACGATGATGGTGCCGATGCCGAGCCCGCCACCGCCCATCGGCAGGCCAAAACCTCCGCCTCCGCCACCGCCACCGCACTGTCGTCGCGACGGTCATCGATATCTTCGCTGCGGCGGAAATCATCGTAGCGCATGGCGGTGTTTCCTCATCCCCGGGCTGTTGGCTCAAATATCCAACGCAGCAATCACGTAAAATTTCCATTCCATTAATCAATAACCCGCCCGGCAAAATTTGCCTAGAGCGGTCGCCTTTGCACTTTCTCCCGGCAATCTCTTCTCAGCAACTCTACCGATTAAGTCGATTTTTACTTTGCCCGTTCACTGTACGGGCAGTCGGTTGTTTTAGTCCCGCGTCGCCGACAGCGTCGCCTGAGTCAGAGTAATTGAGTCATGGTAAAGTCGCGTCGCGGGGCGTCTGTAAGGGCGCCCCGCACTAAATTTGAGTCCGAGTCCAGCGCTCGTATCGTCGTCGGCGATTGCGTCGCCGAGATGTCGAAGCTTCCGGCCGGTTCGGTCGATCTGGTGTTCGCAGATCCGCCGTATAACCTGCAGCTGAAGGGCGATCTGAAGCGCCCCGACGAATCCCATGTCGATGCCGTCAACAACGACTGGGACAAGTTCTCTTCGTTCGCCGCGTATGACGATTTCACCCGCGCCTGGCTGCTCGCCTGCCGCCGGATCATGAAACCGTCGGCGACGCTGTGGGTGATCGGCTCCTACCACAATATTTTCCGCGTCGGCTCCATCATGCAGGACCTCGGCTTCTGGGTTCTCAATGATATCGTGTGGCGCAAGACCAATCCAATGCCGAATTTCCGCGGCCGCCGCTTCACCAATGCCCATGAGACCATGATCTGGGCCGCGCGCGACGAAAAGGCCAAGGGTTATACGTTCAATTACGAAGCCCTGAAGGCCGCCAACGAGGACGTGCAGGCGCGTTCCGACTGGCTTATTCCGCTTTGCACCGGCGAAGAGCGCCTCAAGGGCGACGACGGCAAGAAAGTGCACCCGACCCAAAAGCCCGAGGGCCTTCTGGCACGCGTGCTGCTGTCGTCGTCAAAACCCGGCGATCTCGTGATCGATCCCTTCAACGGCACCGGCACGACGGGCGCCGTGGCAAAACGTCTCGGCCGGCGCTACATCGGCTTCGAACGCGACAAGACCTACGCGGCTGCGGCCGAAGCGCGCATCGCGGCGATCGAACCGCTGCCCGAGGCGACGCTGGCGCCGTTCATGACCGCGCGCGACGCCCCCCGCGTGGCGTTCTCCGAACTGATCGAGCGCGGCATGATTTCGCCGGGCACCAAACTGGTCGATTCCAAGAAGCGCCACGGCGCGCTGGTTCGCGCCGACGGCGCCATCATGCTCGGCGACAAGGTCGGTTCGATCCACCGCATCGGCGCGGTGGCCCAGGGTTCCGGCGCCTGCAACGGCTGGACCTTCTGGCATGTCGAGACCAAGAACGGCCTGAAGCTGATCGACGAGATGCGCGCGGAGATCCGTTCCGGGATGGCGGCAGGGTAAGCCCGCCCAGGACGTCACTGGATGTTGAAGGCGACGGGCGCAGGTATCGCGCCCTATCGCGCCGATTTCTGGCATACTTCCGGTCCAGGTATAGTCCGCTGTGAGGACACCGCCATGCGCGCGCGAAGCTCCGAGTCTCTCATTGTGCTGCCGCTGCTTCCAATCTTCCTGATCGGGTTGTTTCCCATTCTGCTGTTGAGCTTGCTCGGCCCGGCGGGACTGATCATCCTCGGCATCCTGGTGGCGAGCGCCGGCCTGACCGACATTCTCGACGCCAACGGCACCTTCAGCGAGCAGATTATCGTCCACGGTTATGCTCGAGGGACGGAGCGTAACGGGCAACGGACGGCACTGCATTCGGAAATGCGCTTTGCGGCCGTCATGATCGTCGCCGGCATGGCCTTGCGGTGGCCGGCATCGGCGGCCTGGCGCTCTCGTAGGAGACGGCTTCGCTCGTCTTGTAGCAGCCGAGTTTCGCTCGCATCGACCGCCCGGACACCGGCGCCGGTCACAAACTCGTCGCTTGCGCATCCCGCAAAATTTGAGCATGGACGTGACCCGAGGCGGCAATGCCGCCGCCGGCCGCAACGGCCTGTCCTGCAAGAAGCAACGGGGGAAATTTCAAATGCTCAAATTCTATTTCAACGGATCGCCCAACCCGACCAAGGTCGCCCTCTTCCTGGAGGAAGCCGGCATCGCCTATGAGCCGGTCGCCGTCGACACCCGCAAGGGCGATCAGTTCACGGCGGAATACCTCGCCATCAATCCGAACGCCAAGGTGCCCGCGATCGACGACGACGGCGTCAAGATGTTCGACAGCAACGCCATTCTGCTCTACCTCGCCGAAAAGACCGGCAAGTTCCTGCCCGCCAATACGCCGCAAAACCGCGCGCAGACCCTCTCCTGGCTGATGTTCGTGGCGACGGGCATAGGCCCCTATTCCGGTCAAGCCGTCCACTTCAAGCATTTTGCGCCAAAGGACCAGAACCACGATTACTCCCATAACCGCTACCAGTTCGAGGCGCATCGCCACTACGCGGTCCTCAACGACCACCTCGCCGGCCGCAAATACATGGTGGGCGACACCTACACCATCGTCGATATGGCGCTGTGGGGCTGGGCGCGGATGGCCGCATTCGTGATGGGCGAGGAAGCCGTCGCGAAATATCCCAACGTCAAGCGGCTGGTCGACGAGATTTCGGCGCACCCGGCGGCAGCGAAAGCGATCGCGCTGAAGGACAATTTCAAGTTCAAGGCCGAGATGGACGACGAAGCCCGCGGCAACATGTTCCGGCATCTCGAAGATCAAGGCGGCCTGAACAGGCCGACACCAACGGTGCCGTAGGGTGGGCAAAGGAGCGCAAGCGACGTGCCCACCATCTTGTCCAATCGAGCTGCGAGAATGGTGGGCACGCTGCGCTTTGCCCACCCTACGAAGCTGAAATCGTAGCCCGCATGAGCGGAGCGACATGCGGGGCCGGTGTTCCCGCATATCGCTCCGCTCATGCGGGCTACTGGTCTGCGCAGCGTCCTAAGCCGCCGCCACCTTCCGCTCTTCGGGAAACCGCCCGAGCACGCGCTCGACCAGCGCGGAATCGCAATATTCCTTGATCTCCTTGATCCTGCCGTTCTCGATCCGCCAGACCATGCAGTACTGGTTGTCGTAGCGCTCGCCTGACTTCGTGACATTGTCACCGCGCGCTTCGACCACGACATAGTCGCCCTCGGCGATGAAGTTGAACGCCAGCGTGCGCGGCCGAGCGGCGAAGAACGAGCGGAAATGCCCCATCAGTCCGTTGTTGATGGCGTCACGTCCCCTGAACTCGTGCGACCATGAGTATTGTCCGGTGACGATCCACGTCGCGTCATCGGCAAGGTTGTCGATGAATGTCGTCCCGCTGCGGTTGGCTGAGTCCGTATAGACCTGCTGCACCAGTTTCTTGTTCGCGGCTGCGCTCATGGCGGCTTCTCCTGTAATCCGATTGATGGCTCGATCATCGCGCGCCGCGCGGCATTCTTCCAATCGATAGTGAATATGATATATATTCACCAAATGAATTTGAATTCGCTTGACCTCAACCTGCTGGTCGCGCTCGACGTGCTGCTGCGCGAAGCCAATGTCAGCCGCGCCGCGATGCGGATCGGCTTGTCGCAGCCGGCGACCAGCCACGCCTTGCAGCGGCTGCGCGATTTGATCGGCGATCCCCTGCTGGTGCGGACCGGCGCGCGGATGGAACTGACGCCGCGGGCACAGGCCTTGCGCGCGCCGCTGGCGCAAACGCTCGATCAGGTGCGATCCCTGTTCATTCCCGACGATTTCGACGCCGCGAGCAGCGAACGCCAGTTCCGGCTGATGATGCCGGATCTGGCCGTTGAACTTCTGGTGCCGCGGCTGATGGAGAAAATCACAAAACTGGCGCCGAACGTCCGCATCGACGTGGTGCCGTGGCGCGGGCCTGCGATCTTCACCGCCGAATTCGCCCGCACCATCGACATGGTGATTTCGATCGGCAACGCCTTTACCGGATTTCACCGGCAGCGGCTCTACGTCGACCGCGATGCGCTCGCGGTTCGGCGCGGCCACCCTGTCGGCGCGCGGCTGAAACGGATCGAAACCTTTCTCGAGGCACGTCACGTCGCGGTGATGATCCGCGGCCAGAGCGAGGATTTGATCGACATGTGGCTGCGCCCCAAGGGCATCGAGCGGCGGATCGCGCTGGTCGTGCCCGGCTACATCGAGGCGCTGCACGTGACCGCGCGCACCGATCTCGTCGCCTTCGTGCCGCGCCGCCTGATCGCCGCGCTGTCGAAGCAGTTATCGCTGGCCACGATCGCGCCGCCGCTCGATCCCGGAATCGACGAGCAGTACATGTTCTACCCGACCCGCGCGCAGATGGACCCGGGCTCGATCTGGTTGCGCAACATCATGCTCGGCATCGGCCGCGAGATGGAGCGTGGGAAGAAGGTTTCGTAGCTGCGTAGGGTGGGCAAAAGCGAAGCGTGCCCACCACTCACATCGGTGGTGCCGAGAGATGGTGGGCACGCTGCGCTTTGCCCACCCTACCGATTCATCACCTGGCTCAGGCGGCCTTCTCGTCCGCCAGCACCTTCGCGACGGCCGGGCGTTCCTGCATCCGCTTGCGGTGGGCGGCCACCTTCGGCAACGTCGCGAGATCGACGCCGTCGCCTTCGAGCCAGAGGCCGAGCGTGAACAGATAGCCGTCGCAGACCGTATACTGATCGCCCATCACCCATGGACCTTTAAGCATCTCGCGCTCGATCAGCCCAAAGCTCGCCGCCATGCTGTCCGGCACCTTGCGCTTCATGTCGGCGAACGAGGATTCCTCGGTCGCCCAGCGCGAGCCGCGCATCTTGTGCGCATGGTTGATGTGCACCGTGGAGCAGAGGTAGCTGTTGAAGGACTGCGCCTTCGCATAGGCAAAGGGATCTTCCGGCAACAGCTTCGCCTGCGGCGCGCTTTGCGCGACAAAGGTGAGAATGGCCGGGTTCTCCGTGAGAACGCCGCGATCGGTCACCAGCGCCGGCACCCGGCCCTTCGGATTGATCGCGAGATAGGCCGGCTTTGTCTGCTGGCTGTCCTTGAGGCTGACCAGTTCCGCCGCGTAGGCAACGCCGGATTCCTCCAAAGCGATGTGCGAAGCCAGCGCGCAGCTGCCGGGCGAATAGTAGAGCTTGAGCATTTCACGTCCTCGTGGGGAAAGCCGAACGTTATCGGCGGGCTCATCCGCCGTCCACCCCCGGCGGGTTGAATAGCACCGGGGTGCGTCGTTCAGTTCGTCTGCCCCTGCTGCTTTCCCTTGATGTAAACGCTGACAATGGTGTCATCGGCGGGATAGTGCTCGGGCGCGACCGCCGTGATCTGGGCCTGAATGCATTTCCACGCACCGTTCTCCAACAGGTAGGTATCGGTATAGGTGGTCATGCCGGTCGCCTCATTTCCGTCGCGGCGGCGGATGGATTTGTTGGTGGAGCGCACCAGCGCCACGTTGCCGATCACGGTGATGAGTTCGTCGCGGACGTCCCAGTACGGGATGAGCTCGGGATCGAAGGCCGTTGCCCAGTAGTTCAGATATGTCGCGCGATCCCACCGCTGGCCGGTAGGCCAGATGTTGATGAAGCCGGGATGAAGAATGGCGTCGTGCGACGCCACGTCGTTGGTCACGAAATTATGGATGAAGCGGGCGTTCAGCGCACGCAAGTGGTTCATGGTCTCGGTCGAGTGATGATCGCTCGGGGCGAGTTGCATTTCGATCTCCTTTGGGTTTGTTAGAGTGCGAGTAGGCGCGCCTTCTCGGCGGTGGCGTCGTCGGCCGGGAAGAAACATTCGATCTTGATCTGTTGCAGGGCGGCGTCCATCGGCATCGCCAGTGCCGTAAAGGTGGAGAAGAAAGCGAGACGGTAGTCGCCCTTGGCGAGGTGCATCGCCATGACCGGCGACGATGTCGATGCCTGCCGCGGCAGCCGCCATTCGGCCGACAGGCCGGGATAGGCCATGATTTCGTCGAGCAGCTGCGAGGAGGCGCGGCTGCCCTGTGCGACGTCGCGATGAAGGATCTGGATCATTTGCCCGGCGAACTCATCCCAGTTCACGATGAATTGCCGCAGCCCCTTCGGATGAAACACGACGTGCATGGCGTTGTCGGCAACCCCGGCCTCCATCGCGTATGAATCGCGAAACGGCTTGAATAAGCGTGCCGAGCCCTGGTTGCGCAGGCGGACGTCCCAGCGGCCGTCGATAACGATCGCTGGATAAGGCTCCTGCTGACGCAAGATGAAATCCAGCGCCTGCTTCACCAACTGCAGATTGTCGGCGGCCAGTCCCTTGTCGCTATAGGGCGGCACGAAGCCGGCCGCGACATGCAGCGCGTTCCTTTCCCCGAGCGGCAGGTCGAGCGCGCTGCACAGCAGCTGCACCATCTCGCGGCTCGGCTGCGAGCGGCCGGTTTCCAGAAAGCACAGATGCTTGGCCGAAACATTGGCATCGACAGCCAGTTCGATCTGGGTAAGGCGGCGCAGCTTTCGCCAGTGCTTCAGCAGGCTGCTGAAATGCCCGGCCGGAATGCCGTGAGAATTCTGGTTTGGCGCGTCCATGGATCGGCAATCTAGAGCAAGGCCGCGGAAGGGCAATTACCTCGGATGTAAGTGACGAGCCTCGCCTTCGCAGTTGCCCACTGCCGTCCGCCATGTCATGACGCCCAAAGGGCTGGAGCGTGACAGGGGGTAACATGACCGTACTCATCGCGGGTGGCGGCATTGGCGGGCTGACGCTGGCGCTCAGCCTGCATCAGATCGGCGTTCCTGCCCGCGTCTTCGAAAGCGTGCCCGAGCTGCGGCCGCTCGGCGTCGGCATCAACGTGCTGCCGCATGCGGTGCGCGAATTGATCGAACTCGGCCTGCACGACAAGCTCGATGCGCATGCCGTCCGCACCAAGGAGCTCGCCTACTTCTCCAAGCACGGCAAGCCGATCTGGAGCGAGCCGCGCGGCATCGAGGCCGGCTACAAATGGCCGCAGTTCTCAATCCATCGCGGCACGCTGCAGCAGATCCTGCTCGACGCCGCGATCGAACGGCTGGGAAAAGAAAACATTCTCACCAGCCACCACCTCTCCGGCTGGAGCGAGACGGACAACGGCGTCCGCGCCGAGTTCATCGACAAGGCAACCGGCCAATCGCATGGCGCGCACGATGGCGCGCTGCTGATCGCGGCCGACGGCATCCACTCGGCGATTCGCGAAAAGCTCTATCCCGGCGAAGGTCCGCCGATCTGGAACGGGCGCATCCTGTGGCGCGGCATTACCGAGGGCGATGCCTTCCTGTCCGGCCGCACCATGATCATGGCGGGCCACGAGATATTGAAGTTCGTCTGCTATCCGATCTCCAAACAGCCTGACAGCGCCGGCAAGTTCAGGATCAACTGGGTCGCCGAGCGACACATGCCGCCGACCTATCAGTGGCGGCGCGAGGATTATAACCGCACTGCAAAACTCGAAGAATTTCTGCCCTGGTTCAAGGACTGGAAATTCGACTGGCTCGATGTGCCGGGCCTGATCGAGAAATGCCCGCACGCCTATGAATATCCGCTGGTCGATCGCGATCCGATTCCGCAATGGACATTCGGGCGTGTCACGCTGATGGGCGACGCCGCGCACCCGATGTACCCGATCGGCTCCAACGGCGCATCGCAGGCCATCCTGGATGCGCGCGTCGTCACCCGCGAGATTTTGGCGAAGGGTGTCACAAGCGCGGCCCTGCTCGGCTATGAAGCCGAGCGGCGGCCGGCAACGACGGACCTCGTGATGCTCAACCGCCGCAACGGCCCCGAGCAGGTGATGCAGATGGTCGAAGAGCGCGCGCCCGACGGCTACGACGTCGTCACCGACGTGCTCTCGCTGCAGGAGCTGGAAGACATCGCCGCCAACTACAAGCGCGTCGCCGGTTTTCAGGTCGAGGGCCTCAACGCCAAGCCGCCGATCGTCCAGCTCACGCCGGACGCGCCGCGGGCAGGCGCCACTTGAACGACTACTGGATCGGGGCGACGCAATGAGCGATTGGCTGCATAATCTGCCGGTGTGGGCGATGGGGCTGGTCGTCTTCGGCTTCACCTATCTGCTCGCCGCAGCCGCTTTCCTGGTCGTAAACGCGCTCGCAACGGAGCAACGGGCAAAATCGTTCAAGAGCGTCTCGCCTGGCATGCTGCCGGTGCTCGGCATCATATTCGGCCTGTTCGTTGCTTTCACCGCGGCACAGGTCTGGAGCGATAGTGACCGCGGTGCCGCCGCCGTAAGCCGCGAGGCAAGCGCGTTGAGAGCCGTGGTGCTTCTCTCCGCCGGCTTGCCCGAGGACAATCAGGCCAGGTTGCGCGGCCTCGTGCGCGACTATGTCGAACACGCCGCAACGGTCGAATGGCCGATGATGGCTCGCCAGACCGCCTCACTCCGGGCCGCGCCGGCAACGCTGGTCGAGGCGCTGCAACTCGTCATCGCATTCTCGCCAAAGGGAGAAGGCCAGCAGATGGCACAGCGCGAGATCATTTCCGCACTGCAATCTGCGCTGGATGCGCGCAGGCAACGCATCATTGTCAGCCAATCCGAAGTGAACCCGGTGAAATGGTGGTGCCTCTATCTGCAGGCGCTGTGCGAGCTGATGGTGATCGCCGTCGTGCACTGCGACAATCGGCTCGCTTCGGCTATTGCACTGACGCTTTTCGCGAGCGGTGTTGCCGCGTCGGTATTGCTGATCGCAGCACATGACCGGCCGTTCACCGGCCAGATTTCAATCGGGCCGGAACCCCTGCTGCAGATCATGCCGGGCAATCTCAGCAGCCGTTAAGCGGCCAGCGCCGCACCCGCTGTTACGCTATCGAATCGCCTTTGCCGTCTCGACCAGCCGCGCACTCGTCGTGGCGGTCGCCAGCAGCGTGCCGTCGTCGGCCATCAGCCGCCCTTCCACGAAGGCGACGGTCTTGCCGAGTTGCGTGACCTTGGCTTCGCCGATGATCGGCCCCGGCCTGGCGGGCTTAAGAAAATTCACCGTCATGGTGATGGTCGCCGTGTAGAGCTTTCCGTCCGTCATGGTGAACACCGCCGGCCCCATGGTGTCGTCGAGCATCGCCGAGAGAATGCCGCCCTGCACGAAGCCGGCCGGATTGCAGAAATCCCGCTTGCCGTCGAAGCCGATGCGGATCCAGCCCTCCTCCGGCCGCGCGTCGAGCAGGCGCCAGCCGAGCAGTTTTGACGACGGCGGCGCGGGGATATTGTCGAGGGCGGTGCTGAGCATGGGAACCTCCGTGAGGCTTCCATCTACCGCAGGCCTGCTGCCAACGTGGTGTCAGCAATCGGTGCACGGCGAAATCGTGCAGGCTCCCGCAAAAATACGGCAATTAATCCTTGTTCAACCATGCGGTTTCACGCGCGATTTAACACGATCGCAACGACATGGTCGGCCTTTACGAATGAGAGGCGCGATCCGCGTAGAAAATTCCAATCATTACCTGCCACCGGAATTTTCGCATGCGCAACCTCCTGCAAAAGCTCGCCGATCGCCTGCATGCGATCGAAGATCATTTGACGGTACGGACCCAGATCGCCGCCGCGGTCGCTGTCATGTCCATTGTGCTGGTCGGAACGCTGGCAGGCTGCGCCGCCCTGGTCAGCTACCGCAACACCGCTTCGCAAGTGAACAGCAATCTCGCCGCGGTCGCTTCCGCCACCTCGGGACGGCTCGACCGCTTCATGGCAGAACGCCAGCTCGAAATGAACCTGTTCTCGCAGTTGCAGCCGATGCAAAAACTCTGGCGCGATAATCCCGCCGAGCTCCGGCGCGCGCTGGAACAGTTGCAGTCAACCTTTTCCGACCTGGCCTGGATCGGATTCGCCGATGTCGACGGCAAGGTCGTGGCAGCAACCGGCGGTCTCCTCGAGGGAAAGTCGGTGGCGTCACGGCAATGGTTCAAGGAAGGCCTGCAGCGGCTCGCGATCGGCGATGTGCACGATGCCGTGTTGCTGTCCTCGCTGTTGACGCAGCGGGAAAACGGCGAGCCTTATCGTTTCGTCGACCTCGCGTTTCCGGTCAAGGATTCCAGCGGCAAGCTTCTCGGCGTGCTGGGCGGGCATCTGAATTGGGACTGGGCAGGCCAGTTGATCAAGGATGTCGAAGCCAATGACGGCGACACCGATACCGGGCTTTCCATCATCGACAAGAACGGCGTGGTGCTGCTCGGACCGGACAGAGGGACCACCCGTTACAGCGGTGCGCAGCTCGCCGGCATTCTCAAGGCCAGGAAGGGCACGTTCGCCGAGGTCTCGGGCGACGAGCGCGTGCTGACCGCGTTCTATGTCGGAACCGGTCACCGGGAATATCAGGGCTTGAACTGGATCGTGACGGCAAGCCAGCCGGCCGGCGTTGCGCTCGCAGCCGCCATCTCGTCGGCAAAAATCATCCTGGGCTTTGGCGTGATCACCGCGCTGATCGGCCTGGGATTGGCGGTGGTGATTTCACGGCGAGTAGCCCGGCCGATCATCGCCATCACGCGGGAAGCCGACCGGATCGGACGCGGGTCGACCATGCTGGCCCGACAAAGCGGTTCGGTGGAAGTCGTCCAGCTCACGCGCGCGCTTCGCTCGCTGCTGCGACGCATCGGCTTTGCCGAGGAACGCACCAAGGAAGCCGAATTGCGCGCCTCCGAAAACGCCCTGCAGTTCAAGGACGATCTCGTCAAGCTGCAGAAGATGGCGGATACCGACTATCTGACCGGCCTGATGAACCGGCGCGCGTTCCTCGCCGTCGCGGACGATACCGTCGAATTCTGCCGGCGCTACAAACGCGGCATGGCGACGTTGATGATCGACATCGATCATTTCAAGAAGATCAACGACGTCCACGGCCACGCCGCCGGCGACGACGCGATCAAGCGGATCGCGGGAATCATCAATCAGTCGATCCGCACCACCGACAAGGCCGCCCGCTTCGGCGGCGAGGAGTTCGTGGTGCTGTTGCGCGAGATCGATCAGGAGACTGCCCTGCTGCTCGCGGAGCGGATCCGGCTTTCCATCGAGCAAACCACGATCAATCATGGCGAGACGAGTATTGCCGCAACCGTATCGATCGGCGTCGCCATCAATGCGGAAGGCGACCGCGACGTGCAGGACATGATCGAACGCGCCGATCAGAGCCTGTATGTCGCCAAGAAGACCGGTCGCAATCGCACATTCCTGATGCCGGCAAAGGAACAGGACGTGCGCGCGGCCTAACGTGCCGGTTGCCTAGTCAGGCCGCTTCTTTACCGGATTCTGCTTCTTCTTGCGCATGGATGAAGTCCCAAGCCCGGCCGCGCTGGGGCCATTTTCGCGCAGCACGAGTAGTGCATTGCGAACGATTTCGAGCGCCGGCTCGTTCGGCTTATTGCGGTGCTCGATCAACGCAAGTGTGCGCGACAGTGCCGGCCGCAATGGCCGAACGACGAAGTCGGAACTGTGCGCTGCGATTGCCACCTCCGGCACGATGGCCATGCCGAGATTGGATGCAACCGCGCTCTTCAACGCCTCGACCGTTCCGAGGGGCATGGGCTGCCGGGTCTGGGGACCGTGCCTGGCGAGCCATCCGATAACGAGCGCATAAGCCGCGCTGGTCTGCTGCTCCACCAACAAATGATGCTTCGCCACATCGCCGGGCGTTATCACGTCAGGAAGGTTGCGCGTTCCTGCAGGAAATATCGCGAACATATCCTCTCCGCAGAGCGGGGTGATCTTGAGCTGCTTCTTCTGAACCGGGAGATTGACGAGCGCCAGGTCGATCCGGTTATGGATGATGTTGTCGACGCTGGTCGGTGTTGGCGTATTGGTGATGACCAAATCGATACCGGGATGATCGAGCCGTATCTGGCGCAGGATCGGCGGCAATTTGTAGACCATGGAGGTCAGGGTCATGCTGATCCGCACACGTCCGATCCACCCATCGCGAAATCGCCGCATCGTCGCATCGATGGAATCGCATTCGCGGAAAACGCGCCGGGATGCTTCGATGAGCTCACGACCCGGAACCGTGGCGTGTGCTTGCTTTCCGAGACGTTCGATCAGCTTCAGACCAAATCGTCGTTCCAGTTCACGTATCTGCAAGCTGATCGCCGGCTGCGTCAGGTTGAGCCGACGCGCGGCCGCAGAAAAACTGCCGCCCTCGACCACTTCGAGAAGGGTCCGCAACTGGTCCAGGCTGAGGCTCCGCACTCAAAGATTTCCTTATCAAAATGATATGAACACAAAATTTGCCTTATCGGCCGTCTTCTTGCAAGTAGTCTCCGCAGAAGGGCATGTGCGACGGTCCTCGACGACCAGTCCCGGCCCCCTTTTCAAAAGCGGCTATGCGCGATTTATGGGGCAACACATGCAATTTCACTTTTCCGAGCATGTGCTGGATGCGCGGCTGCGTGAGCTGACCCGGGCCGGTGAGGCTGTCGGCGTGGAGCCGCAAGTGTTCGACTTGCTGGTCTACCTGGTCGAAAATCGAGACCGCGTGGTCAGCAAGGACGATCTCATAGAGGCTGTCTGGGACGGCCGCATCGTCTCTGAATCGACCCTGACGAGCCGCATCAACGCCGCACGAAGAGCGGTCGGCGACAGCGGCAGGGATCAGGCCGTCATCCGCACGATTGCGCGAAAGGGTTTTCGGTTCGTCGGAGACGTCAACTTATCCGCGATCACCAGCAAGGAACCGCACGGCGAGCTGCTGCGGTTGGAAACTGCACCGTCTTTGGCGGCCCTCTTCGGTGAGCCGGCATTCGCTCGCCCGGCCATTGCCGTGTTGCCTTTCGTCAACCTTTCCGACGAAATCGAACAGGAATATTTTGCCGATGGCATCAGCGAGGACATCATCACCGCGCTGTCCAGGCTCCGCTGGTTTCATATCATCGCGCGCAATTCGTCCTTCACTTACAAGAACAAGGCAGTCCCACTGAAGCAATTGGGCCAGGATCTTGGCGTCGATTATATCGTCGAGGGAAGCGTGCGGAGGGACGGCAACCACGTGCGCATCGCCGCCCAATTGAGCGAAATAGCTACCGACCGCCATCTCTGGGCCGAACGCTATGACCGCGATCTGAAGGACGTATTTGCCGTGCAGGATGAGATCACGCACGCCGTCGTCGCCGCGATTGAGCCGCAGCTATATGCCGCGGAGAATTTCCGGAGTCGTCGCAAGACGCCGGACAACATGGCGGCCTGGGACCTCGTCATGCGTGCGCTGCAGCACTACTGGCGCGTCACCCGGCAGGACAATCTGGTGGCGCAGGCACTGCTGGAGAAAGCCATTGACGTCTCTCCCGGCTATGGCCAGGCGCTGAGCCTGCTGGCCGCCTGCCATACCTTTGCGGCTCACATGGGTTGGGAAGAAATGGCTTCTTCCATCAATGTGGCTGAACGTGCCGCGCTCGCGGCGATCCGCGCCGACAGCGAAGATGCCTGGGCGCACTATGCGCTGGCCTCTGTCTATCTGTTCGAGAAGCGGTTCGATGATTGCATCGCGGAATTCGAGTTGGCGCTGGAGCTGAACCCGAATTTCTCGCCGGCACGCGGTTTTTATGGTCTGGCCCTCTCTTATCGGGGGCGCTGGGAGGAAGGTGACCGCGCCGCACGCGAGGCGCTGACGTTCAGCCCGCGAGACCCGTTCGCCGCGATCTACTGCGGAGTTGCCGCCTATTGCCAATATGTCGGCGGCCATTATGAAGAGGCGATGCGCATGTCCCGCGAGGCGATAAGACAGCGCAGCGATTTTGTCGGCGCTCATCGCGTGCTCACCGCAGCTGCAGCCTTGGCCGGACAAGCCGACATCGCGAAATCAGCGCTGGCAGATCTTCGCCTGGCGCAACCAGGGATCTCGCTGGATTGGATTGACGAACAGATGCCCTGGGAGAGCGATATCGACAGGCAGCATTATTTGAAAGGGTTTCGGGTTGCCGGGTTGAGTTAGCTGACGCGGGCAAGGCATGTCTGTGTTGCGACGGCCCCAGACCTCAGCCAAGCGCGTGCGCGATTACCTTGCGCATGACATTGGGCAGCGCCTCGTCGGCCAGTGTCGCGATCGGCACCCAGCGCATGCCGTCAGGCGCGCGTGTGCGCGCCGGCACGGTCGCGGTATGGACCGCGATTTCGAGCGGGAAATGCGTGAACACGTGGGTGACGACGCCGGCCTTGCGGTGCCAGCGCGAGATCGTCTTCAGCACCGGCGCCTCGCTTAACGCCGCCTTGTCGTCCTGACCGGCCAGCCATGTCGAACCCGGCACTTCCGTCATGCCGCCGAGCAGGCCTTTCTCGGGCCGCGTCCGCACCAGAAGTTCGTCGCCACGGGTGACGACGAACGCTGCGCCGCGGCGCAGCTCGCCCGTCTTCTTCGGCGCCTTGCGCGGAAACGTCTCCTGATCGCCGCGGCAAGCGCGCCGCGCAATCCTCGTTGAGCGGGCATAGCGCACAGGCCGGCTTCTTCGGCGTGCAGATCGAAGAGCCGAGGTCCATCAGCGCCTGCGCGCTATCGCCGGCGCGAGACTTCTCGTCGCCAGCCTGTGAAGGGCCGAGCAGTGTCGCGGCCAGTTGCTGGATGCGCGGCTTGGCCTGCGGCAGCGGTTCCTCGACCGCGTAGAGCCGCGACACCACCCGCTCGATATTGCCGTCGACCGGCATGGTTCTGATGTCGAAGGCGATCGCGCCGATCGCGGCTGCCGTGTACGGCCCGATCCCCGGCAATTTCCGCAGGCCTTCCTCGGTTTCGGGAAACACCCCGCCATGGTCGCGCAGCACGGCGACCGCGCAGGCATGCAGATTGCGCGCCCGCGAATAATAGCCGAGCCCGGCCCACATCCGCAGCACGTCGTCCTGCGAGGCGCGGCCGAGCGCTGCGACATCCGGCCAGCGCGCCAGAAATTTTTCGAAGTATGGCCCGACTGTTTTGACGCCGGTCTGCTGCAGCATGATCTCGGACAGCCAGACGCGATAAGGATCGGCCCGCTCGCCCGCCGGCGGTCGCCACGGCAAGCGGCGGCGGTGGCGGTCGTACCAGTCGAGCAGCAGCGCGCGGGCGAGAGGCGCCGTCGGCGGCGGCCGAGTTCTTGCGTCGCGACGATGGAGTGCATGCGCCACTTTAGGATTGGAAGACCGCCATTGCCAAGCCTGGAAGATGGAGCGCGGTCTATCGGACGAGGCTATTCCCTCCGGCGTATCCATCCGGTTCCGCCGACCGGCGATCGGCGCCCCTCAACAGCTGAAGGGCCCCCAGAATCGCAAGGTTCAGTACACCGGCCGCGCCCGCAACCACAAACGACGTCGTGTAGCTCAGCGACAAGTCGAACAGCACGCCACCGACATAACCGCCGGCCGCCATTCCCGCCCACGCCACCATCATGACCGCCCCCATCGCCCCGCCAAACCGGCTTGCCGGAACCACGTCGCGCACGCAAAGCGACAGGCACGTCATGTTGCCGGCAAACCCCAGTCCGAACAGGGCGGAAAGCGCCATCAGGGACCATCCTTCCTGGAGCATCGGAAAGGCGATCACGCAGGCGGTCTGCACGAACGATGCGGCGGCATAGGCCTTCAAAGGACCGATACGGTCGGCAATCGAGCCGAAAAAGACGCGGCCGACCGCACCCGACATCATCGCGACGACCATGCTGGTGGCGCCGGCGCTGGCGGAGCCGCAGACCGCACTGACGAAGCCCGCCAAATGCAGCACCGGCACGCCCATGCACAGGCAGCAAAAGAAGGCGGCGATCGCCAACATCGCCACCGTGGTGGTTTCGGCCCGCGACGTAGCTGGCGCATCGGCGGCAATGCCTGCGGGAGGCCGAAAACCCTGCGGCCATCGCAGCCACGGCAGGGTAAGCGCGAGCGCAACAAGCATCGCGCAGCCGATTTCGACAAACGCCCATCGCCACCCGAAAGCCTTGATGGCGAGGCTGGCGAAGAACGGCAGCAGGCCTTGCCCGGCCGCGCCGCCCGCGGTGACGATACCCATCACCAGCCCACGCCGCTCCGGAAACCACTCCCCGCTTGTCGACAACAGAGGCGCGTACAGCACGGAAAAACCGAGCCCCCCGTAGACCAGGTGGGCAAGGTAAAACAGCGGCAGCGAACGCAGCGCGGACATCGCCAGCAATGATCCCACCATGCCGGCGGCACCCAGCGCGAGCAGCAGCCGCACGTCCACGCGATCGGACAGCCGTCCCCACCACAAGCCTCCGATCGCCATTCCCGCCGTGGAGAAGGCGTATCCCAGGCTGGTATCCGACCGCGACCAACCGAGTTCGGCCTCCATCGGTCCCATGAATACCGTGATCAATCCCAGCCCGCCGAATCCCATGGCGACGACGAGGGTCGCGGCAACGACAACAAGCGTGCCACGATGACCGGCCACCCATGCGCCGATGCCGCGTGCCGTGTCATGCTGCGCATCCAGACTAGAGCCTTTTCCGTTCCGATTGCATCGGAACGGGGCTCTAAATTTCTTGTTTTGACGCGTTTTCTTGACGCGAACCGGTTTCCACTTCGCTGGAAAACGCTCTGGACGTCATCGCCATTGCCTCTCACGCTGCAGCACGATCGAGGCTCCGGTGCAGATGCGCCGCGAGGTCTGCGGCGTCAGCCGCGGCTCCGTCGATGAAGGATGATTTGCGCCGGCGCATGAACGGCAGGCCCATCACGTACATGCCAGGGGCGGCCACGACACCGCCCTCGTGCCGTATGCGTCCGTTGCGGTCGAGCACGGGCACATCGAGCCAGGAGTAATCCGGCCGATAGCCCGTCGCCCAGATCACCGTCCCGATGCCGGCCGCAATCAAGTCCAGGCTGAGCTTCGTCTCGGCGCCTACCACGGTCGGTCCGTCGCGATAGGGAGCCGCAAACTGCTCTTCACGTCCGTTCGCGGTCACCCACGCATCGATGCCGGCCAGCAAGCGGTTCATCTTCAGATCGGCCAAGGCGCAGATGTTGGCCAGCGAGCCCGAGAATTGCGCCCTGCCGTCATGAAGCCCGACAAGTCGACCCACGAGTTCGACGCCAGCCTGACGCAGGCTGTTGAGGTCGACCGTCGCGCGCTCGGGCGTTCCGACGAGTTGGGGCGACGGCAGCCGCCGCGCCCTTTCGATGTTCTCCGCGGCGTCATATCCGAGATCCATCGCGCCGGTGACATCCATCCACCACTGGATATCCCGGCCACGATAGGTTCGTGGCATCCGGACATGCTCGCCCACGGAAAGCACGACGCGACGGCCGGCGGCCTGGATCTCGCGTGCGAGTTGGACTCCGCTCGCGGAGGCGCCCACGATCATGACCCCGCCATCCGGCAACAAGTCAGGGCGACGGTACTGCAAGGGCGTAAGACTGGCCACCTTGGCGGGCAGGCCGGCGCAAAGCGACGGGACCGAAGCAAGGTTGCACGCCCCACTCGCTATCACCAGCTTGCGGCAGCGCCACGCACCCTGGCTTGTCGACAGTTCATAGCCCTCCTCATCCCGACTCACCCGTGTGACGCGCGCACCCGGCATGACGGGTGCGCGCGAAAGCTCGGCATAATGCTGCAGGAAGTGCACGACCTCCGACATGGTCATGAAGCCGTCCCGATCCTCGCCGGCATAGGCATGGCCCGGCAGGCGGCTTTGCCAATTCGGCGTCAGGAGGCGAAGCGAGTCCCACCGCTCCGTCCGCCATGAATTGGCGACCTCGCCGCGTTCGAGGACCACGTGGTCGATCGAACGGGCTGCCAGATGCCTGCTCATGGCCAGGCCGGAGTGACCGGCGCCGATGATGATCGCGGTCGTTGATCTCACGACACTCGTTCCTGATCGCTAGAGCCTTTTCCGTTCCGATTGAATCGGAACGGGGCTCTAGATTCTTTTTTTGACGCGTTTTCTTGACGCGAACCGGTTTCCACTTCGCTCGAAAACGCTCTGCCCATCAGTTGACCGTGACGAAGACGGCGGTCGGATTGGTGATGATGTCGAAGACGGCGGACCGCTTCTGCGATTGCGCAACCAGCGCCTTGATGTCGTCTTCGCTGGCGTCGGCACGGATGTCGAAGTGGACGCGGATGGCGCCAAAACCGTTGCGCACGTCATCGTCCATGCCGAGAATGCCTTGAATGTCCATGTCGGCCTCGAGCGTCGCCTTGACCGAATGAAGCTGGATGCCGCGCCGCTGGGCGATCGCGGCAACGCCCGCGGTCAAACAGCTCGCCAGGCCGGACAGAACCAGTTCGACCGGCGTCGGAGCATGGTCCTCGGAGGCAAAAACCTTGGGATGGTCCGCCTCGACGGTGAACGTCTGGTCTCGCGACTGCTCGGCGCCGAGCCCGAAGAACTTTCCTATCGTGGAGCGGCTGTGAGTGCCATTCAACCACTCGCAACTGGCGCGCCATTTGAATTGCGCGGCTTCCGGCGCCTTCTCCAGCGCTTCGCGCGCGCCGAGCAGAGCATCTACGTTGACGCCGTTCTTAACCTGCGCGGGCGTCGAGTTGCTTGCGGTCATTGATCCGTCTCCTTTGTTGTAAGCAGCGGGCTGCCGTCAATCGATGTTTCGCACGCGGGTAAACTGTCATCGGGCGGCGCAATGGCTTGTGAGTGGTTTCACAACCACGTCACCGACATGGAGCAAATCGATGTGAGATGCTTTCAGAAATTCTTCAGATCAGCTTGAGATTTAGCGGTGTCATCCGCTACGCGGAATCGCAGCGACGCTGCTGACGCATGTTGTCGGCCATATGGTCGCCATCGATCAGGAGACATCGGCGCGCTGGCGATACATGTGATGGTGCGGCCGTTCGAGGCCGACGCGAGACGCGGCGCGACAGGCTCATTTGCGAGTGGCGTGACCGCGACCGAAGCCGCTATAATCCCCGGATGGCAAAACCCGGCTTTAT
>CAVUOI010000015.1:0-200118 GCA_963742935.1 uncultured Alphaproteobacteria bacterium | reverse complement strand
GAAGTAGAGCACAGCTCTCTCCACTCGTCGTCCCGGCCTTGAGCCGGGACCTATAACCACCGATGCCCATTGTTAGCATCGGTGGTCGCTCCAGCTTTTCGCACAATCAGGGCCGGTGGTTATGGGTCCCGGATCGCGCTTCGCTTGTCCGGGACGACGGAAAGATTCACTTCTTCGCCATCGCGCACGCCGGATCGATCGGGCCGAACGCGTCCTCGCCGGAGATTTTGGCGAGGATCTGATAATAGTCCCACGGATATTTCGACTCTTCCGGCTTCTTGACCTGCACCAGCCACAAATCATGCACCATCAGATTGTCCTCGCGCAGCTTGCCGTTGCGGGAGAAAAAATCCTCGACCGGCTTCTCGCGCATCTTCGCCGCCACCTTCAGTGGCTCGTCAGTACCAGTCTCCTTGATGGCGTTGAGATAGTGAATGACCGAGGAGTAGACGCCGGCCTGCCACATCGTCGGCATCCGGTTCATCTTGGAAAAATAGCGCTTTGACCATTCGCGGGTCTTGTCGTCCATGTCCCAATAGAACGAGGTCGTCAGCAACAGGCCCTGCGCCGCCGGCAAGCCCAACGAGTGGATGTCGGTGATCAGCGCCAGCAAGGCCGCCATCTGCTGGCCGCCCTTGAAGACGCCGAATTCGGCGGCGGTCTTGATCTCGTTCATGTTGTTGGGCGGACCGGCGGCAATGCCGATGATCTTGGCCTTGGACGCCTGCGCCTGCAGCACGAAGGACGACAGATCGGGCGTTGCCAGCGGCGGCCGCACCGAGCCCAGCACCTTGCCGCCATTGGCGGTGATCACGGAAGACGCGTCGCGTTCGAGCGAGTGGCCGAACGCATAATCGTCGGTGATGAAGAACCAGCTGTCGCCGCCGCGCTTGACCACGGCCTGCGCGGTGCCGACCGCGAGCGAACGGGTGTCGATCACCCACTGCATCGCGTAGGGTGAGCAGAACTTGCCGTGGAAATCTGCGGCGAGCGTCGAATGCGTGATGAACAGCTTCTTCTTCTCGTTGGCGATGTTCTGCACGGCGAGGCCGACCGCCGACACCGGAACGTCGACAATCAGGTCGACCTGGTCGACATCGTACCAGCGCCGCGCGATGCCGCCGCCGATGTCGGGCTTGAGCTGGTGGTCGCCGACGATGATGCTGATCGGCTTGCCCAGCACCTTGCCGCCGAAATCGTCGACCGCCATCTGCGCTGCGGTGAGCGAGCCCTGGCCGGTCGGCGTCGATGCCGGACCGTTCATGTCGGTGAGGACGCCGATCTTGACCAAATCGTCGGAGACTTGCGCTGATGCGGCGGTCGACGCCAGTAGCGTGGCCGCAAGAATTCCCAGCCTGGATAGGTTCCTGGCGAACATCCTGTCTCCTCCCTAAATCGGCGCGTTGGCCGTTGGTGCCTTGAGGCGGTTGCCCCGCCAATTGGTCTCATTTGCAACTGTTTTGCCCCGCCGTCAACGTGCCGAAGGGAGGGGGCACCCGCGGGCGGTACCCGGCTCGGTTTATTTCTGCTCCGATTCAGGGCATAGGCGAGCCATGACCCCGCCGCAACGCCTGCCGAATTCGCTCACGCCGCTCGATAAAGCGCTCGATGCCCTTCTGCAGGGCGTGGAACCAGTCGCCTCGGTAAAGCTCACCCTTGCCGAGGCGGTGCGTTGCATTGCCGCCGACATGCCGCCGCTCAGCGCTCATCCGCCGCGCGATATCGCTGTCGTGGATGGCTACGCATTTTGCGCGCGCGATCTCGTCGGCGCATCCTCCTATTCGCCGCTGCCGTTGACGACGACGCCGGCATGGGTCGAGGCCGGCGAAGCCATGCCGGAGGCTTGCGACTGCGTGCTGGATTCCGATTTCGTCGATCTGTCCGGGCCGATGCCGCAGGTGCTGGCGGAGGCGATCCCGGGGCAGGGCGTGCGCCGGGCCGGCGGCGATATCGCCGCGGGAAATCTCCTTGTGGAAGCCGGACGACGCGTACTGCCGCGCGATCTCCTGATCGCGCGCGCCGCAGGAATGGAGCGGTTGAACGTCCGCCGTCCACGACTGCGCATCGTCAATGTGCCCGGCGGCAACATCACGTCGAAGCTGATTGCGGAGAGCGCGCAAGCCGCTGGCGCCGAAGCCGTCTGCTGCACCGCCGCGGGCCGCGATGCCGTATCGATTGCGGCGGCACTCGATGGCGGTGCGTGCGACCTGCTCCTGATCGTCGGCGGGTCCGGCGTTGGCCGCGCTGACGCGGCAGTGGCCGCATTGGCGGCGCGAGGCGAGGTTCTCGCCCACGGCATCGCTCTGCAACCCGGTCGCACCTCGGCCGTGGGACGCATCGGGGCGACGCCCGTCCTCGTGCTGCCGGGCTCGCCGGATCAGGCCTTTGCGGCATGGTGGACGCTGGCGCTTCCGGTGCTCGATCGCCTCTCGGGACGCCGTCCGCGCAAGACGGTCACTTTGCCGCTGGCGCGCAAGATTGCGTCCAGCGTCGGCATCGCCGAGATCGTGCTGCTGGAGCGAAAGCAGGAACGATGGAGCCCGCTGGCGGTGGGCGAATTGTCGCTGGAGGCGATCGCCCGCGCCGAAGCCTGGCTCGTGGTATCAGGCGGCTCGGAAGGCTTTGCGGCGGGCAGCCCGGTCGATGCCTATATGTTGCGGGACTGAGATGAGTTCAAAGATGACCAACACCCCTGCGCCGAAAGATCGTGATGTCGATCAGGACCAGTTCCTGACCATCCTGTCGCGTGAGGATGCGCTGTCGCGTTTCGAGGCCGCATTGTTCCCGCGTGCGGTGCCCACAGAGCAGCGCCAGCTCGCCGACGCACTCGGCTGCGCGCTGGCCGAGGACGTGACGGCGCCGATCGATGTGCCGCCGTTCGATCGCTCCAATGTCGATGGCTTTGCGGTGCGCTCCGCCGATCTCGCTTCCGCCGGTGAGGCGTCGACGGTCCGCGTGATGCTGAACGACGAGGTGATCGCCTGCGGCATCGCGCCGACACGGCCGGTCTTGTCCGGAACGGCCACGCCGATCGCAACCGGCGGCCCGGTGCCGCGCGGCGCAGACGCCGTTGTGATGGTGGAACATACCCAGCTGGCGGGGGCTCGCGCGATCGAAATCCGCCGCGCGGCTTCCCCCGGCCAATTCATTTCCTATGCCGGTTCCGATATCGCCCGCGGCGAGGCGTTGCTGCGTGCCGGCACGGTCATCGGCTCGCGCGAAATCGGCATGCTGGCGGCCTGCGGCATCGCGCAGGTGAGCGTCGCGCGCCGCCCGCGCGTTGCGATCATTTCCACTGGCGATGAACTGGTACAGCCCGGCCAGCCGCTGCGCCCGGCTGCGATCTACGACACCAACGGCGCGATCGTCACGGCGGCGATCTCGGAGAATGGCGGCGAGGCGCACTTTCTCGGCGCCATCGCAGACGATGAAGCGCTGCTTGAAGCCGCGATGCGAAAGGCGTTGCAAACCAGCGACATGCTGGTGCTTTCGGGAGGCACTTCTAAAGGCGCGGGCGACGTCTCCCATCGGATCATCGGCCGGCTCGGCAAGCCCGGCATCATCGCCCATGGTGTGGCGCTCAAGCCCGGCAAGCCGCTGTGCCTTGCGGTGTGCGATGGCAAGCCCGTGATCATCCTGCCGGGATTTCCGACCTCGGCGATGTTCACCTTTCACGACATGATCGTGCCGGTGCTACGGCGGATGGCGGGCCTGCCGCCGCGTTCGGACGCCAAGGTCAATGCCCGCGTGCCGGTGCGGATCGCCTCCGAACTCGGACGCACCGAATTCGTCATGGTGTCGCTGGTCGAGGGATCGGACGGGCTGATTGCGTACCCGACCGGCAAAGGCTCCGGCGCGATCACCTCCTTCGCGCAGGCCGACGGGTTTCTGAAAATCGATGCGCTGGCCGACCAGTTGCCGGCCGGCGGCGACGTCGAGGTGACGCTGTTCACACCGCATGTGCGGGTGCCCGATCTCGTCATCGTCGGCAGCCACTGCACCGGGCTCGATCTCGTCACCGCACCATTGGCGCATGCGGGTCTCGTCGTGCGCTCAATTGCGGTCGGCAGTCTGGGCGGGCTGGCTGCTGCGAAGCGCGGCGAGTGCGACTTTGCGCCGATCCATTTGTTCGACGAGAAGACCGAGACCTACAACACGCCCTATCTCAGCGAGGGGCTCGAACTGGTGCCGGGCTGGCGGCGCATGCAGGGCATCGTGTTCCGTAAAGGCGACCGGCGCTTCGAGGGCTTGAGCGCGCAAAACGCGGTCCGCGCGGCGCTCGCCGATCCCGCCTGCATCATGGTCAATCGCAACCAGGGCGCGGGCACGCGGATCCTGATCGACCGGCTGCTCGGCGGCGCACGGCCCGACGGCTACTGGAATCAGCCGCGCTCGCACAATGCGGTGGCGGCGGCGGTCGCGCAGCATCGCGCCGATTGGGGCATGACCATTGCGCCGGTCGCGCATGCGTCAAACCTGGGTTTCATTCCCTTTGCCGAAGAGCATTATGATTTTGCGCTGGTGACAGCGCGCAAACAACGACCGGCGGTGCAGGCCTTTCTCGACGCGCTGGCGTCGAAGGCGGGACGGGCAGCGCTGGAGCAGGCGGGGTTTCGCCCGGCCTGACGCGTAACATACAGGAAGCCGTCGACAGAAACGGCTCGGGCAGGGATGGGAATGGCAAGACCGCTTTCGATTGCGATCGTCGGCGCGGGCATGGGCGGTCTTGCCGCTGCCGCAGCGCTGCGGCGGGTGGGTATCGACGTCACCGTCTACGAACAGGCGACGCAGTTCGCGCGGATCGGCGCCGGCATCCAGATCGGCTGCAACGCCATGCAGGTGCTGCGCGGGTTGGGATTGGAGGCGCGACTGCGAGGACAATCCTTTTACCCGCGATCCTGGAATAACCGCGACTGGCGCACCGGCGAAATAAAATTCGACATGATTTTCGGCGAGAGCGCCGAGCAGAAATTCGGCGCACCGTATTTGCTGGCGCATCGCGGTGATTTGCATGAGGCGCTTGCCAGCGCCGTTCCCGATCAATGTGTCAAGCTCGGCCACAAATTGGTTGGACTCGATGAGGCCGGCGAGGGTGTCAGGCTGACGTTTGCCAATGGCGCAAAGGTAACGGCCGACGCCGTGATCGGCGCCGACGGCATCCATTCCCTCGTGAGAGACATCCTGTTCGACACCTCGCCGGTCAGTTTTACCGGGCGCATCGCCTATCGCACGACCTATCCCGCCGCGCTGCTCGGCGGAGAAATGATCGACGACTGCACCAAATGGTGGGGCGAAGACCGCCACATCGTCATCTATTACGTTAAGCCGGACCGCAGCGAGATCTATCTCGTCACCAGCCAGCCGGAGCCGGAGTTCCGGATTGAATCATGGTCTGCCAAGGGTGACGTGAAGGAGTTGCGCAAGGCATTCGCCGGCTTTCATCGACAGGTCGAGCAGGTGCTCGCCGCATGCCCCGACGTGCACAAATGGGCGATCGTCGATCGTGCCGCGCTCGATCGCTGGACGGAGCGCAACGTGACACTGCTCGGCGACGCCTGCCACCCGATGACGCCCTACATGGCGCAGGGCGCGGCGATGGCGATCGAAGACGCCGCGGTGCTGTCGCGCTGCCTCGATGGCGTGGAGCGGGAAGGCATTGCCGACGCATTCCGCCGCTTCGAGGCGACGCGCAAGGCGCGCACGACCCGCATCCAGCAGACCTCGCGCGCCAACACATGGCTGAGCGGAAAGACCAATGCGGATTGGGTCTACGGCTACGACGCCTGGACCGCGCCGCTGGCGGCGTAAGTTTCCTTGTAAGTTTCCTTGGAGCGCTAACCGCCGTCCAGAGCGGCCAGCCGCTCCGCTTCAGCAATGTCATCCATGGTGTTGGCATTGAAAAACGGATCGAGTGGCGTGGTCGGCCATGACACCGTCGCGAGCCTGAATCGTGCGGTCCAGCGGTCGATTTTCCTGACGTCCTCGACCACGAGCGCGTGACGGAGCTGTTCGCGTAAACCCACACTCCATAGTCCGATGACCGGATGCGATTGGCCGTCGGAGGCGGCGACCGCGAGTTCGGCGTCCTCCGCTCTGAGTGCTGCATACAGGCGCGTCACCAGATCGCGCGGCAGGAACGGGCAATCGCCGGCCGCGCTCAAAACAAACGTTACATCCGGCCGGTTCGCTGCGGCCCAGTCGAGTGCGGCCAGAATGCCGGCGAGCGGTCCGGGGAAATCAGCCACGCCGTCCGCAATCACCGGCAGTCCGAATGCCGCGAAGCGCGCGGGGTCGCCATTGGCGTTGAGGATGAGGCCATCGCATTGCGGCTCCAGCCGCGCGATCACGCGGTCGAGAATGGTGCGGCCGGCGATGGTGCGCATCGGCTTGTCGCCGCCGCCCATGCGCCGCGCCAGCCCGCCGGCGAGCAGCACGCCGGGAATTCTTGTCGCCACTGCCTCAGTCATCGCTTTCGCCCTTGCGCTTGTGACGGGCGGATTCCTCCTCGACATAATCGAGGTTCTGATCGAACACGATGCGCTCCTGGCCGGACAGCGCGATGAAGCGTTTTCCGCGCGCACGCCCGATCAAGGTCAGGCCGACCTGACGCGCGAGCTCGACGCCCCACGCCGTAAATCCGGAGCGCGAGACGAGAATGGGAATGCCCATGCGCACCGTCTTGATCACCATTTCAGAGGTGAGGCGGCCGGTGGTGTAGAGGATCTTATCGCCGGGATCGACGCCGTGCCGATAGATCCAGCCGGCGATCTTATCGACGGCGTTGTGACGCCCGACATCTTCGGTGTAGCACACCGGCGTCCCTTCCTTGCACAGCACGCAGCCGTGAATCGCGCCGGCCTCCAGATAGAGCGAGGGCATGGTGTTGATCGCGCGCGTCATCTCGTAAAGCCAGGAGGTGCGCAATTCCGCCTTGGGCAATGCTACGCTTTCGACCGCTTCGAGCAGGTCGCCGAATGCCGTGCCCTGGGCGCAGCCGGAGGTCTGCGTTCGCTTCTTCAGTTTGGCCTCGAAATTGGTGTGATGCTCGGTGCGCACCACGACCACCTGAAGGTCGTCCTCATATTCGACCTCGGTGACGACGTCGTCGTATTTCAGCATGTTCTGGTTCAGGAGATAGCCGAGCGCGAGGTATTCCGGATAGTCGCCGATCGTCATCATGGTGACGATCTCCTGCGCGTTCAGATACAGCGTCAGCGGCCGTTCCACCGGCACCCGGATTTCAACCGCCGCACCCGTCTGGTCGGTCCCGGCGACGCGCTCGGTCAGCCGCGGATCCTCGGGATCAGGCACAATCAGGGGGGCGGGGGCTTTCTCGATTTTCATCATATCGGCAGGTTAGCATGACAATGGCATCCAGCCGATATAAAGCACCTTTGGAGAATGCCTAGCCTGGGTCCCGGCCCGGACAGCGGAGAACGTGATGAAAGTGATAGGCCTCGCGGGATGGAGCGGCGCCGGCAAGACGACCTTGCTGACGCGGGCGATCCCGCAATTGCAGAAACAAGGCCTGCGCGTTTCCGTGATCAAGCACGCTCATCATGCCTTCGATGTCGACGTGCCCGGCAAGGATTCCTGGAAACATCGCGAGGCGGGTGCGGTCGAAGTCCTGGTGTCCTCCACCCAGCGCTGGGCCTTGATGCACGAACTGCGCGGCGCCGCCGAACCGCGATTGCCGGAACTGCTGGCAAAGATGTCGCAGGTCGATCTCGTCGTCGTCGAAGGTTTCAAGCGCGAACCGCACCGCAAGATCGAGGTTTTTCGTGCCGCGAATCAAAAGCCGCTGCTGTTCCCCGACGATCCCGGCATTGTCGGCATTGCGACCGATACCGCGGTTGAAACTACGCTGCCGACCGCCCATCTCGACGATATCGAGGCGATCGCGGCCATGATATTGAGATCGGCGATCTCGCTCGAGGATGTCTTGGCGAAATGCGAAGCTGAGGGCTGACCAGGCAGATGGCGCAATTGTCCGACGATTGCTTTGCCTTCGGCGGGCCGATGATGTCGGTCGATGAAGCCGTCGGTCTGATTGCCGCGCGCGTGACGCCGGTGTCGATGTCGAGAAGGTTTCGCTCGCCCGCGCCGATGGCCGCATTCTCGCGCACGATATTCTGGCGCCGCTGCCGCTGCCGCCCTTTACCAATTCCGCCGTCGACGGTTATGCGGTTTCCAGCCGCGACCTTCCGCGGGATGAAGAACTGACATTTCCCGTCACCGGGCGCGTCCAGGCCGGCGGCGCCTCGAATGCGCCGGTCATGCCGGGGCAGGCGGTGCGCATCTTCACCGGCGCGCCGATGCCTGATGGCGCCGATACCGTGTTCATGCAGGAGGACGTTCGCGTCGACGGCGACAAGGTCGTGCTTCCCGCAGGATTGAAGCCCGGCGCCAATGTGCGTCCCGCGGGCGAGGACATCCCTTCAGGCCTCGCGGCGCTGAAGGCCGGCCAGCGGCTGCGGCCGCAGGACATAGCGCTTGCCGCGGCCTTCGGCCTGACGCAGCTCGATCTCGTCAGACGGCTGCGCATCGCCGTGTTTTCCACCGGTGACGAGCTGGCGTCGCCGGGCGAAGCGCGCGCCGCGGCGCAATTGTTCGATTCCAACCGCTTCATGCTGATGGCGATGCTGGCGCGGCTCGGCTGCGAGGTCAGCGATCTCGGCATTCTCAGGGACGACCGCACGGCGCTCGCGCGCGCGCTGCAAGACGTCGCCGGCAGCCACGATCTGATCCTCACCACCGGCGGCGTTTCGACCGGCGAGGAGGATCACGTCAAGGCGAGCGTCGAAAGCGTCGGCAGGCTGGTGCTGTGGCGAATGGCGATCAAGCCGGGACGTCCCGTCGCGATGGGGATCATCGGCGGCACGCCGTTCATCGGTCTGCCCGGCAACCCCGTAGCGAGCTTCGTCACCTTTGTTCATGTGGTGCGGCCGACGATCTTGGCGCTGTCAGGCGCGCGGCCGGAACCGTTGCTGCCGATGCCGGTGCGCGCCGCCTTCAGCTACAGGAAGAAAATCGCGCGTCGCGAATATGTCCGCGTCACCCTGCGCAAGGCCGCGGACGGCGCGCTCGAAGCGGTCAAATTTCCGCGCGAAGGCGCAGGCTTGCTGTCCTCGCTGGCGGACACGGATGGCCTGGTCGAACTCGGCGAGGAAGTCACCCAGGTCACGCCCGGCGAGATGATCGGCTTCCTGTCCTATGCAAGTCTCATCAATTGATGTCCGTTGACGATGCGGGCCCGCTTCGCCATGTTCGCTCCATGAGCACGACGAAACTCGATCTTGCCGGGCTGAAATGTCCGCTCCCGGCGTTGAAGACGCGCAAGGCACTGAAGACATTGCCGCCCGGCGACAGGCTGGAAGTGCTCTGCACCGATCCGCTCGCGGTGATCGACATCCCGAACCTCATTCGTGAGACCGGCGACACGGTCGAAATCACCGAACGCAGCCAGGGCCGCATCGTGTTTTTGATAGAAAAAGCAAATCCGAACATATGAACCGCCCCGGTATTGGCGATCGATAGGATTTCGCAATCGCCACATAGGATCGCTTTATTGATCTTGCGGTCATTTCGCGGTCTCATCGGGCTGTCGGGCAGGCCGCGCGGGCCAGGATTTGCCGCCGCTGTTCGCGCGCACGACATCCTTAAACACTTATCGGAACGCTACAATTCTCTTGGCATCTGGCATACCAGAGATTAGAGTCGATCTAATTCAAGCCCAGAGTACGGGACGCATCCATGACTGCCCACGATGTAAAAACCGTCCGCTCGTTCGAGCACCCCGGCGCGGGCCGGAAACGGGCCAAGGCGACGCCGAAGGGCCGCCAGGTTGACCCCACCGCCGCCCACGAAATCGAGCTGCTGCTCGGCGATCGGCCGCGGCGGCGCGATCTCTTGATCGAGCACCTGCACCTGATCCAGGACAAATATCGCCAGATCTCGGCCGCGCATCTCGCGGCGCTGGCCGACGAGATGAAACTGTCGTTTGCGGAAGTGTTCGAGACCGCGACCTTCTACGCGCATTTCGACGTGGTGAAGGAAGGCGAGCCCGATATCGCGCCGCTGACCATTCGGGTTTGCGATTCGCTGACCTGTGCCATGATGGGCGCGGAAAAATTGCTGAGCGAACTGCAAGACAAGTCCGGTCCTGGTATTCGCGTGGTGCGCGCGCCCTGCATCGGCCTTTGCGACGTGGCCCCGGTGGCCGAGGTTGGCCACCACTTCGTTTTCAAGGCGACCGCGTCCGAAGTGCTGGAGACGGCCGCGCGCGGCGAGACCCATCCCGATATCCCACCTTATGTCGACTACGACGCCTATGTGAAGGATGGCGGCTACAAGCTGCTGAACGATTTGCGTGCCGGCCGCGTCAGCAAGGAAGATGTCCTGAAGGCGCTCGACGATTCCAGCCTGCGCGGGCTGGGCGGCGCGGGCTTTCCGACGGGACGTAAATGGCGCGCGGTGCTCGGCGAGCCCGGACCGCGGCTGATGGCGGTCAATGGCGACGAAGGTGAGCCCGGCACATTCAAGGATCGCTTCTATCTGCTTCGCGATCTGCATCGTTTTCTGGAAGGCACGCTGATCGGCGCTCACATCGTCGATGCGACCGACGTCTATATCTACATCCGCGACGAATATCCGGCGGTGCTGAAGGTTCTCCCGATCGAGCTCGCCAAGCTGCCGCCGGGCGGTCCGGTGTTGCATATCCGCCGTGGCGCCGGCGCTTACATCTGCGGCGAGGAATCGTCGCTGCTGGAAAGCATTGAGGGCAAGCGCGGCCTGCCGCGGCACAAGCCGCCATATCCGTTCCAGGTCGGGCTGTTCGGATTGCCAACGCTGATCAACAACATCGAAACGCTGTTCTGGGTGCGCGACATTGTGGAGAAGGGGCCGGCCTGGTGGAGTTCGCACGGTCGCAATGGCCGTCACGGTCTGCGCAGCTACTCTGTCTCGGGTCGCGTCAAAAATCCCGGCGTGAAGCTTGCGCCTGCCGGACTGACCGTGCGCGAACTGATCGACGAGTTCTGCGGCGGCATGGCTGACGGCCACACCTTCCACGCCTACCTTCCGGGCGGCGCATCGGGCGGCATCCTGCCGGCTCACATGGACGACATCCCGCTGGATTTCGGCACGCTGGAAAAATACGGATGCTTCATCGGCTCGGCCGCCGTCGTTATCCTGTCGGAGCAGGACAGCGTGAAGGGCGCGGCGCTGAACCTGATGAAATTCTTCGAGGATGAAAGCTGCGGCCAGTGCACGCCGTGCCGGGTTGGCACCCAGAAGGCGGCGATCCTGATGGAGCGCCCGGTCTGGAACCACGAACTGCTCGACCAGTTGAGCCAGGCAATGCGCGACGCCTCGATCTGCGGATTGGGACAGGCCGCCTCGAATCCGCTGTCGTCGGTGATTAAATATTTTCCGGAAGAATTCGTGCCGAAAGAGGCCGCGGAATGACCATGATCAAGTTCGAACTCGACGGTCAACAGGTCGAGGCCAACGCGGGCGAGACCATCTGGCAAGTGGCAAAACGCCATCAGAAGGTAATCCCGCATCTGTGCTATTCGCCGGAGCCGGATTATCGCCCCGACGGCAATTGCCGCGCCTGCATGGTCGAGATCGAAGGCGAGCGCGTGCTGGCCGCGTCCTGCAAGCGCACGCCGACCGTCGGCATGAAGGTGAAGTCCGAGAGCGCGCGTGCGGTCGCCGCGCAGAAAATGGTGATGGAGCTTTTGGTCGCCGACCAGCCGGCGCGTGCGACCTCGCACGATCCCGATTCAAAATTCTGGCACTGGGCCGAAAAGGTCGAGGTGACCGAAAGCCGTTTCCCGGCCGCCGAGCGCTGGTCGGGCGATAGCAGCCATCCTGCGATGAGCGTCAACCTCGACGCCTGCATCCAGTGCGGCTTGTGCGTGCGCGCCTGCCGTGAGGTGCAGGTCAATGACGTCATCGGCATGGCCTACCGCAGTCACGAAGCCAAGATCGTGTTCGACTTCGACGATCCGATGGGCGAGTCGACCTGCGTTGCCTGCGGCGAATGCGTGCAGGCCTGTCCGACCGGCGCCTTGATGCCCTCGGTGATGCTGGATGAAAACCAGACCCGCGTCACCTATGCCGACAAGAAGGTAGACTCGCTGTGCCCGTTCTGCGGCGTCGGCTGTCAGGTCACCTATCAGGTCAAGGACGAGAAGGTCATTTACGCCGAGGGCCGCGATGGTCCGGCCAACCACAATCGCCTCTGCGTCAAGGGCCGCTTCGGATTCGACTATATCCATCACCCGCATCGCCTGACCAAGCCGCTGGTGCGGCTGCCCAACGCGAAGAAGGATGCCAACGACCAGGTCGACCCAGCTAATCCCTTCACGCATTTCCGCGAAGCATCGTGGGAAGAGGCGCTGGATATCGCCGCCAAAGGTCTCGTCAAGATTCGCGACGAAAAGGGCGTCAAGGCGCTCGCAGGCTTCGGCTCCGCCAAGGGCTCGAACGAAGAGGCGTACCTGTTCCAGAAGCTGGTGCGCACCGGGTTCGGCTCCAACAATGTCGATCACTGCACGCGGCTGTGCCACGCTTCATCGGTGGCGGCGCTGATGGAAGGGCTGAACTCGGGCGCGGTGTCGGCGCCGTTTGCCGCCGCCATGGATGCCGAAGTCATCATCGTGATCGGCGCCAACCCGACCGTGAACCATCCGGTCGCCGCGACCTATATCAAGAACGCGGCCAAGCGCGGCGCCAAGCTGATCGTGATGGATCCGCGCCGGCAGACATTGTCGCGCCACGCCTACATGCATTTGCAGTTCAAGCCTGGCAGCGACGTCGCGATGCTGAACGCGATGCTGCATACCATCATCACCGAAGGACTGACCGACCAGCAATATATCGCGGGCTACACCGAAGGCTTTGACGAACTTGCCGAGCGAATCAAGGAATTTCCGCCGGAGAAGATGGAGGCGATCTGCGGCATACCTGCCGAGACGCTGAAGGAGGTAGCACGGCTCTATGCGCGTTCGCAGGCCTCGCTGATCTTTTGGGGCATGGGTATAAGCCAGCACATCCACGGCACCGACAATGCGCGCTGCCTGATCGCGCTGGCGCTGACGACCGGCCAGATCGGTCGTCCCGGCACCGGGCTGCATCCGCTGCGCGGCCAGAACAATGTGCAGGGCGCTTCCGATGCCGGCCTGATTCCGATGTTCCTGCCGGACTATCAGCCGGTGGGGCGCACCGATCTGCGCGAGCCGTTTGAAAGGCTTTGGCACCACGAGATCGATCCGGTCCGCGGCTTGACGGTGGTCGAGATCATGAACGCGATCCATGCCGGCGAAATCAACGGCATGTATATCGAAGGCGAAAACCCGGCGATGTCCGATCCCGATCTGCAGCATGCGCGCGGGGCGCTCGCCATGCTCGACCATCTGGTGGTGCAGGATCTGTTCGTCACTGAAACCGCGTTCCACGCCGACGTGATCCTGCCGGCCTCGGCGTTTGCCGAGAAGAGCGGCACCTTCACCAATACCGACCGCCGCGTGCAGCTTGCGCGCGAGGTGATCAAGCCGCCCGGCGATGCGCGGCAGGATCTCTGGATCATCCAGGAAATAGGCAAGCGCATGGGCCTGCCGTGGAATTACGATGGGCCGGCCGACGTGTTCACCGAGATGACGCAGGTGATGCCGTCGCTGAAGAACATCACCTGGGACCGGCTGGTGCGGGAGGGCGCGGTGACCTATCCGGTCGACGCTTCCGACCAACCCGGCAATGAGATCATCTTCACCACCGGTTTCCCGACCGCGAGCGGCCGCGGCAAGATCGTGCCGGCCAAGGTGATCGCGCCCGACGAGGTGCCCGACGCCGAATATCCGATGGTGCTGTCGACCGGACGCGTGCTCGAACACTGGCACACCGGCTCGATGACCCGCCGCGCTTCCGTGCTCGACCAGATCGAGCCAGAGGCTGTAGCGTTCATGTCGCCAAAGGACATGCGGCGCTTGAGCGTATGGCCCGGCGATTTCATCAGATTGGAAACCCGTCGCGGCGCCGTCGAGGTCAAGGTGCGCTCCGACCGCGACGTGCCTGAGAACATGATCTTCATGCCGTTCTGCTACGCGGAGGCGGCGGCGAACCTTTTGACCAATCCGGCGCTCGATCCGTTCGGTAAGATTCCGGAGTTCAAGTTCTGCGCGGTGCGTGCGGAGAAGGTGGAGCTGCAGTCGGCGGCGGAGTAGGTGGCGGGATGAGCGATACGCTGCTCTTATCCGCGCCTCACTTCGCAGGCATGACAAAGACCTGGCCCGGATAGATCAGGTTCGGATTGCGGATCTGTTCCTTGTTCGCGTTGTAGATCACGGCGTAGCGCATGCCGGCGCCGTAAGAGGTCTGGCTGAGACGCCAGAGGCTATCGCCGCGAGTAACCATGGTAGTCGCGATTTTTGGCACCACCACGGTGGAGGACGGCGAGCCGCTGTCCGGGAGCACTGCAGTTCCCGCGGCCGCAAGCCGCGGCTGCTGTGATGTGACTGAATCCGGACGCCTGGAATTTGACGCCTGCGCCGACACCGACGCGGTGGTCTCGGGCGCGGTGAATGGCACCTCGGCGCGGGCGCGCACGGCGCCGGAATTCGACGCCTCGTCGAGCCTGACGCGGTAGTTGCCCGGCGCGACGCCTTCATTGATGGTGACCGCAAAGCGCCCATCCGCGCCGGCCGTTACCGACGTGACAAAACTGTCGTTAAGATAAAGCCTCAGCGCCGCGCCGGGGCGCGCCTGTCCGCTGACATGGAACTTGCCGCCCGGCTCGATCTCGACCGTTTCCACGACCACCGCACCGGTTCCCGGCTTGGGCGAACCCGGTTGTGAAAGCACGACAGTCGGCTTGTTCGGCGTCACCAGCGCCACGACGGGCTTTTCGGTCGATCTGGCTTCCAGCGCCGCCGTCACCCGCTGTCTGGACGTGGATACTGTGCCATCGGGCGCCTTTGAACGCAGCGTCAGGTCATACGTACCGGGAGGAAGCTTCGGCGGGACGATGACGAATTGTCCGGACTTATCGGCGACCGCACGATCGTGCACTTCGCCATCGCGCAGCAGTTCCACCGTTGCGCCCGGCGTTGCCCGGCCCGCGATGACGGTTTCGCCGGTCGGCTCGATGCGGGCAACGTCGAATGTCGGTATCCCGTCGCTGCTTTCCGGCGCTGGAGGCAACCCGACCAACGCGTCCACGACGGCCTTTGTTTCCGCCTGCGCTTTTGCGAGCGGAGCGGGGTTTTGCTCGCGCGCCTCCGATGCGGATTTTGACATGCGCCTGTCGTCGCGGCGTTCGTGTCAACCGCCGGTCGGCGCCCGTACTGAATGACGAGCGCGAGCGCTACGCCACAGGCGAGAAACAGCAGGAAGGGGACGATTGTGCGGTTCGCCGATATGGCAGTCATGATACCTATCCATCTGACGGATCGTCGGCTCTCCGATCCTATCGTTTCCGGCGCGGGGTGGGTACCCGGTTTGCGTCCAGAAAGCCCGTCGGGCCGAATCGGCCGGCGCGCCAGAATCGGCAGTAAAATGCCGTGTACACGAACAAGCCCGTTCCGGCCACCGTGAAGTGGCCGCATTAACCATGCAGTTCCGGCATATTCCTCCGCCGGCGGCCCTCGCTGGCCTCGCGATCAGGCGAAATTGTCGGTGCAGAGCACTTCGTAGGTGGTGCTAACGCGCTGCGCTGCGCCAGGCACGACGGTCCGTTCCGATGGCGCGCCGATGCGTCGTGCCTCGACGAACGCGCTCAGGATCGACAGCGCCAGGTCGGCGTGGTGGGTCTCGATCGGTTGATCCAGCCAATCCGGCAACGCGCGCTGGCGCGACAGGGAACAATGCCATTCGCCGTCGTCATAGACGAGGCGACGAACCTGCCATTGCGGTAATTCCAGATCGATCAACGCCAGCGCGGCGTCGGTCCATGCCTGCGATTGGATCAGCTGTTCGAGACGGGCGGATCTGGCGCTACTTTCCGAAGGAAAGCGTCGGCAGGTCTCTTTGATGATGTCCGACAGGAATTCAGCCGTGACGCCGCAGGCATCGCGCAGCCGGTCGCCGAGGGTGGTGGAAAACGTTTGCTCCAGGAGAATTGACATGACTCATCTCGCTTTTGGCGCGGCCGACACGGCGGCCGCACTGGCAGAAATGGCCAGATCGTCATTTGAAAACGAGAGCAAGCGAGGACCGAAGAAATAGGCATTTCATAAAGGCAGGTTGCGGCAATCTCCCTGCTGCGTCGTTCCTGCGAACGCAGGAACCAATACCGCGTTGCTCTCTCGATAAGCCAGCGCGGCTGACGGCACCCGCAAAACAACTGCTGGTGGCTATGGGTCCCGGCGTTCGCCGGGACGACCGAAATAACGATCTATATGAGATTCCTATAACGTCGCCATTGCTCCCGTCTCGAAAACCTATGCGCCCGGTGGCACCTCTGCCTGGCAAAACGCGAAAACCGTCCATCGGTTCGCGGGCCAAGACGCACAGGAACATTCCCATGCTGGACATTCTCATGCTGGCGCTCGCTTTCGGCTTTTTCGTCGCAGGCATCGGCTACGCCTACGCCTGCGAGCGACTGTAACGGAGCAAGACCATGATCTTCGATTATTCACTCGCCGGCCTCGTCTCGCTGGGCCTGCTGTTCTACCTGACCTACGCTCTGCTGCGGCCTGAACGCTTCTGAGCGCGCCATGATGACGCTGGTGGAAGTCGTCCTCGCGTTTATCGTCACCTCGGCGCTGCTGATTGCGCTGGTTCACCTGCTGCTGCCTGCCAAGAAGAAAAAAGGTTACCGACCATGACCGTCATCGGCTGGATTCAAATTCTTCTGTACTGCGCTATCGTGGTCGCACTCGCAAAGCCGCTCGGTTGGTACATGACGCGCGTCTTCAGCGGCGAGGCGACGTTTCTCTCGCCGGTCCTGCGTCCGGTCGAGCGCGGGCTCTATTGGGTCGGCGGCGTCGACGAGAAGCGCGAACAGCACTGGCTGACCTATACGGTCGCCATGCTGCTGTTCCATGTCGGCGGCTTCCTCATCATCTATGGCCTGATGCGGCTGCAGGCGGTATTGCCGTTCAATCCGCAGGATCAATCGGCGGTCGCCCCGGACCTGTCCTTCAACACGGCGATCTCTTTCCTCACCAACACCAACTGGCAGAACTACGGCGGCGAGAGCACGCTGTCCTATCTGGTGCAGATGCTTGGGTTGACGCATCAGAATTTCCTGTCGGCGGCAACCGGGATTGCGCTGGCGGTGGCGCTGATCCGCGGCTTCTCCCGTTCCTCGATGCGTACCATCGGCAATTTCTGGGTCGATGTGACGCGTTGCACGCTCTATGTCCTGCTGCCGATCTGCATCGTCTATTCGCTATTCCTGGTCTGGCAGGGCATGCCGCAGACGCTTGGCGCCTATGTCGAGGCGACCACGCTGGAGGGCGCAAAGCAGACCATCGCGGTCGGTCCCGTCGCCTCGCAGGTCGCGATCAAGATGCTCGGCACCAATGGCGGTGGTTTCTTCAATGCGAATGCCGCTCATCCCTTCGAGAATCCCACTGCGCTGTCGAACTTCGTGCAGATGATCTCGATCTTTGCGCTCGGCGCGGCGCTGACCAATGTGTTCGGCCGCATGGTCGGCGATCAGCGGCAGGGCTGGGCGATCCTTGCCGTGATGGGTGTGCTGTTTCTGTCGGGCGTCGCCGTCACCTACTGGGCCGAAGCCAACGGCACCTCGATCCTGAGCAGCCTCGGGCTGACCGGAGGCAATATGGAGGGCAAGGAAGTCCGCTTCGGCATCGTCGCTTCCTCGCTGTTTGCGGTCATCACCACGGCCGCCTCCTGCGGCGCGGTCAACGCCATGCACGAACTCATTCACCGCGCTCGGCGGCATGATTCCGCTGATCAACATGCAACTCGGCGAGATCATCGTCGGCGGCGTTGGCGCCGGGCTCTACGGCATGCTGCTGTTCGTCGTGCTGGCGATCTTCGTCGCCGGCCTGATGGTCGGCCGCACGCCGGAATATGTCGGCAAGAAGATCGAGGCGCGCGAGGTCAAGATGGCGATGCTCGCCATTTTGGTTCTGCCGCTGATGTATCTCGGCTGGACCGCGGTCGCCGTGGTGCTGCCTTCGGCGGTGGCGTCGATGGCCAACTCCGGCCCGCACGGCTTCACTGAGGTCTTGTATGCCTTCACCTCGGCCACCGGCAATAACGGATCGGCGTTCGGCGGCCTGACAGGCAACACGTTCTTCTACAATCTGACGCTCGCCAGTTCGATGTTCGTCGGCCGCTTCTTCATGATCGTGCCGGCGATGGCGCTGGCGGGCTCGCTTGCCGCCAAGAAGTCGATCCCGCCGTCGGCCGGCACGCTGCCGACCACCGGCGGCCTGTTCGTCGGTCTCGTCGTCGGCGTGATCCTCATCATCGGCGGGCTCACTTTCTTCCCGGCGCTGGCGCTCGGACCGATCGTCGAGCACCTGGCCATGAATGCCAACACCCTGTTCTGATCGAAGCCATCAGGAGTTACGTCCATGGAATCCATGAAACTGCAGAAAAAGACGACGGCTTCGGCGATGCTCGATCCCAAAATCGTGGTGCCCGCGATCCGCGCGGCATTTGCGAAACTCGATCCGCGGCTGATGATCAAGAACCCCGTGATGTTCGTGGTCGAGATCGTCGCAGCGCTCACCACCGTGATCTTCCTGCGCGATTTGGTGACGGGTGGTCAGGGGCTCGCTTTCACTTTCCAGATCCTCCTGTGGCTGTGGTTCACGGTGCTGTTCGCCAATTTTGCTGAAGCCGTCGCCGAGGGCCGTGGCAAGGCGCAGGCCGAGTCGCTGAAGAAGACCCGTACCGAGAGCCAGGCCAAGCTGCTCACCGGCGCCGACAAGACTTACCGTCTCGTTCCAGGCACCGCGCTCAAGGTCGGCGACATCGTGCTGGTGGAAGCCGGCGATAACATCCCGTCCGACGGCGAGGTGATCGAGGGCGTTGCCTCCGTCAACGAGGCCGCGATCACGGGTGAATCCGCACCCGTGATCCGCGAATCCGGCGGCGACCGCTCGGCGGTTACCGGCGGCACGCAGGTGCTGTCGGACTGGATCCGCGTCCGCATTACCGCAGCCCAAGGATCGACCTTCATCGACCGCATGATCAGGCTGGTGGAGGGCGCCGAGCGGCAGAAGACGCCGAACGAGATCGCGCTCAACATCCTGCTTGGCCGGCCTGACCATCATCTTCGTGTTCGCCACCGTCACCATCCCGAGCTACGCGGCCTATGCCGGCGGTTCGATTTCGGTGGTGGTGCTGGTGGCGCTGTTCGTGACGTTGATCCCGACCACCATCGGCGCGCTGCTGTCCGCCATCGGCATTGCCGGCATGGACCGCCTGGTGCGCTTCAACGTGTTGGCGATGTCCGGCCGCGCGGTCGAGGCGGCGGGCGACGTCGATACGCTATTACTGGACAAGACTGGCACCATCACCCTCGGCAACCGTCAGGCGACCGCGTTCCGACCTGTGCGCGGCGTCACCGAACAGGAGCTGGCCGATGCGGCGCAACTGGCGTCGCTCGCTGACGAAACGCCGGAAGGTCGCTCGATCGTGGTGCTTGCCAAGGAGCAGTACGGCATCCGTGGCCGCGACATGAAGGAGCTTTCGGCGACCTTCGTGCCGTTCACTGCGCAGACCCGCATGAGCGGCGTCGATGCTGGATCCTCCTCGGTCCGCAAGGGCGCGGTGGACGCCATCCTGAGCTATATCGGCGGCGGCATCGCCCAGACCATGGCCAGCGGCAGCGCGGTTCGCGCCCTGCAGCCGGCCATCGACTCGGATGCGGCCCGCGAGCTCCGGACCATTGCGGACGAGATCGCGAAGCAGGGCGGTACGCCGCTGGCGGTGGCGAAAGATGGCCGCCTGCTTGGTGTCATCCATCTCAAGGATATCGTCAAGGGCGGCATCCGCGAGCGCTTTGCTGAACTTCGCCGCATGGGCATCCGCACGGTGATGATCACCGGCGACAATCCGATGACGGCAGCGGCGATTGCCGCCGAAGCCGGCGTCGACGATTTCCTGGCGCAGGCGACACCGGAAGACAAGCTGAAGCTGATCCGCGACGAACAGGCCAAGGGCAAGCTGGTGGCGATGTGCGGCGACGGAACCAACGACGCACCCGCACTCGCACAAGCCGACGTCGGCGTTGCCATGAATACCGGCACGCAGGCCGCCCGCGAGGCCGGCAACATGGTCGACCTCGACTCCAACCCGACCAAGCTGATCGAGGTGGTCGAGATCGGAAAACAACTGCTGATGACCAGAGGCGCGCTGACGACGTTCTCGATCGCCAACGACGTCGCCAAATATTTCGCGATTATCCCGGCGATGTTTTTGGCGTTCTATCCACAACTCGAGGTACTCAACGTCATGCACCTCGCCAGCCCGCAAAGCGCGATCCTGTCGGCGATCATCTTCAATGCGTTGATCATCATTGCGCTGATTCCGCTGGCGCTGAAAGGCGTCGCCTATCGCGCCGTCGGCGCCGGAGCGCTCCTGCGCCGTAACCTGCTGATCTACGGCCTGGGCGGCATCATCATTCCCTTCATTGGCATCAAGGCCATCGACCTCGCCGTCGCCGCCTTGGGGCTGGCCTAACGGAGAACGACAATGCTCAGAGAAATCCGCCCCGCCATTTTCATCCTGCTGCTGCTCACCGCGATCACCGGCCTGGCCTATCCGCTCGCCATGACCGCGATCGCCGGCGCGATCTTCCCGAGGCAAGCGCAGGGCAGCCTGATCGAAAAGGACGGCAAAGTGATCGGCTCCACGCTGATCGGGCAGGAGTTCAAGGCCGACAAATATTTCCATGGCCGCCCGTCCGCGACCTCGGCGCCCGACCCGGCCGATTCCACCAAAACGGTCTCCGCGCCCTATAACGCCGCCAACTCCGGCGGCTCCAACCTTGGCCCGACCAGCAAGGCGCTGAACGACCGGGTGAAGGAAGACGTCGAGAAGCTGAAGGTCGAAAACCCGTCCGCTCCCGTGCCGGTCGACCTCGTCACCACCTCCGGCAGCGGGCTGGACCCTGATATTTCGCCGGAAGGCGCGCTGTTTCAGGTGCCCCGGGTAGCCAAGGCCCGCGACCTGCCGGAAGCCCGCGTTCGCGACCTGGTCGTACAGCATACGCAGGGCCGCATGGCTGGATTGCTGGGGGAGCCGCGCATTAACGTATTGGCGTTGAATCTGGCGTTGGACGAGGCCTCGAAATGACAGCCGCTAGGCCCGCACAGGGGTGAGGACTATATTGCCGTATGGTTCAAACCCGCCGCGACCCCGAACAGCGTCCGTCGCCGGAAGCCCTCCTGGAAGCGGCCCGGCGCGAGGAAGGTCGCGCCGGCAAGCTCAAGATCTTCGTCGGTGCAGCGCCCGGCGTCGGCAAGACCTACGAAATGCTGCAAAGCGCCCATGCCAGGAAGAAAGCTGGCGTCGATGTCGTTGTCGGCGTGGTCGAGACCCATGGCCGGGCGGAAACCGAAGCGCTGCTGAAGGGCCTCGAAGTGCTGCCGCGCCGGCGGCTCGCCTACAAGGAGCAGACGCTGGAGGAGATGGACCTCGATGCGCTGATCGCGCGACGGCCGCAGATCGCCCTTGTCGACGAACTTGCCCATACCAACGCGCCCGGCAGCCGCCACCCCAAGCGCTATCTCGACGTCGAGGAATTGCTGTCCCATGGCATCGACGTCTATACCGCCGTCAACATCCAGCACATCGAAAGCCTCAACGACGTGGTCGCGCAGATCACCCATGTGCGGGTGCGCGAGACCGTGCCGGACAAGGTGTTCGACCGCGCCGACGCCATCGAGCTGATCGACCTTACGCCGGATGATCTGATCCAGCGGCTGAAGGAGGGCAAGGTCTATGTCCCCAAGCAGGCCGAGCGCGCGCTGGAGCATTATTTCTCGCCTGGCAACCTGACGGCGCTACGCGAACTGGCGCTGCGGCGCACCGCCGAGCGGGTCGACGAACAGCTGCTGATCCACATGCAGGCCAACGCGATCGACGGGCCGTGGGCCGCCGGCGAGCGCATCCTGGTCTGCGTCAGCGAGGACCCGCGCGCGGCCGGGCTGGTGCGCTATACCAAGCGGCTGGCGGACCGGCTGCATGCACAGTGGACCGCGATCAGCATCGAGACGCGGCGCAGCCTGCAACTGAACGACGAGCAGCGCGACCGGCTGGCCGACACCATGCGGCTGGCCGAAGCGCTCGGCGGCGAGGCGCTGACCGTTCCCGGCGTGGGCCGCCGCATCGCCGACGACGTCATTCATTTTGCCCATGCCAACAACGTCACCCAGATTATCATCGGCAAGTCGACGCGCGCCTGGTGGTTCGAGCTGACGCGTGGGTCCGTGGTGCACGATCTGGTGCGCCGTGCCGGCAACATCAGCGTCCACGTGATCGCCGGCGACGAGGAGAAGCTTGTGAAAGCGGCGGTACAAACCGCGGCGCGGCAGGAGCCGTTTAACGCGCGGCCCTATCTGATGGCGCTGCTGTTCGTCGCGATCGGTCTTGGCGCCGCCACCCTGATCAAGCCCTTGTTCGGCGGCATTGAAAACGTCGATCTTGTATTCCTAACGGCCGTTGTCGGTGCCGCTGCGCGATACGGCCTGTGGCCGTCGTTGCTGGCGAGTCTTGCGGCGTCGCTGTGCTACAATTTTTTCTTCCTGCCACCGGTCTATAATTTCACCATCACCGATCCAACCAATATCGCCGCGTTCTTCTTCTTCATGCTGATCGCGCTGCTGGTTTCCAATGTCGCAGCGCGGGTACGTACGCAGGCGGACACCGCGATCGGCCGGGTGCGCACCACGGAGTCGCTGTACGCCTTCAGCCGCAAGCTTGCGGGCACCGCGACGCTGGATGACGTGCTCTGGGCGACCGCCTACCAGACCGCGTTGATGCTAAAGGTGCGGGTGGTGTTGCTGTTGTCGGAAGAGGGCGTGCTGACGGTCAAGAGCGGCTACCCGCCGGAGGACGAGCTCGACAAGGCCGATCTCGCCGCCGCCAACTGGGCCTGGAGCAACGATCGCCCGGCCGGGCGTGGTTCGGACACCCTGCCGGGCGCAAAGCGGCTGTTCCTGCCGATGCGGACCGGACGCGGCGCGATCGGCGTCATCGGCATCGATGACGACCGAACGGGTCCGTTGCTGACGCCGGACCAGCGCCGCCTGCTGGATGCGCTGGTCGATCAGGGCGCGCTCGCGATCGAGCGGGTGCTGCTGGTCGAGGACATGGACCGGGTCAAGCGCACGGTGGAATCCGACCGGCTGCGCGGCGCGCTGCTGACCTCGATCTCGCATGACCTGAAGACACCGCTGGCCTCGGTGCTCGGCGCCGCTTCCACGTTGCGCGACCTCGGTGCCGGCCTCGACGAGGCGCAGAAGAACGACCTGCTCGGCACCATGATCGACGAATCCGAGCGGCTCAACCGCTTCATCGCCAACCTGCTCGACATGACCAAGTTGGAATCCGGCGCGATTGTGCCGAACAGCGCGCGGCATGATGTCGGCGAGATCGTCGGCAGCGCGCTGCGCCGCGCCGGCAAGATCCTCGTGCATCACAAGGTGACGCTCGAGCTAGGCTCCGATCTGCCGATGCTGGAACTCGATGCGGTATTGTTCGAACAGGTGCTGTTCAACCTGCTCGACAACGCCGCCAAATACGCGCCGGCCGGGACGACGGTATCGATCAGGGGCGTGAGGGATCGGGAAAGCGTCACGCTGCAGATCACTCGACGAAGGCAACGGCATCCCCCCGGGAGAGCTGGAAAGCGTGTTCGACAAGTTTTATCGTGCGCAGAAGGGCGATCATGTTCGTCCCGGCACGGGACTTGGCCTGGCGATCTCCCGCGGCTTTGTCGAGGCCATGCATGGCACGATCATCGGCCGCCAATCGCACTGACCGCAGTGGCGCCGTAATAACCATTCGGCTGCCGATACCGGCAGCAAATAACGCGCTGGATACCGCCGCATGAACGCCGCCCCGATCAAGGTTCTGGTCATCGACGACGAGCCGCCGATCCGAAAACTGTTGCGGATGGGGCTGAGCACGCAGGGCTACGACGTCCTTGAAGCATCCAACGGCAAGCTGGCGCTGGAGAAACTCGCGGAGGGGCCGGCGCTGATCATCCTCGATCTCGGATTGCCCGATATCCAGGGGCATGACCTGCTGCGCATGATCCGCGGCCGCAATGAGAGCGTGCCGATCGTGGTGCTGTCGAGCCGCGGCGACGAAGCCGGCAAGGTGCAGGCGCTCGACCTCGGTGCCGACGACTACCTGACGAAGCCGTTCGGCATGGATGAGCTGCTGGCGCGGATGCGCGCAGCACTTCGGCACCAGTTGCAGGTGCAGGGCGAGCGGCCGGTGTTTCGATCAGGCGATCTCTCGGTCGACCTGGTTCGCCGCATCGTCAAGGTCGGCGAGCGCGAGGTAAAGCTCTCGCCGAAAGAATATGAATTGCTGCGCGTGCTGGTGCAGCATGCCGGCAAGGTGCTGACCCATCGCTTTCTGCTCAAGGAGCTGTGGGACGAACTGACTGACGCGCAATATCTGCGCGTCTATGTCCGCCAGCTCCGCCAGAAGATCGAGGTCGATCCGGAGCGTCCGCAGTTCGTGCTGACCGAAACCGGCATCGGTTACCGTTTGCGCGCGCCGGATTGATCGACTGCGGCGATTATGCCGGGCGATTTCGCGATGATATGCTCCTCTCCCGGGGACCCGAAAAATCGGAGCGGAGGACGGACGGCGATGGCTGAAAGCGTCATGTACCACGAAGGCAACCGTAAGCTTCAGGATCAGTTCGACAGCCGGCGGATTTCAGATCGGCTGGAAGAGAAGCTGATGCGCACAGAGTTTTCGGCGGACGACAAGCTGTTCATCGAAGGCCTGCCGTATTTCTTCCTTGCGACGGCGGACGCTGAAGGCCGGCCCGATTGCTCGTTCAAAGGCGGGGCACCGGGCTTTGTACGCATTACCGGACCTTCCGAACTGGCGTTTCCCGACTATGACGGCAACGGCATGTTCAAGAGTCTCGGCAACATCGTCGCCAACGCCGATGTCGGCCTGCTGTTCATCGCCATGCATGACAAACCGAAACGTCTGCGGGTCAACGGCAGCGCCAGCGTGAGCAACAGCGATCCGCTGTTGAAGGAAACGGTCGGCGCGCAGCTCATCGTCCGCGTCACGGCGCGCGCGGTCTTTCCTAACTGTCCGCGCTATATTCCGACGATGGGTATTGTCGAGCCGTCGATCTACGCGCCCGCCGCCGGACAGGATGCGCCGGAGCCGGCGTGGAAAGGATTTGCCGACTTCAAGGACTGCATCCATCCTCGGCAGCCGACGTTCAAGGGGTGATCGGTTGTCGGGTTCTCTCCGTCATTCCGGGACGATGCGTAAGCATCGAACCCGGAATCCATCGTGACACAGGCTCGAGTGGAGAGTTGGATTCCGGGTCTGCGCCAAGAGCGCATCCCGGAATGACGGCTGTAGCCGTCCCGGCTAAATCGCCGTCATCTCGCCCTTAGTCCAGGCCTCCCGCAGCTTGAATTTCTGGATCTTGCCTGATCCGGTCAGCGGGAAGGTCTCCACCACGAACCAGTGTTTCGGCGTCTTGTGCGGGGCGAGCGAGGCGCGCATGTAGTCGATCAGTTCCTCCTTTTCGATGATGGCGCCGGGCGCCGGGCGGATGAAGGCCGCGACCTCTTCGCCCCACTTCTCGTGGGGGACACCGATCACGGCGATTTCGCCGACCTTCGGATGCTTGAACAACAGCTCCTCCAATTCGCGCGGATAGATGTTTTCGCCGCCGCGGATGATCATGTCCTTGAGGCGGCCTTCCACCGTGCAATAGCCGCGCGCGTCCATCGCGCAGAGATCGCCGGTATGCAGCCAGCCATCGGCATCGATCGCGGCCGCCGTCGCGTCCGGCATTTCGAAATAGCCGAGCATGATGTGATAGCCGCGGGTGCAGAACTCGCCGATCGTGCCGATCGGAACGGTCTCGCCGGTGTTGGGGTCGATGATCTTGTTTTCCATGTTGGGAAGCGGCAGGCCGATGGTGTTGGCCTTGTCCTCGACGCTGTCGGTGGTGCCGGTTTGCGCCGCGACCGGGGAGCATTCGGTCTGACCGAAGACAATTGTAAAGGGCGCGCCGAGCTTTTCTTCCAGCACCCGCACTAGCGTGGCCGGCACCGTGGAGCCGCCCGAGCAGATCGCCTTGACGGAGGAGAGATCGGTGGTCGGGAATCTCGCGTGCTCCAGCATCGCGACCAGCATGGTGGGCACGCCGAGCATCGCATTGCCGCGATAGGTCTCCAGCATTTCCAGCACCAGTCCGGGCTCGAAGGCTTCGACCAGCACCTGCGTCGCGGCTTTCGAAACCGCGCCGATCATGCAGCAGACGCAGCCGCCGGTGTGGAACAGCGGCATCGTATTGACGAAGACGTCGCCGGGATCGACGCCCATGCGGTCGGCGGTGTCGGCGCCGTTGTTGAGCAGCCCGCGATGGCGAAGCAGGGCGCCTTTCGGAAAACCCGTGGTGCCCGAGGTGTACTGGATCATGACGGGGTCGTCGGGACTGACCGCAGGCAGCTTGATGCTTTCGTCGTCGCCGGCGGCAATGAAGGTGTTCCAGTCGTCGAAGCAGATGATCTCGCGGACTTCGGGACAATTCGGCGCCACCGCTTGCACCGTCTTCAGCATCGGGTTGCCGCGAAAGTCGTTGACCACGAAGACACCTGCCGAGCGCGACTGCTTCAGCACGTATTCCAGCTCACGGGCGCGGAAGGCCGGATTCACGGTGACCAGAATCATGCCGGCCATGCCGGCGCCGAATTCGAGCATCATCCATTCCGGAAGGTTCTGCGCCCAGACGGCAATGCGCTCGCCCGGCTTGAAGCGCGACAGCAGCGCGCGGGCGGTACGCTGGACCTCGCGATAGAGCTGCGCGTAAGTCCATTGACGGCGCAGGGTCGGGTCGGGGACGCCCGCAATCAGCGCCAGGCGATCGGGCGCCGTCTCCGCCGCCTCGCGCAAGAGATCGCCGAACGTCATCTCCCGCACCGCAGGCGTCGTCGGGCCCGCGACGTGCGACTTCGTCAATGTCATCAAATCCTCCCCGCTCCGGGGACGGCGCCGCTCTTGCCGTCGGCGTTTCGATCGTCCCCGCAGCCAAAATGCCTTCCGTGGCGGGTCAATGCAAGCGCGCAGGTGACGTGCGAGGAACTTTGTATGCTACCGGTGATTACTTTTTCACACAATGAAGCCGGAGAAGGCGATGGCACGCAAATATTCGAAGAAGGCATCGGCCGATGTCGAGCGCGTGATGAAGAAGCGCAAGGCCGGCACGCTGAAGAGCGGCGGCTCGGGCAAGAAGGTCACGAGCCGCAAGCAGGCGATCGCGATCGGATTGTCGGAGGCGAGGGCCAAGGGGAAGAAAGTGCCGAAGAAAGCAGCGAAGAAGCGGAAAGCTGCGAAGAAAAAAGCGAAGAAGTCGAAGCGGTAGATAACGCGCTGGCATCGGCAACCTCGTCATTGCGAGGAGCGTTAGCGACGAAGCAATCCATTTATCCGTTATGCCGCGACATGGATTGCTTCGCTTCGCTCGCAATGACGGGGGAGAACGTCACCCCGCCTTGCGCTGCCTCGCCGACGACCGGTGCGCCTTTTTTGCCGCCCGGCGTGCCGGCGATCGACGCGAAGCCTGCGCCCGGCGCTTCCCTGCCGGTTTGCCCTTCAGGCTCGCTTTCAGCGCGTCCATCAGGTTGACGACATTGTCGGGCTTTTCCTCACGCTCGGCGGCCTTGATCGGTTTGCCGGAGGCCTTGCGTCGCACCAGCGCCTTCAGCGCGTCCTCATATTCGTCCTTGAATTTCGAAGGATCGAAATGCGCCGCCTTGGTCTGCAGGATGTGGCTCGCCAGTTCGACCATGTCCTTGGTGATCTTCGGGGTCTTGATGTCAGAGAAATATTCGTTCTCGTCGCGCAGTTCGTATGGAAAGCGCAGGGTGGTGCCGAGCATGCCCTTGCCGAGCGGCTCGATGGCGATGACGTGCTCGCGATTGGTCAACACGATGCGCGCCAGCGCGACGCGGTCCTCGTCCTTCATGGCGTCGCGAATCACGGCGAAGGCGTCAATGGCGGCCTTTCCGTCGGGTGCAACGTAGTAGGGATTGTTGTAATAGCGCTTGTCGATCTCGTCACGCGGCACGAAGCTGTCGATCTCGATGGTGTGGTTGCTCTCGATCTGGACAGCCTCGAGTTCCTCCTTTTCGATCTCGACATACTGGCCCTTCTTGAGTTCGTAGCCGCGGCCCTTCTGGTCGCTTTCGACGATGTTGCCGGTCTCGGCGTCTACCATCTGCTGCTTGAGCCGGTTGCCGGTCTCCTTGTTGATCATGTGGAAGCGGGTTTTTTCGACCGACGTCGAGGCCGGGTACAGCACGACCGGACAGGATACCAAAGAGAGTTTTAGCGTGCCTTTCCAGTAGGCGCGGGGGGCCATGGCAATCTCCGGCATGGTTGGGTTTGGGAACTTCAACGGCTAGTATGGGTTTTCGTTCCAGATGCCGCCATGCGCGCGGTCGGGGTGGTCGAGGTTTGGCGTTGAAGAAGCTCAGCACGTACCGGAAGAAGCGCGATTTCGGCAAGACGGCGGAGCCCTCCGGCGACGTCAAGGTAGCGCCGAGCAAACAGCGGCGGTTCGTGATCCAGAAGCATGACGCGACCCGCCTGCATTACGACCTGAGGCTGGAGTTCGATGGCGTCTTCAAATCCTGGGCGGTGACGCGCGGACCCTCGCTTGATCCGCACGACAAGCGGCTCGCGGTCGAGGTCGAGGATCACCCGCTGGACTATGGCGATTTCGAAGGCACCATCCCGGACGACCAGTATGGCGGCGGCACCGTCATGCTGTGGGATCGCGGCGTCTGGGAATCCGATGATCCCGATCGCGGCTTCAAGAAAGGGGATCTGAAATTCACGCTGCATGGCGGCAAGCTGCACGGCAGCTGGGTGCTGGTGCGGATGAAAGGCGACCGCTACGGCGGCAAGCGCACCAACTGGCTCCTGATCAAGCACCGCGATGAATTCGCCGGGGAAGGGCAAGCCAACGATATCCTGGAAGAGGATCGCTCGGTGGCTTCGGGACGAACGATGGCGCAGATCGCGCAAGGCAAGGGCAAGGCGCCAAAGCCGTTCATGCTGGCAAAGGGCAAGACCAAGGCCGACGCGGTGTGGCAGTCCAACCGCGGCGAAGCGGCCGACGCGCGTGCCGGCAGGAAGACCGCCGCATTGCGAGCGGCACCGGCGACGAAGACCCGCGCGCCGGCGCAAGGCGCCCGGCCGAAGAAAGTTTCCGCGATGCCGGATTTCGTCGCGCCGCAGCTTTGCGCCTCCGTCGAGCGGCCGCCGAATTCGGACGGCTGGTGCCATGAAGTCAAATTCGACGGCTATCGCGTACAGTTGCGGATCGAGGACGGCGATGTGGCGCTGCTCACCCGAAAAGGGCTGGACTGGGCCGACAAGTTCGGCGCTCTCGCCAGAGCCGCGAAGGCGTTGCCCGATGCGCTGATCGACGGCGAAATCGTCGCGCTGGACCACAACGGCGTGCCCAGCTTCTCGGCGCTGCAGGCGGCGATAGCCGATAACAAGACCGGCGGCCTCATCTTCTTTGCGTTCGATCTCCTGTTTGCCGGCGGTGAGGATCTGCGCGCGCTGCCACTGCGCGAGCGCAAGGAACGCCTGAAGGGCTTGCTCGACCGGAGGAACGGGAAGGAAAAGCTGATCCGCTACGTCGATCATTTCGAGGACCGCGGCGATACCGTGCTGGAATCGGCAAGGAAACTGGATCTGGAGGGTATTGTTTCCAAGAAACTGGATGCGCCCTATCGCTCGGGACGCTCCGAGAGCTGGACCAAGGCCAAGATCCGCGGCGGGCAGGAGGTCGTGCTCGGCGGCTGGAAGACCACCAATGGAAAATTTCGTTCGCTGATGGCGGGCGTGCATCGCGGCGGTCATCTGGCGTTCGTCGGTCTCGTCGGCACCGGCTTCGGGCAGGACGTCGTCCGGCGCGTCATGCCGGCGTTGAAGGCGGCGGCATCCGACAAGAGCCCGTTCGGCGGCAAGGATGCGCCGAAGAAGACCCGCGACGTACATTGGCTTAAGCCCGAACTGGTGGCCGAGATCGAGTTCGCCGGCTGGACCGACGGCGGCAACATCCGGCAGGCCGCGTTCAAGGGGTTGCGACAGGACAAGCCGGCCAGAGAGATACGCGCGGAGAAGCCAGCCATGGCCGGCATAGCAAAGCCCGTAATGCGGTCCGTGACATCGTCGGCGAACAAGTCCGCCGAGGTGATGGGCGTTACGATTTCGAAGCCCGACAAGGCGCTGTGGCCTGACGGCGGCGACGGCGAGGCCGTCACCAAGCTCGATCTCGCGCAATATTTCGAAGCGGTCGGCGACTGGATGATCGCGCACATCAAGGGCTGTCCATGCTCGATTCTCCGCGCGCCCGACGGCATCAACGGCGAGAAATTCTTTCAGCGCCACGCAATGCAGGGCGGCTCCGATCTCCTGAAACTCGCCAAGGTCTCCGGCGATCGCAAACCCTATTTGCAGATCGACCGGGTCGAAGCTCTGGCGGCGGTGGCGCAAATCGGCGGGCTGGAGCTGCATCCCTGGAATTGCGCGCCCGACGATTACGACACGCCCGGGCGGCTGGTGTTCGATCTCGATCCGGCGCCGAATGTCGAATTTTCCGAGGTGATCGAGGCTGCCAAGGACATGCGGCAGCGGCTGACGGCGGTAGGCCTCGAAAGCTTCTGCAAGACCACCGGCGGCAAGGGGCTGCACGTGGTGACGCCGCTGCTGCATGGTGCGAGGGACAAAGTCAGCTGGAAGGAGGCCAAAGCCTTCGCGCAAGGGGTCTGCCAGTGGATGGCGAATGATGACCCCGAGCGTTACCTGCTCAACATGTCGAAGAAGCTGCGCAAGGGAAAGATCTTCCTCGACTATCTCCGCAACGACCGGCTCTCGACGGCGGTCGCCGTGCTGTCGCCGCGGGCGCGCGAGGGGGCGACCGTCTCGATGCCGCTGACCTGGCCGCAGGTGCGCGGCGATCTCGATCCGAAGAAGTATACGATCCGCACCGTGCCGGCGTTATTGGCGAAGACGAAAGCGTGGGACGGGTATGACGACGCGGCGGCGCCGATCAAGGCAGCGATGAAGAAGCTGGCGGGAAAATTATAGCCGATTTAGTCCGCGTCCCCCCATCGCCCACAGCCGTCATACTCCGCGAAGGCGGAGTATCCAGTACGCTGCGGCCTATCGATCCAATTACTGGCGCCTCTGGAATACTGGATCACCCGCTTTCGCGGGTGATGACAGTCGTTGGATGGAGAGTAGGGTGGGCAAAGCGAAGCGTGCCCACCACCTTGAGCCCCCAAAAAAAGGTGGGCACGGCTTTCGCCTTTGCCCACCCTACAATTCTGTTCAGCGTATTGCCTACAGCTTCCCGAGCAGCAACAGGATCAGCAGAATCACGATGATCAGTCCAAGACCGCCGCCGCCGTAATATCCGGTGCCGTAAAACGGTCCGCCGCCGATGCCGCTGAACCCGCCGAGCAGGGCGATGATGAGAATGATAAGAATGATGGTCCCGAGTGACATGATTCTCTCCTCAGCCCCTATGGCCGTGTGTTTCGCTCCGTGTGCGACGGATCAACACAGGGGAACTATGAAAGTTCCGTTTTGCGGTGCGATAATGCAGTTCGCACCTTCTTTTCGAACCAAGTGTCATTACATGAGTTCGAAGAGAGAAGAGGATTTTAGGTGATGAGCAAGCCGCTGGTTGTCTCGATACCGCATAGCCTTGGACGCGAAGAGGCGATGCGCCGTCTCAAGAGCGGGCTTTCGCGCGCCGCTACCAGCGTGCCGGTGCTGAGCGTCGATGAGGAGCGATGGGAAGACAACCGAATGATTTTCCGGGTCCGTGCCATGGGCCAGGCGGCGGCCGGCCATGTCGATGTCGCTGAGGATCATGTGCAGGTGGAAGTGGTGCTGCCGTGGCTGTTGCAGCGCTTCGCCGAGGTGGCCCAGGCCGCGATCAAGAACCGCGGCAAGCTGTTGCTGACCAAGAAGAGCTGACGCTTCCTTAGGTGCGGCCGCGCTTTCGTGTCGGCTTTGTTGCCCCGGTGAATCTGGCTTTCAGCGCGGCGACCGGCAGATGCGTCAGCAGGTCGGAAAGGCGCAACTGCGCCGCATCGGCATCCGCAAAGCCTTCCACGGCGTAGCCGCTGACATCGATCGTGGCATCAAACTTCTCCGGAGCGGGCCAGTGTCTGCCGCCATCGGTAAACGGAGCAAAATGGCGCGTCGCCACGGTGATCGCGGCCTCGCTACCGTGCCGCCGGGCGAACGCAATGAAATGATCGCGCTGCTCTCCGCCCACTTCCAAGGGCTCGTAGTCGCCGTCCGCGAATACATCTGCGAGCTCGGTTCGAAGCTTGAGCAGATGCCGTGTCCAGGCCTGCTTGAGATGGCCGCTCGGCCACTTCTCGATCAGGCGGCTCCAGTCCGGATTGTCCTGCGCCGCCAGGCGGCCTGCGCGTTCCGCGAAGTCGACCGGCCGCCGATTGTCCGGATCGACCAGTGAAAAATCCCAAAGCTCCGTGCCCTGATAGAAATCCGGAACGCCCGGCATCATCGCCTTCAGCGTGATCTGGCTGAGCGAATTCAGCGCACCCAGCAGCGACAGCCGCTGCGCCAGCGTCTGCAGCGAATTCAAGAATTCGCCCGAGAGCGAAGGATCGAGGATCTTTTCGATGAAGCTGTTGACGCCGGTCTCATAGGCCAGGTGGGGATTGAGCCAGCTCGTTTCCTCCTTGCCCTCGCGCGCGGCCTTCAGCGCATATTCCTGCATCCTTGCCGGAAACGACGCGTCGTCCGGCTGCCACGCCCCGAGCAGCGCCTGATACAACATGTATTCGAAGGTTGCCGACGGCGCGCGCAGATCGCCATCGACCGTGAGATGCGGCGCGTTGAGCAGCTTCCATCGCCCCACCGCGCTGGTCCATTCGCCCGGCATTTCCGCCAGCGCCATGATGCGCGTCCGCGCGTCCTCGCCGCGCTTGGTGTCGTGGGTCGCGGTGGCCGTCATGCCATGCGGCCAATTTCTGGCGCGCTCTCGCATCATGCCGTGAAATTCGCCCACCGAAAGCGCTTTCGCCGCCGGGTCGCCGCCGACTTCATTGAGGGCGAGCAGGCGGTGGTAGCGGTAGAACGTCGTGTCCTCCAGCGACTTCGCCATCATCGGGCCGGTGAACTGCTGCACCTTCAAGGCAAACCGGCGCACGCGCGGCGCACTGTGGGGCGGCCGTCCCGGCTTGATCAGGTCCATCGTCAGGGTGTCGCGAAGGAAGTCGAAAATGCCGTCATCGGCGGCGAACCAGTCGGCGCGCGCCCGTTCGATCGTCGTCGATATCAACTCGCGGTCATGCGCGGACGGGCCCGATGATGTCAGGTAGGTGCGATACACCGGGAAGTGCAGCACGTAGAGTTCGAGCGCCTGCCGCAGGCCGTCGGCGGAATAGTCGCGGGTGGAGTAATGCCCACTGGCGATCCGCGCGAGCAGGCGCGTCAGCACGGTGAACTCGCTGGTCAGCAGCGTTTCCAGCACGCGGCGCTTTGCCTCGCGCAGGATCGGCGCGAGTTTGGGCGACTGGTTGCTGATCTGCCGCCAGATCTCGTCGAGCGGCTCCAGGCCCTGGCCATCGGTCAATGCGTGGGTGATGACGTTCATCCACTCATAACCGGTGGTGCCGTGAACGCCAGCGAATGGCGACAGCTTTTCGTGCTCGCCGAGAATCTTCTCGATCACCACGTAGAACGGCTCGCTTCGGCCACCGTGCGCCTCGCGGACCAGCCGGCGCAAGCGCTGAAAATACTGCACGGGGTCGCGCAGGCCGTCGATGTGGTCGAGCCGCAGCCCCTGCAGCTTGCCTTCCGAGATCAACCGTTTGACCAGCCGATGGACCGCCTCGAAGGTGCCGGCATCCTCGACCCGCAAACCCGCCAGCGTATTGACATCGAAAAAGCGCCGGTAGTTGATGTCACTGGAAGCGAGCCGCCAGTGGCCGAGCTTGTAGTGCTGGCGCTCCAGCAAATGGTGCAGCGAAAGTGTCGGCGCGGGGCGATCCGCTCCGGCGCGATAGGCCTCGAGCCCGCGGGCGATCATATCGGCCGCGCCGGAGATCGCTTTCAAATCCGCCTTGAACCCCGGCGCTTCCTTGCGGCTGGGGCGGCGTGGCCCCTGGTGCCGCGAAGCAAGCGCAAGGATCTCTTTGCCGGGCGCGGTGTCCTCGCTGCCTGTCTCCTTGACGATCATGCGCAAGATTTCGCCGTAACGTTCCGGCGCGATCGGTAGCCGGTGTTCGAAATACCACGCCGAAAAACTGCCTTCGGTGGGATCGTAGCGCAGTTCGATCTCGCCGTTTTCCAGCGCCTGTCCGTAGGACGAGCCGATGATCGGCAGCAGCACGCCGCCGCGGGCGCGGTAGGGTAATTGCTCCCAGTCGATGTCAAAGGACGCCGCGTGCGGCGAGGAGGGGCCCCATTCCAGCACGTCGAGCCACCACGGATTATCCGCAAAATGCACGCCGATATGGTTCGGCACGAAATCCAGGATCAATCCGAGATCGTGGTGCCGCAGTGCGGCGCTCAGTCGATCGAAACCGGCTTCGCCGCCGAGCTCGGGGTTGAACTGGGCGTGGTCGGTGACGTCGTAGCCATGCGTGCTGCCTTTGCGTGCGCGCATGAAGGGCGAGGCATAGAGGTGCGTGATGCCGAGCGCCTTCAGGTAGGGCACCACGGAAGCCGCAGCGTCGAAATCGAAATCCGCCGACAGTTGCAGGCGATAGGTCGCGATCGGGATCGCCGGGGGCATTTTCCTATCCGATGCGCCAGAGCACGGTCCAGGGCGGAACGCTGTCGCCCAACTCGCTGCCCCAGATCAGGGTTCCCGAGGCTTGTCCGCCTCATGGCGGATCGCCTTGCTCCGACAAGTTGGCCAGCAGGCGGAGCGTAGTCGCCATCGCCCATCCGCCAATGAGCGGCCTAACACGCGGTTTTCGTCCGCGGACGCTTGCCCGAAGGTCGCATTTGCGAGTCGCGGGACAATCTCCCGCCGGCGGATTTCCAGGAGGTTCCGCACCAGCGTCAGCCGCTTGTGCGCGGCTGGAGTGTTGGGCTCGTTCCAGTCGAGCACGGCGGAGTCGCGGCTCGATCGAGCAAGCGCATCAGGCACCTCGTCGCCATATTCCTCATAGGCCCAAGCCAGTTCGATACGGCGGCCCTTGCGGACGGCGTCGGCGAGATCGCCGCCAAAGTCGCAGAAGAACGGGAAGGGCGCCTTCGAGCCCCATTCCTCGCCCATGAACAGCATCGGAATCGACGGCGACAGCAGCAGCACGGTGAGCCCCGCCTCGATAGCCCGCACGTCGGCGGCGCTTTCGAGCCGGTCGCCGAGCGCGCGATTGCCGATCTGGTCGTGGTTCTGTACGAAGTTGATGAAAGCGGTTGGCGCCAAATGGCCGCTCGGCTCGCCGCGCCTGCCGCCGCGAAATGCCGACGGCTCTCCCTGATAGACGAAACCGGAGGCCAGCGAGCGGGCGATATCCGAGATCGGCGCCTGCTGGTAGTCGACGTAATAGCCCTGTTTCTCGCCGGTCATCAGCACGCGCCAGGCGTGATGATAATCGTCGTTCCACTGCGCGCGGTATTTTCCCTGCGGTGGGTCCTGCGCGGCATCCAGAATGCTGGCGCGGTTGTCGCCGTTCTCCAGCACGAGATGAATGTGCCGGCCGGTTTCGGCGGCAAGTTTGCCGGCGGCGGCGCTGATATCGTGGAGGAGCGACAGACCGCCCGGCTCGACGATCGAGTTGACGGCATCGAGCCGCAACCCGTCGAAGCGATAGTCGCGCAGCCAGGAGACCGCATTCTCGATCGCAAAGGTGCGGACTTCCTTCACGCGATAGTCGATCGCACTGCCCCAGGGCGTCTGCGCTTCCGTGAAGAAGGAAGGCGCATAGCGGCCGAGGTAATTCCCTTCCGGGCCGAAATGGTTGTAGACCACGTCGAGCATCACCATCAGCCCGCGCTGATGCGCCGCGTCGATCAGCGCCTTGAGATCCTCGGGCCGGCCATAGGCGCTGTCGGGCGCGTACCACAGCACGCCGTCATAGCCCCAGTTGCGCGCGCCGGCGAAATCGGCCAGCGGCATCAGCTCAAGTGCGGTGATGCCGGTCTCCACCAGATGATCGAGCCGGTCGATCATCGCGCGATAGCTACCGTCCTGGGTGAAGGTCCCGACATGAGCCTCCACGATCACAGCCTCCTGCCACGGACGTCCGCGCCAATCTGTGGCGCGCCATGGATAGACTTCGTGATCGATTACCTCGCTTGGGCCAAAAACGTCATCGGGCTGAAATGCCGACGCCGGATCCGGCACGTCGATCTCGTCGTCGATGCGGAATTTATAGCGGGCGCCTGCTTTCACGCCGGCGATGTCGGCCGTGAACCAGCCGTCCTCGCCGCGCGTCATCGCATGCGGTTGCTCCAGCATGACATCGACGCGCTTCGCCGCCGGCGCCCACAGTCGAAACCGCGTGCCGTAACTTGCCAGGAACGGGCCGAATTGCCGCTCATTCATGCCGTACCTGCAAAGGCCAGTACCGACCGCGGCGGCGCACTCATCTCGGCGCCCGAAGCGTGTCCGGCAGGATTCGGCTCCGCCTCGGTGGTGTTCAGCACCTGCTGCCAATTCCTGTATTCATGCATCTGCGGCAATTTGAAACCGATCTCTTCGGGGGCGGCGTTCAGGACGATAAAGATCGGCGGCTGGCCTTGTTCCATCGGCCCCAGCACGTAGGCGAGGAACCGCCCTTCCGGAAAATTCCAGTCCTCTTCCTTCATTTCCTCGGCCGCCGGCGTCAGCCACAGCACGCCATAGGAACCGTCCGCGCGCCGGCCGTCGAGCCAGCGCTGGCAGCGGAGCTGGGCGAAGCGCCGGCGCAGCGCGGTCATGTGGCTGACGAAGTCGGTGAGGTCGTCGCCTTGTTTGCCGAGATTGTCCCAGTTGATCCAGCCGGTCTCATTGTCCTGGCAATAGGCGTTGTTGTTGCCGTTCTGCGAATTGCCGACCTCGTCGCCGGCCAGCATCAAGGGCGTCCCCTGTGCGAGGAACAGACAGGCGAGCTGGTTCTTGCGTAATTGCCGGCGCAGTGCCGTGATCGTGGCGTCGTTGGTCGGGCCCTCATGGCCGCAATTGTTGCTGTGGTTGTCGTTGGAGCCGTCGCGATTGTCCTCGCCGTTTGCCGCGTTGTGCTTCTCGTTGTAGCTGAACAGGTCGGCCAGCGTGAACCCGTCATGGACGGTGACGTGATTGACGCCGGCGCGGGTGGCGCGGTTGTCGTGATGGAACAGATCTGACGAAGCGGTCATGCGGCGCGAGACTTCGCCGATCAGGCTGCCTTCGCCGCTCCAATAGCGCCGCATGGCGCTGCGATAACGGTCGTTCCATTCCGACCATTGCGAGGGAAACGCGCCGACCTGATAGCCGCCCATGCCGAGATCCCACGGCTCGGCGACGAGCTTTACTGTGGCCAGCACCGGGTCCTGCCGGACCGCGGTCAGGAACGAGGCGTTGCGGTCATAGCCGTTAGGTCCGCGCGCCAGCGTGGTGGCGAGGTCGAAGCGAAAACCATCGACGTGGCAGACCTCGACCCAGTAGCGCAGCGAATCCATCGCCATCTGCAGCACGCGCGGATGGGTCAGATTGACCGAGCTGCCGCAGCCGGTGAAGTCGTCGTAATAGCGCGGGTGTTCCTTGTTGAGCCAGTAATAGGACGCGTTGTCGATGCCGCGGAACGAAAGCGTTGGGCCGAGATGGTTGCCTTCGGCGGTATGGTTGTAGACCACGTCGAGCATGACCTCGATGCCGGCGTCGTGCAGCCGCGCCACGGTGGTGCGGAACGCGTCGAGCGCGTTGTCCTGCGCATAGCGCGGCTCCGGCGCGAAGAACGCCAGCGTGTTGTACCCCCAGTAGTTGGAGAGCTTCCGCTCGACCAGAACCCGGTCGTCGATCAGCCCGTGGATCGGCAGCAATTCGATGGTGGTGACGCCGAGTTTCTTGAGATGGTCGATCATCGCCGGCGAGCACAGCCCGCCATAGGTGCCACGCCAGCCCGGAGCGACGTCGTCGCGCTTCTGGGTCAGGCCCTTGACGTGGGCCTCGTAGATGATGGTGTCTTCCCAGGGAATGTTGGGGCGTATCTCGCGGCGGCCCCAATTGAAGGTCTCGTCGACCACGACCGCCTTGGGCATGCCGCGCGCATTGTCGCGGCGGTCGAAGGAAAGATCTTCGCGCGCGCTGCCGGTGCGATAGCCGAAATGCGCGTCGCTCCATACCAGGCGGCCGGCGAGCCGCTTGGCATAGGGATCGAGCAACAGCTTGTTGGCATTGAAGCGGTGTCCGCGTTCGGGCGCATAGGGGCCGTGAACGCGATAGCCATACAGCTGCCCGGGCGAGATGTCGTTGAGATAGCCGTGCCAGACGTCCTCGTTGCGCTCGGGCAACTCGATCCGCTCGAGCTCGCGACGGCCTTGGCCGTCGAACAAACATAATTCGACCTTTTCCGCATTGGCCGAGAACAGCGCAAAGTTGGTGCCTCGTCCGTCCCAGGTTGCTCCGAGGCGGGCGGGGCTTCCCGCGGACAATCGCATGCGTCAGCTTTCCGGTACGAGAAAGATCGCGGCCAGCGGCGGGATGGTTAGGCTGAGTTCGGGGATGGCGCCTTCGAGCGTATGCACGCCGCCGACATTGCCGACATTACTGCCGCCATAATGCGCGGAGTCGGAATTGAACGCTTCCTTCCATTTGCCGGCGAACGGCACCCGGACGCGGTAATTTTGAATGACGTTCGGCGAGAAGTTCACGACCACGAGACAGCGCGCGTGGGCGTCAAAACCCTTGCGCAGCCAAGCAAAGATGTTGTTGCCGGAATCGTGGGTGATGACCCATTCAAATCCGGCCTGGTTGCAGTCCATCTCGTACAGCGCCGGTACGGCACGATAGAGGTGGTTGAGGTCGCGGATCAGGTTCTGGATCCCGGCATACTTCTGCTGCCCCAACAGGTGCCAGTCGAGCGACTGATCGTGATTCCATTCGCGCTCCTGGCCGAACTCGCAGCCCATGAACAGCAGCTTCTTGCCGGGATGGCCGAACATGAAGCTGTAATAGGCGCGCAGGTTAGCAAACCGCTGCCACTCGTCGCCGGGCATGCGGCCGATGATCGAACGCTTGCCGTGCACGACTTCGTCATGCGACAGCGGCAGAATGAAATTCTCCGAAAATGCGTAGTGCAGCCCGAACAGGATGTCGCCGTGATGGTGCTTGCGGTACACCGGATCTTTGCCGATGTACTTCAGCGTGTCGTGCATCCATCCCATGTTCCATTTGAAGCCGAAGCCGAGCCCGCCATATTCGACCGGCTGCGAGACCTGCGGCCAGGCGGTCGAATTCTTCGGCGGCGGTGGTGGCCTCCGGAAACAGCCCGAACAGTTCGGTGTTGAAGCGGCGCAGGAATTCGATGGCTTCGAGGTTCTCACGGCCACCATGCCGGTTGGGAATCCACTCGCCGGCGGGCCGGCTGTAGTCGAGGTAGAGCATCGAGGCGACGGCATCGACGCGCAGCCCATCGACGCCGTAGCGGTCGAGCCAGAACAGCGCGTTGGAGACCAGGAAATTGACCACTTCGGTGCGGCCGTAATTGTAGATCAGCGTGCCCCAGTCGAGATGACGGCCCTGCAGCGGATTGGCGTGTTCGTAGAGCGCGGTACCGTCGAGATAGCCAAGCCCATGCGGATCGTCGGGAAAATGTCCGGGCACCCAGTCGAGCCAAACGCCGATCCCCTCGCGATGACAGGCATCGACAAGGGCGGAAAACTCTTCCGGTGTGCCGAACCGGCTGGTCGGCGCGTACATGCCCGTCGGCTGATAGCCCCATGATCCGTCGAACGGATGCTCGCTGATGGGCAGAAACTCGATATGGGTGAAGCCCATGTCCTTTGCGTAGGCCGGAAGCTGTTCGGCGAGTTCGCGATAGCTCAGCCATTCATTGCCGTTCTTACGCCGCCAGGACCCCAGATGCACCTCGTAGATCGAGATCGGCGCGCCGATGGCGTTGATGCCCGATGGCGCCGGACGCGGATGCGGGATTTTGGTTTCGTCGATGACAACCGAAGCGGTCGAGGGTCGGATCTCCGCCGCAAAGGCGACGGGATCGGATTTCAGAGGCAGATGCCGCCCGTCGGGACCTGTGATGTCGAACTTGTAGCGATCACCGGCGCGGGCGTGCGGCACGAACAATTCCCAGTAGCCGGCGCCGCGCACCCGCATCGGGTGGCGCAGCGCGTTCCAGAAATTGAAATCGCCGACCACGCTGACGGCCTTGGCGTTCGGCGCCAGCACCACGAACGCGACGCCGTCGACGCCTTCGAGGTTCATGGGATGCGCGCCGAGCTTGTCGTAGATCCGCCGATGGGTGCCTTCGCCCAGCAGATAGAGATCGAAGTCGCTGAGAACGGGCGGGAAGCGATAGGGGTCGTCGAGATCGACGACGTTATCGCCGAAGCGGGCGCGAAGCTGGTAACGCTTCGATCCGTTAGGCAGCGCGCCTGCGAACAGCCCGGCATCGTGGATACGCTCGAGCTGCGCCGTCTCGCCATGCTCGCCGACCGCTTCCACGTTGGAAGCTTCCGGGATGAACGCGCGCACCACGCTGTGGTCGCCCTCGCTGTGCAGTCCGAGATAACGGAACGGGTCGGAATGCTTGCCTTCAATGATGGCATAGGCCTCGGCGGGCAGTTTGTTCATGAAGCCTCGAAGGATGGTTGCGACAACATTCTGATGATTCCGATCAGTGGCACGCGGAGCCATTCCGGCCGGAACGACAGTTCGTGCTCGATTTCGTTCAAGGCCTTCTCGAGCAGGAAGAACGTCAGCAAATTATCCGCCGCGTTCGGATCCGACGGCCAAAGCCGGCGATCGGTCATGGCCTCGTGGTACGCGGCCAGGAACGCGGCGGCCGCCCGGTCGCGCCACTCGCCAAGCGCCACGCCCAGCCTGCCGTTCTCATCGTGGGCTACTTTGAGTGCGCGCTCAAGGGCCGAGGTTGCGGAATAATCGATCGACCGGACCAAACCGGCGATGTCGCGCGCTGCGGGCACCTTGCGCCGGCGCTCGGCGATGCTGCTTCGCGGCGCGCCTTCGAAGTCGATGATGAAGATGTCGTCCTTGACGATCAGCAACTGCGTGAGATCAAGGTCGCCATGGCAGCGGATGCTGGCGATGCCGGCATCGCGCGAGAGCAGTCGTTCCAGCAAGTCCGGCAGCGCCGGCTGCAGCGCCAATAGCTGGTCGGCCAGCGGCCGGTCGGCTTCTCTCAGTGTTTCCCGACGCTGCCTCAGCGCATCGAAAACGCGGCCGGCGCACAGCATCAGATCGTCGATCCAGTGCTGCACGTCGTCACGGCCGGCAGGCTCCGGCGCAAATCCCGCCAGTTCGCTGTTACCGGCGAGTGCAACATGCAACTCGGCCACGCGCCGCCCTGCCTGCGACATGTAACGCAGATAGGGAAACTCGTCCTCGCGCTCATCGCGCTGCACGCTTGCCGCGAGCAGGCGCTGCTCCTCGATGAAGCGATCGAGATAGCCGGAGCTGACGGTCCAGAGATCGCCCTGATTGGGGATGAAGGCGTGTACGACGCCGATCGCGCTTTTCTCGTTGCCTTCGACCAGTTCGACGCTGCCGAGCAGCGCCGGCGCGTTGGCAAAGTTTGCGACATCGGTGAGGAAGCGCCCAATCTCGATTTCGGGATTGGGACCGGGCTGGAGCGTCCGGTAGATCTTCACGACATAGTCGTCATCCACCAGGGCGGTGCTGCGAGGCTGATCGGACTCGATGGTGCGGATGTGCTCGGGCTGCCGGATCGGCTTGTCGCTGAAGCGGTTGGTCGGCCGGAATTCAAGCCGCAAGCCCTGTTCGCCTTCTTCGACCGTCAGCGACTGCTGCAGATTGCGCAGCAGAAGCGAAATGAAGATCTGGTCGGTGGCGACGTCGAGCAGGGTGCCTTCGCGGGCGCCTTGCCGGACAGCGGCCAGCGCATGGGGGTTGTAACGCTCGCGGTCGAAGCGCACCCATTCGATCTGCATCGGCAGCACGTAGCGCGTCGTGACGCCGCGCTGCGTGCTTTCGAAGAAGGCGAGCCATGGCCTGTTGTCGCCGATGTCGCAGAATGGAATGGCCGACGTCAGGGCCGGACGGATCGCCTTGGGCGATCGTTCGGGATACCAGCGGGTGCGCGACAGATATCCCGGTAGCACGTCGCGCTCGAACACGCCGCGTTCGCGCGCCAGCGACATCCAGGTCGCGTTCAGCGGCACGACCAGCGTTTCGAATTCGGGCACGGCGCGCTGCACGACCGGTTCGGATTTGTCGCGCTCCTGCAGTTCGAACCAGTAGAAGCCGTAAGGTGCCAGCGTGATCATGTAGGGCAGTTCGCCGATCGGCGGGAAACGGGTGCGGCCGAGCATTTCCAGCGGAATACGGTCCTGGAAGGCGGAGAGGTCGAGTTCGGTCGCCTGCGCCGATCGCGACAAATTGGCGACGCACAGGATGATCTCGTCGCGGTACTGGCGCACATAGCACAGCACCGAGCGGTTTTCCGGACGAATGAACGTCATGGTGCCGCGGCCGAACGCGATGGTGGATTTGCGGACCGCGATCAGCCGCTTGGTGGCCGAAAGCTGCGAGGACAGGCTGCGCGACTGCGCTTCGACATTGACCGCCTCATAGCCATAGACCGGGTCCATGATGGTCGGCGCGTATAGCCGCGCGGGGTCGGCGCGCGAGAAGCCGCCGTTGCGATCCGGTGTCCACTGCATCGGGGTGCGGACGCCGTTGCGGTCGCCGAGATAGATGTTGTCGCCCATGCCGATTTCGTCGCCGTAATAGATGATCGGCGTGCCCGGGAACGAGAACAGCAGCGAGTTCATCAGTTCGATCTTGCGCCGGTCGTTATCCATCAGCGGCGCAAGGCGGCGGCGAATGCCGACATTGATGCGGGCACGGGGATCGTTGGCGTAGGTCGACCACAGATAATCGCGCTCGACGTCGGTGACCATTTCCAGCGTCAGTTCGTCGTGGTTGCGCAGGAACAGCGCCCACTGGCAGTTGGCTGGAATATCCGGCGTCTGGCGCAGGATGTCGGTGATCGGGAAACGGTCTTCCTGTGCGATCGCCATGTAGATGCGCGGCATCAGGGGGAAGTGATAGGCCATGTGGCATTCGTCGCCGCGGCCAAAATATTCCTGCACGTCCTCCGGCCATTGATTGGCCTCGGCCAGCAGCACCTTGCCCTTGGCATAGGCATCGAGCTCGGTGCGCAGCCGCTTGATGACAGTGTGAGTCTCGGGCAGGTTCTCGTTGTTGGTGCCGTCCCGCTCGCAGAGATAGGGAATGGCGTCGAGGCGGAAGCCGTCCACACCCGTGTCGAGCCAGCGCTTCATCACCTGGACCAGCGCGCTCACGACGCGCGGATTGTCGAAATTGAGGTCCGGCTGGTGCGAGAAGAAGCGGTGCCAGTAGAACTGGCCGGCCTCGGGATCCCAGGTCCAGTTCGATTTCTCGGTATCGGTGAAGATGATCCGCGTGCCCGGATATTTCTGGTCGGTATCGCTCCAGACATACCAGTTGCGGGCGCTGGAATCCGGATCCGAGCGCCGGGCGCGCTTGAACCAGTCGTGCTGGTCGGAGGTGTGGTTGATGACGAGTTCGGTGATGACCCGCAGGCCGCGCCTCTTGGCTTCCTGGATGAAGCGGCGAAAATCCTTCATCGTCCCGAAATCGGGATTGATGTCGCCGTAATCGGCGATGTCGTAGCCGTCGTCCCGGCCGGGGGAAGGGTAGAACGGCAGCAGCCACAGCGTGGTGACGCCGAGATCCTGCAGGTACCCCAGTTTCTCGGTCAGACCGGCAAAGTCGCCGATGCCGTCATTGTTGCTGTCGGCAAAGGCCTTGACGTGCAGCTGGTAGATGATCGCATCCTTGTACCAGAGCTCATCGGCGACGCCGCCTGGCACCTCCTTTGCTTCAAGGAAGATACTGCCATCCGGATTCAGCGGATAAGCACCATCGATAGGAAGGGAGACGCCGGCGTTGGAGCTGTCGGCGGTTTGCGCTTTTTTGTTCACGGTGATGCCACTGCCATGGAAATGACGTCCCCGTTTCGTTTGAAGAAAGGGTGACGTTCCGGACAAAGATAGAAAGCCGCCGGGCTCGCTTTGGTTCCCTTGGAACCGTTGCTGGGCCCCGGCGTTAGACACTGCCTATCTCCTTCCTGTAATTAGACAATTTCGCGACATTGGTTTGATGTTTGCGTGCAAAGTATGTGCCGAATGGATCTTTTTGCTGAAGCCGAAGCCCAGGGAATCCAGACCGAGTTCGTGGACGGCCAGGGTCACCGCCGTGTGACGGACGCCGCCGCGCTCAAAATTATCCTGCAGGCCCTGCCTCCGCAGGCGCCGGGGCCACTGGTCGGCCACCCCGTGGTGGTCCGTTTTGGGCGGCCGTCGCGAACCGAATTGCCGGCTACGGCCGCGCTTCCGGTGCAGTGGAAAATCTTTGCAGGTCAGGAGCTTATCGCCAAAGGCGAGGCCTCCGACCGCGCCATCGAATGGCCCACCGATCTGCCGCTCGGAGTCTATCGGCTGCAGCTGAGCGATGCCTCGAACGCCGAAGACGTGCCACTGATTTCGGCGCCGGAACGGGCGTTTGGCGGCGAGTTTGACCGCTGCTGGCTCATTGCGATTCAGCTTTACGGCGTCCGCTCCGCGCGCAACTGGGGCATGGGCGACTTCACCGACCTCGCCAGCCTGATCGAACTCGCCGATCAACTCGGCGCCGACGGCATCGGCCTCAATCCGTTGCATGCCCTGTTCGACGACCGCCCGGGCGATTGCAGCCCGTATTCGCCCAACAGCCGGCTGTTTCTCAACGCGCTTTATATCGATGTCGAAAAGCTTCCCGAATTTCAGCCCGATTCTGAAACCCGCGAGGCGCTGGCGCCGTTGCGGGCCGGCGATGTCGTCGATTATGTCGGCGTCGCCGGTCTGAAGTGGCGGGCGCTGCGCAGGGCCTTCGCTGCCTTCAAGGCCAGCGCCAGGCCGGGCCGGCAACAGGATTTTAACAAGTTCCGCCTCGAGCGCGGCACCTTGCTGTCGCACTTTGCCTGCTTCGAGGTGCTCCGGCACAAATTCGGCAAGCCGTGGTGGGAATGGCCGGAGGCGTGGCGGCGGCCGGACGACGCCAGATGCGCCGCGTTGCGCCAAAGCGAGGACGCCAACGAGATCCAGTTCGTCGAATTCGTGCAATGGACCGCCGACCGGCAGTTGGGGGCGGCGGCCGATCTGGCGAAGCAACTCGGCATGAAGGTCGGGCTCTATCTCGACGTCGCGGTCGGCGTGCAGGCCGACGGCTTCGATGCCTGGAACGAGCAGGTCGCGATCTCCCGCCATCTCGGCGTTGGAGCGCCGCCCGATCCGCTCAACACCGCCGGCCAGACCTGGGGTCTCGCCGGTTTCAATGCCGCTGGGCTCGAGCTTACTTCCTTTGCGCCGTACCGCGACATGCTGCGCGCCTCGATGCGTCACGCCGGCGCCATCCGGCTCGACCATGTGCTCGGGCTGAAGCGGCTCTATCTGGTGCCGCAAGGTTTTAGCGCCCGCGACGGCGTCTACGTCCAGATGCCGTTCGAGGCGCTGCTGGCGGTGACCGCGCAGGAAAGCGTTGCGAACCGCTGCGTCGTGATCGGCGAAGACCTCGGCACCGTGCCGGAAGGGTTTCGCGACCAGATCGCCGATTGGGGCATCTGGTCGTATCTCGTGATGATGTTCGAGCGTGACGACGCCGGTGTTTTCCGCAGCATCGATCACTATTTGACCAACGCGCTCGTCACCTTCAATACCCACGATCTCTCGACCTATGCCGGCTGGCGCTCGTTCGGCGACCTCAAGCTGAAGCGCTCGCTCGGCATCGATCCCGGCGAGAGCGACGATGCGCGCTGGCATGCGCTGGCGATGCTGGACGACGTACTCCGTCATAGCGCCATCGAGCGCAACGATCTCTATTCGGTGGCCAACTTTCTGGCCCGGACCAAGTCGCGCCTGCTCGCGGTCTCGCTGGAGGACCTGCTCGGGGTGGTCGACCAGCCCAACATTCCCGGCACCATCGACGAGCATCCGAACTGGCGGCGGCGGCTTCCGGTGGCGATCGAGCAAATGACGTCCACCGTCGACGTTGCCGCACTGAAGACGGCAACCCATGAGCGGTCGCGCGCCGCGATTTGAGAAAACACCTTTGTCGTGCCGGATCGAAGACTATGGGTTGATCGGCGATTGCGAGACCGCCGCGCTGGTCGGCCGCAACGGATCGATCGACTGGCTGTGTTGGCCGGCCTTCGATTCGGATGCCTGCTTTGCCGCGCTTCTCGGTACTGAGAAGCACGGCCGCTGGCTGATTGCGCCGGTCGGGGAGATTGTCAGCACATCGCGCCGCTATCGGGGCAATACGCTGATCCTGGAGACGCGGTTCGAGACCGCCGACGGCGTGGTCGAGCTGATTGATTTCATGCCGCCGCGCGGCAACGCCTCCGATGTGGTGCGGCTGGTGCGTGGCGTTCGCGGGCGGGTCAGGCTGCAAATGCAACTGGTCATCCGCTTCGGATTCGGCGCGGATATTCCCTGGGTGAAGAAAAGCGAGGACGGCTCCGCGCTGCTGGCGATATGCGGGCAGGACATGACGGTGTTGCGGACACCGGTCGAGACCCGCGGCGAGGATATGACGACGGTTGCCGATTTCGAGGTCGGCGAAGGCGACACCGTGCCCTTTGTGCTCACCTACGGCCCCTCGCATCTGCCGGTGCCCAAGCCGGTCGACCCGGCCTATGCTCTGAAGGATACCGAAGCGTTCTGGACCGAATGGTGCGGCCGCTGCACTTACAAGGGCGAGTATCGCGATCTCGTGCTGCGGTCCCTGATCACGCTGAAGGCGCAGACCTATGCTCCGACCGGCGGCATCGTCGCCGCGCCGACGACCTCGCTGCCGGAGAAGCTGGGCGGTGCCCGAAACTGGGACTATCGCTTCTGCTGGCTGCGCGACGCCACCTTCACGCTGCTCGCGCTGATCAATTCGGGCTACACCGAAGAGGCTTCCGCCTGGCACCAGTGGCTGTTGCGGGCGGCGGCGGGGTCTCCCGTCAACATGCAGATCATGTACGGCATCATGGGCCAGCGCCGCCTTCTGGAATGGGAGGCCACGTGGCTGCCCGGCTATGAGGGGGCAAAGCCAGTACGCGTCGGCAATGCCGCGCACGCGCAGCTGCAGCTCGACGTCTACGGCGAATTGATCGACGCCTTCCATCAATGGCGCACCGCCAAGCTCGAACTGGACGGAAGCACCTGGGCGCTGGAATGCGCGGTGCTCGAGCATCTCGCCGAGATATGGGACAAGCCCGATCACGGCATCTGGGAGCGGCGCGGCGCGGGCAAGCATTATGTGTCGTCGAAAGTAATGACCTGGGTCGCGTTCGACCGCGGCATCAAGAGCGCAGAAACGTTCGACTTCGAGGCGCCGCTGGAGAAGTGGCGCGTGCTGCGCGACGCCATCCATTCCGACGTCTGCGCGAAGGGGTTTGATACCGATTTAAATTCCTTCGTCGAGTCCTACGGATCGAAGATGCTCGACGCCAGCATTCTGCTGCTGCCGTCGGTGGGCTTTTTGCCGCCGCAAGACCCGCGCGTCCGCAGCACGCTCGCCGCGGTCGAACGCCATCTCATGCGTGATGGTTTTGTGCTGCGGCACGACCCCCGCGAAGCGGAGCAGCAACCGGCCGAAGGCGCGTTCCTCGCCTGCACGCTGTGGCTGGCGGACGCCTTCGTGCTGGCGGGTGAGCATGGCAAGGCGCAGGAATTGTTTGATCGCGTGGTCGCGGTCGCCAACGATCTCGGCCTGTTGGCCGAGGAGTACGATACCGCCGCCCGCCGCCAGACCGGCAATTTCCCGCAGGCGCTCACGCATATCGCGCTGATCAACACCGCGCATAATTTGTGTGCGGCGAAGCAGTCGGCCGAAAAGCCTGCGATGCAGCGCTCGAAATAGCGGCTGGCTCTCCGTCATTCCGGGGCGCGCGCAGCGCGAGCCCGGAATCCATTTCTCAATCGAGCGAGCGGCCCGATGGATTCTCAGATGTGCAAGTGCACATCATAGTTCTCGCTTCGCGAGCCCCGGAATGACGGCGGATTGCCAAGTCGCGCGAGCCGACACCCGTCTTCGCCGCGGCAGACCCGGGCTGGGGTGAGCCTGCCTCCATGGGAGGATCTGGCGGTCGGGCACCGGCTCGCGCTTGCCGATCTTGGCCCACCGATAGAAGCGGATTCGTCGCCTGATGGCTTTGAGAAATCCTCGATTTATCCTTGATGCAGGCTTGATAAACAGAGAGCCTCGCACGCTGGCGAAGCGTATCGCGGGGGGGCTATCCGAGCCGCAGCACCGTCTCCATCGCATGCGCAAATCCGTCTTGCTCGTTGCTGTCGGTGACGTGCGTCGCGCGTTGCTTGACATTGTCGGCGGCGTTGCCCATCGCAAACGAGATGCCGCTTTTGGCAAACATCGGCAGGTCGTTCTCCATGTCGCCGATGGTCGCGACCGCCTCGAGCGGGATGCCCAGCCGCTTCGTCATTGCCGCGACGAAGGTGCCCTTGTCATGGCCGGTCGGGGTGACATCGAGATAGTATGTTTGCGAGCGGACCGCCGTGGCTTCGTGCCCGAGCGCCTCCTTCATCGCCATTTCGCAGCGCTGCAGCAGCGCCGCGTCCGAACTGGCGCCGACGATCTTGCAGGCGGACGCGAGATGCGGCGTGAAATCCGGGATGATGGTCGGATCGGCCTTGATAGCCCGCTTCTCGTGCGGGACGTATTCGCCGTCGGGATTGCGCGTGTACCAGCGTTCGTTGGTGAATAGCCAGATGTCGACGCCGAACGCATTGAGCACATCGAGGCTGCGCTGCGCCACGTCAGCTCCGATCAGGTGCTGCTCGATCGGCGTGAGGGCGGCGTCCACGATCGAACTGCCGTTGAAGGCGCCGACGGGAAGCGTGATCGAGAGCGGCTCGATCAGGAATCCCATGCCGATGGAAGGACGGCTGGAAACGATGGTGAAACCAATACCAGCCGCACGCAGCTTGCGGACGGCTGCCCTGGCGCCATCGGTCAGGATCTTTTCCTTGGTCAGAAGCGTGCCGTCGACGTCGGAGACGACCAGTGCAATGCGGGTCATTGGGGAACCAGATTTAATTGAGTGACGATGTCATCGACGATTCGTTCGACCGGCGCGTCGATCGAAACAATGATCGGCCGTTCGTTGGCTTCCGGCCGCTCCAGCGTCCTGAATTGGCTGGCGAGCAGACCCGATGGCATGAAATGTCCCTTGCGCGCGGCGAGCCGGGCGGCGACCAGCTCCTGCGTGCCGTCGAGGAAGACGATACGGATGTCGTCACGGCCTTGGACGAGCACCTCGCGATAGGCCCGCTTCAGCGCCGAACAGGCGATCACAGCGCGCTCGCCGGCGGCCGACAGACGGTCGATCTTGTCAGCGATCGCCTGCAGCCACGGCCAGCGGTCTTCGTCCGTCAGCGGCGCGCCGGCGCTCATCTTCGCGACGTTGCTTGCCGGATGGAAGCTGTCGCCATCCTCGTAGCGCCAGCCGAGCCGTGCGGCGAGACGATCGGCCACGGTGCTCTTGCCCGAGCCGGAAACGCCCATCACCACCAGCGCGCAAGGGGTTTTACTGCCCACCAAAGTTCTCCGGCATCGCAGCGCGGTCCACCAGCCAGACCGTCTCGCCGGTGGATCGTGCGCGGTTGGCGGGCAGGTTCTCGCCGGCGAAGACGCGCGTCAAGATCGCACGTTTGTCCGAACCCGCAACCTCGAACAGCATTTCGTGGCAGGAGGCCAGCGTGGGCGGCGTCAGCGTCACCCGCGGAACGAACGGCGCGACGTTCGCCTTGGGCACGCCGACGACCCAGCGCGCGGTTTCGTCGAGGGCGGGATCGCCGGGAAACAGCGACGCGGTGTGGCCGTCGGGGCCAACGCCCATCAATACGAGATCGAACAGGGGCCTGATGTCATCGAGCTTGTCCGCGCCATAGAACGACTGCAATTCCCGTTGGTAAAGCGCGGCGCCGCTGTCGGGATCGGTTGGGTCGGCGGTTGCGGTCGGGATCGGATGGATGTTTTCCGGCGGCGCACATCGATCCAGAAATGCCGCCCGCGCCATGGCCATGTTGTGAAGCGGATCGTTCGCCGGCACGAAACGTTCGTCGCCGATGAACCAGTGGACGCGATGCCATGGGATCCGGTTTCGATACGATTCAGTTGCGAGCAGTTGGTAGAGCTGCCTCGGACTAGATCCGCCGGTGAGGCAGATCGCCACGCGGCCTCGGTTAGCCGCTGTTCTGGCCAACACATGCTCGGCAGCGGTCGCTGCCAGCGCCACCGGATCGGCGACTTTGATCAGGTGGAATTTCTCCTTTGCGGCCATCGTTCACCCGAGTTTTCGCCAGCTTCGGCCGTCGCGTTCAAGCAGATCGTTGGCCTCCTCCGGACCTTCGCTGCCCGGTTCGTAGATCTTCAATCCCTTGCCGCCCGCAATCTTCCAGGCATCGAGGAACGGCTGCACCGCCCGCCAGCCGGCCTCGACGCTGTCGGCACGCTGAAACAGGATATTGTCACCGATCATGCAGTCATAGATCAGTGTCTCATAGCCGGTCGACGGTTCGGCCTTGAAGTAATCCTTGTAGCGGAACTTCATCTCGACGCCGTCGATGTGAATGTTCGGCCCCGGCACCTTGGTGTTGAACTGCAGCGCGATGCCTTCGGTCGGCTCGGTCGAGATGATGAGATAGTTCTGCGACAGCCGGTCGACCGGGGTGTCGCGAAACATGGCGAACGGCGCCTGCTTGAACTTGATGGCGATCTCGGTGCGCTTGACGCCGAGCGCCTTGCCGGTGCGCAAGTAAAACGGCACGCCGGCCCAGCGCCAGTTGTCGATGGTCAGCTTCAGCGCGGCATAGGTTTCGGTGGTACTGCCGGGCGCGACGTCGGGTGTCTTGCGGTAGTCGTCGATTTCGACGTCGCCAATCTTGCCGCCGCGATATTGGCCGCGAACGGAATTATGCAACGCCTCCTGCTCGCTCTGGGTCTGGATCGCGGAAAGCACTTCGGCCTTTTCGGAGCGCACCGAATGGGCGTCGAATTTCACCGGCGGCTCCATCGTGACCAGCGACAACAGCTGGAACAGGTGGTTCGGCACCATGTCGCGCAGCGCGCCGGTCGCGTCGTAAAAGCTGCCGCGATGCCCGACGCCGAGTTTTTCGTCGACGGTGATCTGGATGTGATCGATATGGTTGCGGTTCCAGATTGGTTCGAACATGCCGTTGGCGAAGCGCAACACCAGGATGTTCTGCACCGTTTCTTTTCCGAGGTAATGATCGATCCGATAGATCTGGTGCTCTACAACCAGTTTGAGCAATTCACTGTTGAGCGCTTTTGCCGAAGCGAGGTCGGTGCCGAACGGCTTCTCCACCACCAGCCGCCGCCATGCGCCATTCTCCGCCAGCATGCCGGTGCGGCCGAGTTCGCGGCTGATCGGCAGGAACGCGTTGGGCGGCGTCGCCAGATAGAACAGGCGATTGCCCTGGGTGCCTCGCGCGGCTTCGAGTTCGTCGAGCTGCTTGCTCATGGCGTCGAACGATTCAGGCTCCTTCGGATCGGCTTCGACGCAGGTCACGCATGCCAGCAGGCGCTCCGCGATGGCATCGTCCACGGTGCGGGTCGCGAACTGGCGCAGGCCTTTCATCAGGCTGTCGCGCAGCTTGTCGCTGGTCATGCCCTTGCGGGCGACGCCGACCAGGCAGAACTTTTCCGGCAACAGGTCGCTGGCGGCGAGGTTATAGAGGGCAGGGACGACCAGCCGGTGCGCGAGGTCGCCGGTCACGCCAAAAATAACGAATGAGCACGGATCGGGCTGCTTCTGCGCCATCTGACCGACTGCCATGGCGGCTCAGGCCTTCGTGCCGGGTTTTTTTGGCGGCTCCTTGTGGCCGCCGAACCCGGCGCGCATCGCGGACAGGATCTTTTCCGCGAAGGTATGATCCTTGCGCGAACGGAAGCGCGCATAGAGCGCCGCCGTCAGCACTTCCGCCGGTACGGCCTCGTCGATGGCGGCATTGACGGTCCAGCGGCCTTCGCCTGAATCTTCCACAAACCCGGAATAATTATCCAGCGTCTGGTTTTCCGCGAGTGCGGACGCCGTGAGATCGAGCAGCCAGGACGGGATCACGCTGCCGCGCCGCCACACCTCGGCGATATCCGCAATGTTCATATCGAAGCGATGCTCCGCCGGCAGCGCTTCGATGTTGGCGTTCTTCAGGATGTCAAAGCCTTCGGCATAGGCCTGCATCAAGCCATATTCGATGCCGTTATGGATCATCTTGACGAAATGTCCGGCGCCGGACGGGCCGGCATGTATGTAGCCCTGCTCGATACGCGGATCGCGGCCCTCGCGCCCTGGCGTGCGCGGGATGTCGCCAGCGCCCGGGGCCAGCGTCTTGAAGATCGGATCGAGCCGGTCCACCACCGCCTTGTCGCCGCCGATCATCATGCAATAGCCGCGTTCGATGCCCCAGACGCCGCCGCTGGTGCCGACATCGAGATAATGCAGGCCCTTTGCCTTCAGCGCCGCGCCGCGGCGAACGTCGTCCTGCCAGAACGTGTTGCCGCCATCGATGATGACATCGCCGGGCTGCATCAGTTTTGCCAATGCTTCGATGGTTGCCTCGGTGATCTTTCCGGCCGGCAGCATCACCCAGGCGGTGCGCGGCTTTTCGAGTTTAGCCACGAACTCTTCCAGCGTCCCGGCGCCGACAGCGCCTTCGCCGGCAAGGCCGGCTACTGCTTTGGCATCCTTGTCGTAGACCACGGCGGTGTGGCCGTTGTTCATCAGCCGGCGAACGATATTGCCGCCCATCCGGCCGAGGCCGATCATGCCGAGTTGCATATCTGAATTCCTTAAGCGAGCGCTTCCGCAATCGCGGCATCAAGCGCGGACAATCCCGATCCGAGGTCACCCTTGAGATGGACGCGCAACGCGCGCCGCCCACGTTCGGTGAGCACGTCGAAATCGCCACGCGCCTGCGCGGCCAGGATGATGCCAAAACTCGCCTTCTGGCCGGGCACTTTCAGGTCCTTGGCGTCGTCTGCGGTGATCTGCAGGAATACGCCACTGTCGGGCCCGCCTTTATAGGCCTGTCCGGTGGAGTGCAGGAAGCGCGGGCCGAATTCGGCGCAGGTCGCGACGTGCCTGACATCGCGCACCGCCAGCCGCATCTTCTGCAGCGAGCCGATCGTACCGGGGTCCCGCGCGATATAGGCGAGCAGGGCGACATAGTCGCCGCTGTCCGAGCGCGAAAGATGCGCCTTGATCCAGGAACCCAGTGTGCCGTTCGCGCCGGCCTTGCGCAGCTCGTCCGCGTTGTGTGCGTCGGTATAGAGATCGGCCTCATCGGTCGACATCACAGGCTTCTCCGCCGGCAACTTGCCGGTCTTTTCGAAGGCGCCCGTCAGCTCGCGGGTCTTGATCTTGGCGGCTTCCACGTCGGGCTGGTTGAACGGATTGATGCCGAGCACCGCGCCCGCCACGGCGGTCGCCATTTCGAACCGGAAAAACTCCTGGCCGATGTGATCGATCGATTTCATCACGATGCGGACGACGGGATGGCCGGCAGCTTCCAGCGCCTTGAGCCTGTCGTCATGCGAGGCGTCGTCTTCGCCTTCGGTGCGGATATCGATGAAGAAGCGGTCGTTGCCGTAAAGCGAGGGATCGCCGAGCGGCTCGCCGTCGATCGGGATCAGGCCCTTGCCTTCCTTGCCGGTGGATTCGGCGATCAGTTGCTCGGCCCAAGCGCCGAAATCGGCGACCTTTGCCGACGAGGTGATCGTCACCTTGTCGCGGCCGTCGAGGCCGGCAAGCCCCATCGCCAGCCCAAGCTGCACGCCCGGGTTTTCATGAGGCGGCACGTCGGCGCCGCAGGAGCGTACCATCGCGAGCGCATGGGTGATCAGGCTGCGAATGTCGATACCGGCGGCGGCCGCCGGCACCAGGCCAAAGGGCGACAGCACGGAGTAGCGGCCGCCGATCGTAGGATCGCCGTAGAAGATACGCGCAAAGCCTTGTTTCGTGGCGACCTTCTGCAGCGACGAGCCGGGATCGGTGACAGCGATAAAGCGATGTCCGGCCTTGTCCTTGCCGATGGTTTTTGACACGCGGTCGAAGAAGTAATCCTTCATCACGTTCGGCTCGGTGGTGCCGCCGGATTTGCTGGAGACAATGAACAGCGTGTGAGCGAGATCGATCTTGTCCTCCATCGCGCGCACCTGCGCGGGGTCCGTGGAATCGAGCACATGCAGTCTCGGAAAGCCGGACTTCTTTGCAAAGGTTTCCGCAAGCACTTCGGGCCCCAGGCTCGAGCCGCCCATGCCGAGCACGACCGCATCGCTGAAATTCTGCCCCTTCACGCGGCGGGCAAAATCCTCGTAATCGGCGACGTCGGCCGCCGCAGGGCTGTTCAGCCAGCCCAGCCATTTGTTCTCGTCATCGTCGGTCCAGACCGATTTGTCCTTTTGCCACAGCCGGCGGATGGTCGCCGCTGCGCGCCATTCTTCCGTGCTCTTATCGACGGACTTCTTGATGCCGTCGCCGAGCGCCAGTTGCTGGTGGTCGATGCCGCCGCCGAGCGAGGCCGCGCGCTTCTGCGCGACCGCGCCGTAGAGCTTGTCGGCGGCATCCGCAAACAGCTTGACGCCGTCCTTGACCAGTTCTTCGGTGATGGCGTCGAGCGAGATGCCGGATTTTTCGAGTTCTTCCAAAACGCGCTTCGCGTCCTCGATGTTCTCCTCGAGGCTGTCGCGCGGCCTGCCATGGTCGCGGAACGCGTCGAGCGTTGCGGGCGGCACTGTGTTGACGGTGTTGGGACCGATCAATTCCTCGACATACAGCACGTCGCTGTAGTCCTTATTCTTGGTGCCGGTGGAGGCCCACAGCAAGCGTTGCGGCTTGGCGCCCTTGGCGGCGAGCTTCTCCCAGCGGGGGCCGGCGAACAGCTCCTTGTAGTCCTGATAGGCCAGCTTGGCGTTGGCGATGGCGACCTTGCCCTTCAGCGCGCTCAGCCGTTCCTTCTCGCTGGGGTCGTTCGCCCTGGCGATCTTCTCGTCGAGCTGCTTGTCGACCGCACTATCGATGCGGCTGACGAAGAAGGAAGCGACGCTGGCAACAGGCGCGGGATCGCCGCCTTTGGCGACGTATTTTTCGAGGCCAGCGATGTAAGCTTCGGCCACTTCGCGATAGACCGCTTGCGAAAACAACAGCGTGATGTTGATGCTGATGCCTTCGCCGATCAGATGTTCGATCGCCGGCAGGCCTTCCGGCGTGGCCGGCACCTTCACCATCAGGTTCTGCCGCTTGACGTCCTTCCAGAGCCGTTCGGCTTCCGCGATGGTGCCCTTGGTATCCATCGCCAGATAGGGCGAGACTTCGAGGCTGACGAAACCGTCGGTACCGTTTAAACGGTCGTACACCGGGCGCAGTACGTCGGCGGCGTTCTGAATGTCTTCGATTGCGACTGCCTCGAACAGGTCGGCGACGGGCCGGTCGCCTTTCTGCAGCGCTTTGCCGATCGCGCCGTCATATTCGTCCGAACTGCCAATCGCCTTTTCGAAGATCGAGGGGTTCGACGTCACACCCTTGACGCCGTCGCTATCGATCAGCGCCTTGAGGTCGCCCTTGGCGACGAAACCGCGGGCGAGGAAGTCCAGCCAGATCGCCTGGCCATGGTTTTCGAGCGTTTTGACGGGGTTCATGGTGCCTGTTCTGTTCGGTCGGCTTGGTTCCCGGCAGCTTTCGGGGGCAGGGCCGGAAAGTCAATATTTGGTTGGGCCTGCAGCTGGATGGAATGGGAGGGTCTGCCATGATAACGCGACCGGCTCCCGTTCGATCCTGGCTGACGTTGCTGGCCACTGCCCCGGCTGACGGGTCGAACCAGCTCCCCGAAATGTGACACCAATGGTCGCAAGCACGAAGTCGTGAAGGGGGCGCCATGGTCAGCCGTATCTCGCTCACCGCCGGCCTCCTGCTTTTGTGCGCGATCGCGCCGGGTGGGGACGCTGTGGAAGCGGCCGGCATCGGCGTGCATTTGGGAGTTCATGGACATAACATTCCGCGGGCGGTCGCAAGCGGGCATAACCCCCACATTGGGAGAGGAGCGGGCGCGGGGCCGCCATCGCACATGCATCCGGCCACCAGAAGTATTCAGCGCGATACAGCGGACGAGAGTGCGGCGATCAAATCGCGCAAATGAGCGGTCGATGTGAAATCTTCACGTCAGTCGGCTGCCCTTTAAGGCGGGAGGTAAAGATAGCCCTGCGATTGCAGCTCGGCGATCCGCACCACGCCGCCGCGCTCGGCGGTGACAAAACCCGGCAGCAGATCCTTCAGCGCGACATTCTGCGACGTCATGGTGTTGCCGCAAGCGGCGAGTTCCAGGCCGGCTTTGGAGAACTGAATTTTCTCCCCGCGAAGGTGGTATGGATCACAGATACGGAAAGTGAAACTCGCCAACCTGCGTAGCGTAGTTCATTTGTGCCGGAGTGCCGCAAGCTCCTTGCGATCCGTCACCAACTCGGAGCATTCGTGCAAATCCGCGCGGTCGACACGGAATATCTTGTCGTCGGCGCCGGCAACCAGATCGTTGCTGGCATCGTCGTCGGGCTTGTTGCGCTCCCAGATCCTGATCCGCTCCAGCCGGATCCGCGCGGATCGGTCGTCCTTCATCGCCACTTCAATGCCGCCGCCTTCGCAATCGACGCCGCAGCCCGGTCGAATCTCGCCGCCGGTGTTTTCGGCGGCGGCAAGACAGGCGGATTTCATGGCAGCCTTGGATTAAAGAGACGGCATATTACATTAGTTGCTGTCGGCAGCAGGGACGTTCAACGCTCGGTGCACGAAATGAACCTATGTTCATCTTCCCCATCATTGCCGCTCGCCGGCCGTCGGAAGGTCGCAAAAAGCGCCGTTATCGCGCGTTCGGCTGTTCAAAACCTCGGATTTTTCCGTTTTGCCGCTGCAAGATTGCCAAGCGCCATTCGAATCAAGCCGCGCGACCCGTCCAGAATCCTTAAAAACTCCCTAACAGCGTGTTCAGTACTACGCCGGGGCAAATGTTGCGCGAGGGCTACATCAGGAGCGAAATGCCACCGTATCAATACGAGGCTGAGGCCTCTAGCACGACTATTGCATTGCAATGTGAAGTCGCTCGCGTCTCCAATTGGTGCATGTGCTGATGGTGATTCGCGAACGGAAGCTGTAACGCTCCGATACTGGAACCCGAGTGGAGCGTGCGGCATTTACTGGTGACCATGGAGAGACGGATCATGTACAACGATTCTCTGTTCAATGCTTTCGCCCGGTCTTTCGAAGCAAGAAGTCAGACCGATATGTCGATGGCGGAATATCTCGAGTCGTGTCGAAGCGATCCGATGCGATATGCCAACGCCGCCGAACGATTGCTATCTGCGATCGGTGAGCCTCAGATGATTGACACGGCCAAGGATCCTCGCCTTGGCCGTATTTTTTTGAACCGCACGATGCGGCTCTATCCGGCCTTCGCCGGCTTCTACGGAATGGAAGAGACGATCGAGCGCATCGTCGGCTTCTTCCGCCACGCGGCGCAAGGTCTCGAAGAGCGCAAGCAGATACTTTATCTGCTCGGGCCTGTCGGCGGCGGAAAATCCTCGCTCGCCGAACGGCTCAAGGCGTTGATGGAAGTGCATCCCATCTACGTGCTGAAGGCCGGCGACGAACTCAGCCCGGTGTTCGAGAGCCCGCTCAGCCTGTTCGATCCGGAATCGCTCGGCCCGATGCTCGAAGAGAAGTACGGCATTCCGCGCCGTCGTCTCAGCGGGCTGATGAGCCCGTGGTGCTACAAGCGCCTCGAAGCCTTCGGTGGCGATATCTCGCAATTCCGCGTCGCCAAGATCCAGCCGTCGCGGCTGCGCCAGATCGCGGTCGCCAAGACCGAGCCCGGCGACGAAAACAATCAGGACATCTCGTCCCTGGTCGGCAAGGTCGACATCCGCAAGCTGGAGACCTACGCCCAGAACGATCCCGACGCCTACAGCTATTCGGGCGGCCTCAACCGCGCCAACCAGGGCATTCTCGAATTCGTCGAAATGTTCAAGGCGCCGATCAAGATGCTGCATCCGCTGCTGACGGCGACGCAGGAAGGCAATTATATCGGGACCGAGAATATCGGCGCGATCCCGTACACCGGTGTTATTCTGGCCCATTCCAACGAGGCCGAATGGCAGAGCTTCAAGACCAACAAGAACAACGAGGCCTTCATCGATCGTATCTGCGTCATCAAGGTGCCGTATTGCCTGCGCGTCACTGAGGAGCAGAAGATCTACGAGAAGCTGATCCAGGGTTCCGAACTGGCCACCGCGCCATGCGCGCCGTCCACGCTGGAAACCATGGCCCGCTTCTCGGTCATGTCGCGCTTGCGCAAGCACGAGAACTCAACCGTGTACGGCAAGATGCGAGTCTATGACGGTGACAGCCTGAAGGAATCCGATCCGAAGGCGCGCAGCGTCCAGGAATACCGGGATTCCGCCGGCGTCGACGAAGGCATGGACGGCGTTTCGACGCGCTTTGCGTTCAAGGTGCTGGCTGCGACCTTCAACCACGATACCAACGAGGTCGGCGCCGACGCGGTCCACCTGATGTACACGCTGGAGCAGTCGATCCGGCGCGAGCAGCTTCCCGACGAAGTCGAGAAGCGGTACCTCGAGTTCATCAAGGCCGAACTGGCGCCGCGCTATGCCGAGTTCATCGGGCACGAGATCCAGAAGGCCTATCTCGAATCCTACTCGGATTACGGCCAGAACCTGTTCGATCGCTACGTCGATTACGCCGACGCCTGGATCGAGGATCAGGACTTCAAGGATCCCGATACCGGACAACTGCTCGATCGCGAACTGCTCAATCAGGAGCTGACCAAGATCGAGAAGCCGGCCGGCATCGCCAACCCAAAGGATTTCCGCAACGAGGTCGTCAAGTTCTCGCTGCGGTCGCGGGCCCAGCATGGCGGCAAAAACCCGTCATGGACCAGCTACGAGAAGATTCGCGAAGTGATCGAAAAGCGGATATTCTCCCAGGTCGAGGACTTGCTCCCGGTGATCTCGTTCGGATCGAAAAAGGATGGCGAGACCGAAAAGAAGCACGGCGAGTTTGTCGCGCGTATGGTCGAACGCGGCTATACCGAGCGGCAAGTCCGCCGGCTGGTCGAGTGGTACATGCGCGTAAAACAGGCTGGCTGAGGCGGATCAAACCGTGGCCATTCACATCGTCGATCGCCGCCTGAACCCAGGCAGCAAGAGTCTGGAAAACCGCCAGCGTTTTTTGCGTCGTGCAAAAGCGCTGGTTCAAGGGGCGGTGAAGAAATCGTCGCAGGAGCGGGATATCAAGGATGTCCTCGAAGGCGGCGAGGTCAGCGTCCCGATCGATGGCATGGACGAGCCGCGCTTTCGACGCGAGGGCGGCACGCGCGACATGGTGCTGCCCGGGAACAAGAAGTTCGTCGAAGGCGATATCTTGCCGCGGCCGAATCCGAGCGGCGGCAAGGGCAGGGGTGCGGGTGAAGGCGATGGCGAAGATGCATTTCGCTTCGTGCTGAGCCGCGACGAGTTCGTCGACCTGTTTCTGGACGATCTCGAACTGCCCGACCTTGCCAAGCGAAAGCTGGCCGAGGTCGAAAGCTATGGCATCCGCCGGGCGGGTTATTCGACATCCGGCTCGCCCACCAACATCTCGATCAGCCGGACAGTGAGCCGTGCGCTCGCGCGACGCGTCGCGCTGCGGCGGCCGAGTCCGGAAGCGCTGGCGGCGCTCGAGGCGGAACTCGAAACATGCAGCGAGGCGCGACGTGTCGAAATCCTGGCCGAGATCGAGGCCCTGAAGGCGAAGATCAAGCGCATTCCCTTCATTGATCCGATCGATATTCGCTATCGCCGCTTTGAAAAGGTGCCGAAGCCGGTGGCCCAGGCGGTCATGTTCTGCCTGATGGACGTCTCCGGCTCGATGACCGAGCACATGAAGGATCTCGCGAAGCGCTTCTACATGCTGCTCTACGTGTTCCTGAAGCGGCGCTACCGCCACGTCGAGATCGTCTTCATCCGGCATACCGATCGCGCCGAAGAGGTCGACGAGCAAACCTTCTTCCACGGGCCAGCGTCCGGCGGCACGCTGGTGTCGAGTGCGCTGCAGGCGATGCACGAAATCGTGCAGACCCGGTTCCGTCCGGCGGACTGGAATATCTACGCCGCGCAGGCCTCCGACGGCGACAATTCCTATTCGGATGGCGAGGTCACGGGCCGGTTGCTGACCGACAAGATCCTGCCGGCCTGCCAGTTCTTTGCCTATCTGGAAGTCGGTCAGGAGCATGGTTTGAGTTACGAGATGCCCAACTCGGCGCTGTGGACTCTCTACGAGGGTCTGCGCGCCGGCGGTGCGCCGCTATCGATGCGCAAGGTCAACGAACGCAGCGAGATCTTTCCGGTATTTCACGATCTCTTCCGGCGTCGTGGTCCGCAGGAAAGGGCCTCACCATGAGCGCGCCGAACCAGTTGCTGTTTCAGGGCGCCGACTGGGATTTCCACACGCTGCAGCGGATCTGCGATGCCTGCGAGCAGGTGGCGCGGGACGAATTGGGGCTCGACGTCTATCCCAACCAGATCGAGGTCATCACCGCCGAGCAAATGCTTGACGCCTATTCGTCGGTCGGGATGCCGCTGTTCTACAAGCATTGGTCATTTGGTAAGCACTTTGCCTTCCAGGAGGCATCCTACCGCAAGGGGCTGATGGGGTTGGCCTACGAGATCGTCATCAATTCCTCGCCGTGCATTTCCTATTTGATGGAAGAGAATACGGCGACGATGCAGACGCTCGTCATCGCGCACGCGGCCTTCGGCCACAACCATTTCTTCAAGAACAACTATTTGTTCAAGCAGTGGACAGACGCTGACGGCATTCTCGATTACCTCGAATTCGCCAAACGCTACGTGACGCATTGCGAGGAACGCCACGGCCGGCTGGCGGTTGAGCACACGCTCGACGCCGCGCATGCGTTGATGTCGCACGGCATCGATCGCTATCCCGGCAAGAAGAGCCTCGATCTTCGCGCCGAGGAGAAGCGGGCGGGTCGCCGCCGTGCCCACGAGGAGGCCGCCTTCAACGATCTGTGGCGCACCGTTCCGGGCGGCAAAGTGAAGACCGGCGAGATCCTCGACGTCGAGCGCCGCCGCCAGATGCTCGGCCTGCCGCAGGAAAACCTGTTGTATTTTCTCGAGAAGACCGCGCCGCGCCTGCGCCCCTGGCAACGCGAGATCCTGCGGATCGTGCGGCACATCGCGCAGTATTTCTATCCGCAGAGCCAGACCAAGGTGATGAACGAGGGTACGGCAACCTACGTTCACTATCGCATCATGAGCCGGCTGCACCAGCAGGGCCGGCTGACCGACGGCAATTTCCTCGAATTCCTGCAGTCGCACACCAACGTCGTGTTCCAGCCCGAGTTCGACGATCCGCGCTATTCCGGCTTCAACCCGTATGCGCTTGGGATTTGCGATGATGCAGGACATCGAGCGCATCGTCACCAATCCGGAAGACGAGGACCGCGAGTGGTTCCCTGACATCGCCGGGAAGGGCGATGCGATGGCCGTGCTGCGGGACATCTGGGCCAATTATCGCGACGAGAGTTTCATCAGCCAGTTCATGAGCCCGCATCTGATGCGGCAGTTCCGCTTGTTCCATTTGCACGACGATCCCGAAGATCGCTCAGGCATCCTGGTCGACGCCATCCACGACGAGCGCGGCTACCGCCGGCTGCGGCGCGAACTGTCGCGGCAATACGATGTCGGCTTCATCGACCCGAACATCGAGGTCGTCGATGTCGACCTCGCCGGCGATCGCCGCCTGATGCTGCGCCATACCGTGGTGAAGAGCGCCCAGCTCACCGAAGCCGACACCAAGCGCGTGCTGCAGCACTTGGCCGACCTCTGGAGCTACGACGTGTCGCTGTCAGAGGTCGACACATCAGGTACGGTTTTGAAGGAGTATGTCGCCCACCCGCGGAGCCTTGCCGCGGTGGCGTAGGTGCAAGTCCCTCATGGTGAGGAGCCGCGAAAGCGGCGTCTCGAACCATGAAGGCCCGCCTGTGGCATTCATCCTTCGAGACGGCCGCGTGGCGGCCTCCTCAGGATGAGGATCAACAGTTTGATACCGAAACTACCGCAGACTGGCGTTGATCTTTTCCAGCGCCGCGGTGCCCGGGCACAAATCCTTGGCTTCCAGCGTATTGAGCGGCGTCTCGACGGTGTCGAGATGGGTGTGCAGGTCTTCCGAATCCGGATCGACGTACAGAAGTCCGGTCACCACCTGGCCCTTGGCGGCGTGCTTCTGCAGGAAGGTCATGGCCGCCAGCCGGTCGTTGGCGTCATAGTCGGCGTCGATCTTGCGCAGCGCCAGCCGCGTGCCGTCGTGCTGCTCGACCACCTGCACCGTGCCCGGTGCGTAATCGACCGTGATCGGGTCGCGGCCAGTGATCACGTCGAGGCGGTTCACCGCATCATTGTGTTCGCGGACATAGTCGAAACTTTTGGTCGAGCCGGCATGGTTGTTGAAAGCGATGCACGGGCTGATGACGTCGATGAAGGACGCGCCCTTGTGCCGGATCGCAGCCGCAATCAGAGGCACCAACTGGTTCTTGTCGCCGGAAAAACTGCGCGCCACGAAGCTGGCGCCGAGCTGCAGCGCGATCGCCACCAGGTCGATGGCGTTGTCGGTGTTCATCACGCCCTTCTTGGACTTCGAGCCGCGGTCGGCGGTCGCCGAAAACTGCCCCTTGGTCAGGCCGTACACGCCGTTGTTCTCGACGATGTAGGTCATGTTGACGCCGCGCCGGATCGAATGCGCGAACTGGCCGAAGCCGATCGAGGCCGAGTCGCCGTCCCCGGAGACGCCGAGATAGATCAGGTCGCGGTTGGCGAGATTGGCGCCGGTGAGCACCGACGGCATGCGGCCGTGAACTGAGTTGAAGCCGTGCGAATTGCCGAGGAAGTAATCCGGTGTCTTCGACGAACAGCCGATGCCGGAAATTTTTGCGACGCGATGCGGTTCGATCGACAGCTCGTAACAGGCCTCGATGATCGAGGCAGTGACCGAGTCGTGGCCGCAGCCGGCGCACAGCGTCGAGATCTTGCCCTCGTAGTCGCGATGGGTGTAGCCGAGATCGTTCTTCGGCAGGCCGGGATGCTGGAATTTCGGCTTTGCAATATAGGTCATGACACGGCCTTGCGGAGAGGGGTCACCTTGAGACGGTCCTGATGGTCGCCGATCGTGTTGGCGATGAAGCGGGCAGTGATCGGCGTGCCGTCATAGTGCAGGATCGGTATCAGCCGCACCGGGTCGATGCCGTTCTCGTTGACGATCAGCTGCCGCAACTGGCCGTCGCGGTTCTGCTCGACCACGTACACGAAATCATGGTCGGCGATGAAGCTTGCCACGCTGGAGTGGAACGGGAAGGCGCGGATGCGCATGCGGTCGAGCTGATGCCCGCGCGCCTCCAACAGCCCGATCGCCTCGTCCATCGCTGGCGCGGTCGAGCCGAAATAGAGCACGCCGTATTTGGTCGGCTTGGCAGCGTTGGCCTGCAACGGCCGCGGCACCATGTCCTGCGCGGTCTCGAACTTGCGCACCAGCCGCTGCATGTTGTCGGCGTAGACGGCGCCTTCCTCTGAATAGCGCGCGTAGCGGTCGCGCGATGTACCGCGGGTGAAGAACGAGCCCTTGGTCGGATGCGTGCCCGGATACGTGCGGTAGGGGATGCCGTCGCCGTCCACATCGAGATAGCGGCCGAAATCGCGGCCGGGCTCGTCAAGCATCTCCGCGGTCATCACCTTGCCGCGGTCATATTGCTGGTTTTCGTCCCACTTCAGTGGACGGCACAGCCGGTGATTCATGCCGATGTCGAGGTCGAGCATCAGAAAGATCATGGTCTGCAGCCGTTCGGCCAAGTCGAACGAATGGCCGGCGAATTCGAACGCCTCCGCCGGATCTTCCGGGAACAGCAGCACATGCTTGGTGTCGCCATGGGACGCATAGGCGCAGGCAATGATGTCGCATTGCTGGGTGCGCGTCGGCATGCCGGTCGAGGGGCCGGCGCGCTGGATGTTCATGATCACGCCCGGAATTTCCGCGAAATAACTCAGGCCGATGAACTCGGTCATCAGCGAGATGCCGGGGCCGGACGTCGCGGTGAAAGCCCGCGCGCCGTTCCAGGAGGCGCCGATCACGATGCCGATCGAGGCCAGTTCGTCCTCGCCCTGCACGATCGCGTATTTCGCCTTGCCGGTTTTCGGGTCGTGGCGCAGCTTCTTGCAGTGGCTGGTGAAGGCTTCCGCCACCGACGACGACGGCGTGATCGGATACCAGGCGCAGACGGTGGCGCCGCCATAGACCGCGCCGAGCGCGGCCGCGCTGTTGCCTTCCATGAAGATGCGGTCGCCGACCTTGTCGGCCTTCTTCACCTGCAGCCCGACCGGGCATTTCAAATTCTGCAGCGCCCAGTCGCGGCCGAGATGCAGCGCGTGGATGTTGGAGGACAGCAGCTTTTCCTTGCCCTTGTACTGTTCGGAGATCAGTTGCTCGACAATCTTCGGGTCCATGTCGAGCAGCGCGCACATCGCGCCGAGATAGATGATGTTCTTGAACAGCTGGCGCTGGCGCGGATCGGTATAGGTCGAATTGGTGATCGCGGTCAGCGGCACGCCGATCACGGTGATGTCGCTACGGAATTTCGCCGTCGGCATCGGCTTGGTCGAATCGTAGAACAGATAGCCGCCCGGCTCGATCGAGGCGACGTCCTTGTCCCAGGTCTGCGGGTTCATCGCCACCATCATGTCGACGCCGCCGCCGCGGGCGCCGAGATGGCCGGCCTCCGTCACCCGCACCTCATACCAGGTCGGCAGGCCCTGGATGTTGGAGGGGAAGATGTTGCGCGGGGAAACCGGCACGCCGTGGCGCAGGATCGAGCGCGCGAACAGCTCGTTGGCACTCGCCGAACCGGAGCCGTTGACGTTGGCGAAGCGGACGACGAAGTCGTTTACGCTGCTGATCGGGCTTTGGTCTGGCATGTCGAACCTGCGTGAGTCATATCGATGAGGTACTTTTGCATGTCCCAGGCACCGGTCGGGCAGCGCTCGGCACACAATCCGCAATGCAGGCAGACGTCTTCGTCCTTGACCATGACGCGCCCGGTCTTGAGCCCTTCGGCGACATACAGCGCCTGGTCGGGATGCGGTGAGGGTGCTTTCAGCCGCTCCCGCAAATCCGCTTCCTCGCCGTTTTCCGTAAAGGTGATGCAGTCCATCGGGCAGATGTCGACGCAGGCGTCGCATTCGATGCAAGCGGGCGCCGAGAACACGGTCTGCACGTCGCAGTTCAGGCAGCGCTGCGCCTCGCCGAGCGCGAGCTTCACGTCATAGCCAAGCTCGACCTCGGTCTTGATGTCCTTTAGCGCAATCACCTTGTCGCGATGCGGCACCTTGTAGCGCTTGTCGCCGGAGATATCGTTGTCGTAGCTCCACTCGTGGATGCCCATCTTCTGCGAAGAAACATGCACTTCGGGAAGCGGGCGCTCTGTGATGTCCTCGCCCGACAGCATCTTGTGGATCGACAGCGCGGCGTCATGGCCGTGCGCGACCGCCCAGATGATGTTCTTCGGGCCGAATGCGGCGTCGCCGCCGAAGAACACCTTCGGATTCGTCGAAGCGAACGTCTTGGCATCGACCTGCGGCATGTTCCACTTGTCGAACTCGATGCCGCAATCGCGCTCGATCCAGGGGAACGCGTTCTCCTGACCTACGGCGACCAGCACGTCGTCGCAGGGAATGGTCTGGTCGGGCTCGCCCGACGGAACCAGGTTGCGGCGGCCCTTGGCGTCGTATTCGGCCTTCACCTTCTGGAAGGTGACCCCGATCAGCTTGCCTGCGACATGCTTGAACGCCACCGGCACCATGAAATTCAGGATCGGGATATCCTCGTGGATGGCGTCTTCCTTTTCCCAGGTGCTCGCCTTCATCTCCTCGAAGCCGGATCGCACGACCACCTTGACGTCCTCGCCGCCGAGCCGGCGCGCGGTGCGGCAGCAATCCATCGCGGTGTTGCCGCCGCCGAGCACGATGACACGCTTGCCGATCTTCTCGACATGGCCGAACGAGACGGATGACAGCCACTCGATGCCGATATGGATATTGGCGGCCGCTTCCTTGCGGCCGGGGATCTCGAGTTCGCGGCCGCGCGGCGCACCCGAGCCGATGAAGATCGCGTCATACTTCTCGTTGAGCAGTTTCTTAAGGCTGTCGATGCGATGGCCGCCCTTGAACTCGACGCCGAGGTTGAGGATGTAGCCGGTCTCCTCGTCGATCACGGTGTCGGGCAGGCGGAATTTTGGAATCTGGCTGCGCATCATGCCGCCCGCCTTGGGATCGGCGTCGAACACCGTGCAGTGATAGCCGAGCGGGGCGAGATCACGCGCTACCGCAAGCGAAGCTGGACCGCCGCCGACCAGCGCGATACGCTTGCCGTTCTTTGCCAGCGGTTTTGGCATGCGATGCTTGACGTCGTCCTTGAAGTCGGCGGCAACGCGCTTCAGGCGACAGATCGCAACCGGCGTTTCCTCGACACGGCCGCGGCGGCACGCCGGCTCGCACGGGCGATCGCAGGTGCGTCCCAGGATTCCCGGAAACACATTCGATTTCCAGTTGATCATATAGGCGTCGCTATACCGCCCATCGGCAATCAGACGAATGTATTCAGGAACTGGCGTGTGAGCGGGACAGGCCCATTGGCAATCGACGACTTTATGAAAGTAGTCTGGCGCCGAAATATCAGTCGGTTTCATTCCTACCTTGTCCGCGTCGGCAACTTCAACGCGGCCTCATTTTGCCTGCGAACGCTTACAGAGCGTTCTTGTGGTTTTTGAATTGGATCATAGGGTTGTCTTATTAGATCCATTCCAGACGCGGTACAAAGGCAATTTTGCGCGATCTGCCGCTTTCAACTGCATGGAATCTCGGACTGTTGCATTCGTGTGCGAATGCGGCGGTGCAGCATGTGCAGCTGCAGCTTGTTCGAGCGCGACAACTTCGCGCATGTCGCGCAGATCGACATGCGCGGATGCGATAACGCATGCGCAGTTCAGTCGTAGAATGGCGCCTTATGTGGCGAGCAGAGCGACGATAGTTGGTTAACAGCGCCTTCATCGGTGTTTTGGTGTGGCCGATTTCCGGCAGATCGAGCGCTGTCCCGCTAGCCGCTGATATCGCTCTTCGCCAGATCGAACATCAGCCGGTAGACGCCGCTAGATACGATCAGCGGCTTCAAGGCGGGGTTGCCGCTGAGCCGTGGCATGGTCGCAGCCACTGCACCGACATCGGTCCCGTCGATCAGCACGAACCAGTCGCCGGCGCCGGGATTGGGCGTGGAGGGGTCATCGGTGATTGGCTTCGACAGCGCCGGATCGCTCTCGATCAGGTGCATGGAGATGATCCCGTCAAGTTCTGCGGGATCGAGTTGCTCACGCAAGGCGGTACGCAGCCTGTCCTCGCCGCCAGCCGGACGCAGCCTGACGATGCCGAGCACCGCGCCGCGGCCGGTGCCGCGGCTGACCGTGATGCGCGCGACCGCGCGGATCATGTTCTGGAACCGGACGATGTTGGCCTTCGACCATGCGGTCTGGTTCGCGAGTGCCATGCGATAGGCCGGGCTGTCCAGCACTTCGAAGGTTTTGGTCGAGTAGAGGCTGAGATATTTCGGGTTGCCGTCATGCGCGACATAACGGCGGGCTTCGAGGAAGCCGTCGATCGCGACGCGTTCCTCCAGATGCTCGCGGTCGTACCAGCGATTGAATTCGGCCTCGTGCGAGGCGTCGATGTTCATCGACGTCAGCAGCATGCCTTTACCCGCCATCGGCATTTTTCTTGATTCCTACTTGCTGATTCTCGAAGCCATGTCCGCGATCGCCTTCATCACGGCGTCGCGGACACCGGGATCGTACAGCGTGTGGCCGGCGCCTTCGACAAAACGGATTTCGGCGTCGGACCACACCGCGCCAAGCGCGTGCGAGGTTGCGGGCGGACACAGCAGGTCGTAGCGGCCCTGCACGATGATGCCGGGGATGCCTTGGAGGCGGCCCGCTTCGCGCAACAACTGGTTCGGCTGCATGAAGCAGTTATTGGCGAAGTAGTGCGCTTCCATGAACGGCGTGGCCGGCAGGCTCCGCGATGTAGCTAGCGCTGCCGGATCGAAGCGCGTGCGGTTCGGCGTGTGCTCGGAAAGAATGCGTTCGGTTTCGCCCCAAGCCCGCGCCGCCGGAATATTCACGTCGGGATTGGGATCGAGGATGCGGCGGAAATAGGCCTGTATCGGCTGCGCGCGTTCGTCTTCGGGCAGGGCGCCGATGAAGTCGCTGTAAAGGCCGGGATAGAACCGCGGCAGCACGTTGAGAAAACCGTTTTCGATTTCCTGGATCGTACCGAGGAAAGTGGCGCGCAGCACGATGCCGGTGACGCGGTCGGGATGGGCCTGCGCATACGCCAGCGCCAGTGTCGCGCCCCAGGAGCCGCCAACGACCATCCAGCGCTGGAAGCCGAACTTTTCGCGGATCGCTTCCATGTCCGCGATCAGGTGCGGCAAGGTGTTGGCGTCGCGGCGGCCCTTGGGCCGGCTGCGGCCGGCGCCGCGCTGGTCGAACAGTACCGCGTGAAAGCGTTCGGGGTCGAACAGCCGGCGATGATCCGGTTGGCAACCGCTGCCGGGCCCGCCATGCAGATAGACCGCGGGGATGCCGCCGACGCGGCCGCCGCTTTCGACATAGATGTCGTGGCCGTCGCCGACGACGAGTTGTTCCGATGTCAGTGGCGCAAACGGATCGGCGCGTTTGACGGATTTGCCGGCGTCGGCGTCAGGCGCCATGCTTGCCTTCCGTCTCCAGCGTGCCGCCGGCGAAATTGCGATAGAGGAAGCGGTCCTGGTGCGCCGCCGCCTCGCGCTCGGCCTGCTTGAAGATCTGCTCATGCATCGGCGACAGCGTGCAGGCGGGGTCGGTATTGCCGGCGTCGCCGGTCAGCGCAAAAGCCTGGCAACGGCAGCCGCCGAAGTCGACTTCCTTGAACTCGCAACTCTTGCACGGCTCGGGCATCCAGCCGGTGCCGCGATAGCGATTGAAAGCTTCGGAGTTCTGCCAGATCCACGCGATCGAATGGTTGGAGCGCACCGATTCGAATTCGAGCCCGGTGATACTCTCGGCGGCGTGACAGGGCAGCACCTTGCCGGCAGGCGAGATGTTGAAGAACTGCCGGCCCCAGCCGCCCATGCACTTCTTCGGCCGCAGCGCATAATAGTCCGGCACCACATAGTCGATGGCGAGAATGCCCTTCAGCCGCACGGCGGCTTCCTCGACGATGCGGCTGGTCTCGTCGATCTGCTCGATCGTCGGCATCAGCGCAGCGCGGTTTTTCAGCGCCCAGCCGTAATACTGCACGTTGGCGACTTCCAGCCGGTCGGCATCGAGATCGACAGCCATCTGGATGATGTCGGCGAGCTGATGCAGGTTCTGGCGGTGCATGACGGCGTTGACCGTCAGCGGAAGGTCGAGCTCCCGCGTCCACTTCGCGGCCTCGATCTTCTTCTCGTGCGCCTTGTTCAATCCAGCGACGCGGTCCGCTACCATGGGCTCGTTGCCCTGGAAACTGATCTGCACGTGGCAGAGGCCGGCATCGGCCAATGCCGACAGTTTTCCCTTGGTCAGCAGCACCGCCGAGGTGATGAGATTGCTGTACAGCCCGACATCGGTCGCATGCTGCACCAGCTCTACCAGGTCCTTGCGCGCGGTGGGTTCGCCGCCGGAGAAATGGATCTGCAGCACGCCGATCTCGGCAAGCTCGCTCAAAACCTTCTTCCACTCTTCGGTCGTCAGCTCGGTGCCGCCGCGGTCGAGTTCGATCGGGTTGGAGCAATAGGGGCACTGCAGCGGGCAGCGGTGTGTCAGCTCGGCGAGCACGGCGAGCGGAATCCCGAACGTCTCCGCGGTCGAGCGCTGCGATTCCAGAACCGCAAGCCCGTCACTGGGAGTGGTGCCGGCCGTTTTGCCCTCGGCGAGAATGTCGCTCATGGCGTTTTCTCGCGCGCTTCGGTCAGAAAACCCTTGTCGGCGAGATCCTGCAGCATCCCGATGACGTCGGTCAGGATCGCCTCGCGCGGCGCCGCATATTTGGCAGCGAGCTGATCGGCCATGTCGCCGACGCTGCGCACGCCGTCGCAGAGCTGCAGCACTTCCACAGCGATCTCGTCCGGCGCCAGCACGCGCTCCGGCGCCAGGATCACCCAGACCTGCCGCGTCTCATCGAATTTCAGCTTGGCGTGCCGCGGCAATTTCGGCCGGCTCGCCTCGCTGACACTGATGTTGCGGCCTGCTGCCATCGATCGCCAGTCCCGTTCGTCAATTTCCGTTTATTAGTTTCCTTGGGGCACAAATGCCCCGGGCGGTATGTGGCCCTCGACATAGGCATGATACAGCGCGTCGAGCTGAACCCAAAGCACATTGGTCTTGAAGATCAGCGCATTGCAAACCGCCTCGCGCTCCTTCGGCGTCGTCGCGTTGGCTTTCACGTAATCCAGCGCGAAATTGGCGTCGCGGGGGGCCTGCGTCAGGCGGCGGCTGAAATAGCTCATGATGTCGGGGTTCACGAAATCATAGTGCTTCAGCATGCCGGAGATACGCTCCTCATGCAGGTTTGGCGCGAACAATTCCGTGAGCGAGGAGGCGATTGCCTCCAGCGGCGTCTTGTCACGGCAGAAATGCACGTAGGCTTCCACCGCAAACCGCGTCGCCGGCAAAATGCCTTCGGTGGATTCCACATAGGCGCTGTCGAGCCCGAGCCCCTCGGTCAGCTTCAGCCAGCGCTCGATGCCGCCTTCGCTGCCGATATTGCCGTCGTGATCCTCGATCCGGTGCCGCCATTCGACCCGGGTGGCGCGGTCGCGAAACCGCGAGATCACCATCGCGTCCTTGAGCGGGATCGTGCTCTGGTAGAAATAGCGGTTCAGCGCCCAGGCCTGCACCTGACCCTTGTTGAGCTTGCCGCCATGCAGCAGCCGATGAAATGGATGCAGATTGTGATAGCGCGTCGCGCCGATGTGGCGGAGCATCGCTTCCAGTTCCTCGGCGCTGTTGAGCATCGTGCCCTTGCCGATCGACAGGGCGGTTATTTCAGCGGTCATTTTCTCCTTGGCCACGACGTTCACAGCGTGATCTCCGTTCCATCGGCTGGAATCTGCCAGCCGCTTTGCTCCACGGCCTTTCGCTCGTCCGATCCGGCGAGCAACGCGGGGTTGGAGTTGTTGATATGCAGGAACATCTTGCGGCCGATATCCAAGCCGGCAAGGCTCTCGATCGCGCCATGTTCGCCCGACATTGAGATATGTCCCATCCCTTGTCCCGTCTTGGTGCCCAGGCCCTGCACGATCAATTCGTCATCCCGCCACACGGTGCCGTCGAAGAACACCAGCCCGGCGCCCGCCAAACGTGACTTCAGATCGTCGGTCACTCTTGCGCAGGCGGCCAGGAAATAGAAGTACTTGCCGCCGGCTTTGTCCAGAATCCGAAGCCCCAGCGTGTCGCCCGAAGCATCGCCGCCTTCCGGATGGGCCTTGCCTTCGAGGTACCACGCGCCCTTGCCCGGAACCGTGAAGGGGAGGATTTCCATGCCGGACGGCGCGCCGTCGGGCAGGGCCGGCTCGAATGCGACGTCCGGCGCGATCGGTCGCCGTTTCACGTTGTTTTCGCCCAGCACGTTAAAGATGCTGTTGGATCGCAAAATCGCAAGGACCCGCTCATGCGCATAGACGGTGAAGGGTGAGCCCTCGCGCATCGACAGCAGTCCAGCGACCGCATCGACTTCGCCATTGGTCAGGATCACGCCGGCGATCGGGCTGTGTCTGAGCTGTCCGGCCTTGGGGTGAAGCTGCGGTGTCGCAATAAGTTGCTGACGCAGGTCGGGGGAGGCATTGATCAGAAACCAGTGCGCGCCGTCGGCGCTGACCGCGATCGAAGCCTGGGTGCTGCGAAGTTCGGGATTTTCGTTTCGTGCCTTCCGACACACCGGACATCCACAATTCCATTGCGGAACGCCGCCACCTGCCGCGGCGCCCAGGACGACGACGCGAAGCATGATCCGTCTCCTGGAGCTTACAGCCTTGAAAGATTACGAACGCTTGAAAGATTACAAACGCCACGAGGTGGGCTTGAAACGCCACGAGGTGAACTTGGGCCTCGGACACAGTTCCGCTATCGGGAACGTGTCAGGCCCGGAAGTCCACCTGCGTGAAATGTGAAACGCGACGCCGCTTACTTGCGGGTGGCGCACATATACATGTTGATTTCCATGCCGACCGACACTTCGACGATTTTCGGTGCTTTCCAGGCCATCTGGCTCTCCCTTGGCTATCGGACGAATTCCGCCCTTGTAAGTTAAACTACTGCGGATCAAAAAGTTCGCCAGTTAAATCTTTTGCCTGGAACCCGCTTTTGTCTATGTTGCGCTGCAAAGTGGTTTCACGGAATTGTGGGGGGAATCCCGGTCAAAACAACGTGGGATCAAGTGTTTCGCGGTTGTTCGCACCTTCGGTAATGACAATTCTGGATGCAACGGGGCGCTGCCGGCTCCGTATAAAGAACTTGTGAGTTAGGGACGGCCTCCGGTTGCGGGGCCCTGAACCGGAGCCAGGTTTCCGCCGATGCCGCGATATTACTTTAACACCCGTATCGGCGATGAGCTGATTTCCGACCCCGACGGCGAAGTGCTCGTCGATCCCGACCGCGCTTGGGAAATGGCGCGCGCCATGATCCGTGAACTGCTCAAGACCGACGGCGCCGATGGTGCGCTGCTGAGCGCGATCATCGAGGTGACCGACGACGACGGCGAGATCGTGCTGGAGTTTCCGTTCGCCGAAGCGATCCTCGATGCCCCCGGCGGCTCCGTCACCAAGCACTGAAGCGGGATGCGTCAGTCGCCCATTCGGTGGACGCCGTTTCGGTCGCGCATGTTTCCAGTTGCGCATCGACGAAGAAATATTGGAGATTGCCGCCCGGAAAGCCACCGGCGTCGGCGCCTTCATGCGCCACGTGTTGAGTCAAAGGCTTCCGCCAGGGAGAAACGACCCATGATCAGCCATTCGTCGGCGCCGCGCAGCCTTTTGCTGGCCGGTGCCTTGCTCAGTGCCTTCACGCTTGGCGCCGCTGCCCAGCAGCCCGCCACACCGCCAGCCGCCGGCGCAGCGCCTGCGGCCGCGCCCGCGCTTCCGCCGGGATCGCCGTTGATCGGGCGTCCCGCGAGCGAGGCCGCCGCCAAGCTCGCGCCGATCGCGCCGCCGCCGATTGCCGCGGCGCCGGACAAATTGCCGATCGCAAAACTGAAAGTGCCGGCCGGCTTCAACATCGAAGTCTATGCCGCCGGCCTGGCGAACGCGCGCTCGCTCGCGGTCGGCGACAAAGGGACGGTGTTCGTCGGCAGCCGCCTGATCGACAAGGTCTATGCCATCGTCAACAAGGACGGCAAACGCGAGGTCAAGGTGCTGGCCTCCGGTCTGTACCGTCCGAACGGCCTCGCCTTCAAGGACGGCACGCTCTACATCGGCGAACTGTCGAAGATCTCCAAGATCGAGAAGGTCGAGGATAATCTGGACAATCCGCCGAAGCCTGTCGTGATCTTCGACAAGCTGCCGAAGGACGAGGCCCATGGCTGGAAGTTCATCGGCATCGGTCCCGACAACAAGCTTTACGTGCCGGTCGGCCAGCCCGGCAACAATGTGCTCAACGACGACGAGCATGGCCTGATCCGGCGGATGAATCTTGACGGTTCGGGCGCGGAAGTGATCGCCCGCGGCGTCCGCAACACCGTCGGGTTCGACTGGCATCCGGAGTCCAAGCAGCTCTACTTCACCGACAATGGCCGCGACTGGATGTCGGAAGACGTGCCCGAGGACGAGTTGAATCGCATCACCAAGGTCGGCGAACATTTCGGCGCGCCCTACTGCCTGCAGGGCAATATCGTCGATCCCGAATTCGGCTGGGGCAAATCCTGCAGCGAGTTCACCGCGCCGGTCGGCCTCCTGGGACCGCATTCCGCTTCGCTTGGGATGCGCTTCTACACCGGCAGCATGTTCCCCAAAGCCTACAAGAACGTCGCCATCATCGCGCGGCACGGCTCGTGGAACCGCTCCAAGAAAGTCGGCGGCGACCTCGTGGTCGCAAAGTTCAACAAGGACGGCACGATGAAGTCGCTGGAGCCGTTCCTCACCGGCTTCGTGGAAGACAACAAATATATCGGCCGCCCGGTCGATGTGTTGCAGATGAAGGACGGTTCGTTGCTGGTCTCCGACGACTGGAACGGTGCGGTCTATCGCATCACCTACGGCAAGCAGAAGGTGGCGGCGAAGCAGTAGTCTCATCGTCATTGCGAGTAGCAGTCATTCCGGTTCGATGCTTACGCATCGCCCCGGAATGACGGAGTGTGTGGAGTAGGCCGATGCGTAGAACAATAGCCGCGCTGGCGTTTGCGTTGATCGCAACGTCCGTATCGGCCGAAACCATCGAACAACGCATCGAGCCGTGTCTCGCCTGTCATGGCGAAAAGGGCCGGTCCGAGACCGAGAACACCCCTTCGCTCGGCGGGCAGCAGGCGCCTTACACGCTGATTCAGCTGTTCATGTTCCGCGAAAAACTGCGCGTCTTCGAGCCGATGAACGAGATGGCGAAGCCGCTGACCGACGACGACCTCCGCCTGTTTTCCGATTTCATCGCCAAAATGCCAAAGCCCGCAGCTCCGGCTGACGCCGGCGACCCTGCGCGGTTGCAGCGCGGTCTGGCGCTGGTGCAGCAGCACCGCTGCGACACCTGTCACAATCCGGATTTGTCCGGCAAGGAAAACGTCCCGCGCATCGCCAACCAGCGCGAGGACTACCTCGGCAAGACCCTTGCCGAATACAAGGACAACAGCCGCCACGGCTATGACGGCAGCATGGCCGACGTGATGGGCCCGATCACGACAGAGCAGATCACCGATCTCGCCTACTACATCGCCCGTATGCGCTAGAATCCGGGCGGCGAGCCCGCTGGCATTGCCCTGCGCCCGGCGCTGGATCTTTGACTTGACGCGTTTTCTGGCCGCGAACCGGTTTCCACTTCGCTGGAAAACGCTCTAAAAGGGCGCCAATCGGTATGGAGTTTTGCATGCAGGATCTATGGCGCCTGTCGGCGGCGGAATTGGCTGCGCTGATCAGGTCGAAGAAAGTCTCGGCAAAGGAGGCGGCGACCGCTGGCCTGGCGCGGCTGGACGCGGTCAACCCCAAAATCAATGCCGTGGTCGACCACAGGCCTGAGGACGTGCTGGCGCAGGCTTCCGCGGTCGATGCCGCCATCGGGCGTGGCGAAGATGCCGGTCTGCTCGGCGGCGTGCCGGTCACCGTGAAGGTCAATATCGACCAGGAAGGCTTTGCCACTACCAACGGGTTGAAGCTTCAGCGCGACGCCATCGCCAAGAGCAATAACCCGGTGATCGATAATCTGCGCAAATCCGGCGCCGTCATTCTCGGCCGCACCAATTGCCCGGCGTTTTCCTACCGCTGGTTCACCAGCAACCTCATCCATGGCGACACCAAAAATCCGCGCGATCCCTCGATCACCCCGGGCGGCTCGTCCGGCGGCGCGGGGGCCGCGGTTGCGGCCGGTATCGGCCATATCGCGCACGGCACCGATATCGCCGGGTCGATCCGCTATCCCGCCTATGCCTGCGGCGTGCACGGCCTGCGGCCGACCCTTGGCCGCATTCCGGCGTTCAATGCGGGCTTGCCCGAACGGCCGATCGGGCCGCAGATCAGCGCCGTCTCGGGCCCGCTGGCGCGCACCGTCGGCGATATCAGGATCGCGCTGGCCGCGATGTCGGCGAAAGATCATCGAGATCCCTGGTGGGTGCCGGCGCCGCTCGAAGGGCCGGCAATGCCCAAGCGCGTCGCGATGTGCCTCAACCCCGATGGCCTCGATCCCGTGCCCGAGGTGAAGGCAGCCGTCGCCGACGCCGGCAAGCGGCTCGAGCGGGCCGGCTGGATCGTCGAGGAAATTTCCAACACGCCGCCACTGCGGGAAGCCGCCGATCTGCAGACCAAACTCTGGCTTGGCGACGGCTATGAGGCGCAGCTGGAAATGGCCGAGCGCGAAGGCGATCCCGGCGCGCTGGCCTGCCTGCGCGGCAACCGCGCCAAAGTTCATCCGTTCGACCTGTCGAAGGCGCTGACGCGGCGCGCGACGCTGACCCGGGAATGGCTGGCGCTGTTCGAAAATTATGCCGTGCTGCTGATGCCGGTATCGGGCGAATTGCCGTTCCCCGATCAGTTCGACCGCAAGGACGAGGCATCGTTTGCGCGCGTCTGGCATGCCCAATTGCCGCAAATTGCCATTCCCTTCATGGGGCTTCCCGGGCTAACGGTCTCGACCGGACTGGTCGGGCGCGTGCCCGTCGGCGTGCAACTGGTTTCCGGCCGTTATCGCGAGGATTTATGCCTTGCTGCCGGCGAGGCAATCGAGGCCGGCGGAACGCCGTCGGCGGCGATCGATCCGGCTGATTGAACAGAGAAGACCATGGCAGGCGTTTATGATTTCACGGCGCAGTCGCTCGCCGGCGAAGATGTTCCGTTGACGCGGTTTGAGGGTCAGGTGCTCGTGATCGTCAACACCGCGAGCGCCTGTGGATTCACGCCGCAGTATAAGGGGCTGGAACAGCTGCATCGCGATTTCGCGGCGCGCGGCTTTGCCGTACTCGGCTTTCCCTGCAACCAGTTCGGCGGGCAGGAGCCGGGCGACGCCGGGCAGATCGGGGAGTTTTGCAAGAGCACATATGACGTGACGTTTCCGATGTTCGCCAAGATCGACGTCAACGGCAACCAGGCGCATCCATTGTTCAATCATCTGAAGAATGCGAAGTCGGGATTGCTGGGGCCGTCCATCAAGTGGAACTTCACCAAATTCCTGGTCGACCGGTCGGGCCGGGCGACCGGACGCTATGCGCCGACCGCGACGCCCGACGGAATGAGAAAAGATATCGAGGCACTGCTATGAGCGAGACCAACAAAGCGATGAACGACGAATTCCCCGACCGCCTCTCGGTCGATCCGAACAGCCCGTATCACAACGCCGAGATTCTCGCGCGCGATGTCGGCATCCGCTTCAAGGGCGTCGAGAAAACCAATGTCGAGGAATACTGCATCAGCGAGGGCTGGGTGCGCGTCACCGCCGGCAACGCCAAGGACCGCTACGGCAACCCGCTGACCATCAAGGTGCACGGCGCGGTCGAACCGTATTTCCGGGATAATAAGCCTTCCACCTGATCGTCGTTGCCTGCGACAAACGCGAAACGTTTGCGCAAGGGAGCGAACCGACGAAGCAATCCAATGTTGAAGGATGCCACGATCTTGGCCACCTCGCTTCCCCGACTCTCGCTCGCAAAGGACAAGATCCGGGTCTTGCTCCTTGAAGGCGTCAACGACAGCGCCGCGCAGATGATCGAGGCTGCCGGCTATTCCAACATGACGCGACTGCCGAAAGCGCTCGAGGGCGATGCGTTCAAGGAGGCCATCAAGGGCGTGCATCTGCTTGGGATCCGCTCGCGCACGCAAATCACCGCTGATGTTCTCGAGGCCGCGGATCGCCTGATCGCGGTCGGCTGTTTCAGCGTTGGCACCAACCAGGTGGACCTCGACGCGGCGCGCCGAGCCGGCATACCGGTGTTCAACGCGCCGTTTTCCAACACGCGGAGCGTGGCAGAACTCGTGATTGGCGAGATCGTTATCCTGCTGCGCCGGATCGTGGCGCGCTCCAACGCCGCCCATGAGGGGCGCTGGGACAAGTCGGCCGACGACAGCTACGAGGTGAGGGGCAAGACGCTCGGTATCATCGGCTACGGCAATATCGGCTCGCAGCTTTCCAACCTCGCGGAGGCGCTGGGCATGCGGGTGATCTTCTATGATCACACCGACAAGCTTCGTCACGGAAATACCGAGCCGACCGCAAGCCTGCATGAACTCCTGGCGCAGAGCGATGTCGTGAGCCTGCATGTGCCGGAAACCGCCGCCACCCACGGCATGATCGGTCGCGAGGAAATCCGCGCGATCAAGCAGGGGGCGTATTTCATCAACAACAGCCGCGGTACGGTCGTGGACCTCGAAGCGCTCGCCGAGGCGCTGCGCGAAAACAGGCTTCGTGGTGCCGCGGTCGACGTCTTTCCGGTCGAGCCGCGCTCGAACGCCGACCAGTTCGTCTCGCCGCTGCAGGGGCTGGAGAACGTCATCCTGACGCCGCACATCGGCGGGTCGACCGAGGAGGCGCAGGAGCGCATCGGCGCCGAAGTCGCGCGCAAGCTGGTCGACTACAGCGATTCCGGATCGACCATGGGCGCCGTCAACTTCCCCCAGGTTCAGTTGCCACCGCGGCCGTCGGGCACGCGTTTCATTCAGGTGCAGCGTAACCTGCCGGGCATGCTCGGGCGCTTGAACGAAGTGCTGGCGCGCCATGCCGTCAACATCGCCGCGCAATATTACGAGACCGCTCACGACGTGGGCTATGTGGTGCTTGACGCCGATGCGTCGGCCGCCGACGGCGAGCGCGTGCTCGCGGACATAAGGGCGCTGGAAGGCACCATTCGGGCTCGATTGCTCTATGAATACAAGGTCTGAACGAGTGCGATCACGTGCTCGCGGGCTTCGCGGCTGATGACAATCTCATCGGCTGCGCCGCGCCATACATCAGCGTGCGCCACAGCCATTCGACCGGGCCGTAGCGGTAGCGACCGAGCCACCATTTGCTGAACAGTACCTGCGCGACATAGACGGCAATGCCGATGGCCAGTGCGCTGGTGACGCCGAGCTTGCCGAACAGGCCGAGGCCGTAGCCGTAGAACATCCAGCTGAAGATCAGCGATTGCATCAGGTAATTGGTGAAGGCCATCCGTCCCAGCGGCGCGGCCCAGCCAAGCAAGGTTTTGCCGCTTGCGAGATTGGCGATGCCGATGATGGCCGCGGCATAACCCAGCGCCAGCAGGATCGTGCCGGAAGCATCGGGAAACATGGGGCTCTTGAGAAAGCCGAGGATCGTCAAGGTCGCGCCGCCGGCAATCCCGGCGGCGGCGATGACGAACATCAGGCCTTGATGCGGCGTCCGCAGGATGCCGCTGCGCCAGGCGAAGGCGCCGAGCAGAAACAGGCCGATGGTGCGCGGGAAAATGAAGGCGTGCAGAGGAGGAATGAGATGCAATTCGCGTAGCCGCAACGCCAGCACGTCGGCATATTCGCCGGTGGGATAGATGAGGCGTTCCTCGGCGACGGCGCGCGCGAATGCCGACGTGTCGGGGAACAACCCATTTGGGGGATGCGCCTGCATCAAGAGATACAGCGTCAAAAACGCCAGCGCACCGCATGCCAGAAACCAGCGCGGCCCCCATAGCAGCGGTAGCACGATCAATCCGGCCAGCGCATATTCGGTGAGGATGTCGCCGTGCCAAATCAGGCAGAGATGTATGAGGCCGATCGCCAACAGTAGCGCCAGCCGGCGCACCAGCAACTGCGCGCGCCGCGGGCTCGCTTCAAGCCGTTCGAACTGAATGGCAAGGCCGATGCCAAACAGCAGCGAGAACAGCGCGAATGCTTTCAGGTCGATGCCAACGATCAGGATCGTTTCCACGACGCGATCGATCGGAGACCCGCTGGTCTTGGCGACCAGGAACTGTTCGAAGAAGGAAACGCGGAATCCCATCACGAGGTTCATGGCGAGAACCCCAAACAACGCGACGCCGCGCAAGGCATCGATGGCGTCGATGCGCCGGCCCGGATCGACGGGCTTTGGCGTCGTGATGGCTTGATCGCTGGAAGGCACGACGTCGGAAGTCATGCGCGATGAATCCAGTTGAGGACCGGCGAGTGGATTACTCGCCCGTCAACGACAGTCGCATATCCAGCAGGCGCCGGCCCTCGGTCTTGAGCATCTTCTTCACCGCGCTGGAAGCGGCGATCTCGCCCTGGTTGGCGTAGGCCTCGTGGTTCTTCTCGATGTCTTCGAGGCGGTAGAGATAGTTGACCATGACGCCGGCGGATTCACGCAGACCCTTCGGCGAGAGATCGCCGAGCCAGTCGATCTTTTCCAGCCGCGCGCCGTTGCCGATATGGAAGCGCGCCACCGAATCGATCAACCGGCCCTTCGACGTACGGGCTTTAAGGAAATAATGCGCCGCCAGCGGCTCGACCACGGCCCGTAGCTGCGCGGTCAGTTCCGCGTTCTCGAACCAGTCGGGCTTGTCGAGATTTTCCAGCAGCGTGCGTTCCTCGTCGCTGAGGGGAACGTCCTCGGCCTGCTTCAGCCATTGCATGAAGCCCGGCACCGGCGACAGCGTGATGAACGTGTCGAGCTTCGGCAATTCGCGCCGCAATTCCTCGACCACCTGCTTGATCAGGAAGCTGCCGAACGAAATCCCGCCAAGTCCCTTCTGCGTATTCGAGATCGAATAGAACACGGCGGTACGCGCGCGTTCGGTCGGCACCAGCTGACGCTCGGCGGCGAGCAGCGGCGCGATCGCGGTCGGGATCGCCTCGGTCAGCGCGACCTCGACGAAGATCAGCGGTTCGTCATTGAGCTGGGGATGAAAGAAGGCGTAGCAGCGGCGATCGATCGGGATCGATACGGCGTCGCAAATCGTTCCAGTCGCCGATCGCATGCACGGCTTCATACCGAATGATCTGTTCCAGAATATTGGCTGGTGTCGACCAGTCGATCCTGCGCAGCACGAGAAATCCCCTGTTGAACCAAGAAGAGAGCAGATGCACCACATCGCGGTCGAGCGCGGCCAGGTCCTTGTTGCCCTTCATCAGAGCAAGAAGGTCGGCGCGCATCGCCACCAGGTCACTGGTGCCGCCCGGTGCGCGGTTGAGCCGGCGGATCAGCTCCTGCCGCTGCGGTTCGGACGCGAAGTGAAGATCGCTGGCATCGCTGTCGTTCGGCTGGCTGCGCCAGCTCTCGATCGCCTGCGACAGTTTTTCGCGGTCGGGGCCGAAATCCCGGGCCAGCGTTTCGAAGAAGGTCACCCGGCCGGCGGTATCGAGGTCGTGGTAGCGGTCCAGCACCTCACGCGCCATCGCGGTGCCGGTTGCCTCGCCACGGCCCGACAAAAGCGCCTTGCAGAGCTCCAACAGTTCGGAGGCGTCCTCGCGGGCGACGGACGGCTCACCTCGCCGCAGCAGCGTGCGGCCACGTTCTGATATCGTCGAGAGCAGGTCGGAAAAAAAGGCGTTGGCCATGCGGTTAAGTCGAATCCAGCTGATAATGCGGAATCTTATATGAGATTTAGGACGGTGCCGATCACAATCAAGCGTATCGATCGTACGTAAATATGTCATGCCTCTAAAGTCGGATGTTTATTCCTTGTTGCCGGCGAATTCCGTCGGCGTCTTTCCGGTAACCTGCCGGAAGGCATGGGAAAACGCGGGCACGCTGGCATAGCCTAAATCCGAGGCAAGCTGCTTGACGGAGACGCCGGCCTCGGTCGACAGCTTCTGAATCGCGGCGGCGACGCGGGCGCGCTGGCACCAGCTCTTGAAGCTCAATTGTGTTTCCGACGAGAACAACCGCGACAGCGTCCGCACCGACGTGCCGACCTCGCTCGCCAGGCTCTCGATCTCGTGGTCGGCCGTGGGGTCCGCCAGCACGATGTCGGCGGCGCGCCGGCAGCGCGGCTCGCGCGGCAGCGGGATGAAGGTCGCGGAGTCTTCCGCCTGGTCCAGTTCCATCATGGCGAGCCGCAGCAGCAGCGCGGTTCGTTCCCGGTCGCCGCGATCGTCGAACAGGGCCAGTATCGTCTGATGCAGCAGCGGCGACACCCGCACCACGAATTCCGCCTCCAGGCTTTGGCTGCGTGCCTCGCGCTGCAGCCAGCCGAGTTCGAAATAGAGCGTCCGCATCTCGATATCGGCGAGCACGTCGATCGCATGCTCGGACAGTGCGGGCACCCACACCGCGCGGTCCGGCGGCACCAGCCAGCGGCCTTTCGGCGTCGTCACCTGCATGGTGCCCCGGGCCGCATAGACCAGCTGCGCCTCGCGGTGCATGTGGGTGTCGAGCCGGACGCCCTTCCTGTAGCTGTTGGCGATCATGTGGATGCCGTCGCCGGTCGAGGTCAGGCGTCCGATTATGGCGGCAATTGGCTTTTCGGCGATATTCATTGGCGACATCCCGTCAGGACATCCCCGTATAACCTATTTGGGAAAAATGCGGGATTCGGGAATCGACCATGAACAGCCCCTCCAGGGTGATTACCTTCGTTAATGCCGCCCATTTCATCGACCATTACGCGATGCTGATCTTCGCGGCCGCCGTCATCATCATGGGGCCGGCGCTCGGCATGGCCTATTCGGAGCTATTGCCGTACGCCACCCCCGGCTTCGTCGCCTTCGGCGCGGGCTCGTTGATCACAGGCTGGCTCGGCGACCGCTGGAGCCGCCGCCACATGATGCTGATCTTCTTCATCGGCATCGGCGCGTCGATGATCTCCGTCGGCTTCGTGGACACCCCGCTGCAACTTGGCGGGGCGCTGCTGGCAATCGGCCTGTTCGCCTCGATCTATCACCCTGTCGGCACAGCGATGATCGTGTCCTATGCGGACAAGCTCGGCCGCGAGATGGGCCTGAACGGCGTCTGGGGCAATCTCGGCGTGGCGTCCTCGGCGCTGGTCACCGGCGTGATTGGGCAGTATTTCGGCTGGCGCTGGGCCTTCATCGTGCCGGGGATTGTCACCATCGGAATTGGCATCGCGTTCGCGCAGATGGTCGTCCACGAGGACCGTTCTGGCTCCAGGCAGGCGGCGGCTCAGGCGCGCATCGCCAAGCAGGACATGTGGCGGGTATTGCTGGCACTGTTGATTGTCGTGATCGCGATTTCGACCACCTTCAACGCCGTCACGGTGGCGCTGCCGAAACTGTTTGCGGAGCGGCTGGCCGATGTGACCAAGAGTCCGGCGCTGCTGGGCATCATCGCGGCCGGCGTCTACGTGTTCGGCGCGATGACGCAATACACCGTCGGCAGGCTGATCGACCACTATCCGCTAAAGACGGTGATGCTGCCGCTGTCGTTCCTGCTGGCGCCGTTCTTGTATTTCGCGGCGACGCTGTCGAACCTGCCGCTGATCATCGCTTCCATCGGCATCGTGATGGCTGCGTTCGGACAGGTCACCGTCAACGACGCCATGGTCGGCAAATACACCACCGATGAGTGGCGTTCACGCGCCTACTCGGTGCGCTACTTCATCGGCTTCACCGCGGCAGGCGCTTCCGTCGGCCTGGTGGCGTGGCTCTATGAGAAGGGCGGCTTCGTCACGATGCTACAGGCGTTCGGTGCGCTATGCTTGCTGGTGATCGTGGCAGCGATCATCCTGCCGCAGGAGATCAAGGCGCCGGCGGCGCAGACGAACTGATTGAGTTTTCGCGACCGTCAGTTCGCGAGCGCATTGGCGATGATATCGGAGCTCTTCTCCGCGACCATGATCGTCGCCGGGTGAATGTTCGGCGACGGCATCGCCGGCATCACTGAAGCGTCGACGACCCGCAAACCATCGATGCCGCGAACGCGGAGCTGACTATCGACGACGGCGCCGTCATCCTCGCCCATCCGGCAGGTGCCGCAGGGGTGATAGACGGTCGAGCCGAACTTCCGGACGTAATCGGCGATCTGTTCGTCGCTCGTAATGTCCAAAGCGGGCCTGATCTGTTCAGTCACCAGCGAACGAAATGGCTCGGTCGCGACGATCTGCCGGGCAATGCGAAACGCCGCCAGCATGATACGCATGTCGTCGGGGTCGGTCAGGTAATTGGCCTGGATGCGTGGTGCCGTGCGCCCCTCCGCGTCGCGCAGCGTGATCTCGCCGCGGCTTTTCGGCCGGCACACGCTGAAGATGAAGGTAAATCCAGGCCAGCGATGCAGGCCGGTCTTGAACCCGTCCATCGAAAAATTGAGGCACTGATACTGGATGTCCGGCACTAGCTCGGTCGGGGCTGATTTCGCGAACAGCGTCGCTTCGGTCGCGCCGACCGAGAGTTGTCCCGATCCCCGGAGCAGCCATTCCAGCGCGAGCTTCACCGACTTGGCCGGGCTCATCACGGCTTCGTTCAACGTATCGGTCGCGTTGGTCTTGAACGTAAAGCTCGACTGGTAATGGTCCTGCAGATTCTTGCCGACGCCGGGAAGATCGTGTTTCACGTCGATGCCAAGCTCGGCCAGCTCCGCAGCCGGGCCGATGCCGGAGGCAAGCAGCAGCACCGGCGAATTGATCGCGCCACCCGAGACGATCAGCTCGCGCCGCGCGCCGATGCGCTGGATCTGGCCGTCACGTTCGACCTCGACGCCGACGGCACGGTTGCCGTCGAGCAGGATGCGGCGCACCTGCGTCTTGGTCATCAGCTCGAGATTTTTTCGGCTCAAGTTCGGCTTGAGATATCCGACTGCCGTCGAGCGGCGCCAGCCATTGTGGACGTTGAGCGGCGCGAAGCCGACGCCGTCGATCCGCTCGCCGTTGAAATCAGGGTTGCGCTGGTACTGCAGTCGCTCGCAAGCCTCCACGAATGCCCTTGCCGTCGTCGAGGGTCGCTTGACGTTCGACACCGTCATCGGGCCGCCGGTGCCGCGCCAGGCGTTGGCGCCATCGACTGAGTGCTCCATCCGCTTGAAATAGGGCAGCACGTCGTTGTAGCTCCAGCCACGCGCGCCGAGGCGCTGCCATTCGTCATAATCGCTGGGTGCACCGCGCAGGAAGACGAGGCCGTTGATGGAGCCGGAGCCGCCCAACACCTTGCCACGCGGCCAGATTACGGTTCGGCCGCCAAGACCCGGTTCCGGTTCGGTCTCATAACCCCAGTTCATCTTCGGGTTCGGCACCAGCTTGCCAAACCCCATCGGAATGTGAATCCAGGGATTGCGGTCGCGTCCGCCGGCCTCGATGACGCAAAGCGACACGTTTGGATTTTCCGTCAGCCGCGCCGACAGCACACAGCCGGCGGAGCCGCCGCCGACCACGACGATATCGAATTCAGCGTCAAAACCGGATTTACCCATCAAGAATTTTCGCTCCCGTTTCTGCTTTTGCCGCAGAGGATAGTGGCCGACAGATGGCCTGGATAGGCTTGTGTTCGCGCTATTCGGTCTGCTGCAGTACCGCGCGTAAATGATGGTTCGAGATCTGCATCAAGCCGTCAAAGGGCTGGCTGAGGTCGACTATCAGGAACAGCGCGCTCGATACGGAGAGTGCGAATACCAGAATGGACGCGATCACGATCGGACTCGGTTCGGCGAACACGCTGAAGCTTGCAAAGATCACCATCAGCCAGAACGTGAGAACGATGAAGAACGGCACCGGGATCGCGTTGTCGCTCTGTGTGAAGACCAGTATCCGCGTTCGGCCGATCTCGGTGGTGGCCTGGACGATACGCGACTTTAATGAGGCCTGTTCGTCATTGGCCGGCGTCAGGCCCTCGACTGCGTTGTAGAACCGGTCTGCGGTCCCGCTGATGGCGAAGGTCGATTGATGCCTGTTGCGCTCGGCATTCTCCAGCCAGATGCGGGAGGCAGCGGTCGAGATCAGTTCCCGCAGCAGCGCTCGCGCTGTTTTGGTTTCCGGCCCATATTTCAGGAGCATCTGGTCGACCAGCACGACATTGGCACCGAGCTGCCGGATGTTGGTGTTCTGGGTGTCGTAGGAGTTTTTCGCCGACGCGATCATCAGGCCGATCACCAGCGCGGCGAGGGTCGAAAGGAAGCCGGCCCCGAGGCGGATGGCCTCCTTCGAGCCGCCGTCGAGCACGTCGGCCGGCAGGAACCGCTTCAGGCCCATGCCGATGGCCGCGCCGGCCAGGATTGAGATAAAGGAAGCCAGGAACGCGGCGGTCGAACTCATGGTGTCGTCATCCTGTCATGATGCAGGCCGCTGGGGGCAGGGGGTACTCCATATCGGGGCGGGCTCCCTCGGGCTACCCGCGACGTTTTGCTGCGGCGCAATAGATCGGGTGGTAACGTAGCCATATCAAACAGAACACTTGACCATCGCTACCCTCCTTGTGTGAGGTGAGGGCATGACCCGAATCCGGCTTTTCCTGTTCATAATGACGATATTGGCGCCCTCTTTGGCGGCAGCGCAGCAATCCATGAAGTTCGAGGAGGCAGGCGCCATGCTGGCCGCGAGCTGCGGCAAGGACATCGATGACAATTGCCGCGGCGTCAATTTTGACGCGACACGGCTGCGGGAGTGCCTGAACCGCAATCAGGACGTGGTGTCGGCGAAATGCAAGGCTGACTTTCCGACGGCGCTGGGCGCCATCCAGCAGCGCATCACCGCGCGGACCTCGCTGGTCAAACTGTGCAATTGGGAACTGAAACATCTCTGCGGCGAAGTCCGGGAGGACCCCGTCAAGGGCCTGCAATGCCTGCTGGACTCGACCAAGAAGGCGACCCCGAACTGCAACAAGGCGATCAGCGCGGCGGGGTATCGCTGATGCTTTGGAGGATTAAGCCGCGCGGCATTGCTCTCGTGCTCGGCGCCCTGGCGCTGTTTGCCTTGCCGATGGCGGTGGGGCGCGCGCAAACGGCCGTGTCGAGCGCAGACATCATCGAGAAACTGGCGGTCGAGTCAGAGTCCGATATCGATCTCGCCGCCTTGAAGCAGCAGGCCGCCGATCGCATCAAGGCAAGGGCGGATCCCCAGCCGCAAAAGCGGCCGCCGATCGCGCCGCAACTGTCCAAGCTGCCGCAGATCCGTTTCGACATCGTGTTCGACCAGGATTCGTCCCTGATCCGGCCGGCCTCGTACCAGACCATCGGCAGCATCGCGGACGCGCTGAGCGATCCGAAAATGCGGCCCTATCGCTACCTAATCGTCGATCATGTCGAATCTGCCGGCCGGCGCGACCACAATCTGATCCTGAGCCAGCGGCGCGCCGAATCGATCCGCGATGTGCTGGTAAACACCTTCAAGGTGTCGCCGAAGCGGCTTCAGGCGCTTGGTCTGGGCGAGGAACAGCTGCAGGATATCAATCGCCCGGCTGCGCCCGCCAATGCGCGCGTCCAGATCATTGCGTTCGGCAAGTTTGAAACGGCCGAGCCGGCCAAGCCGGCAACACCGGCGGCAGCGCCCAAAGGCGCCGCTGCTAAGAAAAAGAAGCGCTGATCACCTCGAAGACGGGTGAGCGCGACGCCAGCCGCCGGCTGGGGGAGGAGCGATCGATGTTCAATCAACCCTTGCCGGGAATGGCCGGCCTAATGCTGGGATTAACAATCATGATGACGCCCGCTGCTGCTGACGCCTTGAAGGACGAGATCGCGCCGACCGGCAAATTGCGGGTCGCGATTGCGATCAGTCCGGCCGGCGGCGCGTTCTGGTCGACCAAGACTGCAACAGGCTATGCCGGCGTGCCGGTCGATCTCGGCAAGGCGATGGCGGAGCAACTGGGCGTTCCCGTCGAATATGTCGCGCACAACAATTCCGGCCAGATCGTCGATGCGGTGGGCAAGGGCACCTGGGACATCACCTTCCTGCCGAAGGATCCGGAACGCGAGGGCAGGATGTCGTTCGGGCCGATCTATGAAGTTGCGGACGCGACCTACATCGTCAAGCCGGGTTCGGCGGTTACGAATTTCGCAACGCTCGATCAGCCCGGTATCAAGGTCGCGGCGGTCAACAACACGACCACGATGCGCGGCGCGATCGCGCATCTGAAGAATGCCAAGGTCACGGGCCACCAGACCTACGATGAAATCTTCGGCCTGCTCAAGAGTGGCGAGATCGACGCCTTTGCACTGTCGCGCGACCAGCTCAACGCCATGGCGACACAGATCCCGGGCACGCGCGTGCTCGACGAAACCTTCAAGCAGACGGTGACGGCGGTGGCGGTGCCGCCCAATCATCCGCAGTCGCTGGCGTTTGCGGCCAAGTTTCTGAACGACTCGATCGCCAATGGCACGCTGCGCAAGGCCTATGACAATAACGGCCTGAAGGACCGGCCGGTGCGGACGCAGGCGAAGTAGGCGAACTGTCTCCCCTCGTCATTCCGGGGCGCGCGCAGCGCGAGCCCGGAATCCATTTCAGCTCTTGCTCCGGGGCTAGTTGGATTCCGGGCTCGATGCTTCGCATCGCCCCGGAATGACGGAGGAGAGGTGCGCGCCAAACACGCGCCAACATATGTGCAACTGCACAAATACAAGGCAATCATCCTTGCTGAGCGGCCCATCGACAGGGCCATAACCACATAGAATTACGCGCTTTTTCGCACCTGCCCCCCAATTTCCGGTTGGCACATCGATTGCTTGACTGTTCCTCAGTCAATGACGACTGCCGTCTTACGGATCGCCCAAGGCCAGCGTTGGCCAGGTGCAGAGATCGAGCGACCTACCTGCGTCGCCCGGAGCAGTCATCGGGACCAATTCCCAAGAAGGCCTGTGCATCTCTGTCACTGATCGAGCGTGACCCGTGTCATTCGCGGCGCCAAAGCGAAGCTGGCTGCTTCGCCGATGGCGCAGCTTCCGGCACGCCCGCGAGAACGGCCTGAACTCTCACTTATTCATCGGCGCGGCAGGTGTTGCCGGCGCTTGCTTCGCATCCTTCTGTCAACAAGGGGAACAGGTATGGCCTATCTCGCGCCTTCGGAATTCGTGACCAAGATGGTCGACGCCGGAGAATCCAAGATCTTCATGTCGACGCGCGATACCATCATCCGCGCCTACATGGCCGGTGCGATCCTGTCGCTGGCCGCGGCGTTTGCGGTGACGGTCAATGTGTCGACCGGCGTGCCGATCGTCGGTGCTGCGCTTTTCCCGGTCGGCTTCTGCATGCTCTATCTGCTCGGCTTCGACCTGCTCACGGGCGTATTCGTGCTGGCGCCGCTGGCGCTGATCGACAAGCGCCCGGGCGTAACGCTCGGGGGCGTGCTGCGCAACTGGGGCCTTGTCTTCGTCGGCAATTTCGCCGGCGCCTTCACGGTGGCGGTCATGATGGCGATCGTCTTCACCTTCGGTTTCTCGCAGCCGCCGGACAAGGTCGGCACCGTGATCGGCCACATCGGCGAGGGCCGCACGGTCGGCTATGCCGCGCATGGCGCGTCCGGCATGCTCACGCTGTTCATTCGCGGCGTGCTTTGCAACTGGATGGTTTCGGCCGGCGTCGTCGGCGCGATGATCTCCACCACCGTCAGCGGCAAGGTGATCGCGATGTGGATGCCGATCATGCTGTTCTTCTTCATGACCTTCGAGCACTCGATCGTGAACATGTTCCTGTTTCCGTCCGGCCTGCTGCTCGGCGCCAAGTTCACCCTCATGGACTATTTGATCTGGAACGAAATCCCGACCGTGATCGGCAACCTCGTCGGCGGCCTCGCGTTCACCGGGTTGACGCTGTATGCGACCCATATCAAAACGGCGCCGAAGCGGTCCGGCTCGCAGTCACCGGCTTCCTCACGCCTGGCGGCTTGATCTTGCGAAGCGGATGGGTCTCTCCTTGCGGGGAGAGGCCCATCGTGAAAGCCGGGAATGCCGCGCGAGCTGAAAATATCCGTCGGACAATTTTCCGATAAGGGCGCCAAGGAAACTAATCAGGATTTCCACGGCGTCCTGATCCCGGACGAGCCGCTGCTCAGCCTCAAGGGCATCGCCGTCGTGCTGGCCGACGGCATCAGCACCAGTAAGGTTAGCCGGATCGCCGCGGAATCGGCGGTCAAGGGCTTTCTGACCGACTATTACTGCACCTCGGAATCCTGGTCGGTGCGTACGTCAGCCCAGCGCGTGCTGGCGGCGACCAATTCCTGGCTGCATTCGCAGACCCGCAGCCAGTATGCCTATGACAAGGACCGCGGTTACGTCTGCACGCTCTCCGCCATCGTCATCAAGTCGACCACGGCGCATCTCTTTCACATCGGCGATTCCCGCATCTATCGTCTTTCCGGCAACACGCTGGAGCAACTGACCAACGACCACCGCGTCGTCATTTCCTCGCAGCAGAGCTATCTCGGCCGGGCGCTCGGCGTAAATCCGCAAATCGAGATCGACTACCAGATGCTGCGGCTCGAGCCGGGCGACGTCTTCTTGCTCGCGACCGACGGCGTCTACGAGCATCTCAGCGCCCGCCACATGGCGAAGGCGATCAACGAGGGGCAGGCCGATCTCGACGCAGCCGCGAAAGCGATTGTCGATCAGGCGTTCGAAGCCGGCAGCGAGGACAACCTCACGGTCCAGATCGTACGTGTCGACGGCTTGCCCGACGGCGTCGCCAGCGAAGTGTTCGCGCAGCCGCACGAGCTGCCGCTGCCGCCTTTGCTGGAGGCGCGGGCGGTGTTCGACGGCTACCGGATCGTTCGCGAGCTGCACGGTTCCAGCCGCAGCCACATCTATCTGGCCGTCGACATCGAAACCGACGCCGTGGTCACCATCAAGATTCCCTCGATCGACCTGCGCGACGATCCCGACTATGTGAAGCGGTTCATGATGGAGGAGTGGGTGGCGCGGCGCATCGACAGCCCGCATGTGCTGAAACCCTGCCTGCTGCAGCGCAAGCGCAACTTCCTCTATGTCGCGACCGAATACATCGATGGCCAGACGCTGACGCAATGGATGATCGACAACCCGAAGCCTGGCCTGGAAACCGTGCGCGGCATCGTCGAGCAGATCGCCAAGGGGCTGCGCGCCTTTCACCGCAAGGAAATGCTGCACCAGGACATCCGGCCCGACAACATCATGATCGACGCCACGGGCACGGTGAAGATCATCGATTTCGGCTCGACCAGGATCACGGGCGTCGTCGAGGCCACACCCTCCGGCAATCGCGACGATATTCTGGGCACGCAGCAATACACCGCGCCGGAATATTTTCTGGGCGAACCGGCGACACCCCGCTCCGACCTGTTCTCGCTCGGCATCATCACCTATCAGATGCTGACGGGAAGGCTGCCCTACGGCACGCAGATCGCGAACGCCCGGACGCGGTCGCAGTTCAACAAGATGGTCTACCGTCCGGCCTCGCATGGCGACCGGGAAGTACCGCAATGGGTCGATGGCACGCTCGAGAAGGCGGTCCATCCCAATTCCAACAAGCGCTACGACAGTTTCTCGGAGTTCCTGGTCGACCTGCGTCATCCGAATGCGAACTATCTCGCCACGTCATCGACGCCGCTGATCGAGCGCAATCCGCTGCTGTTCTGGAAAAGCACGACGATCGTGCTGGCGCTCGCCGTGATCGTGCTGCTTGCCCTGCAGCACGGGATGCATCGGTAGTTTGACCGGGGAACGCTAATTCGTTGCGCCTCCGGCAATCGGGTCCATCCCGCTCTTGACCAACTCGCCGCGCGCGGCGGGGGAGGCCAAAAATTTTATCAGCGCCCTGCCGGCGTCGGGTTCTTTCGAGACAGTCGCAATGCCCGCAGAAAACACCGTGATCTTCTGCAACGCGTCCGGCAGCAGGCCGATGATGTCGATGCCTTCCACCGGCTTTAATTCGCTCATCTGCTGGAAGCCGATCTCGGCGTCGCCGCGCGCGACGATTTCGCCGACGGGCGTCGCCGGAACCTTCCTGGCCTTGTCCTTCATTTCGTCGGCAATGCCGAGCTTGCCGAACATCTCGGTCGAGACATAGACGCCGCTGGCGCTGTCCGAATAGGCGACCGTCTTGACCGACAGCAACGCGCGCTTGAGCGCATCGGGCGTGGAGATATCGGGCTTGGGCGTGCCTGATTTCACGGCGACTGCGATCGGCGATTTGACGAGGTCGATCTTGCTGTCCGTGATCACCTTGCCGTTCTTGACGAGATCATCGAGCGCATAGCCGACCATGATCAGGACGTCAGCGGCCTCGCCGCGGTCGAGCCGAACCGGGATGGCGTTGGTCGTCGTGCCCATCGAAGGCCCGTAGGCGGTCAGCACCTTGTGACCGGTGGCGCGTTCGAATTCGGGCACCAGCGCCTTGTAGGCCGCCGTCAGCCCGCCTGAGATCATCACGCGGACCTCGGCGGCAGAGGCCGCGACGGTCAGCAGGATGATGCTGGGAATGGCGAGCGCAAAGGCGCGGAGATGGTTTGAAAGACGCATGATGAATTCCTCCCGAGGCGACTCTTGAAAGGTCGGCCTTTTGGAAGGTTTTACAGTGTGCGGAGATAGCGCGTGCTAGAGCCGGGCAGGCGTCATGAACTGCAGGGTGGGCAACACGCTGCCCACCCTACGGCATTGCGAAAACCATCACGCATTCACATGCACGAAATCCCGCAGCAGCGGATAGATCTCGTTGTTCCACTTCCTGCCGGAGAACACGCCGTAATGGCCGACGCCGGCCTGCATGTGATGCACCTTGCGATAGGCGCGCACACCTGTGCAGAGGTCCTGCGCGGCGAGCGTCTGCCCGATCGAGCAGATGTCGTCCTTTTCGCCCTCGACCGTCATCAGGCCCATGCGCTTGATCGAGGCCGGGTTCACCGGCCGGCCGCGATGCATCAGCTTGCCTTGCGGCAACAAATGCTCCTGAAACACGTCGCGCACGGTCTCGATGTAGAACTCGGCCGGAAGGTCCATCACGGCGAAATATTCGTCGTAGAAGGTCTTGATGATTTCGGCCTTCTCCTTCTCGCCCTTTGCAAGATGATTGGCGAGGTCCATGTGCTGCTTGATATGGCGCTCGAGATTCATCGAGACGAAGGCGGTCAGCTGCACAAAGCCGGGATAGACCTGTCGGAACGCGCCCTTGCACTGCACCGGCACGTAATTGATCAGGTTTTTTTCGAACCAGTCGATCGGCTTGCTCTTGGCGAATTCGTTGACCTTGGTCGGCTGGATTCTCGTGTCGATCGGGCCGGCCATCAGCGTCAGCGTGGCGGGGCGAGCGGGGTGGTTCTGTTCCGACATCACGGCGGCCGCAGCCAGTGCCGAGACCGACGGCTGGCAGATCGCCACCATGTGCGCGCGCGGGCCGATCTTGTCGAGGAAGAGGATCAGGTGATCGGTGTAATCCTCCAGCCCGAAGCGGCCGGCATGAAGCGGAATATCGCGCGGATTGTGCCAGTCGGTGATGTAGACGTCGTGGTCCTGCAGCAGCGTCTTCACGGTGCCGCGCAACAGCGTGGCGAAATGCCCGGACATCGGCGCCACCAGCAGCATCCGCGGCTGCTCCGGCGCGTTCTCCTTCTTGAAATGCAGCAGCGAGCCGAACGGGGTGGCGAAGGTGACTTCCTCGGTCACCTCCAGCTCCTGATTGCCGACCAAGATCCGGTCGATGCCGTAGGCCGGCCGGTGATAGGTCAGGGAGGAGCGCGAGATCAGCTCGAGCGAAGCGGCGAGCCGGCCGAACGCCCGCTCGGAAATGCCCTGCGGCACCAGATTGAGATATTTCAGCCCCGCCGCGGCCCCGGTCCGCCAGGGCGACGTCATGTCCATGTGGTTCTGATAGGCTTGGTACATCATTGACATCATTCACATTGACCCCTGTCCGGTGATGCCATGCAATATCGACGCCAGAGCCGGCCTGGTCGCCTCTAAAACTGGCACGTCACTTGCTGCGTAAATACCTGCGCACAGGTATTGGGCGGCGGTGCGGTCGGCCGCCCTTGCCTGGCGCGAGCGGCTTTTGGGGGTTCGAGGGAAGGCCATATGGCGAAGACCACACTGACCATATCCAGCAAGAATTACTCGTCCTGGTCGCTGCGCGGCTGGCTGCTGGCAAAATTCGCGCGGCTGGAATTCGAGGAGATCGTTACCTCGCCCGACGATGCGTCGGCGCGGGCCGAAATCCTGCTGCTGTCGTCGTCGATCCTGGTGCCGTGCCTGCGCCACGACGGCGCCACCATCTGGGACACGCTGGCGATCGCGGAATACCTCAACGAGGTCATGCCGGATGCCGGCCTGTTGCCGGCGGACCGTATCCAGCGCGCGCACTGTCGCTCGATCTGCGGCGAAATCCACTCCGGCTTCACCACGTTGCGGGCCTCGCTGCCGGTCAATTTGAAGGGCCATTTCCCCGGCTTCAAGATCTGGTCGCGCGCGCAGGCCGATATCGACCGGGTCTGCACCATCTGGCGCGAATGCCTCGCCGAGTCGGGCGGCCCGTTCCTGTTCGGCGAGCGCTCCGTGGCGGACGCGATGTATGCGCCGGTCGTCACCCGATTCATGACCTATGACGTGAAGCTCGAACCCGCCCTTGCGGCTTACGCCAGCACCATCATGGCGATGCCCGAGATGCAGGAATGGATCGAGGCTGCCAAGGCCGAGCCCGCCGACATCGAGGAGCTCGAGGTCGAATATTAGGCAGGCTTGGCGCACGTTGCCCGCTTGAAGGGCGCAGGCAACGGGCAGGCCTTGCTCAGGCCGGTGCCAGAAGTGAGCGGCGGGCGGCCGCCCTGGTGGTCATCTTCCGCTTTTCGTCGCGCCCTCGAACCGGATTCTCGCTTGCGGCCAAGCGGTTCGGTGCACCGCTGCAGGAGCGATCACAGCACTGCAAAGCGCGTGGCGCGGATTTCGCATAGCAACGTTCAGCCGTGAACGCGACGATGCGCCGCTGCCGAAAATTTGGACGCACTTCGCCTCGTTGCGAGCTCGCCAACGCGAACTCTGGAGGCTTTGATGAATCAGTACGCCGTCGTCAGCAAATTCTCTCACGTCGCCTCCGGGAAGTGACGCCATGTCGTCCCCCGAAGAATTAACCTTTGTCGTCGGCCGCTGGCTGCGGCCAATTGTTTTCGTTCTGGGTGTGGTGCGCCGCATCGGATTGCGAACCACATCTAGCCGTGAACAACGGAGTACGGCGCAGAAACAGTGATTCGGGCGCGATTCGTTCCACCGCCGTTCCGAACGTAAACATCGCGCACCATTACGTCGCATTCTGGCACAGCGCGCGGCCGGTTTGCGGCGAGTTCACATCGTGCCTGTTCGCGGCAATCGCCAGGCGACCACCGTGGCTTCGACCATGCCGCCGGTCCTGTCGTTGCGCCAATGGCCGTCGATCCAGCGGCAGGCGAAGGGCAGTTGATAAGTCCCGCTGTGATCTTCGCACAGAACCTCCACGGGCTGGTTCGGCGGCGGGTCCCCACTCCCGTCGAATTGCGCCAGCCGTTTTTCACGCGTAGCCATACAATCAATCTCCACTGCCGCGGCCGGCAAACACCGGCTAAAAGTTCGCGGCGAAATCCATCCACGATTAACGGGATGAAGCACAACGCCTGAATGAGGTATCAGTATGGTATCACTGGGGTAGGGGTTCTGCTTCGTGCAAATTGCCGTGATGGATGTCCCCGCACGTCGAACGCGTCTCGAACGAGGATTTTTGATGATGGCCCCGATGAACAGGATCGCCTTTGCCGCCTTCGCACTGTTGACGGCAACATGGTCGGCCACCGTACACGCGCAGGACGTGCCGGGCATCGAGATCTGCACCGTTGAAAAGACCATGGAGCGGCGCACCTCGTGCCTGCAGAGCAATGTCGACTTCCTGCAGAAGACGATCGCAAAACTCACCACTGACAGCCAGCAAAAGCTCGACGCTTCAAACCGGCAGATCGAGGCGCTGAAGGGCGCGGTCATCGGTTTGCAGAAGATCGTCGTCGAGTTGCAGGCAGCGCAGAGGGCGGCAGAGGACACAAAGAAGGCCGCAACCCCAGCGGCAAAGGATGCGCCGCCTGCCGCCAAGGATGCTGCACCGGCCAAGGAAGGTGCGAAGTAGCGGCGCCTTCCGCGATCACGACACGCGGAATTGCTCCATCACTTCCCGGTCCGGTTCATAGCCGATGCCCGGTCCCTGCGGCACCTCGACATCGCCATTGGCGTCGACGTCGACGCGGCCGCGCCACAGGCATCCGGCGCGCTTCATGTAGAACATCTCGACGAAGCTGGCGTCGTCGCGCAGCGACAGCAGTTGCAGCGTCGCCAGCAAGCCCGGCCCGAAATAGGGCGAATGCGGCGCAAGCCGGACGCCGAGTTCGTCGGCCAGTGCGACAACCCCGAGATATTCGCTGATGCCGCCGACCTTGGTGACGGAAGGTTGCGCGTGGCTTACCGCGCCTGCCTTCATCATCTGCCTGAACTGATGAACCGTGCAGGCGTTTTCACCGGCCGCCACGTTGAGCCCGCCCTTGGTCCGCACTTCGGCGAGCGTGGCAAAATCCTCCGGCGGCCAGACCGGTTCCTCGAGGAACAGCGGCGCGGCGTCGCGGCAGGAATGCGCGAAGGCGATCGCCTCGTCGCCATTCAGCGGGCAGTTCATGTCGACCATCAGCGGAATGTCGCGCCCGATCGCCTGCCGCGCGGCAAACACCGCCGGTGTCGTGGTCTCGTGCAGCTTGACCGCCTTGTAACCCTGCCGCAGCACGGTTTCGCACTCGCGTGCGATCAGTTCGGGGTTGCCGATCCGGAGCAGGCTGGCGTAGGCGGGAATGCGCGTGCGTTTGGCCGTGCCGATCAACTGGTGCAGCGGCACGCCCTTCGCCTTTGCGGCAATATCCCACAGCGCGATATCGAGCCCCGATATCGCGTACATGGTAACCCCATAGCGGCCGAACAGATGCAGGTTGCGCTGGATCTGTTCCATGAACGCGGGAATACCGGCTGCGTCGGGCACTGTTTGGCCACGCGCCTGCGGCGCGATCATTTCCTCCACCGCGGTGCGGGTGGTTTGCGTACAGACATAGGCAAACGCATCGCCCCAGCCGGTGATCCCTGCATCGGTGGAAACCTCGACCATGACGATTTCAAGCGCCGCGATGGAGGCAGGCCCCTGCCTGAAACTCGCGACCCCGGCGTCGTAGGGAATGCGGATATGATGAGCCCGAACATCTGTGATCAGCATGGTTCCTCCCATTGTGTTTTGAATACATTGTCAGCGGCGGAAGCGCAGAGCAAGGATTGTCAAATGAAGCGCGCCGCATGGGGCCATGATGCGGTCGCTTCGCATGAAGGCAGTTAGTCATGAATCCGGCCCAGAAAGCGCTCTGGTATATCGAAAGTCATCTCGCCGAGCCGCTGACGCTCGATGACGTCGCCGGCGTTGCCGGCGTCTCTCGCTTCCACCTGGTGCGAGCGTTTGCCACGGCGACCGGGATTTCGGTGATGCGCTATGTGCGTGCGCGAAGGCTCAGCAAGGCCGCACAGGCGCTCGCGGCCGGCGCGCCGGATATTCTGAGTCTCGCGCTGGAGGCGGACTACGGCTCTCACGAAGCTTTCACCCGCGCGTTCCGCGACCATTTCGGCGTCACGCCCGAAACCGTTCGCGCCGCAACGTGCCTCGATCGTCTCAAGCTTCAGGAGCCCATCGTCATGGATTCAACCTTGCTCGACAATCTCAAGCCGCCGCGTTTCGAAACCGGCAGGCCGTTTCTGGTTTCCGGCATCGCCGAGCGCTGCACCCATGAAAACTGCGGCGCCGGCATTCCGAACCTGTGGCACCAGTTTCACCAGACCGTCGACCACATCCCGGCGCGGATCGGCAAGGTCGCCTATGGCGTCTGCTGCAACGGCGACGATGCCGGCAATTTCGATTACGTCGCTGGCGTCGAGGTCGCCGACTTCTCGGATCTGCCGCGCGAGTTCGCCCGCGTGCGGATTCCCGAACAGAAATACGCGGTCTTTACCCACGTCGAGCACATCTCGACCATCCGCCGCACCGTCCACACGATCTGGAATCACTGGCTGCCGATCTCGGGCATGAAGGCCGCCGATGCGCCGAGCTTCGAGCGCTACGACGAGACGTTCGATTCGGCTCACCGGCAATGGCGGGCTGGAGATATGGATTCCGGTGCAGGAGTAGGGCGGCCTCGCGCGCATCCGGCTGCGTGTTTCCTGACAAGGCTTGCTGACAATTTGCGCAAGGCAGCGCGCATTACTCTCCCGGGAGTACGCTGGGGGTGGCGATGAAAGGTTAGGCAGCGCCGAACGGCGTGCTGTCTAACATCCTGTACGCCCTGAATTTTCTTCAGTCGCCCCGTCCCCACAGAATCGCGTCGGACCGGATGCAATTCGCCGTGCTCCAACTGGCCCGGAATTCGCATTGCAGCATAAGTCAGGATCGGCCGGCGAGCGAGCCCTGCCAAAGTCGTGCAGCACAGTTGAACAGGCCTCGATCTCGCTGACGTCAGGGATTGGAAGGTGCCATGAACATACATGCCGCGATTGATCTCAAATGGGCTGGCCTTAAGCGCCCGGATGGCGACCCGCTCCGCCTGAACCACACGAATTTCGTGGCGATCGATCGCGACAGGAACGCGTCGTACGAGCCGACCTATCGCCCGCAAGCGCTCTACAATCGCGCCAACGAAGGCTTTCACGCCAACAACGAAACCTTCCTGCTCCACGAAGTCGCGACCAATCTGCCGATCTACCGCTCCGACACCGGTCCCACCGATTTCCATCTTCACCTTCCGCCCGGCGGCTACCAGCTGGTGCTGGTGACGTCGGGTGTCTTCACCTTCGATTACGATGGCCGGTTCTACTACGTCGGTCCCGGTGCGGTGATGCTGCAGAGCGCGATCGTGCATCGGCAGCTGTTCTACACGTGGTCGGGCTTGTCCACTGAAGAAAATCTGAAAACGCCGCAAACCGTCGTGCCGGATCCGATGTCCATGGGCTATTCCGGCAAATTTCTTGAAGCCTTCATCACCGATCCCACGACCTTTCCTAACCCGACGGTGGTTGATCAGGATCATATCAACGAAGAGGAAACGCCGCGTGTGGCCTGGAGCCATCCGCTGCATGATCGTCCAGCCGATGCCTGCTTCTGGCTGCAGGATCCGCTGGAGCTGGAAGCGCTCTACAAGCCGCTGGCGGCAGGCTCACCGATCAAATCCGCCGGGCTTGTTTACGTGCGCGACATCGGAATCGAGGTTCCGAGCGGCCGACTTACAACTGGACATATCATCGCGACCGATCCGCGTGGCCAGTCGCTATTGCCGAAGAGCGCGTCCGCGGCGGCTGATATCGCCTTTCTTGGGAAAGGCGAGGTCGTCATCTATCGCGTCATCCGCGGCACGGCCGAATTCACCAACAGCGCGGGGGAAAATTTTGAACTTGCGACCGGCGATACGGTCACGGCGGGCAAGGACACGATAAATCTGGTGGGGCTGGGCGAAAATACCCAGATCCTCCGACTGGGCTTGCTGAAAGGCATGGAGAATCTTCGTAGCTGGACGCCGACGCAGCGCGACGAAATTGACGGCCTGGCTGGTCAAATCATTACGCGGAGGGACGTTCGTCCGCTGCGTAACGAAGGCAAGCCGGTCGGGTATTTGTACGAGTAATTCGCCGCCGCCCGCCCCGGTAATACCTGTTGCGCAGGTCGTCGGGTTGGCAAGTGTGGCCCGCTTTGCCATAACATGGTGCAACGAAATGTTGCGCGTGCGGGGTCGAGCCTAAAATCCGCCTGCAGCCAAAAAAGCCGGGAGGATTTCATGGCCAATATCCGCGTTCTCGCTACCGATCTGGAGTTTCCCGAAGGCCCGGTGGTCATGCCTGATGGCTCCGTGGTGCTGGTCGAAATCCGGGGCAAGCGGCTGACGCGGATCTATCCAGACGGGCGGAAAGAGGTGGTCGCGCAGATCCCCGGCGGCCCCAACGGCGCGGCGCTCGGCCCCGATGGCAAAATGTACATCTGCAACAATGGCGGCTTCACCTGGATTCCCACCGGCAAGATGATCATGCCCGGGCCGCAGCCCGACGACTATCAGGGCGGTTCGATCCAGCGCATCGACATGCAGAGCGGCAAGGTCGAGACCGTCGTCGACCGGTGCGGCGAACACAAGCTGCGCGGGCCGAACGACCTGGTGTTCGACAAGCATGGCGGGCTCTGGTTCTCCGAACTCGGCAAGCGCCGCGCCCGCGAGATGGATGTCGGGGGGATCTACTATCTCAAGCCCGGCCTGAAAGAGATCGTCGAGGTCGTGCATGGCGTGTTGCCGGCCAACGGCATCGGACTCTCACCGGACGAGAACACGGTCTATATCGCGGAGACGCCGACCGCGCGGCTGTGGGCATACGATCTTTCCGGACCCGGCACGCTGAAACCGCGCGACGTGATTTATCGCGGCGAGCGCGGCAAGCCGATCGCAGGCCTGGGCGGTTACCAGATGTTCGATTCGATGGCAGTGGAAGCAAACGGCAATGTCTGCGTCGCGACGCTGATCTCGGGTTGTATTTCGGTGATCGCGCCCGACGGCACTCTCGTTGAGCAAGTGCCGACCGGCGACCGCGTCACCACCAATATCGCCTTCGGCGGACCGGAACTGAAAACCGCCTACATCACGCTGTCGGGCAAGGGCGAACTGATCGCGATGGATTGGTCGCGTCCCGGGCTGGCGCTTAATTTCTTGAACAAATAGACTATCCACGTCATTGCGAGCGTGGCGAAGCAATCCATGTCGCCACAAGCGGATAGATGGATTGCTTCGTCGCTGTCGCTCCCTTGCGCAACCGCGTCGCGTTTGTCGCAGGCAATGACGCAGTTACTAGTGGAGAATTAAATGGCCTTTCTTGAACCGGTTACCCTGCAGGGCGCGCACGCGCGGCTGGAGCCGTTGTCGCACGATCACATCTCCGGGCTGGTGGAAGCCGTAAGTGACGGCGAGCTGTGGAAGCTCTGGTACACCTTCGTCCCGACCGCCGAAAACATGAAGAACGAAATCGACCGCCGGCTTGGTTTGTTCGCCGCCGGCGCCATGCTGCCGTTCACGGTGTTTGATGCTGACGGCAAGGTTGCGGGCATGACGACCTATATGAACGTCGATGCGGCCAACCGGCGCGTCGAGATCGGCTCCACCTGGTACGCCAGGCGCGTGCAGCGCAGCGCGCTCAATACGCAGTGCAAATTGCTGCTGCTGGCGCACGCCTTCGAGAAACTGGATTGCATTGCGGTCGAGTTCCGGACGCATTTCTTCAATCACCAGAGCCGACGCGGCATCGAGCGTCTGGGCGCCAAGCAGGATGGTATCCTGAGAAACCACCAGATCGCGCCGAACGGCACGTTGCGCGACACCGTGGTTTACAGCATCATCGCCGGCGAATGGCCGACGGTGAAGGCGCATCTCACTTATCAACTCAACGACAAGTCGCGGTAACCAGGCGACGCCAGAAAAAGAGACGATGGAAACGTTCGATTATGTGATTATCGGCGCGGGCTCCGCAGGCAGCGTGCTCGCCAACCGACTCGGCGAAGATCCCGCCACCCGCATCTGCGTGCTCGAAGCGGGCGGCAAGGACTGGCATCCCTACATCCATCTGCCGGCCGGCTTCATCAAGACGTTCCACATGAAGAGCGTCAACTGGGCCTATCAACAGGAGCCGGGCCCGTGGACCGGCGGCCGCAGCATCTACGCGCCGCGGGGCAAGACGCTGGGCGGATCGTCCTCGATCAACGGCCACATCTACAACCGCGGCCAGCGCCAGGATTTCGACACCTGGGCACAGCTCGGCAACCGCGGCTGGGGCTATCCGGACATCCTTCCTTATTTCAAGCGGATGGAGCGGCGGGTCGGCGAGGGCGACGAGACGTTTCGAGGCCGGGACGGCAATCTGACCGTCACCACGATGGATTGGAACGATCCGCTGTGCGAGGCCTTCATGGAAGGCGCCGTCAGCCTCGGCATCCCGCGCAACCCCGATTACAACGGCGCGATCCAGGAGGGCGTCTCGTATTGCCAGCGCACCATCGAGGGCGGCCTGCGCATGAGCGCGGCGAAGGCGTTCCTGCATCCGGCCCGCAAGCGCGGCAATGTCGACGTGCGCACGCATGCGCATGTCACCAACATCATCTTCGAGGGCAAGCGCGCGGTCGGCGTGCGCTATCTCAAGGGCGGCAAGGGCGGCACACCGGTCGAGGTGCGCGCCAGCAAGGAAGTCATTCTGTCCGGCGGTGCCTATAACTCGCCGCAGGTGCTGCAACTGTCCGGCGTTGGTTCACCGGACTTGCTGCAGTCGCACGGCATCGAGGTACGCCATGCACTGTCCGGCGTCGGCGAGGGCCTGCAGGATCACTACGCGCCGCGTTCGGTCGCGCGCGTCAAGAACATCCGGACCATCAATGAAATGCGGCGCGGCGTCAGCCTGTGGGTCGAAGCGCTGAAATGGGCCACGACGCGGCGAGGGCTGCTCTCGCTGTCGCCGACCATGGTCTATTGCTTCTGGCATTCCGGCGAGACCACCGAAAGCTCCGATCTGCAGCTCACCTTCACGCCGGCAAGCTACCAGGAAGGCGTGCAAGGCCAGCTCGAGGACGAGCCGGGCATGACTGTCGCCTCGTGGCAGCAGCGCCCCGAGAGCCGCGGCTATGTCCGCATCCGCTCCGCCGACCCGTTCACGCAGCCGATCATCCAGACCAATTATCTGGTCGAGGAGATCGACCGCCGCGTCGTAGTCGCAGGCATGAAGCTGGCGCGCCGGCTGCTCGCGTCGAAGCCGCTCGCACCGTATTACGCCTATGAGGATTTCCCGGGGCCGAAGGTCCAGAGCGACGACGAATTACTCGCCGCCGCCACCGAGCGCGGCACCACCACGTTCCATCCCGGCTGCACCTGCCGCATGGGACCGGCGGACGCCAAATGGGCCGTGGTCGACGACCAGTTGCGCGTGCACGGCCTGCAGGGCCTGCGCGTGGTCGACGCCTCGATCATGCCGCGCATGATCTCGGCCAATCTCAACGCCTCGACGCTGATGATCGCCGACAAGGCCTCCGACATGATCCGCGGCAAGACCGCACCGGAGGCGGTGCGGGTTCCGGAGCAGGCGTAGCGCGTGATGAGATCAGGTGCCGTATGCGAGAGTTGAGTGCCCAAGCAGAAGTTTGGCCAGCCGGCCCAACGCGGTCGTTTCGCAAGCGAACGGGAAGCAGCAACGCCGTGCACTCGGGTTGAATCGCTCTCAACGGTGCGATGTTCAACCAACCGGGCCGGGGATCCAATAGTCGCCGAAAAGCGGCCTGACTATTACGCTATAAATTACCCCGAGCTGCAAGCTCGGATCGAAATAGCGCATCGCCCGCTCATTGAGGTCAATGATGCGGCCAGGCGTTAGTGGCCCCACGTCATTTATCTTGACGATGATCTTCTTGCCTACAGCTTCAACCAGAGCAAACTTCGGCCTCTCGCCATATCGGACTCCGCCAAATTTCTGGCGCAAGCTTGTCTTGATGGCAGCCGCCCAGACAGAGGGTTCATAGCGCTCGCCGGACGCTGTGTTCGGGCCACCCTCCCGCCATCCGGGCCGGAACGGATTGTACGTGGATGCAGCGCCAACGATCGCATCCCCAGAAGCTTCGTCGACGACGGCGCTTGAATGAACTGCAACGGTTTGACTTCGAGCAGCGGTAACAGAGCACGCAAGCGTAAATGCGGCGCCGCAAATTGCAGCGCGTGAGCGAAACAACATCATGACTCCTTGATTGATTTTCTAGAACGCTCGGTTCCCGATTCCGCAAAACTGGCCAATCGAACGCGAAAGCGTTGACAAACTCGCGCCAGCTTTTTTGCGGATACGTGCCAATCCAGGCTACGGAACCGTTGTGGGAACCAGTGTGGTCCTCGCACAGGTGTTCTTCGTTCTCATCGACTAAGACAGAGATTGCGTCAGCAGCATGACTGAAAAAAATCTATTGGCCATCGCTGAAGGAGTAAGCATCTACCGATGATCGCGCGGGATGGCCGATGCATCGATCGAATTTCACGCGCTTCTTCCAGAGACAATCGAGCTGACGCAACCACGCCTCGCGGCTTGAATAGGCATTCGACTGCTGCTCAGTGACCGCTTCTGGCGCAGAGCGCAAAGCTAACGCCCACGAACTTGAACGTTATGCGCCGTGAACCGAATAGATTAGCGGGCGATCCCTGCGACGCCGGCGATCAGCTCGAAGGAGCGTAGCCGCTTTGCGTGATCGTAAACATCGGACACGATCATGAGCTCGTCGGCGCCTGTTTCCGCAATAAGCGCATCGATGCCCGCACGAACCGTATCCGGTGAGCCGACGATGGAGCGCGTCAGCATGCTCATCGCCTGCGTTTTTTCCGCAGGCGACCAGTAGCTCTCAATGTCGTCGATCGGCGGCTGGCTCAGGCCGCGCGCGCCGCGGAAGATGTTCGTGAATGACATCTGCTGCGTCGTCGCCAGCCGGCGTGCCTCAGCATCGCTGTCGGCGGCGATGATGTTGACGCCCACCATCGCGTAGGGACGCTCAAGCTGCTCGGAAGGTTTGAAGCGTCCGCGGTAGATCTGCAGCGCAGGAATCAGCAATTCGGGCGCGAAATGCGAGGCAAAGGCATAGGGAAGCCCGAGTTCGGCCGCCAGCATCGCGCCAAAATTGCTCGATCCCAGAATCCACAACGGCACTTCCGTTCCTGCCGCCGGGATGGCCCGAATCCGCTGATTGGGTCCGGCCGGCGCCAGGAAGGCCTGCAGCTCGAGAACGTCCTGCGGGAAGTTTTCGGCGGACTCAGGCGTGCGGCGCAAAGCGCGCAATGTGAGTTGGTCGGTCCCGGGCGCGCGGCCAAGTCCAAGGTCGATGCGGCCTGGAAACAGCCGCGCGAGCGTCCCGAACTGCTCGGCGATGACGTAGGGTGCATGGTTGGGAAGCATGATGCCGCCCGCGCCGACGCGGATGGTTTTTGTTCCGGCTGCGATATGACCGATCACGACCGACGTCGCGGCGCTGGCGATGCCCGGCATGTTGTGATGCTCCGCTACCCAGATGCGGCGATAGCCCCAGGCTTCAGCATGAACTGCAACATCGCGGGCGTTGTCCAGGGCGCCGCGCGCATCGGTGTCTTCGGTAATGCGGACGAGATCGAGGATGGACAGTGTCGTCATGGGACTCCCGAACGAAACCATTTGCGTGAATGATACCGCCCAGGATACCCGGCCGCGGCTTGTCCGAAACGGCAGGCTTCATCCGATTCTTCTGCCTCCATATGGATACTGCCCCCGCGAAGGTCAAATGCATAACAGAGCAAGGGAAACTGACCAACAGCGCCGAATGCGATGCGCTCGGAGCATCGTCAGCGCGACACGCCGACGATCTTTGCTTAACGATGCATCGCTTCCGGCCGGTACAGCGTATCGATGGTGACGACGCCGATCGCGCGTGACACGCACGGGCAGATCTTGCGGTTGTCGTGCTTCTGCTGATCGCTGAAGAACACGTCGCGATGATCGATCTCGCCATCGACGGCAACGACATCGACAGCGCAAACGCCGCATTCGCCGCGCTGGCAGTCCGATATCACCTCGAAGCCGGCGCCGTTCAGTGCGTCGAGCATCGAACTGTTCTGCGGCACGACGAGTTCGATGTCGGTATTCTTCAGCCGCACGCGGAATTCGGCCGTCGGCTTCAGGCCGCTGGAGCCAAAAGTTTCGTAGCGCAGATCGGCGGGCGCGCGGCCTAAATCGTTCCAGGCGCGCCGCGCCGCCTCCAGCATCCGCATCGGTCCGCACATGATGGCGATGGCATCGTCCGGCAATGCGCGGAACGTGGCTTCGAGGTTGAGCCGCGTGCCTTCATCGGAGGCGTGCACGATCAGCCGGTCGCCGAGCAGTGCCGTCAGTTCGTCGAGGAAGGCGGCATCGCCGCGTGACTTGACGACGTAGTGCAGGGTGGCGCCGATATCCCTGCGGTGCAGGGCGGCGGCGATGCCTGTGATCGGCGTGATGCCGATGCCGCCAGCGATCAGACAATAGTTCTTCCGCGTCCAGTCGATTTCGAGCAGGGAGGCCGGATTTGAAGTCTCGATCCGCGCGCCGGCCCGCAAATTCCACATGCAGCGCGAGCCGCCGCGGCTGTCCGGCGCCAGCCGTACGGCGATGCGATAGGTGCCGGCATCGCCATTTTCCACCAGCGAATAGGAGCGCCGCGCCGGCTGTCCGTCGATCAGCACGGTAACGCCGATGTGGCTGCCGGCCGGGTAGGGCGGCACGCGGCCATTCTCCGGGCGCAGCCTGAATTCGCGGATCGTGGGCGTCACGTCGCTGATGGCTTCGACGGTGCACCAGCTCCATTGCTCGGCAAAACGCATCGGCGCGTTCCTATTCGGCTGACGATTTGAGCAAGGCGAGCGCCGGCATCAAGTCGAGATGCGTGCGGTTCCGGATCGCGAGCCGCAAATTGCGCGCGGCAAGGCGCGAATGCTCGCGCATCACGGCTTCGGCCCGCGCACCCTCGCGGTTCTCGATCGCGTCGATCACGATGCGATGATGATCCTGCCCGAGCAACAGGATCTGGTGCGCTTCGGGCAACGCCGACTGCGCCATCACGAACGCGCTCGGGGAGGCGAACGGCAGTGCCGATACGCGATCGATTTCGCGGATCAGCGGCGCGCTGGTGGATAGTTCATTGAGCATGGCGTGGAAGCGCGCGTTCATGGTTACATAAGCGGAAAAGGCTTCGACCGAAATCGGGTCCTGTCGCACCAGTTGGTCGAGATCGCCGAGGCACTCCTTCAGCGGCTCGAGGCTGCGCGCGCTGGCGCCGCGCTCGGCCGCGAAGCGCGCGGCGAGGCCTTCCAGCGTGCCGCGCAATTCGATCGAATCCAGGATATCCCGTTCGGTGAACGCCTTCACCATGAAGCCGCCGGAAGGGATCGCCTGCAGCAGGCCTTCGTCCTCCAGCCGGACCAGCGCCAGCCGCACCGGCGTCCGCGACACGCCCGTGATGTCGACCGCCTGCAATTCGCTGATGCGCTCGCCCGGACGCAGCCGCGCCGAGAGGATCATGTCACGCAGCGCAAGTTGGGCGCGCACGGTCTGCGAGACGGAGCGTTCGACATCACGTTCGCTCATGGCTTCACTCCGCAGCCTGAACGGTCTGCGGCGTGTTCTCGCGCGCGACCATGCGGTCGATCACGCGCCGCGCCCACATCGCGCCAGCGTCGATATTGAGGTTGTAGAAGGTGCGGTCCGGATTTTCGTTCATGGCGCGCTGCTGCGCTTCGAGGATGATTTCATCCTCGTGGAAGATACCCGCAACGCCCTCGCGGATTTCGGTGGTCAGCTTCTGTTCTGTTGTGCGGTAATTGCGGACGAAGGCCCAGAAATAGTGACAGGTGGTGTCGGTCTCCGGCGTCATGGTGTTGAGCACAAAGCCGTTGACGCCCTGCGAGCGGTCGCCCTCCGGCGCACCGGTATCCGCGGGGGCAACACCAACGTCGATATTGACGGTACCGGGCGCCTGAAAGTGGATGATCTGCCAGCGATCGACCGGACCCTGCTTCTGCAACTGCGCCGCCCAGAACGGCGGGGCGTCGATGCCATGCATCCAGCGCGTTACCGTCACGGTCTTGTCGCCATGGGTGACGTCGAACGGGGCTTCGGCGACGTGGTCGTTGCCGATGCTGGAGCCATGCACGAAAGCCTCGTGGGTCAGGTCCATCAGATTGTCGACCACGAGGCGATAATCGCACTTCACGTGGATGGTCTTGCCATCGCCGGCCCACTCCGGATCGTCGTTCCAGTGCATGTCAGGAACGAGCGTGGGATCGGCGAGCGCCGGGTCGCCCATCCACAGCCAGATGAAGCGGTGCCGTTCGACCACGGGGTAGGAACGTACGCACGCCGAGGGGTTGATGGTCTCCTGCGAGGGCATGTAGGTGCAGCGGCCCTGCGCGTTGTACTTCAGTCCGTGATAGCCGCAGACGACCGTGTCGCCGTCGAGCCGTCCCTTGGACAACGGCACCAGCCGATGCCAGCAGGCATCCTCAAGTGCGCAGACCCGTCCGTTGGACTGGCGGTACATCACGACATGCTTGCCGCAGATCGTGCGCGGAAACAGCGCGTGCTTGAGGTCGACATCCCAGGCGGCGGCGTACCAGGCATTGAGCGGGAACGATGACGGCATGGCTGGGGCTCCTTGGTCGCTTAGAATGCATCATGTATACATGAAATGTGGAAACTGAGAAATATGAGAATAGAAAAGGTATTATAAAACCGATATAGTATACATCAATAAAACTTTCTCAGATATTGGAAATCGAATATAGTTAGAATTCTTACTATTTGAATTCTTAGCTTATGGATGGATCATGACAGATCCGCATGCTTTGCCAGAAGTTTTGCCGTCGCATCGGGTGCCGGCTCATTTGGCGCGCCGCTTCAATCAAATCTGCCTGGGTGTCACGGCCGAGATTCTGAATGACGAAGGTCTGACGCCGCTGCTCTTTGGCGTGCTCGCGGCCGTCCTTGAGGAGCCTGGTGGCGGCCAGAAACAGGTGGCGGAACGGATGGGCGTCGATGCGGTCAATTTTGGCCAGATGATCGATGAACTGGAAGGCAAGGGCCTCGTCGAGCGGAAGATCGACCCCGCCGACCGGCGTGCGCGCAAGCTGTATGTCACCGAACGAGGCGCTGCCTTGCGCCGCCGCCTGCGCCCCAGCTTGCTAGCCGCTCAGGAGCGCCTGCTGGCGCCGCTATCCCCGGATGAGCGGACGGCGCTCCTCGACATGCTCGTGCGCGTCATTGAGGCAAATGATTCCTACGCCCGTCCGGGAAACGGTCGACGAAAGCCGCAACGCAAATCCAATCCGGTGACGAAGGGGAGGCGGTCGTGACAATGTTCCCGCAGGTGACCCATGGTTCAACATGGTTGGCGCATCGCGCAGAAAAATACACCCGTTGCAACGCGCGGTGGCTACGCTCTCTCGCTGTTGCGGCTTTCGTCTTGGTACTGGTTGCGCCGAGGTCCGCAAGCGCGGATTGGCCGGAGCGGCAGGTCAAGCTGATCGTGACGTTTCCGCCCGGAAGCGCCAACGATGCCGCGGCCCGAATTTTCGCCGATGCGCTTGGCAAGAAATGGGGCAAGCCCGTCGTCGTGGAGGATCGGCCCGGCGCCGAGGGCACGATCGGCGTCGGTTCGTTCGTCGCAAGCCAGGATGATCATGCGCTGTTGTACACGGTGGCCGGCTCGATCACCGTGGCGCCATTGCTGGTCGAGAAGCTGCCGTACGACGTCAACCACGATCTGGTGCCGATTTCTGCCACCACCGCGATCGTCTTGACGCTGGCGGTCAGCAACCAGCTATCCGTCAACAGCATCCCGGAGCTAATCGTGGCATTGCGGGCTAACCCGGAGAAATATTCCTGGACGTCTGGACCGACCTTGCCGCGGTACATATTTTCGGCGTTCCTGAAGCAGCGCGATCTGAAGATGAACTTTGTCAGTTATCGCGACGCCTCCCAGCCTCAGGCCGATCTTGGCGAGGGCCGGATACAGGCGCTTCTGACTTCGTTGACGGCGTCGTCCTCGTCCGTTCAAGCCGGCAAGGCGCGCTTTCTTGCGGTCGCGAACCCAAGTCGCGCCGCCGCACTACCCGACATCAAGACCGTTCGCGAATTGGGATACCCCGAGCTTGAAATCCAGGGACTGGCGGGAATTTTCGGCAGTAAGCTCATGTCAGAGGCGGTGCGAAACCGAATTGCCGCGGACGTTGCCGCAATTTGCCGCGACACCGATATTCGCCGCAAACTGGAGGTAAGCGGGCACAATGTGCTGAGTGGCACGACCGAGGAACTGAAGGCGGGGATCGAAACTCAGCGGGCGGCAATGAGCGAGCTGGTGAAATCAATCGATATCCGGAATCCGCAATAACTCAGTGAGGGGAGACGCGATGGCATCCCAAGTATCGGCCCTCAAGCTTTTCGATTTGATTCAGTCGCACCGTGTGACCGCGGTAATCCATGTGGCGGTCAGACTTGGTATTGCCGAGCTGATGCGGGACGGACCGCAGACGCTTGGTCAACTCGCCAAGGCTACCGGCGCGGACGAACGGGCGCTTGGGCGTCTGCTCATCGCGCTCTCCACTATCGGCATATGCAAAAGGACCGCCGAAGGTTCTTACGCATCGACGGAGGTGGGGGCCGGCCTCGACAGCGCCGCCGAGCAATCGTTCAAGAGCTGGGCGATCTTTGAAGCCGAGATGCTTTCGCCGCGCTGGAGCGGAATGCTTGAATCCGTGATGACCGGCAAGACCGCAGCGGAATCGCAGGGTCTTGCCAATAGTTTCGAACTGATGGGGCGAACGCCTGAACTCGTCGACAAGTTCAACGCTGCGATGACGGAGCTCACGCGGCTGGTCACGCCGGATATCCTTCGCTCCTACGATTTTTCTGGGATATCTCACCTGATGGACGTCGGCGGCGGATCCGGCGAACTGCTTGGCGCCATCGCGCAGCAAAACCGGAAACTGCGCGGAACTGTTTTCGACCTTCCAAGGTGCGCCGAAGCTGCGAGCAAGCATCTCGGACAGACCGGGATCAGCGATCGCGTCGAATTTGTCGCGGGCGATTTTTTCAACTCGGTTCCAGCGATCGCGGACGCGATCATCCTCAAGAGCGTGATCCATGATTGGAACGATGCACGCAGCATCTCGATCCTGCAAAATTGTCGCGAGGCCCTCCCGGGTAACGGCAAGCTGCTGCTGGTCGAACGGCTGATGCCGGAGACGCCAACAGCTACGGACGAGGACAAGGCGCATGCCATGAGCGACCTGAACATGCTTCGCGGGCCCGGAGGGTGCGAGCGCACCGAAGGCCAGTACCGCGAATTGCTCAAGCAGAGCGGTTTTGATCTGGCTGCGGTTCATCCGGCCGGGCGCTTCAACGTGATCGAAGCGCGTCCCCGCTGACACCTGCCGGGTGACGGGACATCCCCGTCACCCGGCGTCAACCTCAGCCGTAAACGAACGCCTTGTCCTTCAGATCAATGGCCGGAAATTCGTCCTTCTCGGCCCAGTAGTCCTGGTTGTGCTGCCATTCCGGCTTTTCGCCGCGCTTCGGCAGCAGGTGCATGCCGCGCATCATGTAGCCGGGGTTGAAATTTTCCGGATCGATCCACGGTAGCAGCGGCATGTTGTGGTCTTCGGGGCGCAACTCCGGCGTCACCTTTTTCTCGCCCGTCGCCTTCATGTGGTTGAGCAGCCGGCAGACGAAGTCGCCAACGAGATCGACGCGCAGCGTCCAGCTGGCGCGGAAATAGCCGAACACCCAGACCAGGTTTGGTACGCCGGTGAACATCATGCCGCGGTAGGTCACGGTGTCGGCGAAATCCAGTTTCTTGCCGTCGACGGCGAAGTCGATGTCGCCATTGGCCGAAAGGTGGAAGCCGGTTGCCGTGACGATGATGTCGGCTTCCAGCTCCTTGCCGGATTTCAGCAAAATGCCCTTTTCGGTGAAGCGCTCGATCTCATCGGTGACGACGGAGGCCTTGCCGGACTTGATGCCCTGAAACAGATCACCGTCAGGAATAAAGGCGATGCGCTGCCGCCAGGGCCGGTAGCTGGGCGTGAAGTGGGTCGCGATGTCGTAGTCCTTGCCGAGATACGCCTCGACCGCCGACAGCAGGTCCTTCTTCGCCGCTTCCGGTTCGTTGAACGTCTTGCGAGTGAAGGCGTCTTGATCGAACAGGATCTTGCGGCGGGTGATCTCGTGGATCCATGTCTCGTCGACCTGCAGTTTCCGCAGTTCTTCCGCGATTTCGATCGCGTTGCGCCCGGTGCGGAAATAGGTCGGCGAGCGCTGCAGCATGGTGACATGCGCGGCGTCTCCGGCCATTGCCGGGATCAGCGTCGCCGCGGTAGCCCCCGAGCCGACCACGACGACGCGCTTGTTCTTGTAGTCGAGATCTTCGGGCCATTTCTGCGGATGGACGATCGGGCCCTTGAACTTGGCCATGTCCTTCCACTCCGGCGTATAGCCCTCGGTGTGGCGGTAGTAGCCCTGGCACATCCAGAAGAAATTGGTGGTGAAGCGAAGTTTTTCGCCGGTATCGGCGCGCGTGGCCTCGATGGTCCAGAGATTTTCCTGGCTCGACCATTTCGCCGAGGTGATGGTGTGCTGGTAGCGGATGTGCCGGGAAAGATCGTTCTCCTCGATCACGTCGCCCATGTATTTCAGGATTTCCGCGGCGCTGGCGATCGGTGCCGACGTCCAGGGCTTGAAGCGGTAGCCGAAGGTGTGGAGGTCGCTGTCGGAGCGGATGCCGGGATAGCGGTGGGTGCTCCAGGTGCCGCCAAACGTTTTCTGGGTTTCCAGCGTGACGAAGCTCGTTCCCGGGCATTGCGTCGTGAGATGGTAGGCCGCGCCAACGCCCGAAATGCCGGCGCCGGCGATCAGGACGTCGAAATGCTCTGTCGTACGGGGCGACGTCGTGTCGATCTGGGTTTGAACGTTCATCTTCCCTGTTCTTTTTTCTGACGCGCTTGAAAACCGAAACGCCAGAACCTGAGGTTCTGGCGCCATGAACTCTGCGAATTACACTTCGCGCCGGCTGAGGAACGCCAGCCGTTCGAACAGGTGAACGTCCTGTTCGTTCTTGAGCAGCGCGCCGTGCAGCGGCGGGATCAGCTTGCGCGGGTCGCGCTCCCGGAGCATTTCCGGCGTGATGTCCTCGTTCAGCAGCAGCTTGAGCCAGTCGAGCAGTTCGGAGGTCGAGGGCTTCTTCTTCAGGCCCGGCACTTCGCGCACCTCGAAGAAGATGCGCAGCGCTTCTTCCACCATCCGCTTCTTGATGCCGGGGAAGTGCACGTCGACGATCCGATTCATGGTGTCGGGGTCGGGGAACTTGATGTAGTGGAAGAAGCAGCGGCGCAGGAAAGCGTCCGGCAGTTCCTTTTCGTTGTTGGACGTGATCATCACGATCGGGCGCAGGCTGGCCTTGATGTTCTCGCCGGTCTCGTAGACGAAGAACTCCATGCGATCGAGTTCGAGCAGCAGGTCGTTGGGGAATTCGATGTCGGCCTTGTCGATCTCGTCGATCAGCAGCACCGGGCGCTTGTCGTGGGTGAAGGCTTCCCACAATTTGCCGCGCTTGATGTAGTTGGAGATATCGGAAACCCTGCTGTCGCCGAGCTGGCTGTCGCGCAGCCGCGACACCGCGTCGTATTCGTACAGGCCCTGCTGCGCCTTGGTGGTCGACTTGATGTGCCAGGTCAGCAGCGGCGCGCCGAGCGCCTTGGCCACTTCCTCCGCCAGCACGGTCTTGCCGGTGCCGGGCTCACCCTTGATCAGCAGCGGGCGCTCGAGCACGATCGAGGCGTTGACGGCGACCTTGAGGTCGTCGGTGGCGACATAGTCCTTGGTGCCGGTAAATTTCATCGATCCGTTTGCCTTGTTGTTCGGCTTGTTCGTTCGTTAGCCGCTATCGGTCCTGAACAGTAAACGACCGCCGGTCCGGCGGTCGCGATGGAAGTTGATACGTCTGTCGTCAGCGTCTGATCAGCGACAGGATCACCAGAATAATCACGGCGCCGATCGTGGCGTTGATGATATCCCGAACCCAGCCTGCACCGAGGTTGACGCCGAGTTGCGGCAGCAGCCAGCTCGCCAGCAGCGCGCCGATGATGCCGATGACGATGTTGCCGATCAGCCCGAAGCCTGCACCGCGTACGATCAACCCGGCAAGCCAGCCCGCGATACCACCGATGATTAGCGCCGCTATGATGCCCATCAGAATTTCCCCTGCCGGAATAAGCCCTTTGGGGTTCAATTGTAATTGAAAAAGCCTCCCGGTCTAGGCCTGACAGCTATGCGCCGGCCTTTGGCATATGCTGGCTCTTGACGGGCGCGGTCCGGCGGGCAATCTGTACCCCATGTTCTTGCAATTCTTCACATCGCTGCGCGACGCGCAGGTCCCGGTGACCCTGCGCGAATACCTGACGCTGATGGAGGCGCTCGACGCCGACCTCGCCGATCAGACCGTCGAGAATTTCTATTACCTCTCCCGCGCCGCCCTGGTGAAGGACGAGCGCAACCTCGACAAGTTCGACCGCGTCTTCGGCAGTGTGTTCAAGGGGCTGGAAAGCCTTTTGGATGCCATGGACAAGGCCGACATCCCTGAGGAGTGGCTGAAGAAGCTCGCCGAAAAATACCTCACCGAGGAAGAGAAGAAGCAGATCGAGGCGATGGGCTGGGACAAGCTCATGGAGACGCTGAAGAAGCGGCTCGAGGAACAGAAGGGCCGCCACCAGGGCGGCAGCAAGTGGATCGGCACGGCCGGCACCTCGCCGTTCGGCGCCCAAGGCTACAATCCGGAAGGCATCCGGATCGGGCAGGAGAAGAACCGCAACAACCGCGCCGTCAAGGTGTGGGACAGGCGCGAGTTCAAAGACCTCGACGGCAATGTCGAGCTCGGCATCCGCAACATCAAGGTCGCGCTGCGCCGGCTGCGCAAGTTCGCCCGCACCGGCGCGCCTGACGAACTCGATCTCGACACTACCATCAAGAAAACCGCCAACCAGGGCTATCTCGACGTCCACATGCGGCCCGAGCGACGCAACGCGGTGAAGGTTCTGGTGTTCTTCGACATCGGTGGCTCGATGGATTCGCACATCGAGCAGGTCGAGGAGCTGTTCTCGGCGGCGAAGTCCGAGTTCAAGCACATGGAGTATTTCTACTTCCACAACTGCCTGTATGAAGGCGTGTGGAAGCAGAACAAGCGCCGCTTCACCGACCGCACGCCGACCTGGGACGTGCTGCATAAATACCCGCACGACTACAAGGTGGTGTTCGTCGGCGACGCCTCGATGTCGCCTTACGAGATTATGGTGCCGGGCGGCTCGGTCGAACACGTCAACGAGGAGGCCGGCTCGGTCTGGCTGGAGCGCATCACGCGCACCTATCCGCACACCATATGGCTCAATCCGGTGGCGCAGAAGCACTGGGACTATTCGGAATCAACCACCATCATCCGCCGGCTGTTGTCGGAGCGCATGTACCCGATCACGATCGAGGGTCTCGAAGGTGCGATGAAGGAACTGGTGAGGTAAGATCGCGCCGTCGAAGCGACGGCCGTCTATAGAACAACAAAGGCCCAATCAATGCCGCAGACCATTCACACTGGCATCAAAGCCCTGATCGACGACGCCAACGCCGTGATCGAGACCGTCAGCGCCGCCGACGCCATCAAGGCCGCGCAAGATCCGAACGTCGTGATCGTCGACATCCGCGACCCCCGCGAGATCGAGCGCGACGGCAAGATCCCCGGCGCGTTCTCCTGCACCCGCGGCATGCTGGAATTCTGGATCGATCCGCAAAGCCCTTACGCCAAGCCGATCTTCCAGGAGGACAAGAAATTCATCTTCCACTGCGCCGGCGGACTTCGTTCGGCGCTCGCGGCCAAGACCGCGCATGACATGGGCCTGAAGCCGGTCGCCCATATGGGCGGCGGTTTCGCCGCCTGGCGTGACGCCGGCGGCCCGGTCGAGAAGTGGGAGCCGAAGAAGAAATGAGCTGTCACACGCGGGCTTGACCCGCGTGTCCATCCCTTCAGAAAATCTTTCGAAACAGATGGATTGCGGGGTCAAGCCCGGCAATGACGTCTGGGGAATACCGGAGACTTGAACATGCCCACCAATGACCCGCTCGTCTCCACCGAATGGCTCGCGGAACACCTCAACGATTCCAACGTCAGGGTGATTGACGCCTCGTTCAAGATGCCGGGCATTCTGCCGCTGCCGAAGGATGACTATCTCGCCTCGCACATCCCCGGCGCGGTGTTCTTCGATGTCGACGCGGTGTCCGACCATTCCAACCCGCTGCCGCACATGTTTCCATCCGCCGAGCAATTCGGCCGCGATGTCGGCGGGCTCGGCATCGGCAATGACGACACGGTTGTCGTCTACGATTCCGGCGGCTGGGTCGCAGCGCCCCGTGCGTGGTGGATGTTCCTGTCGTTCGGCAAGGAGGTCCGCATCCTCAATGGCGGCCTGAAGAAGTGGGTCGCGGAAGGCCGCAAGGTCGAGAAGGGGCAGGCGGCCGCGCCGAAGCCGGCCACGTTCAAGGCGGCGTTCGATGCGCGGCGGGTGCGCAGCATGCAGCAGCTCGTCGCCAACCTCTCCAGTCGCGCCGAGCAGGTGATCGATGCGCGCGCCAATGAGCGCTATCAGGGCAAGGTGGCCGAGCCGCGGGCGGGCCTTCGCTCCGGCCACATCCCGGGCAGCCTGAGCCTGCCCTACAACAACCTGGTCGATGCTACGATCGGCACGATGAAATCGCTGGAGGAATTGCGGGCGGCATTCTCCGGCGCCGGTGTGAAGCTCGATGCGCCGATCGTGACGAGCTGCGGCTCCGGCGTGAGCGCCGCCGTGCTGACGCTGGCGCTCTACCGCCTCGGCGTCGAGAACCCGGCGCTCTATGACGGCTCGTGGACCGAGTGGGGCGCCGCCGACGGCCCGCCGGTCGCGACCGGCCCGGCCTGATTACCAAGTCCGGACGCTACCTCGTAGTGGGCGTCAGTGGAAACGCGAACGGATTGGGTTGTTGCTGCTGCAGGGTCAGCGTCGCCTCACGCGCCAAACGGGCGCGCCGTGCAGCCATACGCCGCCGTTCCCGGGCCCGCTCTGCGGTTCTGTTCTTGACCGTGCGGCGATCCGGCTTCACTTCCGTGGTCGATGGCTTTTGATCGATCTGGACTGGGGGACCACCGAGCGTCGCGATCAGGGTCGTGGCGATGCTGGGTTCGAACGACGGGTTATCCGCAGCCGGCAGCGGCGAAGGCACAGCAGTCGCGTCCGATTCAGACGCTGAGACGGCGGCAATCCTCACTTCGGCATTGGCGGCGGGCGCCTCGGCTGGCATTTCTGCGCTGGCCTCCTTGGCAGGTTCTTCCGGCTTTGCCGCCTCGACCTGCGTCCGCTCTGCCGACGTCAGTGCCGCCAGTTTCTCCTCGGCCGGAATGGTTTCCAGCGTTTCATCGGCCGGGGCCGGGACGTCCGGAACGGCCACAGGGGCATCCCCCGCCGGCTTCTCCGCGACCGGATCGACTCGCAGCAGCGCCAGGGTCGGCGGGGCATCGTCGCTCAGGCGGGCAAACATCGGCTCGGGCGTCGCCCGTCGAGAGGGAAGGTTGGCGAATTCCTCATGCGCGGAACGCAGCAGGGCGGCGGCGCCGAGGCCAAAAATCAGGACCGACATTGACAGGATGATTGCTGTGAACAGGAAGCGAAAGCCGGGAAGCATGGACGCGAGTTCCATCCCCCTCCTGATATCTGGAGGGCTGTTGAGACCAAGGAAACGCGGTGACCACTCTGGGCTGTGATTCGCGAGGGCAGGCGCGCGTGGCGAATCAGGCCGATTTGAGAGTATGTCAACGCACGGTGCTCTTTGTTTACAAAAATCTGCGCTCTTGAGCCGCGCAGCGCCCTGAAAGCAACGATTTTCGCCGCGCTGAGGTATCTTTGCCGCAGTTGAACGGCGATCACATTTGGCCGGCAGCAGCCGAATTTCGCGGACTTGTCTTGAATGTGCCGCTATCTTCCGTCATCTGCCGTTAACCGTCCGGTGGGGCTTGAGGTCTATAAAAAGGCGATGATGAACAACCGCATTCTGACGATTTGTGCTGCCATGGCCGCGGCCATGACGGGAACTTCGCTCGCCCAGGCGCAGCAGGGTTATCCGGCCCAGGGTCAGGTCTACCAGGGCCAGGGGCAGGTCTATTCGACCGCGCCGGGACCTTATGTCCGCGGTGGATATGCGATGGATGAGCGCCGCCCCGGCCAGCCCGACTTCGACGCCCTTGATGATGATGACGATGCGCCGAACGGTCAGAATTCAGCTGCGCTGCCGCCGCCCGGCCCGGTGCTGTCGCCCGCTGACCCCCGGTATGGCCGCCCGGCCGCTGCTCCGGTCTATTCGGACCGTGGCGCGATGCCGACAGGCCCGATTCTTTCGCCCGACGATCCGCGCTATGGCCGCTCCGCGCCAGCCGGGGCCTATTCGGATCGCGCCGCCGCTGTGCCCACGGGTCCGGTTATGTCGCCCGACGATCCGCGTTACGGCCGTCCGGCCGGTCCGCCGTCGGTGATCTATGGTGACCGCCCTGCCGGTTCGCAGCAGCCGGTCTATTCGGACCGCGGCGACAGCCGCATCCCTGGCGCCGGCATTGTCTATCCGAACGACGACCGCGCCGCCGGCCTGCGTCCGCCCGGGGCGATCAGCGACGCGCCTCCTGGCGCGCTCCCGCAGCAGCAACCGGCTGCTGGCGCTGACGGCAGGCCCGTGCAGCTCGCCGCGCTGCCGCCCGAAGAGCAGCCGGAAGTTGGTCCTGCGCAGCTTCCCGCGCATCTGCGCCGCCAGGAAGTGTCGTTCGCGACCAAGGAGCCCGCGGGCACCATCGTCGTCGACACATCCAACACCCACCTCTATTACGTGCTCGGCGGCGGCCGCGCGGTCCGCTACGGCGTCCGCGTCGGCCGCGACGGTTTTACCTGGAACGGCGTGCAGAAGATCAGCCGCAAGGCCGAGTGGCCGGACTGGCATCCGCCGACCGAGATGATCGAGCGCCAGCCCTATCTGCCGCGCTTCATGGCCGGCGGCCCCGGCAACCCGCTTGGCGCGCGCGCGATGTATCTGGGTTCGACCATCTATCGTATTCACGGCACCAACCAGCCTTCGACGATCGGCAAGTTCGTCTCCTCGGGCTGCATCGGCATGCTGAACGAGGACGTCTCGGACCTGTTCGAGCGCGCCAAGGTCGGTACCCGCGTGGTGGTGATGCCCGGCGGCGCACCGCCCGCCAACACCGCAAGCGCATCGGCCGCTCCGGCCCCGTACGCTGGCCCGGTTGCTGCCGGAGTGCCGGGACCGGCACAGGCCCAACTGACGCCCGTTCCCGGCGCGCAGCCCGCAGTCGCGCCGCCGCTGCCCGCCCCGGTCACCGTGCGCTAAGCCGATAGATCTGATTGTATTCAAGGCTTTCGCCCTCCCGCTTCCAACGGGAGGGCGTTTTCCGTTACGCCAGCCGCTGCTTCGGCTCGCCCTTGAACCAGGCGTCGATGCCCTCGACCATCTGCCGATAGTGGCCCCGAAAACTGTCCTCGGTGACGTAGCCGAGGTGCGGCGTCAGCACCATGTTGTCGAGCTTGCGGAACGGATGCTCGACCGGCAGCGGCTCGACCGCGAACACATCGATCCCGGCGCCGGCGATTTTCTTTTGCGTCAGCGCTTCCAATAGCGCGCCTTCGTCGACGATAGGCCCGCGCGCGGTGTTGACGAGGTAGGCGGTCGGTTTCATCCGCGCCAGCTCGGCGGCGCCGACCAGCCCGCGCGAGCGCTGGCTCAGCACCACATGGATGGTGACGATGTCGGCGGTCGAAAACAGCTCATCCTTGCTGGCGTAGGTCACGCCGGCTTCCTTGCACTTCTCCGGCGTCAGGTTCGGGCTCCAGGCGATGACATTCATGCCGAACGCCTGCGCCAGCTTCGACACCTTGGTGCCGAGCTTGCCGAGGCCGATGACGCCGAGCGTCCGGCCTTCGATCTCCATGCCGACATGGGCCTGCAGCGGTTCGCCGGCATGCATGCGGGCGTTCTCGCGGCCGATGTTACGTGTCAGTTCCAGGATCAGGCCCATGGTCAAGGGCGCGGTCGGGTCGCGGCCCCATTGCGTGCCGCACAGCGTCACCTTGTGGTCCTTGGCGGCTTCCATGTCGATCGCGGCATTGCGCATGCCCGACGTGATCAGGAGCTTCAGTTTGGGTAGGCTTGCGAACATCGTGCGCGGAAACGGTGTGCGTTCGCGCATCGCGCAGATGATCTCGAAATCCTTCAGCGCGCCGGCCGCGGCTTCCGCGGTCGCAAACGGCTGGTCGAACACCGTGACGTCGACCCGGTCCTCCACTTTGGACCAGTCGGCGACCGAGCGAGCCACATTGAGATAGTCGTCGAGGATTGCACAGCGCAGCCGCGTCATGGGGAAGTCCGTTGTTGGCGAGGGTGACGGCGCGGGATGGCCGTCAGGGAAGATCGCCATGGTTGCGCGCAATAAGGAACGGCGCAAGCGGACTTAAATGCGGGGCTGCCTCAAATAACCGGATAGCTCAGCTCGTGCGGCCGAGATGCTTGGCGCGCCAGGCCGGGCCCGGGCCGCGCATATAATGCAGTTCCGGACGGTAGGGATTGAACGCCTTGGCGACGAACTGGCGCCAGAAGACGCGGAGTTCTTCGAAGGGTTTTGCCAGTCCGTCGCGGCTGTTCGCCGGGGCGTGAAAGGATGCCGAACTGATCGTAGCCATGACGCGGGCCCTTGTTTTCAAATCGCCTTTTTCGGCGCTGAAAACCAGTTTTCGCCTGATTTGTTAAAAGATGGTTACAATTGTCGGGATCCCGGTGCACATGGTGACCACCCCGTATTCATCCGTGGTGAACGGATGGAAAACGGGTTCCCGCGGTTGCCCTTTGGCGGCCGCGCCGCTACATCAGCGGCAGCAAATTTCCGTAAAATCCACAGATTCCAAGGGTTCTCGATGGCGCGCCAGTTCGTCTATTTCATGCAGGGTTTGACCAAGGCCTACCCGACCCGGAAGGTGCTCGATAACGTCCATCTGTCGTTCTACCCCGACGCCAAGATCGGCGTGCTCGGCGTCAACGGTTCCGGCAAGTCGACCCTGCTCAAGATCATGGCCGGCATCGACAAGGAATATAACGGCGAGGCCTGGGTCGCCGAGGGCGCCCGCGTCGGCTACCTCGAACAGGAACCGCATCTCGATGCCTCGAAGACGGTCCGCGAGAACGTCATGCTGGGTGTCGCCAAGCAGAAGGCGATCCTCGATCGCTACAACGAACTGGCGATGAACTATTCGGAAGAGACCGCCGACGAGATGACCAAATTGCAGGACGAGATCGAGGCCGCGGGCCTCTGGGATCTCGACAGCAAGGTCGACCAGGCGATGGACGCGCTGCGCTGCCCACCCGATGATTCCGATGTGACGAAGCTTTCGGGCGGCGAGCGCCGTCGCGTCGCGCTGTGCAAGCTGCTGCTCGACCAGCCGGAGCTGTTGCTGCTGGACGAACCGACCAACCATCTCGACGCTGAATCCGTGTCGTGGCTGGAAGGCCATTTGCGCAACTATCCAGGCGCGATCCTGATCGTGACCCATGATCGCTACTTCCTCGACAACGTCACGAGCTGGATTCTCGAACTCGACCGCGGCAAGGGTATTCCCTACGAGGGCAATTACTCGTCCTGGCTGGTGCAGAAGCAGAAGCGGTTGCAGCAGGAAGGCCGCGAGGACGCAGCCCATCAGAAGACGCTCGAGCGCGAGCAGGAATGGATCGCGTCCTCGCCCAAGGCGCGCCAGGCCAAATCGAAGGCGCGCTACCAGCGCTATGAAGATCTGCTGAAGCAGGCGAGCGAGAAGCAGAGCCAGACCGCGCAGATCACCATTCCCGTGGCCGAGCGTCTCGGCCAGAACGTCGTTGATTTCGAAGGGCTCAACAAAAGCTTCGGCGATCGCCTGCTGATCGAGAATCTCACCTTCAAGCTGCCGCCGGGCGGCATCGTCGGCGTGATCGGCGCCAACGGCGCCGGCAAGACCACGCTGTTTCGGATGATCACCGGGCAGGAGAAGCCGGACCAGGGCACCATCACCGTCGGCGAAAGCGTGCACCTCGGCTATGTCGACCAGTCGCGCGACGATCTCGACGGCAAGAAGAACGTTTGGGAAGAGATTTCCGGCGGCAACGAATTGATCCTGCTCGGCAAGCGCGAGGTGAACTCGCGCGGCTATTGCTCGTCGTTCAACTTCAAGGGCGCCGACCAGCAGAAGAAAGTCGGCGCGCTGTCAGGCGGCGAGCGCAACCGCGTGCATCTGGCCAAGATGCTGAAATCCGGCGCCAACGTGCTGCTGCTCGACGAACCGACCAACGACCTCGACGTCGATACGCTGCGCGCGCTGGAAGAGGCGCTGGAGAATTTCGCCGGCTGCGCCGTCATCATCAGCCATGATCGCTGGTTCCTCGACCGCATCGCGACCCACATCCTGTCCTTCGAAGGCGACAGCCACGTCGAATGGTTCGAAGGCAACTTCCAGGACTATGAGAAGGACAAGATGCGCCGGCTCGGCCAGGACAGCATCATTCCGCACCGGGTGAAGTACAAGAAGCTGACGCGGTAAAGACAATCGGGCGTTTGCGTGGTGGCCGCAGCGCCTGCACTGCGGCCAGTTGTCGCTTCACACAGCGGCGACATTGCGTAGATATGCTATTCTTCGTGCATCGAATCCCCGCAAGCGAGTCACCCCCTGAATGTCCTTCACTCCCGAAACACCCTTGCCGCCCGCACCTCAGCGGAAGGCGCTGCGTCCGATCCCGATGCTGATCTTCAGCTCGCGCTGGCTGCAGCTGCCGCTTTATATCGGCCTGATCGTGGCGCAGGGCGTCTATGTGGTGCTGTTCCTGAAAGAGTTGTGGCACCTGTTCGCCCATGCCTTCGATTTCAGCGAGCAGCAGATCATGCTGGCGGTGCTGGGACTGATCGACGTGGTGATGATCTCCAACCTGCTGGTGATGGTCATCGTCGGCGGCTACGAGACCTTCGTCTCCCGCCTCAATCTGGAAGGACATCCCGATCAGCCGGAATGGCTCAGCCACGTCAACGCCAGCGTGCTCAAGATCAAGCTTGCGATGGCCATCATCGGCATCTCGTCGATCCATCTGTTGCGCACCTTCATCGAGGCCGGCAATCTGGCTTCGGGCAAGGGCGCGTACACCGAAACCGGCGTGATGTGGCAGACCATCATCCACACGGTTTTCATCCTGTCGGCGATCGGCATTGCCTATGTCGACAAGCTGTCGAATGATTCCGCCGAACACGCCAAGCAGACCGTCTCGCACTGATGGGCGGCATGTAAAATAATTGGAGTTCCGGCTTTGCGAAAAGGAGCGATCGCCGCAATTCTGATCGTGACTGCGGTGACGCTCGCAACGGCGCGTCCGGCGTTCTCGGCCGATGCCGCCTTCACCCAGTTCATCGCCTCGCTGTGGCCGGAGGCGCAGGCCGCCGGGGTGTCGCGCGCGACGTTCGATGCCGAGACGCGTGGGCTCGAACCCGATTACAAACTGCCCGATCTCCTGCTGCCGGGGCGTCCCGCCACCGGCGCGCCGTCGCAGGCCGAGTTCGTGCAGGTGCCGGCCGATTACGTCAAGGAAGCTTCCATCGCGCGGCTCGCGGCGGAGGGGCAGAAGCTGATGCAGAAGCATCGCACCGCGCTCACCGAAATCGAAAAGCGTTTCGGTGTTCCTTCGAGCGTCGTGCTGGCGATCTGGGGCCGCGAGACGGATTACGGCCGCTACCGCCTGCCTTACGACACGCTGCGCGTGGTGGCGACGCAGGCTTATGTTGGCCGGCGCAAGGATCAGTACCGCGGCGAGTTCATTCTCGCGTTGAAGATCCTCGGCGAGGGCGCGGTGTCGCGCCAGGATTTTCGCTCGTCCTGGGCCGGCGCCACCGGCTACACGCAGTTTCTGCCGTCCGAATATTACAAGCACGGCGTCGATCTCGACGGCGACGGCCGGGTCGACATCTGGCATTCGGTGCCGGATGCGCTGGCCGCCGCCGCGCAGCAGCTCGTCAACAAGGGTTGGCAGCCGGGCGTGCGCTGGGCCTATGAGGTGAAGGCGCCGGCCAATGTCGACTGCACCATGGGCGTGCCTGAGGTCACGAAACCGATCGCCGAATGGCTGCGCGTGGGCTTCGTGCCGGTGCGGGGCCAGAAGCTCAGCACGGCGGAGCAGGCGCAACCAGCCTCGCTGTTGCAGGTCGAAGGCATCTACGGCCCGGCCTTCCTGACCACGAAGAACTACTTCGTCATCAAGGAATACAATTTCTCAGACCTGTATGTTCTGTTCGTCGGCCATCTCGCCGACCGCATGGTGAGCCCGCAGCCGTTCGTCACGCCATGGTCGGCCTCGACGCAGTTGCGCTCGGCCGATGTCGAAGCGATGCAGCGACACCTGACGCGCATCGGCCTCTACAAGGACAAGCTGGACGGCAAGGCGGGCATGCAGACGCGGGCAGCGCTCGGCACTTATCAGAAATCCGCCGGCCTCAAGGTTGATTGCTGGCCGAGCGAAGCGGTGCTGCGTTCGATGAGCGGGGGACGCTAGCGCTGCTTCCCCTCATGGTGGCGGGCAGTTCTCTTCGTAGCCCGGATGAGCGGAGCGAAATCCGGGGGCGGTGTGAGCGAAATGGAATAGCCGTTGGTTTGTTACCACTGTCCCCGGGGTCGCTTCGCTCGCCCGGGCTACGGGACATTTCTCGCGGCAAAGAAAAAGCCCGGCCGAAAATTCGGCCGGGCTTCGATCAAGACGCGCGGTTCGCGCGCCAATCGATCAGATCAGTTGCAGACCTCGACGCGGCGATAGCGCCAGTCGTAACCGTCCCAGAAGCGCTCGCGGACCATGCGGCACGCCGGGTAGGGCGCTTCTTCCACGTAGGCCGGGGCGCCATAGGCCGGGCGGCTGGAGGCGATCGCGCCGCCGATGATCGCGCCGCCGAGCAAGCCGGCCGCCACGCCTGCAGCAACGCCGCGCTGGGCGTTGGCGGGCGTCGAGGCGAGCGCACCGGCGACCGTTGCGACTGCGACGAAGGCAGCAAATGTCTTCTTCATGTCCTGGATTCTCCTGGAGTGACGCCATCGGGCGCCGGGATTACGGGTGACTCATACGCTGTTTCGAACTGCCGTTTCGCTACAGAAGCGTACCTAGGTCAATCGAAAGTAAACGTCTCGAAACCGTGATCGAAAAAAACGGTTTTTTCGGGCCGCCAACGGGTTCAACCCGGAAAAGCCGTGCTTTTCCGGGGTCTCGCGTTGCAGATTTAATGATGATGAACGCGCGTTCAGGACGAGCGAGCGCTAGTCGCAAACCCTGACGCTGCGGACGCGCCAGCCGTAACCGTCCCAGAAACGCTGTCGCTGCCAGCCGCAGGATTCGCCGTAGCCGGGATCGACCACATAGGCCGGCCCGCCGCCATAGTAGCCGGGTGCATAATAGCCTGGGCCACCGTAATAGCCGTTCTGCGAGGCGATCGCGCCGCCGACGATGGCGCCACCGATCAAGCCGGCGGCGACGCCCGCGGCAACGCCACGCTGCGCTTGCGCAGGCGCGGGGATGGAAACGGCGGAAACGATCAATGCGGCAGCGGCGCCGAGCGCCATCAATGTATTCTTCATGGCCTCATCTTTCTCGTGAGTAGCAAAGGGCTTTAGGTTTTATCGCGGTGAAAGTTCCATATTTCGCTTGAATGATCAATGAACGGCGGTGCCTGCGGTGCCGACCAAATATTACGGGCCGGTCTGTACGGTGCGGAAATACCGGAAGTGTTTCCCGCCCTTTAAGGCATAGGACTTTAAGGCATAGGAGGTGGCGGCGATTGACGCCGAAAATCCCGGGAATATCAGCCGCGCCAGCGTGATCTAGCTCAATGATACCACTTTAGATTCATTCCAGTATTTGTCCGGCATCAGTTTGGAATTGCTTGAAAATGCGGCTTTTCCTTTTGCATCTTGTCGCGCTCTTAAATATCGATGAGGTCGCATCATCCAGGGTTCTAGCGGTTTCATGATTGTCTGTTCCTGCAACGTCCTGAGCGACCACGATGTCCGTAGTGCCGTGAGTGCGGCCTCGGACCTGCCGCGGAATCCCAAGCAGATTTACGGTTGCCTTGGCTGCAGCGCCGAATGCGGCCGCTGCGCGCGCACCATCAAGACCATCATCGATGAAGCCCTCGGCGCCTGCGCCAAGGAATGCTGCTCCGGTTGCCCGCACTCCCGTCATGCCGCCAACGACGAGCCCACGCAGGAAGTTGCCCCGACCTTCGCGCTCGCGGCCTGCTGAAAGCCCTTCAAATCCTCTGATTTCCGCTGTTCCCACCGCTTTTTTCGCGGAACGGTTGCTCTCGCTCTCAAACTGATTTAGAAGCATTCTAAATTCAGTTTCAGGCCGTTTTTGGCCTCAGAAAGCGGAGTGCACCATGCAGGGCGACCCAAAAGTAATCGATTATCTCAACAAGGGCCTGCGCAGCGAGCTTACCGCGATCAACCAGTACTGGCTGCATTACCGGCTCCTGGCCAATTGGGGCCTTCTGGAAATGGCCAAGGTCTGGCGCAAGGAATCCATCGAGGAGATGGAGCACGCCGACAAGTTCACCGACCGGATCCTGTTCCTCGACGGGTTCCCCAACATGCAGGTGCTCGATCCCCTGCGCATCGGCCAGAACGTCAAGGAAATCATCGAATGCGATCTCGCCTCCGAAATCGCCGCGCGCACGCTCTACCAGGAGGCCGCCACCCACTGCCACAGCGTCAAGGACTATGTCTCGCGCGACCTGTTCGAGAGGCTGATGAAGGACGAGGAACATCACATCGACTTCCTCGAAACCCAGCTCGATCTGATCAAGCGCATCGGGCTCGAGCTCTACACGCAGAAGCACGTGGGTGGCCTGGAGAGCGGGGACTGAGTTTTTTCTTCACCCGCCCCTCAAGGGGGCGGGTCGACGCTCATGCAATGAGCGGCGGGGCGGGGTGACGGTCTCTCCTCGTCCAACAGTGCACACGTGGAGAGACTGTCACCCCGCCCCGTCTCACATTGCGCTACGCTCCATGTGAGCCGACCCGCCCCCTCGAGGGGCGGGTAAACACCGACACAGTTTCCCCCCTACAGCTGCGTCTTGTACCGCTCGTAGACCACCTCCTGGCTTTCGCGCTCGCCGAGGCCGGTCTGGTCGTGGATCATTTCGCCGATGCTCGGCATCACCGAGCGTTCGACCCGCTCACCGCCCATAGCTTCGAACGCATCAGCGCCTTGCCGCAGTGGAAATAGGCCTCGCTGACATCGACCCGCAGCACCGCGCGCGGCGGCTTGCCGAACTCGATCATAGAGGCCATCAGTTCCGGATCGACCGACACCTTGCCCGTGCCGCCGACGCGCAGCGTCTCGTCGATGCCGGGGACGAAGAAGATCAGTTGCAGGAAGCCTGATCCCTCGACGATGTTGCGAAAGCTGTCGATGCGGTTGTTGCCCGAGCGGTCCGGCATCAACAGCTGGTTCGGCCCCGCAACATGGATGAAGCCGGGATTGCCGCCGCGCGGCGAAGCATCGACGCTGCCGTCCGCGCCCGAAGTGGCGAGCACGCAGAACGGCGACATGTCGATGAACTTCTTCGCATGGACATCGATCTCCGGCCGCGCCTTGGCGATCACGCGGGGCGAGGGAGCGGGATAGACGGTGGCGAGGTCGCTCGCGCTGAAATCGGTCAACATATCCTCCGGTCAACAAAGGAAGCTGGAGCTTCGGCCTGGTCCATTCGGGACCGATCATTCCACAGAATACCATCGCTGCCGTTGGGCGGCCACTCACGATCGCCGCCACGGCCAGTCGATCACTCCGGAACAGTACAGCGCCCACCAGATCAGGACCGGCTGAAACGCCAGCCGCGGTCCGTGATAGAACCAGCTGCTGGCGATGTAGGGCAGGTCGATGCCGTCGATCGCATGCTTGAAGTTCGCCGGCCAGACGCAGATCGCATAGACGGCCAGCGCAATACCCGCCCATCGGCGCAACGGCCTTGTCACAAGTGCTGCGGCGCCGAGAATTTCGCAGATTCCGGTGATGAAAATCACCTGGGACGGAAACGGCACCCAGGACGGCGTGATCGCCAGCAGCTTGTCCGGCACCCAGAGATGCGCGACGCCCGCCGCCGCATAGAACATGGCGAGGATCCAGCGCATCACGGCGCGGCTTTTGTCGGTTTCCGGTTCGGAGATCATCGCGGCGCCATAGCATGCGCCGCGCGACGGCGCCACGTCACAGAGGATGACGTGCGTCGAGGTCTACACCGCGTCCGCCGGCACGAAGCAACTGATGATGATGCTGCCACGGTGGTGTACGTACCACACCACGGCTTCGCCGATCGGATTGCCCTGATCGCGGATCACTGCGCGTTCGGGTACCTGCATCCACTGGCCCTCGATCGGGACCCAATAGGCACCGGCGCGCACGTCGTAACTGGTGCGATGGCCGTCCGACTCATCGCAGCACGGCACGCCATTCGGCGCGATCACGCTCTTGAACCAGGCTCGGATATCGGGCGGCACGTGGCCGAACTGGCCTCTGTCGACGGCGAGCGCCGTGCTGCCCAGCGTCGATAGGCAGGCGAGCAGGGCGAATGACGCAAGCCTTCGCATCCGGTCCTCCGCTTGTTGCTTTGTTCGCGCGGGCTTCGCCCACGATTCGCGATATCGACCAATTCAAGCGGAGGCGATGCGCCGATGCACGCTCAAATAATGAGCGATCGTCGCGGCGCCGATTTGATGCGGTGCGAGATCAAGTTTTCTTGCGCACGCGCTTACCGGCCTTTGCAGGTGGCTTGACCTTGCCTTGCGGCGCGACATTCGCCCAGGCCATCGCAAGCGCGCTTTTCAGCGTCGTCGTGTCGGCTTTGGCGAGCCGGATGTTGGTGTAGCCCTGCTTGCCCCAGCCACCCGGCACTGGGCGAAAGATTTCAGGCTCGGCGTCGACCAGCATGGCTTGCTGCTCGGCCGTCAGCTTGAGCGTGCCCCAGTTTTCGTCGGGGTGGCCGAGCGTGGCGAAGATGCGCTTGCCGACGCGAAAGTCGGCCTTGCCGTGATGCGCGCTTTCGGTCGCGTCAGAAAGCGCGAGTGCTGTCTTGCGAAAACGGCTGGCGGACATCGCGCGGTCTTCTGTCCGCTCACATCGCCCGCTGCGGCGCGGTCTGCAGCAACTCTTCCAACTGCTTCCTGTAGAACTTCGCATTGCCGGTCGTGAGATGGCCGCGCGTATCGCTGGAAGCCGGGATCAGGAACAGGCGGCCGTTCTTGACGCGCTTCAGCGCGGCATCGGTGACGCCGGTTTCCGGCGGGTTGCGCTCGTCGTCGGCAGCATTGATCAGCAGCAGCGTGGCCTCGATCTTTTCCAGCGCGGGCGCCGGATTGTAATCGTGCGAAGCCTCCCACTGATAGATGAAGTCGTTGGCGTCGGCGGTGATCGCGACCGCGAGCCGCTCGTCGACCATCTTGTCGGCCTTTTCCGCGGTGGGCGCCAACGCCTGATAGGCCAGCGTGCCGCCGCCGGTCGCGATGCCGTAGGCGCTGATGGCGTATTTCATCATGCGCGGCTGCGTGACGTAATTTCCCCTGTTATAATCGGGATCGTTCCTGATCGTTTCCAGCATCATCCGCCGCAGCATCCAGTTGCGCGCCGCCATTTCGGTCGGCTGCGAGGCCATCGGGACCAGCGCATCCATGAATTGCGGATATTTGCCGCCCCAGATCCAGGTGTGCATGCCGCCCATCGAGTTACCGATCACGAGCCGCACATGCTTGACGCCGAGGCCTTCCTTGACCAGGCGATAATGTGCATCGACCATGTCCTCGTAATTGTATTTCGGAAATGCGGTCTTCATGCCGTCGGACGGCTTTGACGATTTGCCGTGGCCGACGCCGTCGGGAATGATGATGTAGTATTTGGCGGCATCCAGTGGCTGGCCGGGACCGAACAATTCGCCGGCGAACGTGGCCGTCAGCATGTTCGCCGCCGATCCGCCCGAGCCGTGCAGCACCAGCACCGGCTGTCCGGTCGGCTCGCCGATGGTGGTGTAGTGCAGCCGCAATTCGGACAGCGTCTCGCCGCCATGAAATTTGAAGTCCTTCGCGATCCACTCGCCCTGCTTCGGCGCGGGATAGTCGGCGGCGAAAGCGGTGACGGAGGTCAAGGCGAGGGCGGCCGACAGGGCGGCGTGCGAAAAGTTCATCATGGTCTCCCGGGCTCGCGGTGTCTTTGTGGACCGCTTGGCCGGGAGCCTAGCACACCGGCTGTTTCCGTCACCAGATCGCCGACCGCCTAGCCCTCGACATCGGTCTCCGGCCGATCGTTGCCGGCGGCGGTCTCCGAGTGCCATCGGCCGTCGGCCGTTTCGTATTCGATCATCTCGGTGCGGCCCGGCACCCGCTGCTCGGCCGCCACGCGCCTGGCGGCTGCCAGCGCCGCGCCGCGGTTAGGAAACGGTTCGGAAAACACGCCGTCCACGGTGTAGGCCCAGCCGCCGTCATGTTCGACGATCTTGTAGGTCACATGGGTCATCGGGAACTCGCTGTTTGCAGGTGCTGACAGGGGTGAACGCGACGCGCGATCCATGACAGAATAGGCCATGCTGTCGGATTTTGCACGGGCCGTTCGTCCTTGATCGACGAGGGTTGCAGAGGAGAGAGACATGTGCCGCAACATCAAGACCCTGTTCAATTTCGAGCCGCCAGCGACGCACGCCGAAATCCACGCCTCCGCGCTGCAATTCGTGCGAAAGCTCTCCGGCTTCAATTCGCCGTCGCAGGCCAACGCCGAGGCGTTCAACCGCGCGGTTTCCGAAGTCTCCGACAGCGCACGGCGCTTGCTGGCTTCGCTGCAGACCAACGCCACGCCGCGCGACCGCGAGGTCGAAGCCGAGAAGGCGCGGGAGCGTTCGCGGGTGCGGTTCGGCTAGAGCGTTTTCGAGCGAAGTGGGTACCGGTTCGCGTGAAGCGTCAAACATAAGGCTAGAGCTCCGTTCTGATTCAATCAGAACGGAAAAGCTCTAGTAGTGCTCACGGCAGCGGATCATCCGCTACCGTGCGACGACCCCACAAACGCCCCAGGGCTGCTGCGCCCCTGCCCACCTTCCGTCAAACCGGGATTGCCTCTTTCCCCCCAAGAGTTTGGCAGAACCGTCGGTCGAGGTACCCATGTTATATTCGCAAAGCCCGCCACTGACGGCCGATGAAATGGCGTTCGATGGGCTGGCGCGCGATCTGGGCGTCCACGCCGACCAGCGCGTGAGTAGACGGCGCGCGAAGCCACCTGCCGATTCTTCCTATTCCTACCGTTTCGGCGAAGGGCAGCCGGCGGCGCGAAGCAAAGCATCGATTGGCAGGCGCATGTTCCGTACCCTTGTTCGCTTCTCCATTGCGGTTCTCATCGGTGTCGGCGCCACGCTTGGCTGGCAGTCCTACGGTGATGAAATAAGGGAGATACTGATAGCGCAAGCTCCGGCGGTGGGTTTGCTGTTGCCGGTTCCGTCGACGAGGCCGGCCGTGGCTTCGAGTTACGGCGATCCGACGCGGCAGCTCGGGCCGATGGCGTCGACGCTCGATGCCGTGCGACGCAGCGTCGAACAGCTCGCCGCCAAGCAGGAGCAGATGGCCCAGAACATCGCGGCGCTACGGGCTGTCGAGGAGGAGGTCAGGCAGAAGCTGTTGCCGGCGTCTTCGGCCACGCCGCTGGCACCGGCCCCGCCCCAGCAGGCCGCCTCGGTCCCGCCGCCCAAGCCTCCACAAGCCAAGATCGACTCCCGCCTGCCGCCTCCTGCCGGATCGCAGTTCTCGCGCTGACCATGCAATATGCCGGAGGCGGAAACGCGCCACCGAGCGGCTGGCGTTGACGCCTGCGTGTTTTGCCGCCATATACGCCGCATGAAGTTGCTCTTCTCAGCCGCATCGACCACCACCGCGACCGCTTACGGCGGGTCGCCTGCTGGTTGCGCGCGCTAGAGACAAGCGTATTTCACCAGAAAAGGCCCCGCCGGCGACGGACGGGGCCTTTTTCGTTTTGGTGATCCCGTCCGCGCTGTTTCCCTCATCAAAAGGAATATAGCCATGGACGATCTCGATCACAGAAATCTCGGCGTGAAATTCAACCTCTGGCACCTTCAGGACGACGTGCCGGGGATGGTGTTCTGGCATCCGCGCGGCTACGCGCTCTACCGGGTGCTGGAGGACTATGTCCGGCGCAAGATGCGCCGGGCCGGCTATGCCGAAGTGCGGACGCCGCAATTGCTGCCACGAGAGTTCTGGGGCCGCAGCGGCCACTGGGACAAGTTCGGCGAGCACATGTTCCGGGTCGACGATGGCGAGCACACGATGGCGCTGAAGCCGATGTCGTGTCCGTGCCACGTGCAGATCTTCAACAAGGGGCTGCGCTCGTGGCGGGAGCTTCCGATCCGCTATGCCGAGTTCGGCGCCTGCCACCGCAACGAGCCGTCCGGGGCGCTCCACGGCATCATGCGCACGCGCGCCTTCGAGCAGGACGACGCGCATGTGTTCTGCCGCGAGCAGGACGTGGAGGGCGAGGTCGCGGGCTTCATTGCCCTGCTGGGCGAGGTCTATCATGACCTCGGTTTTCCCGACTATGAGGTGGCGCTGGCGACGCGGCCGGCGGTACGTGCCGGCGACGATGCGACCTGGGACCGGCTGGAGGCGCAACTCGGCAACGCCGCGCGGCAATGCGGCCTGGTGCCTCACATCAATCCCGGCGAAGGCGCGTTCTACGGACCGAAACTGGAATTTTCGCTGCGCGACCGGCTGGGCCGATCCTGGCAGTGCGGCACGGTGCAACTCGACGCTGTGCTGCCGCAGCGGCTCGATGCCTCCTACATCGCCCCCGACGGCAGCCGTGCGCGGCCGCTGATGATCCACCATGCCATCTTCGGATCGCTTGGCCGCATGATCGCGATCCTGCTGGAGCACCATGGCGGTGTGCTTCCGTTCTGGCTGTCGCCGGACCAGGTCGCGGTCGCGCCGATCTCGCAGGACCAGGCCGGATACGGTGCGGACGTTCTGGCGGCGTTCGAAGAGGCCGGCATTCGCGCCGCCGCCTATGACGGCGCCGATACGCTTTCACGGCGCATCGTGGCGGCGCATGACATGGCGGTGCCGGTGATGGCGATCGTCGGCAAGCGCGAGATGCGCGACGGCCGGGTCACCTTGCGCGAACGCGACGGCGCGCAGGCCGACGTCGCGCTGGCCGAGGCGGTGTCGCGGCTGCAGGCGAGGGCCCGGCCGGGCGCGCCTGCCGCCGAAACCCCGTAACCAGCGGGCGCGGGTTTCGGGCGAGCAGGCGCCGAGCCGTTACTTCGCGTATTTGCCGGAAAGCTGCGGGGTAAGGTCCGGGTAGAGTCCCGGCGTCTTCTCCTTGGCTTCTTCGTGCATCTGGAGGCGGGTCTTGCGCGCCCAACCTCGCTTGAGATCGTCCTTGATGCCGAACTTCAACCGGCCAAGCCCCTCGGCTTCCAGCTCGATCGTGTCGCCGTCCATGAACGGATTGAGGCCGCGGTGATTGGTGCCGGTCGCGACGATGTCGCCCGGCAGCAGCGTATGGATGGTCGAAAGCCAGGCGATGCACTTGGCGATCTTGTGGCCCATATCGTCGGTGTTGAAGTCCTGCATCAACACGCCGTTGTTCCACAGCCTGATCTGCAGCTTCTGCGGATCCTTGATCTCGTCGGCGGTGACGAGCCAGGGGCCGATCGGCGCAAACGTGTCGCGGCTCTTCATCTGGAAAAACACGTTGCCGGGCGGCGGCAGGCCGCGCGCCGAACCGTCGATGAAGTTCATGTAGCCGAAGACGTAGCTCATGGCTTCGGCTTCGCTGACATGGCTGCACTTCCTGCCGATGACGACCGCGATCTCCGCTTCGCCTTCGAAGACCGTGGCCGGCACGTCCGGCAGCACCATCGTGTCGCCGTGTCCGATGATCGCGCTCGGCGATTTATGGAAGGCGTTGATCGGCGCCGGCGCGCTGCGCGTGCCGTCTTCCATGTAATTGACGGCCATGCAGTCGATCGTGCGCGGACCCGGCACCGGCGGACGGATGCGGACGTTCGACAGCGGCATTTCGGTGCCGCGCGCCGCCGCCGCCTCGAGCCGTGGCTTGTAACTGTCCCAACGCTCGATCAGGCCGTTCATCAAGTCGCCCGGACCGGTATGCGGGATATCGCTGACCGCGGCGCTGACGTCGACCACGGCGTCGTCCTTCAGCACGCCGAGCTTGAAATCATCGAAATAGACCAATTTCATCGTTGCTCACCTGTTGTGTCGACCTTGCACCAGAACCGGTCGGTAGCCGCGGTCGGTCGTTGCGCCAACCTTGTCCGGCAATGGCTTATACCGCGTCTCCGCCAGTCGGGAACCGGCTTGTTCGTACCGCGATGCACGCGCGATCCCCGAAGCGCTCGCTTGCGATTTATAGACCAATTGGTCTATAAATAGCCGATGAGCCGCCAGAGCCAAGCTTCGTTGCCACGTGGCCGTCCCCGAAGTTTTGACGTGGACGCCGCCGTCGAACGCGCGATGGAGGTGTTCTGGTCGCGTGGCTATCACGCCACGGCGCTGCCGGACCTGCTTCGCGCGACAAGACTCTCGCGCGGCAGCCTTTACGCCGCCTTCGGTGACAAGCATTCGCTCTTCCTGCGGGCGCTCGATCGCTATATCGCCGATGCGCTGACGCGGATGGATATCGAATTCGATCCCCGCAGCGAGCCAGTCGACGGCCTGCGGGCATACCTTGCCGGCTACGTCGAGCGCACGGCCGGCGCCAAAGGCCGGCGCGGATGCCTGCTGGTGGCGACAGCCATGGAACTGTCCGGTCAGGACGCTGAGGTCAGTCGCCGCATCGCGGCCTTTTTCAAGGCTATGGAGGGCAGGGTGGCGGATGCACTGTCCCGTGCGAAGACGGCGGGCAAGCTGGCCGATGGCGTCGAGCCTTCAAGTGCCGCCCGAATTCTCGTCTGCTTCGTCGAGGGGCTGCGTGTGGTCGGCAAGACGGCCCCGGCGCGGACCACGTCGCAATTAACCGCCGACGCACTTCTCGACCGCTTCATCAGGTGAACGACCCCATGGACACTTCCTCTGTCGGCGCGCCGGTATCTGGACCGATCGGTCTTGAAAGAAAGGATGCCATGTCCGCTATCCAGATCGTCTGCGCGGTGGCCGTGCCCTTGCTCTGGGGCTATCAGTTCGTGGCCATCAAGGTAGGCGTTACGGAGTTTCCGCCGCTCTTCTTCCTCGCGCTGCGCTTCCTGGCCATCGCGTTGCTGCTCGTGCCGTTCGTCAAAAGGCCCACGCGCCGGCAGTTCGGCCCCGTCGCAGCCATTTCGGTCTTCCTTGGCGGGCTGAATTTCGGGATGTTCTATGTCGGCCTCGGGCTCGGCTCGGGAAGCATGTCGGCCGTCGCCTATCAGCTCGCCACGCCCTTCACCGTGCTGCTGGCCTGGCCGCTGCTCGCGGAGCGGCCGTCTCTCACCACCTCCGCCGGCGTGGCGATTGCATTCGCCGGGGTGGTCGTGCTGGCGGCGGAGCCCGGCCTGTCGGCAAACCCGCTTCCGCTGCTGCTGGTGGTCGGAGCGGCTTTTGCATTCGCGGTGTCCAACGTCCTGACCAAGCGTTATGGCCCGTTCGATCCCCTGATGCTGATGGGGTGGTCGTCGCTGCTCACGGTGCCGCAGGTCATGGCAATGTCGTTGCTGCTTGAGCACGGTCAACTGGCGAGCCTGACCACGGCCGATGAACGCGGCTGGCTGGCGCTCGCCTATACGATCTTCATCGGCGGCATCGTCGGGTTCGGCCTCTGGTTCTGGCTGATCGCCCGCTGCTCGATGGGCCGCGTGGCCCCGTTCGGCCTGCTGCTTCCGGTGTTCGCGTTGATTTCCAGCGTGTTGTTCCTCGGCGACCGCATGACACCAAAGTTGATTGTCGGTGGACTGCTTGCGATTTCAGGCGTCGCCATTACCCAGGCAAGGCCGGCCGCCCGACCGGTTTGAATTCGGATGTCGCGTGAACCGCGATCGACGCGGCTTGATCTACCGTGGCGCGATGCTCTCGCCGCGCGGCGTCGCACGCTTTCTCCACCATGGCAGGCCGGCTATGACTTTTATGGTCGCGGCGAGGACCAGCGCGCAAAGCACTGCCTTCGAGACCGTCTCCATCGTCCCCTCGATCAGGAGGCCGTGGACCACGGTTCCGGAGACGATGACAATCGCAAGCAGCATGTGCGCGATGCGCCAGGTCCGCGGCCGCAGTCGCCGGCGGAATGCAGCCAAAAGCGCGACAGCGAAGATGGCCCACATGGCGATCACGCCAAACGGAGAGAACGGCGTCGGCGATGTGAAGAGAAGCGCGTCGATCATATCAGGCGGGCTGGTGATCCAGAGGCCGCCGACGTGGATCACGACCGCCACGACCAGCGCGCCGCCGATCCACAAATGCACGCGCCGCCCGATACGGCCCGACAGTCCCGGCAGATATCCGCCGATCAGAAGCGGCTGAACGAGCATGACGCCCAGTCCGATGATCCCGGCGAATCCGGCGAGGATGTAGACCGCACTACGCCATTCGAGCAGCGGGCTCATCGCGGCCGCAGCGAGCGGCACGCCGATGACTGCCGCAAGGGCGACCCAGATCAGGATCGTCCGTACCAATCTCCATTCCATGGTTGGCAAATCGGTCAGGCCGGCTGAAGGACGAAGTGCGCCTCCAGGCTGGTTTCCTTCGGACTGCGCATCACGGGACGCAGGAAAACGGTCTTGAATTCACCGCTGTCATAGGCGAGGTGGCCGTGCGGTTGGCCGAACACGGGAATGATCTGCGGCATCTCCAGGCGGAACGCCCCGTTCTTGTCGGTGAGCGTGGCGCCGTGACTCTGCGGCTCGTGCTCCTGACCTTCGGTGGTGTGCGCCCAGATCTGGATGCGCTGCCCAGCCATCGGCGTCCCGTCGCCGGCGCGGCGCACGGTGCCGCTCATCCAGAAGCCACCCTTGCCGATCCGCTCCACGACCGCCGCGCCCTTGCGGTAGTTGTTCGCCCCGCCCGACATCGAAGCGGTCGGTGCGACGCCTTGCGCGCGGGCGGGCAACAGCAGCCCGGAAACCCCGGTTGCCAGCACGGCGCCGCCGGCGGCGAGGAGGTTGCGGCGGTTGAGCAGGATTGATGTCATGTAAATTACTCCCGGCGCCCATGCGGTTGGTCAGCAGAGGCTACTACAACGCGCGCAAGACGCCCAGTTGACCGAGGCGGGGCGCGCGACTGGTCGCAATAACAGTGTCGTGAACGGATCCGCCGGCCGCTCCGGGCGATCGGCTCTGCTTTGGGCTCCTGGGCCGCGGCTTCGCGGTTCCGATCCGATGTGATTCATCTCACGGTGCAGCGCGGTGAAGGCGCGCATGCTGGCGCTGGATGTCAGCCATCGGAGAACGGCCATGGATCAGGCCAAGCGGTTGAAATGGCGCGCGGTCGCTTTCACGGTCTTCTGGATCGGCGGAATGCTGTGGTGGAGTGGCGAACTGCATCCCGCCAACATCATCATTCTCTCGGTGTGCGGCGTCATCGGCGGCTATCTCTGGTATCTCGCCATGCACTGGATGTTTCAAGCCATGCGCTTGCACCCGCTGAATGGCGATGGCGGCCCCGGCAGCGAGACGCCGTGACGCTTTCCACACGTTCGGCTACCGGGAATGCCCGCGGTCGTAGAGAGCGACCGCGACCGGTCAGCCCGCGTCCCACGTCACCGGCAGATTGAGCAGTCCGCGAAACGCCCAGCCGCCGATCCGTACCGGTTCGCTGCTCATCCAGCCGCAGGCCTTTCAGCCGCGCAAACGTGCCCGGCAGCGCGACGTCGGCCACCATGGCGCGGGAGGCGAACGCGCCGGCGCAATAATGCGGGCCTGCGCCGAAGGCGATGCTCTTTTGCGTGTTGCGGGTGATGTCGAAACGGTCCGGCTCGGCGAAGCACGCCTCGTCGCGATTGGCCGAGCCGAACATGAAGAACACGCGGTCATCCGGCTCGAAATCGATGCCGCCATACGACCAAGGCTTCGCGACGCGGCGCGGCGACATCCCGATCGGCGCGATCCATCGCGCATATTCCTCGAATACATCGAGCCACTTTGCCTTTCCATCCAGCACCAGCGCGAGCTGTTCGGGATGCATCAGCAGCGCCCAGATCGCGCCGGCAATGGCGTCGCGCGGCTCGTTCTGGCCGCCCGAGATCGCAAGCTTGATGTTGGCGCGGATGCTTTCGATGGGTTGGCCTGCGGCCAGCAGCACGCTTAAAATCGAGGTGTTCGGGTGCTTCTTCACCACCGGAATCATGTCGTCGATCGCGGCATCGATGCCTGCGGTGGCGGCGTGGCAGCGCGCCTCGACTTCCTTGTTGCCGGTGTAATTGGCGATGCCGTCGATCATCGCCTGCGACCACGCATCCATGTCCTGGTAGCGCATGTTCGTCAGCCCGGTGACGTCCTTCAGGCATTCGGCCGACAGCGGCAGCGCCAGCGCCTTGCAGAGATCGGCGGCGCCTCTCGGCGCCAGCTCGTCGAGGATGCGGTCGGCATGGGCCTGAAACTGTCGCACCCAGGTGTCGCGCACCGTGCGCGGCGACACCGCGGGAAACATCGCCTGCCGCTCCGCCATGTGCGCATCGCCGTCCTTGCGCATCATGTTGTGGCCCATCAGCACATGCATCAGCCCGTTCGGCTGGTGCGAGGAGAACACGTCGATGCGCTTCTCTTGCGTGAAGATGTCGTCGCGGCGAGTAAACACGGTGGAGCCGAGCTGCGGCACGAACGCGATCGGCGCCTCCTTCCGCATCCGCGCCAGCGCCGGGTAGGGATCGGCCCAGAACGAGGGAACGTCGATATCGAAATGCGGGGCGTTGGACACGGCTCACACCGCCCGATAGCCGCCGTCGACCATCACGATCGACCCCGACACGTAGGCCGACAGATCGGAGGCGAGAAAGATCGCGGGGCCGACGATGTCTTCCGCAGTGCCGGCGCGCCCTAGCGGGGTGTGATCCATGAACGTCTTCACCAGCTCCGGATTGTTGGCGCGGGCGTTGGCGTTCAGGGGCGTCGCGATGAAGCCGGGGCCGATCGCGTTGACGCGGACGCCTTCCTTGCCGAGTTCGGCGGCGAGCGCCTTGGTGAAGCCGAGCACGCCGTGCTTGGAGGCGGTGTAGGCCGGCGAGCTCGGCGTGCGCACATGCACGAAGGACTGGATCGAGCCGATATTGACGATGCGCCCCTTGCTGGCGCGCAACGGCGCCAGGAACGCGTGCGTGGTATTGAAGACACCGGTGAGGTTGACCGCGATGATGTCGTCCCAGTCGCTGATCACGGTCTCGGCCGCGCCCAGCATGCCGTTGCGGCGGACGATGCCGGCATTGTTGACCAGGATCGAAACCTGCCCGATTTTGTCGGCGATCTGCTTTGCCATCGCGACGCAATCATCCCGCTTGGCGACATCGAGCGCAAAACTATCAGCCTTGCCGCCGGCCTCCCGGATTTCCTTCGCAGCCTCTGCCGCCGCCTTTTCGTCGCGGTCGAGCAGCACGATCGCGCGCGCCCTCGCGCGCATAACCGATCGCGATGGCGCGCCCGATGCCGGAGCCTGCGCCGGTGATGACCGCGATATGATTTTGGAGAAGGGGCATGGCGCGTTTCCTCTTGCTTGGTTTTGCCCGAGGATACCAAGCGTGCCGGCGCGCACAAGTCAGGAAAGTGACGCGTTGGCTCCACCCATCCTACGGAACAGCCGATGGAGCCGGAACCGCGGAATAACTTCGCCAATTTCCCAAGCGCTGCTAGAATTCGCCGACTTCAGCGGTGCGATTGCGGCCATCCAGGGAGACCGTGCATGATGCAAGCAGCAACCTCGTGGCGCGCGTCGCGGCGGCATGGCGTCGCAATGGCTGCGCTGCTGTGCGCGGCCGCATTGTCGTTTCTGCCGGGCAAATCGCCGGCGGCGGCGCCGATCGTAGTGGCGGTCGCCGATTTCGATTATTTCGACACGTCGGGCGAAGTCGCGGACCAGAGCGCGGAGCATCGTGCCCGTGTGGCTTCGTTTGCAAACCTGCTGCGCGACAATCTGGCGGCGCAAGGCGACTATCGCGTGGTGCCGATCGAATGCCGTGATCATCCCTGCACCGCCACCAGCATGTCGCAAGAGGTTTTCATCGCCGCCGTGCGAAAGGCCGGCGCCCGCCTCGTGGTCTATGGCGGCATCCGCAAGATGAGCACGCTGATCCAATGGGGCGAAATCCAGTTGCTCGATCTCGAAGCCGAGAAACTTTTGTTGCAGCGAACGGTGACGTTCCGCGGCGACACCGACGCCGCCTATCGTCATGCCGCCAATTTCGTCGGCGAGCAGCTCAAGGAAACCATGCCCAAGCCGTGAGCTATCCAGCGGACGCCCGGCGTGAGCCTGAGATCCGGCGACGATCCGAGGCAACTTTCAACGGCTGACCGCAGCATGTATGGCTTCGCAATGGCGCACGAGATTTGGATGAGCCGCGACGGCCGCTTTCAGCGGCGTCGGGATCGGGAAAAAATGGATGTTGGCAATGAAGCCGTAGATGCCGGCATCGATGCTGGTCGGCTTCTTGCCATGTACATAGCCGTCCGCAGGAATGAGATCGGCCAGTACCTGTAAATCAGCGAGCCCGCGCGCGTAGGCCTGATCGGGCGGGTAGCGGCCGATGCCCTGGAAATGATAGCGCTGGGCGTTGTATTCCCTGGCCTTGTTCATGCCGGCTTCGTCGAGGCGCGGATGTTGCGCCATGAAGCCGTCGCGGAATGCGGGGAAGAAGCGGTCGTCCTTCCAGCGCGAATACGACATCACCCAGTACAGATCATCCAGCATGCGCGTGACGAGATGGTTCGTGATGCGCTGCGCGGGCGAGAGATCAGCATCGATGGTCAAGCCATATTTGCCGACAAGATGGGCGATGATGGTCTCGCTATCGCCGATCGTTTCGCCATCATCGACGATATAGGGCAATTGTCCGCGCGGCGCAGACGAGGCGTCGAAGATGTGTTCATGCACGAACGGGACATCGGCGAGTTTGAGGAAGGCGTAAACCTTCAGCCCGTAGCCGTTATTGTCGGCGACGCCAAACAGTTCCGGGTAGGAGTAGAGGGTTAGCATCGATTATTTTCCTGAAATCTGCGCCACGCATTCGATCTCGATCAGCATCTTCGGATCGGGCAGCGCCAGCACCACGCAGGTGGTGCGGGCGGGGTAGGGCGCGGGGCCGAACGCGGACGCATACAGCGCGTTCATCGTCGCGACGTCGGACGCTCGCGTCAGCAGCACGTTGACCTTGACGAGATCGCGGAACGTCGCACCGGCGTCATCCAGGATACGCTTGATGTTGGCGACGACGAAGCCGAACTGCGCCTCAAAACCGTCTGCCAGCGCGCCCTTATCGTCAAAGCCCGGAATGCCAGAGACGAACAGCAGGTCGCCGGTGCGCGCGGCGAACGACAGAGGCGGGGACTTGATGCCTGCGGGCGGCGCAAAATGCTGGATCGGGGGCATGGGGCGGCTCCATCAACGGTTCGGAGTTCGGAACCTAACGCGCCGCTGCCTCGCTGGAAAGGCAGCGGCGCGGCGCTTGCGACCCGCCGATAGCTTTGAAGGTTCCGTCCAGTCCAATGTCACTGGACACGAAATAGCGCAACGCCATTCCGCTCGAAGTAATGCAGTTCACAGGCCGGCGTTTTTTGTTCGTGCAATCGTGATGAAAATGTGTCGGATGCACGTCGCCCCCGGCTTGCGCCGTGCACCGCGTAGGCTGCCGAATACACTTTGCCCCTTGCGCCGATCGGTTACAATCCGATAGTTGCAACTCAATCCGTGCCGCAAAGCCCGCCCGACACTCTATTTGCAAGACCTCCGGAGATACGATCCATGAAAATGCCATCCGTTATTCGCGTCGCCGTGCTTGCGTTTGCGGCCCTGACCGGCGTCGCGCTGTCTTCCTCCGCGCGTGCCGACGAGGGCTTTGTGCAACTCACCATCTACAAGGCGGGCTGGATCATCGGCGGTTCCGGCGGCAGCGGCGTTTTGAATTTTCGCGGACGGCGCTACCCGCTGTCGACCGGCGGCCTCGATTACGGCCTGGTGTTCGGCGGTTCGAAGACCGTGCTGCGCGGCCGCGTCAGCAACATCTATCGCCCCTCCGACGTCGCCGGCGTCTACGGCGCAGCCGGTGCGGGCCTGGCCGTCGGCCGCGGCGCGCGCGCGATCGTGCTGAGCAACCAGAAGGGCGCGGTGCTGGAATTGGCCGGCCAGCAGGTCGGGTTGATGGCGAACGCCGATCTCTCCGGCCTCGCGATCACGATGCGGTAGGGCGTTGTAGGGTGGGCAAAGGAGCGAAGCGACGTGCCCACCATCTATCACCGGTGAAGCTGCGAGATGGTGGGCACGCTGCGCTTTGCCCACCCTACGGCGCCGTCGTGAGGAACCGATGAACCGCGACGAGCTGGTGGCCGCCTATTCCTCGCCCGGCCGCCACTATCACAACCTCGCGCATATCGAGGACTGCCACGCCGCGCTCGCGCACGTCGAACAGCTCTCGCCGCGCGAGCGCGAAATCCTGTCCGAGGCGATCTGGTGGCACGACGTTGTCTACGACGCGACGCGCGCAGACAATGAAGAGCTCAGCGCTCAACTGGCCGAGCAGCACGTCCGCGAGGATATCAGCCACGAAGTCGGTCGCTTGATCCGCCTGACAAAGACACACGATGTGCAGGCGGGCGATCGCCTCGGCGCCATCCTGATCTCGATCGACCTCAGCATCTTGGGCGCTGAGCCCGCGCGCTATGACGCCTATGCTGCAGCGATCCGGCAGGAGTTCATCCACGTGCCGGAGGCCGACTATCGCGCCGGCCGCGCCAGCGTGCTCACTCGCTTCGCAGCGCGGCCGGTCATTTTCCCTGATGCGGATTTTGCCGCGAGATATGACCGGCCGGCCCGCGAGAACCTCGCGCGCGAACTGGCTTCGCTGCGCTGACGACTACTTCACCCCGAGGAAATCGCGCTTGCCGATCTCCACGCCGTTGTGACGCAAAATGCCGTGCGCGGTGGCGGCGTGGAAATAGAAATTCGGAAATGCAAAATTGACGAGATATTGCTGGCCCTTCATCGTCCTGGTGTTGCCCCCTCCGACCGGGAAGGTCACCTCGCGCGTGTCGCTGCCGTCGAACTGCGCCGGCTTGAACGACTTCACATAGTCGATCGCTTTCGCGATCCGCTGCTGCAGCTCCTCAAAACTCTTTTCGGTATCGGGCACCGCCGGCAATTCGCTGCCGGTCAGGCGCGCGCAGGTCTTCATCGCGAAATCGCAGGTCGTCTGCACCTGCCGCGTCAGCGGAAACATGTCCGGATAAAGCCGCGCATCGAGCAGCACCTCGGGCTGGATGTTCTTCGCCTTGCAATGCGCTTCCGCCTTGGCGAGCAGCCCGGAAAGGCCGTCGAGGATCTGCAGGAAGGCGGACACGGTCAGATCGTGGAAAGACATGTGATGCTCTTTTCGTGAGATGGAATGGCGCCTCGGGAGAGTGAGGGTGTTTTGCGAGATGGGGAGGCGGTGGAGGAAATTCAACCATGCTTCATCCGTCATCGCCCGCGAAGGCGGGCGGTTCAGTACGCCGCGGCCGTCATGATGCGAAGAAACTTACAGCGCGGCGTACTGGATTCCCCGCCTTCGCGGGGAATGACAACTGGGGCTGCGCTGCGCTCAGTTCATCGCGCCTTGCCGCGGCCCGCCGCGCATCCGCGCCAGCAGCTCCGCCGTCGGCCAGGAATCCGCCGGCAAGCCGTGCTTCACCTGCATCGCCTTCACGGCGGTGCGGCTCAACTGCCCCATCACGCCGTCGACCTTGCCGACATTGAAGCTCGCGCGCACCAGCAATTGCTGCAGCTCCTTCAGCTCGTTGAGCGGCAGTTGCGCCACCGGCGTGGACGGTTGCCGCATCGGCGGGGCGCCGGCGATGCGGCTGGCGAGATAGCCTGCGGTGGTCGAATAGATCAGCGAGTTGTTCCACTCGGTATAAGCGGCGAAATTCGCATAGGCCAGGAACGCCGGCCCGGTGCGGCCCATCGGCAGCAGCAGCGAGGCCGGCATGTCGTCGTTCGGCAGCGGCCTTCCGTCCGGATAAGTGATGCCGAGCTGCGCGAACTTTGCACGCGAGAGCTTGGTCGTTAGATCAGCCTGCTCCCACGGAAAATTTTGCGGCGCGCGCACTTCCTGCAGCCATGGCTCGCCGCGCCGCCATTTCAATCCGTTGGCGATGTAGTTGGCAGTCGATCCGATCACGTCGGGCGCGCTGCGCAGGAGATTGCGATGGCCGTCGCCATCATAGTCCACCGCATAGTTGAAATAATGCGTCGGCAAAAATTGCGTCTGGCCGAGTTCGCCGGCCCATGAGCCGATCATCTCGGCGGCCGAGAGATCGCCGCGGTCGACGATCCTCAGCGCGGCGATGGTTTCCTTCCGGAACATCTCCGAGCGGCGGCAATCATAGGCCAGCGACACCAGCGACGGCAGCGTATGCAGCTTGCCGAGCTCGGCGCCAAAACTGCTCTCCAGCCCCCAGAAGGCGGCGATCACCGCCGGCGGCACGCCATATTCCTTCTCGGCGCGCGCGAACGCCGCCGCATGCATCTTGATGCGTGCCTGCGCGTTTCTTGCAGCGCCTTCGGATGCCCTGTTGCGGGCGAATTCGTTGAACACCTGGCCGAACACGCGCTGGCCGCGGTCGCGGTTGACGATGCTCTGGTCGTAGACGAGGTAGGGCGCGGCCTCGTTGAGCGCGCGCTGCGACACGCCTTCCGCCACCGCCTGCTGCTTGAGGTCGGCCAGGAAGCGATCGAAGGATTGGCCGTTGTGACAGGCCGCCGCACGGGGTGCGCGCGGCGCGGCGATCGGTGGCTGCTGTCCAGGGGCCGGTGCGGCAGCTTGCCTCGGCGCGGCGCGAACCGGGCCGGGGGCCGGCTGGGCGACGGCGAGGGATGAAAGGGACAGCGATACCGCGGCGGCAAGTAGCAGTCTCGAAAGCGGCATCCATGTCCCCGCAGAAATCGTGAGTCCGAAAACCGGATTCTAGACCGGAAGGCGGCAATAGCCAACGGTCCGGCCCGTAGCCCGCATGAGTGGAGCGATATGCAGGACCATCGCTCCCGCATGTCGCTGGCGCTCATGCGGGCTACGGCCGCGGCGGCTTTCGCCTCGGAGCAATCCCGCCGCGCAAGCCCCGTCGCGCGCATGGGAGCCTGCCGTATCGACCTGTCTTACAGGCTGTTCCAATCGTTCATCCCCGTGTAGGCTTGTCGCATTGCCGGGCCGGGATAAGGCCGTCGCCCATATGGGGCGGGCAGATAAAATGGGAGATTGCGGAATCCATGACGGAACTCCGATATCTGGCGCCGGATACGCTTGACGAAGCGATCGGCGCATTTGCGAAAGCCGGCAGCGCCGCGCGTATTCTGGCCGGCGGCACGGATTTGCTGGTGCAGATGCGATCCGGGGCGTTGAAGCCCGGCGTAATCGTCGACATCAAGAAAATCCCCGAGATGATGCAGATCGAGCAGACCGCCGATGGCGGTTTTCGCATCGGCGCCGCGGTCTCCGGGATGGCGCTCCACGACCACGAGAATTTCGGCAAGGTCTGGCCCGGCGTGCTGGAGGCCGTCAACCTGATCGGTTCCAAGCAGGTGCAGGGCCGCGCGTCCGCCGGCGGCAATCTCTGCAACGGCTCGCCCGCCGGTGACAGCGTACCCGCGATGGTCGCCGCCGGCGCCGTCGTCACCCTCCAGGGCCCGAACGGCCGCCGCGAGATCAAGGTGGAGGACGTCCCCGCCGGTCCCGGCCGCACCAATCTGAAGCCCGGCGAGATCCTCGTGAGCTTCACGCTGCCGCCGCGCCCGCCGGGATCCAGCGATGCGTATCTGCGCATGATCCCGCGCACCGAAATGGACATCGCCGTCGTCGGCGTCGGCGTCAGCCTGACGATCAAGGACGGCACCGTCATCGCGGCCCGCGTCGGTCTCGGCGCGGTGGCGCCGACGGTGCTGCTGGTGGAAGACGCCGCCAAGGCGCTGATCGGCTCCAAGCTCGACGACGCGGCGCTGGCGAAAGCGGCCGCCGCCTGTTCGGCCGCCTGCCGTCCGATCGACGACAAGCGTGGCACCATCGCCTATCGCATCAAGGTGGCCGGCGTGCTGCTCAAGCGCACTGCCGCCATCGCCGCCAAACGCGCTCAAGGAAAGTAGTTCATGGCCAAAGTTCACGTGACCACCACGATCAACGGCGAGCCGATGGAATTCCTCTGCGAGCCTGATGACACCATGCTCGACGCCTTGCGCGGTACCTTGAATCTTACCGGCTCCAAGGAAGGCTGCGCCTCCGGCGATTGCGGCGCCTGCTCGATCACGCTGGACGAGAGCTTGGTCTGCTCCTGCCTGATGCTCGCGGTCGAATCGCAAGGCCACGAAATCCGCACCATCGAAGGCATGGCGCAGGGCGACAAGCTGCATCCCCTGCAGCAGAAGTTTTTGGAAATGGCCGCGCTTCAGTGCGGCATCTGCACCTCGGGCATGCTGATGGCGTCCGACGCGCTGCTCAAGCGGAGCCCGGACCCGAGCGAGGAGGAAGTCCGCTTCTGGCTCGCCGGCAACCTCTGCCGGTGCACCGGCTATGACAAGATCGTCCGCGCGGTGATGGACACCGCCGCCGAAATGCGCGCGCAATAGATAGCGGGAGACAACCCAATGAACCTCGTCACCAACAACAAGTGGATCGGCCAGCGCACCATCCGTCCCGACGGCATGGACAAGGTCACCGGCCGCGCCCAGTTCGCCGCCGACACCACCATGCCCGGCATGATCTGGGGCAAGGTGCTGCGCAGCCCGCACGCGCATGCGCGCATCAAATCGATCGATACCTCCAAGGCCGAGAAGCTGCCGGGTGTGAAGGCCGTGGTCACCGCCAGGGACATCTTCGATTTCACGATCGAGAAGGGCGCCGTGATGCTCGGCATCCAGGACATGCGCTGGATGTGCCGCAACGTGATGGCGCGCGAGAAAGCGCTGTTCCCCGGACACCCCGTCGCGGCGGTGGCCGCGACCACGGAAGCGATCGCGGCGGAAGCCTGCAAGCTGATCGAGGTCGATTACGAGGTGCTGCCGTGGTCGATCGAGATCGACGACGCGATCAAGCCCGACGCGGCCATCCTGCACGAGTTCAACAAGTTCGAGGGCAAGCCGTCCAACATCGCCGGCCGCCTCGAGCACAAGAAGGGCGACCTCGAAGAAGGCTTCAAGAAGGCCGATGTGGTCATCGAGCGCACCTTCACCACGCGCCCCGTTCACCAGGGCTATATCGAACCGCATGCCTGCCTGATCTCGGTGGCGCCGGACGACAAGACCACGATCTGGAGCTCCAGCCAGGGCCAGTTCATGGTGCGCGCGATGACCTCGATGCTGACCGGCATCCAGCAGAGCGACATCCGCGCCATCCCCGCCGAGATCGGCGGCGGTTTTGGCGGCAAGACCATCGTCTATCTCGAACCGCTGGCGACCATGCTAGCGAAGAAATCAGGCCGTCCGGTGAAGATGGTGATGACGCGCGAGGAAGTGATGCGCGCGACCGGACCGACCTCGGGCTCCAAAAGCACGGTGAAGATCGGCGTCACCAAGGATGGCAAGATCGTCGCCGCGCACGGCACCTTCTATCTGCAGGCGGGCGCCTTTCCGGGCTCGCCGATCCGCGGTGCCGCGGGCTGCAGCTTCGCGCCTTATGAGATTCCGAACCTGCTCTCCGAAGGCTATGACGTCGTCTCCAACCGCTCCAAGGTCGCGGCCTATCGCGCGCCGGGCGCGCCGATCGGCGCCTACGCCGTGGAATGCGTGCTCGACGAAGTCGCCGAAGCCTTGAAGATGGACCCGCTAGACTTCCGCCTGAAGAACGCCGCCAAGGAAGGCACCAAGGCCGCGCACGGCCCGGTGTTCCCGCGCATCGGATTTATCGAGACGCTGGAAGCCGCGAAGAACTCCGATCACTACAAGGCACCGCTCGGCAAGCTTCAGGGCAGGGGCATCGCCTCCGGCTTCTGGTTCAACGCCGGCGGCGAATCCTCAGCCCAGGTCAATATCACCGAGGATGGCAACGTCGTCGTCACCACGGGGCATCCCGATATCGGCGGCTCGCGCGCGGGCATCGCCAACATCTGCGCCGAATTGCTCGGCATCGATTATCGCCGCGTCTCCGTCATCATCGGCGATACGCAGACGATCGGTTTCTCGAACCTGACCGGCGGCAGCCGCGTGCTGTTTGCCTCGTCGATTGTCGTGACGCAGTCGACCGACAAGATCATCACCACGCTGCGCGAGCGCGCGGCAAAGATCTGGGAGATCGATCCCGAAGCGGTGAAGTGGGAGCAGGGCGCGGCGCATCCGGTCAGCCCGAACGCCGGCCAGTTCGAACCGCTGACGCTGAAAGAACTCGCCGAGAAGGCGCCCGCGATGGGCGGACCGATCGGCGCCGGCGTGCAGCTCAACACCACGGGCGCCGACGGCGGCTTCGGCACGCATGTCTGCGACGTCGAGGTCGACGTCGATCTCGGCATCGCGCGCGTGGTCCGCTACACCGCCGTGCAGGATGTCGGCCGCGCCATTCACCCCGGCTATGTCGAGGGCCAGCTCCAGGGCGGCGTCGCCCAGGGCATCGGCTGGGCGCTGAACGAGGAATACATCTACACCAAGGAAGGCAAGGTCGATAACCCCGGCTTCCTCGACTATCGCATGCCTGTTTGTTCGGACCTGCCGATGCTCGACTGCATCATGGTTGAAGTGCCGAACCCGAAACACCCGCAAGGCGTCAAGGGCGTCGGCGAAGTGCCGCTGGTCCCTGTGATGGCCGCGGTGGCGAACGCGATCTACAACGCGCTCGGCAAGCGTTTCTACGCTCTGCCGATGTCGCCGCCAAAAGTGCTGGAAGTGCTGGACGCGCCGACGCAGCAGGCGGCGGAGTAGCGAGATGCGTAGGGTGGGTTAGCCGCAAGGCGTAACCCACCATGCCCACGCACCGGCGGCGGATTACGCTCTGCTAATCCGCCCTCCGCCCCGTTGGCCGCTGCTTTCGTAGCCCGGATGAGCGAAGCGATATCCGGGACCTTCATCGTTGCCCCGCATATCGCTGCGCTCATGCGGGCTACCAGCCGGCAACACCAATGAGCGAGCTGCTTCCCTACCGCACCATGGCCTACAACAACGCCTGGGCCAATCATCGGCTGCTCACCGCTTGTCTCGGGCTGACGCCGGAAGAATTCACCGCAAAACGAACCGGCTTCTTCCCAAGCCTGCGCGCCACGCTCAACCACATCCTGATCATCGACCATTTCTACGTCGACGCCATGGAAGGCGGCACGCTCGGCCCCGCCGCCTGGGCGGACCAGGAGCCCTGCGCCACGGTTGAAGCACTGAAGGAAGCTCAAGCCGCGGTCGATCGACGTTTGCTCAAAATCGTTGAAGCGCTCGACAGCGCCGGCCTGCAGCGCATCGTCTCCGTGCATCGCGGCACTTCCATCCAGCGTGAGCGGATGGATCGCTTGCTGCTGCATTTGTTCCAGCACGATATCCATCACCGCGGGCAGGCTCACAGCATGCTCAGCGCCACGTCAGTGAGCCCGCCGCAGCTCGACGAGTTTTTCTCAGTGGGTGAAGCGCCATTGCGGGCTACGGAATTCGCGGAGTTGGGGTGGACGGAGGAGGGAGTCTGGGGCAAGTTTGAACTGTTATGACCGATCAGAACACTTCTCCCTTCCAGTCCATCCGTACCATCGACTACACCGTCATCTTCGTGCGCGACATGGCGGCGATGCGCCGCTTCTATGAGGGCGTCCTGCGCTTCTCCCTAACGCGCGAGCTGTCGGCGGGATGGATCGAATTTCAGATCGGCGGCAACACGCTGGCGCTGTCGCGGCCGCGCCGGACGGCGAAGGATGCGCCGACGCCGAAGGGGAGCGCGTCGCTGCAGCTTGCGTTCAAGGTTGGCGTTGAATGACGTCGATCGTTGCGCGGATGAACTGCTGCGGCATGGCGTCGACCTGCTGGAGCCGCCGACCAACCAGCCGTTCGGTCATCGCACGCTGTTCTTCAGGGATCCCGACGGGAATTTGCTGGAGGTGTATGCGGAGATTTGATGCGGGCTAACAACCACCGGACCTCGTCCTGGGGAGCTTGCGGAGCAAGCGTCTCGAAGGATGAATGGCACCAGCCGGGCCGCATGGTTCTCCCGGCGATGCGAAGCATCGTCCGGAGACGGCGCTAACGCGCCTCCTCACCATGAGGGATAGGCAACTCCGCTCAATTCAGCGTCTGCCACACCAGATTTCCGTCGTGGCTGCAGGTATTGCAGTGCGCCGGCTGGTTGAAGGTGTTGGCGAGCTGCCATTCCTGCGCTTCGTTGCTCCATTGCGCGGTCGCGTGGCAGATGATGTCGTCGGAGCCGCAGGCGACGCAGACCGGCGTGGCGCGGGCGGCGCGATTGGCGACCTTCAGCTCGACGGGCTGAGGTGGTTGCCGTTCCGGCGCGCCACGGTCTGGCGTGACCAGATCCTGGACGATTTCGAACGGGTTCATCAGTTTGACGCGTCGCAGCATGGCATCCACTCTTTTGCGAGTCGGGATTCGCTTCTTGTAAACTAGCGAATCAGCCCGACCGTTCCATCGCTAAATTGCGCAATCCCCGGGATTTAACTTTGTCATTTTGAAGAAGGTTCGCGCAAGCCGCCTATGGAAAAAGACGGCGTGTGTTGAGGTATCGCAACACACAGGCCCGCGGCCGGCCTACACATCATAAAATCCCGGAGAGATTCGCGTGCCCGGCTTTACCTTGCGAATGCTGGCGGCGCTCGCCTGCCTCATGCCGCCATCGCCTGCAGCGTTTCGACGATGTGTTGTTCGTCATAGGGTTTTGCGAAGAATCGCGCGCCTTCGGGCAGTTGGGAGGGCCTGACGGCGCTATGCCCGGATACCACTACGATCTGGATCGGCGGCCATCGGTTGCGGACCGCGGCCGCGAGCTTGATCCCGTCCATCGAGCCCGGCATCTCGACGTCGGTGAATATGATCCGGATATCTTGCCGTTCTTCCAGAATGGCGACGGCCTCGTCGGCGTTTCCCGCGTAAAGCGGCTGCAGGCCGGCCTCCTCGACGAGGGCGCCCGCGAGCAACAACAGGAGGGGCTCGTCCTCCACCACCAGAACCACTGTCGCCTTATCCATGCGGTTGTCCGATCTGGTGTTCGATGAGATGAAGTGGTGCGCGAAACTCGACGCTGAATCCGGAGGTTGCAAAAGTCTTCCGCACGGCACCGGTTCCGACCATGCCGATATCAATGAGGCGGGAGCCGAGCCCCGTACGTTCGGGGGGAGCGGCCGGCGGCCCGCCCTGTTCCACCCAGTCGAGTACCAGGGCGCCATCTTCCCGGCGCCAGCCCACCCGGATAATGCCGTCGGAAACGCTGAGCGATCCATACTTCACGGCGTTGGTGGCGAGTTCGTGCAACAGAAGGGAAAGCGAAAGCGCAGCTTTTGGTTCAAGGCTCACCTCGGGGCCGGTACGGATAACTCGCGCCGGATCGGTGTGTGCGCTGATAGCGCCCAGCACGACGTCGGCGAGATTCGCCGACGTCCAGCTTTGCTGCAGCAGAACGTCGTGGGCCCGGCTGAGCGCTGCGATGCGCTGGTTGAATGCCTGCACCGCAGCGCGATCCCCGGCGCCGCGCAGCGTCTGTGAGGCGATCGCCTGAACCAGAGCCATCGAATTCTTCATGCGATGGCCGAGCTCTTCGTTGAGCATGACTTGCTGCTGCTCGGCGTTGCGGCGCAGGGTGATATCGTTGAAGAGGATCGCAACCTGGCGCGCCGCACGCGGTCCGATCCTGAAGGCGCGGACATCGTACCAGCGACGGTCCAGCGCTTTCGCTTCGTGCTCGAAACGAACCGGCTCGCCGGTCAGCGCGACCTTGCCATAAATCTCAAACCAGTAAGGTTCGTGATCCGGCGCGAGATCGCGCATCCATTTTCCTGCAGCATCCTGGAGGCCGGTCTGCTCGACGAAGGCCTCGTTCACTGCGACGAACCTGTAATCCTTTGGAGAGCCGTACTCGTTGAACGCCATCTCGATGACGCAGAATCCGGCGTCCAGCGAATTGAACAACGAGCGATAGCGGTCGTCGCTGACCTCGAGCGCAGCCTGCGCGATCTTGCGCTCCGCAATCTGCTCGCCCAGTTCAGACGCGCGTTCGTCGTGCAAGGCGATCAACCGGCGCTGGTCGAGCAGCATCACCACCTGGCGCGCCAGCGCTTCGATTGACCCGATCTGTCCGGCATCGAGACCGCCGGGGCGCGGCACTGTATCGATCACGCAGATCGTGCCGATCACCAGGCCGGAGGTGGCGATCAGCGGCGCACCCGCGTAAAATCGGATGAACGGCTCACCGGTCACGAGCGAATTTTCCCTCGTCCGGGCGTCCTGGGTCAGATCGGGTATATTGAGCGTTTCATGCTGCGCCAGCGCATGCGCGCAGACCGACTGGTTGATGGGCGTCTCGCAGATGGCCAGCCCGGAAACCGCCTTGAACCACTGCCGGTCCCGATCGACGAGGCTGACCAGGGCGATTGGCGTTTTGCAGATTTGGCGGGCGAGCGCGACGACGTCGTCGAATCCCGGTTCGGGCGGGGTATCGAGAACGTCGTATTGTTGCAGGATCTGGAGGCGCTGCGGATCATGAACCGCTGCCGGTATTTCAATCATGGGGCTCGGCATTCGATAACAGCGCTTCCGGCGCAGGCAGGTATGGCGAAATCTCCGGTAGGATGACCGCTAACACCTACCAACCATCTGGGGAGCGACGGGTTCCCGGGATATTCCGGATCGGGCGGGCCAAGGCGACGTTGAACGCGACGAATTGATAACCGAGATCACAACTCCCGTGCATTCGAAAACGCGAACGAGCTCACCCGCCGCGTGTTCTCGTCCAGGATAAGCGTGCGCGTGATCGGCGGCTCGGCGCGCTGGCTACAGTTTTCGCGCTCGCAGAGCCGGCAGTTGACGCCGATGGGCGTGCCCTCCGCTTTCTCCAGATCCATCCCGGCGGCGTAGACGAGTTTTGCCGCATGGCGGATTTCGCATCCCAGACCCGATCGCAAAGCGCGGCTGCGGTTGCGGATGCGGCGCCACCGGCCGGCGCACCATCTGCGCGATCGAGAAATAGCGCGTGCCGTCGGGCAGTTCGATCACCTGCTTGAGCAGGCGGTCCGGCGTGTCGAAGGTCGAATGCACGTTCCACAACGGACACGTGCCGCCGAATTTCGAGAACGGAAAGGTGCCGGAGGAGAACCGCTTGGAGACGTTGCCGGCATTGTCGACGCGCAACAGGAAGAACGGCACGCCGCGCGCGTTCGGCCGCTGCAGCGTGGTGAGGCGGTGGCAGACCTGCTCGAAGCCGGCATTGAAGCGCTGCGCCAGCACATGCACGTCGTAGTTCAGATTTTCCGCAGCCGTATGGAACGCCTGATAGGGCATCATCACGGCGGCGGCGAAATAATTCGCCAGTGTAATCCGATATAGCCTGCGCGGCGTGTCGTCGAGCGGTCCGGCGCGGTTGACGATGGCGTCGATGGAAGCGCTGCATTCGGTAAGCCCGATCTGCAGCGCGAGCTGGAACGCGCGTCCTGAAGCCATCCACCAGTTCGGAAATCAAAAGCTGCCGGCGATGGCGGTCGAACCGCCGCAGCGTCTCGCGCATCACGTCAACCGGCATGATGCGGGTCTGAATCGAATGCTTTTCGCGGAGGCGCGCGGCAAGCGCGGCGAACAGTTCCTCGGCCGAAACATTCAGTTCGTCGCGCAGGTTTTCGGCGGCTTGTTCCAGCTCCGGAAAATAGTTGCGGTTAGCCTCGATCAAATCGCGCACGCGCTCGATCGGGTTGGTCTCGAACCGCGTGCCCTCGTCGCGGTCGGCCATCTGCGCCGCCACCAGCGTCTCGCCGCGGCGGGCCTCGGTATAGGCGGCGTACAGCCGCTGCAGCGAGTGTGTGACGCCGGGGCACAGTTCGGCGAGATCGCGCAGTTCCTGCTTGGGCAGGTCGATCTGGCGGAATAGCGGGTCGGAGAAGATCTCGTTCAGCTCGGCGAAAAATCGATCCTCGTCGGCGGTGGCGAGGTCGCGCAGATCGAGGTCATAGGTCTCTGCCAGCCGGAGCAGGATCTGCGCGGTCACCGGCCGCTGATTCCGCTCTATCAGATTGATATAGCTCGGAGAAATCCCGAGCCCCTCGGCGATCTGGGTCTGCGACAGCCCCAACTGCTGGCGAATCCGCCGGAAACGGGGGCCGACGAACAGCTTCTTTCCGGAGTCGGCGGGCATGGCAGGGTTCCTGAGCCGATTTTGTGACAAATTTTACAAAATGACATCTATGACAAGTTCAGATGTTACAATGCATCACCAATCAAACACAAGCCATCTGTACGGATTTACTCTTTTAGCGTTTAGCTCTCGGCACGTTTCGCAATGCACTGTCAAGAATGTCGATTGAAGGAATTAGCATCATGAACTACCAGCCGCGCGGCATCGACCAAGCCATCCAGGGACCCGCGTCCTATGCGAGCGAGCTCACCGCCGCCAAGGCGCTGCTCGACACCCAGCCGACCTGGAACGGGGTTACCGCCGAGGCCGTGGCGCGGATGCGTCTGCAGAACCGCTTCAAGACCGGCCTGGACATCGCCCGCTACACCGCGGCGCTGATGCGCGCCGATATGGCGGCCTATGACGCCGACCCGACCAAGTACACCCAGTCGCTGGGCTGCTGGCACGGCTTCATCGCGCAGCAGAAGCTGATCTCAGTCAAGAAGCACTTTGGTGGCAAGACCGACCGCCGCTATCTCTATCTCTCCGGCTGGATGATCGCTGCCCTGCGCTCCGAGTTCGGACCGCTGCCCGACCAGTCGATGCACGAGAAGACCTCGGTGCCGGCGCTGATCGAAGAGCTCTACACCTTCCTGCGTCAGGCGGACTCCCGTGAGATGAACGACATCTTCCGCGGCATCGACGCTGCCCGCAAGGCAGGCGACAAGGCCAAGGAAAAGGAGCTGATCGAGAAGATCGACAACTTCCAGACCCACGTCGTGCCCGTCATCGCCGACATCGACGCCGGCTTCGGCAATGCCGAGGCGACCTATCTGCTCGCCAAGAAGATGATCGAGGCGGGCGCCTGCGCCCTGCAGATCGAGAACCAGGTCTCGGACGAGAAGCAGTGCGGCCACCAGGACGGCAAGGTGACGGTGCCGCACGAGGTCTTCCTGGCGAAGATCCGCGCCTGCCGCCATGCATTCCTTGAACTGGGCGTCGAAGACGGCGTCGTCGTGACCCGCACCGACTCGCTCGGCGCTGGTCTGACGCAGCAGATCGCCGTCAGCCACAAGCCCGGCGACATCGGCGACCAGTACAACAGCTTCCTGGATTGCGAGGAAATCACCGCCGAGAACGCCCGCAACGGCGATGTCATCATCAACCGCAACGGCAAGATGATGCGTCCGAAGCGGCTCGCCAGCAACCTCTACCAGTTCCGCGCCGGAACGGGCGAAGACCGCTGCGTGCTCGACAGCATCACCTCGCTGCAGAACGGCGCTGATCTCTTGTGGATCGAAACCGAGAAGCCGCATATCGAGCAGATCGCCAAAATGGTCGACCGCATTCGCGAAGTCATTCCGAACGCGAAGCTTGCCTACAACAACTCGCCCTCGTTCAACTGGACGCTCAACTTCCGTTGGCAGGTGTACGATGCGATGAAGGAAGCCGGCAAGGATGTCAGCAAGTACAACCGCGCCGACCTGATGAAGGTGGAGTACGACAGCACGCCGCTGGCGATTGAAGCCGACGAGCGCATCCGCACCTTCCAGGCCGACTCGGCCAAGCGCGCCGGCATCTTCCACCACCTGATCACGTTGCCGACGTATCACACCGCGGCGCTGTCGACCGACAATCTCGCCAGGGAGTATTTCGGCGACCAGGGCATGCTGGGCTACGTGAAGAATGTTCAGCGTCAGGAGATCCGTCAGGGCATCGCCTGCGCCAAGCATCAGAACATGGCCGGCTCCGATATCGGTGACGAGCACAAGGAATATTTCGCCGGTGAAGCCGCACTGAAGGCAGGCGGCGCCCACAACACGATGAACCAGTTCGGCTAACGACAGCTGACGAGAGCAGGAGAATAATCATGACGAAGAGCAATTTCTGGGTGATTGGCGGCGAGTTCGGTTCGATGAACTTCCACAAGCTCGTGGAAGGCTCGGCCCAGGTGCAGGGACCCTTCACGACCCGCAAAGAGGCGGAGGATGCCTGGCGCACGGTCTCGGAAGAGAACCGCCACAAGGCCGGCGTACGCTTTTCGATCGTCGAAGAGCCCTCCCGCGTCTCGGCCTGATAAAAACTGAGGAAGCCCAAGGAAAATACCAAGGACAGGCGGCCCCATCCGGAAAACCGGGTGGGGCCGTCTGCGTTGGTACTTCTCCCTCTCCGGCTTGCGGGGGTCGAGACGAGCAAAGCTCGCTCTTAGGGCGGGGTGGGGGTGTCTCCGCGAGTCCGATCCCGGTGGACCACTAACCCATTGCAAATAAACAGCCATTGCGCGGAACATGGTTACTGATAGGTTAACCGGGCCCATCTCTCAGGATAAAGGCGGCTACCGATGGCAGAAGCGCACAACAGCGGCAACGAGGCCCGCGACATGCGACCGACGCGGCTGCGCGATGCGCTGCGCCAGGCCCGCATCGAAGCCGCCGATCGCACCGGTGTCGTGGTCGAGCTCCGCGATGCCGAGGTCGCCCGGCTCGAGATCCTGAACGAGGCGCTCGATCCCTTGTTCGCCCAGGTGCCCGAGCAGGTCGACTTGTTCGACCGCGGCGTCAGCCAGGGGGAGACGCCGCGGCTGTGGATCGACGTGGTGGCGCATGTGGTGATGGGGCGCGACAAGCGCATCTACCGCTTCGTGCAGGATACCCGCTTCGGCCGCATCGTGACCGCCGAGTCGCATGACGTGTCCGTCATCGTCGACGCCATCACTGCCTATGTCGCGCGCCGTATGATCGAACGCGAACATGCGATGGTGGCGACGCCTGTGGCCGCGGAGCCGGTCGTGGAGGAAAAGCCGCGCCGCCGCGGCTACGGCATGTTCGTGCTCGGCTTCGTGCTGGGCGGGGTGGCGCTGTTCGGGCTGGCGCTGTATGCGAGCCTGAAGAATTTTTGAGATCGGTCGCAGCGTATAGGAAAACGGTGTCGACCGCATCATGACCGTACCGGTTATCATCCTGCTGGGCATCGCCTTGTTCGCAAGCGCCTGGCTGTACGGCAAGTGGCGCACGCTGCGGCGCGCCGAGTTCATCCGCACCTTCCGCTGGCCGCGCGGGCTGCTCGAACGGCTGGAGAAGCATCATCCCGGCTTCGAGCGCAAGGACAGCTCGCTGGTCTCACGCGGCTTGCGGCAGTTTTTCCTCGCCTATCTGATGAGCGGTAAGCGCCACGTCTCGATGCCCTCGCAGGTCGCCGACGATCTCTGGCACGAATTCATCCTCTACACCCGCGACTATGACGCGTTCTGCCGCCGCGCCTTCGGCAGCTTCCTGCACCACACCCCCGCCGTCGTCCTCAGCGAACACCGCAAGACCAACGAGGGCTTGCGCCGTGTCTGGTGGTATTGCTGCAAATACGAGAACATCGATCCGGTCAGTCCGTCGCGCCTGCCGCTGTTGTTCGCGCTCGACAGCAAGCTGAAAATTGCCAACGGATTCGTCTATCAGCCGGACTGCAAGGCACTGCGCCAGAATGGCAGCAGCGGCGGGCAGTGCGGTGGCGATTTCTCGGATACGTCGTTCGACGGCAGTTCGGACGGGTTCGGCGACAGCGGCAGCGACTCCGGCGGTGACAGTGGCGGCGGCGGCGACGGCGGTGGTGGTGGCGACGGGGGAGGCGGCGGCTGCGGCGGCGGCGATTGAGGCTACAGCAGCGTCACCTGCTTGATCTGCTTGACCTTGAAGTCGGTATCGATCGCCCGCACGGTCTGCACGCAGCGCCATTTCTCGCCGTTGCGCGCGATCGAAAACAGATTATACGCCGCGGCCGGATAATGCCGGTGCGCCAGCGCCGAGGCCGACGGCACGCCGACCGCGGGAATCTGCCGGCCGTCGCCTTCGAGCCACACCGTGGAATGAATATGGTCGTGGCCGTGCAGGACCAGCTCGACGCCGCGCCGCTTCAGCACCGCGCGCAGCGCCTTCGAATCGGTAAGGCGCTTCATCCGCGAACCCGGGTGCAGGGGATGGTGCACCAGCAGCACCCGGAAGGCGTCTTCGGCCGACAGTTTGGCCAGCCGGCGATCGAGCGCGTCGAGCTGCGCGCGGCCGAGCCTGCCCGTTGCCATCAAAGGCAGCGTCGGCACCGCCGAGGACAGGCCGATCAGCGCCAGCGGTCCGCGGTGGCGCACGAACGGAAACGCCGCGCTGTCGGCTTCGTCGGTGTCGGCGCGCAGAAAGTCCTCGAACATGTCGGTGAAATGATGCCTTGTGGCGCGAACATAGGCGTCGTGATTGCCGGGAACCACGGTGACATCGCGCGGCGGGCCGACGCTTTCGAGCCAGGCCTGCGCGGGCATGAACTCCGCCTCCAGCGCCAGATTGACGAGATCGCCGGTCACCGCGATGTGGTCCGGCCGCTGCGCCTGCATGTCGGCGACCAGCGCGTCCAGCACCTCGCGGCGGTGGTATTTATGGCGGTTGCGGGTCCAGTTCAGATAGCCGAGCGCACGCTTGCCCGCGAGGTCGCGAAGCCGCGCCTGGGGTAGCGGCGGCAGATGCGGATCGGACAGATGCGCCAGCGTGAAGGTTTCGGTCATTCGCGCTCCGCCGCATCCGCTGTGATATAGAGCCGTCGCACGATCATGCCGGCGATATAAGGATCAAACGTGATAGCTGTCCATCCGGGGGTTGCGTGACGGCGTTGCAGCGCTTGCGAAAACGCCTCGAACCGCAGTTGCGGCGAGCCTTCCACCTGTATTGGCTGACCGCTCGCGGCATGACGCTGGGCGTCCGCGGCCTCGTGCTCGATGGCGACAACAGGGTATTCCTGGTCCGGCACAGCTATGTCGCCGGCTGGCACCTGCCGGGCGGCGGGGTCGAGATCGGCGAGACCTTTCTCGAAGCCTTGGGGCGGGAGCTGATCGAGGAGGGGCGGATCGAATTGACCGGGGAGCCGGTGCTGCATGGCCTGTTTTTCAACGGCCACGTCTCCCGCCGCGACCACGTCGCCGTCTACGTCGTCAGGCAATTTCGGCAGGATCGCTTGCCGGAGCCCAACCGCGAGATCGTCGAATGCGGGTTCTACGCGCCCGATGCGCTGCCGGCGGAGACGACAAGGGGCACGCGGCTGCGGATCTCCGAAGTGCTTGACGGCGCGGCGCCGATTGCGACCTGGCGGTGACATCTGGCGCAGTTGCTTCAGCCCCTCGGAGCGGGCAAACAGGGTCCGGCATGGGCGGGATGAAAATCTTAAAACTTCTCTGCGGCTTCGGCCTGCTCGCGATCTTGGCCAGCAACATCTGGACGATGTCGCGCTGGAACGAGAGCCGCGGCGTCTATGACGACGTCTGCTATCTGCGGCAGGCGCATCTGTTCCAGAAACATGGCCTGTCCGGCATCGATACCAACATCGTTTTCGACGACGACGACTATTTGAAGAACAAGCTGAAGGCGATCGGCTTTGCGGAATGGAACGACGTCAAGCGCGTTCCCTGCCACACCTTCATTCCGGCCGCGGACAAATATGTGATGCAATACCCGCCCGGCACCGGATTTGCGCTGGCGCTATTCCGCGAGGGGTTTCAGGTCATCCCGCTTTATGTGCTGGCGAACCTGACCATCCTGGCCTTCGCGCTGTTTGCATTGTTGCGCGCCCGCGACCAGGGGTCATTGACGCTGGCCGCGGTGTTCGGGCTTGCGGCGCTCTATCTGATGATCAACCCGAGCAAGGCGAGCTATTCGGTGCCGCCGACCATGATGGTCTGCGCGGCCGCGGGTCTTCTCACCGTGAAATTCTTCACAGGATCGCCGCGGCACCGGCTGCTCTTCATTGCGCTGACGGGTTTGCTGATCGGTCTCGCCGTCAATTTTCGTCTGCCCAATCTGTTTCTGGTGGTGGGGTATGGCCTGTATCTCGCCGGTGCGTTCCTGCTGGCGCGCAGCAGGGAGACTTTCCTGCACGGGTTGTCGTTCGCCATCGCCTTCCTGATCGGGATCGCGCCGACCTTGATTGCGAACGCGATCAATGCAGGCAGTCCGTTCACCACAACCTATGGCGGCGTCGACGTCGCTCCGCCCGAGCTGAACCCGGCTGTCTTGTTAAGCTATCTCGTTGACGTTCAGTTCACCTTGCTGGCGATATCCGTCCTCTGGACCGCCTGGCTCTGGCGCCTTGATCGGGGCGGCGCCCGGCAGATCGCCGCTCTGGTCGCCCTGAACCTTGCGGTCAACCTGATTTTCTTCATGACCCATCCGATATTTACGCCATATTATATCATTCCGATCGACATGCTTTCGCTCTGGACTCTGCTGTTCGCCACGCTCGATTGGCGCGGCCAACGGGCCGCGGACCATGCGGCCTTTCCTCAACCGGCCAACGCCTGACTGCGGTATGACGCGCCATGGACGGATCTAACCCGGTGAACGAGCGATGACGGCGCAGGCGCTGCGCATTGCGGTTCTGGTGCCGTGCTTCAACGAGGAAGCTGCGGTCGCCACCGTCGTTTCCGACTTCCGCAAGGCGCTGCCGGCGGCCGAGATTTTCGTCTACGACAACAATTCGAAGGACCGCACCGTCGAGGTGGCGCGCGCGGCCGGCGCCACCGTGCGCAGCGAGCGCCGCCAGGGCAAGGGGCACGTGGTACGGCGCATGTTCGCCGACGTCGATGCCGACATCTATGTGCTGGTCGATGGCGATGCGACCTATGACGCACCGAGTGCGCCGCGCATGATCGACGCGCTGGTCAACGAACGCCTCGACATGGTGGTCGGCTTTCGCGTCGACCAGTCGGTCGCCGCCTACCGACCCGGCCACCGCACCGGCAACTGGATGCTGACGAGCTTTCTTTCGGCGGTGTTCGGCCAGGCCTTCAAGGATATTCTTTCCGGCTACCGCGTGTTCTCGCGCCGCTTCGTCAAATCCTTCCCGGTGCTGTCGGACGGTTTCGAGATCGAAACCGAGCTCAGCGTACACGCACTCGAACTGGCGCTGCCGGTAATGGAAATCGAGACACCTTATTATGCGCGGCCCGAGGGCTCGGTCAGCAAGCTCAACACCTGGCGCGACGGTTTCAAGATTCTCGGCACCATCCTGAAACTGTACCGGTCGGAAAAGCCGCTGCGGTTTTTCACGGTGATCGGCCTGTTCCTGATGCTGATCTCGATTGGCCTCGCGATCCCCGTGGTCGTCACCTATCTCGAGCAAGGCCTCGTGCCGCGGCTGCCGACCGCGGTGCTGTCGATGGGCCTGATGATCGTGGCGGTGCTGTCGGTCTCTTCGGGACTGGTGCTGGATACGGTGACGCGCGGTCGCCGCGAGATGAAGCTGCTGGCCTATCTGTCTCAGCCGGCTGTCAAAACGGATTAAGGCAATACCGGGATTGCCGTTTCCGGCGATGGACCAGGCCGCCGCCAGATGCTATCTCGCGCCCCATCATGAGCGAACTCGACGTTAACATATCAGCCGAAACCCCCAGGGACGCGCAGGCCATCGAACGCCTGCATGAGCGCACCTTCGGCCCCGGCCGTTTCGTGCTGAGCGCCTACCGCCTGCGCGAGCATGTCGATCACCTGCTCGACCTTTCGTTCACGGCGCGGATCGGCACTTTGCTGGTCGGCTCGGTGCGGCAGTTGCCGATCTGCATCGGCGACACGCCGGCTTTGATGCTCGGGCCGTTGACGGTCGAGCCGCCGTTCCGAAGCCGCGGCGTCGGCCGCATGCTGCTCGACCGCTCGCTGCAGGATGCCAAAGCCAAGGGCCATCGCCTCATCATCCTGGTCGGCGACGAACCCTATTACGGCCGTGTCGGCTTCAAGGCCGTTCCGAAGGGGCGGGCGACCATGCCGGGCCCGGTCGATTACAGCCGCCTCTTGGTCGTAGAGCTGGTCGAGGGCGCGTTCGAAGGCGTCACCGGTGCTATAAGGCCGGACTGGAGCAAGGCGCGGTAGCGCTGCGCATCAATTGGGAACGGTCGAGCCGCTCGGACCAGCTTTTCAGCTCAGCGGAGCTGCCTCCGTTTGACACCGGCGGTCTCTCCGGGAGGCCGGGTGCCTCCCGCCGCCTGCTGCAATTCTTGCCGGAATTCGTCGCGCTTTTCGTGGATCGACGCGATCACCAGCCCCATCGCCACGCCGAGGCTGATCAAGGCTGCTTCCGACAACAGCAAGCTTGCTTCGATGGTCTCAGGCACGGCGTCGGTAACGCCGATCTGATAGAGATGTCGCGCATGGTCGGCGTCACGGGCGCGCGATACCACCGGCATGTCCTGCCTGAGTGCGCGGACTTGCGCGACGATTTCGTCGATGCCTTTGGGTTCGCCGATGGTGACGATGACGGCCGCGGCCTCCATGAGGCCGCAACTCTTCAGGAATTCGGGATTTGTCGCGTCACCATAGTAGACGGTTCGTCCCTGCCTGCGTTGCTCCGGCACGGCCGCGCCGTCACTGTCGACGGCAACATATTTGAACTGGTGCCGATCCAGCATCGCGCAGACGACCTGCCCGACACGGCCGTGTCCGATGACAATGGCGTGGCCGCTGCCCCCGCTTGGTGCGACGGCAAGTTCAGGGTCGAGCGGCTTGTCGTCGCGCACCATCGGCGCCAGCCGCCGCGCGACATGAGAAAGTGCGGGAATGAGCACCATGGTCAGCGATGTCAAAGCGACCGTGAAGCTCGACATCCTGGCGTCGATCAGACCAAGCGTCGTGGCCATGCCGATGGCGACAAAGGCGAACTCGCCGCCCGGGCCAAGCAGGAAGCCCACTTCGATGGAAGCCCGCCAGGAAAGGCGAAACAGCCGGGCGAGGGCGATGAGGATGACGGACTTGACGGCAATGAGCCCGACGGCGGCCCCAATCAACCAGACGGGATCGCGGGCCAGCTCGCGGAAATCGATGTTCATGCCGACCGTAAAAAAGAACAGGCCCAGCAGAAGTCCCTTGAAGGGATCGATGGCGGTCTCGATCGCCTTGCGGAATTCGGTCTCGGCGAGCAGCAGGCCGGCGACAAAGGCGCCGAGCGCCATCGAGAAGCCCGCTACGCCGGCAGCTACTCCGGCTGCGACGATGACGAACAGCGTGGTAGCCACGAATAGATCGCTCATGCCGGCTGATGCGACCAGACGGAACAGCGGCCGCATGACGACGCGACCCACAATGACGATCACGCCGAGCGCGAGGGCTGCGTTCGTCAGCGCCAGGATGAGTGTCGCGGCGACCGACCCGGCCTCGCCGGTGCCGAGGATGGAGATGAAAAGCAGGAGCGGAGCGACTGCCAGATCCTGCGCCAGCAAGGTTGCAAAGCTGGCCCGGCCCGCACTTGTATTCAGCCGTCCCTGCCTGGAAAGCACTTCGATGACGATGGCGGTTGAGGACAGAGCTAGGCAGCCGCCAAGGATAAGCGCCACCGGCGGCTTGCTGCCGGCCAGGGCCGTGATGCTGCCGATTACCGCGGTAGAGATGACGATTTGCGAACCGCCGAGCCCAAAGATCAGACGGCGCATTGACTTCAGGCGCTCATACGATAGCTCCATGCCGATCAGGAACAGCAGAAACACGATGCCAAGGTCGCCAAAGCCGGAGACGTTCTTGGCGTCGACGACGGTCATCCAATAGAGAATCGGAAAGTTTCCGATGAATGATCCCAGTCCGAGCGGACCCAGGATTGCGCCGGCTCCGAGGTAACCCAGAACGGGATTGAGGCCGAACCGCCGTACCAGGGGAATGACCACGCCGGCGGTGCCGAGCAAAACGAGCGCGTCGCTATAGACGTGGACATTTATCGGCGCCGGCATCGATCCTTGTTCACCCGCTGTGCAAGATACATGGACGGAAGATCGGCCGTGGCAGCCGCCGTCATGCGAACGTTAGCCGGTACGCCCGGCTAACGCCACCCATGAGCGAAGGCCTAGAACTTCAGATTGGCAAACGCGCGTACACCGATACCCGGCATCAGAACCTGGTCCTTGGTGTACGACACCGAATTGCGGATGTTCTCGTTCAATAGATTATTGCCGACGAGGCCGACCGTCATTTCCCGCGCGCCGAACCAGGTTGGATCGAGCTTGGTCCGGTAGCTGACCTCTGCCTTCAAGAGGTTATAGCCGGCGGTCGGCGTCTCGCCGACCGGGGCGATATCGTTCTGCGCGAAGGCGTGCAGCAGGTTGATCCGCGTCAGCCAGTTGGCGTCTCGCCAGAACAATCCGCCGCCCGCGCGCACCGGCGGGATGCGCGGAACGTTGCTACCGTCGCTGAAGGTCGCGCGCACCACATCGAACTGGTTCTCGATGCCCCAGATGCCGCCGTGGAGCGGGCCGATATCCAATTGGCTCTGGAACTCGCCGCCGCGAAACGTCGCGTCGCGCTGCGAATAGATCGCCTGGTTCAGTTCGAGCGGTGCGGCCGGATCGGCGGGGCCAACGCAGGCGACGTCCTCGCAGGTGTTGCCGGTGAGGCGGCGGTAAATGAAGCCGTTGAATTTTGTGTAGTAGGCGGTGGCCTCGAACCTGAAAGGTCCGGTTGCCTTGCGCAATCCGAGTTCGATCGTCTTGGCGGTTTCGATGCCGAGATTGGGATTGCCGATATCGAAGGTGCCGGTGGCATCGTGCCCGCCGCGCGAGAACAGTTCCGCCGGCTTCGGCGCGCGCTCGACATATTGCGCGGTGATGCTGGCGACCAGTTGCCCCGGCAGATTCTGGATCAGCCCGATGCTCGCGCTCTTCGGCGTGTAATTCAGATTGCGCGCGACCGGCGGTCCTATGTCGCCGGGGTTGGCGTTGAGGTCGAACAGCTCGGGGATGAACGACGGCGTCGTGCCGCTGAGGCTGACATGTTCGATACGGCCGGCGATCTGCGCTTTCGTGTTCTCGCTGAACTTGAACTCGTTGAAGGAATAGCCGGCGATCTTGGTGTTCTTGTTCGGGTCCCACAGGCCGTTGAGCGGGCTGCCCGGATCGTCCGGGCTCGGCGCCGTCAGTTGCTGGTGGCTGGCCTGCAAGCCGAAGGCGGAGGTGACGGCGGCAAAGCGCGCGTTGAACGGCGTCATCTGCACCTCGACGCGGCCTTCCTGCTCCTTGTTGGTAAAAGTCTGCCGCACGCCGGCCGATGAAAGGTCAGCGGGATCGGCGAGCCCGATCTCATTGTGCTTGTAGTCGGTGGCGGCCGCCCAGAACCTGACGGCATCGATCGCCGCCGCGTCTGGCCGGTACTCGCCCTTGGCCGAAAACTTGGTCTGGTGCGCATCGATCCGGGTCTGGTGATCGGCGCCGTCGATGCCGGGGATGCGATACAGCGAATCGTTCTGCGTGATCGCAGCGCCGATGAAGCCGCCATGGAAGATGTAGGAGCCGCCGACCGACGCGCCGTCGGCCTGCGCGGCCGAGTTCGGTTGCCTGCCGTTCACCGGCCGCGTCTGGTCGAACAGATACGGATAGCCGGGAATAGCAGTAATCGCCGGCCTTGCGGCCATAGGCGTCGGCATGAACGGCAAAATTGCCGCCGCCGGCATCGAGCAAAATGCCGCCTTCGACGCCGCGATCGACCGAGCTGACCGCGGTGCGCGTCTCGACGGTGACGCACGACGCGGATTGCGCATCCGCCAGCGGCGCTTTGGCCGGCAGACCATACGTTTGAAATGGCGCGGCTGGGCAGGAGGGCAGGGCCTCCGGAATGCGGTTGTTGGTGGCGCTGACGACGCCGCCGATCGAGGTCGAGCCATAGCGCAATGCCGCCGGCCCGCGCACCACTTCGACCTGATTGGTGGCCAGCGGATCAATGGGAACGAAATGATCCTCGCCGAGGTCGGAGACGCCGCCGCCGCCGGTGCCGTTCTCGACGATGCCGACGCGATTGCCGTCAAGCCCCCGGATGATCGGCCGGCTCGCCGCGCCCGGCGCGAAGCTGGAGCCCGTAATCCCGGGTTTTGAAAACAGCAGATCGCCGAGCGTCGCGCCGCCGGAACGTCGTAGTTCCTCGTTCGGCACGACGGTAACGGTTGCGAACTGGTCGGCGACGACGGGCAGCACACCTTGTTGGGGCGCAGCGGCAACCGGTGCGGCCTGCGGCTCTGCCGCCGGTTGCCGGTTCTGGCCGGGCGCCGCTCGGGCGACCCGCGCGGGTGCACGCGACGGCACCACCGGCTTGCGGCGGACGATCGGGCTTGGCGCCGTCACGGTGATTTCCGGCAGTTGAGTTGAGGCGGTCTGCGCCATCGCCCCGTCGGCCATCGCGCACAGCAATAGCCCGCTTGCTCCACCGAGATGGAACGCTCGTTTCTTATTGAATGTCATTTATCCCGATCCTGATCCCGTCGAGGTGCGACGGATCGATTCCGATTTTTCCCTCGGGGAGCCGCGCGGACGCGGCAATCCCTGAAGGAGTGCATCAATCAATCGAAGTCAGGAGACGGGAGGCGCGCGGGATCGGAAGGGAGGGTGAACCGAGCCGAGATGCGCGAACTCGGCGCTCGGGGTGAGGTAAGGAAGTTCGACGGCCTGCGGCAGCAACAATATTGGCGGCGCCGCGAACAACCCATTGCTGGCCATCGAGACGACGGCGCAGATCGCGCAGGCATCGGCTGGTTGGTGATCGGTATCGTGGTTGGCAGGCTGTTGTTGCCGGCTCGCTGCCCTTCCGCCAAGGTCGTGGCGATGGCCGCGCCGGCATCCGTCAGGCCGGCCCCGTGAAAATGCCCGAACGACAGCGCAAACTGGATCGCGAGCGCAAATAGCGCCAGCCGCGAGCCAGATTTCACGTGTTTTCGGAACCAGTTCATCCGGGTCTTCGTCCCAATGTTATATTATAACATCGGAACCGGAGGGCGAAGTCAACCGCGGCTCGGATGGCGCTCCGTGAAACGGCAAGCGTTGTGTGATTGATGCAACGATCCGGATCGCGAGGGCGGCGCCTACCGCCCCTCGCGCACCCAGGTCGCCGCGAACGCGCCGAGCAGCAGCAGCAGTCCGACAAGCCCAGCGAACATCGGCAGCACGCCGACGCCCTTCACCACGCTGGCGTCGCGCATTTTCACGCCCATCCAGCCGTCGCCGTGGAAGATGCCGGAGGCGCGCACCGGCACCACGCGGGGCATGTCGATGTTGCCGCCGTCGGCCACGCGGCGGGCGTCGCCGCCGGTGGCCTGCGCCAGCGGCTTCAGCATCTCGGTGGTGGAGGTGACCTCGGAAAATTCCCTGGGGTTGGTCGGCCCGACATTGATCAGCGCTTTCAGCGCGCCGTCGGTCGCCTGCCACAGCCCGAGTTCGTTGGCGGGAAGGGTGGAGCGCCAGGTGCCCGGCTCGCTCGCGGTCAGTTCGAGCTCCTTGGTGGCGCCGCTCGGCGACGTCACCGTCACCGGCGGCACGTTGTCGGCCATGGTCTGGCGCAGCACCACGAGGTCCTTGCCCTGAATCTGCAGGCGCAGCGCCTCTTCGTCGAGATCCGGCTGTTTCATCAGCCAGTGCGAGGTGCGCCGCAGCAGGTCCAGATGCGGTCCGCCGCCCTCATAGCCGCGCGCCCATAGCCAGATGTGATCCGACAGTAATAGCGCGACGCGGCCTTCGCCGAAGCGCGACAGCAGTAACAGCGGCTTGCCGTCGGCGCCGGTCATCACGGGCGCGCCGATCGCGTTGCGCGTATCGACCGTGCGGAAGAAGCGGCTCCAGCGCGGCGGCTCGCTGGCGGAGCCTTCGAGGCCGCGCGTCACCGGATGGCGTTTGCCGGCGTCGCTCAGATGCGCATAGAACGGTTTTTCGGTGACGCCGACCGGCTCGGCCGGCAGCACCGAGTCCAGCGGCGTGCGCCAGATGCTTGTCGTGGAGGCGTAGTCGGGCCCGGCCGACACCAGCACCGCGCCGCCGGCGCGGACATAGCGCGCGATGTTGTCGAAATAGGCGATCGGCAGCACGCCCTGGCGGGCGTAGCGGTCGAAGATGATCAGCTGGAATTCGTTGATCTTCTGCTGGAACAGTTCGCGGGTCGGAAACGCGATCAGCGACAATTCGTTGATCGGCGTGCCGTCCTGCTTTTCCGGCGGGCGCAGAATCGTGAAATGCACGAGGTCGATGCTGGCGTCGGACTTCAACAGATTGCGCCAGGTCCGTTCGCCGGAATGCGGTTCGCCGGATACCAGCAGCACGCGCAGCTTGTCGCGCACGCCTTCGATCGCGACCACCGCGCGGTTGTTCACCAGCGTCAGTTCGTTCTCGAGCGGCGAGGCCTCGATCTCGACGATGTTCGACCCGGCATGCTTGATGTCGACCTCGACGTTGGAGGTCTGCCCGCTGACGAGATTGCGCTCGCTGATCACCTCGCCGTCGCGGCGGATGACGACCTTTGCGCGCTGGCCGCCGACACCCTGGTCGTCGAGGCGGTAGGTGATGGTCTGCGGCTGGCCGACGATGCCGAAACGCGGCGCGGCCGTGACCGCGATACGGCGGTCGCGTTCGTCCTTGCGACCGGTAACGAGCGCGTGCACCGGCGCCTGGAAGCCGAGCGCGGCGGCGTTGGCTGGAATGTCATGCACCCGGCCATCGGTGATCAGGAACGCGCCGGCGACGCGCTCGACCGGAACGTCCGACAGCGCCGAGGCCAGCGCGCCGAACAGTTTGGTGCCGTCGGTTTCGCCGTCGGCCTGTCCGGCATCGACGAGGCGCACTTCCAGCCCCTTGATCTTCTTCAGCGTGTCGACCAGCGCCTCCTGCGCCTTGGCCGTCTCTTGATTACGCGTACCGAAGTTCTGGCTCGGGCTCTTGTCGATCACGACCGCGGCGACCGACGACAATGGCTCGCGGTCCTCGCGGGTGAAGGAGGGATTGGCGAGCGCCAGCAGGATCAGCGCCAGCGCGGCGACACGCACGGCAGCCCCGCGGGCGCGGCCGATCAGCAGCAGCGCCGAGATCGCGACGATCGCGGCCAGCGCGATCCACAGCACGATCGTCGGGACGAGGGGGGTGAACGCGATGCCGTATTGCATGGCCTATTGTCCCAACCGTTCGATCAGGGCCGGCGCGTGCACCTGGTCGGCCTTGTAGTTGCCGGTCAGGGTGTACATCACGATGTTGACGCCGGAGCGGAAGGCGAATTCGCGCTGGCGCGGCTCGCCCGGCGACAACGGCAGCATCGGCTGCCCGTCCGGGCGGTGCGCCCAGGCGCCGGCGAGATCGTTCGAGGTGATGATGATGGGCGAGACGCCATCGCCGCCGCGGGCCGGGCGTGAGGCCGCGTCGTCGTCATCCTCGCGCGGCAGGGTTTCGACCCAGGTCTGCCCCGTGTTGAAGCGGCCGGGGAAATCGCGCAGCAGGTAGAACGTCTTGGTCAGCACGTGCTCGCGCGGCACCGGCTCCAGTTCGGGCACATCCAGCGAAGAAAGAATTTGCCGCAGCGTCTGCATGCCCGGGGTCTGCGCCGCGCCGTTGTCACCGGGCGGCGCCTCGATGGCATCGCGGGTGTCGAACAGCACCGTGCCGCCCTGCTTCATGTAGGTGTCGATTCGATTGATGGCGTCCTGCGGCGGTTTCGGCGTGCCCGGCACGATCGGCCAGTAGATCAGCGGGAAGAACGCCAGTTCGTCGCGCGCGGGATCGATGCCGACGGGATCGCCGGCCTCCAGCGCCGTGCGCTGCGCCAGGAACAGTGTCAGTCCGGCCATGCCGGCCTTGACGATGGAATCGACGTCGGCATTTCCGGTGACGACATAGGCGAGGCGCGTCTGCGACACCGCCTTGATGGCGAACTCGTCATTGCTTTGCGCGCGTGTCGGCGAAGGTACGATCGCGCCTGCTGCGAGGATCATTGCAAGCAGAACGGCGGCCGTCGCCGAGCGTCGCCGCCACAAGGCCGCCAGCCCCGCACCCAGCATCGCGACCACGATCGCGTCGAGCAGGAACAGCACCAGCGATGACGACAGCAGGATGCCGCGCAGATCGCGCGGTTCGGCGTTGGTGTAGTTGGCGCGTTGCGCGCGCAGTGACGAAGAATCGAGCGGCGCGATGCGATCTGCCGGGCGCCAGCGTGTTGACCGCGATCGGACCATCGGCGGGGCCGTAGAAGCCCGGCGGATGATCCGAGGTGGCGCGATCGCGATAGTCCGCCGGCATCGGCTTGGCGGTCGAGGGCGGCGGTCCGAATGCGCCAAAGCCGTCGAGCGTGCGCAGCGGCGCCACGGTCTCGACATTGGTGGTCTCGCTGGCAACGCCCGCGCCGGGCTTCGACGTGTAGCCGGACATGTCGACGATCCGCCGCAGCATCTCGACGAAGCTGCCGGACATCGGCAGGTCCGACCAGCGCGAGTCGGCGCCGACATGGAACAGGCTGACGATGCCCTTGCCGCGATGCTCGCCGGTCACCAGGGGCGTGCCGTCTTCCAGCGACGCCCAGGTCTTGGTGGCGAGCACCGCGTCCGGCTCGGCCAGCACCTGCCGGTTCACGGTGATGTCTTTCGGCACGGGGAGGCCGGCGAACGGACCGTCGGCGGCAAAGGACGCCAGATGCTGCGGCTTTTCCCAGGTCAGGCTGCCGCCGAGAACGCGGCCGCCGCGACGCAGTTTCACCGGCACCAGATCGTCATCGGCCTGCGCCAGACGGGGCCCCGCAAAACGCACCAGCACGCCGCCCTGATCGATCCATGCGTTCAGCCGCTCGCGGATTTCCGGCGACAGCGTGCCGACATCGGCCAGCACGATCATCGGCAGCCGCTGGTCGAGGAATTGCGCGATCACCTGTTGCGCCGCGCCGCGGTCGCCGAGCCGGATGTCGGCGAACGGCGACAGCGCGCGGGTCAGATAGAAGGTCGACGCCAATAGCGGCTGGGCGGTGTCGCTGGTAGCACCTGTGACGACGCCCACCGCACGCCGCCGCCATCGCTTGTCGAGCAGTTGCACCGCGCCGGCCGACCGTTCGCCGGATATTTCCAGCCGTGAAATGTCGTTGCGCAGTTCGACCGGCAGATCGAACGCCGCTTCGCTCTCGCGATCCTGCATGCCGAACGCATAGCGCGCCTCGCCGATCGGCGAGCCCTTGGCGTCGATCGCGCGGACCACGCCGGCAGCTATGCCGCCGGTGGTGCGCAGCACCTTGACCGTCATCTTGGCCGCGGCGTTTTCGGCGGCGACCAGCGCCTGCGCCGGCGCCGCGCCGCCCTCGAACACCGTCAGCTTGCGATCGCCGATCGTCTTGGCAAGATTTTCGACGAACTCGCTGCCGCGCCCGGTGTCGATACCATCCGACAGCCACGCGATCTCGGCATCGCCAGTGCTCTTCAGGAAGCGGTCGAGGGCTGCGAGCGTGTCGACGCGATCGACCGAATACGGTTTTGGCGAGATCTGGCGCAACGCGACCCGCGCGGTGCCGGCCGGCATCAGCGTGACGTCGCGCGCGGTCTCGGAAAGCGGAACCAGTGCGACGCCGCGGCGGTCGTTGTCGGCGTTGGCGATCAGTTCGTCCGCGGCCTTGACCCGCGTGTCCCAGCTTGCAGCCGCACTCCAGCCGTCGTCGAGCAGGATCACCAATGGCGCATTGCTGCCGCCGACTCCTGTTTGTGGATTCCAGATCGGGCCTGCGGCGGCAAGGATGACGAGCGCGGCGGCGGCGAGGCGCAGCAGCGTCAGCCACCATGGCGTGCGCGACGGGGTTTCTTCCTTGGGCCGGATGTCGAACAACAGCCGCGTCGGCGGAAACTCGATCCGCCGCGGCCGCGGCGGCATCACGCGCAGCAGCCACCACAACACCGGAAGGCTCAACAGGCCCAGCAGCAGCAGCGGTTGTGCAAAGGTGAGGGGGAGCCCCGCTATCATGCGCTGCGCCCCGCCTTGACAGTTGAGCCGCCCACGCCGCCCTTGGCTGCCATCATGCCCGAATGCAGGAACAGCAGAAGCTCGGCGGCGGAACGGCTGGTGGTGTGGGTCGAAAACAACCAGTTGAGCTTGTTGGTCTCGCTGCGGATCTCGTCGCGATGCAGGGCGACGCGGGCGACATAGTCGCTCGCCCAGCTTTCGGCGCGGCCGGCGGTGACGACGCCAAAGCCTTCCGGCTCGACGAATTCGACGCGGCCGGCGTAGGGAAAGGTTTCTTCGGCGGGATCGACGACCTGGATCAGAGAACCATGGGCTCCGGAGGCCGAAAGCCCGGCGAGCATCATTCTGATCTCGCTCATCGGCGACCACAAATCGGACAGCACGACGATTTCGGCCAGCGCCGACGGCACGAAGGCCGGCGGCAGGCTGGCGCGCGCCGCATCGTCGTGCAGCAGCGCCTGCGCCATCTTGTCGATCACGTTGCGGCTCGCGGTCGGATTCATCAGGCCGGGAATGCCGACGCGTTCACCGCCCGAAACCAGCAACTCGGCGAGCGCGAACGTCACGATCAGGCCGCGCTCCAGCTTGCTGTCGCGCGCGCCCTTGGAAGCAAACGCCATCGACAGCGAACGGTCGGGCCACAGCCACACCGTGTGGGCGGCCTCCCACTCCTGCTCGCGGACATAAAGATGATCGTCGCGCGCCGAGCGGCGCCAGTCGACGTTCTGCGACGGCTCGCCGGAGACGAAGCGGCGATATTGCCAAAAGCTCTCGCCGGCGCCGGCGCGGCGCCTGCCATGCAGGCCGTGGATGACGTTGGCAGCGATACGGCGGGCTTCGAGCACGAGACGCGGGAGCGAAGCCGCGAGCGTTCGGCTTTCGCCGTCGGCCCGTCGGATTGCTAGAAGTTCCCTGGTCTCGTGGCTGGTCTCTGCAGCCATCAACCAATCCGCGTCTTCAATTGCTTGATCACGTCGGGAATGGTGCGGCCCTCCGCGCGCGCCGAGAAGGTCAGCGCCATGCGGTGCTTGAGGATGGGTTCGGCCAGATCCAGCACGTCGTCAATCGAAGGCGCGAGGCGGCCGTCGAGCAGCGCACGGGCGCGTACCGCCAGCATCAGCGACTGGCTGGCGCGCGGGCCGGGTCCCCAGGCAATCAGCTTGTCGCCGCCATCAGGATCAGGCCGCGCGGCGCGCACCAGCGACAGGATCGCCTCGACGACGCTGTCGCCGACCGGCAGGCGCCGCACCAGCCGCTGCGCCGCGATCAGGATTTCCGCGTTCATCGACGCCTTGGCGAGCGTCTCATCCGCGCCCGTGGTTTCGAACAGGATGCGGCGTTCGGCGTCGCGATCGGGATAATCGACGTCGATCTCCATCAGGAAGCGGTCGAGCTGGGCTTCGGGCAACGGATAGGTGCCTTCCTGTTCCAGCGGGTTCTGGGTGGCGAGCACGTGGAACGGCTTCGGGAGGTCGTGCCGCGCACCTGCAACCGTGATGTGCTGCTCCTGCATGGCTTGCAGCAGCGCTGATTGGGTGCGCGGGCTGGCGCGGTTGATTTCGTCGGCCATCAATAGCTGCGCGAACACCGGGCCTGAGATGAAGCGGAACGACCGCTTGCCGGAATTGCTTTCGTCCAGCACCTCGGCGCCCAGAATATCCGAGGGCATCAGATCCGGCGTGAACTGGATGCGCTTGGCGTCCAGCCCGAGCGTGATGCCCAGCGTTTCGACCAGCTTGGTCTTGGCGAGGCCGGGAACTCCGATCAGCAGCGCATGGCCGCCGGACAGGATCGTGACGAGGGTGTTTTCGATCACCCGTTCCTGGCCGAAGATGACGGTGGAGATCGCTTCCTTTGCGGCGCGAATCTGGCCGGCGACCTGTTCGGCCGAACGGACGATCGCGTCCTCGAGTTTCTCGACACCGTCTGCGCTCGCCATATTCGTCTCCTCAGTCGCTCGATGACACCGCCGGTTGCGTCGTCATGCCAAGATACTCATGCTAAACTTGCCTCATGCTAAACCTGTGCAAAGGCCACGTATTCGTTGAATTAAACTATCCCCACATTATCGGAATTTAGGGGTATGAACGGCATCACGATATGGCGACTTGATCCGCAATATTACGGACCAGATCGTCAGAACACATATCCGAAGACGTGCACCAATCGTGCCAGACCGAGGCGCTGAGAGTCAGGGTAAACAATGGCGAAGCAAGGGCAAACCAGCAGCCAGGGTCTCGAAGGACTAACCGTCGCAGCACGGGAGGCCTCGAATGCCACGCCGGCCGGAAAGGGCCTGCCTCCGGTCCACCTGTGGAATCCGCCGTTCTGCGGCGACCTCGACATGCGAATCGCGTCAGATGGTACCTGGTTCTACATGGGCACGCCGATCGGGCGGCCGGCGCTCGTGCGCCTGTTCTCGACCATTCTCAAGCGCGAGGACGGCAAGCACTTTCTCGTGACCCCGGTCGAGAAGGTCGGCATTCGAGTCGATGACGCGCCTTTTCTCGCGGTCGAGATGCAAAAGGAAGAGGCCGGCGATCGCGGCCGGCTCTTGCGCTTCCGCACCAATGTCGATGATTGGGTGCCATGCGATGCCGGACACCGCCTGCGATTCGAGATGGCCGCCGATGGCGGGCTGACGCCCTACCTTCACGTCCGCGCCGATCTGTGGGCCAAGGTGACGCGTGCGCTCTATTACGATCTGGTTGACATGGGGGAAGAGCGAGTGGTCGATGGCCAGCCGATGTTCGGCATCGAGTCCGGCGGCGAGTTCTTTACGATGGCGGACGCGAAGCAGGTGAGGGACGCGGTTTGAACGAACCGATACTGAAAAAGATGGAGGCGGCTCCGGTCAGCGCGGCGGAGTTCTTCACGCGAAGCCAGGCGCGGCTGAATTTCGACGTGCCGCCCGGCCTGGTCGATCCCAACATCGTTCCGAGAACCGGCGATGAAGGCAACGACCGCATGCTCGAGATCGTGGCGCAGGAGCAGCCGGTGCGCCCGGCGGCGGTGCTGATCCCGGTGGTCGATCACCCCGAGCCGACCGTGTTGCTGACGCAGCGCTCGCCGCATCTGTCGAGCCATGCAGGCCAGATCTCCTTTCCGGGCGGCAAGATCGACGCGACCGATGCTTCCCCGCTCGACGCTGCCCTGCGCGAGGCGGACGAGGAAGTCGGCCTCAAGCGCGACTTCATCGAGCCGATCGGCTACCTCGACCTCTACGGCACAGCTTTCGGGTTTCGCATCCTGCCGACGGTGGCGCGGGTCAAGCCCGGCTTCGAACTGACGATCAACGAAGGCGAAGTCGTCGACGCCTTCGAGGTGCCGCTGGCGTTCCTGATGAACCCGGAAAACCATCAGATCCATTCCAAGGAATTTCGCGGCATGGAGCGTTCCTACTACGCCATGCCGTTCGCCGAGCGTTACATCTGGGGCGCAACGGCAGGTATCCTGCGCGTGCTCTATGAGCGGATTTATTTGGCATGATCCGTCCGGTCCTGACCGAAATCGGAATCTTCCTGATCCCGTTCGCCGCCTATGCGGCGTTTCTCATTGCCACCCGTTCCGGCGTGCTGGTGGCGTCGTCCTGGCCGGCGCACCTTGTCGCCAAGCTGGTGCTGGGATCGCTTCTGCTGGTCGTCATCAGCTTCATCCTGCTTGCGCAATTCTCCGGCGCACCGCCGGATTCGACCTACGTCCCCGCCCATCTCGAAAACGGCAGACTGGTTGACGGGGTCGAGAAATGACCGAGGCGCGCGTGCTGTCGGACGCGCCCTGGCTCAGGTCAGGTCCGGCCGCGCGGGTGCTCGCATTGCTGAACGGCGACGGCGAGGAGGCCCGCGTGATCGGCGGCGCGGTTCGCAATGCACTCTTGAATATTCCCCTCGGCGACATCGACATAGCGACCACGGCGCTGCCCGCCGAAGTCGTTCGCCGCGCCAAGGCGGCCGGCATCAAATGCGTGCCGACCGGCATCGACCACGGCACGGTGACGCTGGTCGTCGAATCGCAGCCGTTCGAGGTCACGACCTTGCGCGAAGATACCGAGACCTTTGGCCGCAAGGCCAAGGTTGCGTTCGGACGCGACTGGGTTCGCGACGCCGAGCGGCGCGACTTCACCATCAACGGTCTTTCCGTCGATGCCGGCGGCATCGTGCACGACCATGTCGGCGGGCTTGCCGATATCGAAGCCAGGCGCGTGCGCTTCATCGGCGACGCCGGCCAGCGCATCGCCGAGGATTATTTGCGCATCCTGCGCTTCTTCCGCATCCACGCCGCCTACGGCGCGGGTGAGCCCGACCCTGCCGGATATCTCGCCTGCATCGCCGGGCGCGCCGGACTTTCCAGCCTTTCCGCCGAGCGCGTCCGCATGGAAATGCTGAAGCTGCTGGTCGCGGAGGGGGCGGCGGTCGCGGTACAGGCCATGGCCGATGCAGGCCTGCTGCAGTCGATCATCGGCGGCGTCGCCTATCCCCGCGCGCTCGCGGCGATGACCGCGGTCGAACGCGCGCTAGGGCTACCGGCAAATGCCGCGCGCCGGCTCGCCGCACTCACGGTCGCCGTCACCGAGGACGCCAAACGCGTCTCGGTGCGGCTTCGGCTTTCCAATGCCGAAACCAAGGCGCTGGACTCGATGGGACATCGCTGGTGGCGCATCGCGAGCAAGGACGACGCGCGGGCGCGGCAGCTTCTTTATCGACTTGGCGAGGATCCCTATCGCGACCGGCTGATGCTGGCATGGGCGCGGGCAGGGGGCGTCGGCAATGGCGCCAACCACTGGCACGACCTCGCGACCTTGCCGCAGCGCTGGAGCGCGCCGAAATTTCCGTTGAAGGCGGCCGACTTCATATCTCGCGGCATTGCCGAGGGGCCCGCGCTCGGTCACGTGCTGACGCTCGCGGAAGACGCCTGGCTGGCCGCGGATTTTCCGCTTGAATCATCCGCGCTTGCCGCGATCGCCGACCAGACCGCCGCCCGCTTCGTCCGCGATCACCGGCTGTGAACCTGCTTTCGGGCTTTGCCGACATCTCGCTGCTGCAGCTCCTGCTGGTTGCAGCGGTCGCGCTGTTTGCTTCCGTGATCGGCGGGCTCGCCGGATACGGCACCGGCGCGCTGATGCCGCTGGTGCTGGTGCCGCTGATCGGCGCCGAACCCGTCGTGCCGATCATCGCGATCTCCTCGATCTTCACCAATCTCAGCCGCTTCGTCGCCTATGTCCGCTATGCAGACCGCCGCAAGGCGCTCATCGTGATCGCGTGTGCGGTGTTGACCACGGCGCTTGGCGCCTACGGCTATACGCGCCTGACCGGCACCGGGGCCGCGCTGGTGATCGGCAGCATGCTGATCCTGAGCGTGCCGCTGCGGCGCCTGTTGCGTCATCACGATGTCCGGATCGGCGACGCCGGTCTGGCCGCGGGCGCGGTCGGTTACGGCGTCGTGGTCGGTGGCACGTCGGGCTCCGGCGTGATCCTGCTGTCGCTGTTGATGGCAGCGGGGCTCGAAGGCGCCGCCGTCATCGCCACCGACGCCGTGATTTCGCTCGCGACCAGCGTGGTCAAGATTTCGGTGTTCGGCATGGCTGGTGTCGTCAACGCGCAGGTGCTGGCGTTCGCCGTGCTGATCGGCGGCATCTCGATCCCCGGCGCGTTCCTCGCCAAAGCCTTCGTGGAGCGGATGCCGGTGCGCATCCACACCGCGATCCTCGACGCCGCCGTGATCACCGGCGGCGTCGTGATGATATTGACGGCGCTGCGGCACTGATCCAGGGCGGGATGGGTCAGGCCGGGCCGCCGGTTCTACTTTGCATGGGGTTGTTTTAGAGATTTTTGTCGGGAGGCGGCAGCAGCTCGGTCAGCGAGCGGATGATCCGGTCGGGCTTCACGGTTGAGCCAGGCGGCAGGCCGTCGCCATGCACGTCGATCCAGATTGCGTAGATGCCGAGCCGCTGCGGCGCCACCACTTCCCACTCCAGATTGTCGCCGATCATCCAGGTCTCGGAGGCTGTAACACCCAGTGCCTGCATGGCATGCAGATAGGCGCGCTCCTCCGGCTTGCCGAAACCGTGCTCGCCCTCGATCTGGATGTGATCGAAACGATCCGACAGCGCAAAGCGTTCGACCTTGGCGCGCTGGGAGCCAGCGGCGCCGTTGGTCACCAGCGCCAGCTTGACGCCGCGCGCCTTCAGTTCGTCGATGGCGTCATGCGCGCCGGGGAAGACGAACATTTCCTCTTCGCGGTAAGCCGTGAAGCGGTTGGCGAGCCTCGCAGCAAGATCCTCAGGCAGCGTGTGGCCGCCTCCGGCCAGTGCGGTAAATCCGTTGCTGACGGTCATGCGCCGCGCCTCATCCAGCTTCATCCGCCATTCGGCGCCGGCGACCGACCAGAATTTGCGCGCTGAGTCCAACACCGCCGCGGCGACCTGCTGCGAGGTGAACGGCCCGAACTCGGCGACGAATTCCTTGGCGACGTTGTGCCAGGCGATCTCGGGACGGCCGTAGGCCGACAGGATGGTGTCATCCATGTCGATCAGCATGGCTCGGGGCAGGTGGGTCATAATTTCGCGGCCATCTCGCTTTCAGCGCCGTCGGCTGCGAAGATCCGCGGCCGATCCGCCGCGAATATCAGATACTTCGTACGGGGTCCAATTCCCCCAAACGGCGTCGCCGGGCCGCGGATGCGGGGCGACGCCGAAACTCGGTCAGGCCTTCTTGCCGTGATCCTCGTCTTCTTCCTCTTCGTCGTCCTCGTCTTCGTCGTCTTCCTCTTCCTCATCGTCGTCCGGTTCGTGCTCGGCGAGTTCGAGCACGGCCAATGGCAGCGTCTCGCGGAAGAGATCGCCCTCATTGCCCATCCATACGCACACCGCCTTGCCGTCGTTGACTTCCACCACGCTAAGCGGATGGCCGCCCGACTTCAGCATGACGACATCCCCAGGCTTCAAATCCATAACCAGCTCCTTCAGCACATGATACCGGTCCCACCCTAGCGACCGGTCATGACAGCTGATCATGCGATCATGGCCACTTTACCTGCGGTGGCATCGACGAGAGGATCGAATCCACATTGCCGCCGGTTTTCAGCCCGAAGATTGTTCCGCGGTCGTACAGCAGGTTGAATTCGACATAGCGTCCGCGTCGGATCAGTTGCTCCTCGCGGTCGGCCTCGTTCCAGGTGAGCGCAAAATTGCGCCGGACCAGTTCGGGATAGATCTTCAGGAAAGCGCGGCCGACGTCCTGGGTGAAGGCGAGGTCGGCGTCCCAGTCGCCGGAATCGTGCCAGTCGTAGAAGATGCCGCCGATGCCGCGGGCCTCCTTGCGATGCGGCAGATAGAAATATTCGTCGCACCATTTTTTGTATTTGTCGTAGTCGGCGACACCGTTGGATCCGCCGCAGCCTTCCTTCATCGCCTGATGGAAGGCCAGCGTGTCCGGATCCTCCTGGGTGCGCCGCCGGTCCAGCACCGGCGTCAAATCGGCGCCGCCGCCGAACCACGCCTTGGTGGTGACGACGAAGCGGGTGTTCATGTGCACGGCCGGCACGTGCGGATTATGTAGATGAGCGATCAGCGAAATGCCCGACGCCCAGAACCGGGGATCGTCGGCAGCACCCGGGATCTGCGCCCGGAATTCGGGCGCAAACTCGCCATGCACCGTGGAGCAGTGCACGCCGACCTTCTCGAACAGCCGCCCGCGCATCATCGACATCACGCCGCCGCCGCCGGGCTTGCCGGTATGGTCGGTGCGTTCCCAAGGCGTGCGCACGAAGCGACCGGCCTCGCCGGGATAGAGGGCAGGGGGCGCATCGTCCTCCAGCCGCTCGAAGGCCGCGCAGATGTCGTTGCGCAGGGCCTCGAACCAGCTCCGCGCCCGCGTCTTGCGATCCTCGATCAGGGACATGTCCATGTGGCTTACCCCTGCGGTCCGAAATACGTGCAGCTCTCGTTGCAGCTGTCCCTGAAAACGCTGACGCGGGTGATCTTGCCGGCGTGCTGGACCCGCTCCCAGATGAACCGCGAGATGTTTTCCAGCGTTGGCATCCCCAGTGCCTCGACCTTGTTGAGAAGCTTGTGGTCGAGCATCTTGCGGACCTCTTCCATGCTGCGTTCGAGCAAGCCGAGATCCACCACCATGCCGGTTTGCGGATCGGGCGTGCCGCGCACGCTCACCTCGGCGCGAAACGAGTGGCCGTGAATTTCCTCGCTGTCCGCGCCGAAGGTCGTCCCCTTCAGCGAATGCGCGGCTTCGAAGCGAAATGATTTCGTCAGTTCCCACATCTCTGAATTCTGGTTCCTGTCTATCTGATACCGAGTGTCTTGTGTGTCTGCAGGCTGAGCCGCCATTGCGGATGGCGCAGGCAATAGTCGACCGTGCGCGCGGTGTTCTCGATGACGTCAGGCCCGTCCATCGGCTGCAGCGAAAACCGTTCGAAATCGAGCTCTGCAAAATCTTCCGGGACAGCTCCCGCCTGCGGATAGACCAGCTTCAGTTCATGGCCACGGCGCACCGCCAGGACAGCGCCGGCTTTCGGGCTGACGCAGACCCAGTCCATCCCGGCGGGCGGTTCGATCGTGCCGTTGGTCTCGATGCCGATGGCAAAACCGCGCGCATGCAGCGCATCGATGAAGGGGGGATCGACCTGCAGCAGCGGCTCGCCCCCGGTCAGGACCACGTAGCGATTGGTGTCATCGCCGGTCCATTGCCCGGCGATGATTTCGGCGAGTTCTTCGGCCGTGGCGTAGCGGCCGCCCAGCGTACCGTCCATGCCGACAAAGTCGGTATCGCAGAACTGGCAGGTGGCGACGGCGCGGTCCTGTTCGCGGCCGGTCCAGAGGTTGCAGCCGGAAAAACGGCAAAACACCGCCGCGCGACCGGCATGTGCGCCTTCGCCTTGCAAGGTCAGGAATATCTCTTTGACCGCGTAGCTCACACCTTCTCCATGGAACCGGTCTCGCCCGCTACCGGACGGTCCGTCTGCCGCAGCGCCTCTCCCAATGCCATGGCCGCTGCCATGGCCACATTGAGCGAGCGCAAACCCGGCCTGATCGGGATCGCCAGCCGGGCGTCCGCCGCGGCGACCACCTCGTCGGTCACCCCCGCGGATTCGCGCCCGAACAGCAGGATGTCGTCCGGCCGGTAGCTGAAATCCAGATAGGAACCAGCGCCTTTGGTCGTGAACAGCACCAGCCGGAATCCGGCCTCGTTACGCCATTGCTCGAACTTTTGCCATGAGTTGTGGCGGGTCAGGGCGACGTGATCGAGGTAGTCCATTCCCGCCCGCCGGAAATGCCGGTCCGAGATCGGAAAGCCGGCTGGCTCGATGATGTGGGCGGCCGCGCCCAGGCATGCGCAGAGGCGCAGAATTGTTCCCGTGTTCTGGGGGATATCCGGCTGGAAGAGGGCGATATGCATGGTGTCGAGGCTTCGGAAGCACGGGTGAATGTATTGAATAAATCACGGTCGGACGCGGATTTAGTGCATTGCATGATTGCCAGCCGATAGCGGGCTTGCGCTCTCCCGGCAAGGGTGCCAATAGAACGATTTTGGACTGCTTGTTCCGCCGGTTTGGGGGAGGAAAAGTGGTTTTTCTGCCGCCGCGGGGGCCGCGGGCGCCGGCAGCCTCTTCAGGTCGCGTTCTCAGCGTGGCCGGGGCGGTTCCGTCGGCTGCAGACAAGAAAGGGCTTGGAATCGTGACGACAGCGTCTTCGGCGGAGCATCCGACACGCCGTGATTTCCTCTATGTTGCAACGGGAGCCGTCGCCGCCGTAGGCGCGGCCGCCACGGTGTGGCCGCTGGTTTCCCAGATGAATCCGGACGCCTCGACGATCGCGGCCGGCGCCCCGATCGAGGTCGACCTGACCCCGATCGCTGAGGGACAGGACGTCAAGGTGTTCTGGCGCGGCAAGCCGATCTACATCAGCCACCGCACCAAGAAGCAGATTGAAGCCGCACAGAACGTTCCGGTCGCAAGCCTGCCCGATCCGCAGCCCGACTCGGCGCGCGTCAAGGCGGGCCATGACCAGTGGCTGGTCGTGGTCGGCATCTGCACGCATCTCGGCTGTATCCCGATTGCCCATGAGGGCGCTTACGACGGCTTCTTCTGCCCCTGCCACGGTTCGGTCTACGACACGTCGGGCCGCATCCGTCAGGGACCCGCGCCGAGCAACCTGCCGGTGCCGCCCTACACATTCGTTTCCGACACCAAAATCCAGATCGGCTAACGGCCCGGACGCCAGTCCGGGACCCCTTAATCCGTCGCGTCGTTTTACTTCCTCAGGATCGCATCAATGAGCGGACCATCCGATTTTCAGCCGACCAATCCCGCCTTGAAGTGGATCGAACGGCGCCTCCCGATTATGGAACTCATGCACTCCTCCTTCGTGGCGTATCCGACGCCGCGTAACCTGAACTACTGGTGGACCTTCGGCGCCATTCTTTCGATGATGCTGGGCGTGCAGATCCTGACCGGCGTGATCCTGGCGATGCACTACACGCCGCACGCCGACCTCGCCTTCAAGTCGGTCGAACTGCTCGTCCGTGATGTCAATTACGGCTGGCTGCTGCGCAACATCCACGCCTGCGGCGCCTCGATGTTCTTCCTCGCCGTCTACATCCACATGTTCCGCGGCCTTTATTACGGGTCGTACAAGGAGCCGCGCGAAGTGCTGTGGATCCTCGGCGTGATCATCTATCTCCTGATGATGGCGACCGGCTTCATGGGCTACGTGCTGCCGTGGGGCCAGATGAGCTTCTGGGGCGCCACCGTCATCACCAATCTGTTCTCCGCCGTGCCCTATTTCGGCGAGAGCATCGTGACGTTGCTGTGGGGCGGCTTTTCCGTCGGCAATCCGACGCTGAATTGGTTCTTCTCGCTGCACTATCTGCTGCCGTTCGTGATCGCCGGCGTCGTGGTGCTGCACGTCTGGGCGCTGCATGTCGCGGGCCAGAACAATCCGGCCGGCGTCGAGGCGAAGACCGAAAAGGACACCGTGCCTTTCACGCCTTATGCGACGATCAAGGATGCGTTCGGCGTCTCCTGCTTCATGCTGTTCTTTGCCTGGTTCATCTTCTACATGCCGAACTATCTCGGCGACCCCGAGAACTACATCCCGGCCAATCCCGCCGTGACGCCGCCGCACATCGTGCCGGAATGGTATTACCTGCCGTTCTACGCAATCCTGCGCTCGATCCCGAACAAACTCGCCGGCGTTATCGGGATGTTCGGCGCGATCGTCATCCTGGCGTTCCTGCCCTGGCTCGACAGCGCCCGCACGCGTTCGTCGAAATATCGTCCGCTGGCGAAGCAGTTCTTCTGGATGTTCGTCGTGGTCTGCATCGGCCTCGGCTATCTCGGCGCTCAGCCGCCGGAAGGCATCTATGTGATCGTCGGCCGCATCCTGACCTTCCTCTACTTCGCCTACTTCCTGATCCTGCTGCCGCTGCTCTCCCGGATCGAGAAGCCGCGTCCGGTGCCGAATTCGATCGCCGATGACGTGCTGGCTAAATCTGGTGGCAAGCGCGCGACCATGGCTTCGGCGGTGATTGCGCTGCTGGTTGCGGGCGGATTGTTCGCCGGCAGCATTCAGGATGCGCGCGCCGAAGATCACGGTGTTTCGCCGCCCGGACAGAAGTGGTCGTTCGCCGGCCCCTTCGGCAAGTTCGATCGCGGCGCCCTGCAGCGCGGCCTGAAGGTCTACAAGGAAGTCTGCTCCGCCTGCCACGGCCTGTCCTATGTCGCGTTCCGCAATCTCGCCGATGCCGGCGGTCCCGGCTATTCGGTGGCGCAGGCTTCGGCGTTCGCCTCCGATTACAAGGTGAAGGATGGCCCGAACGACGCCGGCGATATGTTCGAACGGCCCGGCCGGCCTGCCGACTATTTCCCGTCGCCGTTCCCGAACGAGCAGGCGGCGCGCGCGGCCAATGGCGGCGCGGCTCCGCCCGACCTGTCGCTGATCACGAAGGCGCGAAGCTACGGCCGCGGCTTCCCGAGGTTCCTGATCGACTTCTTCACGCAGTATCAGGAGCAGGGCCCGGACTACGTCGATGCGATCCTGCAGGGCTATGAGGACAATCCGCCGGCCGGCTTCAACCTGCCCGACGGCTCCTACTACAACAGGTATTTCCCCGGCCACGCCATCAAGATGCCGAAGCCGCTGAGCGATGGACAGGTCACCTATGACGACGGTTCGCCGGCAACGGTCGCGCAATACGCCAAGGACGTCACCACGTTCCTGATGTGGACGGCGGAGCCGCACATGGAAGCGCGCAAGGCGCTCGGCCTGCAGGTGTTCGTGTTCCTGATCCTGCTCACCGTGCTGCTGTACTTCACCAAGAAGAAGGTCTGGGCCAACGCCCACTGATCACCCCTTCATCGCGCGTTTCGGAAAAGCCCCTGCGGGGGCTTTTTTGTTGTCCTGACCCGACATACGCGCGCGAATCGAGCGATTGCTTCCAGAACGCGCAGCGGACAAAATGCCGGTCAATCAGCCAGAAACCATTCCGGAGGAACCCCATGGGCACCAGCATCACTTTCAAGCGGCCGGACGGCAAGGATGCCAACGGCTACCTCGCCAACGCCGCGCGCGGCAATGCGCCTTGTGTGGTCGTGATCCAGGAATGGTGGGGCCTGCAGGACCAGATCAAGGGCCTGTGCGACCGCTTCGCGGTGGCGGGCTTCGACGCGCTGGCGCCCGATCTCTACAAGGGCACGGTGGTGCCGTATCACGACACGGATGCGGCCGGCAAAGAGATGAACTCGCTGGATTTCATGGACGCCACCACGCAGACCGTGCGCGGCGCCGCGCAATATCTGTCGCGCAACGGCGCCAAGGTCGGCCTGACCGGCTTCTGCCTCGGCGGTGCGGTGACCATCATCGGCGCCACCAAAATTCCGGAACTTGCGGCCGGCGTCGTGTTCTACGGTATTCCCCCGGAGCAGGCCGCGAAGCCTGCGGACGTGAAAATCCCGCTGCAGGCGCATTTCGCCAACAAGGACGACTGGTGCACGCCGCAGGTGGTCGACGCGTTCGAGAAGGGCATGAAGGCCGCAGGCAAGTCGCTCGAACTTTTTCGGTATGATGCCGAGCACGCCTTCGTCAACGAGCAGCGGCAATCCGTCCATGACCGGCAGGCCGCTGAACTCGCCTGGGGCAGGGCGACGGAATTCTTCAAGAAGCATCTGGGCTGAGATGCTGATCGTAGAGGCAATGGTGGGGAGACGATGAAAATATTCTGTACGGGCGCGTCGGGCTATATCGGCGGATCGGTGGCGGCGCATCTCATCGCCGCCGGGCATCAGGTGAGCGGCTTGGTTCGCTCGCCCGAAAAGGCCGAGGCGGTTCGCGCGCGGGGCATCGAGCCCGTGATGGGCACGCTCGACGATGGAGAAATTCTGGCGGAAGCGGCGCGGGCTGCCGACATCGTCGTCAATGCCGCGAGCGCCGACCACAAGGGCGCCGTCGTCGCGCTGCTTGATGCCCTTGCCGGCAGCGGCAAGCTGTTGGTTCACACCTCGGGCTCCAGCATCGTCGGCACGCGCGCCAAAGGCGAGCGGTCGGATGCGGTTTTCGACGAGGACACACCGATCACGCCATCGCCTGCGCGCGTGGCGCGGGTCGCGCTGAACGAGTTCATTCTGTCATACCGCGACAAGGGCTGCCGTCCCGTCATCATCTGCCCGAGCCTGATCTACGGCGAAGGCCTTGGGCGCCAATCCGGACAGCGTGCAGGTGCCGCTGCTGATCAGGCTCGCCAAAAAGCGCAGGCAACGCGGCGCATGCCGGGCCCGGCGAGAACGTCTGGTCGAACGTGCATATCGACGATCTCGTGACGCTCTACGCGCTCGCCATCGAGAAGGCGCCGGCTGGCGGCTTCTATTTCGCCGAGAACGGCGAGAGTTCGATGCGCGAGGCCTGCGAGGCGATCAACCGCATGCTGGGTTTGCCGGACCGCCGACCGCGATGTCGATGGCCGAAGCCGCCGCCGAATGGAGCGAGGGCACGACGGAGGACACGATGGCCTCCAACAGCCGGGTGCGCGCCAAGCGCGCGCGGCAGCTTGGCTGGAAGCCCAACGCGCGCGGACTGATCGAGGAGATCGAGCAGGGGTGTTATCGGGAGTAGCGCAGCAAACACGCCGTCGTCCCGGCGAACGCCGGGACCCATACGCCGCGGCGAGATAATGTAGATTGTTTCAATGACCAAGGTTCTCGAAGCCGCCATCGAAAAGGTGCGGAAGCTTCCTGAAGATCGGCAAGCCTATGTCGCGGAAGTGCTGGAGCAGATTGCCGCTGCCGGGAGCGATCCGTTCATCGTCCCCGAGAGCCATCGGGTTGCCATGCTTGAAGGTCTTCGGGAGTCCGCGCGGGGTCAATTCGCAAGCGATGAGGAAATGGCTGCACTCTGGAAGAAGTGTGGCCTAAGATAAAGGCCATAGCGCGCGATGCTGTCGTCCCTGCGAACGCAGGGACCCATACGCCGCGGCCTGTCGTTTTGGAAAATCTGTCGACGTCATCGCGCAAATAACTCGCCCTGTGGTTATGGGTCCCGGCGTTCGCCGGGACGACGCGGTATGTTGAGGTGCCAGCTAGCCCTTCACCCCGTCCCACCACGCACATGTCCCCGACATCAGCTTGTAATTCCCCTCCATCACCTGCACCGGCGCGCGTAGTCCTGATGCCGCCGCGCGCATCCGCATCTCGCGGGCGACGACGCGGTCCTCCGGCGGCAGCCAGACGCGCTCGTGGCCCCACAGGCTCGGGCCATCGTGCATCTCGACCGCTTGCCATGTCGCGGGATCGATCTCGCGGCCGCCCCAGCCGCATTCGATCATGAAGGATGACGGCGTCTTGGCGTAGAACGAGGTCATGAAATCGTTGGTGTGACGGCCGAGCGTAACGCCGACGCGGTCCCCCTCGGTCATCGCGATGTCGTAGCACTGGCCGACATCGTCCAGCGAGAACAGCTCCACCATCAGATGATGCATGCCGTTCTTGCCGGTCTCGATCAGCGCGAGGCTGTGATGCCGTGCATTGACGTGGAAGAAATAGGCGCGGAACGGTTTTGAGATGTAGTCGGACAATCCGAAGCCGAGCACGTCGACATAGAATGCCATCACCGGTTCGATATTCTCGACGGTCAGCACGGCGTGTCCCAGCCCGAGCGGGCCGGTGCGGAAACCCGAGATCGATCGTCCCGGTGCGAACGGCGTGTCGTCGATCTCGGCGCCGTAAAACGCCTCCAGCCGGTTGCCGGCCGGATCCTGAAACGAGATCAGGCTGCGGACGCGCCTTGCGTCGGCCAGCGTCTTCGGCTCGGCGGTAACAGCCACGTCGGCCTTTTCCAGCCGCGCCGCCAGCGCATCCAGCGCCGCGCCGTCGGCGACCTCCCAGCCGAAGAAGCGCGTGCCGTTGCCCAAAGCGCGGTCGATCACGATGCGCTGCTTGCGGTCGTCCATCCGGAACGCCAGCAGCGAATTGCCGCGCTCGACCGCCTGCAGCCCGACCAGTTCGGTCCCGAACTGCCGCCAGTCCTCGAGATTATCAGCTCCGAAGCCGGCATATCCCAGACCCAGCAATGCCATCGCCTGCCTCCTTCAATTGCAATCTTCGCGCACGGGAAGCGCCGCTGCTTGCTCAAATCCTACGCAAGTTTTCCGCTTTCCGACACCCCAAGATGGGGCCGGGAAGGGGGGCATCCCGGCCGGTCCACTCCCTTGACATCATCACCGGCGGGTGGTGTTTAGGGCCCATGAACACCGTCAGCAGCCCCTCCCGTCTGTGGTGGCGCACCTCTTAAAGAGGTGGCCGGTGCGATTTCATTTTTTCAAATCGTCGAAGGTCGCCATCGCGGTGCGACCGATGGTTTGTTTATTTGCCCTTCGTTTGTCCTGTGTGGCGCTCCCTGGCGAAGTTTCGTAAGAGGATCACATGAACAGGACAGCCTTCTCCCTGCCGGAACAGAGCGAATACCGGACCAGCGGCGGCCTCGCCATTTCGCGCGCCGTCGAGCAGTTCACCGGTAACGCCAAGCGCCTCGACGACCTGATCGAGCTGCTCGACCGACGTCGTGGCGTGGTGCTGTCCTCGGGCACTACGGTGCCGGGCCGCTACGAGAGTTTCGACCTCGGCTTTGCCGATCCGCCGCTGGTGCTGGAGACCACAGGTTCCAATTTTTCGCTGTCCGCCTTGAATGCGCGCGGCGAGGTGCTGATCGCATTCCTGGGCGATGTGTTGCGCGAGCCGTGCGTCGTCATCTCCGAAAAAAGCCCGACGCGGCTGGCCGGCCACATCATCCGCGGCGCCGCTCCGGTCGAGGAAGACCAGCGCACCCGCCGCGCCAGTGTGATGTCGCTGGTGCGCGATCTCGTCGCTGCCTTGTCCGCCAACGACGATCCGCTGCTCGGCCTGTTCGGAGCCTTCGCCTACGACCTCGTGTTCCAGGTCGAGGACCTCGTGCAAAAGCGCGCGCGGGAGAGCGACCAGCGCGACATCGTGCTGTATGTGCCGGATCGCCTTTTGGCTTATGACCGCGCCACCGGCCGCGGTGTGCTGCTGAGCTACGATTTTTCCTGGAAGGGAAAATCCACCAAGGGCCTGCCGCGTGACGCGGCAGAGAGCGCTTATATCAAGGCGCCGCGGCAAGGCTTTGCCGATCACGGGCCGGGCGAATATCAGGCCACCGTCGAGGTCGCGCGCGCGGCGTTCGCACGCGGCGACCTGTTCGAGGCGGTGCCCGGGCAGTTGTTCGCCGAGCCTTGCGAGCGTTCGCCGGCGGAAGTGTTCCAGCGGCTATGCCGCATCAACCCGTCGCCCTATGGCGCGCTGATGAATCTCGGCGACGGCGAATTTCTGGTATCGGCCTCGCCGGAAATGTTCGTGCGCTCCGACGGCCGGCGGGTCGAGACCTGCCCGATCTCGGGCACGATTGCACGTGGTGTCGATGCGATCGGCGATGCCGAGCAGATCAGGCAATTGCTGAACTCGGAGAAAGACGAGTTCGAACTCAACATGTGCACCGACGTCGACCGCAACGACAAGGCGCGCGTCTGCGTGCCTGGCAGCATCAAGGTGCTGGCGCGGCGGCAGATCGAGACCTATTCAAAACTGTTCCACACCGTCGACCACGTCGAGGGCATGCTGCGCCCGGGCTTCGATGCGCTCGACGCTTTCCTCACACATGCCTGGGCGGTCACCGTGACCGGCGCACCGAAATTGTGGGCGATGCAGTTCGTCGAAGACAATGAGCGTTCGTCGCGGCGCTGGTATGCCGGCGCGATCGGCGCGGTGAATTTCGACGGCAGCATCAATACCGGGCTGACCATCCGCACCATTCGGATGAAGGATGGGCTGGCCGAAGTGCGCGTCGGCGCCACCTGTCTGTTCGACTCGGATCCCGCGGCGGAAGACCGCGAATGCCAGGTCAAGGCGGCAGCGCTGTTCCAGGCGCTGCGCGGCGATGCGCCAAAACCGCTGTCGGCCTTTGCACCCGATGCCACCGGCTCCGGCCGCAAGGTGCTGCTGATCGATCACGACGACAGCTTTGTGCACATGCTGGCGGATTATTTCCGCCAGGTCGGCGCCAGCGTCACCGTGGTACGGCATGTGCATGCCCAGGAGATGCTGAAGAAGAGCTGGGATCTCTTGGTGCTGTCGCCGGGCCCCGGCCGGCCGGAGGATTTTGCGATTTCGAAAACCATCGCCACGGCACTCGACCGAAAACTGCCGATCTTCGGCGTCTGTCTCGGCGTGCAGGCGATCGGCGAATATTTTGGCGGCCAGCTCGGCCAGCTCACCCATCCCGCGCATGGCCGGCCGTCGCGGGTTCAGGTGCGCGGCGGGCGGCTGATGCAGAACCTGCCGAACGAGATCGTGATCGGCCGCTATCATTCGCTCTATGTCGAGCGCGACAGCGTGCCGGAAGTTCTCGAAGTCACCGCGACCACCGAGGACGGCGTCGCGATGGCGATCGAACACAAGACCCTGCCGGTCGGCGGCGTGCAGTTTCACCCGGAATCGCTGATGTCGCTCGGCGGTGACGTGGGGCTGCGGATCGTCGAGAACGCCTTTCGTCTGAACGTTCCAGTCAATTGAAGATTGCGAGATACCGATGACGTTCGATCACGATCTGAAGGCCACCGTCCGCACCATTCCGGATTACCCGAAAAAGGGCATCCTGTTCCGTGACATCACGACCCTGTTGGCCGATGCGCGCGCGTTCCGCCGCGCCGTCGACGAACTGGTGCAACCCTGGGCCGGGTTGAAGATCGACAAGGTCGCCGGCATCGAGGCGAGGGGGTTCATCATCGGCGGCGCGGTGGCGCATCAGGTCTCCGCCGGCTTCGTGCCGATCCGCAAGAAGGGCAAGCTGCCGCACACCACGGTGCGGATCGCCTATTCGCTGGAATACGGCCTCGATGAAATGGAAATGCACGTCGATGCGATCCAACCCGGCGAGCGTGTGGTGCTGGTCGACGATCTCATCGCCACCGGCGGCACCGCGGAGGGCGCGGTAAAACTGTTGCGCCAGATCGGCGCCAACGTGGTCGCGGCCTGTTTCATCATCGACCTGCCGGATCTCGGCGGCGCTGATAAATTGCGCGCGATGGACGTGCCGGTGCGCACGCTGATGTCGTTCGAGGGGCATTGAGGTTTCGTCACTCCAAACTCTCCCCACGTCGTCCCGGCGAACGCCGGGACCCATAGCCACCGTCGGTAATTGTTTTGCGGGATGCTTGCCATCGCGTCTCAATCGATAGAGCAACGCGGTATGGGTCCCGGCGTTCGCCGGGACGACAACTGATGGCTTTGTTTCAGATCGCCTCAGCATTCAATTGCTGGCCGCCAATGCACCACTCGCTCCTTCAACAGCGCATCGCGGATATAGGCCGTCGCTTCCTCTTCCAGCCGTTCGCATTCCTCGAATGTCAGGCTATCAGGCCCGTGCGCAGTCCAGGCCGCCTGTAGCGTGCGGCAGGTATGGCTGCCCTGGCGCAGCGTGAACCAGATCCGGTTCTGGATCTTTTCGAGGTTGGGGGTCTGGCCGACCCAGGCCTGCGACGACGCCTTGCAGCGGATGACGAAAACCCCTGCGAAGGTCTTTTGCTCCTTGTAGGCGGCGATCGCCGCCTTTCGGTCTGATGTCACGGGAGGCCTCGCCGGGTTGCGGTCAGGCTGGGACGATACCCAACGAGGCAAACAGAGTCAATATTACCCGGGTAATATTAGCTTCGATCCTCACGCCCGCGGCGCCAGCAGGCTGAACTCCAGCTCACGAAAGGCGGTGTAGTTCCTCCGGACCCACTGGTGCAGCTCGGTCGACGAATCCCGCTCGTTGCGCAGATACTCGGTGAAGGAAAACGGCAGCCGGTCGACATAGGTCTTCAGGAACGAGGGCAGGGCCGTCAGCCGCAGCACCCGCCCGAGGCCCATCTCTTCGGGCAATTCGCCCCGTACGATATATTCGTTGTCGATCGTAATCAGCGCCTTCAGCGGAATCTGCTCCCGCAGCATCGGATAAGCGCGCGCCGAGACGCGGTCGGTATCGGCCACGAACAGGGTGATCGGCACGACGTGACGCCGGACCGCCTCTTTCAGGAAACCGATCTCGTTGGTCATCCGGAAGAACTCGTCAAAGGCGTGAAAGCCGAGGTCGACCACCTTGGCGACGCCATCGTGGACGATCAGGCGGTCCATCAGCTGCATCTTGCCAAAGGTGTCCGCGATATCGGCCGTCTCGGTCACGCGCGGCAGGTATTCGAGCAGCGACGGTTCCTTCAGATTGATGTCGAAGGCCGAGACCGTGCCGTCTTTGAGCAGCAAAAATTCGCTCAGCAGCCGCGCGAGCAGCGTCTTGCCGACCAGCGGCCGGGGCGAGCAGATGATGTAGACGGGCGTGGTACTCATCGCCCGCTATATCAAGGGAAATTTTTCGCTATTCCAGCCCCCATTGCTGCGGGGCTGCGACTATTTTTCGCCGCCGCGCACGCCGGGCTTGGCCCCGACCAGATCGGTCAGCTTGATGCGGTCGAACTCGCTCCAGACGTTGGCGAGCCAGTGCCGGACATAGCCGCGCAGCACGAACGAGTAGTTCGCGGCTTCGTCCTCCTTGCCCTTGTTGGCGACGAATTTGAGGAACGGAACCGAGGAAACCTCAACCTGCTCATAGGCCATTTCGTTGAGCTTGGGGATCGTGAGTTCGGTGGCGTCCTTGATGCGGTGGAAATAGGAATTGTAGGTCGCCTGGTCCCACTGGAAGAACTGGGTGTCGTTGATGAAGTTCTTCACCAGGTAATATTTGGCGCCCTGCATGAAATTCGCGGTCTCGGCGATTTCGTCCAGCGAGGCGATCGAGGGGCCCAGGATGTGGAACACGGCGAAGGTGATCTGTCCGGCCTTCGCCGCATCGAGAAAGCCGATGTCGCGCAGCGAGGCCAGCGCCGGAGACAACAGTCCGGCGCGGACGTCGATCACGGTGACGGAGGGGCTGGCCGCGTTCAGCGTATCGAAAATCTTCATCTGGTCCGCGGTCGTCGTCATGTCGACGATCTCGGTGATGTCGGGGTGGAAGCGCATCAAGGTGCCGCGCGGGGATTCGGTGTCGAACGCCCGGGTTGGCACGTTGTTGGCGCTGAAATAGTCCAGCAGCGTCCGCGACACGGTCGTCTTGCCGACCCCGCCCTTGTCCGCGCCCACCACAATCACGACTGGCTTTGCCATGGAATTCCCTTGAACCGCGTCTCCAGCCGCGGGAGCGGCCGGCAGGACTCATTCCCTGCTTTGGGCGCGAACATGGCAGAAACAGGGGAGAATTCAATTCCTTAGACGGCCACCGCCATGATTCATACGGAATTCGTTAATCCGTGGGGATAGCGCCGCAGGGATCAGCTGTGCCGGCCCCATGGGCCTTGCGACGGGCCGGGACGGGGTTCCGGAACGCCGACTGGCTCGCTGGGGTCGCTCCATGGGCCGCGGGAAACCGGTGGTTGCCCGGTCGCCGTTTCCTCAAGCTCCTCGGTGTCGTCCGCCATGTCGGATGGCAAAGTGAGCGGGCCGGGGTCATGGCCACCGGCAAACTGGACCAGCGCCTTGACGCGCGAATCCACCGACGGATGGGTCGCGAACAGGTCGGCAAATCCCTCGCGCGGATTGTCGACGCAGAGTTCCATGACCGCCGACGTGGCGCCGGGAAGCTCGCCGCGGTTCTCGATCTTGCGCAGCGCCGTGATCATGGCGTCGGGATTCTTGGTCAGTTCGACCGAGCCGGCGTCGGCCAGCAATTCGCGCGACCGCGACAGCGCCAGCTTGACGACCTGCGACAACAGCCAGGCGAGCAGGATCAGCGCCACCGCGATGATGATCGCGAAGATGGCGCCGCCGGCCCCCTTGCTGTCGCGATCGGAGGACGCTGACGAGGATGAGGAGGACGAAGACGACGAGAAGACCAGCGGCTGCCGGATGAAGAATTCCACGACAGGTTGGTGAACATGCGGAAAAACAATTCGCCGAAAAAGCCGACCACGCCGGCGATGATCACCGCGACCACCATCAACTGCACGTCGCCGTTGCGGATATGCGTCAGCTCGTGGCCGAGCACGGCCTCGATCTCCGCGTCGTTGAGCGCCTGCAGTAGGCCCGTCGTTACCGTGATGGAATATTGCTGGCGGTTGAGGCCGGTCGCGAAGGCGTTCAGCGCCGGGCTGTCCATCACCTTCAGCTTCGGCATCGGGATGCCGCGCGAGATGCAGAGATTTTCCAGCAGATTATACAGCCGCGGCTCTTGCTGCCGCGTCACGCTCTCGCCGCCGGTCACGGCGTCGATCATGTTCTGGTGGAAGAAATAGGCGATCACGATCCACAGGACGGCGGCGATGGTGGCGTAGGGAAAGGCCGCAATCAGGTCGCGCCGGGCTTGCATCAGATAAAAGTCGACCGATTTGCCGCTGTGCAGAAACACTTCGGCAACCAGCGCGCCGGCAAAAATCACGACATAGATCAGCAGAAACAGCCCGGCGAGCAACAGCATCGAACGAAACTTGTTCGATGAGATATGCGTGTAGAGACCATACGCGGCCATGATGGGCGGCTCTGCCGGGTTTAAAGCGTCAGAACTTCACCGTCGGCACCACCTCGACTTCGGTGCGGCTGGCGCCGAGGTCGAAGAATTCCTTGCGGGTGAAGCCGAACATGCCGGCGAACAATGCCGCGGGCAGTTGCTGGATGCCGGTGTTGTATTCCTGGACCGCGTTGTTGAAGAAGCGTCGGCTGGCCGCGATCTTGTTTTCGAGGTCGGACAGTTCGCTGGCAAGTTGCTGGAAGTTGGCGTTGGCCTTGAGGTCGGGATAGGCCTCCGACAGCGCGATCAACCGCCCGAGCGCGCCGGAGAGCTGGTTCTCGGCGGCGCCGACCTGCGCTGGTCCTTGCGCCGACATCGCGGAATTGCGCGCCTTGATGACGTCGTCGAGCGTGCCGCGCTCGTGGCTGGCATAGCCCTTCACGGTCTCGACCAGGTTCGGGATCAAATCGTGGCGCTGCTTGAGCTGCACGTCGATGTCGGCAAAAGACTGATTGACGCGCTGGCTGAGCGCGACCAGGCGGTTATACGCACCGAACGCGAACAGCACGATGATGACGATGACGCCGAGAACGATCCAGCCGGTCGACATGACGGACACTCCTGTGGGACGAAAAGGCAGGGAAACCAGACGAAAAACCGGGCAGGCGGCAGCCCGCCGCGAGTGGGGCATGGCGTTAGTCGGATGTAAGGCGGGATAAGTTCATCTGCGTGTCCCGACGCTGCCGCGTAGCTCCGCAGAGCCGGACCCTCCGGCGGCGGTCCCGGCTCTGCAGCGCTCACGCCGCAAGCGGCGCGCGCGCAGCGTCCGGCACACGCCTTGATCCGCATCGCCCCAGCGCCAGCGGCGGGCGCTGGCGTAAACAGCCTTGGCGCGGCGCGGCACCTTTGTGAGGGCGAGGCCTTCCGGCGTGCAGAGCTTTGCCGATATTTCCACCTTGTTGACCGTCGGCTGCGCGAGCACCCGTGACGGACGCGAGCTGATTGCCGCACGCGTCAGTGCAACATAGGAAGAACTTTTCGTCCTCGAACGGCAGCTCCGCGCCCTTGACCTGCTTGTGCGCGCGCGAGCGCTGCAGGCGCTGCGAAAAATGGCACCAGTCGGGCGGCTGCAGCGGGCATTTGCCGTCATGCGGGCAGGGGGCGGCGACATGCGCGCCGAGGCCGATCAGGTGCGCTCGCAGCGCGATGATCCGCGCATAGCCTGCGGGCGTGCCGGGCTCGACGACGAGCAGCGTGTCGTTCGTTTTTCCCACATCGCCTCGGCCAGCGCGCGTTGTTCGGCATCGCCGATCTCGCCAATCATGTAGCTCGCCACGACGAGGTCGGCCGCCTCCGCTTTCGCCAATCCGGTGCGGGCTTCGCCGCGTTCATAGCTGACGTCGCGCAAGCGAAAGCTGTCGGTGACGAAGCCGAGCGCCAGCGTCCGCAACGCGTCGTTGGCGTCGAACAGCGCAAAGCGTTGCAGAGATGGGAAGGCTTCAGCCGCAGCCCAGGTCGCCGTGCCCGGCCCGGCGCCGACATCGAGCAGGCTTGTCGGCGCAAAATCCGTCCTGATCTCGACCAGCGCATTCAGGCTCGCCGTGACCGCGGCATAGGTCGCGGGCATCCGCGCCAGCGCATAGGCCAGCGCATCGGTCTCCGAGCGGATGCCGCCGGAGCCGCCGCCATCGCGGTAGGTTTTCGAGATCACCGCGGAACGGCCGGCGGCGTCATTGCGCGAAAAGCCGCGCAGCTTGCCGTCGAGCGCGGCTTTCAGTTCGGCGGGGAGGTCGGGTGAGGTCATGTGTTCTCCGTCATGCCCCGCGAAGGCGGGGCATCCAGTACGCCGAGACGGTTGAGGGATCTCTCACGAATCAGCGCGGCGTACTGGATCATCCGCCTTCGCGGATGATGACGTCAACTAGGGTAGAGGCGAGAGCTCACGCCACGTTCTGATCCAAAATCTTCACGGCGTCGTCGAGGCCGACCGAGACCAGTTGCGAGACGCCGCGTTCGGCCATGGTGACGCCGAACAGCCGGTTCATCCGCGCCATCGTGATCGGATTGTGCGTGATGATGATGAAGCGGGTTTCGGTCGATGAGGTCATTTCGTGCAGCAGGTTGCAGAACCGCTCCACGTTGTGGTCGTCGAGCGGCGCGTCGACCTCGTCCAGCACGCAGATCGGCGACGGGTTGGTGAGGAACACCGCAAAGATCAGCGCCAGCGCGGTCAGCGCCTGCTCGCCGCCCGACAGCAGCGACAGCGTCTGCGGCTTCTTGCCCGGCGGCTTGGCGATGATTTCGAGGCCGGCTTCCAGCGGATCGTCGCTTTCGATCAGGTGAAGTGCGGCTTCGCCGCCGCCGAACAGTTCGGTGAACAGCCGCTTGAAGTGCTCGTTGACCGTCTCGAACGAGGTCAGCAGCCGCTCGCGGGCTTCCTTGTTGAGGCTCTGGATGCCCTGGCGCAGCCGCTTGATGGCTTCGACCAGGTCGTCGCGCTCGGTGGTCAGCGCGGTGTGCTGGGTTTCCACCTCGCGCAGCTCTTCCTCGGCGCGCAGATTGACGGCGCCCAGACGCTCGCGGTCGCGGCGCAGCTTTTCGAGGTTTTCCTCGATCTCGTTCAGCGGCGGCAGTTCCGCGCCCGGCTCGATCTCGGCGAGTGCTGCGACCGCATGCGGCTCGACTTCGAGCATGTCGTGGATTTCCCGCTCGATGTCGGAAAGCCGGCGCTTGGTGCCTTCCATGCGTTCCTCGGCGCGGGCGCAGGCCTCGCGGGCGGAGGAGAGCGCTTCGAGCGAGGCCTTGGCCTCGCGGTCGGTCTGCGCCATCACGCTCTCGGCGGCGGCCAGCGCGTCGGCGGCGACGCGGCGGGCGCTTTCGGCGGACTCGATCTCGTTGATCAGCGCGCGGCGCTTTTCAGCGAACAGCGCCGGCGCATTTTCAAGGTCGGCCCGCTCGGCCGTCACTTCGGTGATGCGCGCCTCGACGGTCGCGACCTGCGAGGCCGCGCTTTGCTTGCGGTTCTGCCATTCGGTGCGTTCGGCCGCGATCGCCTGCACGCGGCGGTCGGCCAGTTCGGCCTCGCGCGCCAGCGCCTGCGCTTCGGCGCGCACTTGCGCGGCAAAGCGGCGGTGGCCTTCGATCTCGGTGCGAACCGCGGCGAGCCTCGTCTCGGTCTCGTGGGTCGGCGGCAGCTCGGCCAGCGCGGCTTTCGCGCTCTCGTGCGCGGCTTCGGCCTCGCTGCGATCGGCCGCGAGACGGGTATGGGCTTCGGTCAGCGCGGATTTGCGCGCGGCGTGGCGGTTGATCTCGCGCTCGGTCGTGGCATGGCGCTCGCGCGCGGCATCGGCCTCGCGCTGCGCAGCGCGCCAGGCTTCGCGGCCGGCGGATTCGGCGGCGGACGCCACTTTCAGTTCGGCTTCGGCGTCTTCCAACGCCCGGCGTTTGGCTGGCGGCATCGACGCGGGCCTGCTCCAGCTCCTGTTCGATGTCGACCAGTCGCGCGCGTTCGGCGAGCCGCCGCGCGGCGCCGGTCGGCGCGTGCGCGGAGGCGACAAAACCGTCCCAGCGCCAGACGTCGCCTTCCAGCGACACCAGCCGCTGGCCGGTCTTCAACTGCGATACCAGTTCGGCGCCGCGCTCCTTCGGCACGACGCCGATCTGCGCCAGTCGACGCGCCAGTTCGGGCGGCGCCTCGACATGGGCGGCCAGCGGATCGACGCCTGCTGGCAGCGCCGGATCCTCAAAACTTGCGCCGGCATTGGTCCAGCGCATCGGCGCCGAAGGATCGATCGGGGCGTCGAGGTCGTCGCCGAGCACGGCGCCGATCGCCTTTTCATAGCCCTTGGCGACCGTGACGCCGTCGATGATCGGCGGCCACAGGTTCTTGGTTTCGGAGTTGACGAGCTTTGAGATGGTGCGCGCTTCGGTCTCCAGCCGCTGCACGCGCTTGTCGGCCTCGGTGAGCGGGGCGCGGGAAGCCTCCAGCTTCTGCCGCGCGGCGACATGGCCGGTCTCGGCGGCCTGGGCGGCGGCCTCGGAGGCGGCCAGCGTTTCCTGCGCGGTCTCCATCGTGGCGGCGAGCGTGTCGAGGTCGCCGACATGGCCGGTTTCCTCGTTCAGCTTCTGCTCGTCGGCCTGCACCTTGGCGATTTCCTGGTCGAGCCGGGCGAGGCGGTCGCGGTGGGTGCGAACGCCGCCCTCGAGCTGGGTGCGCCGGGCGGTGAGTTCGGCCAGCGCCGCGGTCAGTTCGCCGAACATGCGTTCGGCCGCGGCCAGCGTCGTTTCCGCTTCGGAAACCCGTTCATCCATGCCGGAGCGCTTTTCGACGCGCGACTTGATCTCTTCCTTTAACTCGGCGTCTTCGGTGTCGAGCCGCTGCAGCGCCACGTCGGCGTCGGAGGCCTGCTGCTGCTCGCGCGCGATGTCGCCGGCGAACTGCTGCAGCCGCCGGTCGAGTTCGGCGACGCGCTCCTTGGCGCGCTCTTCCTCGCGGTCGAGCTGTTCGCGCGCATTGGTGAGCCGCTGCAGCCCGGCCGCGGCGCGGGCTTCGCCCTCGCGCAGCGCCGGCAGTTCGGAGGCGCGGATCGCCTGGATGCGCGCGGCCTCGGCCTGTTCGCGGGTGCGCTCGGCCATTTCGCGGACGTTGATGTCGTGGGTGTGCCCGGCTTCGCGCGACGTCGGCATTGGCGCCCAGCCAGCGCAGATGGAACAGCGTGGCTTCGGCCTTGCGCACCTTGGCGGCGACTTCGCGGAAGCGAATGGCCTGGCGCGCCTGCTTCTTCAACCCTTCCATCTGGCCGGCCAATTGCCCGATCACGTCCTCGACGCGGGTGAGGTTGGTCTCGGCCGCGCGCAGCCGCAGTTCGGCCTCGTGGCGACGGGCATGAAGTCCGGCGACGCCGGCGGCGTCTTCGAGCACGCGGCGGCGCTGCTCGGGTTTCGCCTGAATGATCTCGCCGATCTTGCCCTGGTGGACCAGCGCCGGCGAACGCGCGCCGGTGGCGGCGTCGGCGAACAGGATCTGCACGTCGCGGGCGCGCACGTCGCGGCCGTTGATGCGATAGACCGAGCCGGCCTCGCGCTCGATGCGGCGCGAGATTTCCAGCACCTGGCATCGTTCATGGCGGCCGGCGCCGTGCGATCGGCATTGTCGATCGTCATGACGACTTCGGCGTGGTTGCGTGCCGGGCGGTTGCCGGAACCGGCGAAGATCACCGCGTCCATGTCGGCGGCGCGCAGCGATTTGTGCGAGGTTTCGCCCATCGCCCAGCGCAGCGCCTCGACCAGGTTAGACTTGCCGCAACCGTTCGGCCCGACCACGCCGGTGAGGCCGGGTTCGATCATGAAATCAGTGGCTTCGACGAACGACTTGAAACCGTGGAGGCGGAGGCGCGTGAGCTTCATGGAACACAGATCTCTTTTGCCGGGCGCGAATCTCCCTGCCGCGACAATACCATGGAAGGCAGTGCCGGTGCGGATGGACAGCCCTTTGCGGCGCTTAATGAGCGGCGACAATGGCGAGGCCGGGGCTGGAGGGCAACGGGCCGCCCCGGCTTTTCCCAAGGGATTTGAGGCGCTTGTGCGGCGTCTTTTGCTGGACTTATCGGCGCGGATGAATCCGCACTGCGCCGAATCAGCTCTTCAGCATCGAATTGATGCGCTTGGCGAACTCTTCGAAGCTCTGCTCGCCCTTGAGCATCTCGCCATTGATGAAGAAGGTCGGTGTCGACTGCACCTTCAGCACCTCGGCGGCGTATTTCTGGTCGGCGGCGATCTTGTCGAGCAGGGCCTGGTCCTTCAGGCAGTCCTCGACCTGCGTCTGGGTCAGACCGGCCTGTTTGCCGATCCGGGTCAGCGTCTCCGTGGTGTTCTTCACCACCCACGATTCCTGCTGCTTGAACAGCAGGTCGATGACGGCGAAATATTTCGGGGCGTCGTCCTTGGCGATGCAGCGCGCCAGCATCGAGCCGGCGGCGGCTTTGATGTCGAGCGGGAATTCGCGGAAGATGAAGCGGACCTTGCCGGTGTCGATGAACTCCGTCTTGAT
>CAVUOI010000014.1:0-18658 GCA_963742935.1 uncultured Alphaproteobacteria bacterium | reverse complement strand
GCACGGGCCGTCAGCCAATACCGGGGGGACCCTGAGAAATTCAACCTCATCAGCACCTTAACGCACCATTTCTGGCGCTCCTTTGCCGGCCTTTGGGGCGGCGGAAAGCGTTGACGGTGCGGGACGCGCCCTCTATAAGACCCGCCAATGGCGGCGGGCGCAATCCCGCCGCCGCTGTTCTTTGAGCCGCGCCGCCTTCGGGAGCATTTTGGTCTCCGTCCATGGCATCCTCAAGAGCGGCGTACGTCAGGACACCCTGGAAAACACCACCTGCGCCCAATTTGAACGGCCGGCGCGCTCAAGCCCGACCACCCGAGCGATGACAGCCGAAGGATAGTTGAGAACATGGCCAATACCTCTTCCGCCAAGAAGGCGACCCGCAAGATTGCCCGCCGCACCATCATCAACAAGTCGCGCCGCACCCAGATGCGCGGCGCGGTTCGCACCGTCGAGGAAGCGATCAAGACCGGCGATCGCAATGCAGCCGTCGAAGCGATGAAGCGCGCGGAGCCGGCCCCGCCGCCGCCCGCCCCGCCGCCGCCCGCCCGCCCCCGCCGAACTGGCGTAGTGAACTGACGGAAACGGATATTCGTCAAAAGCCCGGCCTCGCGCCGGGCTTTTTGTTTTCTCGGCTTGCGCTCGCGCGCAAGCATGGGCTGAAAGTTCTTTTCGCCATGCGCATGGCCCGTGTTGCATTTCGGGCGCACGTTGAAAGCATGCGTGTGACAATTCAATCGTCACGTTGCCGGGCATAGCCCGACGTGTCACATTAGTAGCGCCAGTAGTTCTACGTGGTGCGGTTTATTGCACCAGCGTTGTCGTGCGCATGTGCGAGAAGCGCGAGCGCGCCTGTCAACCAATCCAATGTCGGCTTCTTCTTGCACGCGTCATCGCCGCGCGGGTTACCCTCAAAAACAATTCCGAAAAACGACGTCTCGCTAATCACTTATCCACATAGCGAGGGCAAGCGTTTTGAAAATTGGTCCCGGTAACCACGATTGTAACGGTTTTTTAAAAATTTTGCGAGTGCAGCGAAAACTGTCACGCTAGTCGGCGCCACGGGATTTGTGTGCTGATTTAAAAACTTGGTGTGGAGTGTCGCACTTGCAGTGTTGCAACACCGTCGAGAAGTCCGGGTTGGGTCTGTCGAATTACGGATTGTCAGAAATCACCCGTGGTGTATTTGTAACTCGTTCGCGACGCTCAAGGTCTCTCTGACCAGCGCGGTATGAGACCCAAGAGCGGACGTGCAAATCGGCGGCGGTGTGCGCGTTAGCGACGCTTTCCAAGCGAAGCTGAGTTGATAGCTCATAGCAATATGAGAGCGGCTCGTTCTGTGTCTGAATTTCCCGGGCGTGGTGCTCGTGTTCAGCGCGCTCCGGACAGGGAAACAAGACAAGGGGAAATAGAACGCTTACCTGAGATGCAACGATTGGGAACGCGGAGTTCGTGAACGTGTTGAAGACGACAGACTGGGATACGCGGCGGCGCGGCAGTCGGACAAGCGGATGTTCGGTGGCGGCAGACTGGCTTTGAAACACTTGTTATCTGATTGCTCGTCGCGGGTTTTCGCGGCGAGAGGGGGAGGTACTATGCTTTACAGATTCAACGCGACATTCGGCACGACCATTTCCATCGAGACCACTTCTGAATCCCTGAACGACCCTTCCAGCCGTCCACCCGCGCAAACTCCGGCCAGACCGTCGAGTACGCGCTGACCTCGCGGCAGCTTCTCATTCCACCCAGCTTTGATCTGACAACGGCGGTTCCGCCGAGCGTCAGATTTTTGCCTGGTGGTCACTGAAGCGCCGCGCCGAGGTCACGTCTGGCAGGAAAACTGCAAGGCAACATGCCAGGCAGTTCGTTCAATACTATTACTCATTCAGAAAAGTTCTCAGGCAATGACAAATATGGAACAGGATCGCTGGTCGCGCGTGAAGGGGCGGTTGCGGACGAGTGTAGGCGAAGACGTCTATACGAGCTGGTTTGCGCGCATGGATCTTGAAGGCGTGCAGGATGAAAGCGTGCGTCTGTCGGTTCCGACCCGGTTCCTCAAGAGCTGGATCCAGGCCCACTATGCCGATCGCGTGTTGACCTGCTGGCAGGCTGAGATGCCTGAAGTGCACCGGATCGACCTCACCGTGCGCACGGCGATGCGCAACGCCGCGCCTGCCAAGGAAGCGGCCGCGCCGGCCGATCCGCGCCGCGCCGAGCAGGGCAATGCCCGCCCCGCGCCGGAATTGCGCGCGACTGCCACCGCGCCGGTATCCGCCAGCCATGATGCGCTCGGCGGTTCGCCGCTCGATCCGCGCCTGACTTTTGCGAGCTTCGTGATGGGCCGCTCCAATACGCTGGCGCATGCGGCCGCGCGTCAGGTCGCCGAGGGACGCCGCGGCGATCCCGTGATGTTCAACCCACTCTATATTCACGCCGGCGTCGGCCTCGGCAAAACCCATCTGCTGCAGGCGGTGACATGGGCCGGCAATTCGGGGAGCGAGCGCAAGGTGCTCTACCTCACCGCCGAAAAGTTCATGTACGGCTTCGTCGCCGCGCTGAAGACGCAGACGGCGCTGGCCTTCAAGGAAGCGCTGCGCGGCATCGACGTGCTCGTGATCGACGACCTGCAGTTCCTGCAGGGCAAATCGACCCAGGCCGAATTCTGCCACACGCTGAACGCGCTGATCGATGCCGGCCGCCAGGTCGTGATCGCAGCCGATCGTCCGCCGTCCGATCTCGAAAGCCTCGACGATCGCGTGCGCTCGCGGCTGGCCGGCGGCCTCGTCGTCGAGATGGGCTCGCTCGGCGAGGAACTGCGGCTCGGGATCCTGAAGTCGCGCGTCGCGGCTGCCCGCGCCCATCATTCGACCTTCGACGTGCCGGAAGCGGTGCTGGATTATCTGGCGCGTACCATCACCCATAACGGCCGCGACCTCGAAGGCGCCATCAACCGCCTGCTCGCCCACTCCAAGCTCAACGCCCAACCGGTAACGCTGGAAATGGCCGAGCGCGAGGTGCGCGACCTGATCCGCCCGCAGGAGCCGAAGCGGATCAAGATCGAGGACATCCAGCGCGTGGTGGCGCGTCAATATAATGTCAGCCGCTCGGACCTGCTGTCGTCGCGGCGGACCGCCAACGTGGTCCGGCCGCGTCAGGTCGCGATGTATCTGGCGAAGACGCTGACGCTGCGTTCGCTGCCCGAGATCGGCCGCCGGTTCGGCGGACGCGATCACACCACGGTGCTGCACGCCGTGCGCAAGATCGAGGGGCTGGTGGCCCGGGATACCGCGTTGTCCGAAGAGGTCGAGTCGCTGAAGCGGCAGTTGCAGGAATAGGACTTGGCTTCTCCCCGCCTCTCCCTCCCGATCGAAGCCGGGCTTATCCGGCTTCGATCATGACGAGGCCCGGCCCGGGCAAACCCGGCCGGATGGGGCGAGAGAATTTTCTTCCTGCGTCATTTTCTGCCGCAAAAGTGGGGAACGGGGGGCCAGCCTCCCTTGCACCGGCGGGCCATCCGCGCCACCTTGCGGTCCCCCCGAGGGTTTGATCAAATCCGGTCCAGATCCGGCTTTTCGGGGTTTCAATGCCGCGGCGCGCCTTCCGGGCCGCCCGGCTTTTCCATCTCTGGCGGATAATGCAATGAAGGTCACCGTCGAACGCGCGCAACTGCTGAAGTCGCTGGGCCATGTCCATCGCGTGGTCGAGCGCCGCAACACCATCCCGATCCTCGGCAACGTGCTGGTCCGCGCCGAAAACGCCAAACTGTCGCTGAAGGCGACCGACCTCGACCTCGAGGTGACCGAAACGCTGGCGGCGGAAACCGCAACCGCCGGTTCCACTACCGTGCCGGCGCACATGTTCTACGACATCGTCCGCAAGCTGCCGGACGGCGCGCAGATCGTGCTGGAAGCCGACGGCGACCGCGCGGTGCTGGCGATCCGCGCCGGCCGCTCGCGCTTCACGCTGCAGACCCTGCCGGAGAGCGATTTCCCGGATCTTGCCGCCGGCGACATGACGCATTCGTTTTCGCTCGCCGCCTCCGACGTCAAGCGCCTGATCGATCGCACGCAGTTTGCGATCTCGACCGAGGAAACCCGCTACTATCTCAACGGCATCTATCTGCATACCGCCGGCACCGCCAAGGCGGCGACGCTGCGCGGGGTGGCGACCGATGGCCATCGGCTGGCGCAGATCGATCTGGTGCAACCTGCCGGCGCCACCGGCATGCCCGGCGTGATCGTGCCGCGCAAGACGGTCGGCGAAGTGCAGCGGCTGATCGAGGACCAGGAAGCCGAGGTCAAGATCGAACTGTCGCAGGGCAAGATCCGCTTCACGCTCGGCAACGTCGTGCTGACCTCGAAACTGATCGACGGCACCTTTCCGGATTACGGCCGCGTCATTCCGCAGAACAACGACAAGGAACTGATCGTCGACAAGAAGGACTTTGAGGCCGCGGTCGACCGCGTCTCGACCATCTCCAGCGAGCGCGGCCGTGCGGTGAAGCTCGCATTGTCTCCGGGCAAGCTGGTGCTGTCGGTCACCAATCCGGATTCCGGCAGCGCCACCGAAGAGCTCGAGGTCGAATACGCCTCCGACGCCCTCGATATCGGCTTCAACTCGCGCTACCTGCTCGACATCGCCGCCCAGATCGAAGGCGAAGTCGCCGTGCTCCGCCTCGCCGACCCCGGCTCGCCGACGCTGGTGCAGGACAAGGAAAACAAAGGCGCGCTGTATGTGCTGATGCCGATGCGGGTGTGACGGTTTCGCGCGACAAGGACGCTGACCTTCCCTCTCCCCTTGTGGGAGAGGGTGGCGCCCAACAAGTATGCGGCTGTCATACCCGCGAAGGCGGGTATCCAGTAATCGCCAGCGCCCGTGAAGAAATTCAGAAGCTCGGCGTACTGGATCATCCGCCTTCGCGGATGATGACGGCGGAGGTTGCCGCCTCATTTCGACTTCCCGGCAATGACAGCGTCGCATGACCCCCTCCCGCATCCATCGCTTATCCCTCACGCATTTTCGCAACTACCGCGCGGCGATTGTGCAGGCGCGGGGGGATGTGGTGGCGCTGGTGGGGCCGAACGGTGCCGGCAAAACCAATTGCCTGGAGGCGATCTCGTTTCTCTCGCCGGGGCGCGGGCTGCGGCGTGCGACGCTGGAGGATGTCGCCGACAATCAGGGCGACGGCTCCTGGGCGGTGTCGGCCGAGGTCGAGGGCGCGCTGGGGCTTGCGACGCTCGGCACTGGCATCGATGCGCCCGCCGCGGAAGCCGCCTCGACCAGCCGGCGCTGCCGCATCGATCGCGAGCCGGTGAGTTCGGCGACCGCATTCGGCGATCATCTGCGCATGGTGTGGCTGACGCCCGCCATGGACGGGCTGTTCCTGGGTGCTGCTTCCGAACGGCGGCGCTTCTTCGACCGCCTGGTGCTGGCGATCGACAGCGAGCATTCCAGCCGGGTCTCGGCGCTGGAGCGTTCGCTGCGCTCGCGCAACCGCCTGCTCGAAGTGCGCAATTATGACGACCATTGGTGCGACGCGATCGAGCGCGAAACCGCCGAGCTTGCGGTCGCCGTCGCCGCCACGCGCGGCCAGACGGTGACGCGGCTGGCCGCGATGCTGAAGGAGCGCGGGCAGGCTTCGGCCTTTCCGTCGGCGCAGATCATGCTCGACGGCTGGATGGAAAACGCGCTGGTCAACGAATCCGCGACCGCCGTGGAGGATCGCTACCGCGAGATCCTGCGTGCTGGCCGCGCCCGCGACGCCGCCGCCGGCCGCACGCTCGACGGGCCGCATCTGACCGACCTGCAGGTGGTCTATGCGCCCAAAAACATGCCGGCGCGCGACGCCTCCACCGGCGAGCAAAAGGCGCTGCTGATCGGGCTGGTGCTGGCCCACGCGACATTGGTTGCCGAAATGACGGGCATCGTGCCGCTATTGCTGCTCGACGAAGTCGTTGCCCATCTCGATCCCAACAGGCGAAAGGCGCTGTTCGATGAACTCGCCAAGCTCGGCGCGCAGGTCTGGATGACTGGCGCCGATCCCGCGGCATTCGTCGATATCGGGGCGGGCGGCGAGATTTTCGATGTTGAATCGGGACAGGTACGCCGCCGTGAATAGAACGCCTCAACGCGGCGCTTCGGTGGGTCTCGCGCCAAGCACCCGATCGATGATCGCTTCGATCAGGTAAACCGATCCCTTTTCGGTCAGGTGCACCTGATCGCTTGCGGTCAGGTCTGCCGCGGCATCGCCGATGCGCGTCAGGCATCCCTGCGCATTGCAGAGCGCATCCGACGCCGAGATGAATTCGGCGCCGAGCGGCTCGAGCCTCGCGCGCATCACGGCGTCGTAGGCCGTGGGCGTGCTGGCGGGCGAACGCTCCGGGATCAGTGCGCGATGAAGCATGAAATAGCGCAGCACTTCCAACGGAAGATCGCGTCGCCACCACGGCACGCCGCCGAGAACGACGACGCGGGCATTGGTTTCCCGCTTCAGCGCCGCGACCGTCCGCGCGACGTTGTCGAGATGCTTCTCCCACGTTCCGTGCAGCACGACGACGTCAGGCTTGATTTGTCGGATCAGCGCAAAAACCTTGTCATTCATCGCCCGGCAATTCGGCACGCCCGCAATGTCGGCATCAAGCGCAGGAATGCAGGAACTGGAGGTGAGCTGCGCGATGCCGAAATTGCGCGTCTCCTGCGCCTTACGCAGGCCGGGCAGCAGCGCGCCGGCGGTCGAATCGCCCCAGATCAGGACCAGCGGACGCCGGTCCCGCTCGACGCAGGCGTCGGCGAAAGTGGCTTCCTGGCCGAGATCGAGCAGGCATTCGTGAAACCGCCACTTGAAACTTTCCGTCCGTACGGTGGCCATGGCGCGGATTTCCGGCGGCAACCGAAACTCGAAACCGCGTCCCCACATGACGGCAAATCCCGCGAGCGCGATCATCGCCATGCCGGCGCCAAGAGCGAACATCTTGCGTCCGTTCGGGCGGCCGAAACGGAAAGGAGTCTCGACAAACCGATAGGTCGCCCAGGCCAGCAGCGTGCTCGCGATCAAGATCAGTTCGCGCTCCAGCAGCGTCAGTGGCTGGAACTTGATCGCCTCGCCAAACACCAGTAGCGGCCAGTGCCAGAGATAGAGCGGGTAACTGATCAACCCGATCCACACCATCGGCCGGCTCGCCAGCACAACGCGATTGAACCACGCCGCCGGCGCCGATAACAAAAGCGCACTGCCGGCAACCGGCAATACCGCCCACCAGCCCGGAAAAGTGCGGTGGCTGTCAAGCAGGACGACCGACGCGGCGATCAGCGCCATGCCAATCCAGCCGCGCCAATTGCTCGCCGTGCCTGACTGGTTGACCTTGACCCAGCCGCACGCGAGCACCGCACCCGCCAGTAATTCGAACGCACGCGTGAACGGCAGATAGAAGGTCGCGACCGGATCTGAGCCGATCCAAGCCACGTTGAGCAGGAAGGACGCGATGCCGAGCACCGCGGCCATGACCAAGATGCTGATGCGCAGCCGCGCCGCGAGCATCAACAGCAGCGGCCAGAACAGATAGAACTGCTCCTCGATGCCGAGCGACCAAAGATGCAGCAACGGCTTCTTGGCGGATTCGACGTCGAAATAGCCGGACTGCAGCAGCAGCGCGATGTTGGCCAGAAACGCCGCGCTGGCGAAACTGTCGCTGCCGAGCTGCGCGAACGCTGATGGCAGCATCCAGAACCAGCCCAGCGCCAGGGTCGCCGCGAGCACCACGATCAGCGCCGGGAAGATGCGGCGGATCCGCCGGTTGTAGAACGCGATCAGGCTGAAACGGCCGCGTTCCAGTTCGCGCGTGATGATGCTGGTGATCAGAAAGCCCGAAATCACGAAGAACACGTCGACGCCGACGAAGCCGCCCGGCGCGACGTCGGGGAACGCGTGGAAATTCAGCACCAGCAGTATGGCGATGGCCCGGAGGCCATCGACATCGGGCCGATATTTGGACGGAGGTGGAGACAATGGCGCGCTGACCCGGGATCGCGATGACGGCGGACAATGACTGCAGGCTGCCGCGCCGCCTTCTCTAGCAGGTCCGCGGCGGCCTGCCATTTCTTGCCGCTCCAGTGGCCAAAAAACCGGTGACCAAAAGCACAGAATCAGCCCTCGAATTGCGCTTTTCGGAGCCTCCGGAATCGGCTCTCGGAGGCCTTGAAAAAGGGTAAAAAATCGCCATTTATTCAAAGACTTGTAGATGAATAGATTGCGCTAGGCGCAACCCCTCTTTCATGGCACAAATAGATCAATCAGCGCCTCATGTTGCGCAGCTGATTCGGGACACCCGCGAAGGCTTCACATGACAGAACCTGCCCGGCAGACGCCTGCCGATACTGAGCATCCCATTCCGGTCGAGTATGGCGCGGAATCGATCCGGGTGCTGAAGGGGCTCGATGCCGTGCGCAAGCGGCCGGGCATGTATATCGGCGACACCGACGACGGTTCCGGCCTGCACCACATGGTCTACGAAGTCGTCGACAACGCCATCGACGAAGCGCTCGCGGGCCACGCCACCGCCGTCGAGGTCATCCTCAACGCCGACAATTCGGTGACGGTGCGCGACGACGGCCGCGGCATTCCGGTCGACATCCACAAGGGCGAAGGCATTTCCGCGGCCGAGGTCATCATGACCCAGCTGCACGCCGGCGGAAAATTCGACCAGAACTCCTACAAGGTTTCCGGCGGCCTGCACGGCGTCGGCGTGTCCGTGGTCAATGCGCTGTCCAGCAAGCTGCAACTGCGGGTCTGGCGCGACGGCAAGGAACATTACATCGAGTTCGCCCATGGCGATGCGGTCGCCCCGCTCGTGATCGTTGGCGAAGCCAACGGCAAGCGCGGCACCGAAGTGACCTTCCTTGCCTCTACCGAGACTTTCACCAACGTCGAATATGATTTCCCGACGCTGGAGCATCGGCTGCGCGAGCTCGCGTTCCTGAATTCCGGCGTCAATATCGTGCTCTCCGACATGCGCCACGCGGTCGAGAAGCGTGAAGCAATGCAATATGCCGGCGGCGTCGAGGAATTCGTCAAATATCTCGACCGCAACAAGAAGGCGATGGTGCCCGCCCCGATCATGGTGCGGGCGGAATTGAACGACATCGGCGTCGAGGCCGCACTGTGGTGGAACGACAGCTACCATGAGAACGTGCTGTGCTTCACCAACAACATCCCGCAGCGTGACGGCGGTACCCATCTCGCCGGATTCCGCGGCGCGCTGACGCGCCAGGTCAACGGCTATGCCGAGTCCAACGCGAAAAAGGAAAAGATCGCGCTGACCGGCGACGATTGCCGCGAAGGCCTCACCGCCGTGCTGTCGGTGAAGGTGCCGGACCCGAAATTCTCCTCGCAGACCAAGGACAAGCTGGTTTCCTCGGAAGTGCGCCCGGTGGTCGAGAACGTCCTCAACGAGGCGCTGGCCGCATGGTTCGAGGAACATCCGAGCGAAGCAAAAGTCATCGTCGGCAAGGTGATCCAGGCGGCGGCCGCGCGCGAAGCCGCCCGCAAGGCCCGCGAACTGACCCGCAAGAGCCCGCTCAGCGTCTCCTCGCTGCCCGGCAAGCTCGCCGACTGCCAGGAGAAAGACCCGGCCAAGTCGGAACTGTTCATCGTCGAGGGCGACTCGGCCGGCGGCAGCGCCAAGCAGGGCCGCAACCGCGAATTCCAGGCGGTGCTGCCGCTGCGCGGCAAGATCCTCAACGTCGAGCGCGTCCGCACCGACAAGATGCTGTCGAGCGAGCAGATCGGCACGCTGATAACCGCGCTCGGCACCGGCATCAGCGACGATTTCTCTTGCGACAAGCTGCGCTACCACAAGATCATCGTGATGACGGACGCCGACGTCGACGGCGCCCATATCCGCACGCTGCTGCTGACCTTCTTCTACCGTCAGATGCGCGAGCTGATCGATCGTGGCCATCTCTATATCGCGCAGCCGCCGCTCTACAAGGTGACGCGCGGCAAGTCGGAACAGTATCTGAAGGACGAGCGGGCGCTGGAAGATTATCTGATCACGACCGGCCTCGATGACTGCGTCTTCAAGCCGGCGACCGGCTCGGACCGCGCCGGCCGTGACCTGCTGTCGCTGGTGGAAGATGCACGCATCATTCGCGGCATCCTGAACAATCTGCACAGCCGCTATAACCGCAAGGTGGTCGAGCAGGCGGCGATCGCCGGCGTCCTCAACCCGAAGATAACAAGCGATATCGCGACCGCCAATGCCGCCGCGGACTACATCGCCAGGCGCCTCGATGCGCTGGCGGACGAGGTCGAGCGTGGCTGGATCGGGCGCTTCGCCGAAGGCGAAGGCTTCTTCTTCGAGCGCACGATCCGCGGCGTCAAGGAAGCCGCCATCATCGACGACGCCCTGCTCGGCTCGGTAGACGCGCGCAAGCTCGACGACTATGCCGCAAGGCTTCAGGAGGCCTATCCGAAACCCGGTGTGCTGCGTCGCAAGGACGCGGAGACCGCGATCCACGGGCCTGTCAGCCTGTTCGAGGCGGTGACCGATTCCGGCCGCAAGGGCGTGACGCTGCAGCGCTACAAAGGCCTCGGCGAGATGAATCCCGGCCAGCTCTGGGAAACCACGCTCGACACCAACGAGCGTTCGCTGCTGCAGGTGAAGATCAAGGAGGTCGACGAGGCCGACGACATCTTCACCAAGCTGATGGGTGACGTGGTCGAGCCGCGCCGCGAATTCATCCAGGATAATTCGCTCAGCGCCAATGTCGACGTGTGAGGCAGGACGCGCCCGTGCCGCCCATTCAATACATCGTCGAAGGCGGCCACCGGCTTTCGGGGACGATCGAGCCGTCCGGCAACAAGAATTCCGCGCTGCCGATCATCGCCGCCGCTCTGCTCACCGAGCATCCGGTGACTCTGGAAAACGTGCCGCGCATCCGCGACACCGAGACGCTGGTCGAATTGATCCGCTCGGTCGGCGCTTCGGCCGAGTGGAAAGCTCGCAATACGCTTGATATCCACGCCAAGGAAGTGCGGGCCGCGGATCTCGATCCTGAGCTCTGCGCGCGGATCCGCGCCTCGATCCTGCTGGCCGGGCCGCTGCTGGCCCGTTGCGGCGAGGTGGCGCTGCCGCCGCCCGGCGGCGATGTCATCGGCCGCCGTCGCCTCGACACGCATTTCCTCGCCTTCGAGCAGTTGGGCGCCACCGTCACGGCGACGCATCGGCTGGAGTTCCGCGCGACCAAGTTGAGGGGCGCGGACGTGTTCCTCGACGAGCCCAGCGTCACCGCCACCGAGAACGCGTTGGTCGCAGCCGTCGCCGCCCACGGCACCACCTATTTGCGCAACGCCGCCTCCGAGCCGCATGTGCAGGACCTCGCGCATTTCCTGGTCGCGCTCGGCGCCAAGATCGAGGGCATCGGCACCAACACCATCATCGTGCACGGCCCGGCGACGCTTGGCGGCGCCAGCTATTCGATCCAGCCCGACCATATCGAGGTCGGCTCACTGATCGGGCTTGCCGCGGTGACGCGCTCGCCGCTGCGCATCGCGAACGCCGGCGTCGAGCACCTGCGCTCGATCCGGATGGGCTTTGAGCGACTCGGCATCGTCTGCGGCGTCGAGGGCGACGACCTCATCGTGCCGTCCGGCCAGACCATGAAGATCCACGACGATTTCGGCGGCCATGTGCCGAAGCTCGAGGACCAGCCCTGGCCGGCGTTTCCGGCCGACCTGATGTCGATTGCGATCGTCACCGCCACGCAATGCGACGGCGTCATCCTGATGTTCGAAAAGATGTTCGAGTCGCGGATGTTCTTCGTCGACAAGCTGATCGCGATGGGCGGCCGGATCGTGCTGTGCGACCCGCACCGCGCGATCGTGGCGGGCCCGAGCCGGCTGCGCGGTTCGACGATGACCTCGCCCGACATCCGCGCCGGCATGGCGATGCTGCTGGCGGCGGTCGCCGCCGAGGGCACCTCGACCATCCACAATGCCGACCAGATCGAGCGCGGCTATGAGCGCATCGAGGAACGGCTCAATGCGCTGGGCGCCAAGATCACGCGCGTGCCGGCGCGGGCCGGCGGATAGGCCAGGCGCCGTCACCTTTTTCGGCTCCCGGCGTGGTAATCTCCCGATATGACCTCGCTCGACAAGATTGAACGCGCCGCCACCGCGACGCCCGTCGCCGCGGCAGTGCCCGGCCGCCATCTCGCGATCGAGCTCGCCGAGACGCTGAAGCTCGGCGTGCCGATCGCGCTGACCCAGCTCGGCCAGATCGCGATGATGACGACCGACCTTGCCATGATCGGCCGCCTCGGCGCCGAGGCGGTGGCCGCGGCCGCGCTGGCGCACACCGTGCTTTTCGTCAGCTTCACCTTCGGCATGGGGCTGGTCTCCGCCGTCGCGCCGCTGGCCGCGCAGGCGTTCGGCGCGCGCAATCCGCACATGATCCGCCGCTCGCTGCGCGTCGGCCTATGGGCCGCGCTCATGGTCTCGCTGCCGCTGATGGCGCTGCGGTTCTGGGCCGAGCAGATCTTGCTGATGCTGGGCCAGACGCCTGCGACGGCGTATCATGCGCAGGAATATCTCGCTGGCCTGGTCTGGACCATCCTGCCGGCGCTGTGGTTCATGGCGATCCGTGGCTTCATGAGCGCGATCAACCGTCCGGAGCCGGTGCTCTGGATCACGCTGGTTGCGATCCCCGCCAACGCGCTGCTGGTTTACATCCTGCTGTTCGGCGCGTTCGGCTTGCCGCCACTTGGCCTGTTCGGCGCGGGGCTGGGAACCTCCATCGTCAACCTCGGCATGTTCCTGGCTGTCGTCTGGTTTGCCACGTACCGACGGCCGTTCCGGAAGTATCATGTGTTCGGCCATTTCTGGCGCATGGATTGGCCGTTGATGGGGCGGCTGATCGTCATCGGCGCGCCGATCTCGATCTCCTTCCTGCTTGAATACGGCCTGTTCGGCGCCGCCGGCCTATTGATGGGCCTGATCAGCACGACCTCGCTCGCCGCGCACCAGATCGCTCTGCAGGTCGCCGCGATCCTGTACATGGTGCCGTTCGGCATCAGCATGGCCGCCACCGTGCGGGTCGGCCACGCCGTCGGCCGCGGCGACGCCGGCGCTATCAGGCGTGCCGGATATGTCGCCACCTGGCTGGGTATCGTGCTCGCTGCCATCCTGACGCTCGCCGTGATCGTCGGCCGCTTCGGCATTGCGGAGCTTTTCCTGGGCGAGCGCACCGATGCGGCCGCTCAACTCTCGGCGAAATTGCTGTTGGTCGGATCGACCTTCTTCATCGCCGACGCCATCCAGACCGTCGCGGCCGGTGCCCTGCGCGGCATGAACGACACGCGGGTGCCGCTGCTGTTCGCCATTCTCAGCTACTGGCTGATTGGTTTCGCCTGCGCCTGCTGGCTCGGCTTTTGGACGTCGTGGGGAGCGGTCGGCGTCTGGATCGGGCTGTCGATCGGGACGGCGGTCTATGCCGTGCTCCTGGTCTTGCGCTTCCGCCGGCTGACGACGAAGCTCACCTTCGCATGACCGCCCGCGAAGTCGTACCCAACGTCGATACCGATGCGCTGCTGACAGGCGCGCAGTTCGCCGACGCCTTTTGTATTGAAGTCGACGACAACGACATGGACGCGCGCCGTGCGGCAGAGCGGATGATGGCGCGGCAGCCGCGATGGGCCGAGGCGCTGCTGTCGCTACGCAATCTGCTGGTCACCCCGTTCGGCCTGAAAACGTCGGGCGCCAACCCGGACGCGCCCCGCGACATGATCGGAATATTTCCGGTCGTGACCGAAACGCCGGAACGCCTCGTCGCCGGCTTCAACGATCGTCATCTCGATTTTCGTGTCATCGTCGATGTCACGCCATCCGGCGAGGTCAGGCAGGTCACCGCGACGACGCTGGTCAAGACCCACAACCGGCTCGGCCGGACTTACCTCGCGATCATCAAGCCGTTTCACCGGCTGATCGTGCCCGCTTTGCTGCGCCAGATGGCGGACGACAAGCCAGCCTGAAAGCGCGAGTTTATGCGGGCGTGGTCTTCGGCGTCTCGCACCACTCCGCATGGCAGCGATCGAGATCGTTCAGGTTCTGCCGCATCTGCTCCAGCGAGAATCCCAGCGCGAAAAACCGCTCCGCGACATCGACGGGCACGCCGCGGATCAAGCCTTCGCTTCGTAATGCGGCGACCTCGGCGGCATAGGCCTGCAGCGCTGCATCGACGGGCCTGATGTCCACGGCACCGCTACCGTCTCGCAAGGATGCGGCCGCCGCGCGCATATAACCGACGATCGCGTTGCTGACATCGGACAGCGGCCGCGCCAGCCGCGCCTGCACGTTGGCTGGCAGCGGCACCACGCTGGCGCGCCCGATCATCACGACATCGTGGCGCAGGCGCTGAATGGTGCGCAGCAAGGGGCCGGTATCGGGACCCGTCGACAAATGCGTCGCGCGCTCGCGCTCGGCTTCCAGGCCGGTCGCATGAAGGCCCGCCATCGCCGTGCCGATGCCATCCTGGATCCGGTGCAAGGCGTCATTGTCGAGCCCGCGCGTCAGCCCCGCCAGCAGTTCGGCGAAGGCGGCAGAAAGCAATTCCAGAAGCTCCGCCGCATTGATGCGGATCTGGCTGACCGCCCGCGACGGCAACACCAGGAACGAGACCACAAGCCCGGTGAGCGCGCCGACGGTGACCTCGAACAGCCGGTCGATGGTGGAATCCAGTGGATTGGAGTGGTTCATCGCCGGCACCAGCAGCACGATCACGGCCGTCACGGTGGCGGCGCTGAGGCTCGGATTGATGGCGCCGATGAACGCCATCGGCGCCACCGTCAGCACCAGCAGCGCCAGCAACCCGCCTTCCCCGGAATGCGGGATCAACATCGCGATGGCGCCGCCATAGACCGCGCCCCCGACCGTGCCGAGCATGTAATCCCGCGTCGCCTTCAGCGAACGGCCGACGCTCATCTGGGTGACGATCAACGAGGTCAGCACGGCCCATAGCGGCAGCATCAGATGCAGCGCTCTGGCGAGAGCGTAGGCCGCGACCGCGGCGACCGCTAGCCGAACCGCGAGCGACAATTGCGTCTTGCGGCCTTCAAGCGATCCAAGCATGCATTTTACGAAGGCCATCATGCGCCGCATTCCCGAATCCGCCTGCCCCGCCTGTGCTAGACCTCTCGGCATGGCTGATGCCCGCGACAGCGAGGCGGCTTGAAAGGCCGCATCCGGCCGCCTACCCTGCCCGGCAAAACGAGGAAACACGATGGCCAACGAAACCGCAACGCTCGCCGCCTATGTCGCCGACCTGAAATTCGAGGACATCCCCCCGGAGGTGCTGGCGCGTGCAAAAGTGCTGACGCTGGATTTCCTCGGCAGCGCGATCCGGGCGCGGCGCGACGCAGAATCCACGGCGTCGCTGCTTGGGATGTTGGAAGCGCTGGCGCTGGACGGCAAGGGCGAATCCACCGTGTTCGGCGATGACAGGACCTGGACGCCGGCGGTCGCAGCATTGCTCAATGGCGCGCTCGGACACTCCCTGGATTTCGACGACACCCACGCCGACTCCTCGCTGCACCCGAGCGCGCCTGTGGTGCCGGCGGCATTCGCGGTTGGCGAAATGGTCGGCGCATCCGGGCGCGACGTGCTCACGGCGATCGTGGCCGGCTATGAAGTGTGCTGCCGTCTCGGCAACGCGCTTGATCCCGACCTCGCATTATGCGCGCGGCTTTCATCCGACCGCGACGGCGGGAACCTATGGCGCCGCGGCGGCGGCAGGCAAACTGTTCGGCCTGTCGAAGGACCAGATCATTTCCGCTTTCGGCGTGTCCGGCAGCCAGGCCGCAGGCTCGCTGCAATTCCTGGTCAACGGCGCCTGGAACAAGCGCTACCAAGTCGGCGCCGCCGCGATGAACGGCGTCATTGCCGCCACGCTGGCGCGCAACGACTTTGTTGGTTCGAGCGAATCGGTCGAGGGCAAGCATGGCCTGCTGGTCGGCTACAGCGACAATGCGCATCCCGACAAGGCTATTGCCGGCCTCGGCAAGACCTATGAGACACTCAAGATCGGCGTCAAACCATATCCGAGCTGTCGCTATACGCACGCCGCGCTGGATGCACTGATCGCCATGCGCCGCGAACACAATCTGACACCGGACCAGATCAAGCGCGTCGAGATCGGCCTCCATCGCAACGGCATCACACTGACGGGCGACGCCGCCACCAAGCGGCATCCGACCTCGATCGTCGGCGGACAGTTCTCGATGTTCTTCACCGGCGCGCTGGCGCTCGACCAGGGCAGTTTTGGCTGGGACGATTACGACCGGCTCGGCGACGCCGCCGTCAATGCGCTCGCCGACAAGTTCGACGTGGTGCAGGACGACCGCCTCGAGATCGGCCGCACCCACCCCTTTGGCGCGCGCGTTTCCATCACCACCGAGGACGGCGTGCATGAGCGGCTTTATGCCGATCCCTCCGGCGAGCCGAATTCGTTCCCGGACGCGCAGGCGATGCAGCAGAAGTTTCTCGACCCTCGCCCGCCCGGTGCTGAACGGCAGAGCCGACCAGCTCGCGGACGCGATCCTTTCGCTGGAGCGATTCGATCGCGTCGCGAAGGCCACGCAGTTGGGACGGCAGTAGTCCGAACTAGCTCAGCATCGGCAGTGTACCCCTCTCCCCTCGTGGGAGAGGGTGGACGATGCGCGTAGCGCGTCGGACGGGTGAGGTGGGTCTCTCCGCGAATGAAGCGCCCAAGTTAGAACTCGCCGGATAGCACCTCGCTCATCCGGCGCTTCGCGCCACCTTCCCCCACGAGGGGCGAAGGGAAAGCGCGCTCACCTCAATTCGCTCCCGCCACCTTCGCCTTGCTCACCCGTCGCCGCCACCACCTCGCGCACGAGATCGAACACGCCGTCGGCTTCCGGCGGCCAGTTCGGCGAGCGGCCGAGCCTGACGATCACCAGCCGTTCCGACGGCACGATGATCACGTATTGCCCGATCGTACCCTTGGCGAAAAACGCGTCGCGCGGCCAGCCGTGCTCGGTGCGATAGGTCGCGCCAAAGCTGTCGCCGAGATTGGTCCAGAAGCCCGCGCCCTGCCCGACCCAGGCGTTCGGCGTCGGCGTCGCCGAATACTTCACCCATCCCTCCGGCAGGATGCGTTTTCCGCCGGCCGTGCCGTCATTGAGATAGAGCTGGCCGAAGCGCGCCCAGTCGCGCGCGCTCGCCAGCATCTGGCTCGATCCCTCCGCATTGCCCGAGGCGTCGAATTCGAGCGCGACGTTGCGCATGCCGAGCGGGTCGAACAACTCCTGCCGCGCGAAGCGCATCATTTTCGACGCGCTGCCGCCTGAAGCCTGACGGATCACATGACTGAGGATGACGGTGTTGCCGTCATGATAATTCCATGCGGTACCCGGCGCTGACTCAGCGGCATGCTCTCCGCATAGGCCGCCATATCCGATTCCATGAACTTCATCCGGTTGACCGGCTCCAGCGCGGACGCCAGCGACGCCTGCAGCGAACTGCCGAGCGCAAGGCCTGCGGTGTGGCGGAGCAGATGATCGAGCGTGATGGCACGCCTTGGATCGTCGGCGCCTTGCCACGCTGCAATCGGCACCGGCTCGTGCAGCTTCAGCGCGCCCTTGCGCACGAGGATGCCGGCGAGCGCCGAGATCACCGATTTGGTGGCGGAGAATCCGAGCAGCGGCGTATCGATGCCGATGCCATCGGCATAACGCTCGGCAACGACGCGGCCATCCTTCATGACCACGATCGCCCGCGTGTGGCGCGGCGTCGATTTGTCCGGCTCGGCAAAGGCGCGGTCGAGCGCGGCAGCCAGTTGCGGCGTCTGCGGCGCGACGATGGATGGACCGGCGATGTCAGGCAGCAGCGCCGCCTTTGCATCTGGCACCGGCACCGAGATGTCGGCGACCGCCCCGCCATGATCGAGATAGCAGCCGAGGCCCTCGCCGCGGTAGACGGCGTGGCTTCGGCCCAGGCCGAACAGCGTCACCGTGACGTCCTTGCGCGCGCGGTCGACGCGATAGTCGAGCGCCCAGGCGATCAGCCCGGTGCCGGGCATCGCCGACATGGTCTCGGCGAACACCCGCGCGGGTCGAGGCCGGAGACGAAGGTCTCGGTACAGACCACGTTGGCGACGAAGCCGGTCGCGACCTTCGGCACGTCGCGGGCGCGGGCGGCCGTCAGCGCGAGCGCGCTGAGAGCGGCGGTGCTGGCGAGGATGAGGATGAGATTTCGTCGTTTCACGGTGGCCTCCGGCATGACGCATCAGCGCGTTGCCGGATAGGATGGCGAAGCCGCCGCCGCCCGCTCGCCGGATTTGGAATTCGCGCTGGCCGAAAGCTCAACACAGCTCGCCGATTCTGAAATATGCAAGCAATATCAAGCTATAGAAGATCAGGCCGCGCTGGCCTTGAGCCGGCGATATTCGGTCGGCGTGACGCCCGTGGTCGCCTTGAAGGCGCGGTTGAAGGGCCCGAGCGACTGGAAGCCGGCGTCCATCGCGATCGTGATCACGGGCACCTCGGCCTGGCTCGGATCGGCGAGCGCCGCCTTGGCTTCGGCGATCCGGTGCTCGTTGAGGAACACATTGAAATTGCGGTAGCCGAGCCGCTGGTTGATCAGCCGCCGCAA
>CAVUOI010000013.1:0-39662 GCA_963742935.1 uncultured Alphaproteobacteria bacterium | reverse complement strand
GACCGCTCGGCGGGTTCCAGCCAGTGCTTGGCCACGGTGCGGTCGGTGACGATGGCGGTGCGCACGCCGGGGCGCAGCGCGGCGATGCGCGCGCCCAGCGAGGCCAGCACGCCGCGGCCGATGACGATGTCATAGGCGCGGTCGCCGAGGGCGACGTCGACCGTGATATCAGCCGGAATGTTTCGTGGCGCAGTCATGGCGTAACGCTGATCCCGTCGGTTGTCGGCTGGGCGGAGGGCGCGGCGGGACAGAGCCTTGCGCGCAGGGCATCGATGCATTCGTCGACGATGCGGTCGTGCGGCACGTCGCGCGAACCGATCGTCAGATCGGCGGTCCGTGTAGAGCGGCTCGCGCAGCTTCGAGCAGGCGGCTGACGGTCGCGGTCGGGTCCTCGGTCTGCAGCAGCGGGCGGTCGGCACGGCGCTTGACCGCGCTTCATGATCACGTCGACATCCGCCTGGAGCCAGATCGAAACCGCCTTGTCGCGGATGCGGTTGCGGGTCTCCTCGCGCATGAAGGCGCCGCCGCCGGTCGCGATCACCGGCGGGCCGCTGTCAACAGGCGCGCGATCACCCGCGCCTCGCCGTCGCGGAAATAGGGCTCGCCATGCGTTGCGAAAATATCGGGGATCCTCTTCCCGGCCGCCGCCTCGATTTCGATATCGGCGTCGGGAAGGGCAGCCGAGCCGGGCGGCGAGCCGCCTGCCGACGGCGACTTGCCGGCGCCCATCAGACCGACCAAGACGACCGAACGCCGTCCCAGCGCCGAGGTGATATCGGCCTCCTGGGTTGGGTTTGGCCTGTGCCGGTGCGGCGGTCTCGGACATCGAAACTCGGTTCATTTTGCGGGATTTGCCCGCGGCTGCGACACCTATACTACCCCCATTGACGCCGTTGCCAGAGGCTCTTGCCACGGGGATGGGAACATGTTGGATGATTTCATTGGTTAATTCGCCGCCCTGAGCCCCTATGCCCAGCTTGTTCCGCTTTCTTACAGTCGTCGGCATCATCGCCGGGGTGATCTATGGCTGATTTTTTCGCTCGCGAATTTCGTCAACCCGAAGCCCCGGGAAATGACGGTCACCATCCCCGCAGACAAGTTCCTCAAGAAATAGCCGCTATCGTCTGATTTGTGTGAAGCGAATTCGGGGGCGGCATCTCGTGCACGGGACGCCGGGGGCAATGCGTTCCAGCAAGACGGCCACAGACGCGAAACTGACCAACCTGTTCCTCGACATGCTCGCGGCGGAACAGGGCGCGGGCGTCAACACGCTCGACGCCTATCGCCGCGACCTAACGGATTTTTCCGAATTTCTCGGCCGCCAGGGACAAAGCTTTGCCGGCGCCGGAACCGATGCCCTGCGCGACTACCTCGCCGACCTCGACATCCGCGGCTTCAAATCCTCCAGCGTGGCACGCCGGCTGTCGGCGATGCGGCATCTGTTCCGCTTCCTCCTGAACGAGCGCATCCGCAGCGACGATCCGGCGGCGATCCTGTCCGGCCCGAAACGCGGCCGGGGCCTGCCGAAAGTGCTGTCGATCGCCGATGTCGACCGCATGCTGACGCGGGCCAAGGAATTGACGCGAGGCCGAGAACGCCTCGCCGCAGCAGCGGCTGCGCGCGATGCGGCTGTATTGCCTGCTGGAAGTGCTCTACGCCACCGGCCTGCGCGTCTCGGAACTGGTGGCGCTGCCGCTGTCGGCTTCGCGGCGCGACGCCCGCATGATCGTGGTCCGCGGCAAGGGCAACAAGGAACGGCTGGTGCCGCTCAACGAAGCGTCGCGGCAGGCAATGGCCGACTATCTCGCCGCGATGGAAGCGCTCAAACCTGAGAAGAAGAAAAACGCCGTCGCGTCAAAATGGCTGTTTCCCTCCTTCGGCGAGAGCGGCCATCTGACGCGGCAGCATTTTGCCCGCGACCTGAAGGAGCTGGCGGCGGCATCGGGCCTGGCGCCGCGGCTGGTCTCGCCGCATGTGCTGCGCCACGCCTTTGCCAGCCACCTGCTGCATAACGGCGCCGACCTGCGCATCGTGCAGACGCTGCTCGGCCATACCGACATCTCGACCACGCAGATCTACACCCATGTGGTCGAGGAGCGGCTGAAAAGCCTGGTGCGCGACCTGCACCCGCTGGCGGAGAAGTAGGCTTCGCCGCAACGCCCGCCTTGACTTCCGGGCCATCTCCCCCGAAACAGCCGTCTCCCGCCCCGCGGCCCTGTTTGGCGCGCTTTCGGCAACCGGGTCATCCGGACCGAGATGCACGCTAAATCATTGAAGATGCGTGCTTTCCTTAAGCGAATCGAAACCGCTTCGCCTCAAAGCACGTTGTTCCTTATATTATCTTGATGCCGGATCAGATGCGCAGCTATCTCGACTTCGAAAAACCAGTCGCCGAACTAGAGGCCAAGGTCGATGAACTGCGCGCGCTGGCGGCAACCGGCAGCGACATCGGCGACGAGATCGCGCGCATCGAGGACAAGGCGCAGCAGGCGCTGGCCGACCTCTACGCCAATTTGACGCCGTGGCAGAAAACCCTGGTGGCGCGGCATCCGCAGCGCCCGCATTTCACCGATTTCGTCAGCGCGCTGATGACGGAATTCACGCCGATGGCCGGCGACCGCAAATTCGCCGAGGACGAGGCGCTGGTCGGCGGCTTCGGCCGTTTCCGCGGCGAGCCGATCTGCGTGATCGGCCAGGAAAAGGGCGCCACCACCGACGGCCGCATCAAGCATAATTTCGGCATGGCGCGGCCGGAAGGCTATCGCAAGGCCGTGCGGCTGATGGAGATGGCCGATCGTTTCGGCATCCCGGTGCTGTCGCTCGTCGATTCCGCCGGCGCCTATCCCGGCATCGGCGCCGAGGAGCGCGGCGTGGCGGAAGCGATCGCACGCTCGACCGACACATGCCTCTCGCTCGGCGTTCCCAATGTCGCGATCATCACCGGCGAAGGCATGTCGGGCGGCGCCATCGCCATCACCACCGCGAACAAGGTGTTGATGTTCGAACACGCGATCTACAGCGTGATCTCGCCGGAAGCGGCCTCCTCGATCCTGTGGCGCGACGGCACCAAGGCCCAGGAAGTCGCCAACGGCATGAAGATCACCGCCCAGGACATGCTGCGATTTGGCGTGATCGACCAGATCCTCAAAGAACCCTCCGGCGGCGCCCACCGCGATTCCGCCGCCATGATCTCGGCCACGGGCGATGCGATCGCGGAGGCCTTCAACGATTTCCGAAATCTGGATGCGGACGGCGTCCGCCGGCAGCGGCGGCAGAAATTTCTCGATATCGGGCGGAAGCTTAGCTGATTGGCCCTTCCCTCCTCTTGGCCTCCTCTTGGGGGCTGCCGCCCGGCATCCCATTCGCCGCCTTAATGGTGCTTTAATTCGCCGGATCGCTTGATTCGGCCCTAATTAGGCCCAGACCCGGTCTTTAAACTCTATTGACCATGCCTGCCGGGAAGCGTCCGGCGCATCGCGTTCGGGTTGCGGCGCGGAAGGTCAAAGGGTACAATTTTATGCATTGGCTTCAGGGCATGTTCGCGGTGATTTGGGGTGCGAAAATGCCCGGAGGGTGGGGAGCTTAGCCTTTGATTAACCGTTCGCTGGTTCGCGCGCTTGTCACGTCGGCTGTCCTCGCGGGGCGGGCGCGCTGTTGGCTGCTTGCAACGGCGAGACATTTCGCCGGAACGCCAAGGCCAACCAGCCTGTACCCGCCAAAACTGATCGCCGACATGACGGCGAAAGACATGGACCGCAGTCGCCGATCCTGGTCCGCCTGTTACAAGCAGGAAGCCGAACTCGAGGTCTGGAAGCAGGATCGCACCGGCCACTTCGCGCTGCTGAAGACCTATCCGATCTGCCGCTGGTCCGGCGACCTCGGACCGAAGGTCCGGGAAGGCGACCGTCAGGCGCCGGAAGGCTTCTATTCGATCACGCCGGCGCAGATGAATCCGCAGTCGGCCTATTATCTCTCCTTCAACATCGGCTATCCGAACGCGTTCGATAAGGCGCTGGGCCGCACCGGCTCGCAGCTGATGGTGCATGGCGATTGTTCTTCGCGCGGCTGCTACGCGATGACCGACGAACAGATCGCGGAAATCTATGCGCTCGGCCGCGAATCCTTCTTCGGCGGTCAGAGCGCCTTCCAGGTGCAGGCCTATCCGTTCACGATGACGCCGGCGAACATGGCGAAGCACCGCAACAATCCGAACATGCCGTTCTGGAAGATGATCAAGGAAGGCAACGATCATTTCGAGGTGACGAAGCAGGAGCCGAAGGTCGATTTCTGCGAGAAGAAATACGTCTTCGACGCACAAGAAGCCGGCCGCCACGCGGACCTCGTGTTCGATGCTTCGGCCAAATGTCCGGACTATGAGGTTTCCGAAAACATCGCCAATGCCGTTCGCGACAAATCAGGCATCGAAGATGGCGCGAATGATTGCCGCGGCATGCAGCGCCGCGCGCGAACCGAACACGTCGAGCGGCATGCCGGTGTTCGCCTCCAAGCTGCCCGAAGGCAAAACCGCCTTCGACAAGGCTGCGCCGCATCGCGGTGCAACGTATTCTTCCCGCAATCCGAGGAGCGATTCCGCGGAATGCGAGCGGCCCGAAGGCGCCGGCGCGCCGACCTCGTCTCTCCACCGTCCGCCGGCGCGACGGAGGTTCTAACGCGGAACGGCGCCGGCACGCCATTCACGCCCTCTGCGAAGCCAGGTGGTCGAGGCCCAGCGTCCGGAGTGCGCCGAACGCGGCGCCAACGCCCAGAAGCGGATGCCGTCGCAGACGCCCGCCGCCAGACCGAGGCCAAGAACCAGCTCCACGGTCACTACTCGGCGCACAGCGCCCGGGCAAGCTCCCGAACGCCGGCGGCACAGTCCATGGCCGGCGCCAGCCATGCCCGTGCCGATCGAACTTTCGATTCGGCAGCCGGTGGTCGACGCCCGCTTATCAGCTGATTTCAGCAATGAAACGACGCGGGTCGTTCGACCGGCGTTTCATTTGAAATCTCGCTTGCTCGAACCGAACGGTTCAGACGTAGCGGCCGTGGCAGTGCTTGTACTTCTTGCCTGAGCCGCAAGGACAATCCTCGTTGCGGCCGACCTTGCCCCAGCTGGCGGGATTTTGCGGATCAGCCGTTGCGCCGGCGGCACCACTGCCAACGTCGGACCAGCGTGCAAACGCCATCTCGTCTTCGCCGGTGTTGGGATTGAGCTTGTGTGCTTCCATCTGCGGCAGTTCCGGCTGCTGCTCTTCCGGCGGCACGATTTCGACGCGCATCAATTGCGCCGTTACCGCTTCACGCAGATGCGTGATCATCGCCTCGAACAGGCCTGAAGGCCTCGGACTTGTATTCCTGCAACGGATCGCGCTGGCCGTAGCCGCGCAGGCCGATCACCTGGCGCAGATGGTCCAGCATGACCAGTGCTCGCGCCACAGATGATCCAGCGTCTGCAGCAGATCGTCTTCTCGACATAGCGCATCACGTCGGGGCCCCACTGCGCCACCTTCGCCGCCATGTGCTCGTCGACGCGCTTCTCGATCCGCGCCAGCATTTCCTCGTCGGCAATGCCCTCTTCCTTGGCCCATTCGTCGACCGGCAGATCGAGGTCGAGCACGCGCTTCAGTTCGTCCTTGAGGCCCGCGATGTCCCATTGTTCGGCATAGGCGTGTTCGGGAACGTGCTTGACGACGATGTCCTCGACGAACTCGTGACGCATGTCCGCGACGATTTCGGCGACGCTGTCGCTCTTCATCAGCTCGACGCGCTGGTCGAAGATCACCTTGCGCTGATCGTTCTGCACGTTGTCGAACTTGAGCAAGTTCTTGCGGATGTCGAAGTTGCGGGCTTCGACCTTCTGCTGCGCCTTTTCCAGCGCCTTGTTGATCCAGGGATGGATGATGGCCTCGCCCTCTTTCAGGCCGAGCCGCTGCAGCATGGTGTCGAGCCGGTCGGACCCGAAGATCCGCATCAGATCGTCTTCCAGCGACAGGAAGAATTTCGAGCGTCCGGGATCGCCCTGACGGCCGGAACGGCCGCGCAACTGGTTGTCGATGCGGCGGGATTCATGCGCTCGGAGCCGATGATGTAGAGCCCGCCCGGCTTGGTGATCGTCTTGGCCGGCTTGCTGCCCTTGGCGGGCTCGATCTCGACGATTTCCTCGGCCTTCAGCACGATCTCGCGGAAACGCTCGATGTCGGCCTTGATCTGCTCGATCTTCTTGGCCTTCTCGGCCTCGTCGGTGATGTCAGCGGTTTCCTGCGGGATCCGCATCTCGAGCGAGCCGCCGAGCTTGATGTCGGTACCGCGGCCGGCCATGTTGGTCGCGATCGTGATCGCGCCGGGGACGCCGGCTTCGGCAACGATATAGGCTTCCTGTTCGTGGAAGCGCGCGTTCAGCACCGCAAACAGCTTTGCCGGCTTGCCCGCACGCGCCGCGGCATAGAGCTTCTCCATCCCGGTTCCGAGCCGAAATCGATCTGCTTGTAGCCGTTCTTCCTCAGATACTCGGCCAGCACTTCCGACTTTTCGATCGAGGCGGTGCCGACCAGTACCGGCTGCAGCCGCTTGTTGGCGCGTTCGATCTCAGCCAGGATCGCGGCGTATTTTTCGTTCTGGGTGCGATAGACTTCGTCGTCCTCGTCGAGACGCGCGACCTGCACGTTGGTCGGGATTTCCATGACCTCGAGCTTGTAGATGTCGAACAGTTCATCGGCTTCGGTCAGCGCCGTACCGGTCATGCCGGCGAGCTTGTCGTACATCCGGAAATAGTTCTGGAACGTGATCGAGGCCAGCGTCTGGTTTTCCGGCTGAACCTGGACGTGCTCCTTGGCTTCCAGCGCCTGGTGCAGGCCTTCGGAATAGCGGCGGCCCTGCATCATGCGGCCGGTGAACTCGTCGATGATGATGACTTCGCCGTCGCGGACGATGTAGTCCTTGTCGCGGGTGAACAGCGAATGCGCCCGCAGCGCCTGGTTGATGTGGTGAACGACGGAGACGTTCTCGACGTCGTAGAGCGAATCGCCCTTGAGCTGGCCGGCATCGCGCAGCAGCGTCTCGATCTTCTCCATGCCGGCTTCGGTCAGCGTCACCGTGCGCTGCTTCTCGTCGACGTCGAAATCGGTCTTGTCGAGCTTGGGAAGAAGGTGTCGATGGTGTTGTAGAATTCCGAGCGGTCGTCGAGCGGGCCGGAGATGATCAGCGGCGTGCGCGCCTCGTCGATCAGGATCGAGTCGACTTCGTCGACGATGGCGTAGAAATGGCCGCGCTGGACCATGTCCTCCAGCCGGTACTTCATGTTGTCGCGCAGATAGTCGAAGCCGTATTCGTTGTTGGTGCCGTAGGTGATGTCGCGCGAATAGGCTTCCTTGCGCTCGGCATCGTCGAGGCCGTGGACGATGACGCCGACGGTCAGGCCCGAGGAAATTATAGATCTGGCCCATCCATTCGGAGTCGCGACTGGCGAGATAGTCGTTGACGGTGACGACGTGGACGCCCTTGCCCGCCAGCGCGTTGAGATAGACCGGCAGCGTCGCCACCAGCGTCTTGCCTTCGCCGGTCTTCATCTCGGCGATGTCGCCCTCATGCAGCACCATGCCGCCGATCAGCTGAACGTCGAAATGGCGCTGGCCGAGGGTGCGCTTGGCGGCTTCGCGCACGGTGGCGAAGGCCGGCACCAGGAAGTCATCGAGCGTCTTGCCTTCGGCGAGCTGCTGGCGGAATTCGGCGGTGCGCGCTTTCAGCGCCTCGTCGGACAGCGCGGCGAGCTCGGGCTCGAGCGCGTTGATGTCGTTGACGCGGGACTGATATCCCTTCACCCGCCGGTCGTTGGCGGAGCCGAAAAACTTGCGGGCGAGCGCGCCGATCATGCCAAATCCTGCCTTTGCCGTTACTTGCGTTGCAAGCCGTGACGTAGTCCACCAAGTTGCCTATCAACTCACCGTGACGCATCACGGGAAATACCCCGTCCCGGGGCATCTTCCGCCTAATGAGTGGGAATCAAGCAATCCAAGGTTCAACGGCAAAAAGCGCAGCAAAATAAGCGCTAAAGCCGCCGTACGATCCGGCACAGATATGGCTGGGTTCGGGACCTTGTCAACGTGCGGCCATCTATCAAGGAATTCATCATTTTGACAGACTTTTCGCGTTGCCAAGGCCCCATGATTGGGCGAGTGTCCCGCCGCCTTTGCCGCCCCCATCTTCAAGACAAGGATTTTGCATGACCACCCCGTTCCCGGAAACGAAGACCGGCCTGCGCTTCGGCCTCGCCACCCTGGCCGCGACGGCCTGCCTGGCTGCGATTCTGGCCGCCGGCCAGCCGGTTCGTGCCCAGGACAACCCCGTTCTGGCCAAGGTTAACGGTGTCGAGATCCGCCAGAGCGACGTGGCGCTCGCGGAAGAGGAACTCGGCCCCAGCCTCGCGCAGATGGACCCGGCGACCAAGAAGGACAACGTGCTGGCCTTCCTGATCGATCTGAGAATCGTCGCCAAGGCCGCCGAAGACAAGAAGGTCGAGAATTCCGAGGACTTCAAGAGACGCCTGGCCTTCACCCGCGGCCGCCTTTTGATGGACAGCCTGCTCGCCACCGAAGGCAAGGCCGCGACCACCGACGAGGCCATGAAGAAGGTCTATGAGGAGGCCTCCAAGCAGATCACCGGCGAAATGGAAGTCCATGCCCGGCACATCCTGGTCGAGACCGAGGACGAGGCCAAGGCGATCGCCGAGGAGCTGAAGAAGGGCGGCGACTTCGCCGAACTGGCCAAGAAGAAGTCCAAGGATCCTGGCGCCTCCGATGGCGGCGATCTCGGCTTCTTCACCAAGGAACAGATGGTGCCGGAATTCTCCGCCGTCGCCTTTACGCTCGAACCCGGCAAGATCTCCGATCCCGTCAAGTCGCAGTTCGGCTGGCACATCATCAAGGTCGAGGAAAAGCGCGCCCGCAAGGCCCCCGACTTCGAGCAGGTCAAGGCCCAGATCGAGACCTATGTGACCCGCAAGGCCCAGGCCGAATACGTCGCCAAGCTGCGCGAAGCCGCCAAGGTCGAGCGGATGGACAAGCCCGCCGAAGCCGCCAAGACCGACGCCAAGCCGGATGCCGCCAAGCCCGCGGATTCCAAGATGGCGCCGCCGGCCAAGAAGTAAAAAATCGCTGTTCCTTCCTGCGAGACCAATAGTATTGACCATCGTCATGGCCGGGCCGAAGCGCCCGGCCGTTTCATGTCCGGGGTTCGCTAGCCGGCCCTGAAGACGTCGATGGCCGGGGCTGGTCCGGCTATGGTTTGATCTGGCCGAACAGGTGCTCGCATGTCCACTGCCGTCTCCCCCCTCGCCCCGACCGACGTCCCCGAGATGCCCGCGATTGCCGGCGTTAAGCTTGCCACCGCCGCCGCCGGTATCCGCTACAAGGACCGTACCGACGTGCTGCTCGCCGTCATGGACAAAGGCACCACGGTCGCGGGCGTCTTCACCAAATCGAAATGCCCGTCCGCGCCCGTCGAATGGTGCCGCGCCAAGCTCGGCCGCGGACAAGCTCGCGCGCTGGTGGTGAATTCCGGCAACGCCAATGCGTTCACCGGCAAGACCGGCAAGCAGTCGACGGCGCTGACGGCGCAAACCGCAGCAAAGGCAGTCGGCTGCACCACCTCCGACGTGTTCCTCGCCTCCACCGGCGTGATCGGCGAACCGCTCGACGCCACCAAGTTCGACGGCGTGCTGGCGACGCTGACGGAGGCCGCCACGCCCGACCACTGGATGGACGCGGCCAGGGCCATCATGACCACCGATACCTTCCCGAAGGTCGCGACCGCGACCGTGAAGCTCGGCAAGACCAAGGTCACTATCAACGGCATGGCCAAGGGCGCCGGCATGATCGCGCCAGACATGGCGACCATGCTGTCGTTCGTGTTCACCGATGCGCCGCTGTCGTCCACCGTGCTGCAGGCGCTGCTCAAGAACGGCGTCGCAGATACCTTCAACGCCGTCACGATCGACAGCGACACCTCGACATCGGATACGCTCCTGGCCTTCGCGACCGGCGCAGCCGCCGCCGAAGGCGCGCCGAAGATCAGCCGCGCCAGCGATCCCAGGCTGAAGGCTTTTACCAAGGCGTTTCACGCGGTGCTGGCCGACCTCGCCGAACAGGTCGCCCGTGACGGCGAAGGCGCTCGCAAGCTGGTCGAGGTGATCGTCGAAGGCGCCACCACCAAGGCCTCGGCGCGCAAAATCGCGATGTCGATCGCGAATTCGCCGCTGGTGAAGACGGCGATCGCCGGCGAGGACGCCAATTGGGGGCGCGTGGTGATGGCGGTCGGCAAGGCCGGCGAGCCCGCCAACCGTGACAAGCTTTCGATCTCGTTCAACGGCATCCGTGTCGCCAAAAGCGGCGCGCGCGATCCGTCCTACAACGAGGCTGAAGTTTCCGAGGTGATGAAAAACCCAAAGATCCAGATCAAGGTCACGCTCGGCCTCGGCAAGGGCCGCGACCGGGTGCTGACCTGCGACCTCACCAAGGAATATGTCGCGATCAACGGCGACTACCGTTCCTGAGCGAGACTGCGCATGGCCGACATCAAGCTCACCCTCGTCGTCGCCTGCGCCCTCGTCGACACCGACAAGCGCGTGCTGATCGCGCAGCGGCCCGAAGGCAAGGCGCTCGCGGGCTTATGGGAATTTCCCGGCGGCAAGGTCGAGCCCGGCGAACGGCCGGAGCAGACCTTGATTCGCGAACTGCACGAAGAGATCGGCATCGAGGTCAGCGAGCCGTGTTTGGCGCCGTTGACCTTTGCGAGCTACGCCTATGACACCTTCCATCTGCTGATGCCGCTCTACATCTGCCGGCGCTGGGAAGGCTTGGCGATCCCCCGCGAGGGCCAGCAACTGGCCTGGGTCCGCGCCAACAAGTTGCGCGACTACCCGATGCCGCCCGCGGACATTCCGCTGATCCCGCATTTGATTGATCTGTTGATGTGAGCGCGCACGCTGACCGGCACAAAACATCGAAAACAACCCCATGCAAAGTAGAACGCCGCCACGTGCAGGCGTCATGCCCGGACTTGATCCGGGCATCCATCAATCTTCAAAGATCTCGCGAAGCGGATGGATTGCCGGGTCAAGCCCGGCAATGACAACCGGTCATTTCTTCCCCTTCACCGCCGCCTCCAGGCTCGCCTTCGCCGAACCCGGCTTCAGCGGCTGCTGCTGGCTTTCATGCGGCGCCCAGCCGGATAGCCAGATCACGTCAAAAGTCGCGCGGATGCGGCCGTCCGCATCGGCAAATCGCTCGCCATAAATCTGCGCCATCCGCAACATGGTGGCGCGGCGGGTCGGCGTGCGCCGCCGCTCGATCAGGATATTGGTCGCGCCCATCCGCCTGAGATCAGCCATCAGCGAAAACGCGCTGTCGTAGCGCACCACGACGCGGTCGACGTCGGTGACCGGCAGCGCCAGCCCCGCACGCTGCAGCAGCGCGCCAACGTCGCGCAAATCCGCAAACGGCGCGACGCGCGGCGACACCCCGCCCTCGCATTCGGCCTCCGCCGCGGCAAAGGACTGCCGGAGCTCCGTCAACGTATCGCCGCCGATCATCGCCGCCAGCAACAGCCCGTCGGGTCTCAGCGCGCGACGGATCTGCGCGAGCACGCCCGGGAGATCGTTGACGAACTGGAACGCCAGCGCTGAAACAGCGAGATCGAGCGATTGCGGCAGCAGATGCAGCGTTTCCGTCTGATCGGGATCGATGCGACCGATCGACTGGAAGCGATCGGCAACCGGCTTTCGCAGCAATTCGCCCGGCGTCCAGATATCGGCGACATCGGAAAAATTCCTCGTCACCGCGGCCAACCGCTCTTCGAAGTCTTCCCTGACGCGATCAAGCAGGAACATCGCCGGCCCGTGACGCCGCGCGCGTTCCATCCGCGCGCGCAAGAGTGCGCGGTCGAACAGGATGGGCGCGGCGGTGGGGTTCGAAGCCATGCCGGTTGGTACGCCGGCTGCCTGTCTCTGGCAATCCTGCGCTTGAGCACGCGGCCTGCCGGCGCTAGCCTTGCCACATGGACGCCGAGCCATCACCACCACGCTCCATCACCAGCCATCTCCGCGGCGCGTTGAGCGCCTGCCGCGACGCGTTTGCGCATCTGCCAAAGCTCGCGCTCGACATCGCGCTGCCGACGCAGTGCGTTTCCTGCCGCGAGCCGGTCGATGGTGAGGGGGTTTGCGCGGCGTGCTGGGCCAAACTGTCGTTCATCGCCCAGCCGTTCTGTCCGCGGCTGGGCATACCGTTTGTGTATGATCCCGGCCCGGAATTGCTGTCGATGGAGGCGATTGCCAGCCCACCCGCCTACCAGCGCGCCCGCGCCGCGGTGCGCTATGACGACGTCGCCCGCACGCTGGTGCATTCGTTGAAATACCAGGACCGCACGGATCTGGCACCCGCCATGGGCCGCTGGATGGCCCGCGCCGGACAGGAATTGCTCGCGGAAGCCGACGTTCTGGTGCCGGTTCCGCTGCACTGGCGGCGCGGCTGGAGCCGCCGCTATAACCAGTCCGGCGCGCTGGCGCGGGTGATTTCACGGCAAAGCGGCGTCAAATTGGTGTCCGAGGCGCTTCGCCGCATCCGCCCGACCGCGCAGCAGATCGGGCTGTCCCGGCCGCAGCGCGCCAGCAACGTTCAAGGCGCTTTCAAGGTCGCATCGGAACGCAGTGCGGAGATTGCCGGCCGCCGCGTCGTCCTGGTCGACGATGTCCTGACTTCGGGCGCCACGACGGACGCTTGCGCCCGGGCGCTGCTCCGCGCCAAGGCCGCGCAGGTCGATGTGCTGGTATTCGCGCGGGTTGTGGACAGCCACCGCGCTCCCATATAATTCAAGTACTTGTAGTTCAAGTACTTGCCAAATCAGAGCGCGCCATGACCGCCATTGAAATCTACACCCGTCCGGGCTGCGGCTATTGCACCGCCGCCAAATCGTTGCTGACGCGCAAGAACGCCGCGTTCACCGAATTGAGCGCGGCAGACGACCCAGCCTATCGCGAGCAGATGTACGAGCGTGCCGGGCACGGTTCGACCTTTCCGCAGATATTCATCGGTACAACCCATGTCGGCGGCTGTGACGAGCTTTACGCGCTGGACCGCGCGGGCAAGCTCGACGGCCTGCTGGCAGGAGAAAAGGCCTCCTCATGAGCGCTGGCTCGACCTTTACCGCCGCCATGGTGCAGATGCGCACCGGACTGTTGCCCGGGCCGAGCCTCGAGCAGGGCATCGAACTGATCCGCGAGGCGGCAGCGCAAGGCGCCGATTACGTGCTCACCCCCGAGGTGAGCAACATGATGCAACTGAATCGCAAGGCGCTGTTCGAGCATCTCGCATCGGAGGAAGACGATCTCTCGCTGAAAGCCTATCGCGAACTCGCGCAGGAACTGAAAATCCATCTTCACATCGGCTCGCTGGCGTTGCGCTTTTCGCCCGAGAAGGCCGTCAACCGCTCGTTCCTGATCGCGCCCGACGGCAACGTGCTCGCCAGCTACGACAAGATCCATATGTTCGATATCGATCTGCCCGGCGGCGAGAGCTATCGCGAATCCGCCAACTACCAGCCGGGAGAGACCGCCGTGATCTCGGACCTGCCTTGGGGCCGGATCGGGCTGACGATCTGCTACGACGTGCGCTTCCCCGCGCTCTATCGCGCGCTCGCCGAGAGCGGTGCGTCGTTCCTGACGGTGCCGTCAGCCTTCACCAAGAAGACCGGCGAGGCGCACTGGCATACGTTGCTGCGCGCCCGCGCCATCGAGACCGGTTGCTTCGTGTTCGCGGCGGCGCAATGCGGCATGCATGAGAACAAGCGCGAGACCTACGGCCATTCGCTGATCATCGCACCCTGGGGCGAGATTCTCGCCGAGGGCGGCGTCGAACCCGGCGTATTCCTCGCCGAGATCGATACCTCCAGGGTCGAGACCGCCCGGAAAACCGTGCCGTCGCTGCAGCATGGACGGCGCTTCGGCATCGCCGATCCCAAGGCGGGCCCCGAGCATCTGCACCTCGTCCGGGGTTCGGCATGATCCGCTACAACCTTCGCTGCGAGAAGGGGCACACGTTCGAAAGCTGGTTTCAAAGCTCCTCGGCCTATGAAAGCCAGGAGAAGCGCAAGCTGGTGAGTTGCCCCGCCTGCGGCTCGGCTAAGGTCGAGCGCGCCATCATGGCCCCGCGGATCGTGAGCAAGAAGGGCCGCGAGACCACGTCGCCGACGCCGGCCGCGCCCGCAGAAGTGACGGCGTCATCGGAAGCGACGCCGCTGCTGATGGCGCAGGAACTCGAGCTGCGCGCCAAGATCAAGGAATTGCGCGATCACATCGTGAAGAATGCCGACAATGTCGGCGAGCGCTTCCCCAACGAAGCGCGCAAGATGCATTACGGCGATATCGAGCATCGCCCGATCTATGGCGAGGCCTCGCCGGAGGAAGCCCGTTCCTTGATTGACGAAGGCGTCGAAGTGTCGCCGCTGCCGGTACTGCCGGACGATCAGGAATTATGCTAGCTGCAATGTCATTCCGGGGCGCCGCAACGCGGCGAACCCGAATCCAACTCTCCGCTCGGGTGGTGCCGGTTATCACATCAAGACCGACCTGGCAGCGGCTGGATTCCGGGTTCGCGCTTCGCGCGCCCCGGAATGACGACTTACCTAAGCCGCAACCAGCAGCGCAACGCCGACCACGATCAGCACGATGCCGGACAGTTCACGCGCCGACAGTGGCTGCTTGAACAGAGTAATACGCCACGGCCTTGCGCGAACAGCACCTCGACCAGCGCCAGCGTGCGCACATTCGCGGCCGCCGTCAGCGCGAACGCCAGAAACCAGAATTGCGAGGCGAACGCGCCCATGAAGCCCGCGAGCATCGAGGGTTTCCACAATCCAAAAATCTTCCTGAGCACGTCGGGCGCACGAAACAGCAGATAGATCGTCAGCACCAGCGTCTGGACGAACAACCCGAGCACCAGCGTGAACGACGCCGTCGTCACGAAGGAGACGCCGGGCACGCTGATGATGGCGCCGCGAAAACCGATCGCCGAGAGCGCGAAGCAACCGGCGGCGACCAGGCCGATGATGGTCGGCTTCAGCTCGGCAAAGCCCTTGTCGCCGCCCGGCCGCAGCGCGGTGATCACCACGCCGATCGTCGCGATCATGATCGCGACCACCTTCAGCAGCGTCAGATGATCGCCGAGGAAGATGAAGCCGAAGATCGCGGTCTGGATCGCTTCGGTCTTCAGATACGCCGTCGTCACCACGAACGAGCGGTCGTTCATCGCCAGCAGCATCAGCCCGGTAGCGACGATCTGGCTCAGCGCGCCCAATAGCAACCATGGCCAGAACATCGCCGTCGGCCACGGCACGCCGTCGCCGGTCACCGCGACCACGACCGCGAAGAACACGATCGAAAACGGGAAACCGAACAGGAAGCGGATATTGGTCGCGCCCCACGTTCCCAGCGGCCCCGTCAACGACCGCTGCATCGCGTTGCGCGCGACCTGGCCGAGGGCAGCGACGATGGTGAAGGGAATCCAGAGCGAGGCGACGGTGAACATGGGGGAAGTACCGGCAGGAAAGTGATGCACCGTGCCGGGCGAGATCGGCGTGGTCAACCAGAACCGGCGATCATGACAGGATTGCGATTAAGCCAAAATAGCTCGTCGTCCCTGCGAACGCCGGGACCCATACGCCGTGATCTCTCGTTTGAACACGAATGGCAGACGTCTCGTTACCCAATTAGCGCCGCGGAGTATGGGTCCCGGCGTTCGCCGGGACGACACCTGTTGCGTGGCTACGGCTCGCTTCTACGCCCCCTCCGCCACCACCATGTAGTTCACGCCCATGTCGGACGAGATGTTCCAGCGGTCGGCGAGCGGATTGTAGACCACGCCGGCCTGCTCGGTGATGGTGAGCTTGTTGTTGGCGAGATGCCGGGCGAGTTCGTCGGGGGTGACGAACTTGTCCCACTGATGGGTGCCGCGCGGCAACCAGCGCAGCACGTATTCGGCGCCGACGATCGCGAGCGCAAAGCTCTTCCAGTTGCGGTTCAGCGTCGAGACCACCATCAAGCCGCCTGGCTTGACCATGGCCGCGCAGCGGGCGAGGAAGGCGCCGACATCGGTGACGTGCTCGATCACTTCCATCGCCAGAACGATGTCGAAGCGCTCGCGCACATCCATCTCCTCGACGGTGGTGCAGCGATAGTCGATCGACAGATGCCCCTTGTCGGCATGCAGCCGTGCGGCGGCGATGTTGGTGGCGGACGGATCGATCCCGATCACCTGCGCGCCGAGCCGGGTGAACGGCTCGCACAGCAGGCCTGCGCCGCAACCGATATCGAGAATGCGCAGGCCCGACAGGCAACTCAGGCTTCGCACATTGCGATCGAACTTGCGGCAGGCGGCGTCGCGGATATAGCCGAGCCGCAGCGGATTGATCTTGTGCAGCGGGGCCATCTTGCCCTTGGGGTCCCACCACTCGTCCGACAATTTCGAGAATTTCGCGACTTCGGCAGGATCGACGGTCGAACCCGGAATCGAAGCACCGCCGGCGGAAGAGTTCTGCTGGTTGGCCATGTTTAAGTGCCGGCCGGTCGTGCGGTGATGGCATTGCGGAACGACAGCGGCGACTCGATCATATCGAGGGTCTTGCCGCCTTCGCCGACCCCCAGCACCGTCACGTCCCCGTAGTTGAGGAGGCGGCCGAGGATGCTCTGGTTGACGTCGACGCTCTCGACCTTGTCCACGCTCATCTCGAACGTCTGCCGCTTGACGAACCCGGTCTTGTGGACGACGCGGAAATTGGTGACGTCGGTCTCTGTAGTCCAGCGATGGAACCAGGCGGTTGCCGTCTTGTACAACGCAGCGATGGCCGAAATCGCCGCCAGCGACAGACAGACCAGTGCGGGTGGCCCCGCCGGCACGAAGCCCGAGAGCACCAGGAGTACGGCCGCTATAATCCAGCCGACGATCGCCGGCAGGAAGAATATCCAGTGCGCGTTGGTCGAATACAGCACCTTCTCGCCGGGTTGTAGGATGTCGTCGATATACCGGCCCATACGCCCGTCCTGAATTAACCCGCTACGCCAGCCATTTGCGACATTTTTGGACCGAAAACCGAGCTGGTTGCTTGCTCCCGACCGCGCCGCTATGTATACGCCGCTTTCGGTCCGGGCGCTCCAATTTCCGTGCGGGCCACCTTACTTATCCTCACAGGGAATGCACGCGTCGTCATGGGCCGCCTCGTGATGAAATTCGGCGGTACGTCCGTCGCCAATATCGACCGCATCCGCAACGTCGCGCGTCACGTCAAGCGTGAAGTCGACGCCGGACACGATGTCGCCGTCGTCGTGTCGGCCATGTCCGGCAAGACCAACGAGCTCGTGGAATGGTGCCGCGACGCCTCGCCGATGCATGATGCGCGCGAATATGACGCTGTGGTGGCATCCGGCGAACAGGTGACCTCGGGCCTGCTCGCGATCACGCTGCAAGGCATGGGCATCCAGGCCCGCTCCTGGCAGGGCTGGCAGATCCCGATTCTGACTTCCGACGCTCATGCCTCGGCGCGGATTCTCGAAATCGACGGCACCGAGCTCATGAGCCGTTTCGCCGACCGCAAGGAAGTCGCCGTCATCGCCGGCTTCCAGGGCATCAACCCGCAGACCAACCGAATCACCACGCTCGGCCGCGGCGGCTCGGACACCTCGGCGGTGGCGATCGCGGCCGCGATTCGCGCCGACCGCTGCGACATCTATACCGACGTCGACGGCGTCTACACGACCGACCCGCGGGTGGTTCCGAAGGCGCGGCGCCTCGACAAGATCGCGTTCGAGGACATGCTGGAACTGGCTTCGCTCGGCGCCAAGGTCCTCCAGGTGCGCTCGGTGGAACTCGGCATGGTGCACAACATGCCCGTGTTCGTCCGTTCCAGCTTCGACAAGCCCGAGGATATCGACCCGCACGGCACGCCGCCGGGCACGCTGATCTGCAGCGAGGAGGAAATCATGGAAAGCCACGTCGTCACCGGCATCGCCTTCTCAAAGGACGAAGCCCAGATTTCGCTGCGCCAGATCCAGGACAAGCCCGGTGTTGCCGCCGCGATCTTCGGGCCGCTGGCGGACGCCAACATCAATGTCGACATGATCGTCCAGAACGTCTCCGAGGACGGCAAGACCACCGACCTCACCTTCACCGTTCCGGCCTCCGACTATACCCGCGCCCGCGACACCATCACCTCGTCGAAGGACAAGATCGGCTACGCCAGGCTCGACAGCGCCACCGACGTCTCCAAGGTCTCGGTGATCGGCAGCGGCATGCGCAGCCATGCCGGCGTCGCGGCGAAGGCGTTCAAGGCGCTGTCGGAGCGCAATATCAACATCCGCGCCATCACCACCTCCGAGATCAAGTTTTCGGTGCTGATCGACGCCGCCTATACCGAGCTGGCGGTGCGTACCTTGCATACCCTCTACGGGCTCGACCAAGCGTAGAACGATTTTCTCCCAAATTTGGCGGGTGGTCTGACCAATCATGCGCTTCGCTGGCGCAGCATCGGCGCTGACACATACGTTATTGGTTCTGGCAGGCGTTTTGCTTGGCAAAACAAGCCTCGATTGGCTATACGGCCTGTGAGGTGGGTTGCCGCAGACTGCGCGACGGTTTTGGCGATCCCGATCCGGCCGTGATCAGGTGCCTGCGGCGGCGCCGAATGAATAAAATTGTTGTTTTTCGAGCGTTTCACGCCAGCCGCCGGCCGTCCGGCGGGCTGGACATGCGGGGGAGGATACCAGCACATGCGGAGCGCGTCGGGAGGCCCCCGCGTCTTGTTGAGACGGCTCCGCGAAACCATGGCGGAGCAGGTCTCGGCGCAGGAGCGCCTGGACAAGATCGTGGTGCTGATCGCGGCCAACATGGTGGCCGAGGTCTGCTCCTGCTACGTGCTGCGCGTCGATACCACGCTCGAACTCTATGCCACCGAGGGCCTGAACCGCGACGCCGTGCACCGAACGGTGCTTAACGCGCATGAGGGCCTGGTCGGCCTGGTCTCCAGCGAGGCCAGCCCGCTCAATCTCTCGGACGCGCAAAGCCATCCGGCGTTCTCGTTCCGCCCGGAAACCGGCGAAGAAATCTACCACTCGTTCCTCGGCGTGCCGATCCTGCGCGCCGGCAACACGCTCGGCGTGCTGGTGGTGCAGAACCGCGCCAAGCGCACCTATGTCGAGGAAGAGGTCGAGGCGCTGCAGACCACCGCCATGGTGCTGGCGGAAATGATCGCCTCGGGCGAACTGGCGGCGCTGGCGCAGCCCGGCGCGGAACCTGCGTCGCGGCACTCCCTGCACAAATCAGGCGCCATCCTTTCCGACGGCATCGCGCTCGGCCATGTCGTGCTGCACGAGCCGCGCGTCGTCATCACCAACTACATCGCCGAAGACCTGCCGAAGGAACTCAAGAAGCTGGATGCCGCGCTGGCCAAGCTGCGCGCCGACCTCGACCGCATGCTGGAGCGCGGCGACGTCGCCGAGGGCGGCGAGCACCGCGACGTGCTGGAAGCCTATCGCATGTTCGCCAACGACCACGGCTGGTCGCACAAGCTGCATGAGGCGGTCGCCACCGGCCTCACCGCCGAGGCCGCCGTCGAGCGCGTGCAGTCCGACACCCGCGCGCGCATGCTGCGCTCGACCGATCCATATCTGCGCGACCGCCTGCACGATCTGGAAGATCTCGGCCACCGCCTGATGCGGCAACTGGTCGGACAGGATCATGCGCCGTCGCGCGAGCAGTTGCCCGAGAACGCCATTTTGATCGCGCGCGCGATGGGGCCTGCGGCGCTGCTCGACTATGACCGCAAGCGGCTGCGCGGCCTGGTGCTGGAGGAAGGCACCGCCAACTCGCACGTCTCGATCGTGGCGCGCGCGCTCGGCATTCCCGCCGTAGGTGAAGTGCCTAACGCGGCCGGGATCGCCGACCCCGGCGACGCCATCATCGTCGACGGCACCTCCGGCTCGATCTATGTTCGCCCCTCAGCCGAGATCGAATCGGCCTACGCCGAACGTGTGCGGTTTCGCGCGCGGCGGCAGGCGCAATATGCCGCGCTGCGCGACAAGCCCTGCGTCACCAAGGACGGCCAGAAGGTCGAACTGATGATCAATGCGGGCCTGGTGATCGACCTGCCGCATATCGACGATACCGGCAGCGCCGGCATCGGGCTGTTCCGCACCGAATTGCAGTTCATGGTCGGCCAGAGCCTGCCGCGCAGTTCGGACCAGTTGGCGCTCTATCGCACCGTGCTCGACGCCGCGGGCTCCAAGCCCGTGACGTTCCGCACCCTCGATATCGGCGGCGACAAGGCGCTGCCCTATATGGAGGCCGTGATCGAAGAAAATCCCGCGCTCGGCTGGCGCGCGATCCGGCTCGGGCTGGACCGGCCGGGATTGTTGCGCGGCCAGATCCGCGCGCTGCTGCGGGCCGGCGGCGGCCGCGCGCTGAGGATCATGTTCCCGATGATTTCGGATGTCGCAGAGTTCGACCAGGCCAAGGCGATCGTCGAGCGCGAGCTGACTTATCTGCGCCAGCACGGCCATGCGCTGCCGGAACGCATCGACGTCGGCACCATGGTGGAGGTGCCGGCGCTGCTCTATCAGCTCGACGAGCTCCTCAAGAGGGTCGATTTCCTTTCGGTCGGATCGAACGACCTGTTCCAGTTCATGTACGCGGTCGACCGCGGCAACGCCAAGGTTTCCGAGCGATTCGACACCATGTCCGCGCCGATCCTGCGTGCCTTGCGCGACATCGTGCGCAAGGCTCAGGCGGCGAAGAAAACGGCGTCGCTGTGCGGCGAGATGGCCTCAAAACCGCTTGGCGCGCTGGCGCTGATCGCGCTCGGCTACCGCTCGCTGTCGCTTTCCGCGACCGGCCACGGTCCGGTGAAGGCGATGATCCTGGACCTCGATGCGAAGAAGGCCGAGGCCGTCATGATGCCGCTGGTCGATGCACCGGCCGGCAGCGTCTCGATCCGCAAGAAACTGACGGAATTCGCGGAAGCCGAGGGGCTGTCGTTGTAGCGAGGCTGTTTGCCGACAACGCCGCCTTCCCTTTCGTTCCCGAGAATCACGCCATGCTACCCGAAGCCAAACTCGACATCCTGCTCGCCCACCACGCCTCGCTGGAGGCCGAACTGCTGGGCCAGGTGAATTCCGAAAAATACGTCCAGATCACGCGCGAGCTCGCCGAACTCAATCCGCTGATCGAGGCGGTAAAAGCCTATCGCGGGGCGCGGGCCGAGATCGCGGGCACCGAGCAGCTGTTGACGGATTCCGCCACCGATCCCGAAATGCGCGGCATGGCCGAAGCCGAACTCGAAACGCTGCAGGCACATGTCGCCGAACTGCAGCAGAAGATTCGCGTGGCGCTGCTGCCCAAGGACGCGATGGACGACCGCAACGTCGTGCTGGAAATCCGCGCCGGCACCGGAGGCGACGAAGCCTCGCTGTTCGCCGGCGACCTGTTCCGGATGTACGAGCGGTTTGCCGCGTTGCAGGGCTGGAAGGTCGAGGTGATCTCGGCCTCCGAAGGCACCGTGGGCGGCTTCAAGGAAATCATCGCCGAGGTGCAGGGCCGCGGCGCATTCGCCAAACTGAAATTCGAATCCGGCGTGCACCGGGTGCAGCGCGTGCCCGACACCGAGACGCAGGGCCGCATTCACACCTCCGCCGCGACCGTTGCCGTGCTGCCCGAGGTCGAGGATGTCGATGTCGACATCAAGAACGACGATTTGCGGATCGAGACCATGCGCGCGCAGGGCGCCGGCGGCCAGCACGTCAACAAGACCGAATCGGCGATCCGCATCACCCATATTCCGACCGGCATCGTGGTCATGATGCAGGACAGCCGTTCGCAGCACAAGAACCGCGCCTCCGCGATGAACATTTTGCGCTCGCGCATCTATGACGCCGAACAGCAGCGTATCGATGCGGTGCGCTCCGCCGACCGCAAGGAGAAGGTCGGCTCCGGCGACCGCAGCGAGCGCATCCGCACCTATAATTTCCCGCAAGGCCGCGTCACCGACCACCGCATCAATCTGACGCTCTACAAATTGCCGCAGGTGATCGCGGGCGAGGCGCTGGGCGAATTGACCGACGCGCTGACGACAGAGCACCAGGCCGCGCAACTTGCGGCCCAGGGTGCTGCGGCGTGAGCGGCAAACTCGCTGTCGTCCCTGCGAACGCAGGGACCCATAGCCACCAGCGTCTCGTTGTTGCGCAAGATATCAACCCACACCGCCTCAATCGAAGGGCCGCGGCGTATGGGTCCCTGCGTTCGCAGGGACGACGTGCGGAGGGAATTGCGCGAGAACGCAGCATGACGGACTTCGTCGCTCCAACCATCGAAGCCGCGCGGCGCGCGCTCGCCGCGAGATTCAAATCCGCCGCCATCGAATCCGCCGACCTCGACGCGCGGATTTTGACGGGCCACGCCCTCAGCCTCGATCTGACGGGCCTGATATCGGCCGCGCAGCGCCAGCTCACTCCGGACGAATCGGCTCGCCTCGACGATTTCGCACGCCGTCGCCTCGCCGGAGAACCGGTCGCGCGCATTGTCGGCGAGAAGGAGTTTTGGGGCCTGCCCCTGCAGCTGTCGTCCGCGACGCTGGTGCCGCGGCCTGATACCGAGACCGTGGTCGAACTGGCGCTGGAGCTGTTGCGTGCAAACCAGGACCTCGATCGTCCCTTGCGCATCGCCGATCTCGGCACCGGCTCCGGCGCGATTTTGCTGGCGCTGCTGTCCGAGTTGCCGGCGGCGCAGGGATTCGGGACCGACATTTCGGAGCGCGCGTTGGAAATCGCCGCGGCCAATGCAACGCGCGCCGGCCTGTCTAATCGCGCAACGTTCATCGCGTGCGATTATGCAACCGGCCTCACCGGCCCGTTCGATCTGATCGTTTCCAACCCGCCCTATATCCGCACCGCTGATATCGATGGCCTGGCGGCGGAGGTCCGCCATCACGATCCCCTGGCCGCGCTCGACGGCGGCGCCGACGGGCTGGACGCTTACCGTGCGCTGATTCCCCAGGCGGCCCATCTTCTGGCGCCCGGCGGCCATCTCGTCGTCGAAGCCGGGCTAGGCCAAAGCGGTCCGATTGAAGCTTTTATGACCAACGCCGGGTTAACGCCCACGGCCACGCCCAAGGCCGATCTGGCGGGCATTCCAAGGGCCGTCGCAGGCCATAAATTGGCCCGATAAAGTCCTCCTGGAACGCAAAAAAACCCCTTGGAATATTCCCCGGGAGCGACTACGTTCCGCCCACAACATCGGTCCAGGGTTGCTGGCCCCCGTAAGACGATGCGGGTGAGGCCAGAGTTCTCGAAAAGAGAGCCCGCCGGGTGAAAGGTTCCAAAAGCAGGTCGAATTGAGCGCAATAGCTGGAGCTGTGCTGCTCTCGACCGTAAAGCGAACGAAAGCCTGATATTGCGCTTGAAGACTTACGCAACCGCCTGTTTCGCGAAGCCGTCACGCAAGACGACCAGGCTGGTTTTGGCACGCTGAATGATTGTTCCGGCGGGCGAATATATGCCGCCGATTGGGGAACGCGTCTTTGCTGAACGCGATGGTTAGCAAAATCGACGACGAGAATCTGGACGGCATCGTGATTCGGTGCGCCGTGATTCGGTGTGCCTTGGCGCACGCCGAATCCGATCAGGCTACGACGGCAACTGCATAACTTCAGGGCTGGAATAAAGGCGAGACATGAGAAACGGTCAGAACAACAAGCGGATGCGTAACCGGAATAACAACAACAATAGCAGCAACAACAATAGCAACAATAATAACCGGCGCGGTCAAAACCCGATGACTCGGGTGTTCGAATCGAACGGACCCGATATCAAGATCCGCGGCACCGCCTCGCACGTAGCCGAAAAATACGTTCAGCTGGCGCGTGACGCGCGCTCTTCCGGCGACCCGGTCGCAGCCGAGAACTACTACCAGCACGCCGAACACTACTTCCGGCTGATCGCCGCCGCGCAGGAGCAGTTCCGGCAGAACCAGCCGCAGCCGCGCGCCGACAACGAAACGCAGCCGACGACGGAAGACGGCGACGACGAGGGCGAGAGCTTTTCGCATTTCGGCCAGGAGCCGGGTTTCGCCCCGCAGCAACCGCAACCCTACGTCCGCGACAACAATCCGCGCGAGCAGCGCGGCGATGGCCAGCCCTATCAGCGCGATTCGCAGCCGCGCGAGCAGCATCGCGAACGCGAGCATCGTCCGCAGCCGCAATATCAGCCGCAACCCCAGCCGCAGCCGGTGATCGCCGATGCCGGCGGCGTCGACCGCCTGCCCTCCTTCATCACCGGCCCGCAGCCGCAGGTGAATGGCGCGCCCGGCGCGTACGAGGAAGGCCGCGGCGGCGAGCGTTTCCCGCGCCGGCGTCGCCGGCCGCATGGCCCGCGTCCCGAGGGCATGGCCGCACCAGCCGCGCCCAGCGAAGATTTCAATCCGGGGAATGAGTAGGACGACTCGCTGTCGCAGCGTGGGCAAGAGCGAAGCGTGCTCATCAACATCTGTCAACGACTTAACAAATAAATGGTGGGCCCTGCGTTCGCAAGCGCGCAGGGACGACCACTGAGATCACACCTTATACCGCGTCGCCGTCGACGACGGCACCAGCACCGGCTCCAGCGACGGAATTAGCCGCGTGCGTTCGCGGCCCGCGGGGATCGCACGATAGACCTGCTTGGTCGCCTCCACGATATGGACGCCTGCAAACGGCAGCGACAGCGCCGCACCCACGCGCTCCCACGCCACCGCCGAACGCAGGAACCAGCCATTGCCGACCGGCGGCATGAACAACGCCTCGCCCCATGACGCCGGCGTGAACCAGGTCTGCCGCAGCAATTGCGTGATCTGCGCACGCGAATAGGGCCGGCCGTGACCGAACGGCGTCGCGTCGGTGCGCGTCCACACGCCGCGCCGGTTCGGGATGACGGCGATCAACCGGCCGGACGGCGCCAGCACGCGCCAGACCTCGCGCAGCAGACGCTCCGGATCATCGGACATTTCCAGCGCGTGGACCAGGAGGATCCGGTCCACCGCGGCGTCCGGCAGCGGCATCGAAAATTCGTCGATCAGGGTCGCCAGCGCGGGTCGCGCCGTCGGCCACTTCAACACGCCTTGGGCTGCCGGCATGAACGCAATGCAGCGCTCGGAATCTCCGCGAAACAGGCCGAGATAGGGCGTCGGATAGCCGAGCCCGAGCACGCGCTGCCCGGCCGCGTCGGGCCAGCGCGCCCGGATGCCGCGGTTGATCAACTGCCGCGCCACGATGCCGAGGCGCTGCGAATAGAAATCGCGGAGATCGATGACGTCGATGGTCATGGGCGCAATCTACCACATCGTGTTTCGTTGCGGCGCGCCGAAATTGGCATTGCCGCGCAAGCGTTAACGCCATATTTCTTTGGGCTTAATGGGGCCGAAAGCCTTGAACCACGGAGCTACCATGGCCGCGGAAATTCGCACCTTCACCTGCCTCAGCGACAATTTCGGCTATCTAATCCACGATCCCGCGACCAAGGCCACCGCATCGATCGACGCGCCGGAAGCCGGCCCGATCATCAAGGCGCTGGAGCGCGAGGGCTGGACGCTGACGGACATCCTCGTCACCCACCATCACCACGACCACGTCGGCGGCGTCGCCGAACTGAAGCAAAAATATAACTGCCGGGTCGTCGCCCCCAACGACAAGTCGACCAAGATCGCCAATGTCGATTTGCGCGCCGGCCATGGCGACGTCATCAAGGTCGGTAGCCTGCTGGCGCGGGTGCTGGAAACGCCCGGCCATACGCTCGATCACATCTCCTACGTGTTCGACAATGAAAAGGCGGTGTTCGCCGCCGACACGCTGTTCTCGATCGGCTGCGGCCGGGTGTTCGAGGGCACCTATCCGATGATGTGGGATTCGCTGTTGAAGCTGCGCGCGTTGCCCGACGATTTCAAACTCTATTGCGGTCATGAATATACCGCGTCGAACGTCAAGTTCGCGCTCACGGTCGACGGCGACAATCCCGCGCTGCAGGCGCGCGCGGCGGAAGTGACGCGGCTGCGCGCGGAGAACAAGCCGACGATCCCGGTGCTGCTGGGCGAGGAAAAGAAGGCCAACGTCTTCCTGCGCGCCGACGAGCCGTCGGTGGCGGCAAAGCTGCATATGAAGGGCGCGAGCGCCGAAAAAGTTTTCGGCGAATTGCGCGAACGCAAGAACAAGTCCTGATGGCGTTGCCGAAAGCCGCCGCCGACATCATCACGCGGCTCGACCTCAAGCCGCATCCCGAAGGCGGCCATTATCGCGAGACCTTTCGCGACACTGGCGTGGATGCCGGCGGCCGTTCGCGATCGACCGCGATCTATTTCCTGTTGGCGCGTGGCGAGCGCTCGCACTGGCATCGCATCGATGCCGTCGAGGTCTGGCACTACTATGCGGGCGCGCCGCTGACGCTGCAAATCGCTGATGACAGCGGCCAGCGCAGCATCAAGCTCGGCCCCGATCTCACGGCCGGCGAAATGCCGCAGGCGATCGTGCCGCCGCACGCCTGGCAGGCGGCCGAGAGCAGCGGCGACTGGACGCTGGTCGGCTGCACGGTCGCGCCCGGATTCGAGTTTGCGAAATTCGAGCTGGCGCCGAAGGGTTGGGAGCCAGCGTGATTTCGTAGGATGGGTAGAGCGAAGCGAAACCCGTCAATTCCATCCGCGCGGTTAGATGATGGGTTTCGCTTCGCTCTACCCATCCTACGCCTTCTTTCTCAACACCATATCCTTTGCCGCGATCAATCCGCCGCCCGCGATCAGGATCGCGGCGATCGCAATCGTCGCGGTCGGCTGCGCATAACCAGCGAGGATCAGAAACGCCGTCGACAGCAGCGGCGTCGCGTAGGACGCCGCACCCAGCACGCGGATATCGCCGCGCTTCATGCCGATGTCCCAGACAAAGAACGCTGCGCCGACAGGGCCGACGCCGAGCGCGATGATCGCAAGCCACTGCCCCATCGTCTCCGGCCACACCGTGGTCTCGACCATGCCATGGACCAGAGCGGCCAGCACTGCGGTGGCAAGACAAAAACCCGCCACCGCATCGGTCGGCACGGCCTTCAGCTTGCGCGACATCACCGAGTAGGCCGCCCACACAAAGGCTGCGATGAAGGCCGCAGCCAGTCCGGGTATCTGGCCCGGCGCAAAGCTCGCGCCATTGCCGGCGAACAGCAACGCGGTGCCGGCAAGCCCGAGCAGTGCGCCGATGATGTGATGCGGCGCCAGATGCTCGCCCGGCAACAGCGAGGAGAACAGCACGATCAGCAGCGGCCAGAGATAATTCAACAGCCCCGCTTCGGCCGGCGGCGCGAAGCGCAGCGCGAGGAAATACAGCGCGTGATAGCCGAACAGTCCGCCGACGCCGACGACCCAGGCGACCAGCGGCTGCTTGAGCGCCTTGAAGGCGGAGGGCCGGAACAGGAAGCTGGCGAATGCGACCAGCGCGCCGATCGCGAACGTCATCGCGGCGAGCTGGAACGCCGGAATTTTTCCGGTCGCCACCGTCAGCACCGACAGCAGCGACCACATCAGGATCGCGGTCAGTCCGATCAGTGTGGCGGTGCGGGGAGTCATCGGCAAGATCTTCGTCATTGCGAGCTGAAGCGAAGCCATCCACGTCCTTCTTGCGATGCTTTAAAGACGTGGATTGCTTCGGGACTAACGCCCTTGCGCATGACGCTTCGACGTTTGTTGCAGGCAATGACGTCACGACGATCACACCATGTACTGGCCGCCGTTGATCGACAGCGTCGAGCCGGTGATGGCTCCTGCTTCATCCGCGGCGAGGAACACCACCGCGCGGGCGATTTCCTCGGGCTCGCCGAGGCGGTTGACCGGGATCAGCGGCAGGATGCTCTTCTCCAGCACCTCCTTCGGCACCGCCTGCACCATCTCGGTGTTGATGTAGCCGGGGCAGATCGCGTTCACGGTGATACCGCCCTTGGCGTTCTCCAGCGCCAGCGCCTTGGTGAAGCCGATGTCGCCGGCCTTGGCCGCGGAATAATTCACCTGGCCGAACTGGCCCTTCTGGCCGTTGATCGAGGAGATGTTGATGACGCGTCCGAACTTGCGCGCGCGCATGCCTTCGATCACCTGGCGCGTCATGTTGAACAGCGAGCCGAGATTGGTGTTGATGACTGCGTTCCACTGATCGAGCGTCATCTTGTGGAAGGCGCCGTCCTTGGTGATGCCGGCATTGTTGATCAGCACGTCGACCGGCCCAAGGTCGGCCTCGACCTGCTTGACGCCGGCCGCACAGGCGTCGAACGAGCTGACGTCCCACTTGTAAACGGGAATGCCGGTCTCCGATTTGAACTTCTCGGCGGCGGCGTCATTGCCGGCGTAGCTTGCCGCCACCTTGTAGCCCGCTGCTTTCAGCGACTTGCTGATCGCCGCTCCGATGCCCCTCGTCCCGCCGGTAACCAATGCAACACGTGCCATATCGTAGTCCTCCCTGGTGGTCTTCTTTATAAGCCGGAATTGTCCCGGTCTTTTGACGAAGCTCAGCCTGCAGGTTTGAAGCGTTCAAGAAAACACTCCGGAGATGAAAATGCCCGGCGCGAGACCGGGCATTCCATCTTTAGCAATTCGGGCTGCGGGTGACAGATGATCTTTTCATCATTCAACCAGTCACTCTGCCTTTAGTTCAGTCGCGTGCAATGCACATCGCAATTCCCATGCCGCCGCCGATGCACAGCGTGGCGAGGCCCTTCTTGGCATCGCGCTTCTGCATCTCGTGCAGCAGCGTCACCAGCACGCGGGCGCCGGAAGCACCGACGGGATGGCCGATCGCGATCGCGCCGCCATTGACGTTGACCTTTGACGTGTCCCAGCCGAGGTCCTTGTTGACCGCGCAGGCCTGCGCCGCGAACGCCTCGTTGGCCTCGATCAGGTCGAGGTCGCCGATGTTCCAGCCGGCCTTCTTCAGCGCGGCGCGGGAAGCCGGGATCGGTCCGGTGCCCATGATCTTCGGGTCGACGCCGGCCTGGCCCCAGGAGACGATGCGGCCGAGCACCTTCTTGCCTTCCTTGGCGGCCTGCTTGGCGGTCATCAGCACCACCGCGGCGGCGCCGTCATTGATGCCCGACGCGCTGCCGGCGGTGACGGTGCCGTCCTTTTCGAAAGCGGGCTTCAGCTTGGCCATCGCATCGACGGTGGCGCCGTGACGCGGATATTCGTCGGCGCTGACGATGATGTCGCCCTTGCGGGACTTGATGGTGACGGGGACGATCTCGTCCGTGAACTTGCCGGCCTTTTGCGCGGCCTCGGCCTTGTTCTGGGAGGCAACCGCGAACTCATCCTGCTGCGCGCGGGTGATCTGGTACTGCCGCGCGACGTTCTCGGCGGTGTTGCCCATGTGGTAGCCATTGAAGGCGTCCCACAGGCCGTCCTTGATCATGGTGTCGACCATTTCAAAGGCGCCCATCTTGACGCCGCTGCGCAGATACTGCGCGTGCGGAGCCATGCTCATGGATTCCTGGCCGCCGGCGACCACGATTTCGGAATCGCCATTGAGCAGCGCCTGGTAGCCGAGCGCGACCGTGCGCAGGCCTGAACCGCAGAGCTGGTTGACGCCCCAGGCCGGGCTTTCCACCGGTATGCCGGCGGCGATCGAAGCCTGGCGGGCGGGGTTCTGACCCTGAGCGGCGGTCAGGATCTGACCCATGATGACTTCGGAAACGCGGCCCGGCTCGATCCCAGCCCGCTCCAGCGCGGCCTTGATCGCGATGGCGCCGAGGTCATGCGCCGGGGTGGTGGCGAACGCGCCGTTGAAGCTGCCGACCGGGGTGCGGGCGGCGCTGACGATGACGACATCGTCTGACATGGACATCTCCTGTGGTTGAGGTTTCTTTTGACGGCGGGCGGCCGGACGGCATGCCTGTCTCTCACCTTATCCTGTTAACCCCATTGACCCATGTCAATCGGCCAAAGCCCAAAATCCTGCCGCGGCGCATTCAAATTGATCCCCATGAGGGTTTCCATAGCAGCGTCCATGCCTTGGAATTAACCGTGCCGCACAAAACGGTAGCCGAACCCAATTGAAAATGCTTACTTTGTTGCGTTGCGTTGCTCGTCTGCCCGTCGGCGATGCCGTCGGGTTCCCCGCTCTCGGTGTATTGTGTGAGCTTATGGCAAAGTCAGACCAACCCACGACCATCAAAAAGTACGCCAATCGGCGGCTCTATAATACCGGCACCAGCACCTATGTGACGCTCGAGGATCTCGCGGCGATGGTGAAAGATGGCGAGGATTTTCTCGTCTACGACGCCAAGACCGGCGACGACATCACCCGCTCGGTGCTGGCGCAGATCATCTTCGAACAGGAGAACAAGGCCGGACAGAATTTGCTGCCGACCACGTTCCTGCGGCAGTTGATCCGCTTCTACGGCGACAGCATGCAGATGGTGGTGCCGAAATATCTGGAGCAGTCGATCGACACGCTGACGCGCGAGCAGGAAAAATTCCGCCAGCAGCTCACCAACACCTTCAGCGGCACGCCGTTCGCACCGCTCGAAGAACACGTCCGCCGCAACATGGAATTGTTTCAGCAGACGTTCTCGATGTTCAAGCCGTTCGTGCCGCCGCGCGCCGGATCGGTGTCGACCGAACCCGAGAAGGCCCCTGAGCCGGTGCTTGACGGTGGCAACATCGACGACCTCCGCCGCCAGATGAAGGACATGCAGGACCGCCTCGAGCGCATGTCGAAAGAGCCGAAGAAGGAAGAGTGACGAGTAGAGGCCTTCACGCTCTCGTCGTCCCCGCCTAGTGCGCAATTGCGCACGGGGGGCGGGGACCCATAACCACCGGCTTTTGTGGTTATAGAAAATTCTCTCCGCCCGTCACCTCACCGATAGGCCGCGGCGTATAGGTCCCGCGCTCAAGGCCGGGACGACTCGCGGAGAGAGCTATCCCGCCGCCGGCAGCACGGTCTCGCCCGCCGCCACCCACGGCCGCTCCGGCGAGGCCAGCCCGATCAGGCGGCCCTGGATATAGTCGCAGCCCCATTCGCGCAGCATCACCGCGGCTTCCTCGTCCTGCACCCATTCCGCCACCGTCTTGATCTGCAGGCGGTTGGCCAGATCGATCAGCGTGTGCACGAAAGCGCGATCGTCCGCGGAGCGCGCGATGTTCTGCACGAACGCACCATCGATCTTCACAATGTCGACGCCGAGTTTGCGCAGGTTTCGGAACGAGGTGTAGCCGGCGCCGAAATCGTCGATCGCGATCTGGCTGCCGTAATTCTTCAGGCGAGTCACAAAGCCGCTGATATCGTCGATATCCTGGATCGCGACCGTTTCGGTGATCTCGACGATCAGCCGCTCGCCGGCGCCAGGATAGGCCTGCATCAGCGATTCGATCGAAGCCCACCAGTCCGGATCCATCGTGGTGTCGGGCGAGACGTTGAGGCTGAGTCGTACGGTCGGCGACGCCGCAAGCTCGGCGATCGCGAGTTCGAGCACGCGGTGGTCGACCAGCCGGATCAGTCCCAGTCGCTCAGCTACGGGGACGATATCGGGCGCCAGCAGCGCCTGCCCGTCCGCCTGCTCCATCCGCACCAGGCACTCGTAGAACGCCGGCTGTCGCGAGCGCGCCTCGACCACCGGCTCGAACGCGGCGACGATACGGCGCTCGTTGAGTGCGGTGACGATCTCGTCGGTGACGCGGATGTTGACGCGGCGTTGCGCGTCGCGCTCGACGTTCGGCTTCCACAGTGCGAACGATCCGGCACGGCGGCGCTTGGCGCCATCGAGCGTTTCCTGGGCGCGGTTGACAGCCTCGTCGGCATTGCGGGCATGGCGCGTGATGGTGACCGCGCCGATCGAGGCCGTCACCGAGACCGGGCCGGATTTGGTCGGGATCACCGCGTCGCGAATTCCGGCAAGAAAACGCTCGGCCGCGGTGTTGGTGTCGTCGACGGTGCAGTTCCGCAAGATCAGCCCGAACTTGTTGCCGGAGAACCGGCCGAGCACGTCGCCGCCACGCAGCTTGAGACGGATGCGTTTTCCGACCTCGGCGATCACGGCGTCGGCGACGTCGAAGCCAAAGGCGTCGTTGACGCGCGACAGATGATCGATGCCGATCAGCATGAACGCGCTCGCCGACCGGAAACGCATGGTTTCCTCGATCGTCTCCGCCAGCGCGGCGACCAGATGGGTGCGGTTGAGTTCGCCGGTCAGCGGATCGTGCCGCGACAGCCGCATCAGTTGCTCGTCGCGGGCGTGGCGCTCGTTGTTGATGCGGACGATGCCTTGCGCGCGCACGGGCTTACCGTCGGGCCCGGCGAACCAGCAGCCGGTTTCCTCGATCCAGATCACCGGCGCGGAGGCTGCGGCCCGCACGCCGTATTCGATGCGGTAGATGACGCCTTCGTCGCTCCGCGACGGCGCCGACCGGGCCAGCGCCTCGTCACGGATCGAACGGGAAGGCTCGATCAGCCTGGCGAAGGCCGAGCCGGAGGCCAATGCTTCCACTGGAATATCGGTGAAGACCGCGCCGGCATTCTCGCCCCAGGCGATGGTATCCGCTGTCAGGTCCCAGACGAAAGCCGCCTGACTTAGCGAGGCGAGGATGCTGGAAGCTTGTGGAACAGGTAGCATCAGGACGTCTCGATTCGGGACACCGGCGGTGTGGAGGATAGTGGCGGTTTCGCGCGCAAGGCTAGGCCATGTTGATAAATAATCTGGAAACCATGTTTTTCAGACTTTCCGGGACGGCGGGAACGAATTGTTAGGAAGCGGCATAGGCCTTGCGAGGCAGATCGCAGTGGGGGCGTAAAGTCCCAAAACGTGACAGTTTTAGTCGGTTACGGTGTGCGATGCTGGATAGCGATCGATCGGATGAAATCCTCGACGGCGAGTTCGTCAATCTCGACGAACCGGCCTGCGTCGAGCTGGTGCCGGTAACGCAATCCGTGCACTGGTCGCCGCGGTCGGCGCCGCGGCCCGATCCGACCTTCGTCGCACAACTGATCGCGACCGCCGACCGGGCGCCGCAGACCCGTAGCCTGCGGCGGGCTTCGCTGGCGGATGCACAGACGGCCTATGGCGCCAGCCAGATCCGGCGCCACTGCGCCGGCTTCACGACCCGGCAAACCATCTAGATCAGCGCTGGGGCGTATCCGGCTTGTCCGGCGGCGGCGGAAAGCTTGGGCCCGGCTGCAGTCCCGGCGAGGGGATTTCCGGTGAATGAACTTCCGGTGCAGGCTCTTTCGGCGTAACCGCCTCGGGAACGACCGGGGTCGGCTCGGGCGCTGTGACAGGCGGCACCGGCTTCGGTTCGGGCCTTTCCTGCAGCACGGATTCGGCGACCGAGGCTGCCGGCGGTATCGTTGGCTTGGCCGGCGCTGGGACCGGCTGGGGCTCGGGCTCCAGCGGCTCGACTTTTTTGGCTTCGACCTTTTCGGCTTCGACTTTTGCCGGACGCGCGGGAGCAGGCGCCGCCGCTACCGCGACAGCACGGCGCCGCGTCCGCAACGCAAGGCCGGAGACGAAATCCACCAGCGACAGGGCCGTGAGCAAGAAAAATGTCGAGGTGCCAAACTTCTTCCACATCACGAATTCGGCCGCTGCCGCGCCGAAGACGATCAGAGAGAGCAAATGGTCGGTGAGGTATTTTGCGCCGGGCCGCGCACCCTTGATGACTTCAGCGAGCAACAGCAAGACGCCGAGCGTCAGCAGCACGTCGCTCAGCGTCACCGACCATTCCGCCCCCGACACCAGCGTCAGTTTCACCAGCGGGTCGGTGAACGACACGTCCGGCATCAGGAAGACGATGATGTTGTAGATCGCGAGCGGAATCAGAAGCAGCGGAAAACCGACCATGGGTATCGCGCCTTCACAGGATAACCGGATTGTCCCCAGGGCGAAGCAGCGCTTCGCCCAATGGAACCGTTGGCCCACTCGTTGGCCAAATTCGGGCAGACACGAGTTGAAGCGGTGCCTTATCCCCGAATCCGATCAGGATTCCTTCTTTTTCAGCACCTGCCGGCCCTTGTACATGCCGGTCTTGAGGTCGAGGTGGTGCGGACGGCGCAGTTCGCCGGAATCCTTGTCCTCGGCATAGGTCGGCTTCTTCAACGCGTCCGCCGATCGGCGCATGCCACGCCGCGAGGGCGATGTTTTTCTTCTGGGAACGGCCATAACGGTCCTCTAGGGGTGTTGTCGGATAGAGTGTCTCTTTGGGCATCGTCCGAAGCCGGACAGCCCAGCGCTGCTCGCGCGGGCTGCGATGCCGATAAGGCCGCGCTTATAGAGGATGGCATGGCGTAAAGCTAGGCCAGCTTGCGGTTAAAGCCGCCGAAAATTGGCTCAAAAACCACGATTCTCGCTCCAGCAGCGCTGAACCGCCCCCGCCCGCGCCGTATAGGTCCCGGCCAGCCGCCGTATCCCCGGACCGGGGTTGCGGGCGCTTCGCCTGACGGGGTTGGGCAGGATCGCCGCCAGCAAGGCTGCTTCGCGCGGCGACAGCGTCGAAGCCGAACGGCCGAACGCATAGATCGACCCGGCCTCGGCTCCGAACTGGCCGGACGGGCCGAGTTCGGCGATGTTCAGGTAGATTTCCAGGATCCGCTGCTTGGGCAGCACGAAATCGATCCACATCGCCAGCGGCAGTTCCAGCGCCTTGCGGACCACGCTGCGGCCCGGCCACAGGAACAGGTTCTTGGCCACCTGCTGGGTGATGGTCGAGCCGCCGCGGGCAGGCTCGCCATCCTCCGCATCGTCGATCGCATCCTGCAACGCGCCCCAGTCGACGCCCCGATGGCTGCAGAATTTGGCGTCCTCGGAACCCACCACCGAGCGCGGCAGATAAGGCGACATCGCGTTGAAATCGATCCATTGCCGCGATACCGGGGCACCCGTCAGCCAGCGCCAGGCCATCAGCGCCGACACCGGATGGCCGATCCGGTAGAGCGGCGTCACCACATAAGGCAGCAACAACACCGCGAGCAGGACCAGCACCAGATTTCGGACAATGCGCAAATTGGATGCTTCCGGTTCGGCCCGATCGGCCCCCGGGGCGTTCAACAGGCCCCACCCGCGTGACATCTCCATGATATCTAGGGCGTTTTCCAGCCCTTTTGTGACATCGGTCATGGAATTGACGAAGCCCTTGGCATCAACGATTGTCCGGCCGAATTGATCTGGAGCTATTCTTAATGACGACCGCCACCGCCGATTTTGCCAAGCGCCTGGACCAGACCGCGGACGACACCGAAGCCATGCTGGCGAAGCTGCTGTCCGATTCGCTGCTGCCCGACGAGATCACCCGGCCGAAGCGGCTGATGGACGCGATGCGCTATTCCAGCCTCGGCGGCGGAAAGCGGCTGCGCCCTTTTCTGGTGGTCGAAAGCTCGGCCGTGTTCGGCGTTCCCCGGGATGCTGCCCTTCTGGTCGGCGCGGCGCTGGAATGCATCCACTGCTATTCGCTGATCCATGACGACCTGCCGGCGATGGACAACAGCGACCTGCGCCGCGGCCGCCCCACCCTGCACAAGCAGACCGACGACGCCACCGCGATCCTGGCCGGCGACGGGCTGCTGACGCTGGCTTTCGACATCGTCACCCGCGACGAGATCCACAAGGATGCCAATGTGCGCTTGCTGCTGACGCGGGCGCTGGCGCGCGCCTCCGGCATCGGCGGCATGGTCGGCGGCCAGATCCTGGATCTCGCCGGCGAAGGCCGGTTCGGCGACCGCGAGCCGGTCGACGTGGCGCGGTTGCAGCAGATGAAGACCGGCGCGCTGTTGCGCTATGGCTGCATCGCGGGCGCGATCCTCGGCCAGTCCACGGAGAAGCAATATCAGGCGCTCGACGATTACGGCCGCGCGCTCGGCGAAGCCTTCCAGATCGCCGACGACCTGCTCGACGTTGAGGGCGACGCGGAAGCACTCGGCAAGCCGGCCGGCGCCGATGCCGCGCTCGGCAAGACCACCTTCGTCACCCAGCTCGGCATCGACGGCGCCAAGCAGCGCGTCCGCGATCTGCTGGCGCGCGCCGATTCAGCCCTTGCGATCTTCGGGACAAAGGGCGACGTATTGCGGGCAGCCGCGCGCTTCGTCGCGGAGCGAAAGAACTAGCGAACGGAAAACGCGGCGGATGAACAAGGATTTTGAAAAAGACCTTGTTCGCTTCCGCAACCTGCCGCTGCCGGTCCGCGTGGTCTATGGCCGGCCGCGCACCTTCATCGCGCTGGCGGTCGGCGTCGTCGCCTTCTTCCTGCTGCCGGATGCGCAACGGCTGGCGACACGTCTGGTCATCGCCTGGGATGTGTTCGCTGCGCTGTATCTCGTTCTCGCCTACATCATGATGATGCGTTGCGACACCAGCCATATCAGGCGCAGCGCTGTCATGCAGGACGACGGGCGCTTCCTGCTGCTGCTGCTGACCGCGCTCGGCGCCTTCGCGAGTCTGGCCGCCATCGTGTTCGAACTCGGCGCCTCCAAGGGCAACCCGGCCGGGCTGACGCTCGCCATCGCGACGATTGCGCTCTCATGGGCGATCGTTCACACCGCCTTCTCGCTGCACTATGCGCACGAATTCTATCGCAACAAGAAGCCCGGCGGCCTGCAGTTCCCCAGCGGCGACGGCCATGCCGAGGCGGATTATTGGGATTTCGTCTACTTCTCGTTCGTGATCGGCATGACCGCGCAGGTCTCCGATGTCGGCATCACCGACAAGATCATCCGCCGCACCGCGACCGTGCACGGCATCATCTCGTTCGTGTTCAACACCGCGCTGATTGCGCTGATGGTGAATATCGCGGGAAGTGCGATCTGATCGCCGGCCGGCCGGGCTTGCACCAGGCTTCATAGGACCCCGCCTCGGGGTCCCGGAATCAAAATATCGAAAACAACCCCATGCACAGTAGCTAAGCTTGTTGAATTGCTTAAGATTCACGAATTGCTGGCTGCCGCCGTCCCAGCTCCCGTCATTCCCCGCGAAAGCGGGGAATCCAGTACGCCGCGGCTGTTCGGTCCTATCTTTGAGGTCTCTGGGATACTCGGTCACCCGCCCCAGTGCGCAATTGCGCACAAGGCGAGTGACGACGATTTCGTGTGGAACGTTACGAACGCCTCGACGGCTACGGGCAAACGCCCGACATGATGGCGCCGTAGGAGTTGCAACCGGTCGCGCGGTCCTGGCCGGTCAGCGGCCGGCCGCTAGACCCAATCCCTGCCCCACCCGGCGCCCGGGAGCCGGTGATGTAGACGCGCTTGGTCGATTCCGGAACGCGCCGTGCCTCGGGATACTGCCTCGATTCCGGCCGCTCCCGCTCGCGCGCCACAGACCTCTTGCCGCGGCGCTTCTCGCATTCATTGTCGTCGTTGAGGAACGAGCCCTCGGCGCAGACGATTTTGCTGCAGCGGTCGCCGGCGGCCTGGAAGCCGTGTTCGCAGACCAGCGGGCACACGCGGGACGATTTCAGCTTGATCGTATCGAGCGTATCGACGCTGGCGACCTTGGTATCGAGCCTGGTGCCGGCATAGCGGTTGAACTGCGTCAGCGAGCGCTGCGAGGCATTGTTCCAAGTGCCATCGGCGTTGCCGCTCAGGCAGCCGACGCGGCGTAGCTCTGACTGCACCGACTTGGTCACCTCAGGCTGCGGCGGTCCGGCGGCGAGCGAGGCCACGTTCACCGCCTTGTCGGCGGGAGCGGGAGCGGGAGCCGGGGCCGGGGCCGCAGCAGACGCCTTGTCGGCGGCGGCGGCCTCTGTGGCAGCCCGCTTCTGTTCGGCCGCGGCGGCCTGATCCTGCGCCACCTGCTTGGCCTTCTCGGCCGCGATACGAGCCAGCTCGGCAGTTCTGGCATCCGCATCGGCCTTGGCCTGCTGCGCCCTCTGGGCGCCCTCGGCGGCGAGCCGCGCGCGCTCTTGCTCGGCAATTCGGGCCTTTTCGGTCGCGGTGACGCGCGTTTCCTCGGTGGAAATCTTCTCGAGCTGAAGCTTGGCGAGGTTTGCGTAGAACCCATCAGGATATTGCGCGAGGAAGGCCTTGATCGCGCTCTTGTTGCCGACCTGCAGCGCGAGTTCGTAATCGCGGCGGGCTTCGGCCTGCGGGCTGGGGGCTGGGGCTGCAGGAGCCGCCAGCGGCGCGGGCTTCGCCGCCACCAGCGGCACGTCCTCGCCGCCGAGCGAGCCGTACACGAAGGGTTCCTGCTTGTTGCCCGTGCTCTTGAGCACCTCGTCGCGGACGAAGCCGAACGCGCGGCGCACGTCGAGGCCGGGCTTGGTCAAATGATGCGATAGCGCCGCGGTGAACGGGCTGTTCTGGCCGTCGCCGTCGGCCGCGGTGGAACCGGCCTTGGCCGAATAGGCGATCAGGACGTTCGGGCTGGTCGGCTCGACCTTGGCGAGGCCCTGCCCGATCGCGCGCGAAGCAACCGTGCGCTTCATGTTCCGGGAAAACGGATTGTCGCGGCAGGCGTCGAGAATCACGAGCCGCAGCTTCTTGGCCGGCTCGATCGCGATCAGGATGCGGTCGAGCGAGAGGCCCTCGTCGTAGATATCGGTATCGCGCTCGAGCCGCGCGTCGACGGGAATCAGGTAATTGCCGCCATCCACCTCGATGCCATGGCCGGCGTAATAGACAACAGCGATATCGGCATCGCGCGCCTTATCGGCGAAGTCGCGCAGCGCGCGACGCGTCTCGGCGGCCGGCAGGTCGCGGCGGAAATCGACAACGTCGAAGCCGGCGTCTTTCAGCGTCGCTGCAATCCTGGTGCTATCGTTAACGGGATTGGCCAGTGGCGCGACGTTGCGATAGGCAGAATTGCCCAGCACCAGCGCCACGCGCTTTTCGGCAAACGCGGGCCCACTTACCAGCAGGAAGCTGGCGGCTGCAAATGCCCATCGGCACAATTTTAAATTTCCAGACATGATCGTGACTCCTCCGGAGCCTTGTACTTTTTTACCACACCAGCCTGCCTACCAGAAGCCACAGCCCGGCTTTGTGAGCTACGTCACGATCCACGCGGACGTGAAATCGTGCCCTTGCCATATCTTTAGTCAGGCGAACAGGCCGCAAGGTTCGGCTACCGTCGCCGCTGTTTCTGCCGGGTTCCCGGGCAGGAAAGCAGCGCTTTATGGCAACCCCGCGGGACGCTCATTCTTCCGCAGCGATGCGAGCGTTCGCTCTTTCTCAATGGCGCAACCAGCCGGTTCATGACTTAATTAACCTCGAACCATTTTTCGTTTGCCGGGAGAGCAATTTGAGCGCTGACCGATCGACCGTCGAAGCCGTGGTGAAGACCTATTTCGATGGCCTTTATGAGGGCAATGCCGACAAGCTCGGCGCGATCTTCGACAGCAGCGCCGATTTGCGCTGGCTGGAAAAGGGCGAGTTGCAGGTTTTGACCGTGCCGGATTGGCTCGATCGCGTGCGCAAGCGCCCCTCCGCCAAGGCGGAGGGCAAGCCGCGTGAGGATTTCATCGTCACGATCGATCGTTCCGATGACCAGACTGCTTTCGTCAAGGTGCGCTGCCAGTTGCCGCCGCGCTATTTCACCGACTATCTGGTGGCGATGAAACTGACGGACGGCTGGAAGATCGTCTCGAAATCCTACCGCTACGATCTGCGCG
>CAVUOI010000012.1:0-62042 GCA_963742935.1 uncultured Alphaproteobacteria bacterium | reverse complement strand
GCGGGGGACCGCTGACGGCGCCCAGCAATCGTGTGAGACGTCGGCCACCCGCATTCAAGTTGTTGACTTCATTCATCACAACCGACACGATGCGATCAATTCCATCGTTCATACCCTTTTGGAATATGAAATTTCAGCGCGCTTTATTTGTGATGATAAAGGCTCCGCTTGGTACGGCTCACCAGCTCAGAGATTGAAAAAGCGCTGTTATCGGGCAACAGCCTCTCTTATTCCGACGCCAGTGGAAAGCCCGTCACCCTTCAGCTCTCGGAAGCTAAGCAACGACAACTCTTCGAGTTCGTTTTGCGCTCGACTGTACGATCGCCAACCGAACTTCCGCAGGGTTTTATCGCCGGCCTTCAGAACGCGTTCGATGCGAGCCATGATCCAGCCATTGGTGCAACGAATTCGGCAACAACATCTCCTCAATCTGCCGGCCCTTGGAAATTGTCGACTATCGAAAGCGAGGGTTTCGGCGGGTTGAACACCTGGCAGGGTCAAACGTTCAGCTTCGATTTTGGTGGAGACAGTTTCATTTTTGAAGGCCCGAACGGCAGCGGGAAATCATCTCTCATAACCGCAGTCCTCTGGGCGCTAACCGGCCAGCGGCTGCGCGATCAATCGGATGTCGCCGAGATTGAAAAACGACCCGTTTACGGAAACGGATCTAGGCCAGCCGGGCATTGGCCTCCATTGGCTTGCTATCCACCAACTATCGTTGGCACCGCGAGTGCACCGGTAGTACGGGTAAAAGTTAAATTCGTTGATCCGACAGGCCAGACTGCAACAGTGGAGCGCACACTTTCCGCAGGAACAATCTCGGCAAACATCTCGCAAAATTTCGAAGTACCGCAAGTTCTCATCGAGACCGGATTGTTGATGCCGGCGCGGTTAGCCCGTATTCGCGTGAACAACTCTGGAAATGGATTGAAGGGAGCTGTTCAACAGCTGACGGGCCTAGACGATCTGATCGATATTGGCGTTCTTACTGCTGGTCTCTGTCACGCATCCCGAGAATATCGAAGTTATCGCGCAAGAGAACTAGCTACGCTGGTTTCGAACTTTAGTAATGCCATAGAAATAGCGCGGAACGCGCTCGCACCCGTGGATATGACAGTCGCCGATTTCAAGCCAAGCGACACAGAAGACCAAAATGGGCCGATGGTGGCGTTCGGAAGAGTTCTCTCCGAGAACACGGCAGCACAGGCCAATGTTGTCAAGAACGACCTACGCTCCGGACTGCAACTCAATCAGACCCGAGTCCAAAATGAAATCGTGACGCATATTGCGGCGGCGCGTGAAGACATTGATAGAGGTCTGGCAAACTCACCGACTTGGCAGATATTGAGCTCTATTGAAGCTGCGTTAGACGCACAAGCTGCCACCGGCCTTGCGAATGGTATTGCAGTCGCGCGATCAAAGCTGGAAGAGGCCCGCGACCTCTTTCACAAGAGTAAACTTGACAGCCGATTTCAGATAAAGGCGATTGGCGCACGCTGGCATAACCAACATGCGATCGGCTCGATAAAAGATTGCCCCCTCTGCGCACTTCCCATCACCGATCTACTACTTGGGACTGAGTTAGAAACGCTTCGGGGAGCCGGCGTTGCCGCAACGAGAGCTTTCACGGACAATGTCAACGCTATCACACTAGAGTTTAGCAGAAGTATTCCCGATCAACTTAGTGCATTCGACTTAAAGTTACTCGCGCTAGAACCGAGACGCCAACTGATCGAAGAAATTACCGCGACGTTCATAAATCAATCGCGTTATCATGACTGCCTCATAAAGATTTCTAGAGCGGTTGAAGACTCAATATCTCTCGTTCCTGACAATGAACTCCCAGCAATTGCTCCGCCACACGCCCTACCTGATGAGGATGAGGCTAAGCGACTGGTAGAACGCATCGTTATTGGAGAGCGACTCTTATCGATAAGAAACTGGTTGTTATCAGTTGGTGATGGATGGAGAACATGGTGGAGCAACCTCGTTGACGGATCTATCGCTCCTCCGTCGGCCGCGACAACCCTATCACACACCGAGCCACTGAGGAGTCATCTTAAGCGCGTTTCCGAAGCGCTAGAAAAGGCCGAGCCTTATCGAAAAGCGCTGGTGTCAATGCGACAGGCATTTAAGGATGGCAAAGATGCCACCGAAATTCAGAAAGAGGTCAATCGCCGAAACGAAATAGCTGACACCCTAGCACCGCTAAAAGCCTTGAATGCGTTGTGTGAGTGGGTCGCGCGAACCGCAATTGACGGATTGTCTGACCGCATTGGCGCGTTGCTCAAAGACATCTTAGTTGCCGAGCAGCTACAATACCAACGCGCATCGCTGGATCGCAAAGAAGGTCTGAAGGTCCAAGGCGGCTTTTCGTCAGACCTCCGCATAGATGCGACACTCGTCGCCAATACGTCTTGGCTTCGAGCTGTTTTGTGGGCTTTCGTATTCGCGTTGCGCGAGGAGGCTGTGGCACAATTTGCGCGAGATCAACTTCCCCTTATGATGTTCGATGATCCACAAGCCACTTTTGATGACTATCATCGTTCGCGATGGGCAAATTACATTGCAAAGCTCCAGAGGGCGCCCTCAGGTATTCAAACTATTATTGCTACGTACGACATCGGATTTGTAGACCTCATCAAGATGGACGGTATCGTTGGCCGTGAAGCGCTCTTGGTCGCACCCGGCCCTCACTCCGATAGTGTTTCCGTATTGGAAGGTGCAAAAATAGATCGCGCCTGGGCGAAAGCCGATGCAGAGAAAACGCCAAAGGCGGCTGAGGACTATCTTGCTGACGTACGCGAGTACGCAGAAGGACTCCTAAAGCTCATTGTTAGAGGTCGAGATGCAGACGTGCGCATCATGGCGTTAGGGGATCTGCGCGACTTGCTCGAGCGCCTCCGGAAGTCTGGCCTTACCCCTTGGGACGCCCCAGTGATAGGATCCGTAATCTCACTAATTCAGAAACAGATGCCTGAGACCAGATACCTCGAAGGGTCGCATCACACCACGGGTCGCAAATTCGGCATGCAGGAAGCCATAGCAGTTCACAAGCTGTGGAAGAAATTAGGTCCAGCGATGGAAGGAGCATATCGGGTTATCCGCGACCATCGCAAATTGCATGGCGGCATGGATTTACTATTCGCCGCTCCAGCGTCCGTCGACATGCCGGACGGCCACCAAAGCGCTGTGAGTGCGATCCCGCTAAGAGTTCTTGGGCGTGCAGCAGCACTCACCGACGGGCGAGCCGCGGACGGCACAATCGATATGAGCGAATTTGAGACCAAGGACCAGATCCGGATCACTCTCGGGAAACATTCGGCTTTCCGATTGTCGGCAAGAACGCTTGAGCCGGTAGCCCGTGTAGGAGACATCGTTCTTACGAAAAACTATGGCGAAGTTTCGAGCAGGTCCCTAGTTGCAGCACGCTTTGAAAACCGCCTGCTCGCTAGACGATTTGAGATATCCGACAATGTAAGCGACGTTGTGGCTCTCACCGCTCAAACCCTAAATCCGCGCGAAATTGCTCCGCCTATAATCGTGCATCGCGGGTCCATCGACGCACGAAAGATAGTGGGCGTACTTTTTGGTCACTCAAAATTTCCAGCAGCGCAGTCCGATCAGCACGAGATTTGTAACTGCGGTGGACAAGCAGACTTAGCCTACCTCGCGCGTACAGCTCTAGGCCTCGTGGAAGTTGAGGGCAAGAGCGCGGAGCCATTAGCGTTGGATAAGCAATATCTTATCGTGCAGGACTTCGATCCTATCCCTGGATGCCTTGAAAACACTGGATGGAAAACCCGTCATAGCCGAAGACTCGGGCGGTACATGTTATTTCAAGCGCCTTCGTTTTCAAGAAGACGCGAGCATAGTGCTGGAGAGCCTCGATAGTGGAGGCGAGTTTCGGCCAATTATACTCGCTCCGCCAGGGTCAGCGAAAAATTGTTTACAGAAGGCGTGGCCGGTGGCTGGCGTTCTCTTTGAGCTACCCGCTTCACCTTGAACGCAAATCAAAATCATAGTCTTCGAAACATTTCAGGATCGCAATAGCGTCGGCGCGTCGGCCACAGCCGGGATGTTGCCGCAATGCCCGCTCCACGCCGAGGCTTCCTCTTCCCATACGGCGGAAATGGTGGAGATGACCGGTTTCGGCCCTGCCGTCATACCACGCCGCGCTGGAGCGTAGCCTTAAGCTCGATTTATATCATACCATGGCCCTTGCGGGAGGTGCGTCACGCAGCGCTGAGGCCCGTTGAGTTTGGACTGGCTGTCAACCTTTCGGTCATTACCATGGCAATTCTGATCCCAAGCCTGGGCTACGCGCGCTTCGACAGCCGGGGCGAGTTGCGGCTCGCGGAACGGCTCAAGGACTTCCTCGAAGAGAACGCCGTGGTCTGGCACAACCTTCCGGTGGGTCCTCGCAACCGGCATCCGGACTTCATCATCGTGCATCCGGCGAACGGCCTGCTCGTGCTCGAGGTGAAAGACTGGCGTCTGGAAACAATCGTGTCGGCCGACAAGGGTAGCGTCGAACTGCTGACAGCGCGCGGCATCGTGCGGGAGAGCCATCCGCTGGAGCAGGCGCGCAAATATACGTTCGATGTCGTGCGCACGCTGGAACGGGATGGGCAATTGCTGTTTCCACCCGGTCATCGCTTCATGGGCAAATCCATTGTTCCGTTCGGCTACGGGGCCGTATTCACGAACATTACGCGCAGGCAATTCGATCAGACCGAGCTCAGGGAGGTGTTCGCCGGACACCTCTGTGTGTTCAAGGATGAAATGACTGAGGGCACCGACCCGGAAGAATTCCGCGCGAGATTATGGCGCATGGTCTCGCAGCGTTTCGGCGAGCCCCTATCGATGCCGCAGTTCGACCGGTTGCGTGCGCTGATGTTTCCCGAGATCCGGATACGACAGATTGCCTTGCCGCTGGACGAAGCGCCCGCGCCCGATCCATCCGACCGGACGCTCGCCGTCATGGACATGCAGCAGGAGCAGATGGCGCGCAGCCTGGGCGAGGGACATCGCATTATTCGCGGCGTTGCCGGATCGGGCAAGACGCTGATCCTTGCCTTTCGCGCCGAGTATCTGGCGCGCGGGGCGACAAGGCCGGTGCTCATCCTGTGTTACGCCAATGGCATCGCGGGCCGGCTCGAGGATGCCATGCAGGCCAGGGGCGTGGAGCACCGTGTTCAGGTCCTTACCTTTCATGGCTGGTGTTACCGGATGCTGCGGACGTACGGGATTCCCGCGCCATCCGAGCGTGACTATCCGGACTACGCCAAGCGACTGGCTGCGAGCGTTTCAGAGGTCGTGAAGGCTGTCGATCAGGGGCATATCCCCATGGGGCAGTACGACGCCGTCCTGATCGACGAGGCCCACGACTTCGAGCCGCAATGGCTCGCGCTGGCTGCCAAGATGGTGAACCTGCGTACGAAGGCGCTGATGGTCGTCTATGACGATATTCAAGCCATCTACAGGGGGCGTGAGCGGCCGGTGTGGAAGCAGCTTGGTATAGAAGCGACGGGCAGGACGACCGTCCTGAAGGTCAACTACCGCAACACGGCCCAGATCGTCGCCTTTGCGCGACGCTTCGCTTCGGACGTAATCGGCGCTCCGGGCACGACGGCCGATGATGAGCACCCTGTTTTGTTGCCGGAAGATGCGGGCCGGCAGGGGCTGGCGCCGGACGTGCGGCAATGTGTGAGCATCGAGGCGGAAACGCACTGCGTCGCCGAGTGGTTTCTCGGCCGGAAAAAGGCGGGATACGAGTGGCCGCAAATGGCTTGCCTTTATCCGGAGCACTGGATCGGGGAAAAGGTCGCTCAGATCCTCACCAAGCACGGCGTGCCGATCGATATGGTCAAGAATAACAGGAACAGGGTTTCGGCGAAGAAGATGGCCGTGCGGTTGTTGAGCATGCACACCGCAAAAGGACTCGAGTTTCCGTGTGTCGCTATTGCAGGTCTGGGCTTCCTCGGTCGCCACGGCGAGGCGATCGAGGAATGTGTTCGACTGACGTATGTCGGGGTTACTCGGGCAACTCACGAGGCGCTTCTGACGTATTCGAGCGAAACGGCGCTGGTGCAGCGGTTGATCGCTTAGACTGGAGCCGCTTTAGTCTCTGGTCTGGATCAGACGGACGAATGACGCCCGCACCGTCATCCAAAATCCCCAAATTCCCGTATACTCGCTCAGGTAGCACTGGGGGAGCATCATCATGCGCAACATCATTATTTGCTGCGACGGCACCGGAAACGAAATCTCCGAGAACATTTCCAATGTTCTCAAGCTCTATCGCTGCCTGCGCAAGACGGAGAAGACGTCGCCGCGGCAACTGGTGTTTTACGATCCGGGGGTCGGCACGCTGGAGCGGCCGGATCCGTGGCACAAGCTGAAGCAGGATTTCAACGCCATCCTGGGGCTCGCCACCGGCTATGGGCTCGATGACAATGTGCTCGCGGCCTATGCCTTCCTGGTCCACACCTATCAGGCCGGCGACCAGATCTACCTGTTCGGCTTTTCCCGCGGCGCCTATACCGTGCGCGTGCTGGCGGGGCTGATTCATAAAGTGGGCCTGATCACGCCGGAGCAGGTCAATCTCGCAGGCAGCGGCCTGATCGCCTACAAGCAGTTCTCTTCCGACGAGGCGCCGAAGCTGCGGGCGAGCCTGAAATCGCCCGCCGATGTCGCCACCGCGGAAGACACGCTGCCGCAGTCGGCGTTCGACAACGCCGCGCAGTTCGCGCGCATCACCTCGACACGCTGGCCCACCATCCGCTTCGTCGGCGTCTGGGATACGGTGGCGAGCGTGATCGTGCCGCGGGCTGATCGCTTCTATTGGCCGAGCCTGGAAGAGCTGGCGTTCACGATCGTGAACCCGAGCGTGCAGACGTTCCGGCAGGCGATCTCGATCGACGAGCGGCGCTGCATGTTCCGCCTCAAGAAATGGGACGACCCGCAGACCTTCAAGCACAACCGCTTCAACGACGCCCATGCCGAGCCGCAGGATATTTTGCAGGTGTGGTTCGCCGGCGTGCATGCCGATATCGGCGGCGGCTATCCGGAAAAGCAAAGCGGGCTCTCGAAATATCCGCTGCTGTGGATGATCGACGAGGCCACCAAATGCGGGCTGCATGTGAACCAGGCGACCGTCAATCAGCTCGCCTGGGGCGTCCAGCGCAAGGGCAGCCCGTTCTCCTATGTCGCGCCTGATGTCCGCGGCGATTTGCACACTTCGCTGTCGGGGGCGTGGTGGCTGCTGGAATTTCTGCCAAAGAGCGCGAAGTATCGGGAGTGGCCGGAGCGGCAGGTCTATTTCGGCTGGTACATCCCGGACGCCGAGCCGCGGGTGATTCCCGACGGCGCCATTATCCACGAATCCGCGCTGCTGCGCATGGACGCGCTGCCGGCTTATCGGCCGGTAAATTTGCCGAAGCAGTTCGAGAAGTTTCCGATGCCAGTGCCGCCGGTGCATGCGTCGGCGGAGCCGGAGGAGGAGTGAGACGCGCCTCTTCCCTTCTCCCCTTGTGTGTGTGGGAGAAGGGAGAGGGTCGTCCCCGCGTGCGCGGTTTGCTGACGAGAGAGGAGATCGTCGTCCCGGCCTTGAGCCGGGACCCATACCGCGTTGTCCTATCGAAAAGAGCGAGATCGCCGGCGTCTGCAAACCAACTGGGGCCGCGGCGTATGGTTCCGGCTCAAGGCCGGGACGACGAATCTCAACCCACCTTCGCTAACCTCCCCGCTTCGATCGCGGCGATCTGCAGGGCGACATAGCGGCTGTAGATTCTTGCCTGCGAGAACGCGCCGCCGACGAACCACAAGCCCGCTTGCGGTGTGCGCGTCCACATGTTGCGGAGTTCGCTCGTGGCTTGGTCAAAACCCCAGACCCGGCCGACGCGCGCAGCGACCTCTTCGCCGAACAACTGCGTGAGCAGATGATCGGGCCCCTTGTAGCCGGTGGCGAGCACGAGGAGATCGGCGTTGCGCGTGACCCCGTCGCGCATACGGATGCCATCAGGCACATAGGCTTCGATATCGGCGGCCTGGATCAATTTTATTTTTCCGTCGGCGATCAGCTCGGAGGCGCCGACGTTGAAGTAATAGCCGCCGCCGCGGGTGCGAAACTTCAGCGGCCAGCCGGTGCCGTCCTCGCCATATTCGAGCCGAAAGCCCGCGGCCTCCAGCCGGCCGAGCAGCGGCGCGTCGAGCCGCTTCACTTCATCGGTGACGAGCTTGTGCGCCAGCTTCATCACCGGCAACGGCACGCTGGAATTGAGGATGTCGCGCGAGGCAATGGGCGGGCCACTGCCGAGATAGGTGCTGTCGTAGAGCTGCGCCGGTTCGACGTTGACGACCATGGTCGGGCTGCGCTGCACCATGGTGACATCGGCGCCCGCGGCCTGCAGCTCCTGGCAGATGTCGTGCGCGCTGGTGCCGGTGCCGAACACGATCACCGGCCGCCCGTTCCATTCCCGGCCCGCCTTGAAGCGGCTGGAGTGCAGCACCTCGCCGGTGAAATTCTCGATACCTTCGATCTCGGGAATGTTCGGCGTGCCGCTGACACTGGTCGCCAACACGATATGCTTCGGGCGCAGCGTGCGCGCTTCGCCGTCGCGCGTCAGCCGCGCGGTCCAGCGCTGCGCGGCCTCGTCATAGTCCGCGCCGTCGAACGCGGTGTGCGTCCAGAAATCCACCTCCATGATGTCGACATAGCTTTCCAGCCAGTTCGCGATCTTGTCCTTCGGGATGTATTCCGGAAACGTCGACGGGAACGGCAGATAGCGCAGGTGATTAACTGGCGTCTTGTTGTGCAGCTTCAGCCCGCGATAGCGCAGCCGCCAATTGTCGCCGATCCGCGCCATGCGGTCGACCACCAGCGCCGACAGCCCGATGCGCCGGGCTTCCACCGCCACCGAAATGCCGGCGTGGCCGCCGCCGACGATCAGCACATCGGGGTCGCGATCGTCGTAAAGGGCGGAGGCCTGCCGCTGCTCGATCCAGTCCGGGCCGGCAAAATCCCTGACGTGGGATGTCGCCGCCACGGCCTCGCGCGCGGCGCAGATGGCATCGAAATCGAGCGCGGTCGAGATCGTCCAGGCGCGCGCCACGCCGTCCGCTTCGGGCAGCAGCCGGACAGCGCCATAGCCCGGGCCGTTAACGGTTTCGAAAGCAAAGATCGCTTCCAGAACCTCGCGCCCGCCGACCACGGCCTTGCGCGGCACGAGCCGCGCCGTGTCGATGCGAAAACCATGCGCCCGGACCCAGACCGAACGCGTCAGCAGTTCGGCCGCAACCGTCCGCTGGCCGCTGAAGGTCGAAAATTGCCAGGACAGGCCGAACAAATTGCGCCAGTGGCTGTCGGCCACGAAAAGCCAGGACAATTCCGCCGCCGACCGCCTTTCCAGCGCCGTGCGGAACGCGGCAAGCCAGGCTTCCGTAATTTCCCGGTAGCTTTCGTCAGGCGGCAGACCCGGCCGGTCCAGCATGGCGGCATTTCCTTTTGAATTCTTGGCGTTATTGCCCATCCAACCGCAGCTTTCGCGTTCGCACAACCGCCGCCGCGCCGCTGCAAGGCGGCATGCGCGGGGCGCTCACCCCGCCCTTTCGTACAGGTTCGGCCGCATTGCCGCCCCCGCACGACCCCAATGGTTTACGCAACGTTTAGTACTGCCTCCTATTCTCTGCGTCCTGCTGCCAGAACCGGCTTGAAACGCTCAGGACGAGCGATGTTGGAACGATCAATCGCGGACGAGGTCGAGGCGGCCGTCACGGCCGGCTCCACCGACAAACATCTGGATACGCTGAAGCAGGTCACCGACCTGTTTCTGCGCTCCTCCGACGGCTATTCCGGCGAACAGATCGAGCTGTTCGGCGACGTGCTGGAACGGCTGATCCGGACCGTCGAGCTGCGCGCGCTGGCCGATGTCTCGGCGCGGATCGCGCTCGCCGAAATGAGCACGCAACTCGCCTCCATCAAGCAGGCGCCGGCCAACGTGGTCCGCCGTCTGGCCAACAATGACGAGATCACGATCGCCCGGCCGGTGCTGACCGAATCCGCCCGGCTGACGGCCGACGATCTGGTCGCGCTGGCGCAGACCAAGGGCGAGCCGCATCTGCTGGCGATCTCCGGACGCTGGTGGCTGACCGAGATCGTCACCGATGCGCTGTTGAAGCGGCATTACCCTTCCGTCAGCCGGCGGCTCGTCACCAATCCCGGTGCACGGATGTCGGCGTCGGGCTATGCCGTCGTGCTGAAGCAGGCGGAGCACGATCCTGATCTCGCGATCGAGACCGGCATCCGCGTCGACCTGCCGGCCGAGCAGCGCGCGCAATTGCTGCGCAGCGCCACCGAGGCGGTGCGCACGCGGCTATTGTCGCGCGCGCCGCCGCATCTGTTCGAGGAAATCAGGAACGCGATCGCGCTGGCCGCGGCCGGCGCCAACCGCGAAATGTCGAGCACGCGCGATTTCACCGCGGCCCGCCGCTTCGTCGCGACGCTGGCCAAGAACGGCAAACTCAACGAGACGATGCTGCTGGCGTTGGCGAAAGAGCGCAAATATGCCGAGACGGTCGCGGCCCTTGCCGAACTGTCGGGATCGGCGATCGACGTGATCCGCCCCGTGATGCAGAGCCTGCGCGACGACGGCGTGCTGATCCCCTGCCGCGTCGCCGGGCTGAACTGGGAAACGGTCGACGCCGTGCTCAACAGCCGCTTCGCCTCGGGCAGCATGGGCCGCCACGAGCTGGCAAAGGCGAAAGAGCAATACGGCAAGCTGACCCTCGAAAACGCCCGCCGCCTGCTGAAATTCTGGCAAGTCCGCGCCGCCGACGCCCCACCGAAGATGGGGTGAGGTGAAGTGGAACGAGCTTCCTTCCCTTCTCCCCTTGTGGGAGAAGGTGCTGGAGCGAAGCGGAGGCGGATGAGGGGTCTGCCTCCGCAAGCCTTGCTCGTTGAGAGAACCCCTCATCCGGCGCTTCGCGCCACCTTCTCCCACAAGGGGAGAAGGAAAAGCAGTATTACGCCGCCTTGATCATGTCGGCGTCGAGATGCTTCAGCCGCGGCAGCACTTCCTGCTTCAAAAGCCGCAGCGAATTGTGCCACGCTTCGGGCTTGTGCTTGTAGTCGAAGCCGAACACCAGCAGCGTGCCGAAGCCGCCGACCTCGTGATAGATCTTTTCGATCTTCTCGGTGACCGTCGCCGGCGATCCCACGATCCAGTTATTCCGCGCGCAATATTCGGCAGTCACGTCGGAGTCCGCAACGTCGGGATTGGCCTTGAGGTAGTCCTTGAAACCGAAATGTCCGAGCAGCGGAAGGAAGTATTCGTTCATCATCCGGCCCATCATGTCGCCAACCGAAAGCCGCCACGCTTCCTCGTCGGTATCGGCGACGAACACCTCGCGCACCATGCGCCAGTCGCTGCGCTTCGGCTTGCGTCCGGTTTTGGCCGCACCAATCTCGACCGATTCCCAGTGGCTGCCGACATAGGCCGGATTGAGGTTGAGGCTCATCGGGATGTAGCCGCGCTCGCCCGCGAGCTTGAGCGTATCGGAGCCCTTGGAAAGACCGGCGACGGCGATCGGCGGATGCGGCGCCTGCACCGGCTTGATGTGAGGTTTGAGGAAGTCGAACATCACGTCCGGCTTGTTCACCGTCCAGAACTTGCCCTTGTAGGACCACGGCGCATCCTCGGTCCACATTTTCAGGATGATCTCCAGCGCCTCGCGCGTCATGTCGCGGTTCTGGCCGGACATGCCGTCGACGTTGAACATCGCCCAGTCGCTCGGCAGGCCCGATGCCGCGACGCCGAAATTCAGCCGGCCCCCGGAAAGGTGGTCGAGCATGGCGACGCGGTTGGCGAGTTCCGCGGGGTGGTGATAGGGCAAAAGAAAACCGCCGGGACCGAGGCGGATGTTTTTGGTCTGCAAAAATGCCTGCGCGAGAATGAGGTCAGGCGAGGGATGCGGTTCCCAGGGCGCGGTGTGGTGCTCGCCGATCCAGGCTTCCTGGTAGCCGAGCTCGTCAAGCCAGCGCAGCGTCTGCAAGTCCCAGTCGTGACCCTCCTTCAATCCGCATTCCGGCGGATGGGACGGCATCGTGAAATATCCGATCTCCATGGGGCGTCCTCGCTATGTGTTTTATTGAAAGCGCGTCTGTCGCGCGCCAGCAAAACCATAGCACCCCCGGGGTGTGGCCGAGATATGACAAATCGTACGGGCAGAAGTTCGCGCGGCGGAGTGACGCGCGTGAGGGAAGCAGGGCGGCGTATGCCGCTACCTCGTCCCGAACGTGGTCGTGCCGAACAGCGCCTTCTGCGTCGAAGGCTGCGAGCGCCAGTATTGCGGCGGGGCTTCGACATGGCCGCCGAGTTCAGCGGCGGCATGCCAGCCCCAGCGCGGGTCATAGAGCATGCCGCGCGCCAGCGCGACCATGTCGGCCTTGTCCGTGGATACGATTTCCTCGGCCTGCTTCGGGTCGGTGATCAGGCCGACGGCAATGGTCGTGAGACCGGTGGCTTTCCTGATCGCCTGCGCGAACGGCACCTGGTAGCCGGGGCCGAGCGGAATTTTTTGCAGCGGCGAAACACCGCCCGATGACGCGTCAATCCAGTCGACGCCGCGCTTTTTCAGTTCCTGCGCAAACTCGATGGTCTGCGGCAGATCCCAGCCGCCCTCGACCCAATCGGTCGAGGAGACGCGAACACCAACCGGCTTGTCGTGCGGGAACGCGTCGCGCACCGCATCGAACACTTCGAGCGGAAAGCGCATCCGGTTCTGTAGCGAGCCGCCATATTCATCGGTGCGCTGGTTGGCGATCGGCGACAGGAACTGGTGCAGCAAATAGCCGTGCGCAGCGTGCACCTCGATGGCATCGATGCCAAGCCGCTCGGAACGCTTCGCGGCCGCAACAAAGGCCTCGCGCACGCGCTTCAATCCGGCCGCGTCGAACGCCACAGGCGGCGTCTCGCCCTCCTTGTGCGCAATCGCCGAAGGCCCCTCCGGCCGCCAGCCGCCTTCGCTTATCGGGATCAACTGGCCGCCGTCCCACGGCGTGTGGCTCGACGCCTTGCGGCCGGCGTGGGCAAGCTGGATCATCACCGCGGCCTTCGAGCGCTTGCGCACCGAAGCCAGGATCGGCTTCAGCGCCGCTTCCGTGGCGTCGTTGTAGAGGCCGAGACAGCCGGGCGTGATCCGGCCGATCGGCTCGACCGCGGTCGCCTCGATGCAGAAGATCGCGGCCCCTGACAGTGCCAGCGAATTGATATGGGTGAAGTGCCAGTCATTGGCCTCGCCGTCGACGGACGAATACTGACACATCGGCGCCACCATGATGCGGTTGGCAAGCGTCAGGCCGCGCAGCTTGATCGGGGAAAACAGAGCGCTCATGGGATGGGGGTCCGTACCGGAGGGAAGCGACCCCTAATGTCTAGCGAGCAGCTTCCCTCCCCTCAACCCGTTCGGCTGCAACCCTCCCCCACGGTGTGCTGCCTTGCGGCGAGACGCCTCATGGCTTGATGCCGGCGGCCTTGATCAGTTCGAGATTGGCTGCCATCTCGCGCTTCATGAGGTCATCCATCTCGGCCGGCTTCAGCGGCATCGGCTCGAGGCCGAGCTTTTTCAGGCTCGCCTGCATCGCCGGATCGGCCAGCACCTTCTCGCCCGACGCATGCAGTTTTTCGACGATCTCGCGCGGCGTCTTCGCCGGGCACGAATACGCCGAACCAGATCTCGCTGACGGCGTCCTTCAATCCGATCTCGACCGGGGTCGGCACGTCAGGCAGATCGGCGGCCCGTTTTGCCGTCGAGACCACCAGCGCGCGGACCTGGCCCTCGCGGATCAGCGGCAGCGCGGTCGCCAGCGGGCAGAAATACAGATCGATCCGCCCGCCGAGAATGTCGGCGATCACTTCCGGCCCGGCGCGATAGGGTACATGCGTGGCCTCGATCCCGGCGGCAAAGCGGAATTTCTCGCTTGAGATATGCACGGCGCTACCGATCCCGACCGAGCCGAACGAGATCGAGCCGGGCTTTGCCTTGGCGTCGGCGATGAAATCCTGAATGGTCTTCCACGGCCGCTCCTTCGGCACGATCATCACATTGGCGCTGGATCCGATCATCAGCACCGAGGCAAGATCGCGGGTGGGATCAAAGGTCGCGCTCGGGAAGATCGCCGGCGCGATCGTCAGCGCCGACGACTGGGCGAGAAGGCTGTAGCCATCGGGATCGGCTTTCGCGACCTGCGCCGAACCGAGCACGCCACCACCACCGGCGCGGTTTTCGATCACGATCGACTGGCCGAGTTCAGCGGCGAGCCGCTCGAACACCAGCCGCGGCACCACGTCGGCCGCGCTGCCCGCGCCGAACGGAATGGTCGCCTTGATCAGCCGCGTCGGCCAGCCTTGTCCTTGTGCCTGTGCCTGCGCGGCGGCGGCCATCCAGAAGCTGGCAAATACGCAAATAACGCGAAGAGACTTGTTCATCGAATACTCCGGTTTGGTCGCCCGGAGCGGTGCAAGAACCGTTCCGCTATTCACCCGCTACTCGACCAGCGTGAATTGCATCAGCAAATTGCGCTGGATCAGCGAGAAATTGTCATCGGAGACCAGCGTCAGCACGGTATCGCCCTCCGGGGTGACGTGGGCGTCGATGCCTTCCATGTTGTCGATTTCGTTGCCGAGATCGGCCTCGAAGATCGCCGGCCCGTCGATGACGGCGCCGGGAGCGAGGGAGGCAAGCGCAACGCGGCGGATGCGGATGCCGATCCCGCCGAGCCAGGAGAATTTGCGTTCCAGCAGCAACAATGCGCCGGACGGCAGCAGCACCGCGTCGCTGATATCGTAATTCTCGGTGCGGCGGATCGAAAACTGCCCGGGCGTTTTGCCGCCGATCAGAAAACCTAAAATATTGCCCTGGGCGTCGAGGCCGCGTTCGGAGAGCGCGATCAGCGTTCCCGCCAAAGGCAGGCTCTTCGGCACCGCCACCAGCGCCTCGATGCCCCTGTTGTAAGGCAGCTTGCGCGCCGCCGGCGGCAGCGGCACGATTTCGGCGAGCGAGCGTGTAAAACCCTTGGCGAAATCGAAGCGCAGCACCTGGTTGGTGCGTTCGATGGCGACATAGGCCAGTTGGCCGTCGAGCGCGAGCGCTTCGGTGTCGAACCAGCCGCGCGAGGTGATCGGCTTGCCGTCCGGACCGAGCATCGGCGAGGCCTCGACATCGTCGAGCCCGATCATCTCGCGGCCCTTGTAGAGGATGCGGCCGGTAAACCAGCCGCCCTTGTCGCTGATCGCAATGAAGCGCTCGCCTTTGGCGTCAAGGCGGAAACCCGACAGTCCCCCAAAGCCGCGAAACCGCGAGGTCAGGATCAGCCCGCTGCGATATTCGAGCTGGCCGAACCGCACATGCGAGCGGTCGCGGGTATCGAAGGATGGCAGTGGCCGGGCATTGACCTCGATCGAAACCGGCGCGGTGACCGTGAATTCGTCCGATGCGGCCGGCTTGGGAGGCCGTTGAACGGCCGTTTGCGCCGGCGCCCTGCCAGGAACGGCCGCCGCCGAAAACGCCGCCGCTGCATATTTCAACAACCGGCGGCGGCCTATCGGCGTGCGCATGCGCTCACGAATGCAACCGGCGCGGCCGGCGGCCCGTGGTTGGCGCGGCGCCCTGGGTCTCGCTGAACAGTTCGGCAAGCTTCTCGGTGATGGCGCCGCCGAGTTCCTCGGCATCGACGATGGTGACCGCACGGCGATAGTAGCGCGTGACGTCGTGACCGATGCCGATCGCGATCAGCTCGACCGGCGAACGGGTCTCGATCTCCTCGATGATGTGGCGCAGATGCCGTTCGAGGTAGTTGCCGGGATTGACCGACAGCGTGGAATCGTCGACCGGCGCACCGTCCGAAATCATCATCAGGATCTTGCGCTGCTCGGACCGGCCGAGCAGCCGCTTGTGGGCCCAGTCCAGCGCCTCGCCGTCGATGTTTTCCTTCAGCAGCCCTTCGCGCATCATCAGGCCCAAATTCTTCCGCGCGCGCCGCCAGGGCGCGTCCGCGGATTTGTAGATGATGTGGCGGAGATCGTTGAGGCGGCCGGGATTGGCCGGCTTGCCGGCGGCGAGCCACGCCTCGCGCGACTGCCCGCCCTTCCAGGCGCGCGTCGTGAAGCCGAGAATCTCGACCTTGACGCCGCAGCGCTCCAGCGTGCGCGCCAGAATATCGGCGCAGGTCGCCGCCACCGTGATGGGGCGACCGCGCATCGAACCGGAATTGTCCAGCAGCAGCGTCACCACGGTATCGCGGAAGGTCGCTTCCTTCTCATGCATGAACGACAGCGGATGATAGGGATCGGTGACGACCCGCGACAGCCGGGCAGGATCGAGGATGCCTTCCTCGAGATCGAACTCCCAGGCGCGGTTCTGCTGCGCCATCAGGCGTCGCTGCAGGCGGTTGGCGAGCCGCGCGACGATGCCCTGCAGGTGCGCGAGCTGCTTGTCGAGATAGGAGCGCAAGCGCTCCAGCTCGTCATGATCGCAAAGATCCTCGGCGGCGATCACCTCGTCGAATTTGGGCGCAAAGGCATGATATTCGGGACCGCGCGGCTCGTTGGCGCCGCGCGAATTCGGCCGCGTCGCCTCGCCCGGCGTCTCGTCGTCGCCCAGTTCGCCGTCGTCGAACGTGTCTGACGTAGAGGCCTGCGCGCTCTCCATCGCGCTCTCAGACATTTCGTCGGTGGAAGCCTGCGCCTGGTCGGCGCTCATTTCCTGCGCGGCGTCGGAATCAGGCGAGCCCTCGGCGCCGGACTGATCGTTCTCGCCGTCCTGATTCTCGTCGTTCTCGTCGTCATCGGCGTCCGCGTTGCGGTCGTCGCCGAGATCGAGCGCCGACAGCAAATCGTGCACGAGATCGCCGAATTTGGCCTGGTCCTCGGTAACGCGGCTGAGCTTGTCGAGTCGGGCGCCGATCTTGTCTTCCAGCGCCGGCCGCCAGAGATCGACCATTTTCTTCGCAGCCGCCGGCGGCGCCAATCCCGTCAGCCGCTCGCGCACCAGCATCGCCAGCGCATCCGACAGCGGCGCGTCGGCGCGATCGGTGATCTCGTCGTACTTGCCGCGATGGAAATGATCGTCGAGCATCGCGGTCAGATTCTTGGCCACGCCCGCCATCCGGCGCGAACCGATCGCTTCGACCCTCGCCTGCTCCACCGCCTCGAACACGCCGCGCGCCTGCGGATTTCCCGGCATCAGCTTGCGGTGCACCTTGGGATCGTGACAGGCGAGCTTCAGCGCGATCGAATCGGCGTGGCCGCGCACGATCGCGGCGTCGCGCCTGGTCATCTTGCGGGCGGGCTCCGGCAGCCGCGCCTTGCCCGGCGCGAGACCGGGACGCTCGGCGGCGAACGTCACGTCCAGCTCCGGCGCCTTGGCGATCGCGCGCAGGCAGGAGGTTACCGCGCGCTTGAACGGCTCGGTCGGCGCTTCCTTGGATCCGGTACGGAATTTGGAGTTGGATGTGCTCATAGCGCTTTCGTGAACCAATGCCGCGTGATGCCGCCGGGATAACCTTCGATCGAACCGAATTCCTCATAACCGCAGGCACGATAGAAACCGGGCGCCTGGAAACTCATCGTGTCGAGGTAAGACCGCGTCGCCCCGAACTTTCTTGCCTCGTCTTCAATCGTCTTGATCAGCCGCGTCCCGTAGTCCTTCCCGCGCAGCTTCTGCTCCACCCAGAACAATTGGATAAACAGCACCGTGGTCCAGACCTCGCCGACAATCCCGCCGACGATCTTGTCGCCCTCGCGCAGCGAGATGGCGAAGCGCTTGTATTTCTGCTTCCCCATCGTCTCGGCGTTGTAGCCGAGCAGTCCGCCGAACACCGCCTTCTTGGTTTTTCCAATGGTGCGCTCGACGGCAATTTTCGGCATGGGCTAACTGAGCGCCACGTTCACCGAACTTTCGGGCAGCTCCTGATTGAAGCAGCGCTGATAGAATTCAGCGACCAGCGGCCGTTCCAGTTCGTCGCACTTGTTGAGGAAGGTGACGCGGAATGCAAAGCCGATATCGCTGAAGATATCGGCGTTCTCCGCCCAGGTGATCACCGTGCGCGGGCTCATCACCGTCGACAGATCGCCATTGGCGAAGGCGTTGCGGGTGAGATCGGCGAGCCGCACCATCTTGTTGACGATGTCGCGGCCTTCCTGCGTGCGGTAGTGTTTCGCCTTGGCCAGCACGATCTCGACTTCCTCGTCATGCGCCAGATAGTTCAGCGTGGTGACGATCGACCAGCGGTCCATCTGGCCCTGGTTGATCTGCTGGGTGCCGTGATAGAGGCCGGACGTATCGCCGAGGCCGACCGTGTTGGCGGTCGAGAACATGCGGAACGCCGGGTGCGGCTTGATTACCTTGTTCTGGTCGAGCAGCGTCAGGCGGCCTGAGACCTCCAGCACGCGCTGGATCACGAACATCACGTCGGGACGGCCGGCGTCGTACTCGTCGAACACCAGCGCGATGTTGTGCTGCAGCGCCCAAGGTAAAATGCCATCACGAAATTCCGTGACCTGCTTGCCGTCGCGAACGACGATCGAGTCCTTGCCGACCAGATCGATACGGCTGATGTGGCTATCGAGGTTGACGCGCACGCAGGGCCAATTCAGCCGTGCCGCGACCTGCTCGATATGGGTCGATTTTCCGGTGCCGTGATAACCGGTGACCATGACGCGGCGGTTATGGGCGAAGCCGGCGAGAACGGCGAGCGTGGTGGCCCGATCGAAGCGGTAATCCGAATCGACTTCGGGGACATGTGGGTCGACTTCGGAATAGGCCGGCACTTCGAGATCAGTGTCGATACCGAAAACCTGCCGGACCGACACCTTCATATCGGGCATACCGACGGGCTCTTGAACTTTGGTCATGGCGGCGGTCGTCATCAATCCTCCGAGGTCCCGGGCGTTACCGAAACCAGATTTGTTGAATGGCTGCGGATGGGTGTTAGGTCGAACCTAGCAGAGAGCAACGGCCGGCAGAAGCCCGCGGCGCAATCAAAGTTCCATTGCCTTATCATTGAGATAGGCAGTGTATCTGGTTTTTGGAGGGCAGCCCTGCAAATCACGCCGCACTTTTGTCGGCCTGGAGGCTCCGCCCGGCTCAAAAACGGGGGTGCCGGCACTTTCAGCCGCTGTCCGGGCTTGATAGCTCTGGTGGCAGAGCCCCTACCGGAAGGCAGCTTGTGACTTCATTCCTTGATCCCGTGATCGCATTCATCTCAGTCCATCCGTGGCTGGCCTATCTGACGTTGTTTCTCGCCGCCCTGCTGGAGGCCATCCCGGTGGTGGGGGCGCTGGTGCCGGGCTCGACCATCATCCTTGCCCTGAGCGCACTGGTACCGGGCGGCGAACTGACGCTGTGGGGCGTGCTGGCGGCCGCGATTGCCGGCGCCCTGATCGGGGACGGCTCGGCGTTCTGGGCCGGCCACCGCTCGCAACGCGAAATTCTCGGCGCCTGGCCGATGTCGCGATATCCTGCGGTAATGGCGCAGAGCGAGGCGTTTTTCCATCGCTGGGGAACGCTGGCCGTGTTTTTTGCGCGATTTTTGCCGCCGATCCGCGCTTTCGTGCCGGTGACGGCGGGCGCGCTCGGAATGCCGCCCATTCTGTTCTTCGGCGTCAATATTCCCGCGGTATTCACCTGGGCGTTGGCGCATGTGCTGCCGGGCGTGCTGGCGATCTCGGCATTGCACGAATATGCCGGCCTGCCGCACCATCAGCACGTCGGCAAACATCTGTGGATGCTGGCCGTGCTCGCGGCGGCGATCATAGCACTCGGCATCTGGACGCTGCGCCGCCGTCGAAACGGATAGAACTCCTGAGATCAGGCCCGGCCCGGACTGCGTCCGGGCGCCGGACCGACATAGCGCGCGCGGGGCCGGATCAGCCGGCCGTGCTGCAATTGCTCGCAGGCATGCGCGATCCACCCCACCGTGCGCGCCATGGCGAACAGCACCAGTTCATGGCCGGGCGGCAGACCGAGCGTGTGCACCAGCACCGCCAGCGCATAGTCGATATTGACGAACTCGCCGGTGGCTTCCGCGATACTGTCCGGGATTTCATGGGTGAATTTGCGGTCTGCGCCGGAGCGCGCCAACACCTCCAGCAACGCCCGCGCGCGGGGATCGCCGTGCTTGTAGACGCCGTGACCAAAGCCCGCGAAACGTTCGCCGAGCGCAACGCGCTCGCGGATGACAGGCGCGACCTCGCTATTGGCCAGCGTCTTCAGAAGCTGCGCCGCCAGCACGCCGGCGCCGCCGTGCTTCGGGCCTTTCAGCGCCACGAGACCGGCGATCACGGAGTCAAAGAGATTGAGGCCGGTCGAGGCCGCGCAGCGCACGGTGAAGGTCGAGGCGTTCAGCTCATGATCCGCCAGCAGTACCAGCGCGCGGCGGATCAGATCCGGCGCGTACTTGTTATCAGGGGCCCAGACCCGCGCGATCTGGGAATGAAGCGGCTTTGCCGACGATTTCGCGTTCAGCATGGTCGCGACCACCAGCCGCACGATGCGGCCACCGACCATCGCGCGTCCGTCGGGCGCCCGGGTGAACGCGCGCGGGTCGGCGGCGGCCGCCAGCGCCAGCACCGCAATAGCGCGATCGATCGCGTTGGCCTTGCGCGCAGCCTCGGCGACGGCGCGCATTTCGTCCGACACAACAGGGCAGTTGTCCTGCTCGAAGGGATCGACACCGGTAACGTCCCACAGCAACGTCGCGGCGTGTTCGAGCGTGTCGCGTTCCGCGAGATCGATGCAGTTGACGCCGCGATAAATCGCGCCGTCCTCGGTAATGGTCCCGACGGCCGAATCCAGCACCGGCAGATCGGCGTCGAAGCTGCGCATGCCGCGCGGCTCGGGCGCCGGCGCGCGCCGCTCCTTCAAGGTACGAACGTCCTCGGCCCGGTAGCGGTGGCTGCGGGAGTCCTCAGATGGCTCCGAGCGGATCAGCCCGCGGCTGACATAGGCGTAGAGGGTTGCCTGCGAGATCGCGAGTTCGGCGGAGGCCTCGCGGGCCGAGAGATAAAGGCCGGCGGATTTTTTCATATTGATTTACATAATCAAGATTGATCAATCTGTCGAGAGGCGCGACCTTTGGAACCGGCAAAGGAGAGCCCCTCATGAACATGCAGCTTTCGAAGACCCCGATCGGCCTGGACGGCATTCCCGCCGCCGAAACCGTGCTCAGCCATGTCGACGGCGAGCGCGGCGAACTGATCATCGCCGGCGAACGGGTCGGCGACCTCGCCCGCAAGACCGGATTTGAGGGCGTGACGGCCCGGCTGTGGAGCGGCGGGACCGGACAGCCGATCGGCGAAGCCGCCGTACGGGCCGCGCTCGGGGCGGGCCGCGAACGGGCGTTTGCCCGGCTGCCCGATCTATTGGGCATCACGCGCGGTCTCTCGGTCGTCGACGGTTTCCGCGCGGCGGTCGCGGGACTGCGCGCGGAAGCGGGCCTGGCGCACGAGGCGACCATCGTCGGCGCATTCCCGGTCATCGCCGGCGCACTGGTGCAGCGGACGAAGGGCAACGATCTGGTCGCGCCCGATCCCACGGCCAGCCATGCCGCCGACACGCTATCGATGATGCTGGGCCGCAAGCCCGATGCGCGCGAGGTGGCCGCGCTGGACGCCTATTTCGTCACGGTGTGCGACCACGGCATGAACGCCTCGACCTTCGCGACGCGGGTAGTGGCCTCGACGCAGGCGGATTTGTTCGCAGCCGTCACCGCCGGCTATTGCGCGCTGACGGGGCCGCTGCATGGCGGCGCGCCCGAACCGGTGCTGGAGATGCTCGACGCGATCGGCTCCCGCGAGCGCATCAAGCCGTGGGTCGACAGCGCGCTGGCCCGCGGCGAGCGGTTGATGGGTTTTGGCCACCGCGTCTATCGCGTCCGCGATCCGCGCGCCGATGTGCTGAAGGGCGCGATCGAACGGCTTGCCGGCGAAGGGACAGATCTGCCGTTTGCCGGCGAGGTCGAGGCCTATATCCGCGACGCGCTGCGAAAAAAGAATCCAGAGCGCCCGCTCGATACCAATGTGGAATTCTTCACCGCGATCCTGCTCGACGCGCTGAAAATCCCGCGGCAGGCGTTCACGCCGATCTTTGCCGTGGCCCGTGCCGCAGGCTGGACCGCGCACGCCCGCGAGCAGCAACGTGGTGGCAGGCTGATCCGGCCGAGTTCGGCGTATATCGGGGCGATGCCGGGGTGAGCGGAGGGAAGCGTTGGCAAGGCTACGGCGGAACCACAAACCCCGCCGTCATCCCGGCCTTGAGCCGGGATCCATAACCACAGGACTTGATTGTCGAGCGAAAGCCGTTGACCAGCGGAATCCAATCGAGAGGCCGCAGCGTATGGATCCCGGCTCAAGGCCGGGATGACGCAAGAAGCTACGCGCCGCGCACCACCGTCTTCAGATAATTATACGCCTTGATGATCTCGATCAGGCGGTCTTCCGTCGAGCGGTCGCCGCCATTGGCGTCGGGATGGTGCTGCTTGACCAGCGCCTTGTACTTCGCCTTGACTTGCTCGAGGGAGGCTTCGGCGGTGAGACCCATCACCTGCAGCGCCTTGCGCTCGGCGTTCATCACCTTGCGGGTTTCGACCTTGGCTTCACTGCCCGGGCCCGGCCGCCAGCGGCCACGGCCGTTGAGTTCGGAGAACATGCTGAACGGATCGGCGGCGCCGTCCATATCCTCGGCGGCCTGCTTGCCCTTCTTGCCGGCAGTGTTGGCGCCCATCTTCCAGGTCGGGCGATGGCCGGTCAGCGCATCCTTCTGGTAGCGCGCGACGGCGTCGGCATTCATGCCTTGAAAGAAATTGTAGTTCTGGTTGTATTCACGGACGTGATTGAGACAGAAGTGAAAATACTCCCGTGAATTCTCGCGCCCCTTGGGCGCGCGGTGCGGGCCCTTGTTCGGGCAGCCCGCCCATTCGCACATGGCGGCTTCCTCGCGCGCCTGCGCCTGCTGCTTCGCGCTCAGCTTGTTGGGCTTGATGCGAATGGAATCGAAGAATTTGGATGAATCAATTGCCATGACAGACTTTGACTACGCAATGCCCGAGGCTTCAAGTCTTGACATTGCGAATACCTCCGTTCGGATGCATCATTGACGAAGAGCAGACAACAGAATTATCTGCCGCCATCATGAGTACCAGGGACACTATCATAAATAAGTTGCGTGAAGCTTTCTTACCGGAAAGCCTCGACGTCACGGACGAATCACATCTGCATGAGGGCCATGCGGGTCACCGGCCGGGCGGCGAAACGCACTTCAGGGTCTATATCGTATCTCCGGCCTTCCAAGGAAAGAGCCGGATCGAGCGCCATCGCATGATAAATGCGACGCTTGCCGCGGAACTGCAGGGCTCCGTCCATGCGCTCGCGATCAAGGCGCAGGCACCGGGAGAAACCGCCGGCCGGTAATGCAGGCTGTCCGCCCGCTTCCTGTGCAGATCGGCCGCGACGGTAGAACCGATTTCGCGACTGTGAGACAATCGCCACCGCGACGGATCGGGTTCCGCTCGGACGCGGGGTCGGCTGGCCCGGTGCCGTTGCAGGTCGATGGGATCGTCCGATGCGATATTGGGCACGCTTGAGATGGGCCGCCGCGATAGCGCTGCTGGTTGCGGCCTGTCCGATCAGGGCACAGGCGCAGGATATGCCGAGCCCCTTGGTGCAGGAAGTGCTGATCAAGAGCATCCTGGTGACACTCAACGACGCGGTGGCGTCGGATAACTTCACGGTTCTCCACGCCAAGATTTCAAAACCGTTCCGCGATCAGTTTCCGCCCGACAAGCTGCGGGCGGTCTTCAAGGATCTGGTCGAGAAGCACGCCGTGTTCGACGCGATCGTCGCCAGCCCCGCCATTCCCGGTGAAGACGCAAAGATCGACGACAAGGGCGTGCTGCGCCTGAAAGGCCATTTCGATACGGCGCCCAAAAAGGTGAAGTACCAGCTCGGCTTCATCCCCTCCGACGGCCAGTGGAAGCTCAGCGGCATCGCCATCGATATCGAATAGCGGGACAGACGGCGACGCTCAGAACGCCGTCCCTGCCCGCTTCGGCTTCGGATCCTCGCCCTCCGCTTCGCGCGGCAGCGGCATGATTTTCAGCGCCGTGATGCGGTTGCGCTCACGTCGCAGCACGCGGAAGCGGCATCCATGGAAGGTGAAGTTCTGGCCGCGCTCGGGGATCGAGCGCGCTTCGTGGATCACAAGGCCGGCGACGGTGGTCGCCTCCTCGTCCGGCAGATGCCAGTTCATCACGCGGTTGAGATCGCGGATCGGCACCGAGCCGTCCACCACCACGGAGCCGTCGCTCTGGGCGCGGACGCCGGCCACCACGACGTCGTGCTCATCGGAAATATCGCCGACGATTTCCTCCAGAATGTCTTCCAGCGTCACCATGCCCTCGACCTCGCCATACTCGTCGACCACGAGGGCAAAGTGGGTCTTGCGGCGGCGAAATGCCTTCAACTGTTCGGACAGCGGCCGCATCTCCGGCACGAACCAGGGCGGCAGCATGATGGCTGACACGTTGATGCGTGAGGTGTCGCCCTCGGCGGCGCGGATCGCGCGCAGCAGATCCTTGGCGTGCAGCACGCCGATAATATTCTCCGGCTTCTCGCGCCACAGCGGGATGCGGGTGTATTCGGTGGCCAGAACCTCACGCACCAGCTCGTCCGGCGGCAGGTCGGCATTGATCAGCATCATGGCGGTGCGGTGGACCATGACGTCGGAGACGGCGAGATCGCCGAAACGGAAGACGTTGTGGATATATTCCGCTTCGCCGCTTTCGATGCCGCCATGCACGGCGGATTCTTCCACCAGCCCTTCGATCTCGGAATCGGTGAGAATTTCGTGCTGCGAGGATTCCTTGACGCCGAGCAGGCGCAGAATCCCGCGTGAGGCGCTGTTGAGCAGCCAGTTCAGCGGGTAGAACACCAGATAAGACAGATAGAGCGGATAGGCGATCCACTGCGAGACCGGCATCGGCTGGCGGATCGCGAGCGTCTTCGGCACCTGCTCGCCGATCACGATGTGCAGCGAGGAGAACACCAGAAAGCCCGCTGTGAACGACACAAAGTGCAAAGTGCGTTCGGAAAAGCCAAACGGGATCAGCACCGGTTCAAGCAGCGCCGAAACCGTGGGCTCGCCGACCCAGCCGAGGCCGAGCGAGGCCATGGTGATGCCGAGCTGGCAGCAGGCGAGATAGGCCTCGATGTTGCCCATCATGTCCTGCAGCAGGCGTGCGCCAAACCGGTCCTGCTCGACCATCGCCTTGATGCGAAACCCGCAACTCTTGACCAGCGCAAACTCGGCGGCCACGTAAAACGCATTGGCGGCGAGCAACAGAAACGCCAGCAGCAGATTGAATGCCGTCGAACTCATGCGTGCCTCGTGAAGGCCCCGCGCGACGCTTGCGCCCCGCCGCGTCCCTGCAATCCCGTTCTCATCCCGACAACTTCTGTTGCAGGAAATCGCGCACCAGCGCCGGTTCGACGTCGTTGGCGACCACCGCGCGGCCAACCGCCTCCAGCAGGATGAACGTCAGTCTGCCGCGCTTGACCTTCTTGTCCTGCGCCATCAGCGCCATCAGGGCGTCGGCATCCGTCAGCCCTTCCTGGGCGAAGCCCGCGATGTCCTGCAAATGGGTCGGCAGGCCAACCGAAGCGAGGTGGCGCTCGACGCGGGCGGCGTCGGCTTCGGAGATCATGCCGAGCTGTGCGGAAAATTCCGCTGCCAGCACCATGCCGACTGAAACGCCTTCGCCGTGAAACAGGCGATCGGAAAAGCCGGTCGCGGCCTCCAGCGCGTGGCCGAACGTGTGGCCTAGATTGAGCAGCGCGCGCTCGCCGTTCTCGCGCTCGTCGCGGGAGACGATCGCGGCCTTGGCGCGGCAGGAAGTCGCGATCGCATGCTCGCGCGCCGCGCCACCGGAGAAGAGGTCGGCGTGGTTGGCCTCCAGCCAGCTGAAAAAGGCTTCGTCGCCGAGCACGCCGTATTTGGCGACCTCGGCGTAGCCGGCGCGGAACTGGCGCGGCGACAGCGTGTCGAGCACCGACGTATCGGCGATCACCAGCACCGGCTGGTGAAACGCGCCGAGCAAATTCTTGCCCTGCGGCGAGTTGATGCCGGTCTTGCCGCCGACGGAGGAATCCACCTGGGCCAGCAGCGAGGTCGGCACCTGCACGAAATCGACCCCGCGCCGCAGGATTGCGGCTGCAAAGCCAGCGAGATCGCCGACCACGCCGCCGCCGAGCGCAATCACCAGATCGTTGCGCTCGATCTTCGCCGCGATCAGCGCCTCTGACACCTTTTCGAGACCGGCATGGGTTTTCGAGCCCTCGCCTTCCTCGACGATGATGCGCGAGGTCGGGATGTCGGCCTCGGCAAGCGACCGCTCGGCCGGCTCCAGCCAGTGCTTTGCCACGGTGCGGTCGGTGACGATGGCGGTGCGCACGCCCGGCCGCAACGCGGCGACGCGCGCGCCGAGCGAGGACAGCACGCCGCGGCCGATGACGATGTCATAGGCGCGGTCGCCGAGCGCGACGTCGACCGTGATATCGGCGGAGTGTTTCAGTGGCGCGGTCATGGCGTGACGCTGATCCCGTCGGTTGTCGGCTGGGCGGAAGGCGCGGCGGCGCACAGCCGGGCGCGCAAGGCGTCGATACATTCGTCGACGATGCGGTCGTGCGGCACGTCGCGCGACCCGATCGTGATGTCGGCGGTGGCGTAGGCCGGCTCGCGCGCTTCGAGCAGGCGCCTGACCGTCGCGGTCGGGTCCTCGGTCTGCAGCAGCGGCCGGTCGGCGCGGCGCCTGACGCGCTTCATGATGACGTCAAGGTCCGCCTTGAGCCAGATCGAGACCGCCATGTCGCGGATGCGGTTGCGGGTCTCCTCGCGCATGAAGGCGCCGCCGCCGGTGGCGATCACGGCCGGGCCACCATCGAGCAGCCGCGCGATCACCCGCGCCTCGCCGTCCCTGAAATAGGGCTCGCCATGGGTCGCAAAGATTTCCGGGATGGTCATGCCGGCGTGGGCCGCCTCGATCTCGATATCGGCGTCGAGAAACGGCAGGCGCAGCCGGGCCGCCAGCCGCCGCCCGATGGTCGACTTGCCGGCGCCCATCATGCCGACCAGCACGACCGAACGCCGTCCTAGGGCCAACGTGATGTCGGCCTCCTGGGTCGGACTCGGCTGCGCCGGTGCGGCGGTCTCGGACATCAAAAACCCTTCGCTTTTGCAGGACTTGCCCGCGGCTGCGACACCTATACTACCCTCATTAATGCCCCCGCCAGAGACTCTTGCCACGGGGATGGGAACATGTTGGATGATTTCATTGGTTAATTCGCCGCTCTGAGCCCCCCATGCCCAGCTTGTTCCGCTTTCTGACGGTCGTCGGCATCATCGCCGGGATGATCTATGGCGTGATTTTTTCGCTTGCGAATTTCGTCACCCCAAAACCCCGGGAAATGACGGTTACCATCCCCGCTGACAGGTTCCTCAAGAAATAGCCGCTATCGTCTGATTTGTGACAGACGAATTCGGGGGCGGCATCTCGTGACGGGGTGTCGGGGGCAATGCGTTCCAGCAAGACGGCCACAGACGGAAAACTGACCGACCTGTTCCTCGACATGCTCGCGGCGGAACAGGGGGCCGGCGTCAACACGCTCGACGCCTATCGCCGCGACCTCACGGATTTTTCCGACTTTCTCGGCCGCAAGGGACAAAGCTTTGCCGGCGTCGCGACCGATGCGCTGCGGGATTACCTCGCCGACCTCGATGTCAGGGGCTTCAAGTCCTCCAGCGTGGCGCGCCGGCTGTCGGCGATGCGGCATCTGTTTCGGTTTCTCCTGAACGAACGCATCCGCACCGACGATCCGGCGGCGATCCTGTCCGGCCCGAAACGCGGCCGGGGCTTGCCGAAGGTGCTGTCGATCGCGGATGTCGACCGCATGCTGACCCGGGCCAAGGAATTGACCGGGGCCGAAAACGCTTCGCCGCAGCAGCGGCTGCGCGCGATGCGGCTGTATTGCCTGCTGGAAGTACTCTACGCCACCGGGCTGCGCGTCTCGGAACTGGTGGCGCTGCCGCTGTCGGCCTCACGGCGCGACGCGCGCATGATCGTGGTGCGCGGCAAGGGCAACAAGGAACGGCTGGTGCCGCTCAACGACGCGTCGCGGCAGGCGATGGCCGATTATCTCGCCGCAATGGAAGCGCTCAGGCCCGAGAACAAGAAAAACGCCGTTGCGTCAAAATGGCTGTTTCCCTCCTCCGGCGAGAGCGGCCATCTGACGCGGCAGCATTTCGCCCGCGACCTGAAGGAGCTGGCGGCGGCATCGGGACTGGCGCCGCGGTTGGTCTCGCCGCACGTGCTGCGCCACGCCTTTGCCAGCCACCTGCTGCACAATGGCGCCGACCTGCGCATCGTGCAGACGCTGCTCGGCCATACCGACATTTCGACCACGCAGATCTATACCCATGTGGTCGAGGAGCGGCTGAAAAGCCTGGTGCGGGACCTCCACCCGCTGGCGGAGAAGTAGGCTTCGCCGCAACACCCGCCTTGACTTCCGCGGCGTCTCCACCGAAACAGCCGTTTCCCGCCCCGCGGCCTTGTTTTGGCGCGCTTTCGGCAAGCCGGGCCTTCCGGACCGAGATGTACGCTAAATCATTGAAGATGCGTGCTTTCCTCAAGCGAAACGAAACCGCTTCGCCTCCGAACACGTTGTTCCCTATATTGTGTCGATGCCGGATCAAATGCGCAGCTATCTCGACTTTGAAAAACCCGTCGCCGAACTAGAGGCCAAGGTCGATGAACTGCGCGCGCTGGCAGCGACCGGCAGCGACATCGGCGACGAGATCGCGCGCATCGAGGACAAGGCGCGGCAGGCGCTGATCGACCTCTACGCCAATTTGTCGCCGTGGCAGAAGACGCTGGTGGCGCGCCATCATCTGCGCCCGCACTTCACCGATTTCGTCGATGCGCTGATCACGGAATTCACACCGATGGCCGGCGACCGCAAATTCGCCGAGGACGAGGCGCTGGTCGGCGGTTTCGGCCGCTTCCGCGGCGAACCGATCTGCGTAATCGGCCAGGAAAAGGGCGCTTCGACCGAAGGCCGCATCAAGCACAATTTCGGCATGGCCCGCCCTGAAGGCTACCGCAAGGCCGTCCGGCTGATGGAGATGGCTGACAGGTTCGGCATTCCCGTGCTGTCGATCGTCAATTCCGCCGGCGCCTATCCCGGCATCGGCGCCGAGGAACGCGGCCAGGCTGAAGCGATCGCACGCTCCACCGATGCCTGCCTGTCGCTGGGCGTGCCCAATGTCGCGATCATCACCGGCGAGGGCATGTCGGGCGGCGCCATCGCCATCACCACCGCCAACCGCGTGCTGATGTTCGAACATGCGATCTACAGCGTGATCTCGCCGGAGGCGGCGTCCTCGATTCTGTGGCGCGACGGCACCAAGGCCCAGGAAGCCGCGACCAGCATGAAGATCACGGCCCAAGACATGCTGCGATTCGGCGTGATCGACCAGATCCTGAAGGAACCTTCCGGCGGCGCCCACCGCGATTCCGGCGCCATGATTTCGGCCACGGGCGACGCTATCGCCGAGGCCTTCAACGATTTCCGCAATCTGGACGCGGCCGGCATCCGCCAGCAGCGGCGGCAGAAATTCCTCGATATCGGCCGCAAGCTCGGCTGATTTCTCACGACGTCGTCCCGGGCTTGACCTCAGATGCGCAATTGCGCATCGGGGGACCCATAACCACCGGTGGAAATCGTTGAGCGCAAGCCGTCCACCATCGTATCAAACAACCAAGGCCGCGACGTATGGGTCCCGGGTCAAGCCCGGGACGACGTGTAGAAAAATCTGGATGCCAGCGGCCGGCCCGGTTCCCCCAGCGTCGCCCCTCCCAAAAGCGGCTATATTTCGCCGGATCACCCGATTCGGCCCTAATTAGGCCCAGACCCGGTCTTTAAACTCCTATTGACCATGCCGGCCGTAGAAGCGGCCCGTGCAGCGCGTTCGGGTTGCGACGCGGAAGGTCCAAGGGTACAATTTTATGCATTGGCTTCAGGGCATATTCGCTGTGATTTGGGGTGCGAAAATGTCCGGTGGGTGTGGAGCTTAGCCTTTGAATAATCGCTCGTTTCTTCGCGCGCTCGTTACGTCGGCTGCCCTTCTGGGCGCGGGCATGCTGATGGCCGGCTGCAACAGCGACGAAATCTCGCTCGCCAACAACGCCAAGGCCAACAAGCCGGTCCCGCCAAAGCTCGTCGCCGATATGACGGCGAAGGACATGGACCTGCAGTCGCCGATCCTGGTCCGCCTCTACAAGCAGGAAGCCGAACTTGAGATCTGGAAGCAGGACCGCTCCGGCCGCTTCGCGCTGCTCAAGAGCTATCCAATCTGCCGCTGGTCGGGCGATCTCGGACCCAAGGTCAAGGAAGGCGACCGCCAGGCGCCGGAAGGCTTCTATTCGATCTCGCCGGCGCAGATGAACCCGCAGTCGGCCTATTATCTCTCCTTCAACACTGGCTATCCGAACGCCTTCGACAAGGCGCTGGGGCGCACCGGTTCGCAGTTGATGGTGCATGGCGACTGTTCTTCGCGCGGCTGCTACGCGATGACCGACGAGCAGATCGCGGAGATCTACTCGCTGGGCCGCGAATCCTTCTTCGGCGGCCAGAAGCAGTTCCAGTTGCAGGCCTATCCGTTCAAGATGACGCCGGCCAACATGGCCAAGCACCGCAACAACCCGAACATGCCGTTCTGGAAAATGATCAAGGAAGGCAATGATCATTTCGAGGTGACGAAGCAGGAGCCGAGGGTCGATTTCTGCGAGAAGAAATACGTCTTCGACGCGATCAAGAAGCCGGGCGCCACGCGTGATCTCGTGTTCGACGCTTCGGCGAAATGCCCGGACTACGCGATATCCGACGACGTCGCCGACGCCGTGCGCGAGAAGCAGGCCACCGACATCGCCGAGACCGCCAGACTGATCGCCAAGGGAACGCCGGTCGCGCGAACCAACACCGGCATCGATGGCGGCATGCATCGCGTGTTCGCCGCGCGCGTGCCCGAAGGCAACACCGGGCTTTCCGAACCCGGCGACGGCTCTTTGTCGCTGATGGCACGCGCACCCGGCACCATTCCCTCGCACGTCAATCCGCCGCGCGCGCCTGCCGACCGAGCACCTTCCGAGAATTTGCTGATGGGCGCACCGGAGCAGCCGAAACTGGTCGCCGCGCCGGCCGCAGCCCCTGCCCCCGCCGCAGCGCCGACCCGGGTCGCCAACGCCGCGCCGGCGGCGCAGGAAGAAGGCGGCTTCTTCTCCAATCTCGCCCGCAAGGTCGGCCTCGGCGGCGCCTCCGACGCCACCGCCAGCACGCCGCCTTCGAAGCCGAAGGCCGAGGCCAAGCAGCCACCGAAGCCGGAAGCTCCGAAGACCGCGGCGCCGAAGCACGACACGCCGAACGACACAGGCCGCCGCGCGCCCGCCGCTGCGGCCGTCCGTGTCGGATGCCCCCGCTGCCAAAGACAACAATCATGTCTCCGGCTCCGCACCGATCGTGCCGCCGAACTCGTTCGACAGCCGCTTCGGCGCGGTGAGATAGGATACGCGGCGCTTTCCCAATCTGGTCAAGCCTGAGGCGGGCGCATATTCCGTGCGCTACGGCGCGAGATACCGCATCAGTTCCGGATCGCTCCGCACCTCGGCTGCAGCACCCTGCAGCGCCACCCGGCCGCGGTCGAGCACATAGGCGTAGTCGGCCACGCGCAAGGCGAGGTCGAGATGCTGTTCGACGATCACGACCGCGATCTGCTTGGTCAATTCGATCAGCCGCTCGGTGATTTCCTCGATCACGCCGATCCAGACGCCTTCGGTCGGCTCATCGAGCAGCAACAATTTGGGATCGCCCAGCATCGCACGCCCGATCGCCAGCATCTTGCGTTCGCCGCCCGACAGCGTGCCCGCCGGCTGGTCGAGCCGCTGCCCGAGTTTCGGGAAGATGGCAAGAACCCGATCGACCGCCGCCGGATCGGAATTGGACAGCGAACCGACCGCGAGATTGTCGCGCACCGACAGGCGGGCGAACACCGAATGTTCCTGCGGCACATAGCCGATGCCCGAACGAACCCGCTCCTCGGTACGGCGCCGGGTGATATCGCGGCCATCGAAGAACATTTCGCCCTTCGAACTCGCAAGCTCGCCAACGATCGTCTTCATCAGCGTGGTCTTGCCGGCGCCGTTGCGGCCAAGCACCGCGACTCCGCCGCGCCAGGGGATGCCGATGCTGACATCGAACAGGACCTGGCTGCGGCCATAGCCGGCATCGAGATGCCGTATGTCGAGAAATGTTGGTTCAGGCACGGCGCAGATAAATCTCCTGGACGTTCTTGTTGGCCTGGATCTCGGCGACCGTTCCGGACGCGAGCACATGCCCCTGATCGAGCACGGTCAGGCGGTCGCAGATATCGCGGATGAAATCCAGGTCGTGCTCGACGATCACGAGCGAGCAGTGCTGTTTGATCGGCTGGAGCAGCTCGCCGGTGACGCGGCGCTCCTCCAGGCTCATGCCGCCGGTCGGCTCGTCCAGCAACAGCAACCGCGGCTTGCCGGCGAGCGCCATGGCGATTTCCAGCCATTGCTGCTGCCCGTGCGACAGCGCCGCTGCGGCGTCATATGCGCGATCGGCAAGGCGAAACTGGCTCAGCAGCATCATCACCTGATCGTGCAGCACACCGCGCGTGCGCGAGAACACCAGATCCAGCAGCGACGATTGCGCCTGCAGCGCCAGCAGGATGTTGTCGTAGAGCGTCAATGTCGGCAGTACGCTGGTGATCTGGAACTTCAGGCTCATGCCGGCCCGGGCGCGCTCGGTCGGCGACAGCGCGGTGATGTCGCGGTTCACGAAGCTGATCTTGCCCTGGGTCGGCATCTCGGCGCCGGCGATGCATTTCATCAGCGTGCTCTTCCCGGAGCCGTTCGGCCCGATCAGCCCGTGAAACTCGTTCTCCTCCACCGTCAGCGCCGCGCCATCGAGCGCGGTGAGCTTGCCGTACACCTTGACGATACTGGCGGCCTCAAGGAGCGGCATTGCGCTTCTCCTTCGGCTTGCCACCGAAACTGCCGACGCGCTCACGTTCGCCGAGCACGAAACTGATCAACCCGAGCGGACGGAACATGATCACAAGCAACAGCAGCACACCGAGAAGGATCGGCCAGATTTCGCGATAATTGTCCGAAAGCCAGAAGCTGACGCCCTCGATGATGACGGCGCCGATCACCGCGCCGATCAACGTACCCGATCCGCCGAACAGGACGTAAAGCACTACCTGGGTGGAGATCACCACGCCGACCATATTGGGCCAGACGAACCCCTCATGAAACGCGTAGAGGCTGCCGGCAAGGCCTGCGACGGTGCCACCGACGGCGAACACGATCGCCTTCAGGTGCTGCACCTTGTAGCCGAAGAAGGCGATGCGCTGCTCGTTCTCGCGAAGCCCGGCCAGCGCCAGGCCGAATTGCGAACGCACCAGAAAGCGGCACAACAGATAGACGACGGTGAGAATGCCGAGCGCCAGATAGTAGTAGACCGGCCCTTCAGTGATGTCGTAGCTGCCGAGCGACATCGACGGGATCGAGGGGATGCCGTTCTGTCCGCCGAGATAGTACCAGCCCCGCGCCAGGCGATCGGCGGCATAGGATCCGGTCAAGGTGCCGAGCGCAACGAAGATCACGCTGGAAGGATGCCGGCCGAGCAGCAGAAAGCCACCGAGCAGCAGCGAGGTGGCAAGCCCGATCAGGGTCCCCGCAGGCAGCACCAGAAAGATCGAGGTGATGCCGAGGTCGCGCGCCATCAATGCGACGCCGTAGCCGGCCGAGCCGAAAAACAGCGCCTGGCCGAAGCTCATGATACCGGCATATCCCCACACCAGATCGAACGAGAGCGCGAACAGTGCGAGGATGATGACACGGGTGGCGAACACCGTGAGATAGTCCTGCAGCAACAGAGGCAGGACCAGCGCTACGATCAGCACCAGCCCTTCGACGATCGGCAGCACTTTTATTCGCGCGGCTACCTGCCGCGCCGGCGACGCGCCATCAGATCCGTTCTCAGCCATCGAAACTTCCGGCCCTTCGCCCGGCTTCACGCGAAGGGCCTGCTTTACCGCACCCATCGATCACTCAGCATTCCTTGGGATCGACGAGGCCATTGCTGCGTCCCACGATCTCGTAGTTGCCGCCCTTGGCGACCGCGGTATACATCTTCATCTTGCAGTGCCGCTTGCCCGGCACCATCTCGGCCGGTCCGCCTGGGCCTTCCGCGATTTTGGCATGATCGAGCGCTGCGGCCACCCCATCGCGGTCGACCTTGCCGGCCTCCTTGACCGCCGCTTCCCACAGCTTGAGCCCGCGATAGGTTCCGGTCGCAGCACTACCGGCGGCGAACAGGAAGTTGCCGGGGAAATCCTTCTCGTAGGCCGCCTGGATCCTGGCGTTGACCGGGTCTTCCTTGGTCAGCACCTTGAAATAATCGAGACAGCTCGCAAGGCCCTCGATCTCGTTGGCCTGATTGATGTTGAGCGTGTTCTCGTCGTAGTAGACGCAGGCGAGCCGCCCGCCGTTCTTGAGGAAGCCGGCTTCGTAAAGCTGCTTGAAGAACGGACCGACGCCCGGCGGGATCACGGTGTTGAAGACGACGTCGACCTTGTTGGAGACGATGCGATTGACGGTGGATGAGAAGTCGACCTGGTCGAGCGGGTAGTACTCCTCGAACACGACCTCGCCCCCGTTGGATTCGATCACCTTGCGGGCATAGACGTTGAGCGTATGCGGCCAGACATAGTTGGCGCTCGGCAGCGCGAACCTCTTGCCGCCGTTCTTGATCAGCCAGGGAATGAACTCATCGCATTGCTGCGCCGGGGTCGGTCCGGTGCAGAACAGGTTCGGCGTGCACTCCTTGCCCTCGTAGAGCTGCGGATAGATGTAGAGCGTCTTGCCGCGTGCCACGATCGGATCTTTGATCGCGTTGCGCATCGAGGAGGTGATGCCGCCGAGCACCATGTCGACCTTGTCGCGCTGGATCAGCTTGCGGACATTGCCGACGGCGACCGATTCGTTGGAGGCGGTGTCCTCGATAAAGAGCTCGAGCGGCCGGCCGAGCAGGCCGCCGGAGGCGTTGATCTCCTTGATGACCATCTTGGCGACATTGGCGTCGGCGTTGCCGGCATAGGCGATCGGTCCGGTCAGGTCGGTGGCGATGCCGACCTTGATCGCACCTTCGGCGGCATTGGCCCAGTCGGGCCTCACCACCCAGCTGCCGACGCCGGTTGCGATCGCTCCGCTCGCGAAGGCGAAATTGCTGAGAAAGCGACGGCGCGTAAGACTCATTCGATCCCCGAACATATGACTAAACCCCTCTCCCCGATATGAGGCCTTGCGGCCGGAATTTGATGAAGGCGATGGCGAGTACGAACACCAGCACGTCGGCGACCACCGGCGACATGACCCAGGGCAGCGCGGCGCTCAGCGTTCCGATCAGACCGGCACCGGCCACCGGTCCAATGAAGGATCCGACGCCGCCGACCATGACCGCGACAAAGCCCTGGATCAGGAAGCGGATGCCGAGATCGGCGAACAGGCTGAAGACCGGCACGATCAGCGCGCCGGCGAGCCCGGCCAGCGCGGCGCCAAACGCAAAGGTGGTGCCGTAAATCAGCGGCGTCGAGATTCCCGACGCCCGCGCCAGTGCCGGATTCTCCAGCGTGGCGCGCACCCGCAGGCCGAAGCTGGTGCGCGACAGCAGGAGATAGCACCCCGCCATCACCAACAGCGTGATCACGATGATGGTGAAGCGCCAGGCCGAGATATGCATGGTGCCGAGATCGATCGATCCGCCGATCGGCTCCGGCACGGTAAGGTAAAAGCCGCCGATCAGGCTGCGCACGCTCTCGCGGATGATCAGCCCGAGCGCGTAGGTGCCGAGCATCGCCACGATCGGCGCGGCATAGAAGCGGCGAATGATCAAGGCTTCGAGTACGAAACCGAGTCCGCCGACGATGAAGGGGGCCGCGATCATGCCGGCCCAGATCGGAGCGCCGCGGCTGAAGGCCAGATAGGTGATGTAGGCGCCGAGCAAAACGAACTCACCCTGCGCGAAGTTAAAGATTCCCATCATGCTGGCGATGATTCCGAGCCCCAGAACGACCAGTACGATGATCGCGCCAAAGCTCAGGATCTCGAACGCCGCGACGAAGGTGCTAGCCATGCCCTGCGATCCAATCGGCCTGCAACGGATGGTCCCTCACATCTTTTTCCAGTCGCCGATCTGCTCGAAAGCGTGTGCCGCGCGATAGATCGTCGATTCCTCGAACATCCGGCCGACCAGCATCAGCCCGACGGGCAGGCCGTCGACCATGCCGCAAGGCACCGACATTGCGGGGTGATGGGTGATGTCGAACGGCGCCGTGTTGGAAATCATCTCCAGCGCGCGGGCGACATAATCTTCGCGGCTCGCATTGGCTGGCGGCAGCGGCGTCGCCTTCATCGGCGTCGTCGGCAGCAGCAGCAGATCATAGTCCTTGAATGCCTTGTCATAGGCAGCGGTCAGCCGCCGCGAGATGTTGAGTGCCTTGCCGTAGTAGCGCGGGCCGAAATTGTTGTTGATGTAGGTGCCGAGCAGCAGGAACAGCTTGGTGGTCTCCGACAGCGAGTTCGGCCTGCCGGCGCCAGCCCCGATGGAAATCCATCAGCGACGTCGAGTACAGATCACCCCGGCTGAGGCCATAGCCGTCGCCATACATCATGGTCTGGGTCATGCCCTCGGTGCCGATCGGCGTCCAGATGGCAGGCCCGGTCAGGTGCATCGGGATCGAGACCTGCTCGACGGTGGCACCGAGATCGCGGAACCGCATCGCCGCGGCGCGCACGCTCTCATTGACCGCGGTCTCCGCGTTCGACTGCTCGAAGCCTTCCTTCAGGATGCCGATCTTCATTCCCTTGACGCCGGCGCCAAGCGCCTTGGTGTACTCATCGACCTTCGGCGCCTTGATGCGCGGATCGTAACCGTCGTCGCCGGCGATCACCTCGAGCAGCAGCGCATTGTCGGCCACCGTCGCCGTCATCGGCCCGGTGTGGTCGACGAAGACCTCGATCGGCATGATGCCGGTGTAAGGGACGAGGCCCCAGGTCGGCTTCATGCCGTAGGTCCCGCAGAACGAGGACGGCATACGGATCGAGCCGCCCTGATCGCCGCCGATCGCCATGTCGACCTCGCCGAGCGCGACGACGACGCCGGAGCCCGACGACGATCCGCCGGCCGAATAGCCCATCTTGTGCGGATTGTGCACGGCACCGACCGCCCCGGTGTGGCTGCCGCCGGACATGCAGAAGGATTCGCAGTGCACCTTGCCGGCGATCTCGGCGCCTGCATCCAGCATGCGGGTGACGATGGTGGCATCGAAATCGGGGACATAGCCTTCGAGCGTGGCCGATCCGTTCATCATCGGCACGCCGGCCAGCATAATGTTGTCTTTCAGCGCAACCGTCTTGCCCTTGAGCTTGCCGGACGCCGCCCCTTTCACCGTCGACTTGCGGTACCATGCGTTGCGCGGGTTTTCTTCCGGCGAGGGACGGTAGCCCGGCGTGCGCGGGTATTTCACCTGCGGCACTTCGTCAGGCATTGCCGCGACGAGGTTGTAGGCGTCAATCGAGCCCTGCATCAGGCCGCGGAACGACGCGACGTCTTCCTCGGTCAGCGAAAGACCGCATTGCTCGGCGACCGCACGTAATTGCGTTGGGGTTGGTAGTGCGACTGACACGGGGCTCTCCTGAGGCTTTTTGATCCCTGGGCGTGCGACCGTGGTCCGCTTGGCGCCGACCATCGGCCTCGTTGCACTATTCAAAACGGAAATATTTTCCTTTTCAAGCATTATTTTGAATTTCGGCGTGAACTGATCGCAGCACCCGCTTCAGATCGGCTTGATCAGCTTGAAGTCGAGCCCGTCGGCCTCGGCGAGATGCATCGGCATCCTGGCGTGACCGTTGCGGATGGTGACGGGACCGCGGGCGCCGCGATAGACGACGTTGCGCGCCGCTGTGAGCAAAGGCCCGATCGACAAGGTGCCGGCCTGGTTGGCCGCGGCTTCGAGAAGGCAGAGCCCCTCGTAACTGGATTGACCGAGCGAGCCGATCGGCGGGGCGTTCGGGCCGAACATTGCGCGATAGCGGCTTTGGAAGCCGTCATTGGCGCGCGAGCCGACGCCGGGGAAATAGCCGGAGGCGCAGAACAGGTTCTCGCTGTTATCGGCGCCGATGCCGAGCAGTACGGTCTCGTCCATCGCGCCGGCCAGCCGCAGCGTGGCGGCCCCGAGGCCGCATTCGCCGAAGGCGCGGTTGAAGGTGATGCTGTCGGTGCCAATCAGCGAGATCAGCACGACATCGGGTTTGGCGGCGCGGATGCGCGCCAGATGCGGCTCGTGATTGTCCTCGCCGAGCGGGACGAACTCCTCGCCGACCACCCGCCCCCCGGTCTCGGCGATATATCTCTTCACCGCGCGATGCGACTGCCATGGCCACACATAGTCGCTGCCGATCAGGTACCAGCGCGAAGCCTTCTTGACCTCGGCAAGCCAGTGGATCGACGGCCGGCTTTGAAAACGCGGCGTCTCGCCGATCGCGATGACACCCGGCGTCCGCTCGCCGCCCTCATAGACGGGCGTGTAAATGTAAGGGATCCGGTTGCGGGTGATGACGTCGCGCAACGCGACGCGGACCGCGCTGGTGTGCAACCCGACGATGAGATCGACTTCGTCGAAAGCGATGGCCTGTTCGGCGCGATCCACGACTTCGTCGATCGGACCGCCGGCGTCGTAGATCGACAATTCGATCTCGCGCCCAAGGATGCCGCCACGCTTGTTGATCTCGGCGACCGCAAGCTGCGCGCTGCTGGTAGCGCACGGACCCCAAACGCCGGGCGAGCCGGTGCAGCAGATGAAGCCGCCTACTCGAAGCTTGTTGCTCGCGCCGCGCCGCCCGAAGGCACGATCATCCGGCGACAATCCACGATCGGCCGCCAGCGACGACAAATTCCTCAACAGCAAAGACGGCGGAAACGCAGGCCCGCCGGGAGCCGAGAAATTTTCCGTCGAAGGCACGCCAACTCCTGTCTGGCACCAGACCAAAACGCATCCAGCGGGCGGCCGCGGCATCCGCCCTTGTCAGTTGGAGAAATATCCTATTTGAAAATATTGAATATTCAACAATTGAAGTGCATATAGAAACGGCACCTGTTGCCGGACATTCACTCATTTGGATCAAGACGAAGTCTCAGCCGTGGCCAAACCGCCAAAAGACAACACCCCCATTACCGAACACCTCGCTTATTTGCTCGCGCAAGCCAACCGGGAGATCAACCGGCAGTTGGAGATGCGGCTGAGCAAGGAAGGCGTACCCGTCGAGCAGTGGCGCATCCTCAAGGTGCTGTCCGACGGCAACGGCCATTCCATGGGCGAACTCGCGGACGCCGTGCTGCTCAACCACCCGACGCTGACCAAGATGGTCGACCGCATGGTATCGGACGCACTGGTTTACCGCGTTCAGGATCCGAAGGACCGCCGCAAGGTTCTGATGTTCGTGTCCGACCGCGGCAAGGCGCTGAGCAAACGGCTGAACTCGCTGGCGGTGAGCCAGGAGGAGCACATCGTCGAGAGCTACGGCGATAAATCAACCAACGAGCTCAAGCGGCTGCTGGAAAGCCTGATCGACAGCTCGAACTGAGCTGCGCGCGTATCAAAGGACTGTCATTTCGGACAAGCGAAGCGCGACCGGTAAACCGAAACTACCGGCGGTGGACGATCGAGCGATCGCCTCAGGCGATCATCGACCGAACTGAAGCGCTCTTCCACATGGCGCGAAGTTGATGTAGCCTGAAGACAGGCCGCCAGCGGGCAGTGCCGAAGGCCCGTCGGAGCGTTAGCGGCCTCCTGCCCACGGCGAGGCTGAAGTCCTTTATCTCCAACTTTTGGGCCGGCTCGTTTTTCATTTGAGCCGGAAGCGAGGCTAACGCCTCATCGATCAAACACACCCCAACAGGAGAACATCATGCATTTTTGTATGACTGGACAATACACGCCAAAAGCTCTCAACGGCATCATGGAAAATCCCACCGTCAGTCGCTACGAAGCGGCAAAAAAGCTGATCGAAGCAGCCGGCGGCAAATTGATCTCGATGTATAGCACTGCCACCAACGGGCCTGGCGTCCTCGTTATCTTCGATGTGCCCGATCCCAGCTCAGCACCGGCGATATCAGGCACGGTCGTCGCAGCCGGCGCGATCCACAATATAAACCTCACGCGGCTGTGGACGCAGGACGAAATCACGAAAGTCCGGCAAAAGGCAGCCGAGCTTCGTGGCTCGTACAGGCCGCCCGGTGGCTAAATGATCGGTGACGGCTCCGGCAATGACGCTGACAGCCGTCGAACATGCTCCGCAAAACATTGGTGGCGGACGATGCCCTGCCACCAATGTTGTCGCGGGGGATACGACAAAGCTTATTGAATCAACGCCTAACCGTATTTCCCGTGGCAGTGCTTGTACTTCTTCCCCGACCCGCACGGGCAATCCTCGTTGCGGCCGACCTTGCCCCAGCTTGCGGGATTGTTGGGATCGCGGTCGGCGGCAGCCGTTGCCGGCACCAGCGAGGCGTTGGCGAATGCCATCTCGTCTTCGCCGGTATTCGGATCGATCTTGTGCGCTTCCATCGCCGGCAGCGGCTGCTGCTCATCCGGCGGCACGATCTCGACGCGCATCAATTGCGCCGTCACCGCCTCGCGCAGATGCGCCGTCATCGCCTCGTACAGGCCGAAGGCTTCCGACTTGTACTCCTGCAACGGATCGCGCTGGCCATAGCCGCGCAGGCCGATCACCTGACGCAGATGATCGAGCATGATCAGGTGCTCGCGCCAGAGGTGATCCAGCGTTTGCAGCAGGATGGTCTTCTCGACGTAGCGCATCACGTCGGGGCCCCACTGCGCCACCTTGGCCGCCATGTGCTCGTCGACGCGCTGCTCGATCCGGGTCAGCAACTCCTCGTCGGCAATGCCCTCTTCCTTGGCCCATTCATCGACCGGCAGGTCGATGTCGAGCACGCGCTTCAGTTCTTCCTTGAGGCCCACGACGTCCCACTGCTCGGCATAGGCGTGTTCGGGTACATGCTTGACGACGATGTCGTCGATGAAATCGTGACGCATGTCCGCGACCATTTCGGCGACGCTGTCGCTCTTCATCAGCTCGATGCGCTGGTCGAAGATCACCTTGCGCTGGTCGTTCTGAACGTTGTCGAACTTGAGCAGGTTCTTGCGGATGTCGAAGTTGCGGGCTTCGACCTTCTGCTGCGCCTTTTCCAGCGCCTTGTTGATCCAGGGATGGATGATGGCCTCGCCCTCTTGCAGGCCGAGCCGCTGCAGCATGCTGTCGAGCCGGTCGGACCCGAAGATCCGCATCAGATCGTCTTCCAGCGACAGGAAGAACTTTGAGCGTCCGGGGTCGCCCTGACGGCCGGAACGGCCGCGCAACTGGTTGTCGATGCGGCGAGATTCATGGCGCTCCGAGCCCATGATGTAGAGCCCGCCGGGCTTGGTGATGGTCTTGGCCGGCTTGCTGCCCTTGGCGGGCTCGATCTCGACCACGTCCTCGGCCTTCAGCACGATCTCGCGGAAGCGCTCGATGTCGGCCTTGATCTGTTCGATCTTCTTGGCCTTCTCGGCCTCGTCGGTAATGTGAGCGGTCTCCTGCAGGATCCGCATATCGAGCGAGCCGCCGAGCTTGATGTCGGTACCGCGGCCGGCCATGTTGGTCGCGATCGTGATCGCGCCGGGGACGCCGGCTTCGGCGACGATATAGGCTTCCTGTTCGTGGAAGCGCGCGTTCAGCACCGCAAACAGTTTTGCCGGCTTGCCCGCACGCGCCGCGGCGTAGAGCTTCTCCATCCCGGATTCCGAGCCGAAATCGATCTGCTTGTAGCCGTTCTTCTTCAGGTACTCGGCCAGCACTTCCGACTTTTCGATCGAGGCGGTGCCGACCAGCACGGGCTGCAACCGCTTGTTGGCGCGTTCGATCTCGGCCAGGATCGCTGCGTATTTCTCGTTCTGGGTCCGGTAGACTTCGTCGTCCTCGTCGAGACGCGCGACCTGCACGTTGGTCGGGATTTCCACGACCTCGAGCTTGTAGATGTCGAACAGTTCGTCGGCTTCGGTCAGCGCCGTACCGGTCATGCCGGCGAGCTTCTTGTACATCCGGAAATAGTTCTGGAACGTGATCGAGGCCAGCGTCTGGTTTTCCGGCTGGACCTGGACGTGCTCCTTGGCTTCCAGCGCCTGGTGCAGGCCTTCGGAATAGCGGCGGCCCTGCATCATGCGGCCGGTGAACTCGTCGATGATGATGACTTCGCCGTCGCGGACGATGTAGTCCTTGTCGCGGGTGAACAGCGAATGCGCGCGCAGCGCCTGGTTGATGTGGTGCACGACGGAGACGTTCTCGACGTCGTAGAGCGAATTGCCCTTGAGCTGGCCGGCATCGCGCAGCAGCGTTTCGATCTTCTCCATGCCGGCTTCGGTCAGCGTCACCGTGCGCTGCTTCTCGTCGACGTCGTAATCGGTCTTGTCGAGCTGCGGGAAGAAGGTGTCGATGGTGTTGTAGAATTCCGAGCGGTCGTCGAGCGGGCCGGAGATGATCAGCGGCGTGCGCGCCTCGTCGATCAGGATCGAGTCGACTTCGTCGACGATGGCGTAGAAATGGCCGCGCTGGACCATGTCCTCCAGCCGGTACTTCATGTTGTCGCGCAGATAATCGAAGCCGTATTCGTTGTTGGTGCCGTAGGTGATGTCGCGCGAATAGGCTTCCTTGCGCTCGGCATCGTCGAGGCCGTGCACGATCACGCCGACGGTCAGGCCGAGGAAATTATAGATCTGGCCCATCCATTCGGAGTCGCGGCGGGCGAGATAGTCGTTGACGGTGACGACGTGGACGCCCTTGCTCGGCCAGCGCGTTGAGATAGACCGCCAGCGTCGCCACCAGCGTCTTGCCTTCGCCGGTCTTCATCTCGGCGATGTCGCCCTCATGCAGCACCATGCCGCCGATCAGCTGGACGTCGAAATGGCGCTGGCCGAGGGTGCGCTTGGCGGCTTCGCGCACGGTGGCGAAGGCCGGAACCAGGATGTCATCGAGCGTCTTGCCGTCGGCGAGCTGCTGGCGGAATTCGGCGGTGCGGGCTTTCAGCGCCTCGTCGGAAAGCGCGGCGAGCTCGGGCTCGAGCGCGTTGATGGCGTTGACGCGGGACTGATATCCCTTCACCCGCCGGTCGTTGGCGGAGCCGAAAAACTTGCGGGCGAGCGCGCCGATCATGCCAAATCCTGCCTTTGCCGTTACTTGCGTTGCAAGCCGTGACGTAGACCACCAAGTTGCCTATCAACTCACCGTGACGCATCGCGGGAAATACCCCGTCCCGGGGCATCATCCGCCTAATGAGTGGGAATCAAGCAATCCAAGGTTCAACGGCAAAAAACGCAGCAAAATAAGCGCTATCGCCGCCGTACGATCCGGCACAGATATGGCTGGGTTCGGAGCCTTGTCAACGTGCGGCCATCTGTCAAGGAATTCATCATTTTGACAGACTTTTCGCGTTGCCAAGGCCGCATGATTGGGCGAGTGTCCCGCCGCCTTTGCCGCCCCCATCTTCAAGACAAGGATTTTGCATGACCACCTCGTTCCCGGAAACGAAAACCGGCCTGCGCTTCGGCCTCGCCTCCCTGGCCGCGACGGCCTGTCTGGCTGCGATTCTGGCCGCCGGCCTGCCGGTTCGTGCCCAGGACAATCCCGTTCTCGCCAAGGTCAACGGTGTCGAGATCCGCCAGAGCGACGTCGCGCTCGCGGAAGAGGAACTCGGCCCCAGCCTCGCGCAGATGGACCCGGCGACCAAGAAGGACAACGTGCTGGCCTTCCTGATCGACCTGAAGATCGTCGCCAAGGCCGCCGAGGACAAGAAGGTCGAGAATTCCGAGGACTTCAAGAGGCGCCTGGCCTTCACGCGCAGCCGCCTTCTTGATGGACAGCCTGCTCGCCACCGAAGGCAAGGCCGCGACCACCGACGAGGCCATGAAGAAGGTCTATGAGGAGGCCTCCAAGCAGATCACCGGCGAAATGGAAGTCCACGCCCGGCACATCCTGGTCGAGACCGAGGACGAGGCCAAGGCGATCGCCGAAGAGCTGAAGAAGGGCGGCGACTTCGCCGAACTCGCCAAGAAGAAGTCCAAGGATCCCGGCGCCTCCGATGGCGGCGATCTCGGCTTCTTCACCAAGGAACAGATGGTGCCGGAATTCTCCGCCGTCGCCTTCACGCTCGAACCCGGCAAGATCTCCGACCCCGTCAAGTCGCAGTTCGGCTGGCACATCATCAAGGTCGAGGAAAAGCGCGCCCGCAAGGCCCCCGACTTCGAGCAGGTCAAGGCCCAGATCGAGACCTATGTGACGCGCAAGGCCCAGGCCGATTACGTCGCCAAGCTGCGCGAAGCCGCCAAGGTCGAGCGCATGGACAAGCCGGCCGAAGCCGCCAAGACCGACGCCGCCGAAGCCCGCCGGATTCCAAGATGGCGCCGCCGGCGAAGAAGTAAAAAATCGCTGTCCCTTCTGCGAGACCAATAGTATTGACCATCGTCATGGCCGGGCCGAAGCGCCCGGCCGTTTCATGTCCGGGGTCTCGCTCACCGGCCCTGAAGACGTCGATGGCCGGGGCTGGTCCGGCTATGGTTTGATCCGGCCGAACAGGTGCTCGCATGTCCACTGCCGTCTCCCCCCTCGCCCCGACCGATGTCCCCGAGATGCCCGCGATTGCCGGCGTAAAGCTTGCGACCGCCGCCGCCGGCATCCGCTACAAGGGCCGTACCGACGTGCTGCTCGCCGTCATGGACAAGGGCACCACGGTCGCCGGCGTCTTCACCAAATCGAAATGCCCGTCCGCGCCGGTCGAATGGTGCCGCGCCAAGCTCGGCCGCGGACAAGGCCCGCGCGCTGGTGGTCAATTCCGGCAACGCCAACGCCTTCACCGGCAAGACCGGCAAGCAGTCGACGGCGCTGACCGCGCAAACCGCGGCGAAGGCGGTCGGCTGCACCACCGCCGACGTGTTCCTCGCCTCCACCGGCGTGATCGGCGAGCCGCTCGACGCCACCAAATTCGACGGCGTGCTGGCGACGCTGACGGAGGCCGCCACGCCCGACCACTGGATGGACGCGGCCAAGGCGATCATGACCACCGATACCTTCCCGAAGGTCGCGACCGCGACCGTCAAGCTCGGCAAGGCCAAGGTCACCATCAACGGCATGGCCAAGGGCGCCGGCATGATCGCGCCCGACATGGCGACCATGCTGTCGTTCGTGTTCACCGACGCGCCGCTGTCGTCTTCCGTGCTGCAGTCGCTGCTCAAGAGCGGCGTCGAGGACACCTTCAACGCCGTCACCATCGACAGCGACACCTCGACATCGGATACGCTGCTGGCCTTCGCGACCGGCGCGGCCGCCGCCAACGGCGCGCCGAAGATCAGCCGCGCCAGCGATCCCCGGCTGAAGGCTTTTGCCAAGGCGTTTCACGCGGTGCTGGCCGACCTCGCCGAACAGGTCGCCCGCGACGGCGAAGGCGCGCGCAAGCTGGTCGAGGTCATCGTCGAAGGCGCGACCACCAAGACCTCGGCGCGCAAAATCGCGATGTCGATCGCGAATTCGCCGCTGGTGAAGACGGCGATCGCCGGCGAGGACGCCAATTGGGGCCGCGTGGTGATGGCGGTCGGCAAGGCCGGCGAGCCGGCCAACCGCGACAAGCTTTCGATCTCGTTCAACGGCATCCGCGTCGCCAAGAGCGGCGCGCGCGATCCGTCCTACAACGAGGCCGAAGTTTCCGAGGTGATGAAGAACCCGAAGATCCAGATCAAGGTCCACGCTCGGCCTCGGCAAGGGCCGCGACCGCGTGCTGACCTGCGACCTCACCAAGGAATATGTCGCGATCAACGGCGACTACCGGTCATAAGCGAGAGCGCGGTGCATGGCTGACATCAAGCTCACCCTCGTCGTCGCCTGCGCCCTGGTCGATGCCGACAAGCGCGTGCTGATCGCGCAGCGCCCGGAAGGCAAGGCGCTCGCGGGCCTGTGGGAATTTCCCGGCGGCAAGGTCGAGCCCGGCGAACGGCCGGAGCAGACGCTGATCCGCGAACTGCATGAAGAGATCGGCATCGACGTCAGCGAGCCGTGCCTGGCGCCGCTGACCTTTGCGAGCTACGCCTATGAGACGTTCCATCTGCTGATGCCGCTCTACATCTGCCGGCGCTGGGAAGGCCTGGCGATCGCGCGCGAGGGCCAGCAACTGGCCTGGGTCCGCGCCAACAAACTGCGCGACTACCCGATGCCGCCCGCGGACATTCCGCTGATCCCGCATCTGATTGATTTGTTGATGTGAGGGGCGCGCAACGCCCACGATCGTCATGCGCGGGCTTGACCCGCGCATCCATCCATCTTCGAAAGGCTCTTCGCGAAGCAGATGGATTGCCGGGTCAAGCCCGGCAACGACGATGAGGGATTTCAGCCGCATCGGACTGTCTTCTTCCCCTTCACCGCCGCCTCCAAACTCGCCTTCGCCGAGCCCGGCCGCAGCGGCTTCTGCTGGCTCTCATGCGGCGCCCAGCCGGACAGCCAGATCACATCGAAGGTCGCGCGGATGCGGCCGTCCGCATCGGCAAAACGTTCGCTGTAAATCTGCGCCATCCGCAACATGGTGGCGCGGCGGGTCGGCGTGCGCCGCCGCTCGATCAGGATATTGGTCGCGCCCATCCGCCTGAGATCGGCCATCAGCGAAAACGCGCTGTCGTAGCGCACCACGACGCGATCGACATCGGTGACCGGCAGCGCAAGCCCTGCGCGCTGCAGCAGCGCGCCGACATCGCGCAGATCCGCGAACGGCGCGACGCGCGGCGACACCCCGCCCTCGCATTCGGCTTCCGCCGCGGCAAAGGATTGCCGGAGCTCCGTCAGCGTATCGCCGCCGATCATCGCCGCCAGCAACAGCCCGTCGGGTCTCAGCGCGCGGCGGATCTGCGCCAGCACGCCCGGCAGATCGTTGACGAACTGGAACGCGAGCGCCGAGACGGCGAGGTCGAGCGACTGCCGGCTGCAGCGGAAGCGCTTCCGATTGGTCGGGATCGATGCGGGTGATCGACTGGAAGCGATCAGCGACAGGCTTTTGCAGCAATTCGCCCGGCGTCCAGATATCGGCGACATCGGCAAAATTCCGCGTCACCGCCTGCAGCCGTTCTTCCAAATCCTCCCTGACGCGATCGAGCAGGAACGTCGCCGGCCCGCCACGCCGCGCGCGCTCCATCCGCGCGCGCAACAATGCGCGGTCGAACAGGATGGGCGCGGCGGTCGGGTTCGAAGCCATGCCGGTTGGTACGCCGGCCGCCCCGTCCCTGGCAATCCTGCGCTTGAGCACAATGCCCAGCCAGCGCTAGCCTCTTCCCATGGACGCCGAGGCATCACCACCACGCTCCATCTCCAGCCATCTGCGCGGCGCGCTCGGCGCCTGCCGCGACGCGTTCGCGCATCTGCCGCGGCTCGCGCTCGACATCGCGCTGCCGACGCTGTGCGTTTCCTGCCGCGAGCCGGTCGATGGCGAGGGCGTCTGCGCGGCGTGCTGGGCCAAACTGTCGTTCATCGCGCCGCCGTTCTGTCCGCGGCTCGGCATTCCCTTTGTCTACGATCCCGGTCCGGAATTGCTGTCGATGGAGGCGATCGCCAACCCGCCGGCCTACCAGCGCGCCCGCGCCGCGGTGCGCTATGACGACGTCGCCCGCACGCTGGTGCATTCGCTGAAATACCAGGACCGCACCGATCTGGCGCCCGCGATGGGCCGCTGGATGGCCCGCGCCGGCCAGGAATTGCTCGCTGAGGCCGACGTGCTGGTGCCGGTTCCGCTGCACTGGCGGCGCGGCTGGAGCCGCCGCTACAACCAGTCCGGCGCGCTGGCGCGGGTGATTTCGCGCCAAAGCGGCGTGAAGTTGGCCTCCGAGGCGCTTCGGCGCATCCGCCCGACCGAGCAGCAGATCGGGCTGTCCCGGCCGCAGCGCGCCGCCAATGTCCAGGGCGCGTTCAAGGTCGCGCCCGAGCGCAGCGCGATATCGCCGGCCGCCGCGTCATCCTGATCGACGATGTCCTGACCTCCGGCGCCACGACGGACGCCTGCGCCCGTGCACTGTTGCGCGCCAAGGCCGCGCAGGTCGACGTGCTGGTATTCGCGCGGGTTGTGGACAGCCACCGGGCTCCCATATAATTCAAGACTTGCCAAATCAGAGCGCGCCATGACTGCCATTGAAATCTACACCCGCCCGGGCTGCGGCTATTGCACCGCCGCCAAATCGTTGCTGACGCGCAAGAACGCCGCGTTCACCGAATTGAACGTGGCGACCGACCCGGCCTATCGCGAGCAGATGTACGATCGCGCCGGCCACGGCTCGACCTTTCCCCAGATCTTCATCGGCACAACCCATGTCGGCGGCTGTGACGAGCTTTACGCGCTGGACCGCGCGGGCAAGCTCGATGGCCTGCTGGCGGGAGAAAAGGCTTCCTCATGAGCGCTGGCTCCACCTTTACCGCCGCCATGGTGCAGATGCGCACCGGGCTGTTGCCCGGACCGAGCCTCGAGCAGGGGATCAAGCTGATCCGCGAGGCGGCGGCGCAAGGCGCCGACTACGTGCTGACCCCCGAGGTGAGCAACATGATGCAGCTGAACCGCAAGGCGCTGTTCGAGCATCTCGCGTCCGAGGAAGACGACCTCTCGCTGAAGGCCTATCGCGAGCTCGCGAAGGAACTGAAAATCCATCTCCACATCGGCTCGCTGGCGTTGCGCTTTTCGCCCGAGAAGGCCGTCAACCGCTCGTTCCTGATCGGCCCCGACGGCATGGTGCTCGCCAGCTACGACAAGATCCATATGTTCGACATCGATCTGCCCGGCGGCGAGAGCTATCGCGAGTCCGCCAATTACCAGCCGGGCGAGACCGCCGTGATCTCGGACCTGCCGTGGGGCCGCATCGGGCTGACGATCTGCTACGACGTGCGTTTTCCCGGCGCTCTATCGCGCACTGGCCGAAGCCGGCGCGTCGTTCCTCACTGTGCCGTCGGCCTTCACGCGAAAGACCGGCGAGGCGCATTGGCACACGCTGCTGCGCGCCCGCGCGATCGAGACCGGCTGCTTCGTCTTCGCGGCGGCGCAATGCGGCATGCATGAGAACAAGCGCGAGACCTACGGCCATTCGCTGATCATCGCCCCCTGGGGCGAGATTCTTGCCGAGGGCGGCGTCGAGCCCGGCGTGTTCCTTGCCGAGATCGACCCCGCGAAGGTTGAAACCGCGCGCAAGACCGTGCCGTCGCTGCAGCACGGACGGCGCTTCGGCATCGCCGATCCCAAGGCCGGGCCCGAGCATCTGCACCTCGTCCGGGGTTCGGCATGATCCGCTACAACCTTCGCTGCGAGAAGGGCCATGCGTTCGAAAGCTGGTTTCAAAGTTCCGCGGCCTATGAAAGCCAGGAGAAGCGCAGGCTGGTGAGCTGCCCTGCCTGCGGCTCGGTCGAAGGTCGAGCGCGCCATCATGGCTCCGCAGATCGTGAGCAAGAAGGGCCGCGAGGCCGCCCTGCCGGCGCCGGCCGCACCTGCGGAAGCAACAGCGTCATCGGAATCGACGCCGCTGCTGATGGCGCAGGAACGCGAGCTGCGCGCCAAGATCAAGGAATTGCGCGATCACATCGTGAAGAATGCCGACAATGTCGGCGAACGCTTCCCCAACGAAGCGCGCAAGATGCATTATGGCGATATCGAGCACCGCCCGATCTACGGCGAGGCCTCGCCCGACGAAGCCCGCGCGCTGATCGACGAAGGCGTCGAGGTGTCGCCACTGCCGGTGCTGCCGGACGACAGGAATTGAGCGAGGCAGCTGCCGTAGGGTGGGCAAAGGCAGCGTGCCCACCGCGTCTAACAGTACCTGCGCTGATTCACCTGCCGCCACCAGCAGCGCCACGCCGATCACGATCAGCACGATGCCTGACAGTTCACGCGCCGACAGCGGCTGCTTGAACGAATAATACGCCACGGCCTGCGCGAACAGCACCTCGACCAGCGCCAGCGTGCGCACATTGGCGGCCGCCGTCAGCGCGAACGCCAGGAACCAGAATTGCGAGGCGAACGCGCCCATGAAGCCCGCGAGCATCGAGGGCTTCCACAATCCAAAAATCTTCTTGAGCACATCGGGCGCGCGGGCGAGCAGATAGATCGTCAGCACCAGCGTCTGCACGAACAGGCCGAACACCAGCGTGTAGGACGCCGCCGTCACGAAGGAGACGCCGGATACCGTGATGATGGCGCCGCGAAAGCCGATCGCCGAAAGCGCGAAGCACCCGGCGGCGACCAGGCCGATGATGGTCGGCTTCAACTCCGCAAAGCCTTTTTCGCCGCCCGGCCGCAGCGCCGTGATGACCACGCCGACGGTCGCGATCATGATCGCGATCACTTTCAGCACGGTCAAATGATCGCCGAGAAAGATGAAGCCGAAGATCGCGGTCTGGATCGCCTCGGTCTTCAGATACGCCGTCGTCACCACGAACGAGCGGTCGTTCATCGCCAGCAGCATCAGGCCCGTCGCGACGATCTGGCTCAGCGCGCCGAGCAACAGCCACGGCCAGAAGCCCGCCGTCGGCCACGGAACGCTGTCACCGGTTACCGCCACCACGACCACAAAGAAGATGATCGAGAACGGAAAGCCGAACAGGAAGCGGATATTGGTCGCGCCCCAGGTCCCGAGCGGCCCCGTCAACGACCGCTGCATCGCATTGCGGGCGACCTGGCCCAGCGCAGCGATGATGGTGAAGGGAATCCAGAGCGAGGCGACGGTGAACATGGGGAGGACCGGCAGGAAGCTGCCACACCGTGCCGGTCGGGATGGGTGCGGTCAACCGGAGCCGGCGTCATGACAGGATTGCGACGCCGCAAAATACGATCGTCGTCCCTGCGAACGCAGGGACCCATACCGCGTGATCTCTCGTGTGGGCACGAATGGTCGTCGTCTCGTAACCCAACCGGCGCCGCGGAGTATGGGTCCCTGCGTTCGCAGGGACGACACCGGTTATGTGGCTAAGGTGCCGGGATCAACTCACGCCCCCTCCGCCACCACCATGTAGTTCACGTCCATGTCGGACGAGATGCTCCATCGGTCGGCGAGCGGGTTGTAGACCACGCCGGCCTGTTCGGTGATGGTGAGCTTGTTGTTGGCAAGATGTTGCGCGAGTTCGTCGGGCGTGACGAACTTGTCCCACTGATGGGTGCCGCGCGGCAGCCAGCGCAGCACGTATTCCGCGCCGACGATCGCGAGCGCAAAGCTCTTCCAGTTGCGGTTCAGCGTCGAGACCACCATCAACCCGCCCGGCTTGACCATCGCCGCGCAGCGGGCGAGGAACGCGCCGACATCGGTGACATGCTCGATCACTTCCATCGCCAGCACGATATCGAAGCGCTCGCGCACATCCATCTCCTCGACGGTGGTGCAGCGGTAGTCGATCGACAGATGCCCCTTGTCGGCATGCAGCCTGGCGGCGGCGATATTGGTCGCGGACGGATCGATCCCGATCACCTGCGCGCCGAGCCGCGTGAACGGCTCGCACAACAGCCCCGCGCCGCAACCGATATCGAGGATGCGCAGGCCCGACAGGCAACTCAGGCTCCTGCGCGTTGCGATCGAACTTGCGGCAGGCGGCGTCGCGGATATAGGCGAGCCGCAGCGGATTGATCTTGTGCAGCGGGGCCATCTTGCCCTTGGGGTCCCACCACTCGTCCGACAATTTCGAGAATTTTGCGACTTCGGCCGGATCGACGGTGGAGCCGGCGCCGGAGAGACTGGCGGACGAATTCTGCTGCATAGCCATGGTTTACGTACCGGCCGGTCGTGCGGTGATGGCATTGCGAAACGCCAGTGGCGAAGCGATCATATCGAGGGTCTTTCCACCCTCGCCGACCCCCAGGACCGTTACGTCGCCGTAGTTGAGGATGCGGCCGAGGATGCTCTGGTTGACGTCAACGCTCTCAACCTTGTCGACGCTCATCTCGAACGTCTGCCGCTTGATAAAGCCGGTCTTGTGGACGACGCGGAAATTGGTGACGTCGGTCTCGGTGGTCCAGCGATGGAACCAGGCGGTTGCCGTCTTGTACAACGCAGCGATGGCTGAAATCGCCGCCAGCGACAGACAGATCAGTACGGGTGAGCCCGCCGGCACCATGCCCGAGAGCACCAGGAATACGCCTGCTGCAATCCAGCCGATGATCGCCGGCAGGAAAAATATCCAGTGCGCGTTGGTCGAATACAGCACCTTCTCGCCAGGTTGCAGGATGTCGTCGATATACCGGCCCATACGCCTGCCCTGAATTAACCCGCTACTACAGTCATTTGCGTCATTTTTGGGCCGAAAACGAAGCTGGTTGCTTGCTCCGGACCGCGCCGCTATGTATACGCCGCTTTCGGCCCGGGCGCTCCACTTTCCGTGCGGGTCACCTTACTTATCCTCACAGGGAATGCACGCGTCGTCATGGGCCGCCTCGTGATGAAATTCGGCGGCACGTCCGTCGCCAATATCGACCGAATCCGCAACGTCGCGCGTCACGTCAAGCGCGAAGTCGACGCCGGGCACGATGTCGCCGTCGTCGTGTCGGCGATGTCCGGCAAGACCAACGAACTGGTGGACTGGTGCCGCGACGCCTCGCCGCTGCATGATGCGCGCGAATATGACGCCGTGGTGGCATCCGGCGAACAGGTGACCTCGGGCCTGCTCGCGATCGTGCTGCAGGGCATGGGCATCCAGGCCCGCTCCTGGCAGGGCTGGCAGATCCCGATCCAGACCTCCGACGCCCACGCCTCGGCGCGGATTCTCGAGATCGACGGCACCGAGATCATCAACCGTTTCGCCGATCGCAAGGAAGTCGCCGTCATTGCCGGCTTCCAGGGCATCAATCCGCAGACCAACCGCATCACCACGCTCGGGCGCGGCGGCTCGGACACCTCGGCGGTGGCGATCGCGGCCGCGATCCGCGCCGACCGCTGCGACATCTATACCGACGTGGACGGCGTCTACACGACCGACCCGCGGGTGGTTCCCAAGGCGCGGCGGCTCGACAAGATCGCGTTCGAGGACATGCTGGAACTGGCCTCGCTGGGCGCCAAGGTCCTGCAGGTGCGCTCGGTGGAACTCGGCATGGTGCACAACATGCCGGTGTTCGTCCGTTCCAGCTTCGACAAGCCCGAGGATATCGACCCGCACGGCACGCCGCCGGGCACGCTGATCTGCAGCGAGGAGGAAATCATGGAAAGCCACGTCGTCACCGGCATCGCCTTCTCCAAGGACGAAGCCCAGATTTCGCTGCGCCAGATCGAGGACAAGCCCGGCGTCGCCGCCGCGATCTTCGGGCCGCTGGCGGACGCCAACATCAATGTCGACATGATCGTCCAGAACGTCTCCGAGGACGGCAAGACCACCGACCTCACCTTCACCGTTCCGGCCTCCGACTATAACCGCGCCCGCGACACCATCACCGTCGTCGAAGGGCAAGATCGGCTACATCAGGCTCGACAGCGCCACCGACGTGTCCAAGGTCTCGGTGATCGGCAGCGGCATGCGCAGCCATGCCGGCGTCGCGGCGAAGGCGTTCAAGGCGCTGTCCGAGCGCAATATCAACATCCGCGCCATTACCACCTCCGAGATCAAGTTTTCGGTGCTGATCGACGCCGCCTACACCGAACTTGCGGTGCGCACGCTGCACACGCTCTACGGGCTCGACCAGACTTAGAACGATTTTCTCTCAAATTTGGCGCATGGCCTGATCGCCAGACCGGCGGCGTTCTGGCAGATCATGCGCTTCGCTGGCGCAGCATCGGCGCTGACACACACGTTATTGGTTCTGGCAGGCGTTTTGCTTGGCAAAACAAGCCTCGATTGGCTATACGGCCTGTGAGGTGGGTTGCCGCAAACTGCGCCACGGTTTTGGCGATCCCGATTCGGCCGGGATCAGGTGCCTGCGGCCGCGCCGAATGAATAAAATTGTTGTTTTTCGTGCGTTTCACGCCAGCTGCCGGCCACCCGGCGGGCCGGACTCGCGGGGGAGGATACCAGCACATGCGGAGCGCGTCGGGAGGCCCCCGCGTCTTGTTGAGACGGCTCCGCGAAACCATGGCGGAGCAGGTCTCGGCCCAGGAGCGCCTCGACAAGATCGTGGTGCTGATCGCGGCCAACATGGTGGCCGAGGTCTGCTCCGGTTACGTGCTGCGCGTCGACAACACGCTCGAACTCTATGCCACCGAAGGCCTGAACCGCGACGCCGTCCACCGGACGGTGCTGAACGCGCATGAGGGCCTGGTCGGCCTGGTCGTCCAGCGAGGCGAGCCCGCTCAACCTCTCGCGACGCGCAAAGCCATCCGGCCTTCTCGTTCCGGCCGGAAACCGGCGAAGAAATCTACCATTCGTTCCTCGGCGTGCCGATCCTGCGCGCCGGCAACACGCTCGGCGTGCTGGTGGTGCAGAACCGCGCCAAGCGCACCTATGTCGAGGAAGAGGTCGAGGCGCTGCAGACCACCGCCATGGTGCTGGCGGAGATGATCGCCTCGGGCGAACTGGCGGCGCTGGCGCAGCCCGGCGCGGAGCCGGCGGCGCGGCATTCCCTGCACAAGACCGGCGCGATCCTCTCCGACGGCATCGCGCTCGGCCATGTCGTGCTGCACGAGCCGCGCGTCGTCATCACCAACTACATCGCCGAAGACCTGCCGAAGGAAATCAAGCGGCTGGACGCGGCGCTGACCAAGCTGCGCGCCGATCTCGACCGCATGCTGGAGCGCGGCGACGTCGCCGAGGGCGGCGAGCACCGCGAGGTGCTGGAAGCCTATCGCATGTTCGCCAACGACCACGGCTGGTCGCACAAGCTGCACGAGGCGGTCGCCACCGGCCTCACCGCCGAAGCCGCCGTCGAGCGCGTGCAGTCCGACACCCGCGCGCGCATGCTGCGCTCGACCGATCCCTATCTGCGCGACCGCCTGCACGATCTCGACGATCTCGGCCACCGCCTGATGCGGCAATTGGTCGGACAGGATCACGCGCCGTCGCGCGAGCAGCTGCCCGACAACGCCATCCTGATCGCGCGCGCGATGGGCCCGGCGGCGCTGCTCGACTATGACCGCAAGCGGCTGCGCGGCCTGGTGCTGGAGGAAGGCACCGCCAACTCCCATGTCTCGATCGTGGCGCGCGCGCTCGGCATTCCCGCGGTCGGCGAAGTGCCGAACGCGCCCGGCATCGCCGATCCCGGCGACGCCATCATCGTCGACGGCACGTCGGGCTCGATCTATGTCCGCCCCTCGGCCGAGATCGAATCGGCCTATGCCGAGCGGGTGCGGTTCCGCGCGCGGCGGCAGGCGCAGTATGCCGCGCTGCGCGACATGCCCTGCGTCACCAAGGACGGCCAGCCGGTCGAACTGATGATCAATGCCGGCCTCGTGATCGACCTGCCGCATATCGACGATACCGGCTGCGCCGGCATCGGCCTGTTCCGCACCGAACTGCAGTTCATGGTCGGCCAGAGCCTGCCGCGCAGCCAGCGACCAGCTCGCGCTCTATCGCACCGTGCTGGACGCCGCCGGCGCCAAGCCGGTGACGTTCCGCACGCTCGATATCGGCGGCGACAAGGCGCTGCCCTATATGGAGACCGTGGTCGAGGAAAATCCCGCGCTCGGCTGGCGCGCGATCCGGCTCGGGCTCGACCGGCCGGGCCTGCTGCGCGGCCAGATTCGCGCGCTGCTGCGCGCCGGCGGCGGACGCGCGCTGAAGATCATGTTCCCGATGATTTCCGATGTCGCCGAATTCGACCAGGCCAAGGCGCATCGTCGAGCGCGAGCTGACCTATCTGCGCCAGCACGGCCACGCGCTGCCGGAACGCATCGATGTCGGCACCATGGTGGAAGTGCCGGCGCTGCTCTATCAGCTCGACGAGCTCCTGAAGCGGGTCGATTTCCTTTCGGTCGGCTCGAACGACCTGTTCCAGTTCCTGTTCGCGGTCGACCGCGGCAACGCCAAGGTCTCCGAACGGTTCGACACCATGTCGGCGCCGATCCTGCGCGCGCTGCGCGACATCGTGCGCAAGGCCAACGCGGCCAAGAAAGCCGCGTCGCTGTGCGGCGAGATGGCCTCGAAGCCGCTCGGCGCGCTGGCGCTGATCGCGCTCGGCTATCGCTCGCTGTCGCTGTCGGCCACCGCGCACGGCCCGGTGAAGGCGATGATCCTCGACCTCGACGCCAAGAAGGCCGAGGCCATGCATGATGCCGCTGCTCGATGCGCCGTCCGGCAGCGTGTCGATCCGCGAGAAGCTGACGGAATTCGCCGAAGCCGAAGGGCTGTCGTTGTAGCGAGGCTCTGTCCCGACAACGCACCCTTCCCTTTCGCCATTGAGAACTCACGCCATGCTCCCCGAAGCCAAACTCGACATCCTGCTCGCCCACCACGCCTCGCTCGAGGCCGAACTGCTGGGCCAGGTGAATTCCGAGAAATACGTCCAGATCACGCGCGAGCTCGCCGAGCTCAATCCGCTGATCGATGCCGTCAAGGCCTATCGCGCCGCGCGAGCCGAGATCGCGGATACCGAAGCGCTGATCGCGGATTCCGCCGACCGACCCCGAGATGCGCGGCATGGCGGAAGCCGAGCTGCGAGACGCTGCAGGCGCGCGTCGCCGAGCTGGAGCAGAAGATCCGCGTCGCGCTGCTGCCGAAGGACGCCATGGACGACCGCAACGTGGTGCTGGAAATCCGCGCCGGCACCGGCGGCGACGAGGCCTCGCTGTTCGCCGGCGACCTGTTCCGGATGTATGAGCGCTTTGCCGCGCTGCAGGGCTGGAAGGTCGAGGTGATCTCGGCCAGCGAAGGCACCATGGGCGGCTACAAGGAAATCATCGCCGAGGTGCAGGGCCGCGGCGCGTTTGCCAAACTGAAATTCGAATCCGGCGTGCATCGCGTGCAGCGCGTGCCCGACACCGAGACGCAGGGCCGCATCCACACCTCGGCGGCGACGGTCGCGGTGCTGCCCGAGGTCGAGGATGTCGACGTCGACATCAAGAACGACGACCTGCGGATCGAGACCATGCGCGCGCAGGGCGCCGGCGGCCAGCACGTCAACAAGACCGAATCGGCGATCCGCATCACCCACATCCCGACCGGCATCGTGGTCATGATGCAGGACAGCCGCTCGCAGCACAAGAACCGCGCCTAGGCGATGAACATCCTGCGCGCGCGGCATCTACGACGCCGAGCAGCCAGCGCGTCGATGCGGCGCGCTCCGCCGACCGCAAGCGAGAAGGTCGGCTCCGGCGACCGCTCCGAGCGCATCCGCACCTATAATTTCCCGCAAGGCCGCGTCACCGACCACCGCATCAACCTGACGCTCTACAAGTTGCCGCAGGTGATCGCGGGCGAAGCGCTGGGCGAACTGGTCGACGCGCTGACCACCGAACATCAGGCCGCCCAGCTCGCCGCCCAGGGCGCGGCGGCGTGAGCGCGCAATTTCACTGTCGTCCCTGCGAACGCAGAGACCTCACATCGACGGATTCGCCAAGCTGCCGTCGAGGCCGCGAGCGCGTCGCGACGACTGTTGCGAGGCCGCGACGATCTCGCGCACACTGAGCCGCGCGCTTGAGTCGCAGCGCAATCACGATTCCGCCGAACTCGATGCGCGGCTGCTGGTCGGCGCTGCGCTCAGCCTCGACCTGACCGGCCTGATCACCGGCCGCGCACCGCCAGCTCACCCCGGACGAAGCGACCCGCCTCGAAGCCTTCGCGCAGCCGCCGCCTCGCGCGGCGAACCGGTCGCGCGCATTCTCGGCGACAAGGAATTCTGGGGTCTGCCGCTGCAGCTCTCGCCCGCGACGCTGGTGCCGCGGCCCGACACCGAGACCGTGGTCGAACTCGCGCTGGAATTGTTGCGCGCCGGCGGCGACCTCGACGCCGCTGCGCATCGCCGATCTCGGCACCGGCTCCGGCGCGATCCTGCTGGCGCTGTTGTCACGAATTGCCGACGGCCACGGCATCGGCACCGACATCAGCGCCGCGCTTGCGGACCGCGCGGCCAATGCCGCGCATGCTGGGATTTCGCGATCGCGCGACGTTCATCGCCTGCGACTATGCGAGCGGCCTGCAGGCCCGTTCGACCTGATCGTGTCGAACCCGCCCTATATCCGCTCGGCGGATATCGCGGCCTTGCTGCCGAGGTCCGCGACTCACGATCCGCGGCCGCGCTCGATGGCGGCGCTGACGGGCTCGATGCCTACCGCGCGCTGATTCCGCAGGCGGCCGGCCTGCTTGCGCCGGGCGGCGCACTGGTTGTCGAGGCCGGGCAGGGCCAGAGCGGCCGAATCGCAGGCTTTGATGACGGCCGCGGGATTAACGACTGCAGGCCGCCCCAAAGCCGATCTGGCGGGTATCCCGCGCGCCGTGGCGGGCCGGAAAATGGCCCGTAAATCCCTATTGGAACGCAAAAAAACCCCTTGGAATATCCCTCGGGAACGACTAGTTCCGGCCACAATATCGGTTCGGTTGCTGGCCCCGTAAGGCGAACGGGTGGAGACCAGAGTTCTCGAGACGAGAGCCCGCCGATTGAAAGGTTCCAAAAGCAGGTCGAATTGAGCGCAATAGCCGAAGCTGTGCTGCTCTCGACCGCGAAGCGAACGAAAGCCTGTTATTGCGTTGAAGACTTACGTACAGCGTCACCGAAGCTGTCACGCAAGAGCGTGTGCGGCGTTCGGCGGTTTGGCAGCTGAATGATTTGGTCCGGCTGGCGAGTGTACGCCGCGGTTGGGGAACGCGTCTTTGCTGAACGCGATGGTCGGCGAAATCGACGACATGGATTTGAACGGCATCGCGAATTTGGTGCGCATCGAGCGCGCGCCGCGATCGGAACTGGTACGAAGGCAACAGCATAACTTCAGGGCTGAATAAAGGCGAGACATGAGAAACGGTCAGAACAACAAGCGGATGCGTAACCGGAATAACAATAATAATAGCAATAACAACAATAATAATAACCGGCGCGGCCAAAACCCGATGACCCGGGTCTTCGAATCAAACGGCCCCGACATCAAGATCCGCGGCACCGCCTCCCATGTTGCCGAGAAATATGTCCAGCTCGCGCGTGACGCGCGCTCCTCCGGCGATCCGGTCGCCGCCGAAAACTACTACCAGCACGCCGAGCATTATTTCCGCATCATCGCCGCCGCGCAGGAACAGTTCCGGCAGAACCAGCCGCAGCCGCGTCCCGACAACGAAATGTCGCCGACCGAAGACGGCGACGACGAGGCGAAAGCTTTTCGCATTTCGGCCAGGAGCCGGGCTTCGTGCCGCAGCAGCACCAGCCCTTCATGCCGCGGACAACAATCAGCAGCGTGACTCAGCCGCGCGAGACCAGCCCTATCAGCGCGACCGCACCAGCAGCCGCGCGAACAACAGCGATCGCGAGCATCGTCCGCAGCCGCAATATCAGCCGCAGCCCGCAGCCGCAGCCGGTGATCGCCGATAATGGCAGCGTCGATCGCCTGCCATCGTTCATCACCGGCGCCGCAGCCGCAGCTGAATGGCGCCCCCGGTGGCTACGAAGGCAATGGCGGCGGCGATCGCTTCCCGCGCCGGCGCCGCCGCCCGCACGGCCCGCGCCCCGAGCATGGCCGCGCCAGCCGCCCCGGCGAGGATTTCAATCCGGGGAACGAGTAAGTCAGCCGTCGAGCGGCTGAGTATTCGCAGCCTGCCACTCAGCTCATCCTTCGCTTTCAAAGATCGTGGGCATCGTCGCAAGGCGCCTTCGCGCGGCTCGATCAGTTGCTCCCGCGTCGCCGTCGATGTCGGCACCAGCACCGGCTCCAGCGACGGAATCAACCGCGCGCGTTCGCGGCGTGCGGGAATCGCGCGATAGACCTGCTTGGTGGCTTCCACGATATGCACGCCGGCGAACGGCAGCGACAGCGTGGCGCCGACGCGCTCCCACGCCATCGCCGAACGCAGGAACCAGCCGCTCCCGACCGGCGGCATGAACAGCGCCTCGCCCCACGCCGCCGGCGTGAACCAGGTCTGCCGCAGCAATTGGGTGATCTGCGCGCGCGAATAGGGCCGGCCGTGGCCGAACGGCGTAGTGTCGGTGCGAGTCCACAGCCCGCGGCGATTGGGGATCACCGCGATCATGCGGCCGGTCGGCGCCAGCACGCGCCATACTTCGCGCAGCAGCCGTTCCGGATCGTCGGACATTTCCAGCGCATGCACCAGCAGGACGCGGTCGACCGCGGCATCCGGCAGCGGCATCGAGAATTCATCGATCAGCGTCGCCAGTGCCGGCCGCGCCGTCGGCCATTTCAGCACCCCCTGCGCCGCCGGCATGAACGCAATACAGCGCTCGGTGTCCTCGCGAAACAGACCGAGATAGGGCGTCGGATAGCCGAGCCCGAGCACGCGCTGCCCCTGCGCATCCGGCCAGCGCGCGCGGATGCCGCGATTGATCAGTCGCCGCGCCACGATGCCGAGGCGCCGCGAATAGAAATCGCGGAGGTCGATGACGTCGATGGTCATGGGCCAATCTACCATGAGCTGTTGCGCTGCCGCGCTGCAGAAAATTGCATTGCCGCGGGAGCGTTAACGCCATATTTCACACCTAACGGGCGTGTTAGCGTAGCTGACATTCTTGAATCACGGAGCTATCATGGCCGCGGAAATCCGCACCTTTCACCTGCCTTACCGACAATTTTGGCTATCTGATCCACGACCCCGCAACCAAGGCCACCGCCTCGATCGACGCGCCGGAAGCCGGCCCGGTCATCAAGGCGCTGGAAAGCGAAGGCTGGACGCTGACCGACATCCTGGTCACCCATCATCATGGCGACCACGTCGGCGGCGTCGCCGAATTGAAACAGAAATATGGCTGCCGCGTCGTCGCGCCGCACGACAAGGCCACCGCGATCGCCGATGTCGACCTGCGCGCCGCCAAAGGCGACGTCGATCAAGGTCGGCGGGCTGCCGGCGCGGGTGCTGGAAACGCCGGGCCATACGCTCGACCACATCTCCTACGTGTTCGACGCCGAGAAGGCGCTGTTCGCCGCCGACACGCTGTTCTCGATCGGCTGCGGGCGGGTGTTTGAAGGCACCTATCCGATGATGTGGGATTCGCTGTTGAAACTGCGCGCCCTGCCCGACGATATCAAGCTCTATTGCGGCCATGAATATACCGCGCCAACGTCAAATTCGCGCTGACCGTCGAGCCCGACAATCGCGGCGCTGAAGGCCCGCGCCGAGGAAGTGGCGCGGCAGCGCGCCGCGAACAAGCCGACGATCCCGACGCTGCTCGGCGACGAGAAGAAAGCCAACGTGTTCCTGCGCGCCGACGTGCCGTCGGTCGCCGCGCGGCTGCATATGAAGGGCGCGAGCGCCGCCGAAGTGTTCGGCGAATTCCGCGAGCGCAAGAACAAATCCTGATGGCGACGCAATGCCGACACGCCGCCGACATCATCGCGCGGCTCGACTGAAGCCGCATCCGGAAGGCGGCCACTATCGCGAGACGTTTCGCGATTCGCGCACGGACGCAGCGGCCGCGCGCGATCGACCGCGATCTATTTCCTGCTGGCACGCGGCGAACGCTCGCACTGGCATCGCATCGATGCGGTCGAGGTCTGGCACCATTACGCCGGCAGCGCCGCTGACATTCGAGATTGCCGACGATGCGGACAAGGCAGCGTCAGGCTCGGCCCCGATCTCGCCGCCGGCGAACTGCCGCAGGCGTCGTACCGCCGCAGCCTGGCAGGCCGCCGAAACCACCGGCGACTGGACGCTGGTCGGCTGCACCGTCGCGCCC
>CAVUOI010000011.1:0-373050 GCA_963742935.1 uncultured Alphaproteobacteria bacterium | reverse complement strand
GCCGGGACGACGGGAATTTCACCGCCCGTTCTTCTTCCGCCACTCGGCAAAATCCGTCATCGTTTGCGGATCGGTCGCCGGATATAGTCCCATAATCCCCCGGCCGCCGCGTACCTGCTCGGTGACGAAATCCTCGAACGCGGTCATCTCGACCGCTTCATCCGCGATCTCGTCGGCGAGGTGCGCGGGGATCACGATGACGCCATCGCTGTCGCCCAGAATAACGTCGCCGGGAAACACCGGCGCGTCGCCGCAGCCGATCGGCACGTTGATCTCGATCGCCTGGTGCAGCGTCAGATTGGTCGGCGCGCTCGGGCGGTGATGATAGGCCGGAAAACCGAGCGCCGCGATTTCGGCGGAATTGCGAAAACCGCCATCAGTGATCACGCCTGCGCAGCCGCGCTGCATCAGCCGCGTCACCAGGATGGCCCCCGCGGACGCGGCGCGGGCATCCTTGCGGCTGTCCATGACCAACACCGCGCCGACCGGGCAATCCTCGATCGCCTTGCGCTGCGGGTGCGCGCGGTCGCGAAACACGTCGATCGTGTTGAGGTCCTCGCGCGCCGGCATGTAGCGCAGCGTGAAGGCCTCGCCGACCAGAACCGGCTGATCGGGGCCGAGCGGATGCACGTCCTGGATCATCTGGATGCGCAAACCGCGCTTGAACAGCGCGGTGGCGACGGTGGCGGTGGAGACGGTTTTGAGTTTATTGCGGGTGGCGTCGGTAAGTTTGCTCATATTGTTCTCGCTCTTCTTGGTCGTCATTCACACCGCCCCATGCGATTCCACATACAACGCGTAAACCGAATGGCAGCTTGTCATATAGAGGCGATTGTTCTTGGGGCCGCCGAAAGTGAGATTGGCGCAGCGCTCCGGCAGGCGGACGTGGGCGAGCGGCTTGCCGGCGGGGCTGAAGACCATCACGCCGTCGAGGTCTTCGGACTTGCCCCTGAGCTGGAACACCTTTCGTCCGCCGACATCGGCAGGCTCGGACTGCAGCGCGCCGTTGGAGCCCCAGCCGCACCACAGATTACCGTCGCGGTCGACCTTGAAGCCATCGAGCGCGCCCTGATCGGCAGCGTCGATCACCTTGGTCTTGCCGCCGAGCGTGCCGTCGGCATTGACGTCATAGCTCCAGATGCTGCGGTTCGGCGTACCCTTCCACTCCACGACGTAGAGCTTCTTTTCGTCCGGCGAAAAGGCGAGCCCGTTGGGATTGACGATATCGGTAATGACTGCGGCCAGCTTGCCGTCCTTCGCGATCCGATAGACGTTGGTCGTCGCCTGCTCGGGCTTTTCCTTCTTGCCTTCCCACTCGCCATTGATGCCGAACAGCGGATCGGTGAACCAGATGCTCTCGTCGGACCTGACCACGATATCATTGGGCGCGTTCAGCCGCTTGCCCTCGAACTTGTCGGCCAGCACGGTGATCTTGCCGTCCTTCTCGGTGCGCGTGACGCGACGGGTGACTGAATGTTCGCAGGTGACCAGCCGGCCCTGACGGTCGCGCGCATTGCCGTTGGCGTAGTTGGCATTGGCGCGGAAGACGGAGGTCTGGTTGGTCTTCTCATCGAACTTCATGATGCGGTTGTTGGGAATGTCCGAGAACAGCAGGTAGCCGCCTTCGGGGAAATAGGCTGGACCTTCGGCCCAGCGCATACCAGTCGCGACCTGTTCGACTGTCGAGGAATAGATGCGGTATTTTGCGAAGCTCGGATCGAGAATTTGCAGCGCCGGATCGGGATAGCGCTGGTTCGGTGAGAACGGGAACGATTGCGCGCCGGCGGCGCGGGCGACGAGGGCCGAAGCAGCAGTGGCGCCGGCGCCCGCAAGCAGATTGCGTCGGGTGATGGTCATTGATGGTCCTCCCCTGTGATGTTTTTTGTTTGGCAATCATTCCGGGCGATGCGTCAGCATCGAACCCGGAGCGACGGCGGCTAATAAATCGACGGCTCGTCGACCGGCTTGCCAAAGCCGGTCTCCAGAAAATCGAAATCGCAGCCTTCATTAGCCTGCTTGATGTGACGCGAGAACATCCAGCCATAGCCGCGCTCGAAACGTGGCTCCGGCGCCTTCCATGCGGCGCGGCGTTTTGCCAGCTCGGCCTCGGAGACATCGAGGTTGATGGTGCGCGCGTCGACATCGAGCGTGATCTTGTCGCCGTTGCGCACCAGCGCCAGCGGTCCGCCGATATAGGATTCCGGCGAGACATGCAGGATGCAGGCGCCGTAGCTGGTGCCGCTCATGCGCGCGTCCGACAGCCGCACCATGTCGCGCACACCCTGCTTCACCAGCTTGGTCGGGATCGGCAGCATGCCCCATTCCGGCATGCCCGGGCCGCCCTGCGGGCCGGCATTGCGCAAGATCAGCACGTGATCGGCGGTGACGTCGAGATTGGGATCGTCGATCGCCTTCTTCATCGAGGGATAATCGTCGAACACCAGCGCCGGGCCGGTGTGCTTGAGGAAACGCGGCTCGCAGGCGCTCGGCTTGATCACGCAGCCGTCGGGCGCGAGATTGCCCTTCAGCACGGCGAGTGCGCCCTCGGCATAGATCGGATCTTCTACGGTGCGGATGACGTCGTCATTATAGACTTCGGCGCGCGCGATGTTGTCGCCGAGACTCTCACCGGTGACCGTCATGACGTCGAGATGCAGATGCTCCTTGATGCGGCTCATCAAGCCCGGCAGACCACCGGCATAGAAGAAATCTTCCATCAGATATTTGTCGCCGCTCGGGCGCACATTGGCGATCACGGGCACCTTGCGGCTGGCCGTCTCGAAATCGTCGAGCCCGATGTCCTGACCCGCGCGGCGGGCCTGCGCGATCAGATGGATGATCGCATTGGTGGAACAGCCCATCGCCATCGCGACCGTGATCGCGTTCTCGAACGCCTTGCGGGTCTGGATCTTGCTTGGCGTCAGATCCTCCCACACCATCTCGACGATGCGGCGGCCGCATTCCGACGCCATGCGGATGTGGCCGGCGTCGGCGGCGGGGATCGAGGATGCGCCCGGCAGCGTCATGCCGATCGATTCCGCAATCGCCGTCATCGTCGACGCGGTGCCCATGGTCATGCAGGTACCGTAGCTGCGCGCGATGCCGGCCTCGACGTCGACCCAGTCCTTGTCGGAGATTTTTCCGGCGCGCCGCTCATCCCAGAATTTCCAGGCATCCGAGCCCGAGCCAAGCGTCTTGCCCTTCCAGTTGCCGCGCAGCATCGGCCCGGCCGGCAGATAGATCGTCGGCAGGTTCATGCTGGTAGCGCCCAACAGAAGCCCCGGCGTGGTCTTGTCGCATCCGCCCATCAGCACGACGCCATCGACGGGATGGCCGCGCAGCAATTCCTCGGCGTCCATCGCCAGCATGTTGCGGTAGAGCATGGTGGTCGGCTTCAAAAACGACTCCGACAGCGACAGCGCCGGCAGCTCCATCGGGAATCCGCCGGCCATCAGAATGCCGCGCTTGACGTCGTCGACGCGGCTCTTGAAATGCATGTGGCAGGGTTGCGCGTCGGACCAGGTGTTGAGGATTGCGATCACCGGGCGATCCTTCCACTCCTCCGGCGCATAACCCATCTGCATCGCGCGCGAGCGATGGCCGAAGGCGCGGAGATCGTCGGGCGCGAACCAGCGCGCGCTGCGGAGGTCGGCGGGGTTTTTCTTTTTGCTCATGATTGCGTGCCCCATTTCTGGACGGTATTGCGCTCGATGGTGCGGAAGATCAGGTTTTCCACGATCAGCCCAATGACGATCACGGTCAACAAGCCGGCGAATACCGCGGGAATGTCCAGGAGATTGCGGTTCTCGAAGATGAACCAGCCGAGACCGCCCTGCCCTGATGACACGCCGAAGACGAGTTCGGCGGCGATCAGCGTGCGCCAGGCGAACGCCCAGCCGATCTTCAGGCCGGTCAGGATCGAGCCGAACGCGGCCGGAATGAGAATGCGCGCGACGTAAGGCAGGCCGCGCAGGCCGTAATTGCGGCCGACCATGCGCATCGTGTTGGACACGCTCTTGAAGCCGGAATGGGTATTGAGCGCGACCGGCCACAGCACCGAATGGATCAGCACGAAGACGAGGCTGCCGTTGCCGAGCCCGAACCAGATCAGCGCCAGCGGCAGCAGCGCAATCGCCGGCAGCGGATTGAACATCGCGGTGATGGTTTCGAGGAAGTCCGTGCCGATCCGGGTCGAGATCGCGAGAATCGTGAAGATCGCCGCCAGCACGATGCCGGAGGCGTAACCCATGAACAGCACTTTCAACGACGCCCAGGCGCGCAAGGGAATGGTGCCGTCGCGCACCTTGTCGAACATGGTCAGAACCGTGTCGTGAAAGGTCGGAAACAGCAGCGGATTATCGAGGATGGTGCCGTAGATCTCCCAGGCCGCGGCCAGAAAGATGATGATCAGGGATTTGCGGACGAAGCCGTCGTTCCACAATAGCTCCAGCACGGTGAGCTTGCGCTCGACTTCGGCCGGCACGGTCGCGGTCAGGTCGGCGGCATCGCGCAGCAAGATTCTTGCTTCACCCATCTTGCGCTTCCCTAGTGTGCCGTCACGGCGTCGGCGAACAGCAAATCATGGATCTGCTTTTCCAGCCGTGCGGCGCTGCCGTCTTCACCGGAGACCTTGTCGACATCGACGACCTCGGCCTTGACCCGGCCGGGGTGCGGCGACAGCAGCAAAATGCGGTTGCCGATCTTGATCGCCTCCGCGATCGAATGGGTGACGAACAGAACAGTGAATTTCGTCTCGGCCCAGAGCGCTAGCAACTCGTCCTGACAGGTGCGCCGCGTCAGCGCGTCCAGCGCCGCGAACGGCTCGTCCATCAGCAGAATATCCGGCTCCATCGCCATGCCGCGTGCAATCGCCACGCGCTGCTTCATGCCGCCGGACAGCGTGTGCGGATAGGCATCGACGACGCGGGTGAGGCTGACTTTTTCGATATAGGCCCGCGCCCGCACCTCGGCTTCCTTGCGCGGCAGTTTCCGTGTCATCAGCAGCGGAAACATCACGTTCTCCAGCACCGTCTTCCACGGCAGCAACTGGTCGAACTCCTGGAAGATCATCATACGGTCGGCGCCGGGCTCGGATATTTCGCGGCCGCTGATGCGCATCTTGCCTTCGCTCGGCTTCATGTAGCCGCCGACCGCCTTCAACAGCGTGGACTTGCCGCAGCCGGACGGGCCAAGCAATACGAAGCGATCGGACCGATCGACCGTGAAGCTGACCCGCTCGGTCGCGGTCACCACCGCGCTCGACGTCTTGTAGCGCAGCGTTACGTCACTGACATCGAGAAGCGCCGCCATGTCGATCAATTGCCCTTCAGATCGTGCGCGACCGGCAAATAATAGTCGGTGAAAGCCTTCGGCATGGTCTTCAGCGTACCGGTCTTGAACAGATGCGCGGCGAATTTCATGGTGCCCTGCGGCTGCAGGTTCCATTCCATCATGCCCGGCTCCTTGAGCCACGCCAGAAGATCCTCGACGCTGGTCTTGTCGCCGGTGACCTCCTTGTAGATATCGACCGCCGCCCTGGTGTCGCTGCGGATCAGATCGTGCGCCTCCTTGGTGGCGTCGCGCACGGCCTGCACGATCTTCGGATTGGCGTCGGCGAATTTGGTGGTGGTGAAGAACTGCGCCTGGCTGAGCGGACCACCCATCACGTCGGGCGACGACAGCACCACATGCGCGCCGGGAACGTTCTTCAGTTCGAGGAACGTAAAGGGCGGGATCGCGAAATGATTGCGCACCTCGTGCTGACTGTTGGTCATCGCTACATAGGCATCGGGATGGCCGAGCTGCACGGTGTTGGGATCGAGCTTCGACCACTGGTCGGCGCCGAACGCCTCGCTGGCCGCGATCTGCAGCACGATCGCCTGCGTCGATACCTTCACGGTGGGCACGGCGATTTTGTCGTTCGGGCCAAAATCCTTGATCGACTTGATGTTGGCATCGCGGCTGATCAGCGTCATCGGCTGCGCGGAGGTGGCGACGATGCCCTTGACGCCGCCACGCGTGCGATCCCACAGCAGCAACAAATTGCCCGTGCCGGTGTTGAGGATGTCGACGCTGCCGGCAAGCAATGCATCGGTCTGCGCGCCGCCGCCGCTCAGATTGATCCACTTGGTGGTGACGCCGGGAACGCCGAGAGAAGCGGCATGCTTCTCGATCAGCTTGTTCTTTTCCATGATATGCGAGGGCATGTAGAAGATGCCCGGCTGCCGCGACAGAGTGACCTCGGACTTCTGCTGCGCCGAGGCCGGCGCGTCTGCCAGCAGCAGCATTGCCACGGCGCCCGCAATGGCACTCCAAATCCTGTTCTTCACCGCGCATCTCCTCCCGGCTTCGTTGACGTCTTTGAACAAATGCACTAATGTATTAGTGCATTTGAAGCAAGCCCTTTCAACCGGCCGGTCGCCCAATGGCTCCCTCGCAAATCGCTTCCCGCCGCGCGCCCCCGCGCTCCACGAGCGGGCTCGACCGCGAGCGCCAGGCCGCACCGCAGGTGTTCGAGCGCCTGCGCGGCATGATCATTGCGCTGGAATTGCCGCCGGGGTCGCCGCTGTCGCGCGCCGCGCTGGCGAGCCAGTTCGGCGTCAGCTCGACGCCGATCCGCGATGCGCTGATGCGCCTGGAAGAGGAAGGCCTGGTCGACGTCTTCCCGCAATATGCCACCGTGGTCAGCCGGGTCGACGTGCGGCTGGCGCAGCAGGCACATTTTTTGCGGCAGGCGGTCGAACTCGAAATCGTGCGGGGGCTCGCGATCCGGCGCGACAAAACGCTCGCCGCCGAACTCCATGCGGCGATTGCCCGCCAGCAGCAATATGCCAAGGACGGCGACTTCGAAAAATTCATGGCCGCCGATAATGAATTCCACAGCCAGCTTTATACGGCCGCCGACAAGCAGGACATCTGGGCGCTGGTACGCAGCCGCAGCGGGCATATCGACCGGCTGCGCCGGATGCACCTGCCCTCGCCCGGCAAGGCGCAGGATATCGTGCGGCACCACAGGCTGATCGTGAAGGCGATCGACGCCGGGGAACCCGACGGGGCGCAGAAACATTTGCGCACCCATCTGTCAGGCACGCTCAGCGAACTCGCCCGGATCCGGTCGCGCTATCCGGAATATCTCAGCAACTGATCCTTGCGGCTTCACCGCTTCGAGCAGGCGAATCGCCCGCGCTGACCGAGCGCCTCGTATTTGTCTGCACGGCATCATGCGGATGTCAGATTTTCTTATCTGGTTTCCGATGCGGCGGACGCCACGTTTTCGCCAAAGAAGGTGTTGCGGCAACAGGGCGATTCGGAATAACTCGCAACCTGCCGTTGATTTGATTCCAGCAGAGCCCGGAGAACTTTCTACATTGGCAAGGATACTGGTCGTTGATGACGATGCGGCGGTCCAGGTGACCGTCCGCCTGCTACTCGAGCGCGCCGGCCATAGTGTGGTCACCGCCGATGGCGGACGAAAGGGCCTGGCATTATGCGAGACCGGTGATTTCGATCTGCTGTTCCTGGATATCTTCATGCCGGGAATGGATGGATTCGAGACCATGCGGATGGTCCGCCAGTACCGGCCGCAGATTCCGATCATCGTCATATCGGGGCGGTCGCCCACCTCGGACGAGGACACGACTCCGGACTTCCTGACCATGGCGACCAAGCTCGGCGCGATCTCCAGCCTGCAGAAGCCGTTCCGGCCCGCCGACCTGCTGGCAGCCGTCGCGCGATGCCTGGACGCCGCCGGGAGCGGTGCGTCGCGACCTGCCGGCGGTGTTGCTTCCTCCCTGTAATGCGCCATAGCATCCCCATTGGTCCGGCGGCCGTGCCGGACCGGTGCGGGGCGCGGACGACCACCGACATGACGCTCACAACCAGGCTTGCCATCGCGATGATTGCGCTGGTCGCGATCGCGGTCTCCGCGGTCGGATGGTTGAGCTATCGCAATCTGGAACAGGCGCTGCTGCAGCGCGCCCGCGACCGCATCGAGACGCATTCGCGGCAGGTCGCGACCGATCTCGAATATTACGCGGCCAGCGCGACCGGAGATGTCGCGGGCTTTCGTTCGGCCGTGGCGCTGAACGGACTGGTACGCGCCCGCAGGGCGGGCGGCACCGATCCGATAGACGGCGTCTCCGAAAAGACCTGGCGCGACCGGATCGCATCGCGCTTCGCGGCGGAGCTCGAAGCCAAGCCCAGCTATTCGATGTTCCGGATTATCGGCGTCGAAGACGACGGGCGCGAGTTGGTTCGCGTCGACCGCAATGGACCGAACGGCACGGTTCGGATCGTCCCGCAAGAGGGTCTGCAAAGGCGAAGCGATCGCGATTACTTCCAGGAAACGATCCGGCTCGATCCCACGCAAAGCTACGTCTCGCCGCTCAATCTGGGCCGCCTCAACGGAGTGATCGAGGAGGTGCACCGGCCGACGATTCGCGTCGGGACGCCGATCGTCGCCGACGACGGCAAGCCGTTCGGCATTTTCATGATCAATGTCGACATGCGGCGCGCCTTCGACCGGGTCCGGTCATCGGTGTGGCCGGGCGAGGCGATCTATGTCGTCAATCGGTCTGGCGATTACCTCATTCATCCGGATCGTTCACGCGAATTCGGCGCGCTACTCGACAGGCCCAACGACTGGAAGGCGGACTTCCCGCATCTGGCGGCGCAGGTGGGAGCCAGGCAAGGCAGCGCCGAGATCGTTACGGACGACGCCGGGCGATCCAACGGCATCGCGTTTGCCCCCGCCGTTCTGGCCGGTTCGGAATGGGTCGCGGTGATCGAGACCACCTCCAACGCGGCGATCATGGCGCCGGCGGCGAGCATCAGGAACACCTCGCTTCTGGTCGGGGCGATCGCGGTGTTGTCGGCAGCGGTGCTGGCACTCTTGATCGCGCGGTCGCTGACGCGGCCGATCGTGCGGCTGACCGAAGCGGTTCAGGGGGTGGCCAGCAAGGGGAAGGCCGCGATTCCGGTGGATGCGCGCGGCGAGACCGGGGTGCTCGCGCGCGCATTTGCGCAGGCGATCGAGGAGGTCAACGCGAAGACGGCCGCGCTCCAGCAGGAGGTTCAGGAACACCGCCGCACGGAGGCGGCGCGCGACCATCACGCCACTCGGGAACGACTGTTCAACGCGGCGGTTGAATCCTCCAGCGACGCCATCATCACGATGTCGCTCGACGGCACCATCACCGGCTGGAATCCGGCGGCGGAGCGGCTGTTCGGATATCGCGCGACGGAAGCCGTGGGCGAGAACATCACGCTACTCGTCCCCGACGACCGGCTGCCGGAGATCCGGGACGCGCTGCGCCGGATCGGCTGGGGCGAACGCTTCGAACACAACGAAACGGTGCGCCGGCGCAAGGACGGCAGCCCGATCGAGGTCTCGATCGGCATTTCCCCGATCAAGTCCACCTCAGGCACGATCATCGGCATCTCGAAAGTGGTGCGCGACATCACCGAAGCCAACAAGACCAGACAGGTGCTGCGGCAGCAGACCGAAGAGCTTCGCCGCGTCTTCGAGACTTCGCAAGACCTGATCATGGTGATGGATGGCAGAGGATTTCTGGTCCAGATCAGCCCGAGCTGCGAAGCCATATTAGGCTATCGGCCAGAGGAAATGATCGGACGCAGCGGGGTCGACTTCATTCATCCCGACCACCTCGATAACTCCCGTCAGGAAATACGCGCGGCACGGCGCGGACAGCGACTGAAGCATTCCGACACGCGCTGCATTCACAAGAACGGACGCCATGTGTGGCTGTCGTGGCTCGGCACGTGGTCTGAGCCGGCCAAGCGATTCTTCTTCGTCGGCCGCGACATGACCGAAACCCGGCTGGCGGAGGAGACGCTGCGCGAGAGCGAACAGCTTGCGCGCGGCATCATCGAGACCGCGCTCGACGCCTTCGTCCAGATCGACGCGCAGGGCACTGTCCTGGACTGGAACACGCAGGCCGAAACCCTGCTCGGATGGCGGCGCGACGAGGCGATCGGCAACAACGCGTTCGACCTGATGGGCCGGCCCGGAGGGCCGCTCAAGACAGCGCTGCAGTCTTTCCTGGCTTCCCCCGACCATGTCGTTCGGCAGCCGCGACGCGAACTGCTGGTCAGGCGGCGCGACGGCACGGAGATCACGGTTGAATTGAGCATCGCCGCGCTGAAGACGCGCGACGGTTTCGTATTCAATGCCTTCATCCGCGATCTCACCGAGCGCGTCGCCGCGGAGGAACGGATCAGGCAGGCCGAGAAGATGGAGGCGATCGGCCAGCTCACCGGCGGCATCGCGCATGACTTCAACAATATCCTGACGGTAATCACCGGAACGATCGAAATCCTGGCCGATGCCGTCAAGGGCGAGCCGCAACTTGCCGCCATCACGCGCATGATCGACGAGGCCGCCTCGCGCGGCGCCGACCTCACCCAGCATCTGCTCGCTTTCGCGCGCAAGCAGCCGCTCGAGCCGAAGATCACCGACGTCAACACGCTGATCATCGACACCGCGAAACTGCTGCAGCGGACGTTGGGCGAGCAGGTCGAGATCGAATCCGTGTTCGAGGACGAGACCTGTCCGGCGATCGTCGATCCCAATCAACTCGCCACGGCGATCCTCAACCTGGCCCTCAACGCTCGCGACGCCATGCCTGATGGCGGCAAGCTGATCCTCGAGACCGGCTTCGTCATCCTCGATGAACAATATGCGAGGATGCAGAGCGACGTCCGGCCCGGCCGCTACGCCATGATCGCGGTCAGCGATACCGGAACCGGCATCCCCGCCGCGATTCGCGACAAGGTGTTCAATCCGTTCTTCACCTCGAAGGGGCCCGGCAAGGGCACTGGCCTCGGGCTGAGCATGGTGTACGGCTTCGTCAAGCAGTCGGCCGGGCACATCGCGATCTATAGCGAGGAAGGCCATGGCACGACGATCAAGATGTATCTGCCGTCGGCCATGGGCGCCCTGCCGGCAGCCGAGCCGGCGCCGACGATGGCCGTCGAAGGCGGCGATGAAACGATCCTGGTCGTGGAAGACGACACGCTGGTGCGCAACTATGTGCTGACGCAATTGCATTCGCTCGGTTACGTCACGCTGGATGCGGCGAATGCGAACGACGCGCTACTGCTTGCCCGCAACGGCCATGCGTTCGACCTGCTGTTCACCGACGTGATCATGCCCGGCATGAACGGGCGCCAGCTCGCCGACGAAATGGCGAAGGTCAGGCCCGGCGTGAAGGTGCTATTCACCTCGGGCTATACCGAGAATGCCATCATCCATCACGGCCGGCTCGATGAGGGCGTATTGCTGCTCGCCAAACCCTACCGGAAATCGGACATGGCGATCATGATCCGAAAGGCGCTCGCCGTGTAACCGTCGCCGCGGTGCCCGGATCCGGCCTGCCCGCGATCTAGCGTCGAATCAGACAGTCAGACAGATTCGTTATCTGACCCTGACCATCAGGCCTGGCCCTGACGCTGGGTGGTCATCACGATCCGGACCAGGTCGGCCGCGTTGCGCGCGCCGAGTTTCTTCATGATATTGGCGCGGTGATCCTCGATCGTGCGCGGGCTGATCCCGAGATGCCGCCCGGCTTCCTTGTTGGACGCGCCGGCGGTGAACTGCTCCAGCACCTCGCGTTCGCGCCGCGTCAGCGGTTCGCGTCCTGGAAAATGCATGGCTCGCAATGTGCGACGGCGCATTTTCCGCCTGCCGGCGCGCGTAAGCCTCGATCGCCTCATCGAGTCGTGCCACGATTTCACTGCCGCGAAACGGTTTTTCTATGAAATCCAGCGCGCCGTTCTTGATGGCGCTGACCGCCATCGAGATATCGCCCTGCCCCGAGATCATGAAGATCGGCGCGGGATAGTCCTCGCCATGGAGTTCCTTCAGGATATCGAGGCCGGACTTACCGGGGATATGCACATCAAGCAGCATGCAGGCTGGCGTTCGCGTCCGTGCAATCGCCAGCAAGGCCGCGCCGTCGGCGAAACAGATGACCTGGTAGCCACCGGCCGACAGCACCATCGAAAGCGTATCGCGAACAGCGGGGTCGTCGTCGACTACAAAAATCTCCCCGCGGGAGGGGGCTTTATCAGCCATGTTCCATCGTCCATGCGTGGTTGAATGTGACGCACACTCGGATAGCGGTATCGAACATCATACCATACCGTATTTGTACGGGACGACGGCTTAGCGCACAAGTAGCAACGCACTCCTAAAAAAGTAACCAAGGAGTGCATCAATGCAGAATGCCACAGGCGACGGCACCGCACAGGCGACTCACTCGGAGAGTTCCACAAATATCATCGTGCTGGACGACGTATCGCCCCGCTACATGAGGGCCGTTGCCGCGCTGCAAGCTTGCGACGTCAATCTCGGCACTGCCCTGCGCTCCCTGCTGGATTCCCGCGAAAGCGAATCGTGTGCCGCAAGCCTGCCGGCGCCTGCGGCGATCGGGGCGTAAGGCCCGGCGCGACTCCCTTCCGCCGGAGCGTCCGATGTTCCTCCACAACAAATTTGCCTCCGGATTTTCGATGGGTCACCCGGATCCGGGAAAAGCATGCGCTTCAGCACGACATTGGCGCGGCGCTGGCGAAAAACGAACTGGAATTGTATTTTCCGGCGATCCTGAGACTTGGACGCGCGCTCGCGATGCCGGTCATCGCGGAGGGCGTCGAGACCGAGGAGCAGCGTCTCTCGCGCGGGAAGGCTGTCAGCTTCAGGGCTATCTGATCGGCCGGCCGGAGCCGATCGGGCATTATCGGCATCTGGTCGCGGGCCTTGCCGAGGCGCGCGAGAATTTCGCCGTCGTCAGTCGGACCGGCCGAAGGCCAACCGGCCTCAGTGCATCGCTTCTTCTTTCTTCGAAGAACCGCCCGACTTCTTCTTGGCATTTTTGCCCCGCAGGAAGCGGATGTCCATTTCGGTGCCGTTGACGCGAACGAGCTCGCAGCGGCGATAGGCAAGGCCGGTCGACGACAGCAACAGGAAGAACTCCTTGAGATTGAGGCCCTGAATGGACCCCTCCACCGTCAGCGTGGCGTCGGTGTCCGAGATCGCGTTGAGCTGGCAGTCCCTGCGCCAGGTCCCGTCGATCGCCATGAGGCAGACGTCATAGCCCCGGCTGAACGTGACCCGCTCTACGCCACCCTTGCCATCTTCCGTCATGGCTCACCGCCCTGCCATCGCCGCGATCTTCGGTGTCGACGTTACGCCCAGCACGGACGGCGCACGCGCACTATTCGGCCGATAGAGACCGCGCTTGTCCGGGAACGGCTTGAACGCGTCGGTCAGGCCGACGACCGTCTCGGCCGCTCCCAACACCAGGAAGCCGTCCTGCTCCATCGATCTGGCGAGACGGCCGAAGATATTGATCTTGGTCTCCTGATCGAAATAGATCAGGACGTTGCGGCAGAAAATGATGTCGAAGGTGCCGAGCTGGGAGAAATCGTGCAGCAGGTTGAGTTGCCGGTGCTGAACCATGGCGCGCAATTCCGGGCTGATCTGCCATAGCTCGCCGTTCTGCTTGAAATATTTGACCAGCAGTTGAATCGGAAGGCCACGCTGAACCTCGAACTGGCTGTAGACGCCCGATTTCGATTTCTCGAGCACTTCCGTGGACAGGTCGGTCGCGATGATTTCGACGCGCCATCCGGCAAGCGCCGCGCCCATTTCCTTCAGCGACATGGCAAGCGAATACGGCTCCTGACCGGTCGAGCCGGCGGCGCACCAGATCCTGATGCTCTTGCGCGTGGCGCGCGCCGCCAGCATCTCCGGCATGATCGTGTTGCGGAAATGTTCGAACGGTACCTTGTCGCGGAAGAAGAAGGTTTCGTTGGTGGTCATGGCTTCCACCACCTGGGCGACGATCGACGGCGACCCGCCCTTCATCTTCTGCACCAGTTCGCTGATGCCCGGCACACCGCATTTGCGCGATAGCGGAAGCAGGCGGCTTTCGATCAGATATTGCTTGTCTGCGGACAGGTCCAGACCGGAATGATCCTTCAGGAGCTTGCGCAGATACTCATAGTCTGGCGGGGTCACGGCAACCTCTCAATGGTAAGCAGGAAGGTTTCAAACGAGGCTCGGTTCCTCGAGCTCGATCAGGCCGACTTCCTGAAATTTCGCGGCGACGATGTCCTTGTCGAACGGCTTCATGATGTATTCGTTGGCGCCGCCGTTGATAGCTTGGTTGATATGATCGATGCCGTTCTCGGTGGTGCAGAACACCACCTTGGGCTCATCGCCGCCGGGCATGCGGCGCAGATGACAGAGGAAGTGGTAGCCGTCCATGACGGGCATGTTCCAGTCGAGCAAGATCGCCTCGGGCATCGCGCGCTTGCAAACGACCAGGGCGTCCACACCGTCTTCGGCTTCGATGACCTCAAAACCGAGCTGTTCCAGGATGCGCCGCGCCATCTTGCGAACGATGCTGGAATCTTCAACAACGAGACACGTTTTCATATCCGGGATCCTTCCTGCGGGCGGCGAGTGCCCGTGGGGTTACGCTGCGAGAGCGGTTTTCGGCACGATTTCGAGAACGCGATCGATGTCCAGGACCACCATGAGCTGACCGTCGAGGCGGTGAACGCCGCCGGCGAGCTTGGCGAAACGGACGTCGAGATTGACGGGGTTTTCCTCGCGGCCATTGTCGGGCAGCCGCAGCACCTCGCCGATCTGGTCGATCAAGAGGCCGTAGGACTTGCCGCGCAGGTCGACGCCGACCGCCATCGGTGGCTTGCCGTCGTCGTTCTTGGGCAGCCCGAGCCGGGCGCGCATGTCGACCACGGTGACGATGCGGCCGCGCAGATTGAGCACGCCAGCGATCTCGGCCGACGACAGCGGCACCCGCGTCAGCCGTTCCGGCATGAACACGTCCTGCACCCGCGAGATCGGCAGGCCGAACAATTGTCCGCCGATCATGGCGGTGACGTATTCACCCGCGGCCGCGCTGCCTTCGATGGTCTCGGTCTTGGTTGTCATGGTCATTTACCTCTAAGCCGTCCGGCTGAACTTGTTCATGCCGCTCGCCTGGTATCGGCGGTCTGTTCCTTCAGCGCCGCGATCAGGCCGGGACGGTCGAACTTGGCGACAAAATCGTGGAAGCCGGCCTGCCGTCCGCGCTCGATCGCCCCCGGCGACACCAGCGAGGACAGTGCGATGATCGGCATCGTGCTCAGATTGTGATCGGTGCGAATGGTTTCGGCGAACTCGAAGCCGTTCATGTCGGGCATTTCGATGTCGGTCAGCACCACGTCGAAGGTGTGGCTCGAGCGCAGCGCGGCGAGGCCCTCCTGCGCGTTGACGGCCGTCCGCACCTTGTAGCCGGCGGCTTTCAGCACCGGCGCCAGCATGTTGCGGAAGAACGCAGAGTTGTCGACCAGCAGTACCGATCGCGCCGTCGAGGATTCCCGCATCTCCTTGCGCGAGAACCAGTCGGCGAACGCCATCGGGAGGAAGTGGCCGACGTCGATCACTTCGGTGGCCTGGCCCTTGATCACGGCCGAACCCAGAATGCCGTCGGCCTGGCCGGCGACCTCGATGTGCAGCCGCTCCTCGACGATGTCGATGATCTCGTCGACGACGAGCCCCATCGAGCGGCCGTCGTCGGCGAATACCAGAATCGGCTGCGTGCCCTGGGTCTGGACGCTGACCCCGACCATCTGCACCAGCGGCATCAGCTGGTCGCGGTACTGCACCATGTAGCGGCCGTTCGAGAGTTCGATCTTGTCGGCGGCAACCTCTTCCAGCCGGGTGACGAGGCCGAGCGGCACCGCCTTGGGCTGGCTCGAGCCGGCGCGGAACACCAGTAGCGAGGTCAGCTGTTCGCCACCGATCGCATGCGCGGCGGAAGCTTCATCGGCCAGCTCATGGGCCGAGGTGCCGGAGGCGCCGAGCGCCTTGGCAATGCCGTTGGGGTCGATGATCATGATGACGGCGCCATCGCCCAGAATGGTATTGCCGGAGAACATGTCGATGTGCCGCAGCTTCGTGGACATCGGCTTGACCACGATTTCTTCGGTGTGGAACACGCCGTCGACCACGATGCCAAACGTCTGGCTGCCGACCTGCGTCACCACGATGAAACCGTTCTCGGGATCGCTCGACGAACCGTCGTCGATCTTCAAGAGCTTCTTCAGGTGCATCAGCGGCAGCAGCTTGTTGCGCAGGCGCAATACAGCGGTGTCCTTGATGCGCTCGATGCGGTGTTCGGAGTTGGCGCGGGCGCGGACCAGTTCGACCACAGACAATTGGGGAATCGCAAAGCGGTCGCCGGCGGCTTCCACGATCAGGGCCGAGACGATCGCCAAGGTCAGCGGGATCTTGATGGTGACGGAGGAGCCCTCGCCGGCCACCGACTTGATGTCGATGGTGCCGCCGATCTGGTCGATATTGGTGCGCACCACGTCCATGCCGACGCCGCGGCCGGAGACCGAGGTGACGGCAGCCGCGGTGGAGAAGCCCGGCGCGAAGATGAACTTGTGGATCTGGGCTTCCGTCATCTTCTCCATCTCGGCCTCGCTGACGAGACCGTTGGAGACTGCCTTGGCCTTGATCCGCTCGGTGTTGAGCCCGCGGCCATTGTCGGCGATGCAGATGATGATGTGGCCGCCCTCGTGGTAGGCGGACAGACGAATGGTGCCCTGCTCGCCCTTGCCGCTCGCGAGCCGCTCGGCCGGGGTCTCCAGGCCATGGTCGGCGGAGTTGCGCACCATGTGCGTCAACGGATCCTTGATCAGGTCGAGCACTTGCCGATCGAGCTCGGTGTCGGCGCCGTGCATCTCCAGTTCGATCTGCTTGCCGAGTTCGCTGGAGAGGTCGCGGACGATGCGCGGCAGCTTCTGCCAGGCATTGCCGATCGGCTGCATGCGCGTCTTCATGACGCCTTCCTGCAGCTCGGCGGTGACGTTGGACAGCCGCTGCAGCGGCACCTTGAACTCGGTGTCCTCGTTGCGGCGGGATATTTCCAGGAGCTGGTTGCGGGTCAAGACCAGCTCGGAGACCATCGTCATCAGATGTTCGAGCGTGTCCACGTTGACGCGGATCGACTGGTTGGCGATCTTGTCGGCTTCCTGGACATCGCCATCGGCAGCCGACTTGGGCGCCGGCTTTGCTTTGGCTTCCTTTGCCGCCGGCTTGGCGGCTTCCGGCGCGGGCTGCTTGGCGACGGGAGCCGGTGCGGGCGCGGGAGCGGCCGTGGCTTCAGTTTCGGTTTCGCGGAAGGCGCGTTCGAGGTCGTCGAGCGAGACTTCGCCGGGACGCAGTTGGCGTTCCAGCACCTGCTCCACCAGCGTGCCCTTGGCGACTTCCGGCGTAGCGACAGGCTGCACCGGCGGCGCGGCCACCACGGGGATCGGCGCTGCGACCGGCTCGGCTTCGGCATGGTGACCGCCTTCGGCCATCTCATGCAGTTTCTCGATCAGGTCTTCGTCGGTGCCCTCCGGCTCGGTCTCGGTGGCTTCGAGGCCGGCCAAAATCTCTTTGATGCGGTCGATGCTCGACAGGATCAGCGTCACGGCTTCGGCCTTGACCGGCATGCCGTCGCGGAATTTGCCCATCAGCGTCTCGCCGGCGTGGGCCAGCGCTTCCAGCCGCGGCAGCCCCAGGAAGCCGCAAGTGCCCTTGATGGTGTGGACCAGGCGGAAGATGTTATCCAAAATCTTCGCGTCGCTCGGGTCCTGCTCGAACCGCACTAGCTGATTGTCGACCGTATCCAGGCTCTCATTGGTCTCCGTCAGGAATTCCCGCAAAAGATCGTCCATATGAGCATGCCTTCCAAAAAATCAGATATTGGCCTTCTGTAAAAGTAACCCTTGGGGTTTCACGTCTGCGTTAATTTCAATGTCCGTGCTAATACGGATATGGTGAATAAATTTCGTCGTTCGCCGCGCATGTCGTTCACCGCGCATGGCGACGAAGCGATCGGAAGCCGATCGCGGGCATATTATCGGAGGGATATTAAAGCCTCGACCGCAGACGGCCGTCAGCCCGAATGATGATTCGGGAAGGAGTGCGGGCGACGAGGATCGCGCCGGTCAGGCCGCGAGAAGCTCGTCTTCGCGCTTCACGAGCTTGCGGATTTCCTTGAGCGCCTTGTAGAGCGCGCCGGCAGCGACATGGGCATTGGCGGCATCGATCGTGACGCGGACGCCCGGATTGGCCTCGCGCAGCTCGCGCAGGAAGCCCTGATAGGCGGCACGGTAACGCGGAATATCATTCTTCAGATACATGGTCTGAAGGCAGAGATAGAGACGCTTGGCCGGCGTGTTGGCGGTCTCGGCCGTGATGGTGTCGCGCTCGCGGAGAATCGGCGCATCGCCATCAATCATGAACGAGGTGCGCGTGCCGGAATTAACCAGAACGGTTTCACCAATCACGATTCGTTCGAATGGCTTCAGTTCGACACGTAGCGGCACAGTCATCCCCCTCGCGACGCGCATGAGTCCCCCGGACCCACGACGTTTCCGAAACATCGCTCTTACAAATGCACGGCAAACCCGCCGCCATATTATGCTTCGGGAATTTTGGATCGATGGTGGCGGCGGGGTTTCCCCCGCCGCCTTGATCGTTGACGTCGCCGTTCCGCTTAGCGGAGCAGCTGCAACACGCTCTGCTGCGACTGGTTGGCCAGCGCCAGCGCGGACACCGCGATCGACTGGCGGGTCGACAGCGCCTGGCTGTTCGCCGCTTCCTCGTTGGTGTCGGCCAGCGTCAGGTTCGAAGAACCGGTCTGCAGGACGTTGATCAGGTTCTTCGAGAAGTCCTGACGGATCTGCACGATCGACAGGTTCGAACCGAAGGCCGAAGCCTGCGCACGCAACGTGGACGACGCGCCGTTCAGCGACGTCACGATGTCGTTGATCGCAGAGTTGTCCTTGAAGGCGCCCGTGTTCAGGATGTCGAGGCCGAGGCCGGCCGGGTTGAAGTTCACGCCCTGGATGTTCAGCGTGGACTTGCCGGTTTCGTTGAACGTCAGCTTCAGAGTGTCACCGCCGAGCAGGTTGATGCCGTTGAAGGACGAGTCCTGCGAGGTGGTGGTGATCTGATTGATGATGTTGTTGTACTGGAACACCAGGTTGTCGCGGCTCAGCTTGGCACCTGCGTCAACAACCGGAGCCGGAGCCGTGGTACCCGCAGCGAACGCCTGGCTGGCGCCAACCGCGGAACCGGTGATCGCACCGATCGTGGCCGAAGCCGCTTCGTTCGTCGTGGTGATCGCCAACTTGCCGGACACGAAAGTGGCCTGCAGGTTGTTGGCGGCAAGGGCATCGTTCAACTGGTTGAGCGACGAGATGCGGCCGGGAGCCGTACCGAACACGAGGTCGGTGGCAGTGCCTCCGCCGGTCGCCGCGATCTTCAGGGTCTTGCCTTCCAGCACCCCCGGGACCGTGGTCCGAGCCTGCGTCACGCCACCCGCCAGACCGAGCGCGCTGAGAGCTGCAGAGTTGCTGCTGGACAGCGACAGATCGCTCAGCGAGCCGGTGTTCAGCGTGATCTTGCCGCCGGTGATCGTCGAGGCCGTCGACGAGCCGGTCAGACCGTCGATCTTCCCCAGCAGGCCGGTGACGTCGCTGTCGACCTTGATTTCGTTCGGATCGGTGCTGGTTGAGTTCGCCGCCACGAAGGTCAGCGTCTTGCCGTTGACGGTGAGGGTATCACCTACCGCGAAGGCGTTCGAAAGCGAAGCAGCAGTGCCGTCGCCTACGCTGAGCTTGGTGGCACCGGCCAGAGCACCAGCCGTCACGGCGCCACCGGTACGAGTAGCCGTGCCGGTGATTTCGAGCGCGGCGAGCGCGGTACCGGTCACGACGAGGTCGGCGGCCGTACCAGACCTCAGGGTGATGATGCCGGCCGTTGCCGTCGACGCGTTGGCGGGGGTCGAGTTGCCCGACAGGGTGTCGATCGCGGACACCAAATCGCTCAGCGAGGTATTGACACCCAACGTATAGGCGGTACCCGAACCGACGAGGCCATTGGCGCCGGCTTCGAAGGTGATCGTCTTGCCGTTGACAATCAACGTTTGGGCAGCAGTGACCGGAACGGTGAGGGCCGACAGAAGCGTCCCAGCGGTCGCGTTGACCGGGCCGGCCGTCTCGAGCTGGCCGCCCGCGGCAGACGCAGTGCTGACATAAGCAGCGCGCTGCGGAGCTGCAGTACCGACAAACGCGGCAGTGATCGGATCCTGATCGGCGACGAGATTGTCGGCCGTTGCGCCATCGATCACGACGGACGTGAACGAGGACTTGGTCGAGAAACCAACCGTGGTCTGCAGCGCCTGATTGGCGACAGACTTGGCGGAGTCGACGAGCTTCTGCAGCGAGGTGATGCCGGTGTTGGCAGACTGCAGGACCTGCACGCCGTTGCCGATGCCGTCGAGAAGATTGTTGATGTCGCCGGCGCGCGCATCGAGCGACGACGCCGTGAAGAAGTTGGTCGGATTGTCGAGAGCCGAGTTGACCTTCTTGCCGGTGGCAAGGCGATTCTGCGTGGTCGCGAGCAGATCAGCGGTCGACTGCAGCGAGAGAAGGTTCTGACGAACCGACGAAGAGAGAACAATACCTGACATTACTCATATCCTTCTGGATGAACACAATTGACGCAACGCCTCAACTTCGTTGGGCGTCTCTGCGACACTGATCCCGCACCTGCTACTCGGAGGTTAACGCGTCCATCGAGAGGAATAGGAACGGCCGGCAAACCTCGACCGATGTCTTTCATGGTAAACACATTCTTACTGGCCCGCCCGCGGTCTCGGCGCGAGCGGATTGCGGATGACACATATGGATTGGCTGGATCTGGATTGGCTGGATCGGCGTGAGGCTGCCGATGGCCGTGCTGCGGCGTCGAACGATCGGCGCCGGCGAATCGAGATTGGCAAACGCGTATCCCGACATCGCAATCAGCGGGACCGTCGGCGCGCGCTCGTGAAATATCCTGATCGATTCGAAGCCGCGCATGTTCGGCATGAAGACATCGACGATCATCAGATCGAATGTGCCCTCGCTCAGCGCAGCGAGACCGCTTTCGCCGCCATCCGTAATCGCGACCCTGAACCCGCACGGCCTGAGCCACATGCCGATGGCAAAGCGGGTGTGCCGGTCATCATCGACCACCCGGATGCGACGCATAGCTTGCCTCCCTTGCGGTGCCGGAGCGGGGTGTCGGCGGCCCTCGGTCAAAAACGGGGACAGCCTTCACACCATCGCCCGGCGGGTTTCTGCCTTGCGAACTACCGCAGTTCCGCCGCAAATCGCCGGACTGTCTGCCCCGCAATGTGTATAAGTTTCACTCAACAACTTGATGCCGTTCGGGTCGGGAATTTTTACCTATCCTGATACCGCGTACCGCGCGATGGCCGATGCGATTACCTTCGGGCTTCTTCCCCGATGCGAGCGGGGAACCGCATACTCCCCCATCGGTTGTAACCATCAGCCGTTGCAGGGAGTTCGGATCATATTGCCGGCGCGTCGAAACAGTTTCTAAGGCAGGAGACTACTTTGGAATCAGCCCCTCGTTCTCCGAATGGTTTCCTGTCTTCGCTGACCGCGGACGACTTCGAACTGATTCGCCCGCATCTGCGTACCGCCGATCTCGGTCATGACATGGTGCTGGTTGAAGTGGACGAAGCGCTCAAGCGCGCTTACCTCCCGCACAAGGGCGTCATCTCGCTGGTAGTGAAGCTCGCGCGCGGCGAGCATGTCCAGATCGCGATGATCGGCCGCGACAGTATTTTCGGCGGGTTTTCCGCACTCGGCGATGCCGTTGCGCTGAACACAGCCGTGGTCATGGTACCCGGTGTCGCCTCGACGATCGATCACGATCAGCTTCGCAATGCCGCGGACCAGAGCGCCACGTTGCGTACCGCGCTGGTGCGGCACAGTCTCGCCATCTATGCGCAGATCCAGCAGACTGCGGGTTGCAACGCCGCTCACACGGTGGAATCGCGGCTGGCGCGATGCCTGTTGCATACCCGCGACCTTTCCGGCAGCGACAAGATCGTGCTGACCCAGGAATCGATGGCGCAGATGATCGGCGCGCGCCGCAACAGCGTTTCGCTGGTCGCCAACACGCTGCAGCAGGCAAACTTCATTCACTACAGCCGCGGACATATCGAGATCACCAATGTCGACGGGCTGATCAAGACGTCGTGCGAATGCTACGCGACGGTCAGGTCTCAATACATGAGGCTGATGCATCCGCGCATCCACTGCGTGGCCGCATGACCGTCTTCCCGCGATCGGCGGCGGTGGTGCCGCAGGCCGATCTCAGATAAGCATCTCGATGTTTCTGCGCGCGAGGATTGCGCAATCGCGGGAACCCCACCGTATTATTACGGCCTACTGCTCTCATTCTGGCGTTTCCACCGACGCCGAATTAACGCGCTGTTCAATGAGCCCTGATAGTTATCACCGTGCTGACGGGTGCGCGTTCGAGAAAAGGCCATTAGGACTCTTTTCGCGTGCGATGCGCATTCACCTGTGTTCGGCGGTTTGCTGTTTGCGCGGAGTTGAGGACATGGCTTTTGATTTGTCGATGCCGATCCTGGTGGTCGATGACTACAGCACCATGATCCGCATCATCCGAAATCTTCTCAAGCAGCTTGGCTTCGAGAATGTCGACGACGCCAGCGACGGATCCGCCGCGCTCGCCAAGATGCAGGCCAAACGCTACGGCCTCGTGATCTCCGACTGGAACATGGAGCCGATGACCGGCTACGACCTGCTCAAGGAAGTCCGCGCCAGTCCGGAATTCTCCAAGACGCCTTTCATCATGATTACGGCCGAGTCCAAGACCGAAAACGTCATTGCGGCGAAGAAGGCCGGCGTCAACAATTACATCGTCAAGCCGTTCAACGCCGCGACGCTGAAGACAAAGATGGAAGCGGTGTTCCCCGGCTCGGCCGACTGATATTTTTCGCGCGGCGCATCGCCGCGTCCCGGGCCGCGCCGCCCTGTCGGTCGCCGCCGCTACGACCTGCAAGCGGAACACCTCACAAAAAAATTCGAGAGCCGGTTCGCTCCGCGCCGCCAATGCGAGCCGGCGCATGATTCGAAAAGTGCCGCCGGTTTTCCCCCGTGGCAAACACGCCACGCGCTTGCGCTGACATCGTTCACAATCAGAAATATTGGGCGGGATGCGCTTCGACGAAAAGCCATCGCGCTGTAGCCGTACTACTACGGTTAAGAATTTTCACCTCCGGATAACGTTGACTGACGATAGTTGCGGGGACGAATGGAGTCCTCTCATGTTCACGTTTGAAACCAGCGATCAGAAGGAAGTGCGCCGTTTCCGCATCGCGCAGTTCAATGGCAGGACCGCAACCGTGCGTTCGGCCGGATCGCCGGTCACTGGCCACGTCCGATCGATCGTGGAAAACAAATCGAGCGTTCCGGCGGCGTGGACCATCACGATCATCCCCGAAGCGCCGAGGGCGGCCATCGCATTGCGGCCCGCCTCGCGCGTTCGCTCCTTCATGGAAGACTTCCACTGAACGTTGGGGGCGCTCGAGCTCTGGTCTTCGCCGTTTCAATAATCTCGAAACGGCGCGCGCGATTATCGATTTTGACGGGCTTGCCCGACGCAAGCCGGTTTCCACCAGATCGATAGAATGGAGATTGCGCCTCAACGCATGCCCCAGAATTGCTTTCGGGAAAAAATCAGGCCGGCTGCAGCAGCGCCTTGCGAACCAGATCGGCGGTGTTGCGGGCGCCAAGCTTGCGCATGGCCTCGGCGCGATGGCTTTCGAACGTCCTCGGGCTGATATTCATCCGCAAGGCGCCCTGCTTGTTGGAGCAGCCTTCGCTGATCAGGCTCAGCACCTCGCGCTCCCGCTTTGTCAGCGGCTTCTGTCCGGCTTCCTGGGTAAACATCGGGCCCGGCCTGCGGGCGCCGTCCGCCTGGCGACGCGCCTGCGTCTCGCTGGCCTGCCTGGAGCCGGCATCGGAGACCGACGCCGGATGATTGTCCGATATCTGCTTCACCAGCGCGTAGACGCGCTCGGTCTGCTGGAGCGCATTTTCCACGATCTGCTGCAAATAGAGCCGGTTGCCAGATGCCTGCGAAAACTGGTGGCTGTGCTGCTTGATCTCATTCATGTAGAGCAGCAGCGCCGTCAGCGGCCCGTTCAACTGCCGGGCAATCGCGGTGCCCGCTTCTTCCGCGGCACGCAAACGCACGGCGGATAGCTGGACGATCTCAGGATTCTCTTCGAGAGGTGTGATGCTTTCCATCCACTTCGTGAAGTGCGAATCAGTGGCGCGTTGGTCTTGTCCTGACATATAACTATTTTATCGGTTCCACTCCCAATCATGGTTAATTTCTCAGGCCGTAAGAATACGGGGAGTGGGTCACATCGCCCCTCAATTGCCAAAATATGCGAAAATTGGCTGTTTTTTGCTGAGTTTGGCGAGCGAAAAGTAAATTAAGTAGCTTGATACCTCCCTGGCGACATCGTCGCCTCATTTACTTTACTAATGATGCTCAACCCACGGTGCGCCTCCCCCGCGCGAGGGTGATTTGCTCCGCAACCGGACGCAAGCAGCGGCACCGCTATCGCCGTTCTGAACGCGCAACTCCAGCGTCAAGGCTATTACAAGGCTTTTCCGCCCGAAGGCGTAGAGGTCGTGAGCTGTATGTGATGATGGGCGTCGGACAGGTGGTGACGCTGCGGCTGCCGGCGTCGCGATTGCGCGAAGTCAACCGCATCCCCGAGAACACCGCCTGGGGCAGCTACCGCACCGAGTTCTACCCAACCTATGACTACAAGGCGATCGGCATCGCGGCGCACGAAAAAGCGCAGTAGGGTCGCGAACCGGTTCCGGTGCGCCTGGGCGATCAGCCGAGCCTGGAAATCTGTTCCTCGGTCACGACGCGCTCGACGTTGTCGGTCTTGCTCTTGATGCGATAGCGCGGGCGGCCGTCGGCCTCGATCGGCAGGCAGGTGACGATGGTGTAGACGCTGCGTTCCCTCGCCGTAGCACGGCCTTGCGGGCCCTGCTGCTGGTGATGAACGTCGTCATTGATCGCGAAGTTGTGGGCCATCGCCGGACTTTCCGTTGAAAAAAGGCTTGTAGTCTCAACAAACTCGCAAGGCAACAGATCGTTCCGCGGATTCGGCCGCGACCCGCCAATTCGACCGTCAGGCCGTCAAAAGAGCCTTTCGCCTGGCCACGCGCGCGATCGATCGCTCGATGGCCGGACCGGACAAAATCCCATCGCGCAGGCTCTGTTCGACATGTTCGGCGATGGCGGCCATGTCCTGCTCCTGATCGAACAAATTGTTGCCGATGCAGAGCATGTCGATGCCCGCCTTCAGCGATTGCAGGCTGGCCTCTTTGGTGCCGAGCGCCTTCTGCAGTCCCTGCATCTGCATGTCGTCGGTGATCAGCAGCGTGTCCGGAAGGCGCGCACGCAAGCGGCCAAGCCCCGCCGCAGACAGGGTCATCGGACATTCGTTATCCCATTGCCTCACGATGGCGTGGCTGACCAGCACCGCATCGCCGAACATCCTGGGCGCCAGCGAATAGAACAACGCTTCTTGCTCCTCCCGAAGCGCATCGGAAATATCCATGAACTCCTGATGCGAATCGACGAGAGCGCCGCCGATGCCGGGAAAATGCTTCAGGCAAAGCCCGAGGCGCTGCGCCCGCGCCACCTCGCTCGCCAGCAGCGCATTGGCTTCCACCTCGGCGATCTCGGCGGAATAGGACCGCTTGACCTTGCCGATATTGGGATTTTCAGGGTTGTAATCGACATCGATCACCGGCGCGAAATCATAATGGATACCCAGCCGCCGCATTTCGGCAAAACTCGCGGTGAGGATGGCGCGCTTTCGATCCGGCACGAGGTGGTTGAATTCCCTGGCGCTCGGCAGCGGCGCAAAGCCGCGGCTTTCCTTCAGCCGCCGCACCAGGCCGCCCTCCTGGTCGATGAACACCATCGGGCCTGACGGCAAACCGGTAATCTCCCCGCAGAGGCGCTGCACCTGTTCGGGCGATTCGATGTTGTTGTCGTAGGCTTGAGTCCGGCAGGAATAGTCGAACAGGATCGCACCGCCGAGGCCGTAGCGGGCGGCGAATTGCTCCAGCCATGCCGGAACGGTCTTGCCGAAGAAGCCGAGGATGAAGAGTTCGCCGACGCGCATGGGGTGGCCTTCTTGCAGGATCGCGCCTTGAGCCCGGATGGGCCTTTTTCGGCCGAGTGATCCCGGTCACATCTTATCGCAGCCCGTGTCGTTAGGGGTGGATCATCGCGGGGCGATCCCAGCCCTGCCCAATCCGAGGAGACATCCATGACGAAGTTCAAGACGATCATTACGGCGGCTATCGCTGCTCTCGCGCTCACCACCGCTTCCGTGGCCGTCTCCGGCCAGGCTTTCGCCGGCGGTCGCCACGGCGGCGGGCACGGTGGCGGGCACGGCCACGGCCATCACGGATTCGGCCATGGTGGCCATGGTCATTTTGGCCACGGTCATCACCACCACCATCGCCCGTTCGTCGCCTATAACAGCTGCTGGAAATGGAGCCCCTACGGCCCGGTCAACGTCTGCCGCTACTACTGATTCCGAAACGAAGAGAAAGATAGGAAGCTCGTCCGGGCCGGAAGGCCTGGGCGGGCTTTTTCAATGCGTGGCGATCACCCGCGATCGTCTCTGGGCAAAGCAGGATCCCGCGGCCTTCAAAGCGCCGGGTTCCACGGCGACCCTGTGCTAGATATTTTGCGCGAAGCGCCGCTTCCTCTGAACATATCTCCCTTGAGAATTGCATTCGACGCGCGCCAAATGGAATCGCGAAAAACCCGGGTTCCCATGGCGGCAGGCCAGATGTGTGATGGGTCTCACATTTATCGGCGCACAGCTGGGCTAGGTTCAATTCACGAAAGGTGCTGGGGGGAAATTTTGCCCGCATCAGCGCGGCTCAGACACCTTTCCGGGCACGAACGATCCAAACCGAAAGCGTACAAGCATGTGGCGCATCTCAAATCTTCGATCGATCAATCCTGTCGCGGGATCTCGTTTCGCGATTTCATCGGCTATGGCCCGGGCAGTCGTGGTGGCGGCCTGCCTCGTCGCGCCGGTCAACCTCCGTCCTGCTTTGGCCGATGCCGCGTCCGACCGGACGATGGCGACGCGCTACGAGCAGTCGGCGCAGGCGGGCGATGACGATGCCCAGTTCTATCTCGGAGCACTGTATTCGGCAGGCGTCGGCCGCCCGCGCAGCGACCAGGAGGCGTTTCGCTGGTTCTCGCGCGCCAGCGACCAGGGCCACGCCCACAGCATGCTGATCGTTGCCGGCCTCTATGCCAGCGGGCGCGGCGTCACAAAGGACAATGTGAAGGCCTATAGCTGGGCCTATATCGTCGCCTCGGCGAGCAAGGTCGACGAGGACCGCAACGGTGCGCGGCAATTGATGTCGCTGCTGTTGAAGCGGATGACGAGCGACGAAATCGGCCGCGCCGTGGTGGCCGCAAGGGCCTGGCGCGCGGTTCGGACCGGCGGCGCCAGCAAGTCGCCCTACATCGAAAGAGCCGAAGACACCGATCAGCCCACCCAGGCGGCGGCACCGCCTCCGCCGCCCCCGCCCGCACCCGCGGTCGTGCAGCAGCCGGCGCCCGCCGCCGTGGCGGCGCCCGCGGTCGTGCAGCCCGCGCCATCATCCACCTTCACGAGGGCCACGCCGGCGGCGCCCGCACCATCCGTCAAGAACGCCAAGCGGGACGAAGCCCGCGATATGATCGACCAAGTTCCACCGAACGTGCGCAAGCGCTTCGGCTTCTGATCCAAGGGGACACACCAATGAAAATGCATCATCTCATAGCTTCCGGTGTCCTGGCGATCGCCGCCGCCGGGGCCGGCTATTACGCCTACGCCAACTTCCTTTATCCGCCGCTGGTCACCACCAGCATCGCGAATGTCGCGCCGGTTTCCGAAGCGGTTTACGGCACCGGCACCGTCGAGCCCGAGCGCTGGGCCAAGGTGGTGCCGCTGCAGCGCCGCCGGCTGGTCGAGCTGTGCCGGTGCGAGGGACAGGTGGTGAAGGCCGGCCAGATCCTCGGCCGCCAGGATGACGCCGAAGAGCGCAGCGCGCTCGACCAGATGGAAATCAATCGCGGCCAGCTCGAGCGCGACCTGGTGCGCGCCGAGAAGGATCGCGACAAGAGCGACGCCGCCCGCACCGAATACGAACAACGCTGGACCAAGCTCGAGGAAGCCAAATCGCGGATCGCCGCGCAGAGAGTGCACCTCGACTCGCTGCTGCTGAAAGCGCCGCTCGACGGCATGGTGTTGCGGCGCGACGGCGAGGTCGGCGAAATCGCCGGCCCCACCGACGTGCTGTTCTGGGTCGGACCGCCGGCGCCGATGCAGGTCGTTGCCGAAGTCAACGAGGAAGAGATCAACCGTATCGTTTCCGGCCAGAAAGCGTTTCTGCGCAGCGAGGCGTTCCCCGGCCGGGCGCTTCGGGCCACGGTGTCGCAGATCACGCCCAAGGGCGATCCGACCCGAAAAACCTTCCGCGTCTATCTGCGGCTGCCGCAGGATACGCCGCTGCGGATCGGCATGTCGGTCGAGGTCAACATCATCTTCCGCGAGAAGCCGTCGGCGACCGTCGTGCCGGCCGAGGCAATCGCAGGCGATTGGGTTCAGATGATTGATGACGGCCAGGTACGGCGCGTTCGGATTACCGTCGGTATCCGCGGCAACCGCAATACCGAGATCATCGGCGACATCGCCAAAGGCACCACCGTGCTTTCGCCGGCACGCAGGGATCTCGCCGACGGCACGCGGATTCGCATCGACAACAGCCTGACCAAGGCGGTGGAAGCCGTCGCCCCGAGCGAGCCGGTGGCCGATCAGCCCGTCGCCGCGCCCGAACCCGCGGTGCTCGCCGCCACCACCACATCCACTCCGACGGATCCCGACGACGCGGTGATTTCGGCAGCCATGACCGCCCACGTTGATTCCGTCGTCAACGACGCGCGCCGCAACCTCCTCAACCGGTAACCGCCGTGAACCTTGTCTTCAACATCGCATGGACCCATGTCGTCTCCCGGGTACGGCAGACCCTGGTCGGCATGGCCGGCGTGTCCATGGGGGTCGGCTTCACCATCATGATGGCGGGGCTGATGCAGGGTTCGCAGATCGACTTCCTGCGGCAGCTGGTCGACACCATGCCGCATATCACGGTCGAGGATGAGCGGCGCTCGGTGCCGACGCAGCCGGCCGAACAGGAATACGGCGCGGTGCAGATGTCCGACATCGCCAATGTCGGCCGGCGTCCCGGCATCAAATATCCGGAATCGGTGATGGGTTCGCTGCGCTCCTGGATTCCCGGCGACGTCGCGCCTTCGGTCAAGACCACCGCGATCATCAACCATGGCGGCGCGCGCATCGGGATTACGCTGACCGGCATCGATCCCCGCCGCGAGCCGCAAGTCTCGAAGCTTGCCTCGCAAATGCACGAAGGAAAGCTCGAAGACCTCTCGCGCGCGTCCAACGGCATCATCATCGGCGAGGCGCTGGCTGAAAAGCTCGGGCTGAAAACCGGCAGCTCCGTGCTGCTGATCGGCGGCCAGGGCGTGCAGCTGAATGCGACGGTGACCGGCGTATTTCGAAGCGGCATGAAGCGCGTCGACGAAAGCCAGATCTATTCGCTGATGGGCCCGGCGCAGGTGATGATGGGCCAGAGCGGCGTCGTCAACCAGTTGCGGCTGCGGCTGACCGACCCGATGCTGGCGCAAAAGGTGGCGACGCAGGTCGAGGCGCAGACCGGCTACAAATCCGTGTCCTGGCAGGAAGCCAACGCCGACCTGCTGTCGTCCTTTACGGTGCGCGATTTCATCGTGCTCACGGTGATGGGCGCGATGCTGCTGACATCCTCCTTTGCCACCTACAACATCATCTCGACGATCACGCATGAGAAGCGCGCGGACATCGCGATCATGAAATCGCTGGGCATGCGCGAATACGCGGTGCGGCGGATCTTCATCATCGAAGCCGCCATCATCGGCATGGTCGGCATTCTGTTCGGATGGATTCTCGGCTACCTGCTCTGCTACGGCTGGTCGAAGATCACGATCTTCAGTCCGCTGACGGGCACAACCACTCCGATATCGATCCATTATTCGGCGATGCACTATGTGGTCGTTGGCGGCATCTCGCTGCTGTGCTGCGCAGGCGCGGCCTACTTCCCGGCGCGCAAGGCGACGCGGGTGCATCCGGTTGAAATCATCAGGGGGGCGTCATGACCGAGGTCGCATTGCAGGCGGTGGATCTGGTCCGCCGCATTGAGGGCACGGTGTCGCACACCCTCGTCAACGGCATCGATCTCGCCGTGAAGAAGGGCGAGTTCGTCGCGATCACCGGCCCGTCGGGATCAGGCAAATCGTCGCTGCTCTATTTGCTGGGCCTGCTCGATGCGCCCAGCGAAGGCGAGGTCATCATCTGCGGCCAGCCGACCTCGAAGCTGTCGGAGTCGGACCGCGCCGACGTCCGCTTGACGAAAATCGGCTTCGTGTTCCAGTTCCACTTCCTGCTGCCCGAGTTCACCTCGCTCGACAACGTGCTGCTGCCGATGCGCGCCGCGGGCAAGATGAGCGAGCCCGAGATGCGCGAGCGCGGGCTCGCGCTATTGGAGTCGCTCGGCCTTGCCGAACACGCCAACAAGCGCCCCAACCAGCTCTCCGGCGGCCAGCGCCAGCGCGTCGCCATCGCCCGCGCGCTCTCCAACCGTCCGGAGATCATCGTCGCCGACGAGCCGACCGGCGCGCTCGATACCAAGTCGACGGAGCAGGTCTTCGCCATCCTTCGCGACATCGCGGACCAGGGCCAGACGGTGGCCGTGGTAACGCATGATCCCGCGCTCGCCGCCCGCGCCGACCGGCGCATCCATATCGTGGACGGGAAGATCGCAGAGATCACGGAGCGGGGTGGAGGTGAGCTGGTGAAGGAGGCGACGGGTTAGCAGCCGGGATTCCAAGCCCTAACGACAAAATATCGAAAACAACCCCATGCAAAGTAGAATGGGAACCGGTTCGGAAGCGAACACCTCGGTCGGCACCGCGGCCAAAGGCGGCGAAGGAAACGTGTAGCCCCAATCCCTTGATGTGACGAACATCACAGTTCTTTTCCCTAAGTGAGATCATGATCCCTTGCATTGGAGGCCGACCAATCCAGGCGGCTCCTGTCGGGGGATTTTGAAATGACCGCTTTCCTGAATCGCATTGCTCGCAAGACCGCGCTGGCGCTGACCATCGCCGCCTCGTTTTCCGTGCTTTCCTCGAATGCCGGCTTCGCGTTCAGTTCGGAAGCGCAGCAGATGTGCACCGGCGACGCCTTCCGCCTCTGCGGCTCTGAAATTCCGAACATCGCAAAGATCACCGCTTGCATGATCAAGCAGCGCAGCAACCTCTCGACTGGCTGCCGAAGCGTGATGGACAAGGAATCGGCCACCAAGACAAAGGTGGCTGCGCAGTAATAAATTTGCCGCGTGGCCGCCGCCCTGGTGCGGCGGCGCGGACATCGACGGTCGCGCCCTATTCGGTGATCTGCACGGACCCCTGCTGCACAGTTGGGTCGTTATTGCCCCTGATGCCTCGAAGCAAATCCTCGTTGCCCCAGCCATGGGCCTTGGCGCTAGCGATTGGGAATATTCCGATCTGACGAGGGTTTCGTGTGTAAGCGCATGCCGTCCAGAAGCAGCGCAGATACCGTGAGTCAGGGGAGAAAACCGAATGAACCGCATCGGATACGCCGTCGCCGCCGGATTGCTGTTGTCGCTGCCCGCTGCAGCGCATACCCCGCAGCAGCCGCCGCACCAAGCCTACGGCGAAGGCGATCTCAAACTCGAGAGCGGCGAGGCGATCAGGGATTTTTCGATCTCCTATGTCACGCACGGCCAGCTCAACGACAAGAAGTCCAACGCCATCCTGATGGTGACGGCGATCTCGGGCAATCACCACCGGCTCGACTTCCTGATCGGCCCCGGCAAGGCGCTGGACACCGACAAATATTTCATCGTCTGCACCGATGCGATCGCGAACGGTTTTTCGACCTCGCCGAGCAATTCGAAAGCGCAGCCGCGCATGCAATTCCCGAAATTCACCATCCGCGACATGGTGCAATCGCAGTACCGCCTGATGAAGGAGAAACTCGGCATCGATCACGTCGTCGCCGTGGTCGGCCCCTCGATGGGCGGCATGCAGGTGCTGCAATGGGGCGTCAGCCATCCCGATTACATGGACGCGCTGGTCGCGATGGTGCCGCTGGCAAAAACGCCGGCCTGGACGGTCGCGGTGCTGGAGGCCTCGCGCAAGGCGATCATGACCGACGCCGCCTGGAAGGACGGCAATTACGAGGCGCCGCCGGAAAAGGGCATCCGCCTGTGGCGCGACATCCTCTCGCTGCTGTCGGCGCGCACGCCCGACATGTATTCCGCGCAGTTCAAGAACGGCATGGACGTGCTGCCCTGGATGGAAAGCCAGGAGACCGCGCTGATCAAGGCGTTCGACGCCAACGACTGGATCTACCAGACATGGGCCTATGAGCGGCACGACGTCGGCACCACGCCGGGGTTCAACGGCGACACCGCCAAAGCGCTCGCCTCGATCAAGGCGAAGACGTTGATCCTCACCGGCACCAAGGATCTGCTCAATCCCGAATTCGAACCGATCGAGGCCGGCAAGAACATCGCCGGCGCCAAGGTGATGACGATCAGCCCGGGCACCGTTACCGGCCATGCGGCGGCGGGTGGCGGGATTCCGGCGGATGTGGAGTTCCTCAACAGGGAGACGCGCGCGTTTCTCGATAGCGTGAAGAAGCCGGATTAGGGCGGCATGCCGGGAGGTGGAGCAACCCCGGAAAGTTGAGACCGACCGGAAATGAAGATTGAGGTGCGAGCGCTTGTCTTCGCCGGATAGCGCTATAGTCGCCATCGCCTCTTGCGCCCCGCTGCGATTTCCGGTAATATTTCCGGAAATTAGGAGGCGTGGAATGGCCAAAGCAAAATCCCCTCTTGCGACACACCGAGCGCGCATGGAGCGCCAGGGTTTCGTGCGGGTCGAGGTCAACGTCCGCAAGGAAGATGCGAGCCTTGTCCGCCGTGTGGCTTCCGCCTTGTCCGATCCTTCGCGCCAAGCCGAGGCGCGCAGGCTACTTCAGCAACGCTTTGCCGAGCCGCCCAAAGTGAGCCTGAAGGCGCTTCTTGCGTCCGCGCCACTCGACGGGATCGACCTCGATCGTACTCCGGCCCCTGGACGTGAAGTCGATCTATGAGCTACCTGATCGATACCAACATCATTTCCGAGGTCCGAAAGGGCGCTCGTTGCGACGCCCATGTGTCCGCCTGGTATTCGTCTGTTGCTGACGAGGATCTCTTCCTGAGCACGCTTGTCCTTGGTGAGATCCGAAAGGGCGTTGAACTTGCACGCCCTCGGGACTCAGGCAAGGCAGTGGCGCTCGAACGCTGGTTGCGGGAAGTAGAGGCGGCATTCGATGGGCGCGTGCTCGGCATCGATAACGCGGTGTCCGATCAATGGGGGCGCATGAGCGCCATCAGGTCCTTCCCGGCTGTCGATTGCCTGCTCGCTGCGACGGCGTTGACCAATGGCCTGACGCTGGTGACGCGTAACGACCGCGACGTCGCCGGTCTGGGTGCAACAGTGTTCAACCCGTTCAAGGGCGCCGAAAATCGACCATCGATCATAATATCGGCGGCGTTCGGATAGAGCGGCGCGTCGCAGCGCAGAAATCGGCATCTGGCGGAGAGGGAGGGATTCGAACCCCCGATAGGCTTGCACCTATGCCGCATTTCGAGTGCGGTGCATTCGACCACTCTGCCACCTCTCCAGGCGCCATGACGGACAAATTCGGCCCGCGGTCGGGGCGAGTTCTAGGCGAGGATGGCGGGCCGGGCAAGGCGCGGGGGCAAGAAATCCTTGGGCCGCCGGGATGCAGGAAAGGAGCCCGAAATGGAGCATTTGACGGTTCAGGCCAATGGCGCGGCGCTTCACGTAGCCCGCGTCGGCGCCGGGCGGCCGCTGCTGTTGTTGCATGGCTGGCCCGAATTCTGGCTGACCTGGGAGCCGGTCATGACGCGGCTCGCCGATCGCTTCACTCTCATCGCGCCCGACCTGCGCGGCTTTGGCGACAGCGACAAGCCCGAGGGGCCGTTCGGCCCCGACCAGCAGGCCGCCGACATGCTGGCGCTGATGGATGCGCTTGGGCTGCCGCAGGCCGGTGTCGTCGGCCACGATGTCGGCGGCGCGCTGATGCAGCCGCTGGCGCGGCAGGCGCCGGAGCGCATCGCCGGGCTGTTCTTTTTCGACTTCGTCTATCCCGGCATCGGGCCGCGAATGGCGGAGCCGGATCGGCTCAACAACATCTGGTATCAATCCTTTCACCAGATGGAGATGGCGCCCGCGCTGGTCGGCGCGAGCCGCGAAAGTTGCCGGCGTTACATCGGCCACTTCCTGAAAGCCTGGTCGCATCGCAAGCACGCCTTCGACGATGTGCTCGATGCCTTCACCGACAATTTTCTCAAGGACGGAAACCTCGCCGGCGGCTTTGCGCATTACCGCGCCGCCCATGCGGGACGGGTCAGGATGATGAAGGGTGAAGCGCCGACGCTGCCGCCGATCGGCGTGCCGACCTGCGTTCGCTGGGCCGAGCACGATCCGCTGTTTCCCTATCAATGGACCGATCGCCTCGGCGAGACTTTTACGAATCTCGATCTCGCGATGTTCGGCGATGTCGGCCACTTTCCCCATCGCGAGGATCCCGATCGCGCGGCATCCGAGATCGCGGCGTTTTTCACGCGCATCGGGTGGAGCTGAATGAAAAGGGGTGGGACCGCCAGACGCGACAAAAAACTGGCGGCCCCGTGCCGCTGCTTTGAAATTCTGGCCGGGGAAGTGCGGCTTCGCCAGCCAGCCGGAGCGACCAGGCGACGGTAGCGGTCGCAGCGAAAACGGCAACGCGATCCGCGTCTTAACCTAACCGATCAACCTTACCCGGGGCAGGACAGCGTTAATCCTTGGCCTTTTTCGCCTTCTTGTCGTCCTTGCCGGATTCCTTGCCGTTCTCCTTGCGGCGATTGGTGAAGCGCGCATTGCCGAGCCCGGTGCCGATGGTCAGCACGCCCCAGCGTTCGACGTCCTGCATGAAAGGAACTTCGGAAAGGCCCTGAGCCACGCCGTCATTGTGCATCAGCACTGCGGTGTCGTGATCGCCGATTTGCGGGATCGCCTCCACCAGACTTGCCGGCAGGTTGAATCTCGAGCTCTCCCAATTGCCCGGCAGGTTCTGCGCGCCTTTTTCGATCGAGCCGTCCGCATCGATCACGCCGGGACAGGAAATGCCGATGAAGGGCGCGAGGTTGAGACCCTCTTTCTCGGCGGCGCTGATCAATTCCTTCAGCATCTTGACCAGCCGCTTCACTGCGCCTTCGCGCGTCGGCTCGTCATCCGCGTGCCGCCACAGATCGGACTTCCATACCGTGGCCTTGGAAAGATCCGGCGTCTTCTTCCAGCGCGTCTCCACCACGCCGCAGCGGATGTTGGTGCCGCCGATATCGACGGCGAGAATGCTGTCGTGGCCCGCGAAAATCCATGACGGCGCCAGATGCAACGTGCCGATCAGGCCGGCGTCATCGGGATGAAAGCGGATCGGCACCAGATCGACATCGAAATCCTCGGCTTTGAGGATGATGTTGGTGCGCGCGATGGCGATCTCGCCGATCCGGCTCTGCCGAAAGCCGCCGCCGACCACGATGCGTTCGGTGTCCGCCCACGCTTTCGTCTTCAGGAACCGGCCGGTCACATAGGCCAGCTCCTGCGCGAACTCCTCGATCGCGCCATGCACCAGGGCGGCAGCGGCGACATCGTCGCCCACCAGCACCGCATCGAGGTCGCCCTTGGGAATGTCGTCGGTGGATTTTTTCCCCAAGGGATCGTCGCCGCTTTTCTTCAGCGGCTTGCGCAACCCATCGAGAATTTCGCGGAAGGCGCCCTTGCTGGCCCGGTCGCCGAGAAAACCCTCGTCGTCCTTCAGCTCAACGTTGAAGCTGTCGATTTCAACTGAAGGGAGCCGGGACGCGCCGTGGCGCGCGATGCCCGTGGTCGTTACGCTGTCGTCTGCCATAATGTCCAAGCCCCTGCCGCGTTTTCGCCGGCGACAACGGGCGGGGAACCCATTGGTTTCAATAGGCGAGTGGCGAATAGCGAATGGAAGGTGGCCGGGGGACTACTCCCCATTCGCTATTTGCCACTCGCCATTCGCCCTTTTCGAGCATTTTTGGCGGCATTTTGGGCCATTTCGCCTTGACTCCCGGCATTCTGCGGCTATAAGTCCCGGCATCCGGCGCGGGATTTCTCGCGCTGTTTGTTTTTGCGCGAATTCCTTGGGGCCTGCTCCCCTGCCGCGCGAAAATCGTACCCATAACGACTGACCAAAAAGCCGACCCGGGCAAGCCCTGTTGGGAAGATGTCCGAGGCCGGGATCGAACACGAAGGAAAACAACGATGTTCGCAGTCATCAAAACCGGCGGCCGGCAATACCGCGTCGTTCCGGATGATGTGCTCGAGATAGGCAAGATCGCCGGCGATGTCGGAACGATCGTGCAGCTTGGCGAAGTTCTGTTGGTCGGCGGTGATACGCCGGTGCTGGGCATGCCGATGGTAGCAGGCGCTACCGTTGCGGCCGAAGTGCTGGACCACAAGCGCGGCCCCAAGGTGATCGCGTTCAAGAAGCGCCGCCGCAAGAATTCGCGCCGCAAGCGCGGCTATCGCGACGAGATCACGGTGCTTCGCATCACCGAGATTCTGACCGATAACGCCAAGCCCTCCATCGGCCCGCGGCCGAAGAGGGAAAAAGCAGCGGCTGCACCCGCCGCCGCCTGAGGCGCCCTGCACTGCAACAAATGAAGCGCTCAACGAAAAGTTGATGCGTGATGAAAAGTGAAATGATTCCGTCAAGGAATCGATCTAGAACTTAGCGAAGTCGGAGACGGGCCATGGCTCACAAAAAAGCAGGCGGTTCATCGCGAAACGGGCGCGATTCAGCGGGCAAGCGCCTGGGCATCAAAGCCTATGGTGGCGAGCGCGTGATCCCCGGCAACATCATCGCGCGTCAGCGCGGCACCACGTGGCATCCCGGCCTTAATGTGGGCATGGGCACCGACCATACTCTCTTCGCCAAGGTCGAAGGTCATGTCGAGTTCCGTGCAAAAGCCAACGGCCGCACATTCGTATCGGTAGTCCCGATGGCGGAAGCGGCCGAATAGACGGTGGACACAATTCTCGAGTCCGCCGGGTCCTGTTGAACCGGCGGAGTCGAAAAGGCTCCAGGGGAGGCGGGAAACCGGCCTCCCCTTTTCATTTTGCGCATTTCCGCAATCAGGAGCTCGATATGTTGCAGGACATTCCGATCCAGGTCCCGAACTCGCGTGGGACCGGCAGTTGCGTCCTTGAGACCGAGCGGCTGACGCTGCGCCGGCCGACGCTCGCGGACGTCCAGGCGATTGCGAACCTCGCCAACGATCGCCGCATTGCGGAAAACACCCGCCGCCTGCCGCATCCCTACCTGCAGGATCACGCGGTCGAGTTCGTGCGCGCGACGATCAGCGACAGCAGCGAAACCGTTTTCCTGATCGAGCAGAATCATTCGCCGCTCGGCATGGTGGGCATCGACCGCAGCGCAGCGGACGCGCCGGAACTGGGCTACTGGCTCGGCGTCGCGCATTGGGGCCAGGGCTTTGGCACCGAAGCCGCGCGCGCGGCGATCGATTTCTTCTTCGAGGAATCCGATGCCGAGCACCTGGCTGGAAGCGCCCGCGTCGCCAACCCGGCCTCGCGCAACATCCTTGAGAAATGCGGCTTCCAGTGGAGCGGCGTCGAACTGCACCGCTTCGAGGCGCTGGGATCGTCAACCCCCGTCGACTGCTTCCGCCTGACGCGCGGGGTGTGGTCATCGCTGAAGAACTGGGCGAGTTCGACGCGAAGGGAGCGGTAGCGGCGCTGCCTCGAATGTCGTCCCTGCGTTCGCAGGGACCCATACCGCGTTGTGCTCTCGGTCGAAACGAGATGGCCGACACCTTGCAAAACAATTGCCGCCGCGGCGTATGGGTCCCTGCGTTCGCAGGGACGACGGCGGTGCAAGTTGCTTAAGCCGGCGGATTGACGACCGCCTCTTCGCGTCCGAGCTGCTGTTCGCGCAGGAAGATGTAGATTCCCGCGCCGATGATGATGGCGGCGCCGATCATGGTCGAGATCGATGGCACATCGCCCCACACAGCAAAACCAAAAATCACCGCCCATACGATCATCGAATATTGATACGGCACCACGACGCTGGCCGGCGCCAGTTTCAGCGAACGGTTGATGCATAGCAGGGCTACGACTGAAGTAACGCCCGCTATCGCAAATAAACCGAGACTGCCGAGCGTCGGCGTCACCCAGCCGAGCGGCGACATCAGCGCGCCGAGCAGAAACGTGCCGCCGAACTGCGTGGTGGTCAGCACGATATCCGGCGTCGCCCGCAGCGAACGCGTGATCAGCATCAGGAACGCAAACGACAGGCTGCCGCCGAGCGCGATCATCGCCGGCCAGCTCACCGTCTGCGTCGACGGACGCAGCGCGATCAGCACGCCGCAGAACCCGATCAGGATCGCACTCCAGCGCCGCCAGCCGACCCGCTCGCCGAGCACGATGCCGGACAGCGCGGTGACGAAGATCGGCGAGGCCAAATAATAGGTGATGACATCAGCGAGCGGCAGATAGACGGTGGCGAGAAAGAACGCGGCGACTTCGAGCGTCGACAGCAGCACGCGAAACAATTGCAGCCACGGCCGTTCGATGCGGGAGAATTCTTTGCGCTGCCGCCAGATCACCGGCGCCAGCACCAGGAGCGCCGCGCAGGCGCGCAGCCACATCAATTGCCCGACCGAATAGGTCGCGACCATGAATTTGCCGAGCGCGTCGCCGAACGAGAACATGAAGATCGACAGCAGCATCAAGCCGATGCCGGCCAGCCGCGCCGAGCGCTCGTCATAGGTCGAGATTTTGGCGAACAGGCTCATGGGCGATGCGGCGTTTCCGGCAGTTTCTTCGTCAGGTCTTTTGTGCGGCACGTTTTAAAGATGCGGGAGAAAGGGGCAAGTCCGGGCATGACGAATTGAACGAATTGCCGCAGCCCTGCCGCTACGCTACCGGTAGATCACATCGAAAAGAGACCGCAGGAAACCGACATGACCGACTTCGACCCCGCACAACATCGCATGGTGAGCGAACAGCGCTGGTTCGAGGATTTCGTGCTCGGCGAACGTTTCGTGATCCCGAGCCGGACCCAGACGTCGGCGGTATTCGCCGCTTTCCAGACCGCGAGCGGCGATACCCATCCGATCCATTACGATGTCGAATATTGCCGCGCCCGCGGCATGCCGGACCTGCTCGCGCATGGTTTTCAGACACTGGTGCACACCGCGCCGGGCGCCGGCCTGTTCCCTTACGTCGTCGAGGAATCGCTGATCGGATTTCTTGAACAATCGAGCAAGTTCCTGAAGCCGGTCTATGCCGGCGACACCATCTATCCCGCACTCGAAGTGACCGAACTGGTCCCCGGCCGCAGCACCGGCGTGGTGACGCTGCGCTCGACCGTGTTCAACCAGCGCAAGGAGCTGGTACTGGAGGGAATGCAGAAGTTTCTGGTGCGGCGGCGGCCGGCCTCATAAGAAGCCCCCGCTTCCGGCTCGAAACCGCAAAAGGGCCCGAAAATTAAGGCTTTTCGCCAATGTTGAGCCGCTTGAGGGTTGCCGCGGCGGCCCCCCTGCCCTACCTAGTGGCGATCATGAAATTCCTTGACGAGGCGAAGGTCTATATCCGCTCCGGCGATGGCGGTAACGGCTGCGTGGCGTTCCGCCGCGAGAAGTACATCGAGTTCGGCGGCCCCTCGGGCGGCAATGGCGGCCGCGGCGGCGATGTCGTCATCGAGGTGGTCGACGGGCTGAACACGCTGATCGACTATCGCTATCAGCAGCACTTCAAGGCGCAGAAGGGCACCAATGGCATGGGCAAGGACCGCCATGGCGCCAACGGCAAACCGATCGTGCTCAAGGTGCCGGTCGGCACGCAGATCTTCGACGAGGATCGCGAAACGCTGGTCCATGACTTCACCGAGCTCGGCGAAAAGTTCGTGCTGGCCGAAGGCGGCAATGGCGGCTTCGGCAACGCGCATTTCAAATCCTCCACCAACCGCGCGCCGCGCAACGCCAATCCCGGCCAGGAGGGCGAGGAGCGCTGGATCTGGCTGCGGCTCAAGCTGATTGCGGATGCCGGCCTCGTCGGCCTGCCCAATGCCGGCAAGTCGACCTTCCTCTCCGCCGTCAGTGCGGCCAAGCCGAAGATCGCCGACTATCCCTTCACCACGCTGCATCCGCAGCTCGGCGTCGTGAGTGCGCAAGGCCGCGAATTCGTGCTCGCCGATATTCCCGGACTGATCGAGGGCGCGCATGAAGGCGCCGGCCTCGGCGACCGGTTTCTCGGCCATGTCGAGCGCTGCCGCGTGCTGCTGCATTTGATCGACGCCACCTGCGAGCATGCCGGCAAAGCCTACAAGACGGTACGGACCGAACTCGATGCCTATGAGGGGCACCTCGCCGACAAGATCGAGATCGTCGCGCTGAACAAGATCGACGCGGTCGAGCCGGACGAATTGAAGAAGCAACGCGACCGGCTGAAGCGCGCCGCGAAGAAGGCGCCGCTGTTGATCTCGGGCGTGACCGGCGAAGGCGTGCCGGAAGCGCTCAAGGCGCTGGTCGAGGTGATCGGCGAAGCTCCGGTTTCGTTGAAGGCCAAGGGCGGCCAGGCGGAGCCGTGGGCGCCGGTAACGCCGCAGGGCTGACGCAAACTTCGCCTTCCCGCCGCCGCGCCACTTCCATATCAGGGAGGTGGCGCGTATTGCTTCCTGATCATCCGTCTCATCCGACCGCATCATGAAACGCCCCGCGCTCAAAAATTTCCGCCGCATCGTCGTCAAGGTCGGCTCCTCGCTCCTGATCGATTCCCATGCGGGCGAAGTGCGCTCGGCGTGGCTGGCGGCGCTGGCGGCCGACATAGCCAAGCTGCATGGTGAGGGTCGCGACGTTCTGGTCGTCTCATCGGGCTCGATCGCGCTGGGACGCAGCCGTTTGAAATTGCCGCGCGGCCCGTTGAAACTCGAAGAGAGCCAGGGCGCTGCTGCAGTGGGTCAGATCGCGCTGGCGCGGATCTGGTCGGAGGTGCTCGGGGCGCACGGCATCGGCGCCGGACAGATTCTGGTGACGCTGCAGGACACCGAGGAGCGCCGCCGCTATCTCAACGCCCGCTCGACGATTGCAAAACTTCTGGAATGGCGCGCGGTGCCCGTGATCAACGAGAACGACACGGTGGCGACCAACGAAATCCGTTACGGCGACAACGACCGCCTCGCCGCCCGCGTCGCCACCATGGCCAGCGCCGACCTTTTGATCTTGTTGTCCGATATCGACGGCCTCTATGACGCGCCGCCCGGCGCCAATCCGAACGCAAAGCTGATTCCGATCGTCGAATCCGTCACCTCGGAGATTGAGGGCATGGCGGGCGCGGCTGAATCCGAATTGTCGCGCGGCGGCATGTTCACCAAGATCGAGGCGGCGAAAATCGCAACCACGTCGGGCACGCATATGCTGATCGCGTCCGGCAAGATCGAGCATCCGTTGCAGGCGATCTCAGACGGCGGCCGCTGCACCTGGTTCCTGACGCCGGCCAACCCCGTCACCGCGCGCAAACGCTGGATCGCAGGCTCGCTGGAGCCGAAGGGCACGCTGACCATCGATGCCGGCGCGGTCGCCGCGCTTCGCGCGGGCAAGAGCCTGCTGCCGGCCGGAGTGATCCGCATCGACGGACAATTCGCCCGCGGCGATGCCGTGGTGGTGCGCGGCCCCGACACCCACGAGATCGGCCGCGGCCTCGTCGCCTACGACGCCGAGGACGCCGAAAAGATCAAAGGCCGCTCCTCGCCGGACGTGATGGCGATTCTTGGCGTCTCAGGCCGGGCGGAGATGATCCATCGGGATGACCTGGTGGTGGGTGGGCCGCGATCGGCCGATCCCACGTAGGCTTCACGCCATGTCGTCGGCGTCGATGTCCTGGCGGCCGTGCATCACGCGGATCACTTCGATGCCGTCGGGTAGCGGCATGTAAAATACGATGTAGCTTCCGATCGGGAAACTGCGCAGCTGTTTACGCAGTTCGCGGCGTTCGCGCCCGGCCAACGGATTCTCGATCAGCATCTGAAAGATTTTGCCAATACGGTCGATCTGCCGCTCGGCGGCTTGGGGGTCGTCAGCCGCAATAAAACTCCAGATCGAATCAAGATCGAGGCCGGCCTGGGGAGATTTGCGAAATCTATTCGCCACGTTTTCGCGCAGCCAGTCTTTGCCGTCCCCGCTGCTTGATGCTCTCCATCCATTCGGACAGGTCGACTTCCTCCGCAGGCCCGCTGTCAAAACCTTTCTGGATTTCAGCGCGCAATGCCTCGAGTTTTACCTTGCGCCGCTCCTCGCGCTCTTCGACCAGCCGCAGCCCTTCGCGCATGACCTCGCTGGCGGTCGAGTAGCGCCCGCTTTCGAGCAGGCCCTCGATCAGTTCCTCAAAATGCTTGCCGATGCTGTAGCTGGTCGCCATGGAACGCTCCCGATATCATAAAGTAGTATTTAATGCTATTCCGGGCAATCGCAATGCAAGGCGATCAATTCGTCGTTCAACTGGGCCATTGGCCTAGTTCCCAACCGCCAGCTACCCACCCATGCCGGTTCCGAACCTCGCAAAAGCGGGATTTCCGTGCTAGGCCATGGCCTTGCTTTAGCCCCGAGACCACCGATGACCGCCCCCCTGAAGGCAATCGACGGCACCGCCGATCTGCCCGCTTTGATGACCGACCTCGCTGCCCGGGCGCGCACCGCGGCGCGGGTGCTGGCGCTGGCGCTGCCGGAGCAGAAGGACCGGGCGCTGGAGGCGATCGAGCGGGCGATTCGCGCCAATGCGCAAAAGATCCTTGCCGCCAATGCCGAGGACGTCGCGGAAGTGCGCGCCGGCGGCGCCACGTCGGCCTTCATCGATCGGCTGACGCTGACGCCCGCGCGCATCGAGGCGATGGCCGACGGCGTCGCCACCGTGCGCGGCATACCCGATCCCGTCGGCACCGTCACCGAAAGCTGGCAGCGGCCGAACGGCATGACCATCGAGCGCGTGCGCGTGCCGCTCGGCGTGATTGGCGTGATTTTTGAGAGCCGTCCCAATGTCGCAGCGGACGCCGGCGTGCTGTGCCTGAAATCCGGCAACGCGGTGATCCTGCGCGGCGGCTCCGACAGTTTCCGTTCCTGCCGCGCCATCCATGACAGCCTGGTGCAGGGATTGCGCGAGGCGGGCCTGCCCGAAGCCGCGATCACGCTGGTGCCGACGCGCGACCGCGCCGCCGTCGGCCTGATGCTGTCAGGATTGAACGGCGGCGTCGACGTGATCGTGCCGCGCGGCGGCAAGAGCCTGGTCGCGCGCGTCGAGGCGGAAGCCCGCGTGCCGGTGTTTGCGCATCTCGAAGGCGTCAACCACGTTTATGTCGATCGATCCGCCAATCTCGAAATGGCGAAGAAGATCGTGCTCAATGCCAAGATGCGCCGCCCCGGCGTGTGCGGCGCCGCCGAGACCCTGCTGGTCGATCGCGCGGCAGCAGCGACGAACCTTAAACCGCTGGTCGAGATGCTGATCGATGCCGGCTGCGAGGTGCGCGGCGACGACGCCGTGCAGAAGATCGATACGCGCGTCAAGCCCGCCTCCGATGAGGATTGGGACACCGAGTACGAAGACGCGATCATATCGGCCCGCGTTGTCGACGGCCTCGACGAGGCGCTCGCTCACATTCAGAGCCACGGCTCGCATCATACCGATGCGATCGTGACGGAAGACGATCGTGCGGCCGCAAAATTCCTCAGCGAAGTCGATTCCGCGATCGTGCTGCACAACGCCTCGACGCAGTTCGCCGACGGCGGCGAATTCGGCTTCGGTGCCGAGATCGGCATTGCCACCGGCAAATTCCACGCCCGCGGCCCGGTCGGCGCCGAGCAGCTGACGAGCTTCAAATATCGCGTTCACGGCACCGGGCAGACGCGGCCGTGAACTGCAGAGCGTTTTCGAGCGAAGTGGAAACCGGTTCGCGTCAAGAAAACGCGTCAAAACAAGAATCTGGAGCTCCGTTTCGATTCGATCGAAACGGAAATGGCTCCAGCCCGTGTCCGCGGTGACCCGGCTGATGCAATCGCCATCGGCCGCGCAAACCATCCCCTTCCATACCAACGGCATGCGCGTCGGCCTGCTCGGCGGCTCGTTCAATCCGCCGCACGCGGCGCATCGCGCCATCAGCCTGTTTGCGCTGAAGCGCTTGAAGCTCGACCGCGTCTGGTGGCTGCTGACGCCGGGCAATCCACTCAAGGACAACGGCCAACTACATGGAATTTCCGAACGCGCCGATGCCGCACGAAAAGTCGCCGACGATCCGCGCATCGATGTCAGTTGTCTCGAAGCTGTCATCGGCACCAGATACACTGTCGATACGATCAGCCATTTGCGCCGCCGCGTTTCCGGCGTGCACTTCGTCTGGATCATGGGCGCTGACAATCTCGCGCAATTTCATCGCTGGCAAAACTGGCGGCGCATCGCTTCCGAGGTGACCATTGCGGTGATCGACCGCCCGCCACAGAGTTTTCGCGCGTTAGCCGCCCCTGCCGCGCAGGCCTTGGCGCGTTATCGCCTGCCCGAGAATCAGGCGGCCCGGCTGGCCGATCAGCACGCTCCCGCCTGGGTTTTCCTCACCGGCATGAAACTGAACCTGTCGTCGACCGGCCTGCGGAACCCGGACGGTAGCTGGAAGGCAAAGAAGTGACAGTTTAGTTCGAACCGGCGGGTGGGATTCACTGGAATATTGAAACCGTTAACCCCACATGCCTAATATGGTCCGCAACGCCGGAATTCGGCGTTCGCGATACAGTGAAAGGAATGGTCCCTGGCCACACCTGTATTGTCCAAGTCTGTTTTACCCAAGGCCTCCAGCAAGGCCGCCCCCAGCAAGGCTGCCCCCAGCAAGGCTGCCGGCAGCAAGGCTCCTGGCAAGTCTGCCAAGGCCCCGCGTAAAACATCGACGAAAGCTGCGGCCTTGAAGGCGCAACCCGACGCCGACAAGACGCTGAATATGATCCTCTCCCGCCTCGACGATATGAAGGCGGAAGAAACGGTCACCATCGACCTTCGCGGTAAATCGGCATTTTCCGACTACATGATCGTCACCACGGGCCGGGCCAACCGGCATGTCGGCGCGATCGCGGAAAACGTCACGAAAACCCTGAAGGAAAACGGCATCAAGAACATCCATGTCGAGGGCTTGCCCAATTGCGACTGGGTGCTGATCGATTCCGGCGATGTGGTCGTGCACGTGTTCAGGCCCGAGGTGCGCGAATTCTACAATCTGGAAAGATTGTGGACGCAGAACCCCGCGGCGGCAGCGATCTGAACGCTCGGCCGGCGCGAATCGGCTGAGGCGCTTGTAGTCTGCTGGCGCGCGCGGAAATGCGCGCGTGCCGGAAAGTGCACGCCAGAAACATCATTCATGCGCCTTGTCGTGGTTTCAATCGGCCGGCTGAAACAGGGTCCGGAGCAGGAACTGGCCGAACGCTATCGCGAGCGCTTCGAGGACATCGGCCGCAAGCTCGGCTTTCGCGGCCTCGCGATTCATGAAATTTCGGAAAGCCGCGCGCGCGACACCGCGACCCGGATAGCCGAGGAAGCCGCAGCGATCGCGGCGGCAATACCGGAGAAATCGGTGCTGGTGGCGCTGGACGAGCATGGCAAGAGCATCGATAGCGCGGCCTTCTCACGCCAGCTCGGCCAATGGCGGGATGAGGGGATCGCCAGCACAATTTTCGTGATCGGCGGGGCGGACGGACTTTCGCCCGATTTACAGCGCAAGGCCAAGCTGCGCATTGCGTTCGGCTCCGCGACCTGGCCGCATCAAATGGTCCGCGTCATGCTTCTTGAACAGATTTACCGGGCCGCCACTATTCTGGCCGGACACCCCTACCACCGTGCCTAAGACTCGGTGACGTGAATACGAATAGCGCCTAAAAGGCCCTGATGCGTTCAACGCGGGACATGCACTCGTTCGATGCCGCAAGCCGCGCCCTGCCGTGGCAGGCGCCGGTCGCGCTTTGCCTGCTGCTTGCCACAAGCCTGGCCACGGCTTCGTTTTCGGCGGCGGTAGCGCAGTCCGCCACCTCCGCACAGCAGGCAACCGCCGCCTCTCCCGATGCCATCAAGCAGCGCGAAGAGGAACTGGAGGCTGCGCGCGAACAGCAGCGCAAGGCAGCCGAACTGCAGCAAAAACTAAAGGCCGATATCGCAGCCATCGGCCAGGACCGCTCCAAGCTCAACCAGCAACTGATTGAGATCGCGACCCAGGTCCGCGGCGTCGAGATTCGCATCGGCGAAAGCGAGGGCCGCTTGCGCCCGCTCGACAGCCGCGAACAGGCGGTCCGGGCGTCGCTCGATTCACGCCGCGCCGAAATCGTCGAGGTGCTGGCGGCACTGCAACGCGCCGGCCGGCGCACGCCGCCGGCGCTGCTGGTCCGGCCCGAAGACGCGCTGCAATCGCTGCGCACCGCGATGCTGCTCGGATCGGTCGTGCCCGAACTGCGCGGCCGTGCGGAGAAACTCGCCGCCGATCTCGGCGAACTCGTGAACTTGCGCAAGACCATCGCGACCGAGCGCGACATACTGGGGCGCGACCGCGACAAGCTGAAGGAAGATTCGGTCAGGCTGGCTGCCTTGGTGGAAGAGCGGCAGCGCAAGCAGAGCGCGATCGAAAAGGACGTCGAAGCCGAAGGCGCGCGCGCCGTCAGCCTGTCGCGGCAGGTCGAGGGCCTGCAGGGCCTGATCACGAAAATGGAGCAGGACGTCAAGAGCGCGGCCAAAGCGGCCGCCACCGCCAGCCTGCAGGGCGCTCCGGCTGCCCCGGCCGGCAAACCCAACCTCGGCGGGTTGAAGGACCCTGCCCGGTTGAGCCCGGCCATCGCCTTTGCCTCCGCCAAGGCCCTATTCGCGTTTCCGGTTAACGGCCGCAAGATTCGCGACTTTGGCGGTTCCGACGGGGCCGGTGGCGTAGATAAAGGCATTTCCTTGGCAACAAAGGCCGGCGCGCAGGTCACAACACCGTGTGACGGCTGGGTTGTTTACGCTGGACCCTTCCGCAGCTATGGACAACTCTTGATCCTCAATGCCGGGGGCGGGTATCATGTCCTGATAGCCGGGATGGAGCGCATTTCGGTAAACATCGGCCAGTTTGTACTTACGGGAGAGCCGGTCGCGGCCATGGGGACGACGTCCCAGGTCGCATCCATTCTCGCGACGACCGCGAGCCAGCCGGTGCTCTACGTCGAGTTCCGCAAAGACGGCACTCCGATCGACTCAGGCCCATGGTGGGCCACAAATGAAGGCGAAAAGGTTCGCGGATGATGCGCAAGACTTCTGTAATTCTTCTCAGCGCCGCCACCGGTGCGGCTTTGACGCTCTTCGTGACGCAACCTCGTTCCATACTGATGGGATCGAGCGCGCGTGCGGCCACCTCTGACACCTACCGCCAGCTCAATCTGTTTGGCGACGTGTTCGAGCGCGTGCGCAGCGACTATGTCGAGAAGCCCGACGACTCCAAGCTGGTCGAGTCGGCGATCTCAGGCATGCTGACCGGCCTCGATCCGCATTCGAGTTACATGGACGCCAAGAGTTTCCGCGACATGCAGGTGCAGACCCGCGGTGAGTTCGGCGGGCTCGGCATCGAGGTCACGATGGAAGACGGCCTGATCAAGGTGGTCTCGCCGATCGACGACACCCCGGCGTCGAAGGCCGGCATCATGGCCAACGACATCATTACCAATCTCGACGACGAAGCCGTGCAGGGTCTCACCCTCAACCAGGCGGTCGAGAAGATGCGCGGGCCGGTCAACACCAAGATCCGCCTCAAGATCGTCCGCAAGGGCTCGGAAAATCCGATCGAAGTCACGCTGGTGCGCGACAACATCCGCGTCCGCTCGGTGCGCGCCCGCGTCGAACAGGACGATATCGCCTACATCCGCGTCACCACCTTCAACGAGCAGACCACCGAGGGCCTGAAGCGCGAGATCGGTAATCTCTCGAACCAGATCGGCGACAAGCTGAAGGGCTACATCATCGACCTCCGAAACAACCCGGGCGGCCTGCTGGAGGAAGCGGTCACCGTTTCCGACACCTTCCTGGATCGCGGTGAGATCGTCTCGACCCGCGGCCGCAATGCCGAGGAAACCCAGCGCCGCGCGGCGCATTCGGGCGACCTGACAAAGGGCAAGCCGATCATCGTGCTGGTCAATGGCGGCTCGGCTTCGGCTTCCGAAATCGTCGCCGGCGCGCTGCAGGACCACAAGCGGGCGACCCTGGTCGGCACGCGTTCGTTCGGCAAGGGCTCGGTGCAGACCATCATCCCGCTCGGCAGCGGAAATGGCGCGCTGCGGCTCACCACCGCGCGCTATTACACGCCGTCCGGCAAGTCGATCCAGGCCAAGGGCATCGTGCCTGACATCGAAGTGCTGCAGGACGTGCCGGATGAACTGAAGGCGCGCACCGACACCAAGGGCGAGGCTTCGCTGCGCGGCCATCTGAAGAACGACGGCGACGAGAAGACCGGATCGCAGTCCTACGTGCCGCCGGACGCCAAGGACGACAAGGCGCTGAAAACCGCCGCCGACCTGCTGCATGGCATCAAGTCGACGGCGACCGCAGCTCCTGCCACCGGCGACAAGGCTGCAGTCGAAAAACCCGCGACCAAGGCCGCGAACTGATCGGCTTCACCTGACGGCATCTGAGAAAGAGGGCGGCCTACGGGTCGCCCTTTTTGTTGGCGGTGGAAAGCGTGACCCACGTTTCCACCTCAAGCCCCGAGTTGGGCCGGAACTGCCTTGCTCCGGCCACGCCGTGGTATCGTCGGCCCCGGTGATTCGGGGAGGTCCATGACGGAAATGACCGACGATCTGAGCACGCCGCTCGGACAAAAGACACAGCGCCGCAAGCGCCGGTTTCGGCTGCCTTTCACGACGATGCAGGCGCTGGCGGTGCTGCTCGGCTTGTTCCTGGTCGCTTTCCTCGCCGTCGCGCTTTTCACTGACAATCCCTTCGGCGGCGAGCCGGTCGCCCGCATCGCGCTACGCAAGCCCGCGGATGAAACGGCACCCGCGTCCAACTCCGGAAAACCCGAACAGGCTGCAAAATCAGCATCGCAGGCACCGAGCGGCGACAACAAGACCGTCACCATCATCGACGGCTCCAGCGGCAAGCGGCAGGATGTCGTGATCGGCAGCGATGCCGCCGACAAGGGAGGTACCGAGCCCGCGCCCGCGGCGGCGATGACCGGCATCGACCAGCGGCTGCTGGAAAAGTCCAAATACGGCATGATCCCTGTCGTGGCCGACGGCCTGAAGCCGTTCACGGTCTATGCCGCCGATGCCGACCGCACCAAGGCCGCCAAGATGCCCGTCATTGCCATCGTCGTCGGCGGGCTCGGGGTCGGCGCCGCCAAGACGGCCGACGCCATCATGAAGCTGCCGCCGGCGGTGACGCTGGCCTTCACCCCTTACGGGGCGGATCCCGCCAAACTCGCCGAGCGGGCCCGGGCGCAGCGCCACGAGATCCTGCTGCAGGTTCCGATGGAACCGTTCGATTATCCCGACAATGACCCCGGCCCGCAGACGCTGCTGACGACCCTGACGCCGGAACAGAACATCGACCGGCTGTACTGGCACCTCAGCCGCTTCCAGGGCTATGCGGGGATCGCCAATTTCATGGGGGCGCGTTTCACCGCCGCGGACACCGTGATGCAGCCGGTCATCCGTGAGGCGGCCAAGCGCGGCCTCGGTTATCTCGATGACGGCTCTTCGCCGCGGAGTGCCGCTCCCGCCCTGACGGCGGCCCAGTCGATGCCGTTTGCCAAGGCCGATTTGACCATCGACGCCGTGCCAACCTCTGCCGAGATCGACCGGGCGCTGGTCAAGCTGGAGACGCTTGCCAAGGAACGCGGGATGGCGGTGGGCGTCGCCTCGGCGCTGCCGATCTCGATCGAGCGGCTGGCCACCTGGGTCAAGACCCTCGACAGCAGAGGCATTATGCTTGTGCCATTGACAACGGCGATGCTGAAATCAAAATCAGGCTAGAGATCAAGCCGACGACGGCGATCCGGAACTTCCCGGACGGCGGCGGACCGAACAATTGCGGGAAGACTTGATGCAAGCAAGGGAATCGTGAGGGACATGGCGCGCTACGAGGACCTGCCTTATCGGACCTGCGTCGGCATGATGCTGATCAATGCGGCCGGGCTGGTCTTCATCGGTCGCCGCGCCGGCGGCGTCGAACATGTCGATGACACGCATGTCTGGCAGATGCCGCAGGGCGGCGTCGATCCCGGCGAGGACACCTGGGAAGCGGCGAAGCGCGAGCTTTACGAGGAAACCAGCGTCCGCTCGGTGGAGAAGCTCGGCGAAGTTCCGGACTGGCTGATCTACGACATTCCACGCACGGTCGCCGGCCGCGCCTGGAAGGGCCGCTATCGCGGCCAGCGCCAGAAATGGTTCGCGGTGCGCTTCACCGGCAAGGACGCCGAAATCAACGTCTCGAGTCCCGGCGGCGGGCACAAGGCCGAGTTCGTCAACTGGCGCTGGGAGCCGATGAAGAATCTCCCGAACCTGATCGTGCCGTTCAAGCGGCCGGTCTATGAACGCGTGGTCAAGGAATTCTCCAGCCTCGCCGGCGAGTAGCGTTTTGTCCGACGAGTCCCCTTGCAAACCTTATCGCCCCAACGTGGGCATCGCGCTTTTCAACGCCGCCGGTCTCGTGCTGATCGGCCGCCGCTTCCGCGACGATGGGCCAGAGATCATTCTTCCCGGACTGGAATGGCAAATGCCGCAGGGCGGCATCGATGCCAATGAGAACCCGCGCGACGCCGTCATGCGCGAACTCTGGGAGGAGACCGGCGCGGTCAGCGCCGAATATCTCGGCGAGACCGATTGGACGACATATGAATTCCCGCCCTATGACGGACCTCCGACGCATCGCCTCGCCCGCTTCCGCGGCCAGCGGCAGAAATGGTTCGCGCTGCGCTACACCGGGCGCGACGAGGAGATCGATCCGCTGACGCCACGCAACGGCCAGCCGGCCGAATTCGATTCGTGGCGCTGGGAACGGCTCGACCGCGTCGCTGACATCGTGGTTCCGTTCCGGCGCGAGGTGTACCGAATGGTAGCCCGTGAATTTACGGGGTTTACCCGATAAGGTTTTGCAATATCTCGCTGCGTCCGTGGGAAATACGCTCGAAGCCGTTGATACACGCGAACCTTTTTCCATCATGCGCATACCAATGAACTCGGCTTTGAATAATCCCCGCAGTTCGGTGTCTTGTTCGCATGATGGAAGTGACTGTAACCAAGCGCCGTCGCAGTTGGGAGTGGCGGGTGCACGATCACAATGGCACGCTGCTGATGCAGGGGCGCGAGCGTAGCCGCCCCGCTGCCCGTTACCAGGGTAACCGCAGCCTGTTCCTGCTGCTGGCCGTCGGCCGGCGGCCCAGGGCTCGCAAGGCCGCCGAGACTTCTCCAACGACCGATCCATCGGCTTCAGGCGCCAGCCGGTCGTGGTCTAGTTAGGCCCGACCGCAAACGGGCCGATGGCGATCACCTGACAATGGCTGTCGCGCCTGGCGCATTCGGCGAGCGCGGTATCGACCGCCGCCTGCTCGGTCGCCGCCTTCAATCCCAAACCCGGACGGCCGGCCGCACCAGTGGCGACCGCGTTCCAGCCGCTCGAGGCATCCGCAAGCCGGCGCGCGACATCGTCGCGCGCATCGGCTGATATCGCTGAATTGCCAGCGGACTTGAAGAAACCGGTGACCTTGAGCGAGGCCGGAATCGGCACGACGAAATTTTCATTGAGCGCGACGATTGTGCAGGGAACGCCGGCGATCCCACCACATGACTCCAAAGCCCGCCGCACGGCTTCCTCGACGCTGTCGGCCGCGGTGGAAAAGAACAGCGCGGCGCCGGGGCCAAGCGCGACCGCCTTGTTCTTGCGCGCCGGCCCATAGACGTTTTCAAGTCGCGCCCTGCTGGCGTCGCGGACAAGCGGGACGTTCTTGGCAACGAAGAGCTGCTCGGTCGCGGCATCGTGCCGGATCCAGGGCAACGGCGGCATCGGCGGGCGGCCGGGCGCGTAAACGACGGCCTCGCCAACCGCATACAGCTCGCATTTGCGCGGCGATTGCCCGGCATCGGCGCGCTTCTGGCACTGCTCCACCGCCGCCGATTTCGCGGCTTCCTCGCTCGGCTGGGCGGTGACGAACGCGCTGAAGCCGCCGATGTTGAGCGCGAACGCCTTGAAACCGGCGGCCGGCGTGTAGTCGGAAACGAGCGCGGCGCGAGTCTTGTCAGTGATGAAGGGGATGCCGGCGGGAACCAGTATGTCTGACGACAAGGCGATCGGCAACGAAGGCGGCACAGCGGTAGTTGCGGCGGCCGGGGCTGGCGGAGTAGCAGCGGGCGTTGCGGCTGGCGGCGCCGCGGCCACCGCCAACGGCGCCGGCCCGGGAGCACCGCTCGGCACGGCCACCTTTGACTGCGTCGACGTCCCGATCTGGGTGAAATAGAGAAAGCCGCCGACGCCGATCGCGGCGAGGCTGACCACGGTGACGGCAACCGGCCACATCCAGTTCGGCTGCGCTGCGCCTTGCGCCTTGGCCGGCTTCTTGACCTGGGGTGTCGCGTAGGTGCCGTCCTCGCGGCGCATCGCCACCATGTAGGCGTGCACCGGCGTCGGGATGTTCTTCACCTCCTGCGCGCCGATATCGGCGAACTGCACCGACAGCTTGTTGGCAACCTGCTCGTGCACCGCGCGCGAAATGCAGATGCCGCCGACTTCGGCGAGCCCCTCCAGTCTGGCTGCGATGTTGACGCCATCACCCAGCAGATCGCCGTCCCGTTCGACCACGTCGCCGATCGTGATGCCGATGCGAAACGACATATGCCGGCTCGGCGGATAGGCCATGTTGCGAGTACGCAGGCTTTCCTGGATATCGATCGCACAGCGCACGGCTTCGACGGCGCTTGGAAACTCGGCGAGCACGGCATCGCCGGCGGTATTGAAGATGCGGCCGCCGCTTTTGGCGATGAAATCGTCGGTCACCTGGCGGTAGGACGCGAGGCGGCGCAGCGTTTCCTCCTCGTCCTCGGCAACCAGCCTGGAATAGCCGGCAATATCGGCCGCAAAAATCGCCGCGATTTTGCGCTTCATCGAGAACAGCCCCGGATCGATTCCAGCCTCCGGAACAATGCCGCCAGAAGTTCCCCGGCGCAACCGGTCGGCGTCGCAAGCGGTCAAACAAAAGCGCCCGTCACATTGTGACGAGCGCTGCTGTTACTTGACCTTCTACCCGGGCCTTCGTTGCGCCCCGGAGCGGTGCCCCGGGGCTTAGTGCATAGCCGTAGAGGTGAGTTCCTGCTGGATGCTCTTGAAGTGATCGAGCCGCGCGATGGCGAGATCGAGTTCGACGCCCACCTTCTCGGGGAGCTTCTCCTGCATCTCGGTAATGGTGTCGGCGAACTGGGCGCGATCGAACTCCTCGATCGAGGTAGCAACATCGGCGAGCACAGTCAGACCCTTTTCCGACATTTCGGCAATGCCACCGAGCACGATCACCTTTTCACGGGTGCCACCGGCGATGATCGTCAGGACGCCCGGACGGATTGCTGCGACGACCGGAGCATGCCCGACCAGCACGCCGAAATCGCCTTCCACGCCGGGAATGTCAACCTGATCGACCTCGCCGGAGAAGGCGAGCTTTTCGGGGGAGACGAGATCGAAGTGGAAGGTGGCCATGGAGAACCTGCGAATAGCGAGTGGCGAATGGCGAGTAGGGAAGGAAGGGAATGGCGCTCAACTATTCGCCACTCCCTATTCGCTATTCGCTCCTTAGGCTGCTTCAGCCGCGAGCTTCTTGCCCTTCTCGACGGCTTCTTCGATGGTGCCGACCATGTAGAAGGCCGCTTCCGGCAGGTGATCGTACTTGCCTTCGCAGATCGCGCGGAAACCCTTGATGGTGTCGGCGAGGTCGACGAACTTGCCGGGCGAGCCGGTGAAGACTTCGGCGACGAAGAACGGCTGCGACAGGAAGCGCTCGATCTTGCGGGCGCGAGCGACCGCAATCTTGTCCTCTTCCGACAGCTCGTCCATGCCGAGAATGGCGATGATGTCCTGCAGCGACTTGTATTTCTGCAGCACCTGCTGAACCATGCGCGCGGTGTTGTAGTGCTCCTCGCCGACGACCAGCGGGGAGAGCATGCGCGAGGTCGAGTCGAGCGGATCCACCGCCGGATAGATGCCCTTTTCCGAGATCGCGCGGTTCAACACCGTGGTCGCGTCAAGATGGGCGAACGAGGTCGCGGGCGCCGGGTCGGTCAAGTCGTCGGCCGGCACGTAGATCGCCTGCACCGAGGTGATCGAGCCCTTGTGCGTGGTGGTGATGCGCTCCTGCAGCGCGCCCATGTCGGTGGCGAGCGTCGGCTGATAACCCACGGCCGAAGGAATACGGCCCAACAGCGCCGACACTTCGGAGCCGGCCTGGGTGAAGCGGAAGATGTTGTCGACGAAGAACAGCACGTCCTGGCCCTGGTCGCGGAAGTGCTCGGCGACCGTCAGACCGGTGAGGCCGACGCGGGCGCGGGCGCCCGGGGGTTCGTTCATCTGGCCGAACACCAGCGCGCACTTCGACTTCACGCTCGGATCGGGATTCTTCGGATCGGCGTTGACCTTGGAGTCGATGAACTCGTGATAGAGGTCGTTGCCTTCGCGGGTACGCTCACCGACGCCGGCGAACACCGAGTAGCCGCCGTGGGCCTTGGCAACGTTGTTGATCAGTTCCTGAATAAGCACGGTCTTGCCGACGCCGGCGCCGCCGAACAGGCCGATCTTGCCGCCCTTGGCGTAAGGCGCCAGCAGGTCGACGACCTTGATGCCGGTGACGAGAATTTCAGCTTCGGTGGACTGGTCGGTATAGAGCGGCGCTTCCTGATGGATCGCGCGCAGGCCTTCCGAAACCACCGGACCGGCTTCATCGATCGGCTCGCCGATCACGTTCATGATGCGGCCGAGCGTACCGGCGCCAACCGGCACCATGATCGGGTTGCCGGTATCGGTGACTTCCTGACCGCGGACCAAGCCCTCGGTGGTGTCCATCGCAATGGTGCGTACCGTGGATTTGCCGAGATGCTGCGCCACTTCGAGCACCAGGCGGTTACCGCCGTTCTTGGTCTCGATCGCGTTCAGAATGGCGGGCAGATGTCCCTCGAACTGCACGTCGACGACGGCGCCGATGACCTGCGTGATGCGTCCGGTCTGGTTGGCAGGGGTGGCCATAAACTCTCTCCTTCGAATTCGTATCTAGAAACCGTCAGTTTGATCGTGCCTGTCGCCGTTACATCGCCTCGGCGCCGGAGATGATTTCAATCAGCTCCTTGGTGATCATGGCCTGACGGGTTCGGTTGTAAATCAGGGTCTGCTTGCGGATCATGTCGCCGGCGTTGCGGGTGGCGTTGTCCATCGCGCTCATCTGCGCGCCGTAGAACGACGCGTTGTTTTCGAGCAGCGCGCGGAAGATCTGCACCGCGAGATTGCGCGGCAACAGGCCAGTCAGGATCTCGTCCTCTTCCGGCTCGTAGTCATAAGACGTGGCCGGCCCGGCATTCGGCGCCGGCGCTTCCACGACCAGCGGAATGACCTGCTGGGCGGTCGGGGTCTGCGAGATCACGGATTTGAAGCGCGAAAAGAACAGCGTGCAAACATCGAACTCGCCGGCTTCGAAGCGCGCCAGAACTTTTTTGGCGATATTTTCGGCATTGATGAAGCCGAGCTGGCGAACCGAGCGCAGGTCGAGGTGTTCGATGATGTTCTTCTCGAAGGTGCGGCGGAGCTGCTCGTAGCCCTTGCGGCCGACACAGAAAATCTTGACCTCTTTGCCCTGATTGAGCAGCGAATAGGCCCGCTCGCGGGCCAAACGCACGATCGACGAATTGAAGGCGCCGGAAAGTCCGCGCTCGCCGGTGCACACCAGCAGCAGATGCACCTGATCCTTGCCGGTGCCGCCGAGCAGCGCCGGGGCGCCGGGCGAACCTGCCGCAGCCGACGCAATATTGGAAATCACCGCGTCCATCTTTTCGGCATAGGGCCGCGCCGCTTCGGCAGCGCTCTGCGCGCGGCGCAGCTTGGAAGCCGCGACCATCTGCATCGCCTTGGTGATCTTCTGCGTCGCCTTGGTGGAGGCGATGCGGACCCGCATGTCTTTAAGTGACGCCATTCTCAGTTCACCCCGGCGACCTGCTTTTCAGCCCGGCCGCGAACTCCTCGTTCGTCATGCCCGGCCTTGTGCCGGGCATCCACGTCTTGATTCTTGCCACGCGCAAAGACGTGGATGGCGCAGGAACTCGTTTCACGAGTTCCGTCTTCCTGCTTAGCTCGCGCAAGTCTGGTAAACCCGACTTGCGATGCCAAGCCCGGCCATGACGGCTAAGCAAACGTCTTGGCGAAACCTTCGACGACGCTCTTCAGCTTGCCGGCGAGATCGTCCGAGAGATCGCGGCTGTCACGGATGCCGTCGAGGATCTCGACGTTCTTGCCGCGCAGCAGCGACAGCAGGCCGTCTTCGAAGGCGCGAACCTTGCCGAGCGGAAGTGCATCGAGATAGCCGTTGGTGCCGGCCCAGATTACGCAGACCTGCTCTTCCATCTTCAGCGGCGAGAACTGCGGCTGCTTCAGGAGTTCGGTCAGGCGCGAACCACGATTCAGCAGGCGCTGCGTCGAGGCGTCGAGGTCGGAGCCGAACTGCGCGAACGCCGCCATTTCGCGGTACTGCGCCAGCTCACCCTTGATCTTGCCGGCGACCTTCTTCATCGCCTTGGTCTGCGCCGACGATCCGACGCGCGACACCGACAGACCGACGTTCACCGCCGGACGGATGCCCTGGAAGAACAGATCGGTTTCCAGGAAGATCTGACCGTCGGTAATCGAAATCACGTTGGTCGGGATGTAGGCCGACACGTCGTTGGCCTGGGTTTCGATCACCGGCAGCGCGGTCAGCGAGCCCGAACCGTGGTCCTTGCTGAGCTTCGCGGCGCGCTCGAGCAGGCGGGAATGCAGATAGAACACGTCGCCGGGATAGGCTTCGCGGCCCGGCGGACGGCGCAGCAGCAGCGACATCTGACGGTAGGCGACGGCCTGCTTGGAAAGATCGTCATAGATGATGACGGCGTGCATGCCGTTGTCGCGGAAGTACTCGCCCATGGTGCAGCCGGTGAACGGCGCGATGTACTGCATCGGCGCCGGATCGGAGGCGGTGGCGGCGACGATGATCGAATATTCCAGCGCGCCCTGCTCTTCCAGCACCTTGACGAACTGGGCAACGGTCGAACGCTTCTGGCCGATCGCGACATAGACGCAATACAGCTTGAGGTTCTCGTCCGGCTGCGCGTTGAGCGGCTTCTGGTTCAGGATGGTGTCGAGCGCGATCGCGGTCTTGCCGGTCTGGCGGTCGCCGATGATCAGCTCGCGCTGGCCGCGGCCGACCGGGATCAGCGCATCGATCGCCTTGAGGCCGGTCGCCATCGGCTCGTTGACCGATTTGCGCGGAATGATGCCGGGCGCCTTGACGTCGACGCGCATGCGCTTGTCGGCCTGGATCGGGCCCTTGCCGTCGATCGGATTGCCGAGCGCGTCGACGACGCGACCGAGCAGACCTTTGCCGACCGGCGTGTCCACGATGGCGCGGGTGCGCTTGACGGTCTGGCCTTCCTTGATCTCGCGGTCGGCGCCGAAGATCACGATGCCGACGTTGTCGGTTTCGAGGTTCAGCGCCATGCCGCGGGTGCCGTTCTCGAACTCGACCATTTCACCGGCCTGGACGTTGTCCAGACCATAGACGCGGGCGATACCGTCACCGACGGACAGCACCTGTCCGACTTCGGTAACCTCAGCCTCCTGGCCGAAGTTCTTGATCTGGTCCTTGAGGATCGCGGAAATTTCCGCGGCGCGGATGTCCATCAGCCTGCCTCTTTCATCGCGTGCTTGATCGAATTGAGTTTGGTGCGAAGTGAACTATCCACCATGCGGCTGCCGAGCTTGACCACAAGGCCGCCGATGATGGAGGGATCGACTTTCACGTTGAGCGCGACGTCCTTGCCCGTCACCGATTTCAGTGCGGTCTTCAGCGCGTCGAGATTCTTTTCACTGAGCTTTTCGGCGACGGTGACATCGGCCGTAGCTTCGCCCTTGAACTTCGCCACCAGCGCGCGGAAGGCGCGGATCACGTCAGTGACGGCGAACAGCCGGCGGTTGGCGGTCAGGACCTTGAGGAATTTGGCGGACGTGCCGGAGATTTCGGCCTTGTCGAGTATGGCAGTAAGCGCCTTTGCCTGCGCATCTGCCGAGAAAACCGGGCTGCGGACGAGGCGCTTCAGATCGGCGCTTTCGTTCAGCATGGCCTCGAATTTATCGAGATCGGCCCTTACCGCGTCGACGGATTTCTCGTCGCGCGCCAACTCGAACAAGGCCGTAGCATAACGGCCGGACACTCCCGAAACGGACGGATCTTCTGCAGCCACAGACTCGCTCTTTTCAGCTGTCAAACTCGCAAGGGAAAAACCGTCGCCACGAGTAGCGGCGCCAAGCGATCCAAGCCCTTGGAATTCAAGCGGGACTTCGATTTTCGACCGGCACGCGGGGTGCCGGGATCGTTAAAATCGCGGCTTTGCTAGCATGGCGGCCGCGCAGGTGCAACATGACCGCGCGTGCGGGCGATGCCTTGTCGCACGTCTATTTTCAGGCCCGGCAGAGCGCCGCTTTGTCGGAGATTCAGTGCGCCTGATTTTACAATTCAACGCTTACCTCAACGCCTGCCTTCAACGCTTGCCATGGCACCGCGCGATTGGGTCGCACCAGCCAACCGAAAAATCGTTCCTGCCGTATTTGCATGGCGGCCATGAGGCGCCATCGCGGAACGAAGCGGGCCGCTACGCTTCATTTGTCCATTACTTGCCTAAATCTTTCCCCATCGGGGGATGACTGTATTGGCAAGTAGCGACAAGTATTCAGTTCGTTAAAAATTCGTTAAAGCCCAAGATTACGGAACATCGATCGATGTTTGATCTCGGTAACAAGATATGTCAGCCCGGGAAATTACGGAACTACTGCCCAATTCATGCCTTATTGCCTGCCCAAACGACTTTCAGCGAAATTGGAGCGGGGGTTCCATTTGTCATGCATGTGGCAATACTGTCTGAGGGACTAACTTAATGTTGAATGCCAATAATATGGTGCCGGGAACTCTGACCCGGTCGCGTACGGCGCTCGCCTTGATCGCCGCAACTCTCCTGGTCGGCGGCAGCATTTCCGAGGCGTCCGCCAAGTCCAGGCACCATCGCCATCATTCCCATCACGCCAAGACCCATTCGGCCGGTAGCTGGCTGGATTCCAATGCCTCGATCGGCTCCCAGAGCTCCGGCCGCGGCTTCGCGGGGAAGGCCTCGTATTACGGCAATGAATCCGGCAGCAAGACCGCCTCCGGTCAGCGCTTCAACCAGAACGCCATGACCGCTGCCCACCGCTCGCTGCCGTTCGGCACCAAGCTTCGGGTGACCCATCGTGGCCAGAGCGTCGTCGTCACGATCAATGACCGTGGCCCCTTCATCCGGGGACGCGTACTCGACCTGTCCAAGGGCGCGGCCCGCGCCATCGGCCTAACCGGCGCCGGCGTCGGCCACGTCACCGCCGAGGTGGTTTCCTAAGTCACGTTGCGTAACGGCCGCGGGACTTTCCGCGGCAACAAAGGCCCGCTGTCGCAAATGACGGCAGGCCTTTTTTGTTGCTCTGTGTCATTCCGGGGCGCGCGTTAACGCGAACCCGGAATCCATTTCACCCACCTGCACCAGCCGCACGATGGATTCCGGCTCGCGACTTCGTCGCGCCCCGGAATGACAATCACAAAAAGCTCTGCGGATCGACGTCGACTTCGAGCTTGAGATTGCCCTTGGTCTTCGGCCCGCCGGCGAGCCATTCGCGCAGATATTCCGACACGTCGACGTTGCGCAGCGACTTCACCAGCAGGCGGAAGCGGTAGCGGCCCTTGATGACGGCCAGCGGCGCTTCGGCCGGTCCCAGCACCTGGATCCGCTCGTCGATCGGCGCGACTGAGGCGAGCTTGCGCGCAAAGCCTTCCGCGGTCGGGCGGTCGCCGGCGGAAATGATCAGGCTGGCGAGCCGGCCGAACGGCGGATAACCGGCGCGCTCGCGCGCCTCGATCTCGCTGGCATAGAACGCCTCGCGGTCGCTCGCGACCAGCGCCTTCATCACGGGATGTTCGGGCTGATGGGTCTGCAGATAGCCGACGCCGCGGCCCTGCTCGCGACCGGCACGGCCGATCACCTGGTTGAGCAGTTGAAATGTCCGCTCGGCGGCGCGCGGATCGCCATTGCCGAGGCCAAGATCGGCATCGACCACGCCGACCAGATTGAGCCGCGGGAAATTATGTCCCTTCGCCACCAGTTGCGTGCCGATGATGATGTCGACGCGGCCTTCTGCGATTTCGTTCAGCTCGCTGCGCATGGCCTCGATCGAGGTGATCAGATCGCTCGACAGCACCATGGTGCGCGCGTTCGGAAACAGCGCGGCCGCCTCTTCCTGCAGCCGCTCCACGCCGGGACCGACCGCAACCAGCGATTCCTCCGCCTGGCAATGCGGGCATATGTTCGGGCGCGGCATCGAGAAGCCGCAATGGTGACAGACCAGGCGCTGGCGAAAACGATGGTCCACCAGCCAGGCGTCGCAGATCGTGCAGGCGAAGCGATGCCCGCAGGCGCGGCATAGCGTCAGCGGCGCATAGCCGCGGCGGTTGAGAAACAGCAAGGCCTGCTCGCGCTTCTCGATCGCGAATTGAATCTGCTCGGCGAGCGGCGGCGAGATGAAGCGGCCGCGCGGCGGCGGGGCACGGCGCAAATCGATCGCCTCGATATGCGGCATGTGCTGTCCGCCGAAGCGCGACGGCAGCGCGACACGCTGATAGCGGCCCTTGCGCGCGTTGACCTCGGTTTCGACCGACGGCGTCGCCGACGCCAGGATGATCGGTATTTTTTCAGTCCGCGCGCGCACCACCGCCATGTCGCGCGCGTGATAATGCGCGCCATCGCTCTGCTTGTAGGCCTGGTCGTGCTCTTCATCGACGATGATCAAGCCAAGGTTCGCATAGGGCATGAACAGCGCCGAGCGCGCGCCGACCACGACGGACGCCTCGCCCGCCGATATCGCGGCCCAATTGCGCTGCCGCGTACGCGGCGTCAGCTCGGAATGCCATTCCAACGGACGCACGCCAAAACGCTTCGCGAAGCGGTCGAGGAATTGTCCGGTCAGCGCGATCTCCGGCATCAGGATCAGTGTCTGTTTTGCGCGCCGGATGATTTCCGCGATCGCCTCGAAATAGACTTCGGTCTTGCCGGAGCCCGTGACGCCGTCGAGCAGCGCGACATGAAAAGAGCCATTGGCGGCGAGCGTGCGCATCGCATCCACGGCCGTGCGTTGCTGCGGAGAAAAATCCGGCTGCGCAAAGGACGGATCGGGCGCCGGCGGCGCCATCGGTGGCGGCATCGCCTCCGCCGCCAGCGTGCCCTCGTCGACGAGGCCGTCGACCACGCCAGAGCTGACGCCTGCCTCGCGTGCCGCTTCGGACTTGCCGTGCAGCAGACCATCCGACAGCACGTCGATCAGCCGCCGGCGCGCCGGCGTCAAACGCCGTGGCGGTTCGCCGACCAGCCGCACGCCGAGACGCATCCGCTCGGGCCCGAGATTGTCGCCCATCCGCAACGCCATGCGCAGTACCATGCCGCGCGCGGACAACGTGTAGTTGGCGACCCAATCGACCAGGCTGCGCAGTTCCTCCTTCAGCGGCGGCACGTCGAGCTTTTCGCCGACATCCTTGAGGCGGTTGTGCAGGCGCGGATCGGGATTGGCGTTCTCGGCCCACACCACCGCGACCACCTCGCGCGCACCAAGCGGCACGCAGACGACATCGCCGGGCTTCAGCTCCATGCCGCGCGGCACGCGATAGGAATAATTCTGATTGAGCGCGACCGGCACCAGCACGTCGACGATGCGGGTCGACGATGCGGAGGAACTGGTTTGGCGAGTGGCGTGGTCCATCAGGGAATCAGGCTTTGCGATATTCAGAACAAGGCTAGCGCCGGCCGCTCAAGTTAGCGAACGGTAAACGAAAGAGGTGCGATATAATGGATGGAATCACCGCCTCCAAGAACCACCTTCAAGAACCACCTTCAAGAACCGCCTTCAAGGCATAGGCCCATGGTCAAGCCAGTTCCGGCCCCTCAACCGATCGAGCTCGACTGCGCCGATGAAAACTTTGCGCTGGAGATGACGCGCTGGCTGACGCATCTGCGCGCCGAGCGGCGGCTGTCGCCCAAGACGCTCGAAGCCTATGCCCGCGACCTCCGGCAATGCCTCGTCTTCCTCAGCCAGCACTGGGGCGAGAAGGTCACGCTGAAACGGTTCGCGGCACTGGAAGCCACCGACATCAGGGCCTTCATGGCAATGCGCCGCGCCGACGAGATCGGCAGCCGCTCGCTAATGCGGGCGCTGGCGGGCCTGCGTTCGTTCGGGCGCTATCTGGAACGCGAAGGCAAAGGCAGGGTCGGCGCGCTATCCGCGATCCGCGCACCCAAAGTTGCCAAGAGCTTGCCGAAGCCGATCCAGATGGATGCCGCCAAACGCCTTGCCGATGCCGACGAACGCGCCGGCGAGGAGCGCGATCCCTGGATTTGGGCGCGCGACGCCGCCGTGATGGCGCTGCTCTACGGTTCGGGCCTGCGCATCTCCGAAGCGCTCGGGCTGAAAAAGCGCGACGTTCCCAAACCGGGCGAAGGCGACGTTCTCATCGTGCTCGGCAAAGGCAACAAGACCCGGATGGTGCCGGTACTACAAAACGTACTCGCCTTGATCGCTGATTACGTCGCGATGTGCCCGCATTCGCTGCCCCCTGCGGGGCCGATTTTCGTCGGCGCGCGCGGCGGGCCGCTTTCCCCGCGAATCATCCAGCTCACCATGGAGCGGCTGCGCGGCGCGCTGGGGCTACCCGACAGCGCCACGCCGCATGCGCTGCGGCATTCCTTCGCCACCCATCTGCTCAGCCGTGGCGGCGATTTGCGCGCGATCCAGGAATTGCTCGGCCACGCCTCGCTCTCGACCACGCAGATCTATACCGGCATCGACAGCGAGCGGTTGCTCCAGGTGTACAAGAGCGCGCATCCGCGCGGGTGAGTCACCCGCATATCCCGCCGACACACTCCCGTCACATCGATACCCTCTTAAGCTAGCCTCTTGCGCTCGCATTGCGGTTCGGCAATCGTGCGCCATTCATTGGCAGGAGGGGAATCATGGGCGCACATGAAAGCATGGAGCATGCGGAGCATGCCGAGCACGCTTCGGGCTCGAACAAGAAGATCGCGCTGCTGATCGCGGTGATCGCCTTGTTTCTGGCGCTGTCGGAAACGCTGGGCAAGGGCGCGCAGACCGAAGCCATCAGCAAGAACGTCGAGGCCTCGAACCTGTGGGCGTTCTTCCAGGCCAAAAGCATTCGCCGCACCGTGGTGCAGGCCACCGCCGAACACGCCAAGCTCAGCATGGGGACCGTCGGTGATGACGCCGCCAAGGCGGCGCTGGCAAAGCAGATCGACGACTGGAACAAGACCGCGCAGCGCTACCGCTCAGAGCCGGAAACCGGCGAAGGTTCGGAAGAACTCGCCAAGCGCGCCAAGCAGGCCGAACACCAGCGCGACGAGGCCACCGCGAAATACCACCATTATGAAATCGCCTCGGCCGCCTTCCAGATCGGCATCGTGCTGGCGTCCGCCACCATCATCACCGGCATGATCGTGCTGGCCTGGGTATCCGGCATATTGGCGGTTGCGGGCATCGCGATTACGGGGCTGGGCCTTTACGCGCCGCATCTGTTGCATTTGCATTGATTGCCTTCATCCTCCCCTGGAGGGGCAGGATCGGTTCGCATGCAATGCGAACCGAGGTGGGGTGAAGGTCTCTCCACGTCCAACAGAGCATGCGTGGATAGTCTGTCACCCCGCCCCCTCAAGGGGCGGGTGAAAAGCACAGCCTTACCGCGCTTCGTGCACGCTCTTGCGAAAGCGCTGGATCAGCCGCAGCGTGCGCGCTGACCAGCCTTCGCCGCTGCTGCGCAGGATTTCCCGGATGCGCTGCTTGATCGGCTGGACCAGGGCTGACGCCTTGGCGCGCATCGCCATAATAAATTCATAAACCTTCTTGAACCACGCCATCTGCAGCAGCTTTGTGCGCGTCACGTCGAAGATGAACGCGGTGACGCCGACGCCGACGAATTTCCCCAACACGATAACGAGGGCGGCGCTGACCCAGTATTCATGCGCCAGCAGCCAGAGGCCGACCAGCTTGAGCGGAAACAGCGGGAGCACCGGCACCGCGAATACGATCAGCGTCATCGCCGGCGTCAGCGTATCGACGCGCTCGGACAGCCACTGCTTGAAGGCGCGGAGCGGGATCCGCGCAACGATGCGCTCGACGATCGGCTCGAGATGATCCCACAGCCATGCCTCGATCAGGAAGATGACCGCGAGCAGGACCCAGAACGGCTGTAACAGGCGGCGCATCATCGATCGCGATCTCTAGAACGGAATGGCGTCCAACGATTGGTCGCTCCGCTCTTTTCCTTTGTTCAAAGCGTGATCTTTTCTGGAAGCGGCATACCCGCTTCTTTAATCACACTCTACCCGGGATGTTCCGGACCTGAATCACATATGGATGGCGCGTTTGCCGACCGCAAGCGCGGCTTCCTTGATGGCTTCCGAACGGGTCGGGTGGGCGTGACAGGTGCGCGCCAGATCTTCCGCGGAACCGCCAAACTCCATCAGAACGCAGGCTTCGTGAATCATTTCGCCGGCTTCGCGGCCGATGATATGCACTCCGAGCACACGATCGGTCTTCGCATCTGCGAGAATCTTCACGAACCCGTCAGTGGTCTGGTTGACCTTGGAGCGGCCGTTGGCGGTGAACGGGAATTTGCCGGAGGTGTAGGCGACGCCCGCCTGCTTCAGCTCTTCCTCGGTCTTGCCGACCGACGACACTTCCGGCGTGGTATACACGACGCCTGGAATAACATCGTAGTTCACATGGCCCGCCTGCCCCGCGATGATCTCGGCGCAGGCGACGCCTTCATCCTCCGCCTTGTGCGCGAGCATCGGCCCGGCCACCACGTCGCCGATCGCATAGACGCCCTTCACGGTGGTGGCAAAATGCGCATCGATTTGCACCCGGCCGCGATTGTCGAGCGCAACGCCGGCTTCCTTCAGCCCGAGCCCGTCGGTGTAGGGCACGCGGCCGATGCAGACCAGGACCACGTCGGCCTCCAGCTTCTCAGCCGTTCCGCCCGCGGCGGGCTCGACGGTCGCCTTCAGCGTATTGCCTGATGTGTCAACAGCGGTGACCTTGGCGCCGAGCTTGAACGCAAAGCCTTGCTTTTCGAGGATGCGCTGGAATTGCTTTGCGACCTCGCCATCCATGCCCGGCAGGATGCGGTCGAGGAATTCGACGACGGTGACCTTGGCGCCCAGCCGGTGCCAGACCGAGCCGAGCTCGAGCCCGATCACGCCGGCGCCGATGATCAAAAGATTCGACGGCACTTTTTCCAGCGACAGCGCGCCGGTCGATGACACCACGCGCTTCTCGTCGATCTCGATGCCCTTCAACCGCGCGATATCGGAGCCGGTGGCGATGACGATGTTCCTGGTCTCGACCGTCTGCGCCTTGCCGTCGCTGCCCGTGACCTCGACCTTGCCGGCGCCAAGAATTTTTCCCTTGCCGTTGATGACGTCGATCTTGTTCTTCTTCATCAGGAACTCGACGCCCTTGACGTTGCCGTCGATGCCCTGCTGCTTGAAGTTCATCATGACAGGCAGATCGAGCTTCGGCGTGGAAACGCTGACGCCCATCTTGGCAAAGGAGTGACCTGCTTCCTCGAACATTTCGGAGGCATGCAGCAAGGCCTTCGACGGCATGCAGCCGACATTGAGGCAGGTGCCGCCGAGCGTCGCATTTTTCTCGATCACGGCGACCTTCATGCCGAGTTGCGCCGCGCGCACCGCGCAGACATATCCACCCGGGCCGGTGCCGATGACGACGAGATCGTAGGAAGCCATGATGAAGTCCTGTAGCTTTAGAAACGTGTCAGGGATTAACGCCCACCCGAGACATCAAGGATGGTGCTGGTGACGTAGGAGGCCTCGTCCGACATCAGCCAGACAATGGCATTGGCGATCTCATCCGCCGTGCCGACGCGCTTCATCGGCACCATGTGCGCCAATCGATGCGCGCGGTCCGGCTCGCCGCCCGCGGCGTGGATTTCGGTATCGATCAAGCCCGGGCGAATGCCGGCGACACGAATGCCCTCGGCCGCAACCTCATAGCCAAGCCCAATGGTGAATGAATTGATCGCGCCCTTGGAGGCGGCATAATCGACATAGGTATTCGGCGCGCCGAGCTTGGCCGCGACCGAGGAAATGTTGACGATGACGCCGCCCTTGCCGCCATGCTTGGTCGACATGCGCTTCACCGCCTCCCGAGCGCACAAGATGCTGCCGGTGACGTTGACCGCCATCACGCGCTGGATGCGCTCGGCCGACATTTCGTCGACGCGCACACCACTCTTGCCGACAATGCCGCCATTGTTGACGAGAACCCCTAGCGTGCCGAACTTGTCGGCAGCCTCGAACAGCTTGACGATATCGCTCTCTTCGGCGACGTCACATTTCACCGCGACGGCCTTGCCGTTCTTGCCTTCGATCAGCGAGACGACTTCATCGGCCGCCGCCTTGTTGCTGGCGTAGCCGACCACGACGCGATAACCGCGCGCGGCGGCAGCGAGGGCGGTGGCGCGACCGATGCCGCGACTGCCGCCGGTGATCACAACAACCTTGTCCGTCACATCAGCCCCCACAAATCAACGCACATTGATCCACGGCTCGCGACGCCGGCTAGAACACCGGCGTCCGCTAGCGTGGCAGGTCAGAGATCCAGCACCAGACGCGCCGGGTCCTCCAGGCTTTCCTTGACGCGAACCAGGAAGGTCACCGCCTCCTTGCCGTCGATCACGCGGTGATCGTAGGACAGCGCCAGATACATCATCGGCCGCGCCTCGATCTTGCCGCCGACCACCATCGGCCGCTCCTGGATCTTGTGCATGCCGAGGATGCCGGCCTGCGGGGCGTTGAGGATCGGCGTCGACATCAGCGAGCCGTAAATGCCGCCGTTGGTGATGGTGAAGGTGCCGCCCTGCATCTCGTCGATCTTGAGCTGGCCGTCACGGGCACGGCGGCCGAAATCGGCGATACCCTTTTCGATATCGGAGATCGACTTGTGGTCGCAGTCGCGCACCACGGGCACGACAAGGCCCTTGTCGGTGCCGACGGCGACGCCGATGTGATAGTAGTTCTTGTAGATCAAATCTGTGCCGTCGATCTCGGCGTTGACGGCCGGGATGTCCTTCAGCGCCTGCACGACGGCCTTGGTGAAGAAGCCCATGAAGCCGAGCTTCGTGCCATGCTTCTTCTCGAACACGTCCTTGTACTGCGCGCGCATCGCCATGATGTGGGTCATGTCGACCTCGTTGAAGGTCGTCAGCATCGCCGCCGTGTTCTGCACGTCCTTCAGACGCCGCGCGATGGTCTGGCGCAGCCGCGTCATCTTCACGCGCTCTTCGCGCGCGGCATCGTCGGCGGGCGAAGGCGCGCGGACCTGCACGGATGCGGCCGGCTGATTGACCGGGGTCGGCGCCGACGCCGCCTTCTCGATCGCGGCCAGCATGTCGCCCTTGGTGACGCGGCCGTCCTTACCGGAGCCGGGAACCGTCGCGGCATCGACGCCGCTTTCGGCGGAGAGCTTGCGAACCGAAGGCGCCAGCGGCGCATCCGCGGCCACGGCCTTCGGCGGCGCTGCAGGCGCGGCGGCGGGTGTTGGCGCAGCAGCCGCTTTGGCGGGCGCGGCGGCCGGCTTCGCCGCGCTGGCGGCGCCGCCTTCGTTGATCTGGCCGAGCAGCGCGCCGACGGCAACCGTCTCGCCGTCCTTGGCCGCGATCTCGCCGAGTACGCCGGCGGATGGCGCCGGCACTTCGATGGTGACCTTGTCGGTCTCGAGCTCCACCAGCGGCTCGTCCACTGCAACCGCGTCGCCGGCCTTCTTGAACCAGCGGCCGATGGTGGCTTCCGTCACGGACTCGCCGAGCGTCGGAACACGAATTTCAGTCATGGTATCTCTTCCTCAATCGTTGCGCGTCATCGCCCGCCTTGTGCGCAACGGCGCACGGGGATGGTCGTGATCAAAACGCATGGCACGGTGTACTGAATGCCCCGCCCCAGTGCGCCATTGCGCACAAGGAGGAGCATGACAAATGACAGAGCTAGCTCAGCGCCTCATCCAGCAGCGCCTTGAGCTGTGCCAGATGCTTCGACATCAAACCGGTGGCGGTCGCCGCCGATGCGGCGCGGCCCGCGTAACGCGGACGCCGGTTCGGCGCATGGATCTGGTTCAGCACCCATTCGAGATAGGGCTCGATGAAGTGCCACGAGCCCATGTTGCGCGGCTCTTCCTGACACCAGACCACTTCGGCGTTCTTGAAGCGTGCGAGTTCGTGCACCAGCGCCTTGAGCGGCACCGGATATAGCTGCTCGATGCGCATGATGTAGATGTCGTCGATGTCGCGCTTCTCGCGCTCCTCGTAGAGATCGTAATAGACCTTGCCTGAGCACAGCACGACGCGGCGGATCTTGTCGTCCGCCACCAGCTTGATCTTTTCATCCGGCAGCATCTGCGCATCGTCATAGAGGATGCGATGGAAGGTGGCGTCGGCGCCCAGTTCATCCAGCTGCGATACCGCGCGCTTGTGCCGCAACAGCGACTTCGGCGTCATCAGGATCAGCGGCTTGCGGATTTCGCGATGCAGCTGGCGCCGCAGCACGTGGAAGTAATTCGCAGGCGTGGTCGGATACACCACCTGCATGTTGTCTTCGGCGCACATCTGCAGGAAACGCTCGAGCCGTGCCGAGGAATGCTCCGGCCCCTGCCCTTCATAGCCATGCGGCAGCAGGCAGACGAGACCGGACATCCGCAGCCATTTGCGCTCGCCCGACGAGATGAACTGGTCGAACAGCACCTGCGCGCCGTTGGCGAAGTCGCCGAACTGGGCTTCCCACATCGCCAGCGCCTTCGGCTCCGCCAGCGTATAACCGTACTCGAAGCCGAGCACCGCCTCTTCGGACAGTAGCGAGTTGATGACTTCGTAGTGGCCCTGGTCGTGGCCGAGATGGTTGAACGGCGTATAGCGGCTCTCGTCTTCCTGGTCGATCAGCACCGAATGGCGCTGCGAGAAGGTGCCGCGCTCGCTGTCCTGTCCCGACAGCCGGACGTGGCGGCCTTCCTGCAGCAGTGTGCAGAACGCCAGCGCCTCGCCGGTCGCCCAGTCGATGCCGACGCCGTTGTCGATCGCTTTCGCACGGTTTTCCAGGAAGCGCTGGATGGTGCGGTGAACCCGGAAACCGTCCGGCACCTTGGTGATCTTGCGGCCGATATCCTTGAGGATGTTGACGTCGACGCCGGTGACGCCGCGGCGGGCGTCTTCTTCCTGGTCGGCGGACTTGAAGCCCGCCCACTTGCCGTCGAGCCAGTCGGCCTTGTTGGGCTTGTAGCCGGAGCCGGCCTCGAGTTCGGCATCGAGCCGCGCACGCCAGTCGGCCTTGGCCTTCTCGACTTCGCCCTCGGTCATCACGCCGTCGGCAATCAGCCGCTTGGAATAAATTTCGACCGTGCCGGGATGGGTCGCGATCTTCTTGTACATCACCGGCTGGGTGAACGCCGGCTCGTCGCCCTCGTTATGGCCATGGCGGCGATAACAGAACATGTCGATGACGACGGGCTTGTGGAATTTCTGCCGGAACTCGATCGCGACCTTGGCCGCGAACACCACCGCTTCCGGATCGTCGCCGTTCACATGGAAGATCGGCGCGTCGATCATCTTGGCGACGTCGGACGGATAGGGCGAGGAGCGCGAGTAGCGCGGATAGGTCGTGAAGCCGATCTGGTTGTTGACGATGAAGTGCAGCGAGCCGCCGGTGCGGTAACCCTTCAGGTCCGACAGCGCGAAACATTCGGCAACCACGCCCTGGCCTGCGAACGCCGCGTCGCCATGCATCAGCATCGGCAGCACGGAAATGCGCATGTCCGGCGGATCGCCGTGCTGGTCCTGCTTGGCGCGGACCTTGCCGAGCACGACGGGATCGACGATTTCGAGATGCGACGGGTTGGCGGTCAGCGACAGATGGATCCGGTTGCCGTCGAACTCGCGGTCGCTCGAAGCCCCGAGATGGTATTTGACGTCGCCGGAACCTTCGACCGCGTCCGGATTGGCGGAGCCGCCCTTGAACTCGTGGAACAGGGCGCGGTGCGGCTTGCCCATCACCTGGGTCAGCACGTTGAGGCGGCCGCGATGCGGCATGCCGAGCACGATTTCCTTTACGCCGAGATTGCCGCCGCGCTTGATGATCTGCTCCAGCGCGGGGATCAGCGATTCAGCGCCGTCGAGGCCGAAACGCTTGGTGCCGGTGAACTTGATGTCGCAGAATTTTTCAAAGCCCTCGGCTTCGATCAGCTTGTTGAGGATGGCGCGGCGTCCCTCGCGGGTGAAACTGATCTCCTTGTCCGGCCCCTCGATGCGCTCCTGAATCCAGGACTTCTGCGCCGCGTTGGTGATGTGCATGAACTCGACGCCGAGCGTCTGGCAGTAAGTACGCTCGCAGATCGCGACGATCTCGCGCAGCGTGCCGTATTCGAGGCCGAGCACGTGATCGAGGAAGATCTTGCGGTCGAAATCGGCGTCGGTGAAGCTATAGGTGCGCGGATCGAGTTCTTCGCGGTCGCGCGGCGCCTCGATGCCTAGCGGATCGAGCTTGGCGAAGAAATGCCCGCGGATGCGATAAGCGCGGATCAGCATCAAAGCGCGGACCGAATTGCGCGTCGCCTGGTTCACGTCGGCGGTCGACAGTTCGGCGCCCTTGGCCTGCGCCTTGGCAGCAATCTTGGCGCCGACTGCCTTCTCGACGGTGGCCCAGTTGCCGTCCAGCGCCGAGGTCAGGTCGTCGCGCGGGGTGAGCGGCCAGTTGTCGCGGCCCCAGGAGGGACCCTCGGCGTTCTTCTGGACGTCGGCCGGGCTGTCCTTCAGGCTTTTGAAGAATTCCCGCCATTCGGCATCGACCGAATTGGGGTCCTGCTCGTAGCGGGCGTAGAGGTCGTCGATGTAGGTGGCGTTGGTGCCCTGCAAAAAAGAAGAAAGGGCAAATGCTGCGTTCGCGTCCTGGCGAGACATTGATAGCGTCCTGGTAATTTCGCTTTGCGCGTAGAAAACGGCGCTTTAGCCGGTCCGGAAGCCCGAACCAGCTCGGTAAAGCATCTTTACCCTATTTAGGACGGATATTCGCGCCTAAAAGAACCAAGGACTGAATTAAGACTTCAATTTTTCGGCAAGGGTGTGCCCGAGCCGCGCCGGCGACGGCGAGACCGTGATTCCGGCCGATTCCATCGCCGAAGTCTTCGAACCGGCGTCGCCCTTGCCGCCGGAGATGATAGCGCCGGCATGGCCCATGCGCCGGCCGGGAGGGGCCGTGACCCCGGCGATGAAGCCGACCATCGGCTTCTTGCGGCCGCGCTTGGCCTCGTCCTTGATGAACTGGGCGGCGTCTTCCTCGGCCGAACCGCCGATTTCGCCGATCATGATGATCGAGGTGGTCTTGGGGTCGGCCAGGAACATTTCCAGCACGTCGATGAATTCGGTGCCCTTGACCGGGTCGCCGCCGATGCCGACCGCGGTGGTCTGGCCGAGGCCTTCCTGGGTGGTCTGGAACACGGCCTCATAGGTCAGGGTGCCCGAGCGGGACACGATGCCGACGTTGCCGGGCTTGAAGATGTTGGCCGGCATGATGCCGATCTTGCACTCGCCCGCGGTCATCACGCCCGGGCAGTTCGGCCCGATCAGGCGCGATTTCGATCCCGACAGCGAGCGCTTCACTCGGACCATGTCGAGCACCGGAATGCCCTCGGTGATGCAGACGATCAGCGGAATTTCCGCATCGATCGCCTCGCAGATCGCATCCGCCGCGCCCGGCGGGGGGACGTAGATCACGGAAGCGTCGGCGCCGGTTTTCTCGCGCGCCTCAGCCACCGTGTCGAACACGGGCAGATTGAGATGGGTCGACCCGCCCTTGCCCGGCGAGGTGCCGCCCATCATCTTGGTGCCGTAAGCGATCGCGGCTTCCGAATGGAAGGTGCCGTTCTTGCCGGTAAAGCCCTGGCAGATGACTTTGGTATTCTTGTCGATCAGAACGGACATGGTTGCGAACGCTTTCGTGGGTGATCGGGAACGATGAGCTAGCGGATCCGCCGATACGTGCCGGTGAGTACGTCGGCCCAGCCTTCGGCATCGGGTGAGAACTGGATCTTCATGGTGTAGTTATTGTCGTCGACGACTTCGTAGACATGGCGGGCATTGCCGCGTAGCGAGCCGCGCACCAGGATCAGTGACTTCGCGGCCCAGCCGCCGGAGGCCGGCGCCGGCGAATAGTAACCGAGCGAATCGTGCCAGAACAATTTGTAGGTCCGGTCGTCGCGGTCGTAGGTAAACACGCCGTGGGTGGCGAAGGTTTCGTTGCCGTCGCGCGTCTGCACGGTATCCTGGATCAAATAGAAGCCGTTGAGGTCCATGCGCGCGACAACGCGCGAAGTCGCAGGACCGCCGGCGGTCCAGCGCGACGGATAGACCATCTCCTCGCCCGCCCACTCGCCCGCAAAGACCGCGAGCCGGCGGTGTTCTTCCAGCGCTGTCGGTGCGGCGAGATGGTCAGCCATCGCTAGCCTCCCTTGACGGCATTCACGATTTTCTGTGCGGCATCGTCGAGATTGTCGGCCGGCAGCACGTTGAGGCCGCTTTCGCGGATGATCTTCTTGCCGGCGTCCACGTTGGTACCTTCGAGCCGCACCACCAGCGGCACTTTCAGGCCGACTTCCTTTACCGCTGCGACCACGCCCTCGGCGATGATGTCGCATTTCATGATGCCGCCGAAGATGTTGACGAGAATGCCCTTCACGTTCGGATCGGCGGTGATGATCTTGAAGGCCGCCGCAACCTTTTCCTTGCTGGCGCCGCCGCCGACGTCGAGGAAGTTGGCGGGCTCCATGCCGTAGAGCTTGATGATGTCCATGGTCGCCATGGCGAGACCAGCACCGTTGACCATGCAGCCGATGGTGCCGTCGAGCGTGACGTAGTTGAGATCATATTTCGACGCTTCGATTTCCTTGGCGTCTTCTTCGGTTTCGTCGCGCAGTGCTGCGACTTCCGGGTGGCGATACATCGCGTTGTCGTCGAATGACACCTTGGCGTCGAGCACGCGCAGCTGGCCCTGCTTGGTGACGACGAGCGGATTGATTTCCAGCATCGCCATGTCCTTGGCGGTGAACGCGGTATAGAGCTGCGTCACCAGCTTCTCTGCCTGCTTGGCGAGATCGCCGGAGAGATTGAGCGCCTTGGCGACGGTGCGGCCGTGATGCCCCATGATGCCGGTCGCCGGATCGACCGAGAAGGTCACGATCTTCTCAGGGTGATTGTGGGCGACTTCCTCGATATTGACGCCGCCTTCGGTCGAGACCACGAACGACACTTCCGAGGTTTCGCGGTCGACCAGGATCGAGAGGTAGAACTCCTTGTCGATGTCGGAGCCGTCCTCGATGTAGAGGCGGTTGACCTGCTTGCCGTGCGCGCCGGTCTGGATCGTGACCAGGGTCGCGCCCAACATCTGCTTGGCGAATTCGTTGACCTCGGCGACGGATTTGGCGATGCGGACGCCGCCCTTGTCGCCGGCGGAAGCTTCCTTGAACTTGCCCTTGCCGCGGCCGCCGGCATGGATCTGGCTCTTCACCACCCAGACCGGGCCCGGGAGCTGCTTCGCAGCGGCGTCGGAATCCGAGGCCTTGAGAACCGGCACGCCGCGCGAAATCGGCACCCCGAATTCATGCAGCAGAGCCTTGGCCTGGTATTCATGGATATTCATCTGGACGCTCCCCAAAACCCGACGCGGCGAATTCTACAGCTCACCGGCATTGGTAGCTGGCATACCACATACCAATAGAACTGCAACCTTGAAACACTTTCGCCCCGGTTAAGGGGCGAAAGCTTCAGTCAAATCAACGTCCGAGCAGGTCGGGCGCGATCTTCTTGCAGGCGTCGACCAGTCCCTGGACGGCGCCGACCGACTTGTCGAAGGCCTCGCGATCCTTGCCGCCCAGCTCGATCTCGACGATGCGCTCGACGCCCTTCGAGCCGATGACGACGGGAACGCCGACATACATGTCCTTTACGCCGTATTCGCCGTTGAGATAGGCGGCGACGGGCAGCACGCGCTTCTTGTCCTTCAGGTAGCTCTCGGCCATCGCAATCGCGGAAGCGGCCGGTGCGTAGAACGCGGAACCGGTCTTGAGCAGGTTGACGATCTCGGCGCCGCCGTTGCGGGTGCGGTCGACGATCTCGTCGATGCGGGCCTGCGAGGTCCAGCCCATCTTCACGAGGTCAGGCAGCGGGATACCGGCAACGGTGGAGTAGCGGGTCAGCGGCACCATGGTGTCACCGTGGCCGCCGAGCACGAAGGCGGTGACATCTTCGACCGAGACATTGAATTCGTCGGCGAGGAAGTAGCGGAAGCGCGAGGAGTCGAGCACGCCGGCCATGCCGACCACCTTCTTGTGCGGCATGCCGGACGCCTTCTGCAGCGCCCACACCATCGCATCCAGCGGATTGGTGATGCAGATGACGAAGGCGTCGGGGGCATACTTCTTGATGCCGGCGCCGACCTGCTCCATGACCTTCAGATTGATACTCAGGAGATCGTCGCGGCTCATGCCGGGCTTGCGCGGCACGCCGGCGGTGACGATGCAGACCTTGGCGCCGTCGAGCGCGTCATAGGAATTGGCGCCCGTGAGGTTCGAGTCGAAACCGTCGACCGGGGACGACTGGGCGATGTCCAGCGCCTTGCCCTGGGGAACGCCTTCCGCGATGTCGAACATCACGACGTCGCCGAGCTCCTTCAGGCCGATGAGGTGAGCCAGCGTTCCGCCGATCTGACCGGAGCCAATCAAAGCAATCTTGTCGCGCGCCATGGGAAATTTGTCCTTCTAAGACGAGGATTGTGGGTGGATGAGAAAGTTGGATGGGTGGTTATCCCTTTCGAATGACCGGTTCAAGCCGGAGCATGCTCAATTCTAAGGCCGCGCCCCTCGATTTCGAGAGTGGCGCGCAGGTATCCTCTTTCCGCGCACGCACGTTTCTTCGCTTCTCGCAATAACAGTGCGTGGCGAAAGGCCAGGTCTCCACCAGCCCGGTACTCGACCCGCTCGCCGCGGAATCCTTCCGGCCATGTGGTAGCGCCAGGTAGGATTCCGAGCTCATTTCGATCAGCCGCGACGCGGTCCGCTTGAATTCATTGGCCTCGACACCGTCGGTCGCCAGATATAGCGACACCGGGTCGGCCCCGGCCGAGGCCATCAGCTTCACGGCGTTGTCGTAGAGCGTATCGATCAGCGAGATGAACCGCTTGGCGGCGTTGCGCTCGGGGTAGTCCATGACCGGAATGCGGTCGATCAGGATGGTGTGATAGTCGCGCGCCAGCCGCAGATAGTCCGACGCAGCCAGCGGCTTTTCGCAGATATCGGCAAAAGAAAACCGCGCGACACCATGCGCCGAGCACGGCACGCGCAGCACGCGGCCCTTGATGGCGATGTCGCGCGGCTTGCACGGGGCATTGCCGGTCATTCCGCGCCAGGCCTTGTCGAGCGCGGCGCCGGCCTCATCGTCCGGCGGCACCAGCCACATCTTCACGCCGGCAAGCTTTTCCAGGCGAAAATCCGTGCGCGCGTCGAGCCGCAGCACATCCATGCGATCTTCGATCTGCGTGATAAAGGGCAGGAACAGCGCGCGGTTGAGGCCGCCCTTGTAGAGGTTTTCCGGCGCGACGTTCGAGGTCGCGACCACCACGGTGCCGAGTTCGAACAGTTTCGAGAACAGCCGGCCGAGGATCATGGCGTCGGCGATGTCGGTGACGTGGAATTCGTCGAAGCACAGCAGCCACGCCTCGTCGAAGATCGCGTTGGCCGTGAGCTCGATCACGTCGCCGTCCGCGATCTCGCCGCGGGCGATGTTCTGGCGATAGGCGTAGATCTTCTCGTGCGCCTCGGCCATGAACTCGTGAAAATGGGCGCGGCGCTTGTGCTGGATCGTTGAGTGCTGAAAGAACAGGTCCATCAGCATGGTCTTGCCGCGGCCGACCTCGCCATGAACATAAAGCCCGCGCGGCGGCGCCTCGCTCTTGTCGCCGAACAGCCGTCCCAGCAGACTGAGCTTGCGGGCCGGCTTGTAGCTCGACAGCCGCTCTTCGAGGGCGGCGAAGGCCTCGGCGGCCTCAGCCTGCGCCGGATCGGCCTCGATTGCACCGGAGGAAACCAGCGCCTGATATTGTGCGTGGAACGCGGTGGGGTCGGTCGACAGCATGGCCCCTTTCGGCCTCAAGCGCAGCGAAATTGCAAGCCGTGAATCAGGGCTGGGGGTATGCAACGAGGGTGCGTCACACGAGGCTCGTAGCCCGGATGGAGCGCAGCGCAATCCGGGACAGTCTCGCCAGCCGGCGCATTTTTCCCGGATTTCGCTGCGCTCCGTCCGGGCTACGCATGGTGTCTCACGCACTCAGCGCGTAGGAATCCTCGACCACATAGGGCCCGCCGCCGGTGGAAGCGCGCGACGAAAACAGCACGAAGCGCGAGGCCATGAACGTCCGGCTCGGGAAATAGCCGCGCACCGAGAGATAATCCGCGACATCCCGGCTCGACGCATCGCGCAGTCGCGCCAGCGTCACGTGCGGCGTGAATTTACGGCCCTCCGGATCGAGCCCGAGCCGCCGCATCAGCCGTTCGAGTTCGGCCTGCAACTCGATCAGCGGCCGGCTCGGTTCGACGGAGGCGACCACCGCGCGCGGTTTCTTGCCGCCAAAGCTCTGCAGTCCCTGCACCTTGACCTCGAACGGCTTGCGGTTGACCCGAAACAGCATCGAGGCGATTTCGCTCGCCGACATGCCGTCGATATCGCCGATGAAGCGCAAGGTGACGTGATAATTTTCGGGATCGATCCAGCGGGCGCCGGGAAGGCCGCCACGCAAATTGGAAAGGCCCTGGCCGATCTCGGCCGGAATTTCCAGTCCAGCAAACAAACGCGGCATCGCAAAATCCCCGATGCAACGGCGTCAGCTTTGGAGGCTCACGCCTGGAAGCAAACCCGGTGACGAATCACCGATCACTAATTTCTATCCGACTTATATGACCGTGCGAAGCACGCCCCGCGGGCAGGGCGTAATGCTACGGGGAAAACCATCGGTAAGGTTGACGTTGCCCTTTTTTCAACTCCGCTGCCCGGAGATCGTGCCGAGAAATGCCTCCACCATGGGCAGGATATTCTTCACGATGACATCCACGCCCTCCGCGGTCGGATGCAACCCGTCCGGCTGGTTGAGTTTTGCTTCGGCCGCCACCCCTTCCAAAAAGAACGGATAGAGCGGCACACCGAAGGATTTGGAAAGCTCCGGATAAATCGCGTTGAAGCGCGCCGCATAGTCGCTGCCGTAATTGGGCGGCGCGAGCATCCCGCTCATCAGCACGGCGATCTTGCGCGCCTTCAGCCGCGTCAGGATATCGGTCAGCGCGGCACGGGTGACGGCGGGATCGATCCCGCGCAAGGCATCGTTGGCGCCGAGTTCGAGGATGACAGCCTCGGTTCCCTCGGGGATCGACCAATCCAGCCGGTCGCGGCCGCCGGACGTGGTGTCGCCGGACACCCCGGCATTGATCATGTCGACCTTTATCCCCTTGTCGGCCAAGGCTTTTTGCAAACGCGCCGGAAACGCCGCCGAGGCCTGCAGGCCGAGGCCGGCGCTCAGGGAATCGCCGAGAACGACCATTTTGATCGGTTTGGCGGGGGCTTGAGCCTGGGCCAAAACCGGTCCAACCGTCATCAAAACCACAATCAACGCGCCTATGTGCGCAAACATCCGTTTCAAGCCCTCGACCCGAGTGGCTGAAGTGCCATATGACCGAGCCATGGACAGTCTCATCGAATCCTCTTCGCTGACCGGCGTCACTCCGGACACCATTACCATTTCCAACGTCAACCTCTCGCTCGGCTCAGGCGCCGCGCGCGTACATATCCTGAAAGATATCAGCCTTCGTGTGGCACCGGGCGAGGCGATCGGCCTGATTGGGCCGTCAGGCTCTGGCAAATCGACCTTGCTGATGGTGATGGCGGGGCTGGAACGTCCTGACAGCGGAGAGGTGGTGGTCAACGGCACGCCGTTCAATGCCCTCGACGAGGACGCGCTGGCCCGCTTCCGCGGCCGCCAGGTCGGCATCGTGTTCCAGTCGTTTCATCTGATCCCAACCATGACGGCGCTGGAAAACGTCGCGGTGCCGCTGGAGCTCGCCGGCAATCCCGACGCGGCTGCCCGCGCGGCGCAGGAGCTGACATCCGTCGGGCTCGGCGAGCGCCTGCATCACTATCCGACGCAATTATCCGGCGGCGAGCAGCAGCGCGTCGCGCTGGCCCGCGCGCTGGCGCCCGATCCTGCCATTCTCGTGGCGGACGAACCGACCGGCAATCTCGACGAGGCCACCGGCAAGCAGATCGTCGACATGCTGTTCACCAAGCATGCTGAGCGCGGCATGACCTTGGTGCTGGTGACGCACGACACCTCGCTCGCGCAGCGCTGCGACCGCGTGGTGCGGCTGCGCTCCGGGCGCATCGACGGCCATTCATGACCACCATTTCCGAACCCGTCTATCGCAGCCGCGCGTCATCCCTTGCCCTGCGCTACGCGCTGCGCGAATTGCGCGGGGGCCTGCGCGGCTTCTACGTCTTCATCGCCTGCATCGCGCTCGGCGTGATGGCGATCGCCGGCGTCGGCTCGGTGGCGGCGAGCCTCAGCGAAGGTTTGACGCGCGAGGGCCGCACGCTGCTCGGCGGCGATGTGGCGTTCTCGCTGATCCAGCGCGAAGCCAAGCCGGAGGAAATCGACTTCCTGCGCGCGCGCGGCCAGGTTTCGGCCGCAGCCGCACTCCGCGTCATGGCGCGAAGCGGTGACGGCCAACTGGCGCTGGTCGAACTCAAGGCCGTGGACGGCAACTATCCGATGCTCGGGGAAGTGACGCTCGATCCCAAAATGCCGATCGCGGATCTGCTGGCCGAGCGCGACGGTGCATATGGCGCGGCCGTCGATTCCACCTTGCTGGCGCGGCTCGATCTCAAGCTGGGCGACCGCATCACCATCGGCAACGCCACGTTCCAGATCCGTAGCACGGTCACGGCCGAGCCGGACAAGCTCGCCGGCAATGTCGGCCTCGGCCCGCGCGTTCTGGTCAGCGAAGCGAGCCTGCGCGCGACCGGATTGCTGCAGCCCGGCAGTCTGGTGCGCTGGATGTACCGCGTGAAGCTGCCGAACAATGCGGCCGACGATCGCGCCGCGACGCAGCTGATCGACAATGCACGGAGCGCCCTGCCGGAGGCCGGCTGGTGGATCCGCAGCAGCAGCAACGCTTCTCCGCAACTGGAGCGCACCATCAGCCGCTTCAGCCAGTTCCTGACGCTGGTGGGCCTCGCTGCTCTTCTGGTCGGCGGCGTCGGCGTCGCCAACGCGGTCAAGAGCCACATCGATCGCCGCCGCGACGTCATCGCCTCGTTCAAGGCGCTGGGCGCCACCGGCCGCGACGTCTTCACGATCTACCTGACGCAGGTGGTCCTGCTCGCAGGGGTCGGTTCGGTGATCGGACTGGCGGCCGGCGCGGCGTTGCCGTTCATCATCGTAGGCCTGTTCGGCAAGCTGCTGCCGCTGCCGGTCATCCCTGCCCTTCACCCGGACGAACTGGCGCTGTCTTTCATCTATGGCCTGCTCACCGCGCTCGCCTTCGGGTTATGGCCGCTGGGCCGGGTACACGACGTGCCGGTCGCAGCGCTGTTTCGCGAGGAAGTGTCGCGCGAATGGCACCGGCCACGATGGAGCTATCTGGCACTGATGGCCGCGGTCATCGCGCTGCTGGTCGCCGTGGCCATCGGTCTTTCCTACGACAAGCGGGTGGCGGCCGTATTCGTGGTCTCTTCGGTCGCGGTGTTTGCGCTGCTGCGCGTCGTCGCGGCCGGGCTGATGGCGCTGGCACGCCGCGCGCCGCGAAGCCGCATCACCATGCTGCGGCTGGCGATCGCCAATATCTACCGGCCCGGCGCGCTGACGCCCTCGGTCGTGATGTCGCTCGGCCTCGGGCTCGCGGTGCTGGTCACGATCACCCAGATCGACGGCAATCTGCGCCGGCAATTCCTGGCGGCGCTGCCGGAGAAGGCGCCCTCGTTCTACTTCATCGACATTCCGACCGCCGATGCCGACCGGTTCGGCGAGTTCCTCAAGAAAGTGGCGCCGCAATCGACGGTGGACGATGTGCCGATGCTGCGCGGACGCATCGTAGCTGCCCGCGGCGTCAAGGCCGACGAACTCAAGGCCTCGCAGGATTCCGAATGGGTGCTGCAGAGCGACCGCGGCCTGACCTATACCAACGAAGTTCCGAAGGGCTCGAAGGTGGTCGAGGGCGAATGGTGGAGCGCGGACTATAAGGGGCCGCCGCTGGTCTCGCTGGAAAAGAAGATCGCCGACGGCCTCAAGCTCAAAATAGGCGACGAGATCGTGGTCAACGTGCTCGGCCGCGACATCCCGGCCAAGATCAGCAATTTGCGCAACGTCGACTGGCAGGGGCTCGGCATCAATTTCGTGCTGGTGTTCTCACCCAACGCATTCAAAGGCGCGCCGCACAGCCATGTCGCGACCCTGTCCGAGGCCCACCCGGACCCGGCGGGCGACGCCCGGATCATCAAGCAGGTGGCGGACGCCTTCCCGATGGTTACCAGCGTGCGGGTTCGCGAGGCGCTGGAGACCGTCGGCACCGTCATCACCAACCTCGTGCTAGCCATCCGCGGCGCCAGCGCGGTGACGCTGATCTCGGCGATCCTGGTGCTGGGCGGCGCGCTGGCGGCCGGCCACCGCCACCGGGTCTACGACGCCGTCATCCTGAAGACACTGGGTGCGACCCGGGCGCGGCTGCTCGGCGCCTACGCGCTGGAATACCTGATGATCGGCCTCGCCACGGCGGTATTCGGCGTCATCGCGGGTTCGATTGCCGCCTGGCTGATCGTGACCCGGCTGATGACGCTGAGTTTCATCTGGCAGGCCGGCAGCGCCGCCGGCGTGGTCGCCGCTGCCCTGATCGTCACGGTAGGCCTCGGACTCGCCGGGACGTTGCTGGCCCTCAACCAGAAGCCGGCCAGCGTGTTGCGGAATTTGTGACAATTTGTAGCGGCTGAAAGGCCGGGTTAACGCTGCTTTTGCCCGGGAACGACGGGGGAAGCGACATTCAGCCGCGCATGGAAGCTTGCAGTGAATGTGTTAGTTTCCCACATACCAGCCAAGATCAGAGACGGACTTGATGACGTGGAATTAATGTCAGCAAGTCAGGACATCTGAGATAGAAATCCAACCGGCGCCGCAAACCCTTGCGTTTCGCCGGGCAACCAACGGGAATTCGACCATGTCGGACCTAGACCGTAACTACACTTCTCCTTTCGGCCGGGCCGCCGGGCGCGTTGATGCCGCGACCGTCGATGCCGGTCTGCGCGCCTACATGCTGCGCATCTACAACTACATGAGCATCGGCCTGGCCATCACCGGCCTCGCGGCGCTCGGCGTCTATATGGCTGCCGTGACCACCGACCAGGCCGGCGCCGCCGCCAAGTTCGGCAACGCCTTCCTGACGCCGTTCGGCTACGCCATGTATGTCAGCCCGCTGAAGTGGCTGTTCATCCTCGCGCCGCTGGTCATGGTGTTTGCGATCTCGGCCGGCATCAACCGGCTGCGTCCCGCCACCGCCCAGCTGCTGTTCTGGGTGTTCGCGGCGCTGATGGGCGTTTCGCTGTCGTCGATCTTCCTGGTGTACACCCACACCTCGATCGTGCGGGTGTTCTTCATCACCGCGGCGACGTTCGGCGCGCTGAGCCTCTATGGCTACACCACCAAGCGTGACATGAGCGGCATGGGGTCGTTCCTGTTCATGGGCCTGATCGGCATCATCATCGCGAGCGTGGTCAACCTGTTCCTGGCAAGCTCGATGCTGCAGTTCATCGTCTCGGTGGTCGGCGTGCTGGTGTTCGCGGGCCTCACCGCCTGGGATACCCAGCGGCTGAAGAACGACTACATCTACGGCTATGCCTCCCAGGGCGGCGAGATTGCGGAAAAAGCGGCTATCACCGGCGCTCTTTCGCTCTACCTGAACTTCATCAACCTGTTCACGCTGCTGCTGCAGCTGCTCGGCCAGCGCGATTAAGCGCTGCCGCAGAGGTTACAAGTCGAAGCCCCGGCCCAACGGCCGGGGCTTTTCTTTTGCCGGCAGCGAAAATACTCTGCCGCCATGTCCGCTTCCGAAATCCGGCCCGCCACCGAGGCCGACCTCCCCGCCATCACCGAAATCTACGAGCACGCGGTCCGCTACGGCACCGCGACGTTCGAGTTGATCCCGCCGGATCTCGCCGAGATGACCAGGCGCTTCAAAGCCCTGATCGACGGCGGCTTTCCCTATCTGGCGGCCTCGGTCGAAGGCGATGTGATCGGCTATGCCTATGCCGGCCCGTACCGGCCGCGGCCGGCCTATCGCTTCACGGTGGAGAACTCGGTCTACCTGAAGCCCTCGATCCACCGCCGCGGCATCGGCCTGCAGCTGATGCATCGGCTGATCGCCGACTGCGAGGCGCGCGGCTTCCGGCAGATGATCGCGGTCATCGGCGATTCCGCCAATGCCGGTTCGATCGGCGTTCACACCAGATGCGGTTTCGAGATGATCGGGACGCATCGCGACGTCGGCCTCAAATTCGGCCGTTGGCTGGATACCGTGATGATGCAGCGCGCGCTCGGCGAAGGTGGGACCACAGTGCCGAAGGATTGAGCAGGCTTCGTAGCCCGGATGGAGCGCAGCGCAATCCGGGATTTTAACGGCCGGATCGACCTGCCCCGGATTGCGCTGCGCTCCATCCGGGCTACGGGATCACCTCACACCACCGCCAGCTTGCGATCGATCACCAGCAGCACGCGCTCGAGTTCGTGGCCCCGGCGCAGGATCAGGCCGGTCGCCGAGATCACGCTGTACATGCCCTGCTTGCGCGCGAGCCGCGGGTCTTTCTCGATCCGGTAGATCGGAACTTCGGAGGCCCGGCGAAATACCGAAAACACCGCGCGGTCCTTCAGGAAGTCGATGGCGTAGTCGCGCCATTCGCCGTCGGCGACCATGCGCCCATACAGATTGAGGATGCGGTTGAGTTCGAGACGATTGAACGTGACGCGAATCGGCGGTGGGCTCGCAGTAGCGGCCCGCGCCGCCACGCGGCTCTCGCTTGGATCGGTGTCCTCCGATATCGAGCTCATCGAGCGCCTCCTGTCATCGAAATGGCATGATCGCGCTAACCGGAGAATGCCGCAAGGGGGTGCAAAACCAAAGGAAACCGCCCGGACGCCCCCGACACGACAGGAAATATCGACTCACGGGATCGTTAGCGGAATCTTATTGCTGCCCCACTTCCGCCAACCGCCTGCCCCGCTGGGTTGCGACAAGAGGATACTGCGTTGGCCCGGTCCTTTCGGTTCCGGATTCCTCAGCCCCCAGCCCCCCGGGGCCGTCGGGATCGGGCCTGTTCGCAGAGGGAGTACAATCCCGATACTGGGCCAACGAAAGTTGGTCCTTTTTCGTTAGCGGGGCGGGCGAAGCATGTAGCCCGGATGAAGCGCAGCGCAATCCGGGAATCCCACGGCGGAAAAAGCTGTCCCGGATTTAGCGGCGCTCCATCCCCATCCGGGCTACGAGAGCGCCCTCGCCAATCAGTGCAGCGCTGTATAGGCGGCGCCGAGCATCGCGCCAGGTCTATCGCGGCTGCCGTCCTGGACGTAGACCACCGCGGCATCGACGCCGTCGCGGGAAATGCTTTCCAGCGGAACGCTCCAGTTACCCGCGCCGCCGTTCCAGTCGCCGACCTTCACGAGATTGCGCACGACGTTGTAGTAGGTGACCTGCTGGCCGCGATTCTCGCCGCGCCCGATCGAAATCGGCACCGACCGCGAGACCGAGCAAAGCCAGACTTCGCCGCGGCCCGTCGTCGCCGCCTTGCTTGCCTCGACCGAAACGTTGATCTGCTTGCCCGACAACGTCATCGTCACCGGCACCGACATCACGCCCTCGGCCTTGCCCGTGGTCTTGATGGCGCCTTCGATCGCGGCGCGATCGCTGCCGATCACCTGCGCCGAGCCGTTGACGATCATCTGCGGCGTATAGAGGTTGCGGTCGCCGCGGACATGCGAATAGGCCTTCTGGCGCGCGCTGAAACGCGAGTCCGCCAGCGTGTCCTTCCACCCAAGATAGTCCCAATAGTCGATCGGCATGCTCAGCGCGATCACGTTCGGATCCTTGGCGAGTTCGCCGACGATCTGGTCGGCCGGCGGACACGACGAACAGCCCTGTGAGGTGAATAATTCGACCACGGTGCGCGGGTCGGCATGAGCCGGGCGGATAACCGCGATGATCGCGCAGACTCCGAGCGCGCCGGACCACCGCGATATCAGATTATTAGCCATCAACGCTGTCATTGTGCGAACCAGTAGTAGCGTCTTCCGTCGGTATTTGTACGGGGCACGGTCCCAAAAAAGCGTGCCCCAAACGCGCGAAAGCGGCCTTGTCATAGGCCGCCTTCCCCCTTGTCGCTACTCACTTCGAAGTGAGGCACTGATCACAAATCCGCGCTTCGCCAACAAAGCCTTACGCGGCGAGTTTGCGCAGCACATAGTGGAGAATGCCGCCGTTCCGGTAGTACTCGAGCTCGTCGAGGGTATCGATGCGGCAGAGCAGCGGTACGCGCTGCAGCGCGCCATCGCCGGAGACGATCTCCGCCGTCAGCATCTGACGCGGCTTCAGTTCGCCCTGCAGGCCCCGGATCGTCACCTTCTCGTCACCCTTGAGGCCGAGCGACGTCCACGACGTGCCGTCCTCGAAGGTCAGCGGCAACACGCCCATGCCGACCAGGTTGGAGCGATGGATGCGCTCAAAGCTCTGGCAGATCACGGCGCGCACGCCGAGCAGGCGGGTGCCCTTGGCAGCCCAGTCGCGCGACGAACCGTTGCCGTACTCTGCGCCGGCGAACACCACCAGCGGCACGCTTTCCGCCTGGTACTGCATCGCCGCCTCATAGATCGACATCTCTTCGCCGTCCGGCCAATGCTTCGTCAGACCGCCTTCCGGAATGTTGCCATCAGCGCCCTTCAGCATGAAGTTCTTGATGCGGATGTTGGCGAAGGTGCCGCGCATCATGATTTCATGATTGCCGCGCCGCGTGCCGTACTGGTTGAAGTCGGCGGGACGCACCTGGTGTTCGCTAAGATACTTTCCGGCGGGCGACGTCAGCTTGATCGAACCGGCGGGGGAGATGTGGTCGGTGGTGATCTTGTCGCCGAACATCGCCAGAATCCGCGCATCGACCACGTCGACGACCGGATCGGGCTGCATCTTCATGCCCTCGAAATAGGGCGGGTTCTGCACATAGGTCGACGACATGTTCCAGCGATAGGTTTCGCTGTCGGTGGTCTTGATCTTGCGCCAGTTGGTGTCGCCCTTGAACACGTCGGCGTAGCGCTTCTTGAAGATCGTCGCGGTGACGTATTTCTTCATGAAGGCGTTGATCTCCTTCGTGGTCGGCCAGATGTCCTTCAGATACACCGGCTTGCCGTCCTTGCCGTTGCCGATCGGCTCGACCGCGAGATCCTTGGTCACGGTGCCGGCGAGCGCGTAAGCCACCACCAGCGGCGGCGAGGCCAGATAGTTCGCCTGCACGTCCGGCGAGACGCGGCCCTCGAAGTTGCGGTTGCCCGACAGCACGGCGGCGGCGACGACGCCGTTGTCGTTGATCGATTTGGAAATGTCTTCCTGCAGCGGACCTGAGTTGCCGATGCACGTGGTGCAGCCGAAACCGATCAGATTGAAGCCAACCTTGTCGAGTTCGGTCTGCAGCCCGGAATTGGTGAGATATTCCGCGACCACCTGGCTGCCCGGCGCCAGCGAAGTCTTCACCCACGGCTTGGCCTTCAGGCCCTTGGCGGCAGCGTTGCGCGCCAGCAGGCCCGCACCGATCAGCACGCTTGGATTGGAGGTGTTGGTGCAGGAGGTGATCGCTGCGATCACCACGTCGCCATGGCCGATCTCGAAATTATGATTGTCGACTGCATAGCGTTTATCGGCTTCACCGGGCTTCTTGTATTCACCCGCGAGTGCGGTGGCGAAACCTTCCGCGACCACCGGCAGCGCGACACGGCCTTCGGGGCGTTTCGGGCCAGCCATCGACGGCACGACATCCTTGAGGTCGAGCGCCAGCGTTTCCGTGAACACGGGATCCGCGGACTTCGCCGTGCGGAACAGGCCCTGCGCCTTGGCGTAGGCCGTCACCAGCGCGACACGGTCCGCCTTGCGGCCGGAGGTCTTGAGATAATCGATGGTCGCGGCGTCGACCGGGAAGAAGCCGCAGGTCGCGCCATATTCCGGCGCCATGTTGCCGATGGTCGCCTTGTCCGCAACCGAGAGGAAGTCGAGGCCGGGGCCGAAGAACTCGACGAACTTGCCGACCACGCCCTGCTTGCGCAGCATCTGCGTCACGGTCAGCACCAGGTCGGTCGCGGTGACGCCTTCCTTGAGCTGGCCCTTGAGCTTGAAGCCGATGACTTCCGGCAGCAGCATCGACAGCGGCTGGCCGAGCATGCAGGCTTCCGCCTCGATGCCACCGACGCCCCAGCCGAGCACGGCGAGGCCGTTGACCATCGTCGTGTGCGAGTTGGTGCCGACGAGCGAATCCGGATAGGCGACTTCGAAGGTGCCGGTCTTCTTGCCGACCGTCATCTTCTCCTTTTTGGTCCACACCGTCTGCGAGAGATATTCGAGATTGACCTGGTGGCAGATGCCGGTGCCGGGGGGCACCACGGAGAAGTTCGAAAACGCCTTCTGGCCCCACTTCAGGAATTCGTAGCGTTCCTGGTTCTGCTTGTATTCCTCGACCACGTTCTTGCCGAACGCCTTGTTGTCACCGAAGAAGTTGACGATCACCGAGTGGTCGATGACGAGATCGACCGGCACCAGCGGGTTGATCTTCTCGGCGTCGCCACCGAGCGCCTGCATCGCGTTGCGCATCGCGGCGAGATCGACCACCGCCGGCACGCCGGTGAAATCCTGCATCAGCACGCGCGCCGGGCGGAACGCGATTTCATGCTCGAGTTTACGCTTCCTCAACCATTTCGACACCGCGACGATGTCTGCTTTCTTGACCGTGCGGTCGTCTTCATTTCGCAGCAGGTTTTCCAGGAGCACCTTCATCGAATAGGGCAGCTTGGAAATTCCCTTCAGACCGTTCTTCTCGGCAGTGGGCAGGCTGTAATAAACGTAGGTCTTGCTGCCGACCTTGAGGGTCTTGCGGCATTTGAAGCTGTCGAGCGAGGTCATGTGAGGAAATCCCAAATTCTGAATATACCCGGCAAGGGTATTTAAACACCATCAGCGTAGGCTGGCCTCTTGGCTTGCAGCCGCCGATTGTGTGCTGCATCAAGTTCCGGGTTTATAGAATCTTTCTAGAAGCGCCGCCACACTGACAAGCGTGCTGCAGCAATGCGGTACCCACAAATTCTGACGCGGTACCCCTCAATTTCAAAGGGCTGTGAAGAAGCATATGCGGCTCTCAGGGCGCCAGATCGACTGTATCAGGGGCGGCCGCGAGGTGTTTGCCGGCCTCGATTTCGAAGCCTCCTCGGGAGAAGTGCTGGCCGTTGTCGGACCCAACGGCTCCGGCAAGACCTCGCTATTGCGCCTGATCGCGGGCCTGGTGGTGCCGGCAGGCGGCGCGGTCGGCCTGGAGGGTGGCGAGGCCGAGCTGACGCTGCCGGAACAAGCCCACTATCTCGGCCATCGCGACGCGCTGAAGCCGGCGCTGAGCGTGCACGAGAACCTCGCGTTCTGGCGCGATTTCCTGGGCGGCGCGGCCGGCGACCTCGGCCAATGCCTCACCGCCGTGGGACTGGCGCATGCCACGCATCTGCCGGCGGCGTACCTATCGGCCGGCCAACGGCGGCGGCTTTCGATCGCCCGCCTGCTGGTGGTGCGCCGGCCGGTCTGGCTGCTGGACGAGCCGACCTCGGCGCTCGATGTTGCCGGGCAGGAGCTATTCGTGGGCATCATGCGCGACCAGCTCGCCGGCGGCGGCATCATCGTCGCCGCCACACATACCCCGCTCGGGATCGAAACCCGGGAACTGCGGATGGGGGGCCGGAAATGACCGCCCTCGCCGCCCTGATTCGCCGCGACATCAAGATCGCGCTTCGCGTCGGCGGCGGCGCGCTGATCGGCGTGCTGTTTTTCCTCACCGTCACGGTGCTGATGCCGTTTGCGATCGGGCCTGACCTCGCGCTGCTGTCCCGGCTTGGACCGGCCATCCTCTGGCTTGGCGCGCTGCTGGCGAGCCTGCTGACGCTCGATCGCCTGTTCACGGCCGACCATGAGGATGGCTCGCTCGACTTGATCGTGATGGGCCGGACGCCGCTGGAACTGGCTTGCGCCGCCAAGGCGCTGGCGCACTGGCTGGCCGCCGGATTGCCCCTGATCGTGGCGACCCCCGTGCTGGGGCTGCTGCTCAATCTCGACGCCACCGCGACCTCGGCGGTGGCGCTGACGCTTCTCGTGGGAACGCCGGCGCTGACCTTTACGGGCATGATCGGCGCGGCACTTGCCGTGACACTGCACCGCGGCGGTCTCTTGCTCGCGGTGCTGGTGCTGCCGCTGTCGATCCCGGTACTGATCTTTGGCGTCGCGGCGTCGCAGGCGGCGATCACGGGCTCCTTATCGTTTGGAACACCGTTTTCGATCCTGTGCGCGCTGTCGCTGGTCAGCCTCGTCGTCGGACCTTTCGCGGCGGCGGCGAGCCTGCGCCATGGCTTGGATTGATATGACATGACTAACGATAACTTGACACCGATCAACTCTCGCGGAGGCAAGATGAAACAAACAAGGCCGCATTGCCTGCCCCGCCACTGACGACTATCAGGATTGCCATGACGCTGATCGATCTCGCCAATCCCACCAAGTTCCTGTCGCTGACGGCGCGCGTGCTGCCGTGGCTGGCGGGCGCGACCGCGATTTTGCTGCTGATCGGTTTCTACCAGGCCGCGATGGCGCCCGACGACTATCAGCAGGGCGCCACCGCCAAGATCATGTTCGTCCATGTGCCGAATGCGTGGCTTGCGATGTTCGTCTGGGGCGTCATGAGCATCGCCGCGCTGGGCACGCTGGTGTGGCGGCATCCGTTGGCCGACGTCGCCGCCAAGGCTGCAGCGCCGATCGGCGCGGCCTTCACGTTTCTGGCGCTGGTCACCGGCTCGCTGTGGGGACGGCCGATGTGGGGCACCTATTGGGAATGGGATGCGCGGATGACCTCGGTGCTGATCCTGTTCCTGATGTATCTTGGACTGATGGCGCTGTGGCGTGCGGTGGATGATCCGTCACGGGCGGCGCGGGCCGCCGCCGTCCTGACGCTGGTCGGCGCGATCAACCTCCCGATCATCAAATTCTCGGTCGACTGGTGGAACACGCTGCATCAGCCGGCGGCCGTGCTGCGAATGGGCGGCACTTCGCTCGACAAGGCATTCCTGATTCCATTGCTGGTGATGGCGATCGGCTTTTCGCTGCTGTTCGTCACGCTGCATCTAGCGGCGATGCGCAACGAGATCCTGCGCCGGCGCGTGCGCAGCTTGCAGATGATGCAAGCCAGCCAGCAGGCGGCGTGACGCGATGTCGCTCGGGCCCCATGCTTCGTTCATCGTGACGTCTTACGCCGTGGTGGCTGCGATGGTGCTGGCGTTGATCGGCTGGATCGCCATCGATTATCGCCGCCAGAAGGAACGCCTGCGCGAACTCGAAGCCTCCGGCGTGACCCGGCGCTCCGGCCGCCAGGCGACGGATATCCGATGAGCACACCCACCACATCGGACCAACAGCCGCGCCGCCGGCACTGGCTGGTGGCGCTGCCGCTGATCGGTTTCCTCGCCCTCGCCGCGCTGTTCCTGTTGCGGCTGTATGGCGGCGATCCCTCCAGAATCCCCTCCGCGCTGATCGGCCGCCCGGCACCGCAAACCACGCTGCCGGCGCTGCAAGGCCTGGTCCATAACGGCGCGCCCGTCCCCGGGCTCGACCCCGCGCTGTTCAAGGGCAAGGTCTCCGTGGTCAATGTCTGGGCGTCCTGGTGCGTTCCCTGCCACGACGAGGCGCCGCTGCTGACCGCGCTGGCGAGCGATACGCGGCTGCAGATCGTCGGCATCAACTACAAGGATTCTCCTGACAACGCCCGCCGCTTCCTCGGCCGCTACGGCAATCCCTTCAGCATGGTCGGCGTCGATGCCAATGGCCGCGGCGCCGTCGAATGGGGCGTCTACGGCGTGCCCGAGACGTTTGTGGTCGGCCGCGACGGCACCATTGTCTACAAGATGGTCGGGCCGGTGACGCCGGCCAATCTCGACAGCGTACTCAAGGTCGAGATCGAGAAGGCGTTGAAGGCGGGTGGTTAGCCACCGACCTCATCCTGAGGAGCTTGCGCAGCAAGCGTCTCGAAGGATGGGCCACGGGCCTCATGGTTCGAGACGCGCGAAGACGCGCTCCTCACCATGAGGGATAAATAATTTTCCGCTTTTACCTGCCGTTCATTTCGCAGCCATGGCGCCGCCACGAATCCGCAGCTAGCTTGATGGCGTTAATTGAACCGTCCTTGGAGGGACACCCTATGCGTCATTTCACGCTCGCTTCCGTTCTCGCAACTGCACTCACCCTGGGCATGCTGACGGCGACGCCGTCGATGGCCCAGACCGCGCAGCCCGCGACCAAGTCCGACAACAAGATGATGGCTCCTGCGCCGAAGGCCTCGGAGTCGAAGATGGCGCCCGCGCCGAAGGCGGAACTGCTCGACATCAATTCCGCATCCGCCGACCAGCTCGACGCCCTGCCGGGTGTCGGCAAAGCCTATTCCGCCAAGATCATCGCGGGCCGGCCGTACAAGGGCAAGGATGATCTGGTGCAGAAGAGCGTTGTCCCGCAGGCGACCTACGACAAGATCAAGGACAAGATCATCGCCAAGCAGAAGAGCTGAGGTCGCTACAGCGAACGCATCGGCCCTAGCGCGCCGGTGCGTTTTGCTTTTTGACTAGCCCTTGCTCACATCGCCCGCTTCGGCCTCGCTGGCTTCCAGCGTGGCCGGCTCCAGATGGTAGCGCTTGATCAGCGGCATCTGGGCGATCGCAAACACCATGGTCAGCGGCGTCACGCCGAATACCTTGAAGTTGACCCAGAAGTCGGTCGACTGCGTGCGCCAGATGAATTCGTTCAGGATCGCCATCGCGAAGAAGAACAACGCCCAGCGCATGGTCAGGACGCGCCAGCCCTTCGGCGTCAGGTTGAACATCTGGTCGAACAGGACCGCAATGAAGGAGCGGCCGAACAGAAGACCGCCGCCCAGGATCGCCGCGAACAGGCCGTAGATGATGGTCGGCTTGACCTTGATGAAAGTCTCGTCGTGCAGCGCCAGCGTCAGCGTGCCGAACACCAGCACGATCACGGCGGTGACGATCGCCATGATGGGCACATGCCGCACCACCACATAAGAGGCGATCATCGCGGCCACGATCGCCACCATGAAGGCGCCGGTCGCGACGAACAGGTTGAACTTGGCATTCGCCACGAAGAACACAAGCAGCGGACCGAGTTCGGTCACAAGCTTGAACATCGGATGCGGCTGGGTCTTGTCCATTAGTCTATCCATCAAACCTGTTTTTGCCGCCATCCTTCGAGACGCGCGCGAGGGGCGCGTCTCGAAGGATGAATTACTCGATCCCTGCGATCGCGTTGGCAAAGTCCCGCGCCGTAAACGGCGCGAGATCGTCAACGCCTTCGCCGACGCCGACGAAGTGCACCGGCAGTTTGAACTTTTCCGCCAGCGCCACCAGAATGCCGCCGCGCGCGGTGCCGTCGAGCTTCGTCATCACGAGACCGGTGACGCCAGCGGTACGATGAAATGCCTCGACCTGCGACAGCGCATTTTGTCCCACCGTGGCATCGAGCACCAGCAGCACGGCATGCGGCGCCGACGCGTCGACCTTCTTGATGACGCGAACGACCTTTTCCAACTCTTTCATCAGCTCCGCCTTGTTCTGCAGGCGGCCTGCGGTATCGATCAGCAACACGTCGATATTTTGTTCCTTCGCCGCGGTCAGCGCGCTGAAGGCGAGGCTTGCCGAATCCGAACCCTGCGCGCCGGCAACAACCGGCGATCTCGTGCGCTCGCCCCACACCTTGAGCTGTTCGATCGCCGCGGCGCGGAACGTATCACCGGCGGCCATCATGATCTTGCGGCCTTCGGCGCTCAATTTTGCGGCAAGCTTGCCGATGGTGGTGGTCTTGCCCGAGCCGTTGACGCCGACCACCAGAATAACGAACGGTTTTTGCGCCGCATCGATCTCCAGCGGTTTTGCTACCGGCGCCAGCACCTTTTCGACTTCGGTCGCGACCACGGTCTTTACTTCGTCGGCCGATATCGCCTTGTCATAGCGGCCGGCGCCGACGGCATCCGCGATCCGGGCCGCCACGGTCGTGCCGAGATCGGCGCGCAGCAGCACATCCTCGATATCGTCGAGCATGGCGCGGTCGAGCTTGCGGCGGATGACGAGATCGGCAACGGCCGTGCCGAGCGCGCTCGAGGTCCGCTTCAGGCCGCTGGACAGCCGCCGCCACCAGCTCAATTTGGGAGTTCCGGGAGTGGTTTCGCTCATGTTGGGGACGTGTTAGCGGTTTCGCGCCATGAGCGAAAGTCACAACAGATCCATAGCTGTTCCCGGGCCATCCCTTGATGTGCCCGAGGCATCCTTTGATGTCTCAGGCTTAACGGCCGAAGAAATCCAGGCCCGCGTGCTCCATCGCGACGGGCTGATGCTGATCATCGACAAGCCGGCCGGCCTGCCGGTGCATCGCGGCCCCAAGGGTGGCGCGAATTTAGAGGCGTCCTTCGACGGCCTGCGGTTCGGCCTGCCGCGGCCGCCGGTGCTGGCTCACCGGCTCGACAAGGACACCTCCGGCTGTCTGATACTGGGCCGCCACCGCAAGGCGACCGCTTCGCTCGGCCTGTTGTTCAAGCACGGCAAGATCGGAAAGACCTATTGGGCCGTGGTCGAGGGCGGACCTGCCGAAGACGAAGGCACCATCGACATGCCGCTCGGCCGGCTCAACGCCGAGCGCGGCTGGTGGCAGAAGCCGGACCCGGAGGGCCAGACGGCCGTCACCAACTGGAAAGTCCGCGGCCGCGGCGACGGCCTGTGCTGGCTGGCGCTGGAACCCGTCACCGGCCGCACCCACCAATTGCGCGTGCATACCTCTGCGACGGGCTGGCCGATCGTCGGTGACAATATCTACGGGAATGGCCCGCGATTCGGTGAGCCGATCCTGCATCTGCATTCCCGCGAGATCGTGGTGCCGATTTCGAAGAACAAGGAGCCGGTGCGGGTGGTGGCGCCCGCGCCGGAGCATATGCGGGAGCGGTTGCGGCAATGCGGATGGAACGGGGAGTGACTCTTCCCTTCTCCCCTTGTGGGAGAAGGTGGATCGCTGGCGCGCAGCGGCAGCGAGACGGTTGAGGGGTTTGTCTCCGCGAGTCGTGCCCGTTGAGGGAACCCCTCATCCGGCGCTTCGCGCCACCTTCTCCCACAAGGGGAGAAGGAAGAATTACACCGTCAGGCGCGCACCGTCGTGGCCGTTGATCGCCAGCGCCATTACTGCGCCCGGTGTTTCGCCTGATATCGCCACCGGCAGGAAATGCTCTGTCCGCCCCTGCGTCGCGCTCTCGATCAGCACTTGGCGCGTCGCGCCGATCTCTTGCGCCAGCCGCTTCCGCAGCGCCGCCTCGCCAACCGCACGCAACCGCTTTGCGCGTTCCTTAATCTTTCCACCAACCACCTGCGGCATCCGCGCAGCGGGTGTGCCGGGCCGCGGTGAATAGGGGAATACGTGAAGGAAGGTAAGCTCGCATTCCTCCACCAAGTCTTGCGAGCGCGCGAACATCTCTTCCGTCTCGGTCGGAAAACCCGCGATGATATCCGCGCCGAGCGTGATGTCCGGCCGCAGCCGCCGCACCTGGGCGCAGAAATCGATCGCATCCTGTCGCGCATGCCGGCGCTTCATCCGCTTCAGGATCATGTCGTCGCCGGATTGCAGCGACAGATGCAGATGCGGCATCAGACGTTCATCGCCCGCAATGACGTCGAGCAGATCGCGATCGGCTTCGATGGAATCGATCGACGAAATCCGCAAGCGCTTCAATTCCGGCACGTGGCGCAATATCTGCTTTGTCAGTTGCCCGAGCTTTGGCGTGCCCGGCAGGTCGGCGCCATAGCTCGTGAGATCGACGCCCGTCAGCACGATCTCGGCATGGCCGCGTTCAGTGAGCGCGCGGACCTGGTCGACGACCGCGCCCATCGGCACCGAGCGCGAATTGCCGCGGCCGTACGGGATGATGCAGAAGGTGCAACGATGGTCGCAGCCGTTCTGCACCTGTACGAACACCCGCGGCAGGCCGGCCTTGAAACCATCGAGCAGATGCGGCGCCATTTCGCTTGACCGCCATGATGTCGGCGACCGCGATCTTCTCGCTGGCGGCGATGCCAAATCCGGTATCGAACGCCGCGCGCGCATCACGCCAGGCCTCGCTGCGCATCTTGTCGTCATTGCCGACGACGCGATCGACCTCGGCCATTTCGGCGAACATTTTGGGCTGGCGTCTGCGCGGCGCAGCCGGTGACGACGATGCGCACGTCGGGCCGCTCGCGCTTCAGCCGGCGGATCGACTGCCGCGCCTGCGCCACCGCCTCGTTGGTAACGGCGCAACTGTTGATGACGACGGTATCGGAAAGCCCGGCGCGCTCCGCCTCGCGGGCGATCACTTCGGACTCGAAGGCGTTGAGACGACAGCCAAAGGTGAGAACGTCGACGCTCATGGCGCTCAAGCGACGCTGGCGAACAGCGCCGGATCGAAATTGCCTTCATATTCGAAATCGGCGGTGCCGGTCATCAGCACATGGTCGTCGCGCTCGCGCCACTCGATCGCAAGCTTGCCGCCGGGCAACGTGATCTCGACATTGCGATTGGCGCGCTTCAGCCGGGCAGCGGCCACCGCGGTCGCACACGCAGCCGAGCCGCAGGCCCTGGTCAGTCCGGCGCCACGCTCCCAGGTGCGGATCGTGATCTGATCGCGATCGACGATATGGGCCAGTGTAATGTTGGCGCGCTCGGGGAAGATCGGGTGGTTTTCCAGCATCGGCCCGAAGCGTTCGAGGTCATAGGCGTTGACGTCGTCGACCCAGAAGATCGCGTGCGGATTGCCCATCGACACCACCGAGGGCGAATGCAGCAACGGCGCGTCGATGGGACCGACCTGCAACTCGATATAGCGGGTGTCGCGAAACTCTTCCGCCAGCGGAATTTCCTGCCAGCCGAATTTCGGCGCCCCCATGTCGACGGTGTAGAGGTCCGGCGCCGGGCCTTGCCAGCAGTTCAACAGCCCCGCGCGGGTTTCGAAGGTCACCGCGGTCTGGCCGGTCTTCTCGAACAGGCGGCGCACCACGCAGCGCATGCCGTTGCCGCAGGCGCCGGCCTCCGAACCGTCATTGTTGTAGATGCGGATAAAGGCCTCGGTGCCCTGCAGCCGCGGCGGCTGCAGCACCATCAACTGGTCATAGGGCACGCCTGCGGGGGAGGCCACGGCGCGCGCCTCTTCCGGCGTCACGCCAGACTTGGAGTCGCGCAAATCCACCACGACGATCTCGTTGCCGATGCCGTTCATCTTGGCAAATGCGTGGTTGGCCAGCGCGCTCATGAAATTTCCCAAATTCTGCCCGCCTTATATGGCGAATGATGGTCACATTGCCTAGCCTAGAGCGTTTTCGAGCGAAGCATGCCCTCGGACTTGATCCGGGGGTGGATACCGGTTCGCGAGAAGAAAACGCGTCAAAGCAAAAGCGAGGGAGGCATATGACGCATCTGTCATGGGACGAAAGCGGACCTTGCATGTTAGGAATTGGCACCATTTTGGCGGGCGCGGACCGGGACATGCCGCCGCCGGATGGGGTGGATGGAGAATACCCGAAATGAACCAAATCAGCACTTTCCGTGCGGCCCTGGCCGCGCTCTCCATGGTTGCGTTGACCGGCGCCGCCCTCGCCCAATCGCCGGCCCCCTCGGCCTCGCCGGCCCCGAGCCCCTCGGCTTCACCCAGCCCCGCGCCCTCGGCGGTCCCGGTGCCCCCGCCGGCCGAAACCAGATCGCCGGCGGATACCCCCACGGCGGAAAAAGCCCCGGCGCCCGCGCCGCCGCCCCCCGCCGCCAACGTCCAGACCGCCGACCCCTTCGGCGAGGAATTCGCGCTAACGCCCAAAAAGGTGGTTGTCGTCAAGGGCACCGCCAACTGGGATGCGGCGTTCGACACCCTGATCGAGGCGTTCAAGTCGCTGACCACCCTGCTCGACAAGCAGGGCATCAAGGCCACGGGCAATTCGATGATCGTCTATACCTCGACCGACGACACCGGCTTCACGTTCCTGGCGGAAATCCCGGTCGACCAGGAGCCGAAGAACCTGCCCAAGAACATGAGCATGGGCAACTCGCCGGAGGGCAAGGCGCTGAAGTTCGTCCATCGCGGCTCCTACGACAACATGGACAACACCTACGAGGCGATCACCAACCACCTCGACGACAAGAAGCTGGAAGCGAAAGACACCTTTATCGAGGAATACATCACCGACCCGCTGAAGACGGCGGAGGACAAGCTGGTGATCAACGTCTACGTGCCGCTGCGGTGATCGGCGTGAAACGTCCGCTCGCCGCCCTTGCCGTCGCGACTGCCATCTCGCTCGCCGCGCCCGCGCTGGCGCAGACGCCGCCGCCTGCCATTTCCGTGACCGGCGAAGCGACCGTATCGGTGGCGCCCGACCAGGCCCAGATCGACGGCGGCGTGACATCGGATGCCAAGACCGCGCGCGAGGCGTCGGAAGCCAACAACGCCGCGATGGGCAAGGTGCTGCTGGCGCTCAAGGGCGCCGGCATCGACGCGAAGGACTACCAGACCTCGCGGCTGTCGCTGCAGCCGCAGTTTGCCGCGAATTACAAACCCTCGGATCGCGCATCGGGCATCGTCAGCTTTCGCGCCAGCAACCGCGTCACGGTCAGGGTTCGCGACGTCACCAAAGTCGCCAACCTGATCGACGTGCTGGTCGGCGCCGGCGCCAACGAGATCGGCGGCATCAATTTCACCGTGACGCAGGCCTCAAAATACCTGGACGAGGCCCGCGAAAAAGCGATCGCCGACGCCCGCCGCAAGGCGGATATCTACGCCAGGGCGGCCGGCGTGACGCTCGGCGAGCCCATCAGCATTTCCGAAGAAGGTGCGCCGACGCCGATGTTTCGCGGCAAGATGGCAGCGCCAATGGCGGCCGGCGCACAGGTCGCGCCGGGCGAAGAAACGCTGTCGGTGACGGTGAGCGTGTCCTGGGCGATCAAGGCGAGCCAATAGCGCCGTCGTCCCTGCGAACGCAGGGACCCATACCGCGTGATCCGTCGAGGAAGCGCGGTGGCTAACGCTCTGCATTATTCAAATCACACCGTGTATGCTGAACCAAAGCCGTCTTCCGGTGTGCCCATCCCGTCGGCCGCGGCGTATGGGCCCCTGCGTTCGCAGGGGCGACCGATCAAATTTCGTAAACCTGCCCCGGCTTCAGCGCCGCGAACCGCTCCGGCGGGATGCTTGCTTCCTTGAGCGCTTCGCCCAAAGCGATTGCCGGCGCATCGATCGCCTCATCCGTGAGCTGGAACGTGCCGTGATGATGCGCCAGCGCCTGTGCGGCTCCGCAATCCGCCAGCGCCTTCACGGCATCGGACGGATTCATATGCTGGTCCTTCATGAACCAGCGCGGCTCATAGGCGCCGATCGGCAATATCGCCAGCCGCAATGGCCCGTGCTTCTCGGCCACGCGCCGAAAATGCTTGCCCTCGCCGTAGCCGGAATCGCAGACGATGTAGAGTTTCCCCGCCGGCGTCTCCAATACAAAACTCGCCCACAGCGCCTTGTTGCGGTCGAACAATCCCCGCGCGGACCAGTGCTGCGTCGGCACCAGCGTCACCGCAATGCCGTTGCCGAGTTCGACGCGATCCTGCCAGTCGAAAACCTCGGCTTTGATCGAGCGATCCGAGTCGCGCATGGTGACATCGTTGCCGAGCGGCGTGATCACGCGCGGCGAAAATTTTGCCGACAGCTTTGACAGCGTCGCGATGTCGAGATGGTCGTAGTGGCCGTGTGAGACCAGCACGACATCGATCCTGGGCAGCGCGTCGAAGGCGATGCCGGGATCGTTGTGTCGCTGCGGCCCGGCAAACGACACCGGCGAGGCCCGCATCGACCACACGGGATCGACGAGAATGTTCAAGTCCGCCGTCTGGATCAGCCAGGTGACGTGGCCCACAAACGACAGCCGCACCTTGTTGCCGCTGACGCGCGGCGGCGGCGTATCGCTGTGCGCATTCGGCACCCAATCCGGCCAGCTCGCGCGTTTGCGGTCGGTGCCGAACTGCCAGCGCAGCACCTCTCCGAGCGATCTCGGCGGCACCCCGTCAGGATCGAAGAAGCGAGTGCCGTCGAAATGATCGGAAACCGGGCCGTCATAGGTCTTCATATTGCTGATCCAGATCGAGGGCACGCCAACAGCCGCAGCGGCCCCGGCGAGCACTGTAAAGACACGGCGGCGGGTGATGGGCACGGGCTGATCACGAAAGGCGGGAGGGAGCGGAGGACACGGGGCTCTATATGGCGTCGCAGGCTCAACTTGGAACCTGCGACGCCATCACTTCGTCCGCCGCCGATTGCCCCTTACCAAAACGCTATTTGGTCCAATGACTTGCACGGCCAGTGGGGCCATCCCGGCCTGATTTCTCCTTGACTTTCACCCCCTACGGGCGTTTAACCCGCGCACTTTCTCGGAAAGACGTTCTTTTCGACTCGCCGCCCGGCCCATGAGGCCGGAGGCCAACGCCCGACAGCGCGATGCGCCCTCGGGCGCGAAAGTGTTTGGACGGTCGTTTTGGCGTTAAGCGCCAGGACACATAACTGGCCGTCATACCCCGCGAAAGCGGGGTATCCAGTACGCCGCGGCTTCTCGGTTCAAAACGAGCTGCTCTGGGATACTGGATCACCCGCCTTCGCGGGTGATGACAGCGGAGTGGATTGAAAACAGCGAGCCTGCCGCAGGCAGGACAAAGGACAACGGCATTGTTCGACAATCTGTCGGAACGGCTTGGTGGAATTCTCGATCGTCTGACGGGGCGCGGCGCGCTGTCCGAAAAGGACGTCGATGCCGCGATGCGCGAGGTGCGCCGCGCGCTGCTGGAAGCTGACGTTGCACTTGAAGTCGTCAGGGATTTCATCGATCGCGTCCGCGAGCAGGCGATCGGCGCCACCGTCGTCAAGTCGGTCACGCCCGGCCAGATGGTGGTCAAGATCGTCCATGACGAACTGGTCGCTACGTTGGGTGCCGACGGCCAGACCATCGACGTCAATGCCGTGCCGCCGGTCGCGATCATGATGGTCGGCCTGCAAGGCTCCGGCAAAACCACAACGACCGCAAAACTCGCCCGCCGCATGGTCCAGCGCGACAAGCGCAAGGTACTGATGGCCTCGCTCGACATCTACCGCCCGGCGGCGATGGAGCAGTTGGCCGTGCTCGGCCGCGACCTCGACATCCCCACGCTGCCGATCGTGGCGGGCCAGAAGCCGGCGCAAATTGCAAAACGCGCGCTGGAAGCCGGCAAGCTCGGCGGCTACGACGTCGTGCTGCTCGACACCGCCGGCCGCACCACGCTCGACGAAGAAATGATGGGCGAGGCCGCGGAAATCAAAGCCGTGGCCAATCCGCATGAAGTGCTGCTGGTCGCGGATTCGCTGACCGGCCAGGACGCGGTCAATCTCGCGCGCGCGTTCGACCAGCGCGTCGGCCTCACCGGTATCGTGCTGACGCGGGTCGACGGCGACGGCCGCGGCGGCGCGGCGCTGTCGATGCGCGCGGTCACCGGCAAGCCGATCAAGCTGATCGGCACCGGCGAAAAGACCGATGCGCTGGAAGATTTTCATCCGAGCCGCATTGCGGGCCGCATCCTCGGCATGGGCGACGTGGTGTCGCTGGTCGAACGGGCGGCGGCGAATATCGACGCCGAAAAGGCCGCGCGCACTGCCGAGCGGATGCGCAAGGGCCAGTTCGATCTCACCGACATGCGCGAGCAACTGCTGCAGATGGCGAACATGGGCGGCATCAGCGGCCTGATGGGCATGATGCCCGGCGTCGCCAAGATGAAGAACCAGATCGCTGCGGCCGGGATCGACGACAAGATCATCAAGCGCCAGGTCGCGGTGATCGATTCGATGACGCGGCAGGAGCGCAAGAGTCCCGACATCCTCAAAGCCAGCCGCAAAAAGCGCATCGCCGCAGGCGCAGGTCTTGAAGTGCAGGAAGTCAACAAGCTGCTCAAGATGCACCGGAACATGGCCGACATGATGAAGGCCATGGGTTCGGGCAAGCGCGGCCCGATGGCCGGCATCGCGCAGGCGATGGGCTTTGGCGGCGGCATGAAGCCGCCCTCGGCCGAAGAGATGAAGGCGATGGCGGAGAAGATGCAGGGCGGCGCCGGCGGAATGCCCCAATTGCCCAAGGATCTTCCGATTGGTCTTCGTCAGGGTCTGCCGAATGTGCCGGGCCTCACGGGCTTGAGCGGCAAGCCCACCCTGCCCGGCCTCGGCGGCTTCCCAGGGAAGAAGAAATAATCGCAGCCAATTTCACAACACGCATATCCAAACCAACACTCAGGAGAACTAAATGTCAGTCGTTATCCGCCTCGCGCGCGCAGGCACCAAGAAGCGTCCGGTCTATCACGTCGTCGTCGCCGACTCGCGCTTTCCCCGCGATGGTCGCTTCATCGAGCGTCTCGGTCATTTCAATCCGCTGCTGCCGAAGGACAATGAGTCGCGGCTTAAGCTCGACATGGACAAGGTGAAGTCCTGGCTCGCCAAGGGCGCGCAGCCGTCGGATCGGGTGACCCGCTTCCTCGATGCGGCCGGCGTCGTCAAGCGCCCCGCCCGCAACAATCCGGAAAAGGCCGTGCCGCGCAAGGAGCGCAAGGCCGCCGCCGAAGCCGCGAAGAAGTAAGACATAGCGGCGCACGACGGTGGCTGCACCGATTTGCGTCGCGCGTATCGGCGCCGCGCATGGCGTGCGCGGTGCGGTAAAGCTGTGGACGTTCACGGAGGATCCATTCGCCGTGAAAGACTATGGCCCGCTGACGACCAAAGACGGCGCGCGCCAGTTCGAGGTGACGCACGCCCGCGAGGCCAAGGACCATCTGGTGGCCACGCTGAAAGGCATCGCCACCCGCGAGGACGCCGAACGGCTCAACGGCATCGAACTCTATATCGCGCGCGAAAAACTGCCGGCCACCGACGAAGACGAATATTACCACGCCGACCTGATCGGCCTCGCCGCAGTCACCGCCGCCGACGAGCCGCTCGGCCGCGTCGCCGCGATCCATAATTTCGGCGCCGGCGACATCATCGAGATCGCGCCTCCGAGCGGCCCGACCATGCTGCTGCCGTTCACCAACGCGGTGGTGCCGACGGTCGATCTGGCCAATGGCCGCGTGGTGATCGAGCTGCCGCAGGAAATCGAAGGCGACGAAGCTCAATCCTAGCTCGTCATCGCCGGGCATAGTGGTCTGCTCTGCGCAGACTACGTAAACTTGTCTGCGACCCGGCGATCCATCCTTCGAAGAAGATGGATACGCGGGTCAAGCCCGCGTATGACGACCTGAATTCACCCGCGATCCCCTGATCATGACCTGGCGCGCCACCGTCCTCACCCTGTTCCCCGAGATGTTTCCCGGGCCGCTCGGCGTCAGCCTGGCAGGCAAGGCACTGGCGTCCGGCCTATGGGCGCTGGAGGCGCGCGATATCCGGGCCTCGGCCACCGACAAGCATCGCAGCGTCGACGACACCCCGGCCGGCGGCGGTCCGGGTATGGTGCTGCGGGCCGACGTGCTGGCGGCGGCGATCGATGCCGCGGATACCGATCAAGGCCGTCCACGTCTCCTGATGAGCCCGCGAGGTCGGCCATTGACCCAGGCGCAGGCGGCGCAGCTAGCCGCCGGGCCCGGCCCCCTGATCGTCTGCGGCCGGTTCGAAGGGGTCGACCAGCGGGTGATCGAGGCGCGGCGCCTGGAAGAGGTCTCGATCGGGGACTACGTGCTGTCCGGCGGCGAGATCGCCGCGATGGCGCTGATCGATGCCTGCGTGCGGCTGTTGCCGGGGGTGATGGGCAAGCAGGCCTCGGGGGAGGATGAAAGCTTCTCCGAGGGACTACTGGAGTACCCCCAGTTCACCCGTCCGCAGGAGTTCGAGGGCCGCGGCATCCCGGAAATCCTGATTTCCGGCGACCATGCCAAGGTCGCGGCCTGGCGCCGGGCGGAGGCCGAGGCCCTGACCCGGGCGCGGCGGCCGGATTTATGGACCGCGAGGCCCGGCGAAAAGGCCACAAAAAGCACGACAGACGGGTGACAAGCGCGCGCCTTTGCCTTATACGAGCGCCAAATCCGCGCAATGGCAGGATAAGAGGACGTTCGCGCAGCCCGCAATGGTCTGGCTGGGCGCGCCGTCGATGGAGATTTCAATGAACCTCATTCAGCAGCTCGAAAAAGAGCAGTTCGACAAGCTGTCGGCAACCAAGACGATCCCGGAATTCGGGCCCGGCGACACCGTGATCGTCAACGTCAAGGTGGTCGAAGGCGAGCGCACCCGCGTACAGGCCTATGAAGGCGTCTGCATCGGCCGTTCCGGCGGCGGGCTCAACGAGAGCTTCACTGTCCGCAAGATTTCCTATGGCGAAGGCGTCGAGCGCGTATTCCCCGTGATGTCGCCGATGATCGACTCGATCAAGGTGGTGCGCCGCGGCAAGGTGCGTCGCGCCAAGCTGTATTACCTGCGCAACCTGCGCGGCAAGTCGGCCCGCATCGTCGAGAAGAAGACCGAGCGCGCCACCGCGTCGCCGTCGGCGAGTAATTTTTCCCGAAATGGGATGAGACGAAAGCGCGGGGTTTTGCCCCGCGCTTTTTTTGTTGTCGATACCTATCTAGGGATCAGCCCTGCCAATCGATTGATTGTGGCGGCGGCACGCCCTGTGTTAGAAATTCAGAATGGTTCTAGATCGTACCAGCGCCGCCTTCGGCACCGCCCGGCTCGTCATCATCGACGATCGCTCGCGGCTGCCCGGCCGCTTCTTCGGACGCTTCGCGACTTCAGCGACGTCAGAGCTTACGCGCGCAGCTTGATGCTGCGCCGACGTCCGTTGCTTGCGCGTATCCGCGCTTGATCGCTCACACAGAATTTCATTTTGGAGCTGACGCTCATGTCCCAACCGACCACGCTGTACGACAAGATCTGGAACGACCATCTGGTGCACGAAGCCGATGACGGCACCTGCCTGCTCTATATCGACCGCCATCTGGTGCACGAGGTGACTTCGCCGCAGGCGTTCGAAGGCCTGCGCGCGACGGGCCGCAAGGTTCATGCCCCGGAGAAGACGCTGGCCGTGGTCGATCACAACATCCCGACCACCGACCGCTCGAAGCCCAATCCCGATCCGGAAAGCATCGAGCAGATGAAGGTGATGGCCGATAACGCAAAAGAATTCGGCATCGAGTATTTCAACGAGTTCGACAAGCGCCAGGGCATCGTTCACGTGATCGGCCCCGAGCAGGGCTTTACGCTGCCCGGTACCACCATCGTCTGCGGCGACAGCCACACCTCCACCCATGGCGCGTTCGGCGCGCTGGCGCATGGCATCGGCACCTCGGAAGTCGAGCACGTGCTGGCGACGCAGACGCTGATCCAGAAAAAAGCCAAGAACATGCGCGCGGTGGTCGACGGCAAATTGCCCGACGGCGTCACCGGCAAGGACATCATCCTCGCCATCATCGGCGAGATCGGCACCGCCGGCGGCACCGGCTATGTGCTGGAATATGCCGGAGACGCGATTCGTGCGCTTTCGATGGAAGGCCGCATGACGGTCTGCAACATGTCGATCGAAGGCGGCGCCCGCGCCGGCCTGATCGCGCCGGACGAAAAAGCGTTCGAATTCCTCAAGGGCCGCCCGAAATCGCCGAAGGGCGCCGACTGGGACGCTGCGATGCGCTATTGGGAAAAGCTGCGCTCCGACGAAGGCGCGCATTTCGACCATGAGTTCCGGCTGGACGCGGCAAAGCTGCCGCCGATCGTGACCTGGGGCACCTCGCCCGAGGACGTGGTGTCGATATCAGGCTTGGTGCCCGATCCCGACAAGATCGCGGACGAAGCCAAGCGGCTCTCAAAACATCGCGCGCTGAAATATATGGGCCTGACGGCGGGGACGAAGATCACCGACATCAAGCTCGACCGCGTCTTCATCGGCTCCTGCACCAATGGCCGCATCGAGGACCTGCGGGCGGCTGCGAAAGTCGCCGAAGGCAAGACCGTCAACGGCCATGTCAACGCGATGGTCGTGCCGGGCTCGGGCATCGTGAAGGAGCAGGCGGAAGCCGAAGGCCTCGACAAGATCTTCATCAAGGCGGGCTTCGAGTGGCGCGAGCCGGGCTGCTCGATGTGTCTGGCGATGAATCCCGACAAGCTGTTGCCGGAAGAGCGCTGCGCTTCGACCTCGAACCGCAACTTCGAGGGTCGCCAGGGTTTCAAGGGCCGCACCCATCTGGTGTCGCCGGCCATGGCGGCGGCGGCCGCGATCGCCGGGCACTTTGTCGATATCCGGGAGTGGCGTTAATCGTCCATTGCCTAGATAGCGAAGCGTTCCCTAAACGCTGCGTTAACGGGCGAGGCGCAGAGTGATCCCTTGCGAAGATCCTTCGCGAGGGAGCCTGCCCGTGGCGGACAAGCCTGAATTCGTCGATTTGATCAGCGAGGCGACGACCCAGGCGTACCGCCGGTCGATGCCGCGCATCGTCGATCTGCCAAATGCGCCCAAGGAAACCTCGCGTCTAGGCCATTGGCCGCCGGAACACTGGGCGCAGTGGCGGATGGAGAAGCTGACGCCATGGAAGATCAAGCCCTGGGAAGGCAAGGATTGGGATTGATCCGCGAGGGTCTCTATTTATGAAAACAGGCGCCCCACCGGGCGCCTGTTTCGTTTCAAGCCGTCTCACCAATAGCGGTAGCCATAGTGACGAACGCGCCAGTGGTGATGATGCCACGGACGATAGCGGCAGATCTTGCGCGGCCCGTAGTAAGTCCAGACGACGCGGCAATAGCGGTGCCGATAGCCATAATAAGTCGGGTAGCCGTAATAGCGCGGCGCGTAGAACCGCCGATGAAAGTGATGCCGGTGATGGAAATGCGGCCGGTGATAAACGTGGCGATATCCGTAACGCATGCCGCCGCCGCGGTAGATCGGCGCGGCGCGAAAGCCGCCGCGATGCACCGCAAAGCCGCCGCGATGAAAGCCGCCGCCTCTGAACCCGCCGCCGTGAAACGCAGCCCCGCCGCCCCTGAAACCGCCGCCGTGAAATCCGCCGCCGCGGAAGCCTCCACCGCCGCCGCGAAAGCCGCCGCCTCCACCGCCGCGGAAACCACCGCCGCCGCCATGACCGCCATGCCGGACTTCGGTCGTCAAATCCTCGGTTGCGAATTTTGCTGAAGGCGCCGTGCCGGGACTCGCAAGCGAGAGCGCCTCGGCGCGCTGTTGTGACGCGGCGGCGAACGCAAGCAGCGCCGCAGCCGTAACCCCCAGACGTCGGACAAGCCCGCGCCCGGGATCGGATATCGCCATGGATGAATCTCCCTACCGGCGACGGCGCCCTCAACCGCTCTGCGGCTGATCATCGTCGCGTCTCTCTGAGGTCGCTCCCAACGTGACGTTAGAGACAGGCACGTGAACGCGCCATGAATGCATCGACCGCAAAGATGAATGCGCGGGGATCACACGGATCGTAGGGTGGGCAGAGGAGCGAAGCGACGTGCCCACCATCTATCGTCGTGCAAGCTGCATGATGGTGGGCTCGCTCCGCTCAGCCCACCCTACGGGACCTTAACAGCTCATCACCAGCGCGGACCGAACCCGATGCCGAAGGTGAACGGTGCCGGCGAGGCATAGGGATACGGCCGATAGTAGACCGGCCGGTCGTAGTAATGGGGCTGATAATACGGACGATAATAGCCGTGATGACGGTGGTGCCTGACACGGCGATGCGCACTGAAATCGGTGGCGGCGAACGTCCCGGCGCTTTGCGGTTTCGCCTGCGGCGCCGCGGCGACCGGCCCGATCGTCGCAGGCACGGCAAGCATGAGTGTAGCGGCGACGAAGGCCGCTCCGATCAAGCTCTTCATGACGGCCCCCTCGTCGTTGATCGAACAGATGTAGGGTGGGTTAGGGCGCAAGCCGTAACCCACCGCCGATGTCTCGTCTTCCGCGGCGGTGGATTACGCTGCGCTAATCCACCCTACACGACTTTACTACCAGCGGCGCCAATGACGATGATGGTGGTGACGATGATGATGGTGATGGCGGTGCCAACGGTGGTGATGGCGATGCCGCCAATGCACTTCCGTCGTCTCCGGCCGGGCATTCTCTTGAACTGCGGCGGCGGCGCCGGGATTGCTGAGCGACAGCGCATTGGCGCGCTCGGCTGGAGCCGCGAGCGCGAGAACCGCGCCAACGGCGGCGAGCCCCATTATCTTCGTGAACTGCATGAATGCTCTCCTTGGGTCGGGTGTCACGTCTGCGCCGAATTGCTCGCCGCAACGCTGCACGCAATCTGAGGCCCGCCACTTGAATGGGTCCTGAATGAACGCGCCACGAACATGAACGGAGGACGCCCGCCGTTCGCTGCAATCGACGCGCGCGTCCGCGCGGCGCCGGCCCGACCTGTCGGGTAACGCGGACCAAAAAATGTAGGGGGAAAAACCTAGCCCGGCCGCCAGTAGCAGTTCATGCGCGGGGTGATCACCGTGCCGCTCGGCCGGTATTCCTGGACGTAATGCGCGGTGCAGGAGCGCACGGCGTTGGGGCCCGGGTTGTAGCGCGGATAGACGTCGGGCGCCCATTCCTGCCGGTAGATCGGCACGCGCCGCAACGGCCGGCGCCGCTGCGCGGACATGTCGGTACCGGCAGGCTTTGGCGCCGTCGCGGCTCGCTGCTCCGGCGATACCGTCTGCGCCTGCGCCATCGCACCCGGCAGCAAAAGCCCGGCAAAGGCAGCCCAAACTGCGACCGTCACAATCCGCTTCATCTCACGTCCATCCACGTCTGATATCCCCGTACGGTCACTGATTGGCGGACCGAGGTCAACTCCGCAAAATCAGGATGCGCCGGATCATAACACACGCTAAATACGTTCTGATGTGGACCGAAGCAAAAGCCCCCTCGCTCGCCGAAATGGAAGCCATGGCGCATGAGGTGTTCGAGCGCCTGCCCAAGGCGTTTCGCACCCTGTGCGAGGGCGTGATCATCCGCGTCGACGATTTTCCCACCGACGAGGTGCTGGAGGAGATGCAGGCCGAGAGCGAGTTCGACCTGCTCGGCCTGTTCCAGGGCATCGGCATGCCGCAGCAGAGCCATGGCGACGTCGCCCGCCTGCCCAACATGATCTGGCTCTACCGGCGGCCGATCCTCGATTACTGGGCCGAGCATGAGGAGACGATGGGCCATATCGTCCGCCACGTCCTGATCCACGAGATCGGGCACCATTTCGGGCTGTCGGACGCCGATATGGAGGGGATCGAGGCCGATGCGGGCTAGGATTGCGTATTTGGGCCTTTTGCCGGGGCGATATTCGAGATAAATTACCAGCCTTGCCCCCAGATTCAACCGGGAAGCGACCGATGGAAAAATTCACCACCCTGGAAGGCGTAGCGGCCCCGCTGAAGATCATCAATGTCGACACCGACATGATCATTCCGAAGCAGTACCTCAAGACCATCAAGCGCACCGGCCTTGGCAAGGGGCTTTTCTCCGAGCAGCGCTACAACGATGACGGCAGCGAGAACCCGGACTTCGTGCTCAACCAGAAGGCCTATCGCAGCGCCAAGGTGCTGGTCGCCGGCGACAATTTCGGCTGCGGTTCGAGCCGCGAGCATGCGCCGTGGGCGCTGCTCGATTTCGGCATCCGCTGCGTGATCTCGACCTCGTTCGGCGACATCTTCTACAACAACTGCTTCAAGAACGGCATCCTGCCGATCCGCGTCACCCAGGACGACCTCGACAAGCTGTTCGATGACGCCGAGCGCGGCGCCAACGCCACGCTGACCATCGATCTCGCCAACCAGGAGATCCGCGGTCCCGACGGCGGCAAGGTGAAGTTCGAGATCGATCCGTTCCGCAAGCACTGCCTGATCAACGGCCTCGACGACATCGGCCTGACCATGGAAAAGAAATCGTCGATCGACGATTACGAGGTGAAGCTGAAGAAAGAGCGCGCCTGGGCCTGATCGTACTAACTCATTGTGTCACGAGAGCCCCGATCGCATCGGGGCTCTTTTGTTTAAGCGGGAGCGGCGCGGATGCGGCCTGACGTCGTCACTTTCTGGCATGGCCCGCTCGACCGGCTGCGGCTGACCTGCCTGCGCTCGCAAGTCGCCGCCGGCCACAAGGTCACCGTCTACAGTTTCGATCCATTGCCTGGTCTGCCCGACGGCGTCGGCAACGCCGAGGCCGAGGCAATCCTGCCGCATTCCTTTTCCGAACGGCTTCGGCCGCCGCAGCCGGACGGAAGCTGGCGCGACTGGACCATTTTGCAGTTCAGCGACTTCTTCCGCATGCGGCTGATGGCCGAGCGCGCCGGACTATGGCTCGACGCCGACGTGCTGTTGCTGAAGCCGATCGAGATCGATCCGGCCAAGCCGTACTTCGCGTGGGAGCGCCGGCGCCAGCTCGGCAATTCGGTTTTGTATCTGCCTGCGGGCGATCCGATCGTGCGGGCATTCGAAGACCTGATGGAGCAGGAGGACCTGACGCCGGACTGGCTGGCGTTGCGCCATCGCGTCACCTTCATGCTGCGCCAGTTGCGACACCGATCGAGCCGCCTCTCCGACATCCGCGTCGCCATCTATGGCCCCGCCGCGATCACCGCGCTGGCGCGCCGCGCGGGTGAACTGCAGCATGCGCTGCCGAAGCAATCTTTTTACGCTGTTCACGCCGAGCCGAAGCAGTTTTTTGAGCCGTCGGATTTTTCAGGGCTGATCGCCGATCCCGCGATCATCGGACTGCACATCTCGCCGAAAGGCCGCGGCGGACAGGCTCCAATTGAAGGCAGCCTCTACGCTTGGGCGACAGAGAGGTTCGGCAAATAGCGACCTTCTTTACACCCGCCCCTTGAGGGGGCGGGTCGGCTTGCGTTCGCGAAGCGAATGCAAGTCGGGGTGGGGTGATCTCTCCACTCGGGCACTGTTGGACGCGGAGAGACCGTCACCCCACCCCGTCACGCATCTTGCGATGCGTGACGACCCGCCCCCTCAAGGGGCGGGTGAAGATTCCAATTTGATCCAGCGCAATGACGTCCGCGCCCGCTACGCGCACCTTGGGTCATCACAGCAGCCCAAGGGAGCCGCGCCATGACCGTTCAGGAAAAGCCCTATCCCGTCGTCAGCCTCGTGGTCGATGTGTTCGGCGAATGGCTGAAGCACCGGCGAGAACTGCGGGAAATGCGCGAGATGGACTCCGCCAATTTCAGCCAGATCGCCAGTGAATTGCGGATGTCCACGACCGACCTCGAGGCGCTGGTCCGTCAGGGCCCGCACGCCGCAGACGAACTGCCGAAGATGCTGGCGGCGCTCGGCATCAACCAGCAGGATCTGGCGCGGAGCGAGCCGCATGTGCTGCGCGACATGGAGCGCGTCTGCTCGCTGTGCAATCACAAGCGCCAGTGCGACCGCGATCTGGCCGCCGGCACCGCGGCAAAGCATTACGAAGAATATTGCGGCAATGCCGACACGATCGACGGCCTCGGCCCGCGGGTGCAACAGTAAGATCGGCGCCGGGAGTTGCCGAGAATGGCGCGTTCTACCTGGCTGCATATGTTGATCGCTGCGGCCGTCGCGGTCGCAGCGCTGCTGCTCGTACGGCTGCATAACGCGAGCGGCACGCCGCTGGCGCCCGAAGACAAAATATCGAAAACAACCCCATGCAAAGTAGGCTTCACCTCGGCCGCAATGGTCCGTAGTTCAGCCTAACCTGATCTATTCCTTCGCTAATTCGTCCCCATCGCCGCGATCGCGTCCGCAATCGCGATCGTGCGCTTGGCCATGTCGGCGTGCAGCCGCTCCACCATCCGGCCGTCGAGCTGGATGGCGCCGCGGGAGGCGTTTTCCGGTTTCTCGAACGCCGCGATGATCTTGCGCGCTTCGGCGACCTCTTCCGCCGGCGGCGTGAAGATGGCGTTGCAGGCCTCGATATGGCTCGGATGGATCAGGGTCTTGCCGTCGAAGCCGAGATCGCGGCCTTGCGCGCATTCGGTGGCAAAGCCATCGATATTGCTGATGTCGCTGTAGGGGCCGTCGAGAATTTCGAGCCCGTGCGCGCGGGTCGCCAAAATGCAGTGCGTGATCATCGGGATCATCGCGGCGCGGCCCGGCTGCATGCGGATCCGCGTCTCGCGCGAAATGTCATTGGGTCCGAACACGAAGCCGGCGAGCCGGATTTCCGAATCCTTCGACGCCGCCGCGAGCTTGTCGGCATCCAGCACCCCGCGCGCGGTTTCCAGCATCGCCCAGACCCGGATCGACATGTCGGCGTTGATGTCGCTCAGGCGGTTGGCGATGGCGTTGAGATCGGCCACGGTCGAGATCTTGGGAACCAGAATGCCGTCGGGTTTGGCCTTGCCGGCCATCGTGACGTCGTCGACCCACCACGGCGTGTCGAGGCTGTTGACGCGGATCAGCACCTCGCGCTTGCCGAACCCGCCGGCGGCAACCGCCTTGGCGATCTGGTCGCGCGCGGTGGCCTTGGCGTCCGGCGCCACCGAATCCTCGAGGTCGAGAATGATGCCGTCGGCCGCCAGCGTGCGCGCCTTTTCCAGCGCCCGGACGTTCGATCCCGGCATGAACAACAGGCTGCGGCGCGGACGGATCATGGGCTGGAATTTCCTTAGGCGCTTTCTGGGAATCTCTCGAGCATGCCGTACCACCTCAGACGCGGCGGTCCGAAAGCCTTGTTCCGGCCATCGGCGTATGGTTAGGCATGCCTCAAAAGGTATGAGTACACATGACAACCTCATTCCCGCAACATCTGCTGGAAGGCTACCGGGCCTTCACCTCGCAGCGGCTGCCGACCGAGCAGACGCGCTATCGGGAACTCTCCGAACGCGGCCAGTCGCCCGCCGTGATGGTGATCGGTTGCTGCGATTCCCGCGTTTCGCCGGAAGTGATCTTCGATGCCGGCCCCGGCGAACTGTTCGTGGTGCGCAACGTTGCCAATCTGGTGCCGGTCTATCAGCCCGATGGCGGCGCCCACGGCGTCTCGGCGGCGCTGGAATATGCCGTCAGCGTGCTCCGCATCCAGCACGTCGTGGTGCTCGGCCATGCCCAATGCGGCGGCATCCGCGCCTTCGTCGACAAGATCGACCCGCTGTCGCCGGGCGATTTCATCGGCCGCTGGATGGCCATGTTCATCAAGCCGGGCGAGGTCGTCGAGCAGCGCGAGCACGAGGCGATGCAGGACTTTGTGGTGCGGATCGAAAAAGCCGCGATCTTCCGCTCGCTCGAAAACCTGATGACGTTCCCGTTCGTGCAGAAGGCGGTCGAGCGCGGCGAGATGCAATTGCACGGCGCTTATTTCGGCGTGGCCGAGGGGTCGCTGTTCGTGCTCGACAAGGCGGCGAAGGAATTTAGGAGCGTGGGGGAAGCATCCTGAACGCAACCATCTGAACCCTCATGGTGAGGAGGCGCGTCAGCGCCGTCTCGAACCATGTGGCCGCGCTGGCCCATCCGGGCTTTCCTCCTTCGAGACGGCGCTTTGCGCCTCCTCAGGATGAGGTCTGACAGATCTCGTAGGGTGGGCAAAGCGCAGCGTGCCCACCATTCTCTACGACGTTCGACGATAGATGGTGGGCACGGCGCGATGCGCCTTTGCCCACCCTACAAATCCCGACTCACGCCGCTTTCTTCTTCGCGGTGATCAGCTTGCGGTTGATCAGGCTTTCGGCGATCTGGATCGCGTTCAGCGCCGCGCCCTTGCGCAGATTGTCCGACACGCACCACAGCACCAGGCCGTTCTCGACGGTGTTGTCCTCGCGGATGCGGCTGATATACGTCGCGTCCTCGCCCGCCGCCTCATACGGCGTGACGTAGCCGCCAGGCTCGTGCTTGTCGATGACGAGGCATCCCGGCGCATTGCGCAGGATGTTGCGCGCTTCGTCCGCCGTGATCGGGTTCTCGAACTCGATGTTGACGGCTTCCGAATGGCCGACGAACACCGGCACCCGCACGCAGGTCGCGGTCAGCCTGATTTTGGGATCAAGAATTTTCTTGGTCTCCATCATCATCTTCCACTCTTCCTTGGTGTAACCGTCCTCCATGAACACGTCGATCTCGGGGATGACGTTGAAGGCGATGCGCTTGGGGAATTTCTTGTTGATCAGTTCGCTGTTGGTGTAGACGGCCTTGGTCTGCGAGAACAATTCGTCCATCGCATCCTTGCCCGCGCCGGAGACCGACTGGTAGGTCGCAACCACGACGCGCTTGATGGTGGCCTTGTCATGCAGCGGCTTCAGCGCCACCACGAGCTGCGCGGTCGAGCAGTTCGGGTTGGCGATGATGTTCTTCTTGGCAAAACCCTTGATCGCGTCCGCGTTCACCTCGGGCACGATCAGCGGCACGTCCGGATCCATCCGCCAGGCCGACGAATTGTCGATCACGACCGCGCCGGCGGCGCCGATTTTGGGCGACCATTCCTTCGACACCGCGCCGCCCGCCGACATCAGGCAGATGTCGACGTCGGAAAAATCATAATGCTCGAGCGCTTTGACCTTCAGGATTCGGTCGCCATAGGACACCTCGACGCCGACGCTGCGGCGCGAGGCCAGCACCACGACCTCGTCGGCGGGGAATTTGCGCTCGTCGAGAATGTTGAGCATTTCGCGCCCGACATTGCCGGTCGCACCGACGACAGCGACTTTGTAACCCATCATTCACTCTCCGAGGAAAAATGCCACCCTGCCGTTTGATGCGGAAAGGGGGAAGGCAGCGCTTCTATGCGAGAAACGCCGTTCTGACAAATTTTGGGCGTTTGATGCATTCGTTTCCGGCCAGAACGGCCAATTCCGACCATACGCTGAATTTCTGGACGGCGCTGGCAAGCTTCGTGGACGAGGTCTACGCTACGCTGAACCGGCTCTGCGCCTATCTGATGGTGCTGGCGCTGATGGCGATTTGCGGTATCGCGCTATGGGAGCATCTGCCTGCCGTTGCCGCGATGGAGACGTCGCCGAAAACCTGGAGCCAGGCTGCCCGCACCGCGCCCGCGTTCGCGGTAAGCCAGCTCAATTTCCCCGGCAAGACAGAGACTTACGAGATTTCCAGGCATCCGGAGGGCGGTCGCAAGGATGTGTTCCGCTGGAGCGGTATCGGCGGCACGCCGGTCGCCGAACTCGAAATCTATCGTCCGGGTGAAGAAATCGATCAGGTCGGCTCGGCGGCCGGCTACCTTGCCGCACGGATGGACCCGGCCGGCCCGCGCGAGCTGGAGGCGGCCGGCATCGCTGACAGCAAATTCGGCCCCGTCACCCTGTTTCGCCGGATCGGCGGCACGGAAGCCGGCCGCGCCTGCCTGCGGTTTTACAGACATGTCGACGCGCCGAAATTCCGGCTCTCCGGCTGGTCGTGCCTGGGCGACGACTTGCCGGCCCGGCGCACGGCGATCGGCTGCATGCTGAACCGGCTGATCCTGCTGACGGCCGGCAACGATGCAAAACTGGCGGAATTGTTCGCCCATGCCGAAATCAGGCGCAGCGATTGCGCCGCATCGGGCGCGCCGGCCCCGTCAGCGGACTGGGTCATGGGCGCCGACAATCCGCATTTGCGCGGCACCCTTTGATCCGCCATTGGCGGCACCTGCTTGGCGACCCCTCACAATTGTGGCAACAAGCCGCCAAGACACTGGTTTTCATGCAACTTTCTCGCTGCGCGCTGCATTATTCGTGCGCGGTGTGGCGCAATTGACCTAGCGACGCGGGTGCCGCCATGGCTACAATGCCGGCAACCAGATTTGGCGATCCGCCAGCCCGTCACGGGCGGACAATGACGAGGATGCAATGACCCGAAAATTCCCCGCTGCGAGCAAGCTCGCGATGATGCTTGCCGCGGCTGCCCTCGTCGCGCTCGGCTCGGCTTCGGCCAACGCCCAGTCCAGGCAGCAATACGACAAGAACGGCCGCCCCTACTACGGCGCCAACGGTCCGAACCGCTCCTACCAGCAGGGCCCGCGCACCCGCGTTTACGTCACCACGCGCTCCTGGCTCGATGCCGGCACGGAAGTGCTGCCGGGCGACCGCAAATTCCAGGACTACGCCTTCCCGCCGGAGATCGGCTATCCCTCGTTCGCGCGCGAAAACCTCAACCGCCCGATCGACCGCCAGCCGCTCAACCCGCCGTCGGATATGGGCGGCTATCCGCAGCGGATTCCGCTGTATTGAGAGCGACAATCATTTGATCGAAAAATGCCCGGCTTCGACCGGGCATTTTTTATGATGCGCTGCGGCTTCATCCGCCCCTTGAGGGGGAGGGTCGGTTCGCATGGAGCGAAGCGCAATGTGCGCGGGGCGGGGTGACAGTCTCTCAACGCGAACGCTGTTAGAGTTGATGAGACCGTCACCCCGCCTCAATTGCGCATTGCATGCGAACCGATCCGCCCCCTCAGGGGAGGATGGGCAGCGGTGCTTGCCGCATCTACTTGCGTCTATCGACCCACAGCGAACGCCGGATCGTAGCGCTCGCAAAACTCCTCGATCGCTTCCGAGCGAAAATCGCCCAGACGTTCGAAGATGACCTCATCCGGCCAGTCCCACCAGGCGATGCGGCGCAGGCTTTCGGCGACCGCATCGGGAAAGCGCTGGCGGATCGCCCGCGCCGGGACGCCGCCGACGATTGTGTAAGGCGGCACGTCGCGGCTGACGACGGCGCCCGCGGCGATCACCGCACCGTCGCCGACCGTCACGCCCGGCAGCAAGATGGCGGCATGGCCGATCCAGACAGTCGTTGCCGACGATCACCCGGTCGCCGCGGCGCTCGGCAAAGAAGTCGCGGTCGCGCGAGGCCGTCGCCTCGTAATATTCCGGGCAATAAGTGAAGCGATGTTGCGAGGCCCGGCCCATCGGATGGTTCGGCGCGCCGATCCGCACTGAGTTGGCGATCGCCGTGAATTTTCCGATCACGGCATCGGCGACGTCGCAATTTTCGCCGAGATAGGAGTAGTCGCCGAGCGAGGCATATTCGACGCGGGTATTGGCGAGGACTTCGCAATGCCGGCCGATGTCGGCCTCGCGCAGGCGCACCGTTTCATGAACGAAGGTTTCCGCAAGCTTTGGGCGATGCGAGGCGTCCATGAAACGGGCTCCGGTAAATTTCTTCTTGGCTACGAGTTAAGGCACGCAGCTTCCACGATTTCCACGTCGTCCCGGCCTTGAGCCGGGACCCATAACCACCGGCCGTGGTTGTATCTGGAAGGTGCCGGCTCCGACCGCTCAAAATCGAGAGGCCGCGGAGTATGGGTCCCGGCTCAAGGCCGGGACGACGGCGAGTTTGTTGTGGCCTTACGCGTGGAGCTTCTGCAATTCCGCCAGGATCGCCTCGCCCATCTGCGTGGTCGAGGCAGCCTTCGTGCCCTCGGACTTGATGTCAGCCGTACGAAGTCCGCTCGCGAGCACGGCTGCGATGGCCGCATCGACCTTGTCGGCCAGCGCGCCCATGTCGAAGGAATAGCGCAGCGCCATCCCGAACGAGGAGATCATCGCGATCGGGTTGGCCAGGCCCTGGCCGGCGATATCGGGCGCGGAGCCATGCACGGGCTCGAACAGCGAGCGGCGCTTTTTGGTCTTGGCGTCGACCTCGCCGAGCGAGGCCGAGGGCAGCATGCCGAGCGAGCCGGTCAGCATCGCCGCGATGTCGGACAGCATGTCGCCGAACAGATTGTCGGTCACGATGACGTCGAACTGTTTCGGCGCCTTCACCAGCATCATGCCGCCGGAATCGGCGAGCTGATGCTCCAGCGTCACGTCCTTGTATTCGCGCGCGTGGACCTGGGTCATGACCTCGTTCCAGAGCACGCCCGACTTCATGACGTTGCGCTTTTCCATCGAGGTCACTTTATTGTTGCGCTTGCGCGCCAGGTCGAAGGCGACGCGGCCGATGCGCTCGATCTCGTAGGTGTCATAGACCTGCGTGTCGATGGCGCGCTTCTGGCCGTTGCCGAGATCGGTGATGGTCTTGGGCTCGCCGAAATAGACGCCGCCGGTCAATTCGCGCACGATCATGATGTCGAGGCCTTCGACCGCCTCGCGCTTCAGGCTGGAGGCCTCCGCCAGCGCCGGGTAGCACACGGCGGGGCGCAGATTGGCGAACAGGCCGAGATCCTTGCGCAGGCGCAACAGGCCCGCCTCGGGCCGCACCTCGTAGGGCACGCTGTCCCATTTCGGACCGCCGACCGCACCGAAGATGATGGCGTCCGCCGCCGTGGCCTTGGCCATGTCGCCTTCCGAGATCGACACCTTGTGGGCGTCATAGGCGGAGCCGCCGACCAGCCCCTGCTCCGTCTCGAACGAGGCGATGCCCTGCTTGTTGAGCCAGTCGATCAGGCGCTGGACCTCCCCCATCACTTCGGGGCCGATGCCGTCGCCGGGGAGAAGCAGCAGTTTATGGGTCGCCATGGTCTGGTCCTTCTAGGCTCTCTGGTCGTCGTTCCGGACATCGAGCGTGAGCCGAGGCGATCCGGAATCCATGCCGGCCACGAGCAAGCGGGCGAATGGATTCCGGGCTCGTGGCTTCGCCACGCCCCGGAATGACGGGTCGGGCCGAGTGCTAAAACGCCCAAGGAAGATTGGCAAGGCGGATTGGCAAGGCACCGCGGACAGGTCACAAAGGCCGGAACGAGCAACCCGCCCCGCAAGAAGGCAACAAGACGGACCTCATGACTTCGGCCATCATCTACGCCTTTGCCTCGGCGGGTTTTCTGGGCGCCGGGGTCGTTCTGGCGCAGCTGGGCCTGCGGACGGTCGAGCCGCTATCGGGGGCCGCGATCAGTGTCCCCTCCTTCACGCTGCTGTTTTTGCTGCTGTCGCCGCTGGTCCTGCAGGGCGAACCCGTGGTCTGGCGCGGCCTCCCCATCTTCATCGCCATCGGTCTGTTTTTCCCGGCCTCGCTGACGCTGTTGACCTTCGCCTCGAACCGGGCGCTGGGGCCTGTCATCACCTCGACGCTCGGCAACCTCGCGCCGCTGTTTGCGGTGGCCACGGCCGTGATCCTGCTGCACGAACCGCTGCATCCGCCGCAACTCGCGGGCCTCGTCGTGGCCGTCGCGGGCGCGGCGATCATTACCGTGACGCGCCCGCGCGACCTCGGCCACTGGCGAAGCTGGGCGTTATTGTTGCCGCTGTGCAGCGCGCTGATCCGCGGCATCGCGCCGCCGGTGGTCAAGCTGGGGCTCGAGGTGTGGCCAAGCCCGCTGTGGGCCTGCCTGATCGGCTACATCACATCCTCGCTGGTGGTGCTGACGGTGCAGCGCGTCCGCAAGGGCAGCTTTGTCGTCGATGCGCCGCGCGCCGGTATTTTCTGGTTTGCGATGACCGGGATCAGCAACGGCCTGAGCGCGCTGACCCTGTTCGCCGCGGTGCGCAACGGCCCGATTACGCTGGTGGCGCCGCTGGCCGCGATCTATCCGCTGGTCACGCTGGCGCTGAGCGCGATGGTGCTCAAGCACATCGCGATCACCGCGCGGATCGTGGCGGGCGCAGCGCTGACGGTGCTCGGCGTCGTGCTGGTGCTGGTCGGCTGAACCCGTCGCGCGCCAAGCGCCTGTGCAACGGCCGTTTTGCCTGCCAGAATGACTGCCGCCGGAGAATTTTGTGAAATCCCCTGACCGCCCAACCTACGCGCATCCTGCGTGGCTGATCCTCATTCTGTCGCTCGCGCCGACGATCGGCCTGGGAATCGGCCGCTTCGCCTATGCGCTGGTGCTGCCCGACATGCGCGACGCGCTCGGTTGGTCCTATTCCGCGGCCGGCTTCATGAACACGATCAACGCCGTCGGTTATCTGGCGGGTGCGTTGCTTGCCTCACGGATGATTCGGCGCTTCGGGTTAGCGCGAACAGTCCGCTGGGGAACGCTTGCCGCCGTCACTTCGCTCGCGCTATGCGCCGTGTCAGGTAATTTTTTCGTGCTGAGCTTTGCGCGACTGCTGGCGGGCATCGGCGCTGCGGGCGGGTTTGTCGGTGGCGCGGCGCTGGCCGCCACGATCGCGCAAACGCGCCCCGAGCGCGCCAACTTCCTGCTCAGCCTGTTTTATGCCGGGCCGGGGCTCGGCATTCTCTCATCGGGACTGGTCGCGCCGTTCGTGCTGCAGAGCTTTGGACCGGGATCGTGGTGGATCGTGTGGTGGGCCATGACGGTGCTCTGCGCGGTCCTGATCCTGCCGCTGTTGCTGGCGCCGCTCGACAGCGGCGCTGCGATCGACAAGGCGGCGCCGGCCACATTCTCCATCCGGCCGGTGCTGACCTATCTGATCGGATACTTCCTGTTCGGCGCCGGCTACATCGCCTACATGACCTTCATGATCGCCTATGTGCGCGACGCCGGCGGCGGCGCGGCGGCGCAGAGCGCGTTCTGGAGCCTGATCGGCCTCAGCGCGTTCGCGACGCCCTGGGTGTGGCGGCGCGTGCTCGCGCTCGATCGCGGCGGCCTCACTACCACGATCATCCTCGGCGTCAACGCGATCGGCGCGGCGCTGCCGATCTTCGGGCACTCGGTATGGCTGCTCGCGATCTCGGCGCTGGTGTTCGGCGTCGCTTTCTTCGCGGTGGTCGGCTCCACCACGGCCTTCGTGCGCTTCAACTATCCGCCGCAGGCCTGGCCAACCGCGATTGCGGCGATGACGATTTCATTCGGCATCGGCCAGACGCTCGGGCCCATCGTGGTCGGCGCGATCACGGATGCCGTCGGCAGCCTGTCGTTCGCGCTGAATATATCCGCCGCGATGCTGGCGCTGGGCGCGGTGCTGTCGGCGTTTCAACGGAAAGTGACACAGAAAACCTCACCGTGAAGCGTCATCTATCAGCGAGTCGTCCCTGCGAACGCAGGGACCCATACGCCGCGTCCGACGAAAGGGGCACACTGCGCGACGGCCTGGCTTCGGCAACGCGCAACGCAACTGGGTTGATGCAGAGCATCAGCCACCGCGTTTCCTCGATAAATCACGCGGTATGGGTCCCTGCGTTCGCAGGGACGACGATAGAATTTTTCCGACCAATCGCGGCTCCGGGCGATGCCGAGCTGTGCTAGACTGATCGAGAAACCCCACCGCTTCCGGAGATGAAACGGCATGACCTATTTCGATCTCGGGCCGTACAGCCGCAAAGTCACGACGTCATCGCCGGACGCGCAGGTCTGGTTCGACCGCGGACTCAACTGGCTGTTCGGCTTCAACCACTATGAAGCAATCAAATGCTTCCAGAAGGCGCTGGGGCATGACGGCGAATGCGCCATGGCGCATTGGGGCATCAGCTACGCCTCGGGACCGAACTACAATCTGCCGTGGGTGCGCTACGACCCGCTCGGCCGGCAGAATGCGCTGTCGGCATCCTACGACGCGATGCAGGCTGCGCTGGCGCATGCCGGCAAAGCCAGTCCGGTCGAGCAGGCGATGATCAAGGCGCTCGCGGCGCGCTATCCGCAGCGCGAAGCCATTGAAGACATGTCGCCGTGGGACAAGGCCTATACAAGCGAAATGCGCAAGATCTTCGCTGCGCATCCCGACGATCTCGAAGTCCGCGCCGTGCTGGCCGAATCGATCATGAACGAGACGCCGTGGCAGATGTGGGACCTGCCGTCCGGCAAGCCTACCGAAGGTGCCGGCACCGAGGAATGTCGCGCGCTGCTTGAACACGCGCTCGACCGGATTCCCGCGGCATGGGATCACCCGGGGCTGCTGCATCTCTACGTTCACCTGATGGAGATGTCGCCGTTCCCCGAGCGCGCGCTGCGGGCCGGCGATCGGCTGCGCGAGATCATGCCGGATTCCGGTCACCTCATTCACATGCCGACCCATCTCGACGTGCTGTGCGGGCACTACAGGGACGTGCTCACCTACAATCAGAGGGCACTGGAGACCGACAGAAAATTCCTCGCCTATTCGACCGATCCGGGTGTCTACCTCGTCTATGTCATTCACAATTTTCACTTTGCGATCTATGGCGCAATGTTCCTTGGCCAGTACACGCCCGCTATCGCGGCGGCGGAGGAATTGATCGCGACGATCCCGGAAGCCGCGCTGCGGATTCAGTCGCCGCCGATGGCGGATTTCCTCGAAGGCTATCTGACGATGAAGCAGCACGTGCTGGTGCGCTTCGGCAAATGGCACGAAATCATCGCGCAGAAATTGCCAGAGGACAAAGAGCTCTATTGCTCGAACGTCGCCAAGATCCACTACGCCAAGGCGGTCGCGCATTCGGCGCTCGGCAACGTTGCCGAGGCCGAAGCGGAGCGGGCGTTGTTCGTGGCGGCGAAAGCTCGCGTGCCGGAGAGCCGCCGCGTCCACAACAACAAGATCGTCAATTTGCTGGAAGTCGCGCAGGCGATGCTGGATGGCGAGCTGGAATACCGCAAGGGCCATTTCGATGTGGCGTTTGCGCATCTGCGCCGATCAGTCGAGCTCAGCGACGGCCTGCCCTATGACGAGCCGTGGGGATGGATGCAGCCGACCCGCCACGCGCTGGGCGCGCTGCTGCTCGAACAGGGGCGGATCGAGGAAGCCGAGGCGGTGTACCGCTCCGATCTCGGCCTTGACGGCAAGCTGAGCCGCGCCTGCCAGCATCCGGATAATCTCTGGTCGCTGCACGGGCTGCACGAATGCCTGGCCCGTCGCGGCGAGAAGGTGGAGCGGCTGCTGATCAAGCAGCGGCTCGATCTCGCGCAGGCGCGGGCGGAGGTTCCGATCAAGGCGTCGTGCTTCTGCCGCAGGACTGATCTGGCGGCATAGCCCGCTTCGCGGCGCCAGTTGCAATCTGACTTAACCGATAATCGATCAAGCGATTGCCGCGCCGCCGTCAGCGGCACTTCGCTTGTGTCGGCGGGGGAACGCCAGAGTGCCTCGGCCGTTGTTGCGGGCGCAATCTTATGACACCATCCAAATATCGATTATTGAGACTTTTCAGACGCCTATGCCAAGCCGGAAATTTGCCTGGGAAAAATTATCGGACGAGCAGTTGCTCAAGCAACGCCTCAGCAGCCTGAGGGTTGCCGTCGACGGCACCTGGCTGGAAGACTGTCTCAACGCGCTCCAGGAAGAACTCGACGCGCGGGACATCCGGTTGCGGCCACACACCTGGGTGTCGAGCGAATGGTTCAGCCCCGCTGGCGTGCCCGGTGTCGCCATCCCGTTCTATCTCACCCATCCCCGCCTGATGAAGCTCGAGAAGAAAATGATGCTCGACGTCGAGGGCGGCACGTGGTCCGAGTGCATGGCCATTCTCCGTCACGAGACCGGCCATGCCATGCAGCACGCCTACCAGCTGCAACGCCGCCGGCGTTGGCAGCAGCTGTTCGGCCCGTCCTCGAAACATTACCCGCGCTACTACCGTCCCAATCCGGCCAGCCGGAATTATGTTCAGCATCTTCGGCTCTGGTACGCGCAGAGTCATCCGGACGAGGATTTTGCGGAAACCTTCGCGGTATGGCTGCGGCCGCGTTCGAAATGGCGGACGCGCTATGCCGGTTGGCCGGCACTGAAGAAGCTCGAATATGTCGACGAGCTGATGCAGGAAATCGCCGGGAAGCGACCGCTTGTCACGACGCGGGAGCGCGTCGATCCGCTGCATCAGCTCAGCGAGACGCTTGGCGAGCATTATCAGAAAAAGCAGGCATTCTACGAATTCAAGGCACCAAAGACTTACGACCGCGACCTTTCCCGGCTGTTTTCCGCCGATCCGCGGCATCGACGGGAGCAGGCAGCTTCTATCTTCATCAGGCAGCACCGCGCGCAAATCAGGCAGCTGGTTGCGCGGTGGACTGGCGAGAACCAGCTGACGCTCGATGCGGTGCTTGACGACATGGTCTCCCGATGCCGCGAGCTCGATCTGCGCGCCGTGGGCTCTAAACAGAAGCTTGTGATCAATTTCACCATACTACTGACCGCCAAGACCATGCATGCGCTGTTTGGCCCGTCGCGGCGGAAATGGATCGCGCTATGAGACACCTTCGCGTTCTGGTGCTCATGCATCCGGACTTCGTGCCACCCAACTCTTCCGACGGATACTCCGTGCGGGAAATCAATGAATGGAAAACCGAATACGACGTTGTGAGCACCCTGCGTGCGGCCGGCCATGAAGTGCGTCCCCTTGGCGTGCAGGAGGAAATCAAGCCGGTGCGCGAAGCGATCGAGGGTTTCAAGCCGCACGTGGTATTCAACCTGCTCGAGCAATTTCATCACGAGCCGGTGTATGACCAGCACATTCCAAGCCTGCTCGAACTGATGCAGGTCCCCTATACCGGCTGCAACCCGCGCGGCCTGATCCTGGCGCGCGGCAAGGATCTGTCCAAGACGCTGGTGCACTATCGCCGGATCGCGGTGCCGGCGTTCGCCGTATTTCCGATGCGGCGCAAGGTCAAACGACCGGCCCGCCTCGCACTGCCACTGATCGTCAAGAGCTTGAGCGAAGACGGATCGCGGGGCATCTCGCAGGCATCCATCGTCGATAGCGACGAGAAGTTCGTGGAGCGCGTCGCCTTCGTTCACGAGCGCGTCGGGACTGCCGCCATCGCCGAGCAATATATCGAAGGACGCGAACTTTATGTCAGCGTGCTCGGCAACAACCGGTTACGGGTTCTGCCGGTTTGGGAATTGAAATTCGGCAATATGGGCGGCGACAGCGCGCGGCACATCGCCACCGAGAAGGCCAAGCACGATACAAGCTACCAGGAGCGGGTCGGAATTGAGGACGGGCCGGCCAAGGACCTGGCGCCGGAGCTCCAGGCCCGCATCCAGCGGACGGCAAAACGGATCTACCGAACGCTGGGCCTCGATGGCTACGCGCGCATCGACTTTCGCCTGGCGGCCGACGGCACCCCCTATTTCATCGAGGCCAACCCCAATCCCGAAATCGCAAAGAACCAGGAATTCGCCCTATCGGCTCGGCACGACGGGCTCGAGTACCCCGACGTGCTGCATCGCATATTGTCGCTTGGAATAAGCCGGGCAAAGGCAGGCGTATCCGTCGGCTGACGAACGTGGCGCGTGCGCGGCGCTAGCCATGGAATTCCGGCAGCAGAACTAGCTCCCGCTGAACGAATTGTACCCCTGGTCTTCCCAGAAGCCGCCTTTGTATTCGTTGGTCACTTCCATCGACATCACGTATTTCGGATTCTTGAAGCCGAGTTTGGTCGGCACGCGGATCTTCATCGGAAAGCCGTAGGCGCGCGGCAAAATCTCGTCGCCGAACTTGAAGGTCATCTGGGTCTGCGCATGCAGCGCGGTTTGCATGTCGAGCGGCGAGTTGTAGCCGTCCTTGTCGGCGCACTGGAACCAGACATATTTGGCGCGGGTGTCGGCGCCGATCACTTTCAGGAAATCGCGCAGCGGCGTGCCGGTCCAGCTTCCGATCGCGCTCCAGCCTTCGACGCAGATGTGGCGCGTGACCTGCTTGACCTGCGGCAATTGATAGAGCTCGTCGAGCGTCCAGGATTTCTTGTTCTCGACCAGACCGCGCACCTCCAGCTTCCAGGTCTTGCCGTCGACGGTCGGCGCGTCGTCGAGGTCGTAATAGGCGTTGAACGGGAACGGCTTTGTGATGGCGCTCTCCGGAAAAGTCGGCGCCATGGCGTTGGGATTGAAGATCGCCGATTGCACGCCGTCATTGAACTTGGAGATCCGTTTCAGCATCTCCTCGGCCGAGAATTGGTCGGTGACGTCGCAGCCGGTCAACAGCGTCAGCGCGCCGAGGCTGGCGCCGCCGGCGATGAATCGCCGGCGCGTCAGGTCCGGCATGGTCTTGGCGGCGTCCCGGACGAGCAGCGTCTTGTCGACGCCGGGGATCAGGAGGTTGCGCATGCGGCCCATGACTCATACTCCTTTTTGAATCAGCGGCCGATGATCATGGCGCGCAGGCTCTTCGGCACCAGAAGGGCGAGCGCGACATGGACCACCATGAAGGCGACGATCGCCGCCATGCAGAAGAAGTGGACGTAGCGGGCGGCATCGTAGCCGCCGAACAACGCCGTCAGATATTGCAGCTGCACCGGCTTCCAGATCGCCAGACCCGACAGGACGATGAGAATGCCGATGACGATGATTCCAGCATAAAGCAGCTTCTGCACCTGATTATATTTGCTGAGATCCTCGTGCGAGAGCTTGCCGGTCAGCGCCGCCTTGGTATCGGAGATCACACCCTCCGGCGTGATCGGCAGCAGCTTCTTGCGGAAGCGGCCGGTGGCGATACCCACAGTCAGGTAGATCAGGCCGTTGACCATCAACAGCCACATCGCAGCGAAATGCCAGAGCAGCGCGCCACCGAGCCAGCCGCCCAGCGTGATGCTCTTGGAGAAGCTGAAACCGAACAGCGGCGAGGCGTTATAGATCTGCCATCCCGACATGATCATCAGCACCATTGCGAAAGCGTTGGTCCAGTGCAGCGCCCGCACCCAGGCCGGCTGGATGACTTTCGCCTTGGTCGATGTGGCTTGCTCGTCGCTGACTGTGACGGCCGACATGGGCTCACCCTCTGCTTGAAATTCGATATCGATTATACGCCGGGAACCGGCTTTCCGTTACTGCCAAGAAGCTATAAGACCGATGCCTGCGGCGTATTGCCCTTCACGAAAAAGCGAGCCGGGTTGCCCCGGCTCGCCAATCCACACGCCCCTGTTGGGACCAGTCAGGAGCGCGCGGGAGCTCAGGACGCCGGCATCAGCACGGTGTCGACCACATGGATCACGCCGTTCGACTGATTGACGTTGGAGATCGTGACCATCGAGGTTCCGCCCTTGGCGTCGACGATCCAGACCTTGCCGTCCTGGAGCTTGACAGAGAGCTGTTCGCCTTCGGCGGTCTTCAGCTTCATGCCGTCCTTCAGGTCGGCGGCGGCGAGCTTGCCGGGCACCACGTGGTAGGTGAGGATCTTGGTCAGGGTCGCCTTGTTCTCAGGCTTCACCAGCGTCTCGACGGTGCCGGCCGGCAGCTTGCCGAAGGCGGTGTTGGTCGGCGCGAACACGGTGAACGGGCCCTTGCCTTCCAGCGTTTCGACCAGGCCGGCGGCCTTTACGGCGGCAACCAGCGTGGTGTGGTCCTTCGAGTTCACCGCGTTCTGGACGATGTTCTTGGAAGGGAACATCGCGGCGCCGCCGACCATCACGGTCTTCTCTTCGGCATGCGCGGGCGCGCCGATGGTCGCGGTGAAAGCCAGTGCGCTGAACACGGCGGCCGACAGCAGTGCAATACGTTTCGACATGAATTTTCTCCCGAGGATTGCGATGGCCGGCGGGTCCTCCGCCGGTGGCAACGACGCTGGTCGGTAGACCGGTTGATTGCGTCGTCGTTGGCAGAGCTACGGGAGGTTTTTTGGCTAGTTTCGGGGGATAAATTATCGTGATGGCTGAAACTTTCGAGCGGGCGGGCCGTGCGGCGCCAAGGACCCGGGACCTCTCCTTGGCTGACATCCATCTTTCGCCGATGATAGGTTATTTCGAGATAGCTTGGAGATGACGCATGAAGAACCCGATCTTCGCCGATGGCGTCGGCTATGTCAGGGGACGCTACGTCCCGATCGCCGAGGCGATGTTGCCCGTCACCGATTGGGGTTTTACGCGGTCCGATGTCGTCTACGACGTCGTGCATGTGTTCAAGGGCGGCTTCTTCCGGCTTGCCGACCATCTCGATCGTTTCGAGCACTCGATGGCGCAGCGCCGGATCCGGCCACCGGAAGACCGCGCCGCGATCGAGGCGATCCTGCATCGCTGCGTGGCACTGACCGGGCTCATCGACGCCTATGTCGCGATGGTGGCCTCGCGCGGACGGCCGCGCGTTGCGGGATCCCGCCGGCCGGCCGATTGCGAAAACCACCTGATCGCCTATGCGTTGCCCTGGATCGATGTCATCCCAAAGGACGTGCAGGCGCGCGGAGCCCATGTCTGGGTCGCCTCGACGCCGCGCGTGCCCGACGCCTCGGTCGATCCCACGGTCAAGAACTATCAGTGGAACGACCTGACCTCCGGCCTGCTGGAGGCGCACGACGCCAATTTCGATACGTCGGTGCTGTGCGACACGGAGGGTTTTCTGACCGAGGGGCCGGGCTTCAACATATTCCTCGTGAAGGACGGCAGGGTGACGACACCGGATCGCGGCAGCCTGCACGGCATCACGCGCCGATCGGTGCTGGAGCTCTGCGCCGAACTCCGCATCGAGGCCGCGGTCGAACCGATTCCCCGATCGGCGCTCGACGACGCCGACGAGGTGTTTCTGGCAACGACGGCCGGCGGCGTCATGCCCGCATCGCGCATCGGCGCACGCATCCTCGGCAACGACCGGCCCGGGCCGATCTCGACGCGGCTGAAGGATACCTATTGGCGCAAGCACGAGGAGGGCTGGCACCGGACGCCGGTGCGGCCGCTGGAGGCCGATGCGGCGGAGTGATGAGCGAAACTTTTGAGGGGCTGTGCGGCGCCCCTTCTCGTCGCCCCTGCGAACGCAGGGGCCCATACCGCGTGATCTCTCAACAAGGCAGAACGGCTAATACCAATCGCCAAATTAAGGCCGGTGGTTATGGGTCCCGGCGTTCGCCCGGGACGACGGTGGAAAGAGCGTGCCCTAATCCCTGTTCGCCGGCGTCTGAATGAACCCGCGGTTATGCGTCGGGCTGATCAGGATCTCGTTCATGCACACGCGCGGCGGCATGCCGGCGACGAAGGCGATGGTGCGGCCGCAATCTTCCGGCTGCAGCATTTTGGCCTGCTCCTCGTCCGACGGCACCACGGGGCGTAGTTTCAGGATCGGGGTTGCGACCTCGCCGGGCGACAGGCAGCAGGCGCGCAGGCCATTGACGCATTCGTCCATGTTGAAGGAATGGGTCAGCGCCAGCACCGCATGTTTTGTCGTGGTGTAGGCCGGGCCCGGCATCTTCGAGACGTGACGGCCGGCCCAGGACGCGACGTTGATGATGCAGCCGTCCTTTTGTTTCCTCATCGCGGGCAGCACCGCACGCATGCAATAGAGCACGCCGTTGAGATTGACCTCGACCAGCTTGTCCCAGCCTTCCAGTTCCATGTCGGCCCAGCTTCGCTTCGGCACGTTGATGCCGGCGCTGTTGACCAGCAGATCGATCCGGCCGTGTTTGGCCACGATCTGGTCGGCGGCCTTGTTGACGTCGGCCTTGTTGCTGACATCGAGCTGGATCGCCTCGGCCTTGCCGCCCTTTTTGGTGATGTTGGCGACGACGCGTTCGAGTTCTTCCTTGCGGCGGCCCGAAATCACCACGGTCCAGCCATCGGCGGCGAGAAATTCCGCCCCGGACTCGCCGATTCCGCTGCCACCACCGGTCACCCAGGCCACGCGTTTCCCGTTATTTGACATGCAAACTGTCTCCGTTGCTTTATGAGGGGCGTTCTTGCTAATCCAGCCGGCGAAATTACGCCTGCCAGCGCCCCCTCAGGGAATGTTGCATGAACACGACCGCCAACGCCAACCTGTTTTCCCGCCTGTTCGACGGCCTCGACGATCCGGACCGGCTCGCGATCGAAATGCTCGACGGCACGCGCATCAGCTATGGCGATCTGATCGCCCGCGCCGGCCAGATGGCGAACGTGCTGGTGGCGCGCGGCGTCAAGCCCGGCGACCGCGTCGCGGCGCAAACCGAGAAATCGGTACCGGCGCTGGTGCTTTATCTCGCGACGGTTCGCGCGGGCGCGGTCTATTTGCCGCTCAACACCGCCTACACGCTGAACGAGCTCGACTACTTCATCGGTGACGCCGAGCCGTCGCTGATCGTCTGTGACCCCTCGAAAGCAGAAGGCATCGGCGCGATCGCAGCTAAGGTAAAAGCCAAGGTCGAAACACTCGGCGCCGACGGCAAGGGATCGCTGACCGATGCCGCCGCCAAGGCCGATGCGGCTTTCGCCACGGTCACACGCGGCAATGACGATCTCGCCGCGATCCTCTACACGTCAGGCACCACGGGCCGTTCCAAGGGCGCGATGCTGACGCACGATAACCTCGCGTCAAATTCCTACAGCCTGGTCGACTACTGGCGCTTCACCGACAAGGACGTGCTGATCCACGCGCTGCCGATCTACCACACCCACGGCCTGTTCGTGGCGAGCAACGTCACGCTGTTCGCCCGCGCCTCGATGATCTTCCTGCCGAAGCTCGATCCGGAGCTGATCATCAAGCTGATGGCGCGCGCCACGGTGCTGATGGGCGTGCCGACGTTCTATACGCGGCTGTTGCAGAGCCCGTCGCTGACGAAGGAATCCACCAGCCACATGCGGCTGTTCATTTCGGGCTCCGCGCCGCTGCTCGCCGATACCCATCGCGAATGGTCCGCGCGCACCGGCCACGCCGTGCTGGAACGCTATGGCATGACCGAAACCAACATGAACACGTCGAACCCCTATGATGGCGAGCGCGTCCCCGGCGCCGTCGGCCATCCCCTGCCCGGCGTTTCCGTCCGCGTCACCGATCCGGAGACGGCTAAGGAAATCGCGCGCGACGAGATCGGCATGATCGAGGTCAAGGGCCCGAACGTATTCAAAGGCTACTGGCGGATGCCGGAGAAGACGAAATCCGAATTCCGCGACGACGGCTTCTTCATCACCGGCGATCTCGGCAAGATCGATCCCAAGGGCTACGTGCACATTCTCGGCCGCGGCAAGGACCTCGTGATATCAGGCGGCTTCAACGTTTACCCGAAGGAGATCGAGAGCGAGATCGACGCCATGCCGGGCGTGATCGAATCCGCCGTGATCGGCGTGCCGCATGCCGATTTCGGCGAAGGTGTCACGGCGGTGGTGGTCTGCAACAAGGGCGCCGAGGTCACTGAGGCGGGCGTGCTGAACGCGCTCGACGGCCGGCTCGCGAAATTCAAGATGCCGAAGCGCGTGTTCGTGGTCGAGGAATTGCCGCGCAACGCCATGGGCAAGGTGCAGAAGAATATCTTGCGGGATACGTACGCGAAGATCTACGCGAAGTAGTTGGCTGTCATAGCGAAGTAGTTCGGTGTCGTCCCTGCGAACGCAGGGACCCATACGCCGCGGCGGTCGTTTTTAAGAAACGCTGTTGGACGGCCTTCCCTAGCCGCTGACTTTTGTGGTTATGGGTCCCTGCGTTCGCAGGGACGACACCGTCAACGTCGCACCATCCCATCTCACCGCGCTCACAATCCCGGATATCGCTTCGCTCATCCGGGCTACGAAGCTACCCACCTCACAACAGGCTGATCGCAAACCGGCCGCCGACGATGAACATGTACGCGCCAAAGGCCATCTCCAGCGTGCGCTTCGACAGCGCGTGCGCCACCTTCACCCCGAGCGGCGCCGTGATCAGCGTGGTCGGCATCACCAGCAGCGCGCCGATCAGCGACACATAGCCGATCGCAAACGGCGTCTGCAGCGCGGCGACATCGGGAAAGCGCGCCGCAGCCGGCCAGCCGGCATAGACATAGCCGAGCGCGCCGGGGATCGAAATCAGGACGGCGAGCGCCGATGAGGTCGCGACCGCCTGATGGATCGGCCGGCCGTAGAACGTCATCAGGAGATTGGCGAACAGCCCGCCGCCGACGCCCATCAAGGTCGACAGCAGTCCGACGAAAAACCCATAGACGCGCATCAGCGGCCCGGTCGGCACTTCGTCGCCGAGTTTCCAGTTGTCGCGCGCCAGCAGCAGGCGGCCGGCCGCGAACCACGCCACCAGCACGAACACGATCTTGAACAGCCGCTCCGGCGCATAGCGCGCGGTCACGCTGCCGGCGATAACGCCGATCACGATCGGCAGCCACCAGCGCCGCAGGATGTCCATGTCGACCGCGCCCCGCTTGTGATGGGCGCGAAACGAGGCGATCGAGGTCGGGATGATGATCGCCAACGAAGTGCCGATGCAGAGCGGCATCCGCACCTCCAGCGGCACGCCGGCCAGCCGGAAGCATTCATAGAACACCGGCACCAGGATCGCGCCGCCGCCGATCCCGAACACGCCGGCCAGAAATCCCGACAGCGCGCCGACCGCGATCAGCAGCAAGGCAAGTTCGATGATCTCTTTGGGATCAAGGCCGGCGATCATGCGGGGCATCCACGTTCAGGCATGCAGCCGTGCGTCCGCCTGGCCGTCGGCAGCCCGCCATGGCTGCCTGGACCAAGGGGACCAAGGCTTAGCGCTTCCGAAATTCGGGAACATCCACTTTCTTCGCGCGCCTCCCTCGCGCGGGAGCGGGCCGCAATTTCCGCATATCCGATCGGCTCTGGATGAATGACGTCGACGGTCTTCGGGGCAGGCCTCGGGCGAAGGTGCCGCCATGACGCGTTGACGGTCCCGCAGTGGCCGGGTGGCCGGCGGTTATCTCGTTGACTGATGGCGGTAAACTCATTCGCCTTTTGCGGCCTTACGGCCGTCGCCCCAAATTGAATTAAAATTCAATTCTTTGGTCGCAATTGACCGCCGTGGTATACCAAGCCGCTGAATCAGTCTCGTTTCCAAGCTTCGTAACAATGAATACCTGTTCGATTCAAAGCGATTTGATCGTTGCGCGGACTGATTCGACTCCGTAAATAGAATTCATCTACCGCGCATCCCCGATGGGCCGGCCGCGGTTCCACACAACATGAAGCCGCCGAATGACCGCCAGGATCGAACGACCGCTCTCGCCCCATTTGCAGACCTATCGCGTCACCCTGACAATGGCGCTTTCCATCGTCCACCGCGCCACGGGAATTGCGCTCTATTTCGGCACGCTGCTGCTCGCCTGGTGGCTGATTGCCGCAGCCTCCGGCCCCGGAGCCTACGCCAACGTCCAGGCCTTCACCGGCAGCATCATCGGCAAGCTGATCCTGTTCGGCTACACGTGGTCGCTGCTGCATCATCTGTGCAGCGGCATCCGCTACTTCTTCTGGGACCTCGGCTACGGCTTCAAGGCCAATGAGCGCGAGGCGCTGACCTGGGGCGCGCTGATCGCGGGCATCTCGCTGACCGTGCTGGTCTGGATCATCGCCTACACGGTCGGAGCCGGACGATGAGCGGCCGCTCCTCGATGCGCACGCCGCTCGGCCGCGTCCGCAATCTCGGTTCCTCGCATTCCGGCACCACCGATTTCTGGCGGCAGCGCCTCACGGCGGTGGCGATGGCACTGCTGATCGTGCCCGTCATCGTCGTCATCCTGATGCTGGTCGGTCGCAACCATGCCGGCGCCGCGCAAATCCTGGGCTCGATCCCGATCGCGATCATCCTGGTGCTGTTCATCGTCGCCAGCACCTGGCACATGCGGATCGGCATGCAGATCGTGATCGAAGACTACATCCACAGCGAGAAACTCAAGCTCGCCTGCGTGATGGCGAATAATTTCTTCTGTATCGCGGTGGCGCTGGCGTCGATCTACGCGATCCTCAAATTGTCATCGGGAGTTTAACCCATGGCCGCACAAGGTAACGGCAAGGCCACCAACGGCAGTAGTCCTGCCACCAACGGAAAAGCCTATCCGATCGAGGACCACACCTACGACGTCGTGGTCGTCGGCGCCGGCGGCGCCGGCCTGCGCGCGGTGGTCGGCTGCTCGGAAGCGGGCCTGCGCACCGCCTGCATCACCAAGGTTTTCCCGACCCGCTCGCACACGGTGGCGGCGCAGGGCGGCATCTCGGCATCGCTCGGCAACATGCATCCGGACGATTGGCGCTGGCACATGTACGACACCGTCAAGGGATCGGACTGGCTCGGCGACCAGGACGCGATCGAATACATGGTGCGCAACGCGCCGGAGGCCGTCTACGAGCTCGAACATTGGGGCGTGCCGTTCTCGCGCACCGAGGACGGCAAGATCTATCAGCGCCCGTTCGGCGGCATGACCCTCGATTACGGTAAGGGCCAGGCGCAGCGCACCTGCGCCGCCGCCGACCGCACCGGTCACGCCATGCTGCACACGATGTATGGCCAGGCGCTGCGCCACTCGGCCGAATTCTACATCGAGTTCTTCGCCATTGACCTGATCATGGACGATCAGGGCGTCTGCCGCGGCGTCATCGCACTCAAGCTCGACGACGGCACACTGCATCGTTTCCGGGCGCAGACCACGATTCTCGCGACCGGCGGCTATGGCCGCGCCTACGCTTCCTGCACCTCGGCGCATACCTGCACCGGCGACGGCGGCGGCATGGTGCTGCGCGCCGGCCTGCCGCTGCAGGACATGGAATTCATCCAGTTCCACCCGACCGGCATCTACGGCTCGGGCTGCCTGGTCACCGAGGGCGCCCGCGGCGAAGGCGGCTATCTCGTCAATTCCGAGGGCGAACGCTTCATGGAGCGTTACGCGCCCTCCGCCAAGGACCTCGCCTCCCGCGATGTCGTCTCGCGCTCGATGACCATCGAGATCCGTGAGGGCCGCGGCGTCGGCAAGAAGAAGGACCACATCTACCTGCACCTCGACCATCTCGATCCGAAGGTGCTGAATGAACGGCTGCCCGGCATTTCCGAATCGGCGAAAATCTTCGCCAATGTCGACGTCACCCGCGAGCCGATCCCGATCGTGCCGACCGTGCACTACAACATGGGCGGCATTCCCACCAATTATCACGCCGAAGTGCTGACCAAGAAAGACGGCGACGACAATGCTGTCGTGCCCGGCCTGATGGCGATCGGCGAAGCCGCCTGCGTGTCCGTGCACGGCGCCAACCGCCTGGGCTCCAACTCGCTGATCGACCTCGTGGTGTTCGGCCGCGCCGCAGCACTTCGGCTGGCGGAAAAGCTGACGCCGAACGGCAAGCAGCCGGACCTGCCGGCGGGATCTTCCGATCTGGCGCTCGGCCGGCTCGACCACTACCGCTACGCCTCCGGCGGCACGCCGACCGCAAAGCTGCGCGACAGCATGCAGCACGTCATGCAGAGCAATTGCGCGGTGTTCCGCACCGGCGATATCCTGCACGAAGGCCAGAACCTGATCCACAAGGTGCATGGCGGCATCGGCGACGTCGCCACCACCGACCGTTCGCTGGTGTGGAATTCCGACCTGATCGAAACGCTCGAATTCGACAATCTGATCGCGCAGGCGGTCGTCACGATGGATTCGGCGGCGAACCGCACCGAAAGCCGCGGCGCCCATGCGCGCGAGGATTTTTCCGATCGCGACGACAAGAACTGGATGAAGCATACGCTGGCGTGGATCGACAAGGGCGGCAAGACCGCGATCGATTATCGCCCGGTGCACGACTACACGATGACGAACGACGTTCAGTACATCCCGCCGAAGGCAAGGGTGTATTGAGCACTGCTTGTCATGCGCGGGCAAAAGGCGCGAAGCGCTGTCTTCGTACCAGAAGACCCGCGCATCCATCTTCCTTCGAAAGGGGATGGATTGTCGGGTCAAGCCCGGCAATGACGACGGAGAACCACAGAGGCAATACAGATGGCTGAATTCTCGCTTCCGAAAAATTCGAAGATCACCGGCGGCAAGGACTGGCCGAAGCCGGCCGGCGCCACCGAGACGCGCGAGTTCAAGGTGTATCGCTGGAATCCGGACGACGGCAAAAACCCGAGCGTCGACACCTATCACGTCGACACCAACGATTGCGGGCCGATGGTGCTGGACGGCCTGATCTGGATCAAGAACCACATCGACCCGACGCTGACCTTCCGCCGCTCCTGCCGCGAGGGCGTCTGCGGCTCCTGCGCCATGAACATCGACGGCCAGAACACGCTGGCCTGCACCAAGTCGATGCATGACGTGGCCTCCGGCGGCGCCGTGAAGGTCAACCCGCTGCCGCACCAGCCGGTCGTGAAAGACCTGGTGCCTGACCTGACCAATTTCTACGCGCAATATGCTTCCATCGAGCCATGGCTGAAGACAACGACACCGACGCCGCAGAAGGAATGGAAGCAAAGCCACGAGGACCGTGAAAAGCTCGACGGTCTCTACGAGTGCATCCTGTGCGCCTGCTGCTCGACCTCGTGCCCGAGCTACTGGTGGAACAGCGACCGCTTCCTGGGGCCGGCGGCGCTATTGCAGGCGAACCGCTGGGTGACGGACTCCCGCGATGAGGCCACCGGCGAACGGCTCGACAACCTCGAAGACCCATTCCGGCTTTATCGCTGCCACACCATCATGAACTGCGCCAAGGCGTGCCCGAAGGGTCTCAACCCGTCGGAAGCCATCGCCGAACTCAAGCTGAAGATGGTCGAGCGGCAGATCTAGGCGCTGACCGTAGCCCGGATGGAGAAGCAGCCCGATCCGGGGCCGCTTTAGCAGGTTGCGAAATCCCGGATTGCGCTCGCTCCATCCGGGCTACGAGGCTAGCCTCTCCGGTGAAGTTGCGGCGCAGCTTGTCCGCAAACCAAAAAGCCCAAATTGCAACGAACGAGAGAACGAATAATTCCCCGGTCAACAGAAGAGCCTGTTGTGCCACTGACATGAGTTCCTCCCCATCTGCTTAGTTTGGTTTGATGCCGCCGCACGGCTGCGGTGGCAGCCCCTCACCATTGCCTGCAACCGCTGGCCCGGCATTGCGGTGGATCAATTTCGGAACCTTCGCCCTCCACGACCGGATCCAACATCCGAACCGGGGCGATCAGAACATTTGCAATTTGAAGCAAATCGGAGCGCACCTGCCTGCCATGCGTCTCGGTTCCATCGAGGGACTTTGTTCCCAACCAAAGATTGCGTTAAGCTTGGCGTGGAGCCGGAGCAACCGTGCAGACCGCGCAACGTAATTCGCTGAGACTGCTGCAATGGATGATGGTCGCCTCGCTGGCGCTTCCATTGGCGCTGTTCGTATTCGCTTCCGCCATCTCCTGGATCTCGATCCGCGAAACCGCCGACCGTGAGATCGAGCGCGCGCTGGATGTCGCGCACGAACATGCATTAAAAGTGTTCGAGACCATCGACCGCAGCCTGTCGGAGATGGCTGAAATCGTGCGCGACGTTCCCGATGCCGAGATTGTCGCGCGCGAACAACAGCTGCACCTGCGGCTAAAGCAATTGGTCACTGCGCTGCCGCAGGTGAAGTCGGCCTGGATCTTCGACGTCCGGGGCCGTGCCCTCGTCAACAGCTTGGTGGTGCCGGCTCCCGAGATCGATTTTTCCGACCGCGACTATTTCCGGACGCACAGGGCCAGTGATATCGGAACCTATATCGGCGAAGCGCTGACGCCGCGACCGCCCTATCAGGGCGCGGCGTTCTTCGGCGTCAGCCGGCGACGTCCCGGGGAGGATGGCAACTTCGCCGGCGTGCTGCAGGCGTCGGTCTTTCCGGAATATTTCGAGAATTACTATGCGCGGATCGGCCGCGAGCGCGGCAGCTATTTTGCGCTCGGCCGGACCGACGGCGCCATGCTGGCGCATTTCCCGGCCATCGATCGCGACATCCGCACCGGGCCGATCGGCGAATTGTTCGCCGCCGGGAAAAAGGCAGGCATCAAGTCCGGCCTCGTCACCACGACGTCGCCGGTCGACGGCATCGAACGCCGCCTCGGCTACCGGCGGCTCGCCGAATACCCGATCGATGTCGCGGCCGGCCTCGAGACCTCGGCGATCCACGCGCGCTGGCTGTCCACCATGGGCCAGCATCTGATCTTTGGCGCGCCGGCCACCGCCCTGCTGTTTGCCGGGCTGGGGCTGGCGTTACGCCGGACGCGTCATCTTTATTTCGAGGCCGAGAAGCGGCGGGTGGCCGAAGAGGCGCTCAAGCACGGCCAGCGGCTGGAAGCGCTCGGCCAGCTTACCGGCGGCGTCGCGCATGATTTCAACAACCTGCTCACGGTGATCCGCGCTTCGGTGGACCTGCTGCGGCGACCCGATCTGCCGGAGCCGCGGCGGCTGCGCTACATCGATGCCATCTCGGATACGGTAACCCGCGCCGCCAAGCTGACCGCGCAATTGCTGGCCTTCGCGCGACGACAGGCCTTGAAGCCGGAGATATTCGAGGTCGGACGAAGCGTGCAGACGCTGAGCGAAATGATCGGCACCCTGATCGGCCCGCGCATCGAGATCGTCATCCTGGGGCCGGAAGAGCCGTGCTTCGTCGACGCCGACATCGGCCAGTTCGAAACCGCCATCATCAACATGGCCGTGAACGCGCGGGATGCCATGGAAGGCCGCGGGCGGCTGACGATCGCGGTGGGCATGGCGGCCGGCCTGCCCAACGCCGCGCCGTCGCCGGAAAATCCCTACGGGTATGTCGCAATATCCGTCGCCGATACCGGCAGCGGCATTCCACAGGAGCAGTTCGAACGCATCTTCGAACCGTTCTTCACCACCAAGCAGGCCGGCCACGGCACCGGACTTGGACTATCGCAGGTGTTCGGCTTCGCCCGGCAATCCGGCGGCGAAGTGGCTGTGGCCAGCGAGCTCGGCAAGGGCAGTATTTTCACGCTGTATCTGCCGCGCACCGCCGGCAGCGGAAAAACGCGACCGGCGGCGGCGGAAGATGCGCGCGCGCTCGACGGCCGTGGCATGTCGGTGCTGGTGGTCGAGGACAACACCGAGGTCGGGCAATTTGCCCACGACGCGCTGGCCGATCTCGGCTACGCGGCCATTCTGGTCGGCAACGCGACGCATGCGCTCGAGGAACTGGCCATCGACGCCGATCGTTTCGATGTGGTGTTCACCGACGTTGTCATGCCGGGCATGACCGGCCTCGAACTCGCCCAGGAAATCCGCCGCTGCTACGCCGACCTGCCGGTGGTGCTGACCAGCGGTTACAGCCACGTGCTGTCCGAACACGGCAGCCACGGTTTTGAGCTGCTGCAAAAGCCCTATTCCGTCGAGCAGCTCTCGCGCGTGCTGCATCGGGTCGGCCGGCGCAAACTCAAACAGGCGCCGACGGCTGCGTCATCCTGACGCCGCGATAGCCAGAGCGCTTCCAGTCGCGCTATCTTGCTATCGTCCGCGCAGTACCGAGAGCGAACCGGAAGAGAACGCATGGCCACCGAGAATCCCATTATCCTCCACCATTTTCCGCAATCGCCGTTCTCCGAAAAGATCCGGCTGATCTTTGGCCTCAAGAAGATCGCATGGACGTCCGTCGAGATTACGCGGATCATGCCGCGGCCGGATCTGATGCCGATGACGGGCGGCTATCGGCGTACCCCGGTGATGCAGATCGGTGCCGACATCTATTGCGACACCCAGTGCATCATGCGCGAGCTGGAACGGCGTTTTCCGGAGCCGACATTGTTTCCGGAAGCGTGCCGGGGCCTGGCCTCGGCCACCGCGATGTGGACCGACAAGGCGTTCTTTCAGGGTACCGTGAATCTCGTGTTCGGCATGCTCGCCGACAAGGTCCCGCAGGAATTCATCGCCGACCGCGAGAAACTCCGCGGCGCGAAATTCGACGTCGCAGCGATGACAGCCTCGGTCCCGCAGATGCGTGACCAGTTTCGCGCCCATCTGCAATGGATCGACGCGCAACTTTCCGACGGGCGGCGCTGGATGTGCGGCGACCCGTTCAGCCTGTGCGACATCAACGCCTACATGAACGTCTGGTATGTTCGCAACAGCCTGACCGTCCTCGACCAGATGCTCGCGGAATTTCCGTCTACGCGTGCGTGGGAGGCACGGGTGCGGGCGATCGGGCACGGCACGTCCACGGAAATGTCGACATCCACGGCATTGGAGATCGGCACACGCGCGACGCCGGCCACCGCCGAGCTCGCCGATCCGCATGATCCGAACGGCCGCAAGCCGGGCGACGTGGTGACGGTGATGCCGGACGACTACGGCAAGATCGGCATTCGCGGTGAAATCGTCGCATTGTCGTCCCAGCACATTGCGATCCGAAGGCAGGACCCGATCGCCGGCGAGATGGTCGTGCATTTTCCGCGTGCGGGATTTCTGGTTGTGCCGGCATAAGAGCACGGAACCGGATGGAACCTTATGATTTGGTTGCCGTTGTGCCGCCATGGGCAAAGCAACCGTCAAATCACCTTCGAAGAAATCCGCTGCGAAAAAACCCGCACGCGAAACCAGGAAGCCGGACCCCGGCGCGGATACGGCGGAATCCGAAGAAAAATCCGAATTCGTCGAAGTCACAGCCGAAGGCGGCGACCATGTCGATCCGCCGCCGCCGGAGGTCGTCGAACCCGATCCGGAATTATCGCCGGAGGAGGCCGAGCAGGTCCGCAAGGATTATCTGCTGACGCGTTTCTGGATCAGCGCGCGCGGCTATTGGGGCAAGAAGGGTGACCGGCTGGCGTGGGCGTTCACGATCGGCCTGCTGATCCTGATCGTCGCCAATGTCGGTTTCCAATACGGCATCAATGTCTGGAATCGCGCGATCTTCGACGCCATCGAGAAGCGCGAGTCCGCCACCGTGTATTATCTCGCCGCGGTATTTTTTCCGCTGGCGATCGGCAGCGTGCTGCTGGGCGTGGCGCAAGTATTCGCCCGGATGGGCATCCAGCGCCGCTGGCGCGCCTGGCTGACCAATGCGGTGATCTCGCGCTGGCTGGCCAACGGCCGCTACTATCAGCTCAACCTCGTCGGCGGCGATCACAAAAACCCTGAATATCGCATCGCCGAGGATTTGCGCATCGCGACCGACTCGCCGGTGGATTTCGTCGCCGGCGTCACCTCGGCATTCCTGTCGGCCGCCACCTTCATCGTCGTGCTGTGGACCATCGGCGGCGCGCTGACGGTGACACTGGGCGGCTCGACTTTCACCATCCCCGGCTTCCTGGTGATTGCCGCCGTGATCTACGCCGCGATTGCTTCCGGCTCGATCATGACGATCGGACGAAGCTTTGTGCAGGTGTCCGAGGACAAGAACCAGGCCGAGGCCGAGTATCGCTACACGCTGACGCGCGTGCGCGAGAACGGCGAGAGCATTGCGCTGCTTGGCGGCGAGGAGGAAGAGCGCGACGGCATCGACAAGAACTTTACGAAGGTTCTGCGGCAATGGGCGCGGCTGGCCGGCCAGCACATGCGCACCACGCTGGTGTCGCAGGGATCGAGCCTGATCGCGCCGGTCGTTCCGCTGCTGCTGTGCGCGCCAAAGTTTCTCGACGGCAGCATGACGCTCGGACAGGTGATGCAGGCAGCCTCCGCCTTCACCATCGTGCAGACCGCGTTCGGCTGGCTGGTCGACAATTATCCGCGGCTCGCCGACTGGAACGCCTGCGCGCGCCGCATCGCCTCGCTGATGATGTCGCTTGATGGCCTCGAACGCGCCGAGCGCGGCGACGGCATCGGCCGCATCAAGCGCGGCGAGACCGAGGAAGGCGGCCCGATGCTGAGCCTCAACGATTTCTCGGTCACGCTGGATGACGGCACCGCGGTCGTAGGCGAAACCGAAGTGGCGATTGGACCCGGCGAGCGTCTGCTGGTGGCCGGCGAATCCGGGACCGGCAAGAGCACGTTGGTCCGTGCGCTGGCGGGGTTATGGCCGTGGGGCGGCGGCAGCGTCAATTTCCATCCCGACCGCCGGCTCTTCATGCTGCCGCAGAAGCCTTACATCCCATCCGGCACGCTGCGCCGCGCCATCGCCTATCCCGGCGCCGCTGACGACTGGACGGTCGAAGCGATCGGTGAGGCCCTGCACAAGGTTGGCCTCGATCACCTCAAGGAAAAGATCGAGGAAGACGGCACCGTGGGACCAGACCTTGTCCGGCGGCGAAAAGCAGCGACTGGCGTTTGCAAGACTGTTGCTGCACAACCCCGACATCGTGGTGCTCGACGAGGCGACGTCGGCGCTCGACGAAAAAAGCCAGGACAAGATGATGCAGATCGTGATCGACGAACTGCCGAAGGCCACCATCGTCAGCGTCGCCCATCGCGTCGAACTGGAAGCATTCCACAGCCGCAAGATCATACTGGAACGGCGCAAGGGCGGCGCCAAACTCGTCAGCGACATCGACCTGATCCCGCGCAAGGGCAAACGCCGCCTGCTCGGCCGCTTCCTGCGCCAGCGCAAGGGAACGAAGAAGGCGGCTTGATGCCATAGCGCCCTTCATCTTCGCCTTGCGCAACCGCGCGGGCGGGCTCATTCTCGTCGCGGGCTAGGCGGGCCATGTCCCGGCGGGGCACGTCGTTACGATATTGTTTCGCCGCGCCGCCCTCGTCCGCCGCATTGGATGGGATGAGATGTTCTGGCGCAGCCTTTTCCTCGCTCTGACGTTCCTGACTGTGATCGCGCCGCCGGCCCGCGCGGCGGACAAGGCGTGGGAGGATTGCGGTCAAATCGGCGATGAGCCTCGCAAGATCGCCGGATGCACGACGGTGTTGGCGCGCGGCGCGGCCGAGAGCGAGACAAACCGCGCCAACGCCCATGTCAATCGCGGCTACGCCTACAGCAGGAGCAATCCCGACCTCGCCATCAAGGATTACGACGAAGCCATCCGCCTCGATCCGAAAGCTGTGCGTGCTTACAACGCGCGCGGCCGCGCCTACCACATCAAGGGCGACTACGACCGCGCCATCAAGGATCTGGACGAGGCGATCCGCCTCAATCCGCAATATGCGCTTGCTTATGAGGGTCGCGGAAAAGTCCACCACAGCAAGGGCGACCACGACCGCGCCATCAGGGATCACGACGAAGCCATCCGCCTGAACCCGAAATTTGCGGACGCTTACAGCAATCGCGGCAATGCCTACGCTGGCAAGGGCGACAACGATCGCGCCATCAAGGATCATGACGAAGCGATCCGCCTCGATCCGAACTTTGCGGACGCCTATTTCAATCGCGGGCTTGCCTACACCGGAAAGCGCGATCACGAGCGCGCCATCAAGGATTACAGCGAGGCGATCCGGCTCGATCCGAAGAACGCGAGCGCCTATTTGCATCGCGGCGGCGCCTGGTTCTTCAAGGGCGACAACGACCGCGCCATCAAGGACTACGACGACGCGATCCGCCTCGATCCAAAATATGCGCTTGCCTTTGAGATTCGCGGGCGGGCCTATGAAAAAAAGGGTGACGCCGCTCGGGCCAGGAAGGATTTCGACGAGGCGGCGCGGCTTGGGCGGAGCGCAAGTCAAACCGCACCAACACCTCTTGACGATCGCGGCAAAGCCTCGGCCGAAACCCGCGATTACGACGGCGTCATCAAGGACTACGATGAAGCAATCCGGCGCGATCCGAAAGATGCGAAGTCCTATTACATTCGCGGCATCGCTCACTACGCGAAAGGCGACAACGACCGCGCCATCAGGGATTTCGACCAGTCAATCCGGCTCGATCCGAAATATCCGACCACCTATTTCGAGCGCGGCAATGCGCACAAGGAGAAGGGCGACAACGACCGCGCGATCAAGGATTACGGCGCGGCGATCCAGCTCGATCCGAAGTATGCGGCGGCATATCACAATCGCGGCGCTGCCTACTTCCACAAGGGCGATAAAGACCGCGCCATGAAGGATTTCGACGAGGCCATCCGCCTCGATCCGAAAGATGCGATGGCCTATTACAATCGCAGCAACGTCCATTTCGACAAGGGCGACAGCGAACGCGCCATCAAGGATCTCGACGAGGCCATCCGCCTCGATCCTGGGTATGTGGCCGCCTACTATAATCGCGGCAATGCCTACAGGGACAAGGGCAACTACGACCGGGCCATCGAGGATTACAGCGCGGCCGTCCGCCTCGACCCGAAATATCTGGCTGCGTATTCCAATCGCGGAGCTGCCTACTCCTACAAGGGCGACTACGACAGCGCCATCAAGGAGTATGACGAGGCGATCCGGCTCGATCCGAAAGATGCGCAGACCTATTCCAATCGCGGCAGCATCTACTCGACCAAAGGAGACAACGACCGCGCCATCAAGGATTTCGACGAGGCAATCCGTCTCGATCCGAAATATGCGCTCGCCTATTACAATCGCGGCAATGCCTATTCCAACAAGGACGATAACGACCGCGCCATCAAGGATCTCGACCAGGCCATCCGCCTCGATCCGAAATATCCGCGGGCCTACAGCGTTCGCGGCGATGCCTACCGCGGCAAGAGAGATTTCGAACGTGCCATCAAGGATTACGCCAAGGCGATCGAGGTGGTCGGCAAGCCGGAAAAGGCGCACTGGAACTACTGGTTTCTTCGCGGCATAAGCTACGAAAACCTCGGTAAATGGCCTCAGGCCGAGGCCGATTATCTCAAGGCGATGGAGCTCGATCCCGATCAGCCCCTGGTTCTCAATAGTCTCGGCTTCAACTGGGTCGACCGGAATCTCAAGCTCAGGGAAGGCCTGGCGTTGATCGAGAAGGCCGTCAAGCTCAAGCCGGACGACGGCACGATACTCGACAGTCTCGGCTGGGCGCACTACCGCCTCGGCGACTATCAGCAGGCGATCAAGCACATGGAGCGCGCGGCCGCTCTCGAACCAGACAACAGCGACGCAAAAGACCATCTCGGCGATGCGTACTGGCGCACGGGACGACAGGACGAGGCGCGCAAATCCTGGCAGCAGGCGTTGTTGCTCAAGCCCGCCCCCGCCGACGCGGAGAAGATCAAGGGCAAGATCGCCCGGGGGCTGGAGAAGTGAGACGCGGCGGCCGCTTCCAGCACAATCGCAAAACGGCCAAGAAGGCGTCGTAGTTTTTACTACCTCACCTTGCCGTCATCCCCCGCGCAGGCGGGGGATCCAGTATCCCAGAGACGGCAGCGATTGACCGAGAGGGCTCGGCGTACTGGATACCCCGCCTGCGCGGGGTATGACGCCGAGTGGAATGTTCTTTTCAGTCACAAAGCCTCGTTGGAGGCGAGCGCAAAACCGGCTATGCATGCCGCCGCTTCTACCCGAGGACTTCCGTTTGACGCCCGACAATGATCCTTCGTCCGCGCCGTTTGGCGCGTTCGCCCCGAATGCCGCGCAGGCTACAATCATTTCGCTGGCCCACGGCACGCGGCTGAAGCGCGGCGCGTTTCGGCCCTGGCTGTCGCGGCTGGTGAACCTGCTGCGCACAGGCCCGGTCGACGTGCCATACCAGGGCGCCTCGTTCCGCTTCCACCATCAGGCCAGCGCTACCGAGCGCGGCGCGCTGTTCAATCCCGCCTACAATATCGAGGAGCTGGATTTTCTGCGCACGCATGTTCCTGCGGGCGGGACGTTCGTTGACGTCGGCGCCAATGTCGGCACTTATGCGCTGGCGCTGGCGCGTCATGTCGGCACCGGCGGCAAGGTGATCGCGATCGAGCCGCATCCGGTGACCCATGCACGATTGGCTTTCAACAACGCGGCCTCGGGCTTCGCGCAGGTGCGGCTGGTCGCGGCCGCCGCCGGCCCGGCCGATGGCGAATTGCTGATCGAGACAGATGGCGACAATCTCGGCGCCAGCCACATCGTATCGGGCGCGGCCTCCGTCAAGGCGATCAAGGTGGCTTCGTTGCGGCTGCAACGCATCCTCGAAGAGGCCGGCGTCGCGCACGTCGACGCGCTCAAGATCGATGTCGAGGGTTTTGAGGATCGTGTGCTGACCGGCTTCTTCGCCGACGCGCCGCAAACCTTGTGGCCCCGCGCGGTCGTAATCGAACATCTGTCAAAGAACGAATGGCTGGACGACTGCATCGCCGACATGCGCGCACGCGGTTATATCGAGACCGGCAAGACCCGCAGCAACACGCTGCTGGTGCGCGGCTGAATTTCCGCACCTACTCAACCGACAGGAGAGCTTGATGATCGACCACATCGGATTTCCGGTTTCGGACTTCGCGCGCTCCAAGGCGTTTTACCTGAAGGCCCTGGCGCCGCTCGACTACAGCCTCGTGATGGAAGTTACCCAGGAGGAACACGGCCACAATCCCGCCGCGGGATTCGGCGCCAACGGAAAGCCCGATTTCTGGATCGGCGACGAGGGCGCGTTGAACAAGCCGCTGCACGTCGCAATTGTGGCGAAAGACCGCGCGACGGTCGACGCCTTCTACAAAGCCGCGATAGCGGCAGGCGGGCGCGACAACGGCGCGCCGGGCATTCGTGCGCATTACCACCCGAATTATTACGGCGCCTTTGTGCTCGACCCCGACGGCCACAATATCGAAGCCGTCTGCCACGCGCCGGCTTAGCAAACTGCACGATGGAACTTCGCGCCCCGCCCGCCGTTATGGCCCCTGGAGCTGCAACCCTTCGGGAGACGTGATGCCGATCGAACCGCCGGAGATACCGCCGGCGACACCGGGACAACCAACCGAGCCGCCGCAGGAGAGTCCGCCAGGAAATCCCCGGCCGGAGGTGCCACCACCGATCCGTGAACCAGGTCCACCGCCGCAACCGGAGGAGTTGCCGGGCAAGACGCCCGATGAGTTGCCGACACGCGGGCCAAACAGCCCGACCACGCCCAATCCCGCCATCGCTCGGGACGGCGGATGACTGCGCCGCCTGAACGCGCAATGAATAACGATGCATGCAACCCATTGCGCCAATGAAATAAAAACCATCCAACCATTTGTAGGTCGCCACAATCCGGCCTAATGATTAGCCGTTCAATCGACCAACTGACATGCCAGTGAGGGCCATTCGTTGCTGTCGAGCCTTATTCTTCCGGGGACCCAGAACATCATGACAAAGCTTCGCATCCTGCTGCTCGCCACAACTGCCTTGACGGCAACGCAGTTCGCGACCTCCGCTTCGCAAGCGCAGACCGCGCCGCTCGTCGTGGCGCAAGCCAGGGAAGAAGGTGGCCCTCCCGGCGCGAAGAAGGACGGCCCGCCACCGCAGAGGCCCGGCACTCCGCCGGCCGCAGCACCTCAGCGTCCAGCGGCTCCTCCGCCACCCCCGCCGGCCGCAGCTCCGCCGCCCCGTCCCGCACCGCCTCCGCCGCCTCCCGCGGCTGCACCACCTCCGCGCCCGACCCCGCCGCCACCTCCGGCAGCTGCGCCTCCGCGCCCGACACCGCCGCCCCTCCTCCGCCACCCCCGGCTGCCGCGCCGAAGCAACCGGCTGCCCCTCCGCCGCCACCTGCGGCCGCACCTTCGCGTCCGACGCCGCCACCGCCGCCTCCACCGGCCGCTGCACCCACGGCGCCGAAGCAACCGGCTGCGCCGACAACGCCACCCCCGCCTCCTCCGCCGCCGCCTTCATCCCAGAAGGCGACGCCGTCGCCCGTGCCGCCGCCCCCGCCGGCGGGTGGCAGGCCACCGGCGCCCGGCACAACGGCACCAGCTCCCACGACCACGCCAGCTCCGGCAGCACCGCCGGCCGCCGCGCCGCCACCGCCACCCGGCGGCAGCACGACGACGCGCCGCCGCGTCCCGGCGCACCGCCGAGCGCGGGTGCTCCGACCACACCGCCGGGTCGTCCCGGCGCGCCGCCCCCTGTTGCGCCGGGCGCAGGTGCCCCCACCGCGCCGGGTGCAACGCCCGCCACGCCGCCGGCAGCGGGCGCGCCGACAACGCTGCCCCCTGCGGGCCGCACCGGCGGTCCGCCTCCGGGCGCACCCGCCGCACCGGGCGGCGCCACTGCCGCTCCGACGGCGCCAACCGCCGTGCCCGGCGCGCCGAACGCTGCGTTGCCTCCAGGCCGGGTACAGAACGCGCCGCCGACCATCGCACCTGCTTTCCGGGCCGCACCAACAGTCCAGGCACCGCTTCCGCCGCCGCCACAGCCGCGGCGCGAGAATATGACGCCACTCGCCATCGGCGCAGGTGTCGTGGCGGGCGCCGTGATCGGTGCGGTGACCGTCAACGAACTACGCAGCCAGCGGCGCGAGGCCGTCGAAGGCGGCCGTACGGTCTTTTACGAGCCGGACCGCGTCATCATCCGCGACCCCGGCGGGCAGGCGTATGTCCGTGGCAACGACATGAATCGCTTCCGATACGGCGCCCGCGACATCCGCACCGAGACGGTCGGCAGCGACACCCGTACGGTGGTGATCCGTCCCGACGGCAGCGAGGTGATTACCACGGTCGGCGCCGACGGGCGGCTGCTGCGCCGGATCCGGCGCGACCGCTCCGGCCGTGAGATCATCATCATCGACAACAGCTATCGGGACCCCCGCGCGGTCGGCGGCTTCTATGTCGACCTGGCGCCGCCCGTGGTCCGCATGCCCTACAATCGTTACATCGTCGATTCCGAAGAGGCGTCGCCGGAGGTGCTGTACGAGACCATGATGGCGCCGCCGGTGGAGCGGATCGAACGGCGTTATTCGCTGGACGAAATCCGTTACAGCCCGACCGTGCGTCAGCGCATGCCGAGCATCGACGTCAACACCATCAACTTCGCGCTCGGATCGTGGGAGATTCCGGCCGACCAGGCGGCGAAGCTGCAGGCGATCGCCGACGGCCTCAACCGCGCGATCCAGGAGAACCCGCGTGCGGTGTTCCTGATCGAAGGCCACACCGACGCGGTCGGCAACGACGTCGACAATCTGTCGCTGTCGGATCGCCGCGCCGAATCGGCCGCGACCTTGCTGACGCAGCAGTTCAACGTGCCGGCGGAAAACCTGACCTCGCAGGGTTACGGCGAGCAGTACCTGAAGGAGCAGACCGACGGGCCGAGCGCGATCAACCGCCGCGTCACCGTCCGCAACATCACGCCGCTTCTCAATGGCGGACAGGCCTCGCTGCCGCCACCCCCGCCCGGCACCGCGCCGCCGCGCTGAGGCGATCGTTCATCGAATGAAAATGGCCGGGAGCGATCCCGGCCATTTTTATTGGGCTCGTGGTCTTGTTACGCGCTGAGCGCCCGCGGCGGCACGCAGGCCTCGCAAATCGCGGCGGCGTGCCGATGATCGGTGCCGCAGCAGCCGCCGAGAATGCGCATCCTCGGAAACGCGCGCCGGAGCGCGACGTAGCGCCGGCCGAGATCGACCGGATCGCCCGAATCCAGCGTTTCCGATTCGTCGAGTTCGGCGTGGCTCTTGGTCGAAGCATTGGCCCTGACGCCATGGATGCGCTCGGTCCAAGGCTCTCCTGCCTTCAAGGCATCTTCGAAATGCGTGGGATGCGCGCAGTTGATCAGGAAATATTCGGCCGCACGGGAGGTCTCGCGATCCACCGCCTCGATCGCTTCGCGCAAGGTTTCTCCCTTCACGAGCCGGCCATTGGTCTCCACCGTGAACGAGATCGCGGACGGCATGCCCTCCGACTGCGCCGCCCGAGCGATGCCGATCGCCTCGTTGACGCTGGTGAGCGTGTAGGCAGTGACCATGTCGGCGCCGCCCTCGGCAAAGGCCGCGATCTGCGCGCGGTGATAGGCTTCGGCTTCCGCCGCATCCATGTTGCCGGCCTTGTAGCCGTCGCCGCGCGGGCCAATGGCGCCGCTGATCACGCAAGGCGCGCCGGGCCGCTCCCAATCCGCGCGCAACTCCTCCAGAAATGCAATCGATCGCGCATTGACCGCGTGGAGTGCAGCGGCATCGTAGCCGAGCTTGGCGCCCCAGTCCGAATTCGCGCGCCATGTCGGGCTGTCGAGCACGAAGCCGGTGCCATGATCGCGCGCCACCGAAAGATAAGCGGCATAATACTGCTTGAGCTTCTCCCGCCCTTCGGCGCTATCGAGCAGCACGAAAGCAGCAAAGTGCGGCAGCTCCACGCCTTCGTGGAAGATCAGCGTGGTTTCCATGCCGCCGTCAGTGAGGAAAATGCCGCCGCTGATCTGCGGCAGCGCGTGTCGGTATTTGGTCATCCAATATCTCCACAAACAGAGGACCTCGATACGTCTCGCCTGCATCGATCTAGTCCGGCGATATTGGTGCCTCATAGTGTCGCGGCCTCCTAGACGGCTTGCGGTGCGGATGAACCGGAAGCCGCAAAGTGATACGAATTCAGAGGGTTGTTGAATACGCGGCAGTGCCGCCGCGACGCCGCAGGTGGAGAAACCGTACCATGAGTACAGTTCTGGAGCCCCGGATGGGCAAGGGCGAAGCCACGCGCGAACGGATTCTCGAAATCGCCGAAGCCGCCGTTCTCGCCAAGGGATTCGGCGCCACCTCGATCGAGGAAGTGATTGCGGAAGCCGGCCTTACCAAGAGCGGCTTCTTCTACCACTTCAAGGACAAGAACTCGCTCGCGCATGAAATGCTCCGCCGCTATGTCGCGACCAACGACCGCTTGTTCGACGATATTTTCGCGCGTGGCGGCGAGCTGTCCGACGATCCGCTGCAGGCGTTCCTGATTTCATTAAAACTGCTCGCCGAGATGATGGCCGATCTACCGAGCGGCCATCCCGGCTGCCTGATCGCGAGCATCTGCTATCAGGAGCGGCTGTTCGATCGCGAAGTGCGCGAACTCACGGCACGATCGGTGCGGGACTGGAACGCGCGCTTCCGTACCATTCTGGAAGGCATCGCCGCGGTGTATCCGCCGCGGGAGCCGGTCGATCTCGGCGATGTCGCCGACATGCTGTCCTGCGTCGTCGACGGCGCCATCATCATGTCGAAGACACTGAACGATCCGAAAAGGCTGGAGCGGCAGATCCTGATCTTCCGGACTTGCATCAAGCTGATGTTCGCAGCCCCGTCGAACTCCTGACGCGCAAAGCTACTGGCCTGCCGCGGCGAGGCCGAGTGCTTCGGCCATAATGCGGAACACGTCGGTGTTATCCAGCGAGCCACGGATGCGTTCGCTGCCCGGGCCGGTACCGGTCAGGATGACGTCCTCACCCGAATGCACGCTGGCGCCTATCATCGCCGGCAGATTGCCGAAGCGCAGCGCAACGCCCGGAACATCCTTGTATTTCTCGTTGGCCTTGAATGTGCCGGGCTGGTCGCCCTTCTCCGTCGGTTCGTTGGGGTTATCGAACTTCGGGCGAAGCGTTTCATAGTGATCCGGCAGGCTCGCGGAAAAGATCGCGAGCCGGCGGCTGACGTCCACGCGCGACGGATAGCCATCCGCGTCGGGCGCCGGGTAATTCGGGAAGCCGGCCTTTTCATACACGCCGATGCGCTCGCGCAGCGGTACATTCGGCGTCGTGCTCATGTCGTCGTTGATGGTGCCGACGAGGCTGTTGGGGTGATTATGGTCCGCGACCACGAGGATCAAGGTGTCGTCGCCCCGCGCCTGCGCCCATTTGCGGGCGAGCGCGACGGCGTTGTCGAGCATGATAGTGTCGTAGACCGCGCGCTCCATATCGAGCAGATGCGCGTATTTGTCGATCATCCCGGATTCCACCATCAGAAAGAAGCCGGAACCATTCTTCGAGAGAATGTCGAGCGCCGACTGCACCTGTTCGGTTAGATCGGGCTGATCGGGAGATTTCTTGACGCCGCCGCCCATGAGAAACTTGCGGTCGAGCGCGCCATCCATGTTTCCCGGCGCAAACAGCCCGAGCAATTGGCGCGTGTCGGACTTTGCATTCACCGCATCGAGTTCGGTCCTGGTCGTCACGACCGCATAGCCGGCGTCGCGGAATCGGGCGACGTAGTCGATGTCGTCCTTGCGCCTGGATCCGGCGGCGGCTTGCGGCAGGAAGTTCGCGGCGCCGCCACCCATCAGCACGTCGGGCTTCGCCGCAAGGAACTGCGCCACGATCTCGTCATAGGCGGCGCGGCGGCGGGTATGCGCCACCATCGCCGCGGGCGTCGCGTCCTCGACCTCGGTGTTGGTGACGATGCCGACGGCCATGCCGTGCCGCCGCTTCGCGAGACTCGTGATGGTCTCGACCTTCGGGTCGTCGAACGGGCTTGCCGTGCGGTCCGCATAGACGCCCATGGCAGCTGTTGCCGTCTTGTGGCCGGTCGCGTAGGCGCTCGCCGAGTTCGCCGAATCCGTGATGATCGAGTCCGAACCCGCGGTTGCGACCAGCGCCATGTGTGGCATGTCGTCGATGGCGAGCTTGCCTCGGCTCTTGCCCTCCGCGATACCCTTGGATAACAGGCGCGCGGCGACCCGATGCGCGGGCGACAAGCCGTCGCCGATGAACAGGATGACATTCTTCGCCTTGCGCGACCCGGTATCGTAGACCGTCCATGTCACGGTGCGGCTGCGCGCGCCGTCGCTGACATCGACGGTCACATTTCCAGGCTTGGACAAGGCGACATTGCGCAGCATCAGCGCCGATTGGTCCTTGCCGTCCTCGCGATCGACGAAATTTCCGCTTTGGCCGAACGCGTCGGAATAGTCCGCGCCATTGACCGTGACCTTCATTTTCACCGGGTCGACAGCGCCGGGAAACTCGACCTTGAAGTCGAACTGGGCGCCGGCGAGGATCTCGGCGCGGTCGATCGGGTAGATGGTCTGTGCGATGCCGCGCTGTGCGGAGATCAGCATCAGGAGGACCGCAGCGGCGAGAGGTTTGATCATGGAGCGTGCACCGGAGCCGGAGTATGCGCGCGCCCGCGGCCATGAGCCGGGGAAGGCTTGGGCCTTGAAGGCATGCGCCCGCTCAGTATCCTATCGCACGCGAATGACGTCCCCGTTACATCATGCCGCGGACAGCCGAGCTGGCCGCGCGGCTCATTTCTTGTCGCTTCCGAGCTGGGGAATGTACGCCCCCTCCCCCGCCGACAGCAGACCGGTCTTGGTGAAGATGTCGAGCTTGGCGCGGGTGTCGGCGATATCGAGGTTGCGCATCGTCAGTTGGCCGATGCGATCCGCCGGCGTGAACGGCGCATCTTCCACCTTCTCCATGCTCAGCCGCTCCGGCGCATAGGTGAGGTTCGGGCTCTCGGTGTTGAGGATCGAATAGTCGTTGCCGCGGCGCAGTTCCAGCGTCACTTCGCCGGTGACGGCGCGCGCTACCCAGCGCTGCGCGGTTTCGCGCAGCATCAGCGCCTGGGAATCGAACCAGCGTCCCTGATACAGCAGCCGGCCAAGGCGCATGCCGCTGATGCGGTATTGCTCGATGGTGTCTTCGTTGTGAATGCCGGTGACGAGACGCTCATAGGCGATGTGCAGCAGCGCCATGCCGGGCGCCTCGTAGATGCCGCGGCTCTTGGCCTCGATGATGCGGTTCTCGATCTGGTCGCTCATGCCGAGACCGTGCCGGCCACCGATGGCGTTAGCCTCGAGGAACAGCGCGACCGGGTCAGTAAAGGTCTGGCCGTTCAGCGCGACCGGCTGCCCTTCCTCGAAACGCACCACGACCTTCTCGGCCTTGACGACGCAGTCGTCGCGCCAGAACGGCACGCCCATGATCGGGTTGACGATCTTGATGCCGCTGTCGAGTTGTTCGAGGTCCTTGGCCTCATGCGTGGCGCCGAGCAGATTGCTGTCGGTCGAGTAGGCCTTTTCGGCGCTCATCTTGTAGGCGAACCCATGCGCGGTCATGAACGCCGACATTTCGGCGCGGCCGCCCAGTTCGTCGATGAACAGCTGGTCGAGCCACGGCTTGTAGATCCGCAGGCCCGGATTGGTCAGCAGGCCGTAGCGGTAGAACCGTTCGATGTCGTTGCCCTTGTAGGTGGAGCCGTCGCCCCAGATGTTGACGCCGTCTTCCTTCATGGCCGCCACCAGCATCGTGCCGGTTACTGCGCGGCCGAGCGGCGTGGTGTTGAAATAGGCGATACCGCCGGTCGAGACGTGGAAGGCGCCGGCCTGGATGGCGGCGATCCCCTCGTGAACCAACTGCGTGCGGCAATCCACCAGCCGGGCTTTCTCGGCGCCGAATTCCATCGCCTTGCGCGGGATCGCGTCGTAATCGGCCTCGTCGGGCTGGCCGAGATTGGCGGTATAGGCAAAGACCTTCGCACCCTTCTGCTTCATCCAGAGCAGTGCGGCTGACGTGTCGAGACCGCCCGAGAAAGCGATGCCGACTTTTTCGCCCTTGGGCAGGCTTTTCAGAATCGTACTCATGGAATGTCCAATCGGTCGAGGTAGCGGGTGCCGCTCAGGGCTTTAAAGGCGCGAATAACAAATTTCCCTGTCATGGGCACGCGTTTAATGGTGTCAGAACCGGACTACGCCGCCGTGCGCCCGCGCAGGCGCCGCCACAGGCGGTAGCCGGGCCGGCCCCAGCGCGCCAGCGCGGACTCGATTTGCCCATCCGTCAACCGCGTCGACGGCCAGCGGTAAATCCAGCCATGGGCCAGCCAGATCACGAAAAAGCTGACGAGGCCGGCGGCGGCGACATCGGTGAAAAAGTGCCCGCCGAACGCCATTCGCAGCACGGATGTGGCGATCCCGAACGCGGTCGCCGCCACATAGGCCAGCGGCCGCCACGCCGGCGGCGTCAGGGCCGCGGGCGCATAGGCCCAGAATGCGGTGGCGCCCTCGCCGGAGAAGAACGAGCAGTTACGCCCGCACTCCCCGCGCGGGTCCCACCACGGCACGAACTGCCAGGGACCGTTGAACTCGGTCACCATCACCGGCCGCGGCCGTCCCCAGTAGCTCTTGAAGGTGAGATTGGTCAGCACGACCGCGGACAGCAGGATCGTCACCAGGAGAAACACCGCCGCGCGGCCAGGCACCAGCATCGGCCGTTTCGGCCGCAGCAGTTTTACAACGATCGCAATCAGCGCCGGCAGCGCCAGCGCCCAGGCGATCCACATCGCACCGTCGCGCGCGAAGGCGGCAAGCCCGTGCTGTTTCAGCGGGAACGATCCGCTCGTCGAATCGAAAAACAGCGCCGCCAGCTTCAGGTCGAGTTCGGGGAAAATCCCGAACAGCAGTCCGACAACGAGCGACAGGCCCAACGCGATGACAAGTCCGGTCCGGTTCATGGCGCGGGGTTTAGCCGAGGTGGTTAGGGATGAAAACCCCGTCGTTGCCGGCCGTACTTCGTCACGCCTGTGGCGGGGTGTGCGACGGCATTGGCGGCGGTGGCCGCAATGGCGGCCTCGGCTCACGCCAGGCGCCGGCGGATCGCCCCGCGATCATCCAGTAGATCAGGCCGGCCACGATGCCCGCGCCGGTCAGGATTTCGAGATGACGGCGCACGATGCCGTCGAACTTCAATGTGTTCGTATCGAACGGAACGAGGCCGAGATAGCAGGCCGCGCCGACGATTGCGCCACCCACCGCATAGGCGAGCACGCTGCGGATGTAGAACGCTTCCGTGATCAAGACCACGATCAGCGCCGGCAGCAGCGCAAAGCCGGACAGGAAAATGAAGCCGAAGCCAAGCAGGACGTTGATCGTGCTCTGGTCAATCGCGACAGAATCGAGATCGCTGAACTCCGGATAGAGCACCGCGACGACCACGATCATGCCCGCGACGAAGCAGGCGGCGAGGAAGGCAAAGAAAACGACGAAGAGGCGGCCGATCAGCGACATGGCCGCACGCCGTCGTTGCGGTGGTCGGGCATTTTCAATCCGTCATCGCCATCGCGCGTAGCGCCTCACGCTCGCGCACGGACAGTTTTTCGGTCTCCGACTTCAACTGGCCGCAGGCGGCAAGGATGTCACGGCCGCGCGGGGTGCGGACCGGCGAGGAATAGCCGGCGTTGAAAATATATTCGGAGAATTTTTCGATCTGCTCCCAGTCCGAACACTCGTACGTCGTGCCCGGCCACGGGTTGAACGGAATCAGATTGATCTTCGCCGGAATACCCTTGAGCAGTTTTACCAGCAGCTTGGCGTCGTCCATGGAATCATTGACGCCCTTGAGCATCACATATTCGAAGGTGATACGCCGCGCGTTCGACGCGCCGGGATAATCGCGGCAGGCCTGCAGCAATTCGGCAATCGGATATTTCCGGTTCAGCGGCACCAGCTCGTTGCGCAGCTCGTCGCGCACGGCATGCAGCGAGATCGCCAGCATGACGCCGATCTCGTCGCCGGTGCGGATGATGTTCGGCACCACTCCCGAGGTCGACAGCGTAATCCGGCGGCGGGAAATGCCGATGCCTTCATTATCCGCCGTGATCAGCAGCGCATCGCGCACCGCGTCGAAATTGTAGAGCGGCTCGCCCATGCCCATCATCACGACGTTGGTGACGAGCCGGCTGCCGGTCGGCGTCTCGCGATCGGCCCAGTCGTTGAGGCGGTCGCGCGCCACCATGATCTGGCCGACGATCTCGCCGGCGGTGAGGTTGCGCACCAGCCGCTGCGTGCCGGTGTGGCAAAAAGTGCAATTGAGCGTGCAGCCGACCTGCGAGGAAACGCACAGCGTGCCGCGATCGGTCTCGGGAATGTAGACGCACTCGACTTCGTGCGCCTTCTGGAACGCGTCACCGCTCGGCAGCCGCAGCAGCCATTTGCGGGTGCCGTCGTTGGAAACCTGCTCGGCGACGACTTCGGGGCGGTCGACGGTAAAATGTTGCTCCAGCTGCGCGCGCATGTCCTTCGAAATGCTGGTCATCTCGTCGAAGGCTTTTGCCCCGCGGACATACATCCAGTGCCAAAGCTGTTGTGTGCGCATCTTGCGCTGCCCCGGCGCCACGCCGATCCCGCCCAGCCGGTCGGCGATCTCGGCGCGCGACAGGCCGATCAGCGAAGGTTTTGCCGGCGGCACATAGGTTTCGAGCGGAACCTTCTCCAGCGGCGCCACGGAAGATGAAAGCGACATCAAAATTCACACGAGACGTTGAAGCGGATGCGTGGGGTGGACCAAGCGAAAGATCCACCACAAACGTTAATGGCGGGCACGGCGCGTCGCGCCTTTTGCCCACCGTGCGAAGACACTCAAATAGGCCCTCAGGGGCCCCTAAACAACGCCAATTTGGCCTCAAAAGCGGGCCTAGCGCTTGCAATCCTGCGCCAGCCGGTCGAGCGCCTGGGCCAGCCCCTTCAGCGAAAACACGTCCACCGTTTCGGTGCCCTTGGCCGAGACGCCCTTGACGGTGACTTCAGCGGATTTGCGCATGGCGGCGACCATCTGGTCTTCTTCCGCCGCGTTCTTGATCCAGAGCCCGTCGCCCTGAGTGTACATCGCAAAGGCCGAGCCGCCGACCTCGAGCGATGATTCCGAACCCGGCTTCAGCGCGTATCCGATCATGATCGAAACTTCGTTGACGACTTTTTCGGCCGGACGCGTCGAGACGAAAGCGTAGGCCGGATCGCGCGGGCGATTCGGCGGATTGGTCTTGGACGACGACGGTTTTGCCAATGCAAAACAAACTTTTCTGCCGTTCGGTGTCGCCGTATAGGCGCCCCAGGTGCCGAATTGTCCGATCAAGGTGGGCTCCGCGCCTCCGGCAGCGGCGGCTGCAGGACCCGGTGCCGGCGCGGCAGGCTTGGCCGCGGAAGGCTTTGCCGCCGGAGCCGGGGGCGCCGCAGGTTTCGGCGCTTCCTTTGTACCTTTCGGAGCAGGGGCTTGTGCTTGCGCGAGGGATACCGTCCCACACAGCGCCGCAATAGCAACCAGGAATGTCAGTATTCGCAACACGGACAACTGGTTCCCTCATCATTGTGACTGCAAGATGGCCCGAACGCGCGTCGCGCCGCCGGGGATGGATAGCCGGGAAATGCCTTTTTGGGAAGGCAGTTACAGCGTTGCTCACTGCCATGGCGACGCTTCGTCCCAGGATCCTTGTGACGTCCGGTTGGCGAATCAAGACGCAGACTTTGGTTTCACCCCTTCGGCCGGCGCTCGCGCTGCTTTTGCCACTGAGCATCGGTCCATTGCAGCAGATCCTCGGCGCCGGAACTGCGCAAATGCGAGCCGCCGTCCTGCACCACCATCTCGCCATTGATGTAACCGGCCTGGTCGGAGATCAGGAAGCTCGCCAGATTGGCAAGTTCGTCATGCTCGCCGGCGCGGCCGAGTGGATTGCGTTGCGCCCAGCTTTCATCGCGTCCTTCGGGACGGAGCTGGCCCGAAGCGCCCGGCGTCGGAAACGCGCCGGGCGCGATCGCGACCGTACGCACGCCCTTGGGGCCCCACTCCACCGCAAGGCTTCGTGTCATCGCGAGCACGGCGGATTTCGCCATCGCCGACGGCACCGTGAAGGCACGGCCGGTGATCGTCGAGGTCGAAAGAATGCTCAGCACGACGCCCGTGTGCTTGCCGTCGATCCAGCGCCTGCCGGCGGCGAGCGTGCAATACATCGTGCCGTGCAGCGTCGGCGCCAGGATCGCATCCGCCGCCCGCGGGGACAAATGTTCGGTCTGCGCGATGAAGGTCGCGGCGGCGTTGTTGACCAGTACGTCGAGCGGCGCTTCGCGCCAGATCTCGTCCATCATGGCATCGACCGCCGCGCCGTCGCGGATATCGCAGGCGATCACGCCGACCTTGCCGCCCAGTTCGCTGCGCAGGCGCGTGGCCGCAGCCTCCAGCATCTCGCGCCGGCGGCCGCAAATGATCAGCTCGGCGCCGAGCTCGACGAAGCGGCGCCCCATCGCGGCTCCCAGGCCCGAACCGCCGCCGGTGACCAATATCCGCTTCCCCGCCAGCAAACCCTTCTCAAACATCGTTCGAATCCCTCTCGACCACCATAACGCCATGCGCCTGAATCGGATTGTAGCCTGCCTTTAAATCCGGCAAGAAGCACCCAGCCTTTTTCTTTTCCGGTCCGAAATCAGGTGCGCCCATGAAAGCCATTCTCTGCTCGCAATATTGCCAACCCGACGATCTCGTGCTGGCCGATGTCCCCGATCCGGTGGCCGAGCCGGGACAGGCGGTGATTGCGATCAAGGCCGCGGCGCTGAATTTCTTCGACATCCTGATGATCCAGGGCAAGTACCAGATCAAGCCGCCCTTCCCGTTTTCACCGGCGGCCGAAGTCGCCGGCGTGATCGAAAGCGTCGGCGAGGGCGTCACCAGCCTGAAGGTCGGCGACCGCGTGGTGGCGTCCTGCGGCCATAACGGCGCGCGCGAGAAAATCGCGCTGCCGGCGAACACGATCGTGAAAATTCCCGACAATCTGGATTTCGATCGCGCCGCCGGGATCATCATCATCTACGGCACCGCGCTGCACGCCCTGGAAGACCGCGCCAGTCCGAAGCCCGGCGAGACGCTCGCCGTGCTCGGCGCGGCCGGCGGCACCGGACTTGCGGCCTGCGAACTCGGCAAGCTGATGGGCCTGAAGGTCATCGCCTGCGCGTCCTCGGACGAGAAACTTGAATTCGCCAAGGCGCATGGCGCCGAACTGACGCTGAACTACGCCAAGGAGGATCTCAAGGAGGGGTTGAAACGGCTGACCGGCGGCAAGGGCGTCGACATCGTTTTCGATCCGGTCGGCGGCACCTACGCCGAGGCAGCGCTGCGTGCCATCGCCTGGGAAGGCCGCTTCCTGGTGATCGGCTTTGCCGCCGGCGACATCCCGAAGATGCCGCTGAACCTCGCGCTGCTCAAGGGTTGCGACATCCGCGGCGTGTTCTGGGGCGCGTGGACCAGGCTCAACGCCGAGAAGAACCGCGTCAATCTGGAAAAGCTCGTGAAGTGGACTGCGGAAGGCAAGATCTCCTCGCATGTCGACCGCACTTTTCCGCTGGCGCAGACCGCCGAAGCGCTGAAAGTGCTCGCCGGCCGCAAGGCAATGGGCAAGGTGATCCTGCATCCCTGATGCAGGATGATCCGATCAGCGTTAGTTGGCGCCGACGCCAAACAGCGTAAACGGCCCGCGCGAGTTGCGAACCGTATCTGTGTCGCGATGCAACACATGCTTGCCGATGTTACGTCACAGGAAATGTCGGCAGTAACAATGCGTGCTCCCAACTCGCGTTATGCCGCTACTTCGCCGCAATCATACCAAAATATCTCCTCATTCACCCCGGCGCTGCGGTCGTCTTTTAAGCCCAATGCGCGTGCGATTTTAACTATCCGCGGAGGTGCTCCTGTACGTCAGCAAGAGCAAGAAGTAGGTGCAGGGGACGCGGCGGTAGTTGCGTTCGAAGTTAGTGGGGAACATCATCATGGCGGATAATAACAGACCGGCTCAGCCGAGAGATCCGTTCGACCAGTTCGATGAAGCCATCAGCGATCCTCGGCTATATGAAGCCGATCAATCCAGATACGAGCAGCTGCGGGCGCAGCTGCGATATACGCCACAGCACGACGAGCCCCAGCCGCAATACGAGCAGGCTCAGTACGAGCAGGCGCAATACGAACAGCCTCGCTACGAGCAGCCCTTCGCGGTTTCGTTCGAGCGGACCGACGTACTGCCGGAGGAAATGCCGCCGCACGAGGCGGTGCCGCTGTTCCTCTCCAACTACGAAGAAGAGCATCATCAGCAGCTTTCTGAATATGCCTACGGCGGCAACAGCCGGTTCGGCAGCGGCGGACCGAAGAAAGCGCGCGCGGGGCGCGTGGTGGCCGGGGTCGCCGTGGTATCGGCGGTCGCCGCGATTCTAGCGCTGTTTTCCATCGACTCGACCCGCAACGTCATTTTCAACGCCTCGCTCGGCGGAGGCGGAGGCGGTGCACCCCCGTCTGCCGCTCAGCTTGCCGCGGCGGTTCCGGAGCCGGCGCAGCCGCAGCGCAGCGTTGCGGCACCGCCGCTCGCCGCCGAACCGACCGGCGCCGAGATGGCAGCCGCGCGCCGCGCGTCGCCCAATGCGGTGGCATCGGGATCGCCGTCGCGCGATGAAATCGCCGCCGCCTATCAGAGCGCCCTCAAGGGCCCGGCAGCCCGGGAGCCATCCCGTGAGGTCGCCGCGCTGGCGCCTGCAGCAGCCCCCGTCGTCGCAGCCGTACCGCCCACGCCGGCGGTTCGTGAGCCAGTTCCGGCGCCGCGTGAGGCCGCCCCGGTGCGGCGCATCGATCCCGACGAGCTTGCAGCGCTGCTGAAGCGGGCGAAGGGCCTGCTTGCGATCGGCGACATCACCTCCGCCCGGCTGCTGCTCGAACGGGCCGCGGACGCGCAGGAACCGGAAGCCGCGCTGATGCTGGCGGGAACCTATGATCCGCAGGTTCTGGGCGGCCAGGATTTGCGGAGCGTCACGCCCGATCCGGAAGCAGCGAAGATTTGGTACCAGAAGGCCGCCCAGATGGGCTCGGCTGATGCGAAGCGGCGGCTCGGTCAGCTGAACTAGAAGTTTTCAAGCGAAGCATGCCCTCGGAATTGCTCCGGGGGTGAATTGCGGTTCGCGCCAAGAAAACGCAACAAATTTGGAATTTAAAGCCGTTTGGGTCCTGATACTGTCAGGACCCAGAGCGGCTTTGAGCGATTACACAGCGCGAGGATATTTCATGCGACATTTGTTGGGAATGGCATTGCTCGCCATGACGATGGCGTGCGGCAATACGGCGGCCCAGGCCGCCGAGACGGAGTACGATCCGGCCAAGGTCAGCGAAAGCCTGAAGGCGATTTTCCAGTTCGGTTCGGTCTCCACCAAGCAGGCACTGAACGCGAACACGGTCACGCTGATCTCGGGAACGATCGGCGGCACCTATGTGCAGTTCGGCGCCGATCTCGCTTCCGTACTCGACGACGGAAACAAGTTGCGCGTCCTTCCGATCGTCGGGCGCGGCTCTGTGCAGAGCGTGGCCGACATCCTGTTCCTGCAGGGGGTCGACCTCGGCATCGTGCGGGCCGATACGCTCGACTATCTCGAGAAGAAGGGCTTTGCGAAGGACATCAAGAAGCAGTTCACCTATGTGACCAAGCTCTACAATGAAGAGATGTACGTCATCGCGCCGAAGTCGGTGACCAGCATCAGCCAGCTCAACGGCAAGAAGGTCAGCGTCGACCTGCCCAACGGCGGCACCTTCGTGACCGCCGCCGTCGTGTTCGAGCGGCTCGGCATCAAGCCGAATTTCCTCTACGTCGAACAGCGCATCGCGATGGAAAAGATGCGGGCCGGCGAGATCGACGCGGTGATCGCCGTGGGCGGCAAGCCGTACAAATCGGTCAGCGCTTTCAACGACCCTCGCTTCCACCTCGTTCCGGTCGATTATTCGCGGCCGCTGCAGACCGACTACCTGCCCGCGACGCTGACCTCGAAGGACTATCCGAACCTGATTGCCGAAGGCGCGAAGGTCGACACCATCGCCGTGCCCGCCGTGCTCGCCGCCTACAACTGGGCGCCCAACACCGACCGCTACCGCAAGCTGGCGCAGTTCGTCGACGCGTTCTTCGCAAAATTTCCGACGTTCCAGAATCCGCCCTTCCACCCGAAATGGAAGGAAGTCTCGCTGTCGGCGCCGTTGCCCGACTGGCAGCGCCTCCCGGTCGCCGAGCAATGGCTCAAGACCCACAATGTCGAGGGCGTGGCGCGCGCCAGGTTCGATGACTTCCTGAAGCAGAGCCCGGCGACCGCGGCAAACGTCAAGACCGACACAGACAAGGAAACGCTATTCAAGCAGTTCCAGGCCTGGGAAGCCGAGCGAAGCCCGAGGGCACAGGTTCCTTCTCCCGCGCAGCGCTAGAACGACAGGTCAAAACGAAGTTCCGTTCCGACTAGTATCGGAGCGGGACGCTTCGTTTCTCAATCCGTCGCTTCGGCGGCGTCGACGCCCCGCTTCAGCGCGGCGCGGGCGGCGTCGCGATGCTCCGGCGTGATGTGGCCTGCGACCATGCGGATGGCGGTGGCCAGCACGGCGGCATCGTCGGTGAAGCCGAGCAGCGGCAGCATGTCCGGCATGAAGTCGAACGGCAGGATGAAATAGGCCATGGCGCCAAGCAGACGACGCCTGCACGTGACGCGGCGTCTGCCGGTCGAACGCGCAATAGTAGACGGCGAGCAGGTCTTCAGCGAAGGGAAGCTGCGCCACCACCTGCTTGAACTTGATCCAGAAGCGCCGGCGCACGCCTTCGCGGTCCTGCGCCAGCCGGTCGGCCGGTTCGAAACTCACGGTGTGATCGGTCGAAGCGTGATCGGACGAAGCCATCGCGGCGGCGCTCCCTCAAAGTTCCGGCGCGGCACTTCGCCGCGGTTAGGCACATCGATGAAGAATTGGTGATGTTCGACCCCGCCTCGCAAGATCGCAAAGCTATGAACTCAGGCGACGCCCAATTGTCTCGCGATCGCATTCATCGCCTTGGCGAGATCGATATCGAGCCGGGTGACGCCGCCGGCGTCGTGCGTCGCCAGCACCACTTCCACCGTCTTGTAGACGTTCTTCCACTCCGGATGATGGTCGCTCTTTTCCGCGACCAGCGCGGCGCGGGACATGAATCCGAAGGCTTCGTTGAAATCCTTGAAGGTAAAGGTCCGTGCGATCGCCTCGCGCCCCGATGTCTCGGACCAGCCCGAAAGTTCCGCCAGCGCGGATTTCCGCGCCTCCGCCGACAGCCGTTCCGCCATGATCGCCTCCCGTTCAGACTGCCCCGATCCTAACACCGCTCGCCGCATTGGGGTCCACCTGCCCATGATCATGTCGCACCGGGCGGCCGCTAACCATGACGCAGATGTAATAATCGTTAATCGGGGAAATTTGCTAGGATATGCGGGTAACTTTGGCGGCGGCATGAAATTACACCTCGAACGACCACCCGGGGATTGATGAGCGACGGCACCCTTCCCTCGCAAAACCTGGCCCCACCCTCACCCCGCTCGGCGAAACGGCGGCTGACCTTCGTCACGCTGGCCGGCGTGCTGGCGATCGTCGGCGCGCTGGCGGCCGGCTATTACTTTGCCATGCGGCCGGTGACGCTGCGGATCGCGGTCGGCCCCGCCAATAGCGACGACCTCAAGGTCGTCCAGAACCTGACGCAGGCCTTCAACAACCAGCGTAACAGCGTGGTGCGGTTGCGCCCGGTGCAAACCGACGGTGCGCTGGCGAGCGCCAATCTGCTCGGCGAAGGCAAGGCGGACCTTGCCATCATCCGCGGCGACCTCGATGTGCCGAAGAATGCGCAGGCCGTGGCGACGCTGCGCAAGAACGTCGTGGTGATCTGGGTCCCGCCGGCCGTCAAGACCAAGGGAAAGAAGGCCGCGCCCGCCATCACCAAGATCAGCCAGCTCACCGGACGGCGCATCGGCGTCGTCGGCCGCACCCAGGCCAATGTCAATCTGCTCAAGGTGATCCTGCGGCAATACGGCGTCGATCCGGCCAAGGTCGAGATCGTGCAGTTCCCCGCCAACGAGGCCGCCGAAGCAATTCGTAGCCAGAAGGCGGATGCCTATCTCGCCGCCGGCCCGGTCAACAGCAAGATCACCACAGACGCCATAGCCGCCTCCACGCGCGACGGCGGTACGCCGAAATTCCTCGCCATCGAGTCCGCCGAGGCGATTGCGCAGAACCATCCCGCCTACGAGGCTTCCGAAATCCCCGCCGGAACCTTTGGCAGCGCACCGAGCCGGCCCGAGGAAGAGATCAAGACCATTAGCTTCTCGCACCACATCGTGGCGCGCAGGGGTGTTGCGGAATCGACCGTCGCGATCTTCACCCGGCAATTATTCGCGGTCCGCCAGACGCTGAAGAATGAATTTCCACTGGCCGCCAAGATCGAAACGCCGGACACCGACAAGGACGCAACCATCCCCGTGCATCCCGGCGCGGCCGCCTTTGTCGACGGCGAGGAAAAAACCTTTCTCGACCGCTACAGCGATTACATCTGGTGGTCGCTGATGGCAGCGTCGGCGATGGGCTCTGTCGGCGCCTGGTTCGCCGGCGCGCTGAAGAAGGACGAGCGCAACATGAACACCTCGCAGCGCGACAGGCTGCTGGACATGCTCACCGCCGCGCGCCAGTCCGATTCGATGGATGAGCTCGACCAGATGCAGGCCGAGGCCGATGCTATCCTGCGCGACACGCTGCAATGCTTTGAGCACGGCACGATCGAGGAAGGCACGCTGACCGCGTTCAACATCGCGATCGAGCAGTTCCACAACGCCGTGGCCGACCGCAAGGCGCTGTTGATGAGCATGCCGCAAAACCTGCAGCGCGCCAGCGCGCAGTTTCGCGCCGCCAGTACTGCCTGACCGGCACACCAGGTAATCGAACCGTCATCAATTCTTTCTAGGTCTGTCGGTGGTGCTATCGTCGCGCCCGCGCCAGATCCGAAAGAGGCTTGCATGACGTTCAGGATTTCCCGCAACGGCCGATACGGCATTTCCCGGCGCCGCTTTCTCGCCATCGCGGGCGCGAGCGCCACCGGCGTCATCGCCATGCCATACCTCAGTCGCGCCGCCGACCGGCCGATCCTGACGTCCGGCGTGCAATCCGGCGACATCGGCACCGACGGAGGCGTGGTGTGGGCGCGCGCCGACCGTCCGTCGCAAATGCTGGTCGACGTCGCGACCACGGACTCCTTCGCCAATGCGAGGGCGCTGCCGCCGATCGCGGCGCTGCCCGAGAGCGACTTCACCGCGAAGATGCTGCTGGAGAATCTGCCTGCCGGGCAGGACATCTTTTACCGCGTCCGGTTTCGCGACCTTTCGCATACCGGGATCGAAAGCGAGCCCATCGTCGGGCGCTTCCGAACCGCGCCGGCCGACCGGCGCGACGTCAGCTTCGTCTGGGGCGGCGACGTTGCTGGACAGGGCTGGGGCATCAATCCTGACGATGGCGGCATGTTTACCTTCGCCACCATGCGCCAGCATCGCCCGGATTTCCTGCTGCATTCCGGCGACACCGTCTATGCCGACGGGCCGATCACGGGCGAAGTGACGCTCCCCGACGGCAAGATCTGGAAGAATGTGACGACACCGGAAAAAGCGAAGGTCGCCGAAACGCTTGATGAATTCCGCGCCGCCCACAAGTACAATTTCATGGACGAGCACGTGCGCGCCTTCAACGCCGAGGTGCCAATTTTCGTGCAATGGGACGACCACGAGGTCACCAACAACTGGTCGCTATCGAAGCAACTGCCCGCGACCTACAAGGAACGCAGCATCGCCCTGCTCGCCGCCCGCGCGGCGCGCGCGTTCCACGAAATGTATCCGATCCGCGCGAGCATCACCGAGCCCGGTCGGATCTACCGCACGCTCAACTACGGTCCGCATCTCGACGTCTTCATGCTGGACGAGCGCAGCTATCGTGGTCCGAACGGGCCGAACCAGCAGGACACTTACGGACCCGAAAGCTTCTTCCTCGGACCGGAGCAGATGGCCTGGCTGAAGCGGGGACTGTTGAATTCGCGCGCCACCTGGAAGGTGATCGCGTCCGACATGCCGCTCAGCATCGTCGTCTATGACGATGCGCCAACAAAAAGGGTGCGGAGGCGGTGGCGCAGGGCGACGGACCGCCGCGCGGCCGCGAACTGGAGATCGCCGATCTCTTGCGCTTCATCAAGACATCAGGCGTCGTCAACACGGTGTGGCTGACGGCGGATGTGCACTACGCGGCGGCGCACTACTACAATCCCGACAAGGCGCAATTCGGGGAGTTCGACCCGTTCTGGGAGTTCGTCGCCGGCCCGCTGCATGCCGGCACGTTCGGCCCGAACGAACTCGACAACACGTTTGGTCCCGAGGTCAAATTCATCAAGGCGCCGGGACCCGGCAAACAGAATTTGCCGCCATCGGCCGGGATGCAGTTCTTCGGCCATGTCCGGATCGACGGCGCCAGCGGACAGATGACGGTGACGCTGCGCGACCGCGCCGACGTAGCGCTGTGGTCGACAACGCTCGATCCCAAACCGGTCTAGCCGTCGCGACCGCCGCTACCGCTCAAGGCTTGCGGATGCAGGCGATCTTCAACAGCGCCCGCAGTGCGTCGGTCGAATAGGGCTTGGGCAGCCGCGGCTTGCCCGCGAACGCCGGCGGCAGCAACGTGTCGGGACCGTAGCCGGTGACGAAGGCAAACGGTATCTTGAGCGCCTCCAGCCGTTCGGCCACGGCAAAACTTTTCTCGCGGATCAGGCTGACGTCGAGCAGCGCGAAATCCGGCGGCCGGTCGGCGATCATGCCGAGCGCCTTGGCCACGCTCGCGGCGGTCCGCACCGTCTTCACTCCAAAGCCCAGAACCGTGTCTTCAAAATCGAGCGCGATGAGCGGGTCGTCTTCGACGATCAGCACGTCATTGGGCATGCCGTCAGGGGAGGCGGGTTCCATGTCTCTCGCCAGTTCAGTGGTTCAGCCGTTGAACAGGAGGCCCGGGCCGAAGCCCCGGAAGGCGCAATGCCAGCCGACGCCCATGAGAGGCGCATCGCCGGTTCCGGAACTGAAACCACCACATGTAAGTTCTATCGTCTGTCCACTAGTGAACACATAACTCGGGTTGGATCGATTATTGTGCTCCCGGCGGGAGCGGGGAACCTTCAATGATGACGAGACACGTGCCGGCCAGCGGGCGGCCGTTCAACAATTTGCTGCGACGGCTGAACGAGGCGATTTTGCGTTGATCGAACCGCACCTCTTCCCGGCAGATGCCGCGCCGAACGACCTGATCTACAGCCCCGGCGACGACGTCGAGACCGTGCATTTCCCCTGCGGCCCCAGCCTGGTGTCCTACATGGTCACCAACGAGGACGGCCGCGATGTCGAAACCATTTTGATCGGCCGCGAAGGCGCGGTCGGCGGCATCGTTAGCCAAGGCTATTTGCCGGCCTACACACGAATTACCGTTAAATTCGCCGGCCCGTTCGTGCGGTTGCCGGTCGCCAAGCTCGACGCGGCCAAACTGAAGTCGCGCACCCTGAAGCAACGTCTTCGCGCGCTATGCCGACTGCATGCTGGCGCAGATCTTCCAGTCCACCGCCTGCAACGCCATCCATTCGATCGAGCAGCGGACGGCGAAATGGATCATTTCGGCCATGGACCGCACCGAGGGCGACGAGGTGGTTCCGCTGACCCACGAGCAATTGGCGACCCTGCTCGGGGTCGGCCGCTCCTACACCAGCCGGGTGATCCAGACCTTCAAGGCGGAGGGCACGCTGGAGACCCGACGCGGCTCGATCCTGGTCCGCAACCCCGACGCCCTGAGGCTACGGTCCTGCAAATGCAACGAGGCCGTGAAGACCCATTTCGAGGAAGTGCTTCGGGGGGTCTATCCCGACCCGGAAAAGGACAATTAGAGCCTGCTGCACGCCCGAAATCGGCTAACCAGCTGCCAAACAAACCATTGTTTTTTGGCGTTTTCTGACTATATTGCGCCGCAACGCGTAAGGTGTGCCCGGTCCTTTTGGCCGGGCTTCCTTTTTGGGGGAAAAGCGCCCCCATATAATTCCAGGTTTTAGAAGCGCGATCCGGAAAAGTGGGTCCCGGTTTTCCGGCGAGATCGCGCATCCACCATGCACGACCAGAAGAAGAGCCATGAACCTTCGTAACGTCGCCATCATCGCCCACGTCGACCACGGCAAGACCACCCTCGTCGACCGCCTGCTGCAGCAATCCGGCACCTATCGCGAAAACCAGAAGGTGACCGAGCGCGCGATGGACTCCAACGATCTGGAACGCGAGCGCGGCATCACCATTCTGGCCAAGGCCGCCTCGGTGCAGTGGAAGGACACCCGCATCAACATCGTCGACACCCCAGGCCACGCCGATTTCGGCGGCGAGGTCGAGCGCATCCTCAACATGGTGGATGGCGCGCTGGTGCTGGTGGACGCTGCCGAAGGCCCGCTGCCGCAAACCAAGTTCGTGGTCTCCAAGGCGCTCAAGGTCGGGCTGAAGCCGATCGTCGTCATCAACAAGGTCGACCGTCCCGACGCCCGCCCGACCGAAGTCATCAACGAGGTGTTCGACCTGTTCGCGGCGCTGGACGCCAGCGAGGAGCAGCTCGACTTCCCGATCCTGTACGGATCGGCCAAGCAGGGCTGGATGGCCGACAGCCCGGACGGCTCGCACGACGCCGGCATGCAGCCGCTGTTCGACCTGATCGTGCGCCACGTCGCGGCGCCGACCGTCGAGGACGGCCCGTTCCGGATGATCGGCACCATTCTCGAAGCCAACCCCTATCTCGGCCGCATCATCACCGGACGTATCACCTCCGGTTCGATCAAGCCGAACCAGGCCGTGAAAGTACTCGGCGCCGACGGCAGGACCATCGAACAGGGCCGTATCACCAAGATCCTCGCCTTCCGCGGCATCGAGCGTACCCCGCTCGAGGAAGCCGACGCCGGCGACATCGTCGCCATTGCAGGCCTCACCAAGGGCACGGTCGCCGACACCTTCTGCGATCCAAGCGTTGAGACGCCGCTGGTGGCGCAGCCGATCGATCCGCCGACAGTTTCGATGTCGTTCATCGTCAACAACTCGCCGCTCGCCGGCACCGAGGGCGACAAGGTCACCTCGCGCATGATCCGCGACCGACTGCTGCGCGAAGCCGAAGGCAACGTCGCGCTGCGCGTGGTCGAGGCCTCCGACAAGGATGCGATGGAAGTGTCCGGCCGCGGCGAATTGCAGCTCGCGATCCTGATCGAAACCATGCGCCGCGAAGGTTTTGAGCTCTCGGTGTCGCGCCCGCGCGTGGTGCTGCAGAAGGACGAAGCCACCGGCAATTGGAAGGAGCCGATCGAAGAAGTCGTGATCGACGTCGACGAGGAGCATTCCGGCGTCGTCGTGCAGAAAATGAGCGAGCGCAAGGCCGAGATGATCGAGATGCGTCCCTCCGGCGGCAACCGGCTCCGGCTGGTGTTCTACGCGCCGACCCGCGGCCTGATCGGCTACCAGGGCGAACTGCTGACCGACACCCGCGGCACCGCTATCATGAACCGCCTGTTCCACGGTTATGCGCCTTACAAGGGCGACATCCAGGGCCGCCGCAACGGCGTCTTGATTTCGAACGACCAGGGCGAAGCGGTGGCTTACGCGATGTTCAAGCTGGAAGACCGCGGCCCGATGATGATCGAGCCGGGCTGGAAGGTGTACAAGGGCATGATCGTCGGCGAGCACACTCGCGACAACGATCTCGAGATCAATATCCTCAAGGGCAAGCAGCTCACCAACATCCGCACCACCTCCAAGGACGAAGCGGTGCGCCTGACGCCGCCGATCCGGATGACGCTGGAAAAGGCGCTGGCCTATATCGAGGAAGACGAGCTGGTCGAAGTGACCCCGAAGTCGATCCGCCTGCGCAAGAAGTTTTTGGACGCCAACGACCGCAAGCGCGCGGAAAAGGCCAAGGAAGCGGTGGCGTAAGCACACCCCCTTCTCGTCGTCCCCCGCGAAGGCGGGGGACCCAGTACGCTGCGGCCTCTCAGATGAATCTCTGACTTCTCTGGAATACTGGATCCCCCGCCTTCGCGGGGGATGACGGCTGCGCGCGGGTGGCTTCAGACGCGACCTTGAACATGCTAAAGCCGGGCACATGAGTACCCTCCCCTCTTCCGTCGATGTCGCCATCATCGGCGCTGGCGCCGCCGGCCTTGGCGCCGCGAATGCGCTGAAAAATTCCGGCCTTTCCATGATCGTGCTGGAAGCCCGGGACCGCGTCGGCGGCCGGGCGCATACCATCATGGCTTCGCCCGAGGTCACCTTCGACGTCGGCTGCGGCTGGCTGCATTCGGCGGACCAGAACTCGTTCGTCAAAATCGCCGAGACGCTCGGCTTCGAGATCAACAGGAACCTGCCGCCCTGGCGCGAGCGCGCCTACGGCAAGGCGTTTCCGCAAGACGACCGCAACGAGTTCATCGCCGCGCTGGACGCATTCTACGATCGCGCCGAGCAGGCCGCGCGCGAGGCCATGCAGAACGGCCGCGACGGCCCGGCGAACGTCTGCCTCGAGCCCGGCAACCGCTGGAACCCGATGATCGATGCGATCTCGACCTACATCAACGGCTGCGAGCTCGATCAGGTTTCCCTGCTCGACATGGACGCCTATGAGGACACCGACCTCAACTGGCGCGTCCGCCGCGGCTATGGCGCGCTGATATCAGCCTATGGTGCGGCGTGTCCGATCGCGCTCAATTGCGCGGTGACGCTGATCGATCATTCAGCAAAGCGCGTCCGCATCGAGACCTCGCAGGGGACGCTGACATCGGACAAAGTGATCGTCACCGTGCCGACCAACCTGATCGCCGACGAAGCGATCCGCTTTCATCCACCCTTGCCGGCAAAAGTCGACGCCGCGCGCGGCCTGCCGCTCGGCCTTGCCGACAAGGTGACGCTCGCTTTGGATGAACCCGAGGCACTGCCGAAAGAGGGCAATCTGCGCGCCGCCACCATGCGCACCGCGATGGGCACCTATCACATCCGCCCGTTCGGCCAACCGTGCATCGAAGGTTTTTTCGGCGGCCGTTTTGCCCAATCGCTGGAAGACGCCGGCGAAGGCGCACTCGCCGCCGAGAGCATCAACGAGATCGTCTCCATCCTCGGCAACGATTTCCGCCGCAAGCTGAAACCGCTCGCTGAATCACGCTGGGCCCACGATCCCTTCGCACGCGGTTCGTACTCGCACGCGCTGCCCGGTCATGCCGACAAGCGCGAGGTGCTGGCCGCGCCGGTTGATGGGCGACTGTTCTTTGCGGGTGAAGCGACGTCGCCGGAATTCTTCTCGACCGCGCATGGGGCAAGGGATTCGGGGGAGCGGGCGGCAGAGGAAGTGCTGGCTGCGCGTGCGAGCGAATAGCTTCCCGTCCTAGAATTCCAGGAACACGTGCTGCTCCACCAGTACGTGCTCGACCTTCCGGATCGAGACGCCGATGTTCAGGCCTTTCAAAAGCTCGCACAGGGTTTCGCCATCGACCAGATCGATCGCAGGCGCGCCGTCCCGCGTGGCTTCCTTGCGTGCGTCGGTGGAGAACGTTCCGGTGGTCATGACCAGTCCCTTGTCTGCCCGGCCGACCATCGCCCCGCGGAAATCCCTGATCACCGAAGCGCCCACTGAGCCCTTCCACCGCTTGCATTGGAAGAAGACGTGAAATGACAGAAGATTCAGGCGAAGCACGCCGATCCCATCGATTCCACCGTCGCCACTTCGCCCTGTCACGTCGACCTTGATGAACCCGGACCGCTCCAGGATCTTCTGACATAGTCGCTCGAACGCCGACGGCTTCATCTTGAGAAGGCACTCCAGCACCAGGTCCTGCCACGGCGTTTCAAATGCCGAATAGGCCGGCATTGCCCGGCTGTATCCGGCCATGTCCCGCCCCGCCTCGTTCGGCTTATCGTGTCCGCCGGGTGGCGAGACATCATGGAGCTGGACCGGAGCGATCGGAATATCAGTGGCGGGAATCGATATACCGTGCGCAAGCCGCCAGGATTTGCGCTTGTTGGTTTCGAGTTTCAATTGATCCGGGCCTGGTGGCCCGACAGCGTCATCTTTTCCCAACTCCTCCAACGCTTTTCACCCCTCGCTTGTTTTTCTGTCGAGCAAGTCGGAGCAGCACAAGGTTCGTCAGCAGCCCAGCAATCTAGCCTGATTACCTTAGGTAGTTCAACCATGGCGCGTCTACTTTGATTTGTCGACTTCGGTCGGCGTGCAACCGCTGGCGGTGCAACTATTCCAGCACCCTTGCGCGCATGTCCGCATCTGGCACGAAACACGAATCAAATTTTCCGAAAATCCTGTAACGGTTGCGCGCCACCAGATTGTAGACCGCGTCACGCAACGGCTTTGGCAACGAGAGCAATGAACGCGCCCACCGCCATCGCGGCAGTTGCGACAGCACCGTCAAGGCGCCGTCGGATTTGAAGTGGGCGACGCCGCCGTGAATCACCGCGTTGGTATCGGGATCACCGGGATCGATTCCAAACGCCTGCGCCAGCCGCGTGCCATACGCCGACTGGATCGCGGTGAAGCGGAATCTTCGCTCGACGTCACGGGTGGCGACGAAGCGGACCCAGCGCGAGCAGAAGATGCAGACGCCGTCATAAAGGATCACGTCGTCGTCGGGCCAGTCGGTCATCCGTTTTAAAAAGCCCTTTTTCCTGACGCGTTTTCTACCGCAGATAAGTATACGCAATCTGCGCAAGCTCGATTGCTATGCGAACCGGTTCCCACTTCGCTCGAAAACGCTACCTGTTATCCAGCGTCAGCAGCGCCACCAGCATCAGCACGACGGCGGGGCCGGTCTTCACCAGCGCGCCGAGCGGCTCGATCCAGAGATCCGGCGTCAGGATCGCAGCGCCCAGCATATAGCCAAGCGAGGCGACGATGCCGGCCATCAGGCCTAATGCCGCGGTGCGGCGGAACGCGATCAGCACGCCGATGGTCATATCCATCAGGCTTGTGCCAATTGTGACGGGTGCGACCAGCCACGACGGAAAGCCGTGGCTGCGCAAGATCCCTTCCGCGGCGTCATAGGAAACCACCAGCGCGATGAAGCCGGAGACGACCCAGAATAGCACGAGGCTTGCGATGACCAGCGCCTTGATCGGGAACAGCCGGGCAAACCATTTGTCCTGAATGGTGGCGGGGCGTTTTCCGGCCGTCTGCTCGATACGCCTGGGCACGATGCCGGTCGCGGCGATCCAGTCGGCGGGGTCGCCGCTGACGCCGCGGCGCAGCTCCGCGATCGCGGTGGTTCGCATCGGCGGCATCCAGCCGAGACGATTTGCGAGATCGCCGAGTTTTGCGCCGAAATCGATCAGAAACGTCGGCATCACGATGCGCCACCATCGGCCGGTGCCGAACACCTCGCGGAATTGATCGATCACGTCGCCGAGCGTGACCGGCTGCTCCTGCATCAGGTCCCATGTCACGGCGTTCGCCTCGCTGCAATCGCGCTCCGCAAGCCAGGCGATGGTGGCGGCGATGTCCTCCATGGCGACCGGCTGAAATGGCGCGGCACGCTCGGCGGCGGGCAGATCGAGCGGAAACGCCGCCAGCGAGCGCACCATGGCGCTGCCGCCATAGGCCGCGAGCGCCACCACAAAGCCCGGCCGCAGGATCGTGAAGGCCACGCCGGAATCCGCAATCAGCCGCTCGGCCTCGCGCTTGGTAGTGGAGAAGGCGGTGCGGTCGGATTCCGGCGCGCCGGGTATCGAGATGTGCACCAGGCGGATCGCGCGGTTGCTGTCGCGGATCCCCTGCAGCAGCCGCGCGACGAAATCGCAATGCACGGCCGATGTGTCGCTGCCGGGGCCGTCCTGCAGCACGCCGAGACAATTGACGACGACATCGATGCGGTGATCGCGCAACAGCCGCGCCAGCGTGGGCGCTTCCATCGACATCACGGGAAGCTCGAGATCCTGCGCGCCGGCTTTCTGCGATGCCGATAGTTTGCGCGCGACGCCGACCACGGGAAATCCCCGCGCGCGCAAATCGTCGGTGACGAAACGGCCGATCAGGCCGGAAGCGCCAAGCACGAGGATCTTTCGATTGCCGGTGTTCATGTCTGCCTAAAGCGGCTTGGCGATCATTAGCCAGAGAATAGCCATGACCGAGCCAAAACCGGGAATCCCAAATAGAAACCAGCGGTGGAAAAGTGCGTAATATCGCGGTGGCAACCTTTGGTTAAGTTCAACCGCCGCGCGAGCGAGGTCGCGCATTTCGATCTGCATGAAGATGACAGGCACCCAGAACAGCCCGGCGACGGCATAGAGCCCGAGCGAGATCATCAGCCAGCGCTCGCTCCACGCAGTGGAGGACAGCCACATCAGTACGCCACCGGTCAGCGGCTGCAGCAGCACCGCCGTCAGCGTGAACAGCATGTCGGCAATCACGACGGTCCCGGCGGTGCGCGCGATGAAAGCCGCGTCCCGGCTGCGATGGGCCATCAGCATGAAGAACGCGATGCCCGTGCCTGTGCCGAGGATGACGATCGCGCCGAGCACATGCAGATACTTGACCAGGAAATACAGCGTCATCGTTTCTTCGCCGGGGTAAGCAAGCGCGCCTTCAAGGCGCGGTCGAGTTCGCCTGCGGCGCTTTTTACCCCGGCCTCCGTCTCCGCCAGCCAATGTCCTTCGCTGCCAAAAGCCGGCAGCACGTGGAAATCGACCTTGCCGCCGCCGGCGCGAAACGCGACGGCCAACTGGCGCGAGAATGCGGGCGAGAAATAGCTGTCATTGGCCGCCACCAGCCACGTCACTTTGACACGCGCGGTCTTGCCGAACGCAGCCGCCGCGGCCGTCAGCGTATGCGGCGCGCAGACCCGATCCGGAAAATCATCGGCATGCCCGCCGCGCCCCGGCGCGAACGCAACGATAGCGGCAATGTTCCCGGGATTTTCGCCGGACAGCGCCAGCGCGCCCCAGGCACCGGCCGAATGGCCGATCACGACCATGGCGTCCGCGCGGATGAACGGTTGCTTGCGCAAGAGGCCGGCCGCGACCGCGATCTCGTTCGCCGTCACGCGGCCGGATCTCGCGTAATCGGCTTCGTCGCAGCCGCCCTGGTCTTCGAGATACTTTCCACCCGTCGCGCCATGACCCGGACGCTGGGGGACCAGCACCGCAAAACCGCGCGCGACCAGCCAGCCGGCCAGCGCGCGATATTCCGGCTGCGGCATTTGCGCCCGCCGCATCGCGTTCTCGGTGGAAGCGTGCGCGATCAGCGCGAGCGGAAACGGTCCCTCGCCCGGCGGCTGAAACAGCACGGCGCGCGACGCCGTTGCCGGATCGGGCGACGGCACCAACCATTGCTGCAAGCGGTATGGCTCGCCTTCGGCGCCTTGCGCGCCCAGCGCAGGCTGTGCGGATGCAGCCTTCACACCGAGCGCCGCCACCACCATCAGTGCCACAAGCAGGTTTGTCGATTGCATGAACGGGCCTGATACAGCCGGCGGGCGGAGCGTCTTCCGTAGTCACCAGCAGAATACCGCCGGCGAATCAAATCCAGCGCATTTTTCCGTGAACGGAATTCACGGCGCGCTTCGTTGGATGATTCTGGCAACGATTCCGCACCGGCATGGATCGGAAAAGACCAAGCAGGACAGGGCCTCTGTCCTCTTTCGGCACAGAACCACACATAACTGATGCACAAAATCCACAGGTTAACCGATAATTAACGACGCATCTTGATGCGGGCCCGCTGACTTGCTTTGATTGCGTCATGAGCACAACCCTGATCGAGGTCCGACCGGCCAAAGCTGCAGACGCAGCCGCGGTGGCGTCTACCCATGATGAAGCCTGGCGGTCCGCCTATCAGGGCATCATTCCCGGCGCCGAGCTCGAAAAACTCATCAACCGTCGCGGCCCGCAATGGTGGGACAGCGCCATCCGCAAGGGTAGCCGCGTCAGCGTGCTGGTATTCGGCGACAAGGTCGCCGGCTACGCCAATTACGGCCGCAACCGGGCCCGCAGCCTGCATTTTGAAGGCGAGATCTACGAGCTCTATCTGCGGCCCGAATTCCAGGGCCTCGGCTTCGGCCGCCGCCTCTTCACGTCAGCCCGGCGCGACCTGATGCAGAGCGGGCTGAAGAGCATGGTGATCTGGGCGCTCTCCGACAACGACCCGGCAACGGAATTCTACCGGGCGCTCGGCGGCCGGATGGTAGCCCGTTCCTCCGAAAAGTTCGGGCCCAAATCACTCGACAAGGTCGCCTTCGCCTGGTCGAACTGAGATTTTTCTCTTTGTTTTGAGTGTTATCCTTACGGAGAACCGATGCCGGTTTTCCGGATCATGCTCCATTTGAAGGCTTTTCCCTGCTCCGCTGCGGGTCTAAACGGACCCTGACGCGCCCGATTCCGGGCGCCCTCCAACGCCAAGCGGAGTCCTCCATGCGTATTGACGCCATCCCGATCGGAAAAAATCCGCCCCACGAGGTCAACGTCATCGTCGAGGTGCCGGTGGGCGGCGAGCCGATCAAATACGAGATGGACAAGGAAGCCGGCACGCTGGTGGTCGACCGCTTCCTCTATACGGCGATGCGCTACCCCGGCAATTACGGTTTTATCCCGCACACCCTGTCCGGCGACGGCGACCCCTGCGACGTGCTGGTCGCCAATACCCGCGCGATCGTGCCGGGCGCCGTCATGAGCGTGCGCCCGGTCGGCGTGCTCTTGATGGAAGACGAGGCCGGCGGCGACGAGAAGATCATCGCGGTGCCGTCCTCAAAACTGACCCAGCGCTACGACAAGGTGAAGACCTACAGCGACCTCCCCGACATCACGCTGCAGCAGATCCAGCACTTCTTCGAGCACTATAAGGATCTCGAACCCGGCAAATGGGTGAAGGTGCTGCGCTGGGGCGACGCCGAGGATGCCCGCCGGTTGATCGTGGAAGGCATCGAACGGGCGAAGCAGAAGTAATAAGCGCGCCAAGCTCCTTGGAAGCGCACCTCACCCTGAGGCCTCCGCTTGTGCGCGTCAGTTCTTTACCGGCGGCATCGCCCCGCCGCCGGTAACGATTGGGCACTGCAAGCCCCCTTCATTCCAGAATTTAAACTCGCGCCTGCACATCGAAGTGCGACGGCTTGCAGCGACGGGCGGCTTAGTGCGTCAAGACCATCAAGTGAAACGCACGGTCGCTGGGCTTGCCCGCGGAATCGAATGTCTGAATCCACACGCCCTTGTTGCCTTCAAAGGGCTCGAAGAGGCCCATGCCCGGGCAGCAGCGTAGCGCGAGTGTAATCTCGCCGGGCGGCTCCGTTGCGATCCCAGGCCTGCCGATGGTCGCGACAAAGGCGCCATTGCTGACGTCGCCAGTGAAGAAAACTTCATAGGTGCCTGTGTCCAACTTTCGCGTCCGCAAGACATTGCGCCCGCGCACCAGGCTGGCATCGCCCTCGACCACCGCCCAAAATTCGCGGACACAACATTGCTCGACCCCGTATCGTGGGTCCGGCATCCCATCCTTTGGGGATGCCACGCGAGCCGAGATTGCCGCCTTGGCTGCGGCGTCATTTGGTGCGTTCAAGGTATGATGGATTTTAGATGCTTCGGTTGCCATGATTCGCATCCTTTCATCGCAACAGGTTGCTGTGTGGCCCCCTGTGCAGGATGCTAGACCGCCCCAACTCAAATACGTGTAATATGGTTCACACTAATATCAATAGTTGTATCTTGCGTTGAAGGGCCATGCCGACATGAATTTCGATTTGCCGATGGCCGATCCAGCTTGAAGGAGTGACTGCTTCCGCCGTCATTGCTTCGTCGCTTGCGCTTCTCGCAATGATAACGAGAGAGCATCGACACCTAAACCTCCGGCTTCGGCAGTCCGTGAATCGCGCATGCCGCGCGCAGCGTGTTCACCAGCAGGCACGCCACCGTCATCTGTCCGACGCCGCCGGGCACCGGCGTGATCGCCCCGGCGACCTCGGCGACTTCCTTGAAGGCGACGTCGCCGATCAGCCTGGTCTTGCCGTCGGGCAATGGCGTGCGGTTGATGCCGACGTCGATCACGGTGGCGCCCGGCTTGATCCAGCCGGCGCGCACCATCTCGGGCTTGCCGACAGCCGCATAGACCAGGTCAGCGCGGGCGCAGAGCTCCGGCAGATCCTTCGAGCGCGAATGCGCGATGGTCACCGTCGCATTCTCGTTGAGCAGCAATTGCACCAGCGGGCGGCCGACCAGGTTGGAACGGCCGATCACGATCGCATTCATGCCTTCCAGCGAAGGATGCACGCTCTTGGTCAGGATGATGCAGCCGAGCGGCGTACAGGGCGACAGCGCGGCAAAACCGCCGGCCAGCCGGCCGGCATTGTTCGGATGCAGTCCGTCGACATCCTTGGCCGGGTCGATGGCGTTGATGACGGTCTCGGTGTGGATCGATTTCGGCAGCGGCAATTGCACCAGAATGCCGTGCACGGCGGGATCGGCGTTGAGCTTTGCGACCACCGCCAGCAGGTCGGCCTGTGCGACGTCGGCCGGCAATTTGTGCTCGAACGAGGCCATGCCTGCGGCCTGGGTCTGGGTGTGCTTGCTGCGGACATAGACCTCGCTGGCGGGGTCGTTGCCGACCAGTACGACGGCCAGGCCCGGCGTTAGCTGATGCTCGCGCTTGACCCGCGCGACCTCTTCAGCGACGCGGGCGCGAAGGTCCGCTGCGATGATCTTTCCATCGATGATGCGTGCCGTCATCTCAATCCTTCGCCTTGATCGCGGTTACCTTCCGCAGCGTTTCGCCGAGAATTTTGGGATCGCCGTCGACCGCGACCTGTTTCAGCCGCGACGTGACGCCCGACAAGATCTTCACGCGCGCCTTCGGCACGCCCAGTGTCTTCGCCAGCAATTCCGTCACCGCACGATTGGCCTCGCCTCCCTCGGCGATGGCGCGGACGCGAACCTTAACGACCGAACGCCCGTTGGCGAGCGTCTCGACCCCGTCGATATCGTCACGGCCGCCGCGCGGCGTCACCCGCAACGCGATGCTGATGCCCTCGGTGGAATAGCGCCAGGGATCCATCGCGCATCCCTCGGCTGGCGGGACAAGCCGCTCAGATGACGTTGGGATAGATGTAGTACAGGATCACCCGCTGGATGAGCATGATGAGCAGGATCAGGATGATCGGCGAGATGTCGAGGCCGCCCAGATTGGGCATGAAGCGGCGGATCGGCGCCAGCACCGGCTCGGTAATCCGGTAAAGGAACTCGGCGACCGCGGCGACGAACTGGTTGCGCGTGTTCACGACGTTGAAGGCGATCAGCCAGGACAGGATCGCGGACGCGATCAGGAGCCAGACGTAGAGGTCTAGGACGATGATGACAATGTCGAGGATGGCGCGCATGTGGCGGGGCTCGCGAGGAGGGATGACCAGCTAGATACCGGTTCATCCCCCCGCAAACAAGGGAAGTTCCCGGCAAAATGGAGCCAAAAAGGACGCGTTTACCGTTCTTGACTTGGCCTTGGGCCGGACTGTAAATGGCGCCGATTGTCGGCCGCTTCGGATCACTTCGAAACGACCGCGACGGGGCCATAGCTCAGCTGGGAGAGCGCGTCGTTCGCAATGACGAGGTCGGCGGTTCGATCCCGCCTGGCTCCACCAGCCTTCGCTCGCTTCGCGAGCTACGGCTGGGCAAGCCAACCCGCGCCCTATCGTAGCGAAGAGAGCGAAGGCTGCCTCGCCATAGCCCGAAGGGCGACGGCGGGTTGGTAGACCCCACCACAGCCCCCTCCCCTCACTTCCCCGTAAACCTTGGCGCTCTCTTCTCCACAAAACTTGCCACGCCCTCCTTAAAATCACTCCCCTTCAGCGCGATCTGCATCTCCCGGTTGGCATCGATGGTGGCTTCCGCCAGCGTCTGGAACGGCACGTCATAGAGCTGGCGCTTGATCACCGAGATCGCGCTCGGCGAGACGAAATCGGCCAGATCGCGGGCATAGGCATAGGTCTGCTCGCGCAACTGGTCGGGCGGATAGAGCCGGTTGACCAGCCCGATCCGCAGCGCCTCCTCGCTTGCCACCCGCCGCGCCGACATCAAGAGATCGAGCGCGTTGGCGTGGCCGACGATGCGCGGCAGCATCCAGCTGATGCCGTGCTCGGCGATCAGGCCGCGGCGGGCGAATGCGGTCGTGAACACGGTGTTGTCGGCGGCAAAACGCAGGTCGCAATACAGCGCATGGACCAGGCCGATGCCGGCGGTGGCGCCGTTCAGCATGCCGATCACGGGCTTTGGGATCGCCGGGTAGTACGCATAGCGCGTCTGCCAGTCCGCCCGGCGGTTCATATCGAACGGCGTATTCTCGCCGCGCCTGATCTCGCTGGGATCGATCGCCTGCAGCGCTTCCATATCGGCGCCGGCGCAGAACGCCCGCCCGGCGCCGGTGAGCACGATGACGCGGACATTGTCGTCGCTGGCGGCCGCTTCCATCGCCTGCCGCACGTCGCGCTCCATGGTCGCGGTCCACGCATTCATGCGGTCCGGCCGGTTGAGCGTGATGGTCGCGATCCTGTCGCTCACCTCGTAGAGAATATGCTGATAGGTCACCGCGATCTCCCTGTCGTTTCTGTGGTTTATTTTTCGCGCGCGAGCCATCAGCCGCGCCGTATCGGGCGACACTACCACATCCCCAAATTTGGAAAGACGCTCGAATACGCGGGCAAATTCCGCGTGACGGCTATTCCGCCGCTTCAAGCATGACCGCGCGCGGCACAAGGCCGCTCCAGCCCGCGATAAAATTCTTCAGCCACGCTTGTTCGGCCGCGTCGTGCACCGCGCGGCCTTCGAAGTGAAGGTGGCGCGGCTGCGCGCCCGGCTGCTCCATGCGCACGCAGCCGCGCGTGGTCCAGCGATGCATCATGGCGTAGGTCACATCAGGGTGGAACTGGAAGCCGAAAGCTTGACCGTGCCGATAGGCCTGCACCGGAAAATCGTCACCCTCGGCGAGCAGCGTTGCGCCATGCGGCAATTCAAAGCCCTCGCCGTGCCAGTGGTAGACGCGCCGCGGCCAGTCCGGGGACAGCGCGTGGCCGGCCGCTGTGGGGCGGATCGGATAGTAGCCGACCTCCACCCGCCCTTCATGATGCGGCGCGACCCGCGCGCCCAATTGTTTGGCAAGCATCTGCGCACCCAGGCAGATGCCGAGAAACGGCCGCTGCTCGCGCAGGGGAATTTCGATCCAGTCGATCTCGCGGCGGACATAGTCGTCGAAATCGTTGGCGCTCATCGGGCCGCCGAAGATGACGGCGCCGGCATGCTGTTCCAGCGTTTCCGGCAGCGGATCGCCGAACCGCGGACGCCTGACGTCGAGGGGATGGCCGAGCGCCCGCAGCGCGTTGCCGACGCGTCCCGGCGTCGACGTTTCCTGGTGGAGAACGATCAGAATGGGCAGCCGCGGCTCAGGCGCAACGAGCGTCCGCTGGTCTGGAAAGGCCAGGATAGGGTCGCCAATTTTTCTCGACCGGAACGACATCGAAATTGCCTGAGGGCGCGCTCAAACCGAAACGCATAGCTAAGCGAATCTTAATTTCGCGTGAGTTCGCGCACACTCGAATGAATTCAAAGCAAGTCGCGGGCCAGACGCGAGTCGACGCCGCGGACGCCCTTCCCCGCAAAAATCCGGGATTTCCTTAACGCCGGTGAAGCTGGAGCCGGCCGACGGCGCCCAGGATGAAGGAGCGCGGGAAGAACCGGAGCAGGAACGGCACGATCTTGATGCCGATGCCGGGCATCACTGCCCGCTTGTTCGCCATCAGGCCGCGATAGGCCTGCTGCGCGACGTCGGCGGGCAAGACGTTGAGAACGAGCGAATCGAAACCGGGGCTGAAGCCGGCGCGCGCCTGGAACTCGGACGGCACCGGACCGGGACAGAGCACCGTCACGCGCACGCCATGCGGCGCCAGCTCGGCCCGCATCGCCTCCGTGAACGACAGCACATAGGCCTTGGTCGCGTAATAGACCGCCATGCCCGGACCCGGCATGAAGCCGGCAATCGAGCCGACGTTCAACAACCCGCCGCGGTTGCGGATCAGCTGGTCGGAGAACCGCAGCGACAGTTCGGTCAATGCGCGGATGTTGACCGCGATCATGTCGAGCTGGTCGGAGCGGTCGCGCTGGACCGCCCTCCCGAACAGGCCGTAGCCGGCATTGTTGACGACATATTCCACTTCGAGGCCGGCCGCGACCAGCGCTTCGGCGATCCTGTCGCCGGCATCGGGCTGCACCAGATCGCAGGGAATGACGACCGGGACCTTGCCGCCTGCAGCCGTGATTTCAGCCGCCAGCGCCTCCAGGCGATCGGCGCGGCGCGCCACCAGCGCCAGGCGATGGCCGCGGGATGCAAACACGCGCGCCAGCTCGGTGCCTATGCCCGCCGACGCACCGGTGATCAGCGTCACACGTTCGGTCACGTTCGAATGCTCTTGGATCAATTGCAGATGGAACCCAGTGTCGGAACGAGAGCATAGGCGTGTAGTGTGACGCAAGCCACGTGCATGGCATATAGCCATGCGGCCCTACGCAACCCGGCAATCGAAATTCAATATTTTCAGGCCTCTCGTACCTGATCGCGGCTTGCCGCGGCACATTAAAGTTTCGTCATCTGACGTACAGTCGAAGGGTGCCACGGCTCCGCCGCTATGTTTCGGCGTCAGCCGTATTCGACGCGGACACGCCCTGTTGCCGCTGCTCCGCAACCTTGTGCTTGAGATCGATGCGGTCCCGCGATGAAATACCGAGCAGATCGGCGGCGCGCCAGAGCACGTTGTCCTCGAACTCGCTGACCTCTCCATCGGCGTAGACCAGTTCCCACATCATCTCGATGATGCGCAGCCGGCCCTCCTCATTGACCGTACGCATGATGACGCTGGTGAAGTGATAGAGATCGACCGCCTCGCCTTCGGCGCGCGTCGCCTGCGCGATCAGATGATCCGCCTTGCCGGGATCGAGCTTGAAGCGGCTCTCGATCAGGCTGTGCAATTTGCGTTTCTCTACCGCGCTCGGCTCGCCGTCGAGCGAGACGACGTGAACCAGCAGCGCCGTCGCCGCCAGCAGATAGCCGGTATCGTCGAACGACATATCAGCATCGGCGCTGGGCGAAACGATATCGGCAATGAATTGGCGCAGTCCATCGAGCATCAATCTACCTGCAAGGTCATGAGAGCCTGTCGATCGAATATGGGCTGGAGGTTTGGCCTCCGCAATCCGCGCAATGAGCGCCTGACGCCGCAGGCGAATTAAATCGATGTCACGTTCAACGGGTGAAGCACCGGCACAGAAACGCAGGCGATGCCCGCAACGGCAGCAGCGATCTGCACCCCCGTCCCGGTGAGTCGGAGCGCCCGGTCATCGGTTCAACGCCACCTTGCCCCGCCGAAGGAGACGGCTCCTCGCCGGGGTGACCCGCGCGATTCGTCGCAGCCAGCAGAGCGGATACCTAATTGCAAATCATTCTCATTTGCATTAGAGGCTAAAGCTGTTTCGGACGACTTTTCGAAGGAAAACGACCATGGCCACCTTCCGCTTCGCCCTTGGTGCGGCCGTCGTACTGGGAATTGCATCTGGGGCCGCGCTGGCGGCGGGCGATCTGTCGCGGCAGACGCCGATCGAGGTGACGGTCGATCTCGGCTCGCCCGGCAAGCATGAATTCGCGCCGAAGCAGCTGAAGTTCGAAACCGGCAAGCTCTACAAGCTGATCCTGCGCAACACGAGCAGCGATCCGCATTACTTCACCTCGCACGCGTTCTCGCAGATGGTATTCACGCGCAAGGTGCAGGTCACGCAGCAACAGAACGGCAAGGCCGTGACGCTCGCCGAATTCAAGGGCGCGATCCGCGAGATCGAGGTCTATCCGGGACAGTCCGCCGAATGGTGGCTGGTGCCGATCGCCGCCGGTCGCGCCAGCGACCTGCGCTGCGACATCAAGGGCAGCGACGGCAAGACCCACGCCGAACTCGGCATGACCGGCGAGATCGTGATCGAGTAAACCCTTACGGTATCTCGTACACCACCATCTTGTCGGCGATGCCGCGCAGCGCCGCTTCCTTCTGGATCGGCGTGATCGATTCCTTGCGAAGGATCGAGGCGACCTCCGGCGATTCGATCACCGGGCTGGTGATGTGGATCTCCTGCGAGGTCGACAGACTCTGCACGCGGGCGGCGATGTTGACGGTTTGGCCGAAATAATCCTGACGCTCGTTCAGCATCACGGCCAGGCACGGGCCCTCGTGGATGCCGATCTTGACGATCAGGTCTTCCCGGCCGCGCTGCGCGTTGAGCGCGGCCATCGCCGCGCGCATGCGCAGGCCGGCCACGATCGCATGTTCCGGCCGGATGAAGGTGGCCATCACGGCGTCGCCGATCGTCTTCACCACCGCGCCTTTTTCCGACGCGATGATTTCGAGCAGTGCGTGGAAATGTGCGCCGACCAGATCAAACGCCGCGAGGTCGCCGACCCTCTCGTAAAGCGCGGTCGAGCCCTTGAGGTCGGTGAACAGGAAGGTCAGCGAGGTGATCTTGAGACGCTGATCGACGTTGAGATTGTCGGCCTTGAAGACGTCGCGGAACGTCTGGTTGGACAGCATGCGCTTGGCGGTCAGGATCGGCTTGCGCTTGCCGAGCAGCTCATGAAGCGTGTCGTTGGCGACCCACACCGTGGGAAGCACCCGTGTATCGGTCTGGTTTTCGAGCGAAAGCCGCAACGGACCGGGGCGCAGATCGGTCGTGCCCGTCGGGGCATGCAGCTTGTTGAAGGTGATGGAAAACTGCTGGCGCTCCTTGGTCGGCTCGCCCTGAATGTTGAAGAAATGCGCCGAATGCGTCACCGGCTCGAACACGATCACGAACTGGTTGGGCAATTGCAGCGAAAGAACGGCTTTCTCGCCGACGGGCAGTTCGATCGCCTCGAGCGAAACCTCATCGATCAGACGCTGGATCGATGCCTCGTCCAGCTCCATCCCCGAACTCCAGAACATCTGGCGGGTGTATTCCCAGATCGGCAGCGTATGCGGATCATGCGCCGCGATACGCCGGACGCGGGGACTGACGGTGAAGGCGACCTCGACGCGGTCATCGACCGAAGCCTCATAGCCCTTCGCGCATAAGGCGCAATTGTAGTCGTCGTGGCGCAGGGATTTCAGCGTGTTGTGCGCGCCCAGCACGCCACCGCAACCGGGACAAAGCACATTCCACGTGAGATCGAACAACCCGAGCCGCGACGAATGCAGGAAGGCCGAAATGACCTTTTCCTCGTCTAAGCCGTGCCGCGCGGAAAAATCCAGAACGTTGATGCGATTGAGGTCGCGATCCTCCCCCTTTGCGATCAACTGCGATATTGCCTCGACTACCGCCGGATCGGCGGTCTGTCGCAATACGGAGAACTGGGCCTGGGTATCGCTCATGGTGACGCCCTAGATGAGGTTCCGCGCCCGCTTGCGCAAGGTGTTATCGCGGGCTTATCGCAAACATAGGCGAACGGTCGGGCTGCGTCGTCACCACGCCGATCGGCATCACCGGCTCCTTGTCGACCAGCGTGACACGAAACGCGCCGATCATCTTCGCCAGCGCCAGCGTGGCCTCCACCAGCGCGAAATGCGCGCCGATGCAGACGCGCGCGCCGACGCCGAACGGCAGATAGGCGAAGCGATCGGGCGGCGTGCCGGTCATGAAGCGCGACGGGATGAAGGCGTTCGGATTCTGCCAGAGCTTTTCGTGCCGGTGCAGCAGCCACGGCGCGATCAGGATGACGTCCTTCTTCTTGACCGGCATACCCGAAATCGTATCCGGCCCGCTCGCCGCGCGCGCAATCAGGAACGCCGGCGGATAGAGCCGCATGGTTTCGTCGAGCACCGCGCGGGTGAATTTCAGCCGCTCGATATCCAGCGCGCCGTTGACGGTGGCGGCTTGCACCTCCGTTGCGACTTGCTGCTGGATGGCGGGATCCAGCGCCAACAGATAGAGCGCCCAGAACAGCGCGGTGGCCGTGGTCTCGTGGCCGGCCAAAATCATGGTCGCGATCTGATCGCCGAGCTGTTCGTCGGTAAAAGCCTCGCCGGTTTCCGGATCGCGCGCATCGCCCATCAGGTCGAACAGGTCGCGCGCCGGCGCGCCCTCGTTCTTGCCGGCGGCGCGGCGCTCGGCCATCAGCATGGCGACGAACGCCGTCCAGCGCTTGCGGAAGCGGGCGCGGGCAAAATCCTGCGGCGTAGGCCAGCCGAGCGGCAGCAGCAGATCTAGAAAATGCGGGCGCGCCAGCCGCTCGCCATACTCCATCACGAAATCGCGCAACGCGGCGCCGTGCCGGTCCATTCCGAACGAGAACATCGTGCGGCCGGCGATCTCGAGCGTCATCCGCTGCATTCCCTCGCGCAGATCGACGGGCGCGTTGCTCGCGGCCCTGAGTTTTGCAATTGTCTCATCGGTCGCCGCAAGCATATGCGGAACGAGCGACATCACCGCGCGCGGCGTGAAAGCCGGCGCCAGCGTCCGGCGCTGGTGTTTCCACGCGCGTCCTTCCGCGATCAGCAAGCCTTCGCCGAGGATCGGACGCAACACGCGCAGGCCTGCCGGCGTGCGCGTATAGTTTTCGTAATTGTCGACCAGCACATGCCGGATCGCATCCGGCGCATTGAGGATGAAACTGCTGTGGTTGAGAAAGCGGCCCCGAACGATGTCTTCTTCATAGGCACGCTGGCCCCAGCTCCCGATCGGGCTGATACGAATTGCCTTCATACGCCCGAAAAAGTTCATGTCATCGGGCGCCCGTGGCGGGCTCGGCGGCACCAGCGGCGCGCGTGCGGCCGGCATGTCGTAGACTTCGGCTATGCTCATGGGTGCCGCTTTCGTAGCCCGGATGAGCGCAGCGATATCCGGGATTTTACCAAAGCCCCGCATCTCGCTGCGCTCATGCGGGCTACGATCTCATCTACGTCTTCGATCCGGGCGCCACAAAGGCGAACCGGTCGCAAAATAGCTAGTAAGTCATCTCGGCGATCGCAATGCGGTTCTCCGAGGCCGGCCAGGCTCGCGCCACGATTTGCTCTGTATTGAATATGGCTGCCACCGCGCGGCCGGCCTCCTCTGCCGGAAGCCGCAAGGTCGAGACCGAATCGGTGGGCACGCCGGATTTCACGTCTTTGGGCTCCTTGCCGTCGATCAGCACCACGTCCCGCGGCAGGCCGAAATAGCCCCGCGGGCGCGACATCAGGACCACGGCACCGGCGCCGGCATCGGCTGTCCCGAGCGGGCGCGCGGCGCGCAGATGCACGACGTCGGAAGAGCGCGGAAACGGCGAACGATAGAGATGCGTCGTCGGAGAGCCGGCCGATGTCAGCACGATTTCGAGGCACCAGGTCGGCTCGACCTGCGCCGGACCCCAGCGGCCATCGGCACCGGTTTGCGACGCATGGATCGGCCCGCCGATGCGTTCGCCGGTGTCGGGAGACACGCGGTAGATTTCGACCGCAGCACCGGATACCGGACGGTTGGTGACCACGCCGCCGGGCGTGTCCGTCACGAGCCCGCTCAGTTTCACTTCCGCTTCCGGCACGATGTCGATGCGCGACGGCTCTCGCCCTGAGATAAATTTATAGATCTCGCGAAATGCGCGCGGATGAAACGCCGTCTCGCGATGATCGAGCGCGCCGAGTACGAGATTAGTCGCGCCCTTCAGCGCGGGTCCTTCCGCTGTCATGCCGGTCGGGATGCCCGGCTTACCGACAAAGCGTCCGTCGGCCTGCGCGAATTTGTCGTTGCCGTCGCTGCGCACAAGGTGAGAAACGCCGTGCCCGGCGTCACTTCGCTCTCGCCCTCGTTCAACCCGCGCAGGAACGGGCCGCGGCCGTTGAACTCGCCATTGATCCCGTCTTCCCAATCATAGACGCCGTGATTGGGGACACCGCACAGCACCGCGTGGCTGATGTCGGCACCACCACCATTCTTGATGATGTTGCGGATGGAGTAGCCGCCGCGCGAATTGCCGACCAGCGCGACACGCGCCGCGCCGGTGCGGCGCCGCAATTCCTTGACGGCCTCGCCGAGCTCGCGTCGCTGGTCTTCGGTCGAGGAACGATTTGCCTGCTCCTGCCTGTCGTCGGTGCGCGCCAGGGGATCGCTGAAATTGATCGCCGCCATTCGCTCACGCGGCACGCCGTTCGATTCCATGCGCCACAGAGTGGTGATCCAGAGCGCTGCGTGGTCGCCATTGCCGTGCACGAACAGGACCAGTGGAACTTCCATCGCCGAAGCTGCAGGAACCGTCTGCGCCCAGGCCTGCGAACCCAACACCGAAAACGCCGAAGAGCCGGCCAACAGCGGGAGCGCTCCCGCGCCCCTGAGAATCTCCCGGCGTGACACCCGCATTTCGAAACCTCCCGTTGTTTTTCAGTACCTTAGCTGTGCGCTGGAACCGCCGAAAGCGGTCTAACGACTGGACAGGCCAGGGTTTTCGCAGGCATCACCTTAGGCTGGAATGGAATCAGGCCGGTGACAGAACGCCAACGGAACAGATCATGACGGACCAGCCGAAACGCTCGTTCCTGGCGACTGACGGCATCGTGGCGCCGCTGCGGCACGCTGTGTTCCGGCGCATCTGGTTCGCCAGTCTGGTTTCCAACCTCGGGATACTGATCCAGGGCGTCGGCGCGGCCTGGGCCATGACGCAGATGACCTCTTCCGCCGACAAGGTCGCGCTGGTGCAGACCGCGCTGATGCTGCCGATCATGCTGATCGCGATGCCCGCCGGCGCCATCGCCGACATGCACGACCGCCGCGTCGTCGCGCTGATCTCGCTCGGCATTGCGCTGGCCGGTGCGACGGTACTGACGGTGCTGGCGTGGCTCGGCCTAGTCACTCCGAACATCCTGCTGGCACTGTGTTTCGTGGTCGGCAGCGGCATGGCGCTGTTCGGGCCGGCCTGGCAGGCCTCGGTCAGCGAGCAGGTGCCGGCAGAAACGCTGCCGGCGGCGGTGGCGCTCAACGGCATCAGCTACAACATCGCGCGCAGCTTCGGCCCGGCGATCGGCGGCATCGTTGTCGCGACCGCAGGCGCGGTGGCGGCGTTCGCCGTCAATGCGGTGCTTTATCTGCCGCTGATGGTGGTGCTGTTTCTGTGGAACCGCACCCATGAACCGTCGCGGCTGCCGCGCGAACGTCTCAACCGCGCCATCGTCTCGGGCGTACGCTACATCGCCAACTCGCCGTCGATCCGCATCGTGCTGATACGAACACTGGTCACCGGCCTGATCGGCGGCTCGGTCTCGGCGCTGATGCCGCTGGTCGCGCGCGACCTCTTGCATGGCGGCGCGCAGACCTACGGCGTCATGCTGGGGGCCTTCGGCATGGGCGCGGTGTTTGGTGCGCTCAATATCACCGAAGTGCGCCGGCGCTTGAGCGGCGAGGCCGCGGTGCGCGCCTGCGCGATCTCGATGGCCGGCGCGATCGCCGCGGTCGCCCTGAGCAACAGCGCCATCCTGACGGCGGTCGCCCTGGTGGTGGCCGGCGCGGTGTGGATGCTGGCGGTCGCCTTGTTCAACATCGGCGTGCAGCTCTCGGCGCCGCGCTGGGTCGCCGGCCGCTCGCTGGCGGCTTTCCAGGCTTCGATCGCCGGCGGCATCGCAATGGGTAGCTGGGGCTGGGGGCATCTCACCGACGCCGCCGGCGTCGAGACCGCGCTGCTGGTCTCAAGCGGCCTGATGCTGCTGTCGCCGCTGCTCGGGATCTGGCTGCGGATGCCGCCGGTCGGCGCGCGCAACGAGGCTGCCAGCGAAGTGCTCGCAGATCCCGAAGTGCGGCTGTCGCTGACCGGGCGCAGCGGGCCGCTGGTGGTCGAGATCGAATATCGCGTCGCGCAGGACAATGCGCGCGCCTTCCACAATGTGATGCAGGAAGTGCAGCTCAGCCGGCAGCGTAATGGCGCCTATGGCTGGTCGATCGCGCGCGATATCGCCGACCCCGAATTGTGGACCGAGCGCTACCATTGCCCAACCTGGCTGGACTATCTGCGCCAGCGCAACCGTCCGACCCAGTCCGAGCGCGCCCTGCACCAGCGCGCGATCGATTTCCATCTCGGCCCCGACCCGATCCGCGTCCGCCGCATGCTGGAGCGGCCGTTCGGTTCGGTTCGCTGGAAGGAAGATACCCCCGACCGCGCCGCCAACGAGGTGTTGCCGGTGGTAGCGACGGCGGCAGGCAGCAGCACCTGATTTCGCTCACGATAGAGCCGTGCTTCTGGCCGGGCCGTTAACCAATCGGCTGGCCCGGCCGGCTCCATAAGGAGTGCTCATGGGTCGCCGCCCGCCGGGTCCCGCGCCGCAACGCCGCATTGGTATAACGTATCCTTGCCAAAGCTCCGGCCCGGCCTCTAGAGTTCGCGCCAATCATCAAGGCCGGCCACCAAGGACCGGTCCCACCAACGGGAGGACTCCATGACCAAGCCGACCAAGGACAGAACTTCGACACGCCGCCGCTTCCTGACGACGGCCGCAGCGGGCGCTGCCACAGCCGTTGCCGCACCGACGATCGTCAGCGCGCAGGGCCCGATCAGCATGCGCTGGCAGAGCACCTGGCCGTCGAAGGACATCTTCCACGAATTCGCCCTCGACTACGCCAAGAAGGTCAACGACATGACCGGCGGCGATCTGAAGATCGAAGTTTTGCCGGCCGGCGCCGTGGTTCCCGCCTTCGGCCTGCTCGACGCCGTCTCCAAGGGTGTGCTCGACGGCGGCCACGGCGTGCTCGTCTATCACTACGGCAAGCAGACCGCGCTCGCGCTGTGGGGTTCGGGCCCGGGGTTTGCCATGGACGCCACCATGCTGCTGTCCTGGCACCGTTACGGCGGCGGCAAGGAACTGCTCGCCAAGCTCTATGAGTTCGTCGGCGCCAATGTGGTGTCGTTCCCCTACGGCCCGATGCCGACCCAGCCGCTCGGCTGGTTCAAGAAGCCGATCGCCAAGGCTGAAGATATCAAGGGCCTGAAGTACCGCACCGTCGGCATCTCGATTGACGTGTTCACCGCGATGGGCGCGGCCGTCAACGCGCTGCCGGGCGGCGAAATCGTCTCGGCCATGGACCGCGGCCTGCTCGATGCCGCCGAGTTCAACAACGCCTCCTCCGACCGCGTGCTCGGCTTCCCCGACGTCTCGAAGGTCTGCATGCTGCAGAGCTATCACCAGAATGCCGAGCAGTTCGAGATCACCTTCAACAAGGACAAGTACAACGCCCTGCCGGACAAGATGAAGGCAATCATCTCCAATGCAGTGGATGCAGCCTCCGCCGAAATGCAGTTGAAGGCGATCGACCGCTATTCCAAGGACTACGCGGAGATGCAGAGCAAGGACAACGTCAAGTTCTACAAGACCCCCGACGCCATCCTGAAGCAGCAGCTCGAGGTCTATGACGAAGTCGTCAAGAAGAAGTCGGCTGAAAACCCGCTGTTCAAGGAAATCCTGCAATCGCAGCTCGCGTTCGCCAGGCGGACGACGCAGTGGGAGCAGGACACCGTCGTCAGCCGCAAGATGGCCTATGATCACTATTGGGGCGCCAACGGAGCAGCCAAGAAGATCTGACGCTGCGCTGAAAATGCTCTAAACCAGCAAAGCACCGTCCGGGAACGCCCGGATGGTGCTTTGTACTTGGATAGTTTTCAATTCCGAAGTCCCTCGCCCCGATCGGTCGCACGCCATGAGCGTCCAGAGTTTCCTGCATACCATCGACGGCATCTCCACCTGGGTCGGCAAGGCCGCCGCCTGGCTGATGATCGTGCTGATGAGCGTTGTCTGCATCGAAGTGTTCAAGCGATACATCATGAACATGCCGACGTCGTGGATCTTCGACCTCAACAACATGCTGTACGGGTCGCTGTTCATGCTGTGCGGCGCCTATACGCTGGCGCAGAACGCCCACGTTCGCGGCGACTTTCTGTATTCGTCGATGCGGCCTCGCACCCAGGCCACGCTCGACCTCGTGCTGTACATCGTGTTCTTCCTGCCCGGCATCGGCGCGCTGGTCTATGCCGGCTATTTCTACGCCGCGGACTCCTGGCATATCGCCGAGCATTCGAACGTCACGGCGGACGGCCCGCCGGTCTATCATTTCAAATCGGTGATCCCGATCGCCGGTGCGCTGATCCTGCTGCAGGGCGTTGCCGAGATCGTGCGCTGCGTGGTCTGCCTGCGGACCGGCGAATGGCCGAGCCGGCTGAAGGACGTTGCCGAAATCGACGTCATCGAGGAGCAGCTCGCGCACAGCGAATATGTCGACGAGGAATCGCGCAAGATGGCGATCGAGGGCGCCGCGCGAATCGACGAAATGGCGCGCCAGCGCGGTATGGGCGGAGATATGAATACATGAGCGATCCGGCACTCGGCCTGTTGATGCTGGCGCTCATCGTCGTCGTCATCATGATGGGATTCGCCACGGCCTTCACCTTGATGGGCCTCGGCATGTTCTTCGGTTTCATTGCCTTCTACGACCCGTCGCACAGCTGGACCCAGAACAGGGTGTTCGACCTGATGGTCCAGCGCACCTACGGCGCGATGACCAACGACGTCCTGATCTCGATCCCGTTGTTCGTGCTCATGGGATACGTGATGGAGCGTGGCGCGCTGGTCGACAAGATGTTCTATTCGATCCAGCTCGCCTTCCGCCGCATGCCGGCTTCGCTGGCGGTCGCGACCCTGATCGTGTGCACGTTCTGGGGGATCGCAAGCGGCCTGGTCGGCGCCGTCGTGGTGCTGATGGGCGTCATCGCCTTCAACCCGATGCTGCGCGCCGGCTATGACGTCAGGCTCGCCGCCGGCGTCATCACCGCCGGCGGCACGCTCGGCATCCTGATCCCACCGTCGGTCATGATCATCGTTTATGCGGCCGTCGCCGGACAATCGGTGGTCAAGCTTTACGCGGCCGCGATGTTCCCCGGATTCTTCCTGGCGTTTCTCTATCTGGTCTATGTGATCGGCTGGGCGCTGATCAATCCGAAGATCGCACCGGCCCTGCCGGAGGAGCAGACCCGCGTCAACGTGCCGGCCTGGATCACGAGATTTCAGGCGCTGTATTCGCCGAACATGTTCGTCGCCCTTTGCAAGGCGCTGGTATCGCCCGCGCAGGCGAAGACCCTGGAAGCCGACGGCAAGCCGATGACCTACGGGTCGGTGGTGCAGAATTTCATCATCGCGCTGGTGCCGTTCCTGCTCACCGTCATCACGCTGGCCACCGTCTGGTGGTACGTCGTGATCCATCAGCAGGCCGGCGCGGCAGCCGGGCCGGTTGAAGGGCTGCAGCAACTCGGCAGCGCCGCGGCGGCGCCTGAGGCGACACCGGCCGAAAAGGGGCCGGACTTCCAGTTCTATCTCTGGTTCTGGATCTCTGCGGCCGTCCTGGCGCTGTGGACCGCGCGCTCCTATTGGCGCATGAACGGCGAACGCTTCGAAGTGCTCAAGCTCTTGACGTCGTCGGTGATGCCGCTCGGCATCCTCACCGTGATCGTGCTCGCGGTGATCCTGTTCGGCATCACCACCGCGACGGAATCGGCGGCGGTCGGCGCGGCCGGCGCGTTCATCCTCGCCTTCCACGCCCGCACACTCGACTGGAAGCGCACCAAGGAAGCAGTATTCCTCACCGCCAAGACCACGGCCATGGTGTGCTGGCTGTTCGTCGGCTCGGCGCTGTTCTCGGCCGTGTTCGCCATTCTCGGCGGACAGGCGCTGCTCGAGCACTGGGTGCTCTCGCTCAACATGTCGCCGGTGCAGTTCATGATCCTGTCGCAGGCGATCATCTTCGTGCTGGGCTGGCCGCTGGAATGGACCGAGATCATCATCATCTTCGTGCCGATCTTCCTGCCGATGCTCAAGCACTTCAGCATCGATCCGATCCTGTGGGGCACGCTGGTGTTCGTGAACCTGCAGGCGGCGTTCCTGTCGCCGCCGGTCGCGATGTCGGCGTTCTATCTCAAGGGCGTGGCGCCGAAGCATGTCACGCTGAACCAGATCTTCGCCGGCATGATGCCCTACATGCTGATCGTGATCCTGTGCATGGTGATCATGTACGTCTGGCCCGGCATGACGCTGTGGCTGCCGAACTATCTCTACGGCGGCGGCTGACGCCTGACGGGAATTTACTGCCCGTGGCTCGCCAGCATCTCCTGGCAGGGCTTGCTGATCTTGGCGCGGTTCTGCTTCAGACAAGCGAGTACGATCTGGTCGCCATCCTGCATCTGCGCCCGGCAGTACCGCGAGACGTCGCGCGCGCAGGCGTCGTGGCCCTGCTTCGGCTGTTGGGCCGAGGCATTCGCGGCCATCAGCACCAGGGGAATGGCGAAAAGAAATTTGGTCATGTGCTTTGCTTTCATCCGCGGGAACCGCAATCGGGACGTCTCTATAACGCTTTCGAGCGCCGTAGGTACCAGTCGGCGGCAAGAAAAGGTTCCCGAGCGGGAAACCAGAAAGAAGACGACTCCGGAGCGAAATCCATCATTAGGGGCGAAAGCGTCCCGTTGGTGCGCGTGAACGCCAGAAAGCGGAAAACGCCTGCGTCGCATCGACGCAAGCGTTCCCGGGAGCGAATGATAGAAAGCTGATTACTGCGCGGCGAGCTTGCCCGGGCGCTGGGAGAGTTCCTTGTCCATCACGGTGCGGCAACCCGCGCTCAGATCGGACTTCTTCTTGATCATGCAGGCGGTGATCTTCGGAATGTTCGGGATTTCCGAGCTGCAGAGGCGGAACGCGTCGCCGGTGCACTGCTGCTGCGCTTCGGAGCTGAAGGCGTGGCTCGCGGTCGACGAGACGGCGGAAAACGCGGTGGCGAAAGCCAGTGCCAGACTGATCTTCCGGGCGGTGCTGTTGAACAGTGTCGTCATTTTCGGCTCCCATTGGCCCGGCATCGCGGGCCCGTTGTTGATGGTTGGAGCATGCGCCTGGAATGCCGCGCCCGCTGTGACTGACATCACACAGCCTTAAACCCCTCATTCTGCATCACCCAACCGGCCCCTGTTCGCGAGCCGTTAAGACATTGTTGGCATTAATGCTCCGTTGCGTGTGTGTATCCCGGGTATCTGGAAAGAGTAGCGATGCGTAATGCGTTGGGCCTGATGCTGGCCAGTGTAGTGACGGCGGTTCTGATCACCGGCGTTTGGTTCTGGACCTCCGCGCCGCGGGCCGATGCGGCCGCGCCTCAAACCATGGCCGCCCGCAAGGCCGAGCCGCTGCCGGCGCCCGCCGCCAAACCCGCACCCAGGGACGATGTCGAGGTTACAGCCTCGCTTTCCAAGCCGGCGCCTGCACCCGTTCCCGCACCGCAGCCGGCGCGATCAAGCTGCGCCAATCCCGACGCGCTCGGCGTCAGCCGCATGGTCGTGATCGACACCACGGGCGGTCCCGGCTTCGGTTTCCTGCAATACAAGCAGTTCGATTTCCTCACCGACAAGGAAGTCGTGCTCACCTTCGACGACGGTCCGTGGCCGACCACGCCCGCCGTACTCAAAGCGCTGGCGGATGAATGCACCAAGGGGCTGTTTTTCCCGGTCGGCAAGCACACCACCTATCACCCGGAGATTCTCAAGCAGGTCTACACCGCCGGCCACACCGTCGGCTCGCACACCTGGTCGCACGCCCATCTCGACGGCAAGAAGATGACCGAGCCGCAGATGAAGGAAGAGATCGAGAAGGGTTTCAGCGCCGTGAAGATGGCGATCGGGACCGCGCCCGCGCCGTTCTTCCGCTTCCCCGGGCTGGGACATACGCAGACGGCGCTGGGCTATCTCGCTTCGCGCAACATCTCGATGTTCTCCGTCGATGTCGATTCCAACGACTTCAAATCATCGGGGCCCGACCAGGTCATCAACAACGTCATGACCAAGCTCGACAAGCAGGGCAAGGGCGTCATCCTGATGCACGATCTGCAGAAGCATACCGCGACTGCCCTGCCCACGCTGCTGCGCCGCCTGAAGGCCGGCGGCTACAAGGTGGTGCAGATGAGGGCCAAGGAGCAGCTCGAAACGCTGCCCGAATACGATGCGATGCTGGTGAAAGACCAGAAGACGCCGGCCGTCGCCAGCCGTCCGATCAGCAGCGTGGTGCAGACGGTGACGCAGTAAGACACCGGCGAGAAGCAATTCGCGGGCTCCCGCCTGCGCAAACGAAAAACGCGCCTTCGGATCGGAATCCGAAGAGCGCGTTTTGCTTTGAAAGGCTTACCAGTAGATGCCGTGCCGATGCAGCGCCATGATGATGCGCGCCCGGAAGCCGAAGCGCGCGCGGTTCTGGCCGGCGCCTCGCTGCATCATCGCAGCTTTGCGGGCGGACATTCCGCCAGCCCCGGCGCCCTGAGGACGACCGGCGTAACGCTGCTGCATGCCGGCCGGCCGCTGCCGCATCCTCGCGGTATTGCCCGCCGCTGCCCGGCTCGTATCGGATCTGGCCGTCTCGGACCTTGTCGTCTCGGGTTTGGGATCGACGGCCGCCGGCCGTTCGACATATTTCGGGGCCTCGGCAGCCTGCGGGGCTTCGGCGGTTCGCGGTCCCTCGCTGGCCCTGGCCGGCACACTTACCGTCGTGGTCTCGCCACCACCGAGCGACAAGCCCCGATCGCCCGCATGTGCCGCGACGGATGTCAAAACGAACCCTGCAATCAAAATGAACTTGCGCATGTTTGTATCTCCCCTTGAGGTCTGGGTGGAGACTATGCGGGGCAGGCCGTTCGGGATGTGAGATCGGTCACGCACACGCATCCGTGAATGCGGGCGCCGATTCTCCGAAGGATTTTTGAAAAGCGTGGTGCCGCAAACAGGACTCGAACCTGTGACCCCGTCATTACGAATGACGTGCTCTACCAACTGAGCTATTGCGGCGGACCAAATCAGCTTTCGGGAGCGACCCGAAACGCCCGCACCTGATATCGGGCATGGCTCCGATTGGCAAGAAAAACGCTGGCTGCAAACGCCTAGTCGCCGCCCCAGCGCGACAAAAATCCCCGCCAGCCGCCGGCCTGGGCTTTGGGCGGGCCGATTTGTTCCGCGAATTCGTCTGCCGGGCCGTCGTCGTCGACCCCGGGATCGTCGGGCGCCCGGATCAGCGGAATGACGGCGGGAATCGGGGCTGGAACGGCTTTTGGAATGTCCTGCCGGGACCGGAACAAGGGGGCCGGCCGGCTTGGGGCCGATTCGGCCGGTGCGGGCGATTGGGGCGGGTGCCGGGAGGGGCGCGGCCTCGGTGGGGGCCGCCTCAGCGGCAGCAGCCGGCGGCGGCGCATTGTCCTGTTCGGCGGCCAGCGCAGGCGCCAAAGGTTCGGCCTCGACGGCTGGTGCAGGGACGACCGGTGCCGGGACGACCGGCGATGGAGCCGGCTCCTCCGCCGCAACGTCCTTGGGCGGTTCGAGCACGACGGCGCGGCGCGGGGTGGCCAGCATCGCCTCCTCGAACGGTGAGGATTCAATCGCGGCGCCGCCGTCGGACGGCAATGCGGCGACCGGCGTCTGCCACTGGAAGGCATCGAGCCGCCCGGTGACGGGCGAGACCGGCCGCCAGCGATCGCTGACATAGCCGTCCGCGGTCCAGGCCGGATCGTGCAGCGCGCGCACCGCGCGCAAGGTCCAGGCCCGGGCGCGACCGCTATCGCCATGCTCGGTGCGCTCGATTTCCGCCATCAGCAGCGCAACGCGCTGCGTCGGCTGGGCGATGAACGGCGCCAGCGCCTCGCGCGCCTTTGTAAACTCGGACGCGTCGATCGCCGCCCGCGCAATCGCCAGCGCGCCCTCGATGTGGCCGGGCATCTTGGCCGCCAGCGTTTCGACCCGCACCAGCCGTTGCCGCGCGGAATCGCCGAGCTTCACATGAGAATAAGCATCGGCGAGATCCGGATGCGGCTGTGCCAGCCATGCGGTCTCGACCAGGCGCATCGAACGCCGTGTCTGATGCGCCTCGCTCTCGAACTTGCTCGCCAGCACCGCGGCCGGCACCAGCGTCGGCGCCAGCTTGACCGCTTCCATCACGCTCGCGCGCGACAGATCGCGATCGACCTTTTCGAGCTCGAGCGCGCGCGCCGTCAGCAGCACGCCGCGGTGCCTTCGATAGGTCGCCTTGTCGATCAGCCCGGCGGATTGGTTGTTGTCGAGGATTTTCAGCGCGCCGGCCCAATCGCCCTTGGCGCAGCAGAAGCCGAGCACCGCATGCGAGGCCCATGACGAGGACGGCGACATCCTCAGCGCCTCCTCCGCGACCATTACGGCCGCCACCGGATCGTCGGCACGCTGCGCCTCGATGAACAGGCCGCGCAGGCCCAATAGCCGCGTGTCCTCGCGTTCGGCCATGGCGCGGAAGGCGCGCTGCGCGCCCTCGCGGTCACCGTCGAGCTGCGCCGACTGCGCATGCAGCAACAGCGCCAGCGGATCGTGTGCCGCGTGTTTGCGTGCCGTTTCGGCATGGATACGGGCGGTCGTGGAGTCGCCGTGGCCTATGGCGAGCAGGCCTTGCGTGATCGCATGCCGGCCGCGCGCCTGGCGCCGTTCGCGCTGGCTCCTGCGCATCCGAGACGGCGTGCGCCAGAGGCCGTACAGAATTGCCCACGCCATCATCGCAACGACGATGACGATGCCGAGCCCCAGCACGAACACCGGCAGCGTGGCCGTGAGCTTTACGCTGCCCCATGACAGCACGACATCGCCGGTCTGTTCGGCAATCCAGGCCGCGCCGGCTGCGCCCAGCGCGATCAGCAACAGAAACAGAATGATCCGGATCATCGAAATCCTCAGTTCGCCGGTTTGGCGAGCGCAGCCATCGCGTCGGTCGCAAATTGACGGGACGCCGCCAGCGCGGCGTCGCGCGCGTCGGCCCGTTCGAGCCAGGACTGCGCTGCGGCGCGATCGTCCGGCTCCAGCGTCTTCAATTCCCGCCGCGCCTCGTTGAAATCATTGCGCAGCGCCGCCGCGGTGATCCGCGCCACCACGGCGCCGCGATCGTTGCCGACGGTGTCGGTGCGCTCGATCTTGACCAGCTTGGCGGCGCCGGCCTGCAGGCGTTCGACGATGCCGGTGCCGGTCGTGGCATTGTTCTGCTGCACGGCCGGCTGCAGTTTCGGCACCAGCGCCAGCAGTTCCGTGCTCAGCCGGTTGGCGTTCGGCACGCCCTTCTCGGCGAATGGATCGAGCGGCTTCAACAGCTCCGGATTGGGCGCCAGCGCCTTGGCGGCAGCGAGCGTCGCCGGAAAAGGTTCGCCGATACGGACCTGAACATCGAGCAGCGCGGCCGACACCAGCCGGCGCAACGCCATGTCGTCAGCGGGCTTGGCGTCTGTTTTGGCGTCGGCCAGCTTGCTGCCTTGCTGCGCGATCTCGGCGCCCTGCGTGCGCATCTGGCTCTCGATCTTGGCGATGCGCGCATCGATCCCCGAGAGATCGGGCGACGCGGCACCATCGGCGCGCGGCGCGGATTTGACGTCGTCGAGCGCGGACGCCAGCTTCTCGCCTTGCGTCCGCGTTGCCGCCAGTTCAGTGCGCAATGCCGCAACGGTCTTTTCTAAGGCCTCGGTGCGCGCGGAAGTCGCGGGATCGGGAACGGGCTTGCCGACCTTCGGCTCCAGGCCGGCGACACGGGCGGAGAGACTGTCGATCGCGGCATTAACCTGCGACGCAGGTGCGGACGGGGGCTGAACCGCCGGCCAGCCCAGCATCCAGCCGACGCCGATCACCAACGCCGCAGCGGCCGCGCCGGAGACCGGCGCAACGATCCAGGGCGAGACGGGCCGGGCGGCCGGTGTGTCGACCGGCGATACCGAAGGCGACTCAGGCGCGGGCTCAGGCGATGGTGCGGACGACGTCTCCGCGGCGCTCGCATCGGCCGCGCGAGTCTCGCTCGATACTTCGGTGGCTTCGAGATCGATGGTCGGCGGCTCGCGCTTGGGCCGGCTCGAATCGGGCAGCGATCCAGCGTCTTCGGACCTGTCATCGACCATTACAGCGGTTCCCTTGCGTAGCTAGGTTCCGGAACTTAGCAGAATTCGGACGTCTTAGAGCACGATCCGGCGATGGCGGCACCGGTTTTCCGATAAGGCTATGCTGAGACTAAAAGATTAACGGTCAGCCGGACCGCTTCTGCAGCGCCCGGCCCAGCGCCTCGAACAGGGCGTTTTCGTCCGGCGACGCTGCGGCCGTCACCTGGGGAGCACCGGCATCGCGCAGGACGGCGGCGACGGCCGCCGAAATGCAGCATTGCGGCAGCGCCAGCGCCGAGATTTCGACCCCGCCGGAGCGCGCGGCGTCCAAAAACGCCCGCGCGCTGCGCCGCGAGTAATGCAGCACGGCCTCGATCTCATGTGCCACGAAAGCGTCACATACCTCGCGCGGCAGGCTGGGCGCTGGCACCATCCGGTAGGTGGTCTGTGTCACCACCGTAAAACCGCTCGCGCCGAGTTCGCCCGCCAGGTCGCGCGCGAGATCGGCGCCGGCAAGATAGAGAATCGGGTTAGCCTTCTTCAGTTGCTTCGATTTCGCGCGCGCCAGCACCAGATCGCGCAACGCGCCGGCATCGCCCCCTGACACGGCGACCTCGCCGAACCCGGCGTCGCGCGCCGCGGATGCGGTGTTTTCGCCGACCGCAAACAGCGGCAGCTTGAGCAGCCGGTGACCCGCCAGATGCGGCGCGATGGCGCGCAACGCATTGGCGCTGGTGACGATCACGGCGCCATAGGCCGCGTCCGTATCGTCCTGGAACGGTAACGGTTCGAACCGCAGCATCGGCGCGCGCAGCACCCCGACCCCCCGGGCGCGCAGCGCCTCGGCCGTCGTCTCATCGTCCGGATGCGGGCGCGTGACGAGAACGGCCATATTCAAATCTCCGCCAAACCGATTTCGGCCCGCTTGTGTGATTGCACGCCGTCACCTCGTAATGCTACCCGGTTACGGGAGCGTTCCGATAGCGCAAGGAATCAAATTGGACAACGACAAGCCCATGCTGGTGCTGGGTATCGAAACCACCTGCGATGAAACCGCAGCCGCCGTGGTCGAGCGCCAGCGCGACGGCGGAGGCAGGATTTTGTCCAATATCGTGCGCTCGCAGACTGTTGAACACGCCCGTTTCGGCGGCGTGGTGCCGGAAATCGCGGCGCGCGCCCATGTCGACCTGCTCGACGGCATCGTCGGCCAGGCGATGAAGGACGCCGGTGTGGGCTTTGCGCAATTGTCGGCGGTGGCCGCCGCCGCTGGCCCCGGCCTGATCGGCGGCGTGATCGTCGGCCTGACCACCGCAAAAGCGATCGCGATGGTGCACGATACGCCGCTGATCGCGGTCAATCATCTCGAAGCCCACGCGCTGACGCCGCGGCTGACCTGTGCGCTTGCCTTTCCGTACTGCCTGTTCCTGGCCTCCGGCGGCCATACTCAGATCGTGGCCGTGATCGGCGTCGGGCAATATGTCCGGCTCGGCACCACCGTCGACGACGCGATGGGCGAAGCGTTCGACAAGATCGCAAAAATGCTGTCACTGCCCTACCCCGGCGGACCGGAGGTCGAACGCGCGGCGGCCGACGGCAACCCGAAACGGTTCGCCTTTCCGCGACCGATGCTCGGACGGCCGGACGCGAATTTCTCGCTGTCGGGATTGAAGACCGCGGTTCGCAACGAAGCCAGCCGCATGATTCCGCTGGAGCCGCAGGACGTCAGCGACCTCTGCGCCGGCTTTCAGGCCGCGGTGCTGGAATCGACGGCGGACCGGCTGAGCGTGGGGTTGCGATTGTTTCACGAACGGTTCGGCCCGCCGCGCGCGCTGGTGGCGGCCGGTGGAGTCGCCGCCAATCGCGCCATCCGCGGCGCGTTGCAGGACGTCGCCGCAAAGGCGCAGACCACGCTGATCATTCCGCCGCCCGCGCTGTGCACCGACAACGGCGCGATGATCGCCTGGGCCGGCGCCGAACGGATGGCGCTCGGGCTGACCGACACGATGGACGCGCCGCCCCGCGCGCGCTGGCTGCTGGATGCCAACGCGACCGCGCCGGCCGGCTACGCCAAGACGCGTGCGGGATTTTGATATGGCGGCCTTTCAGTCAGTCGCGGTGATCGGCGGTGGCGCCTATGGCACTGCGCTCGCCTGCGCCGCGCTGCGCGCCGGCCGCGATGTCATGCTGTATGCACGAAACGCCGAACGTGCCGTGCAGATGCAGACGACGCGGAAGAATCCAAAGCTGCCGGGCGTCAGCCTCGACGCGGGCATCGATATTACTTCCGACATCGCCGCCGTAGCGCGTGCCGACATCATCCTGCTGGCGACGCCTGCGCAAAGTTTGCGCGAAGCGGCAACAGCGCTGGCGCCGTACCTCTCGCCTTCGATACCCGTCGTCGCCTGCGCCAAGGGCATCGAGCGCGGCACGCATAAATTCATGACCGAGATCATCGCCGAGGCGATGCCGGACGTGGCACCCGCGATCCTGTCGGGGCCGAATTTCGCCGACGACGTCGCGCGCGGTTTGCCGACCGCCGTGACGCTGGCCGCAAAGGACGAGAGGCTGGCGAGCGACCTGGTGCACGCGCTGGGCTCGTCGACCTTCCGGCCCTACCACTCCACGGACGTGCGCGGCGTCGAAATCGGCGGCGCGGCCAAGAACGTGCTGGCGATCGCCGCCGGCATCGTCGAGGGACGAAAACTCGGCGCCTCGGCGCTGGCGGCGCTCACCACCCGTGGCTTCAGCGAACTCGCGCGCCTCGGCCGCGCCTGCGGCGCGCGCAGCGAAACGCTGGCGGGTCTTTCCGGCCTTGGCGACCTGATCCTGAGCTGCTCGAGCCTGCAATCGCGCAACTTTGCATTCGGCATCGCACTCGGCCGCGGCGAAACGCCGAACCGCGACAAACTCGCCGAGGGCGAATTCACCGCGCCGGTCCTGATCGAACTGGCGGCTACGCAGAATGTCGACATGCCGGTATCAAGCGCGGTCGCAGCGATATTGAGCGGCAAGGTCACGATCGACGCCGCGATCGAGGGCCTGCTGACGCGGCCGTTCAAGGCGGAGGAATAATGACGATGGCGTATTGGCTGGTGAAATCCGAACCCTCGGTCTGGTCGTGGGACCAGCAGGTGGCCAAGGGCGCCAAAGGCGAAGCCTGGACCGGCGTGCGCAACTTCACCGCCCGGCAAAATCTCGTCGCCATGAAGAAAGGCGACAAGGCATTCTTCTATCACTCCAACGAAGGCAAGGAGATCGTCGGCATCGCCGAGATCGTCAAGGAAGCCTACCCCGATCCGACCGACAAGACCGGGAAATTCGTCTGCGTCGACATCAAGGCGGACAAACCCTTGAAAACGCCGGTGACGATGGCCGCAATCAAGGCCGACAAGAAGTTCGCCGACATGGCACTGGTGAAATATTCGCGGCTGTCGGTGCAGCCGGTGACCGCGGAAGAGTGGAAGATGGTCTGCAAGATGGGCGGGATGTAAGTAACCACATCACTCGATGCCGTAGGGTGGGCAAAGCGCCGCGTGCCCACCAACTTTGAATCCCGATGTCGATGGATGGTGGGCTCGCTTCGCTCAGCCCACCCTACGGCTTCGGCGTCAAGCCGCCGCCGCAGTCACCACCTCAGCCAGCAGCGCCTCGCGCTTGGCCTGGGTGCGATAACCCTTCATCGTCGCGGCAAAGCGTTCCAAGATACCGTCCTCGAACGCGGTGACGATGGTGTCGTGAACATAGCTCTTGCGGCAGATCGCGGGTGTGTTGGACAGCTCATCCGCCGCGGCGCGCACCGCTTCCAGCACCTGCTTCTTGCGGCCGCGCTCGCTTGCGGCCGGTGTAACCCGCGACAGCGATTCCAGCACCACGGCTGACGCCATCAGGGTGCGGAAATCCTTCAGCGAAATCTTGATGCCGGCGATCTCGCGCAGGAAGGCGTTCACCGCCGAGGTCGAGGCGGCGCGCACGACGCCGGAGCGATCGTAGTACTGGAACATGCGCTTGCCCGGCACGGTGCGCAGAATGCCGATGGCACGCACCAGCTTGGCGGCGTCGCATTCCTTGCGCACGGCCTTGCCGCCCTTGGCCTTGAAGGTCAGGACGAAATTGTCGTCTTCCAGCGTCACGTTCGACTTGAGCATGGTGGTCGCGCCGCGGGTGCCGTTGAGGCGGGCGTAGGATTCATTGCCCGGCCGGATCGCGGTGCGGGCGATCAGTTCGATCACCGCCGAGAGCGCGAATTCGCGCGTCGGCTCGTCGCCGGACAGGAACGCCGAGACCTTGCGGCGGATCTTCGGCAAGGCGCCGACCAGCCGCGCCAGGCGATGCGCCTTGCGCTGCTCGCGGACCTTTTCCCAATCGGCGTGGTAGCGGTATTGCAGCCGACCGGCCGCATCGATGCCGACGGCCTGCAGATGCGAACTCGGGTCGGCAGAATAGCGCACGTCGCGATAGGCCGGCGGCACCGCCATCGAATGCAGGCGGCGGATGGTGCCGGCCTGGCGGATCTGCGTGCCGTTGGCGCGATGGAATGAATACCCCTTACCGCGCTTGACGCGGCGAATGGTCAGCCCGTTCTGGTCGCCGAGCTTGAGGCCCAGTTCCTCGGCCAGATCCTCGACCGAGGTCTTGCCGACAATTTGCAGCTTGCCCACGGACGGCTTGAGCGGCGCCTTCGGCAATTGCCCGAGCGCTTCGGCCAATGCAACGGCGGGATCGGCGGAAACGGGCCGCGTAGCCTCGAAACTCTGCTGATCCATCATGACCGTTATCGCCTTGCTCCACCTGTCTGCCGGCAATGCTGTTGTTATAGCTTGGTTCCGGAGGGCCGTCCGGCCCCGGGAACGGCATTTAGGGGGTAAAGGTTAGCTTTGCGAGTCCCGATTCCGTCATTGACGGTAATAAAATACCTGTCATGGGAGCCATTCGGCGATAGCGTTGATTTTTGGCTCGGCCGGATCGTTAAAAAGGTCCGAAAATAACGCCGGTTTGATCGGGCACAACACGGCAGGCCGGCCGCCGCGACCAAGGTCGCAGACGTTTGCGCCTTGTCCGGGCATCGTCCCGCGACGCATAATCGTTGCAACAATCAGTACGACTTGCGGCCACCAGCATACGGCGCCGCGACGAGTGGGAGGGTAAAATGTCCGAGAAAATCTACGACGTATCCGCCGATTGGGCCAAGCGCGCCCTCATCGACGACGCCAAATACCAGGAAATGTACGCCCGCTCGGTCTCCGACCCCAACGGCTTCTGGGCCGAGCAGGCCAAGCGCATCGACTGGATGAAGCCTCCCCACAGAATCGAGAACGTCTCCTTCGCCCCCGGCAACATCTCGATCAAATGGTTCGAGGACGGCGTCCTGAACGCGGCCTGGAACTGCATCGACCGCCATCTCGAAAAGCGCGGCGACCAGACCGCGATCATCTGGGAGGGCGACGATCCCTCGCAGTCCAAACACATCACCTACCGCCAGCTGCACGACGAAGTCTGCAAGATGGCCAACATCCTGCGCACGCGGAACGTCAAGAAGGGCGACCGCGTCACCATCTATCTGCCGATGATCCCGGAAGCGGCCTATGCGATGCTGGCCTGCGCGCGGATCGGCGCCATTCATTCGGTGGTGTTCGCCGGCTTCTCGCCCGACAGCCTTGCCCAGCGCATCACCGACTGCCAGTCCAAGGTCATCATCACCGCCGACGAAGGGCTGCGCGGCAGCAAAAAGGTGCCGTTGAAGGCCAATGTCGATGCCGCGATCGCAAAAGCCGGCGGCGTCGACTGGGTCGTCGTGGTCAAGCGCACCGGTGGCGCCGTCGACATGAACCCCTCGCGCGACTTCTGGTACCACGAAGCCGCCGCGATGGTGACGACGGATTGCCCGGCCGAGCACATGCACGCCGAAGATCCGCTGTTCATCCTCTATACGTCGGGCTCCACCGGCCAGCCCAAGGGCGTGCTGCACACCACGGGCGGCTATCTCGTATTCGCGGCGATGACGCATCAATACGTGTTCGATTATCACGACGGCGACATCTACTGGTGCACCGCCGACGTCGGCTGGGTCACCGGCCACAGCTACATTCTCTATGGGCCGCTGGCGAACGGCGCCACCACGCTGATGTTCGAAGGCGTGCCGAATTACCCGGATAATTCGCGGTTCTGGAACGTCATCGACAAGCACAAGGTCAACATCTTCTACACCGCGCCGACCGCGATCCGCGCGCTGATGCAGTCAGGCGACGATCCCGTGAAGAAGACCTCGCGCAAGAGCCTGCGCCTGCTGGGTTCGGTCGGCGAGCCGATCAATCCCGAAGCCTGGGAGTGGTATCACCGCGTCGTCGGCGACGGCCGCTGCCCGATCGTCGATACCTGGTGGCAGACCGAAACCGGCGGCATTCTGATCACGCCGCTGCCGGGCGCCACAAAACTCAAACCGGGTTCGGCGACGCGGCCGTTCTTCGGCGTGGTGCCTGAGATCGTCGATGCCGATGGCAAGGTGCTGGAAGGCGAATGCTCCGGCAATCTCTGCATCGCCAAATCCTGGCCGGGACAGATGCGCACGGTCTATGGCGACCATGCGCGCTTCGAGCAGACCTATTTCTCGACCTACAAGGGCAAGTATTTTACCGGCGACGGCTGCCGCCGGGATGCCGACGGCTATTACTGGATCACCGGCCGCGTCGACGACGTCATCAACGTATCCGGCCATCGCATGGGCACCGCCGAAGTCGAAAGCTCGCTGGTCGCCCACGCAAAAGTGTCGGAAGCCGCCGTGGTCGGCTATCCCCACGACATCAAGGGCCAGGGCATCTACGCCTATGTGACGCTGATGGCCGGCACCGAACCGACCGAGGAGTTGCGCAAGGAACTGGTCGCCTGGGTCCGCAAGGACATCGGCCCGATCGCCTCGCCCGACCAGATCCAGTTCGCACCGGGCCTGCCGAAAACCCGCTCCGGCAAGATCATGCGTCGCATCCTGCGCAAGATCGCCGAGGACGAACCCGGGAGCCTCGGCGACACCTCGACGCTGGCCGACCCGGCCGTGGTCGACGATCTCGTCGAGCACCGGCAGAACAAGAAGGGCGCGCCGGCGTAAGGCCACTTGCGTGTTTCTCTTACCCGCCCCTTGAGCGGGCGGGTAAGAACCGGTGCCAGCCGGAACTGGCATTTGCCGCCAAGTGTTGTTTTCAGGTCATTTACTTTAACCCGAACATTTTCTTTGTTCCGCCTAGTGAAACCAATCTCGCAGGCTGGCGTGAAACCCGCCGGTCAGTCGGCGGGACTAACAATACGCGAATGAGGCGCCAAGGCTCGAGCACGGCAAGGCTCGAGCATGGCGCAAAAGGACATTTGAGGGCCCCGTACGGGGCGGGCAGAATTGGGGCTGGGCATGTCAAAGAGAATCGCAATGGCGCTGGCCGCCGTGATCGGGGCAAGCGTTGCGATGTCGTCGGGCGCGCAGGCGCGGCCGGAACTGGTTGGCATCAATGGCGAGTACGCGCCGGGCACAATCGTGGTGAAGACCCATGAGCGTCGCCTTTATCTCATCCTCGATTCCGGCCGTGCGATGCGCTATCCGGTTGGCGTCGGCAAGTCCGGCAAGCAGTGGGAAGGCACCACGAAGATCGACGGCAAGTATCTCCACCCGGCATGGTCGCCGCCGGACGAAGTCAGACGCGACAAGCCCAATATGCCCGACGTCATTCCGGGCGGCTCGCCGCGCAACCCGATGGGCGTCGCGGCAATGACATTGGCCGGCGGCGAATACGCCATCCACGGCACCAACGTGCCGAACTCGGTCGGCGGCTTCGTATCCTACGGCTGCATCCGGATGCTCAACGACGACATCTCCGATCTCTATCAACGCGTATCGATCGGCACGACAGTAACGGTCACGCGCTAATCGCGGATCGCGATCGAATGTGAAAGGCCGCGCAATTGCGCGTTTTTTTATTTCGCAATCGGCTGACTTGCGTTCGCGCACCAGCCGCTTCTATGTCCGCCGGCATAGCCGCGGGCATGACCCGCAGCTAGCATCGCAGTCGAAACATTGCCGCTGCGCCGCGTGGCAACGTCGGCCACGACGCGGCCGCCATACTTGTCCGGCCCGATATTGAAAATCCTGACATCGCCTTCGCTGAGCAGCGAACGCAACGCGCCAGTCGCAGCCTCCGCCATCTGCAATTCCTGCGCGACAGGACGCCTTCAGCTCGGGGGCATCGATGCCGCGCAGGCGAACCCGCGTTGTCAGGTTGAGATCCGGCGATACATGCACCCGCGCCTCGAACGTGTCGCCGTCGATGGTTCTGACGACATCGACGGCGTGACGCGTGTCCGGACTTCCGGCACGCTTCCAGATGGTTTCGGCATCGCGCGCCGCCTGACTGTCGGCTGAGTTCGGCAACGACCGGCGCACCCAGTCCCGCACCGGCAGCATCGTCACCGCCGTCACGCAGGCCACGAACATCCAGGGCAAGAGCGCCGCAAACCATCGGCGCCAGGATCCCTGGCGCGGAGCCCTATAAGCACTCGATCTCTCGTATGGAGGCATATTCCCGACTAAGGGCTGAGTCGCGGAATCCGGCAAGGGCGCATTACGCTCCCTTTGGCTGTTCGCTTGGGTTCAGAAATCCGAAGCGATACCCTTGCGCTCCCAATCGCCATACCGGGTCGGTTCCGGACCCTTCGGTCCCTGGAACTCCTTCTGATGCGGCGTGGCGCTGGCCTCGGCGGCCTTACGGCGGGCTTCGGCCTCGGCAAGCGCGCGCTCGGCGGCGGGCGTCAGCTTCTTGCGTTCCGCAATCGGCGCGGGAGGTGAGGGACTGTCTGTCATCGCAGTTCTCCTCTTAGCACAGGGATTGCCATGCAGATCACATCACATTCGCGAAATTGTCTGTGGCGATTCTTACATTTGGCTTATTCACATGCCAAACAGGCTTTCATTCCAATGGCATGAGCCAGAACCTTTCCGAGCATTGCCGCTTCATGCCACCTTCAAGATTCGCAGTACCTTCCGAAGTGCCCGGTCTCGCGGCACGGCGAATTGCGGCCGATATCCTCGACGGCGTCCTGCACAAGCACCGCACCCTCGATGACCAACTCGACGGGGCCAGCGCCCATCCCGGCCTGAAGACGCTGGCCGATCGCGACCGCGCTTTGATGCGGCGGCTGGTGGCGACGATTCTGCGACGGCTGGGCACGCTCGGCCATTTGCTGTCGCGCCTGCTCGACCGCGGTATTCCGACGGACGCGCCGCGCGCGCAGAGTGCACTGTTGATCGGCGCCGCGCAGATTCTCTGGATGGATGTGCCCGATCACGCCGCCGTCGATCTCTCGGTGCGGCTGGTGCAATCGGACCGGCGTGCCGCCAAATATGCCGGCCTCGTCAACGCCGTGTTGCGACGTTGCGCGCGCGAGGGGCAGCCGCTGATCGACGAAATCAAATCGCAAAACCTCGACATCCCGCCGTGGCTGCTGGCGCGCTGGATCGCAGCCTATGGCGAGACCACGGCGCGGCAGATGGCGCTCGCCATCGGCCATGAACCGTCGCTCGACATCACCGTGAAATCGGACGCCGCGCAGTGGTCGAGCCGGCTTGCACGGCGAAACCTTGCCGACCGGCACCGTGCGCACGTTGCTGCAGGGTTCGGTGACCATGCTGCCGGGATTTTCCGACGGGCAGTGGTGGGTGCAGGATGCCGCCGCCGCATTGCCGGCGCGCTTGTTCGGCGACGTCGGCGGCAAGACCATTGTCGACCTCTGCGCCGCGCCCGGCGGCAAGACCGCGCAACTGGCGCTTGCCGGCGCGCACGTCACCGCCGTCGACCGTTCGCCGGCGCGCATGGCGCGGCTGCGCGACAATCTCGCGCGGCTTTCGCTGCAAGCCGATGAAGTGGTGACCGATGCCGCGGAGTGGGCCGGTCAGGGCAATGGCGGTTTTGACGGTGTGCTGGTGGATGCGCCCTGCACCTCCACCGGCACCATCAGGCGTCACCCCGACGTGGCCTGGCTGCGTCAGGAGGCCGACATTGCCGCCTTGGCGACGTTGCAGAAGCGATTGCTGCAACGCGCGGTCACGCTGCTCAAGCCCGGCGGGACGCTGGTCTATTGCACCTGTTCACTGGAGCCCGAGGAGGGTGAACAGGCCGTGGCGTCGCTGCTGGCCGCCGAGCCCGACATGCGCCGCATGCCGATCGAAGCCGGCGAGGTCGCCAGCCTCAAAGAAATCGTGACCGCGGACGGCGACCTGCGGACCCTGCCCTGCCATTTGCCCCATGCCGACCCCCGGTTGGCCGGGCTGGATGGATTTTACGCCGCGCGGCTGGTTAAATCCTGATTTTAAACCACAATTCCCCGATGTTGGGGTGATTCGCGCCTGTTCAAGATGGTGCCATTGCGGCGTTTCCGGATTAAAAGGATTCGCCTAAATACCCCTCCCTCCCTCAACCAAGGTACGGCGTGTCGGTCGCTCAACGCAGACGCATCTCGACGCTTATCATGAGCCGCTCGGCGCGGAGCGTGATCGCGCGGGCGACCGGGGCGACGGTGGCGGTGTCGCGGCTGTGGCCCGGCCGCGCCGACCGGCTGATCATCGCGCCGCATGACCTGCGCACCGCCGACGCCACCCGCGCCGCCGAGATCTATGCCGGCCGCTTCGTGTTCGCGGGCAAGATCGTCACCTGCCACGGCCGCTCGATCTTCGATCTCGAGCCGCCGTCGGAAGATTGGGAAGTAGCCCTGCTCGGCTTCGGCTGGCTACGCCATCTGCGCGCCGCCGACACCGCGCTGACCCGCGCCAACGCCCGCTCGCTGGTCGACGACTGGATTTCGAACCCGGGGCGCAAGCGGCCGCTCGAGCGCCGCCCCGACGTGCTGGCGCGCCGCGTCATCTCGCTGCTGTCGCAGGCGCCGCTGGTGCTCGGCGACACCGACGGAAAATTCTATCGCAAATATCTGCGCGGGCTGACCCGCGAAATCCGCTATCTGCGCTACGCGATGCTCGACATCGCCGACGGCGTGTCGCGGATGCAGGTGCTGATCGCGCTGTGCTACGCCTCGCTGTGCCTCGCCAATCAGGCCCGTCACATCCGTAATGCGACACGGCGGCTTTCCGACGAATTGCAGCGGCAGATCATGCCCGACGGCGGCCACATCTCGCGCAATCCCGCCGCGCTGGTCGAACTGCTCAGCGACCTGCTGCCGCTGCGGCAGACCTTTGCCGCACGCAACATCGCGCCGCCGCCGGCGCTGTTGAACGCGATCGACCGCATGATGCCGATGCTGCGCTTCTTCCGCCACGGCGACGGCAGCTTTGCGCTGTTCAACGGCATGAGCAACGCGCCGTCCGACCTGGTGGCGACGCTGCTCGCCTACGACGACACCCACGGCGTGCCGATGGCGAACATGCCGCATACCGGATTCCAGCGGCTTGACGCCGGCGCCACCACCGTCATCGTCGACACCGGGCCGCCGCCGCCGCCGAATGTCAGCCAGGAAGCGCATGCCGGCTGCCTCTCGTTCGAATTGTCGTCCGGGCCGTGCCGGATCGTCGTCAATTGCGGCATGCCCTCGACCGGCCGCGACAATTGGCGCAGTTTTGCGCGCAGCACCGCGGCGCATTCGACGCTGACCTATCACGACACCTCCTCGTGCCAGTTCATCGAACTGTCGGCGATGAAGCGCCTGCTGCAGGGCGCGCCTGTCGTGAGCGGCCCGGTCAATGTCGAAAGCTACCGCGAGGCGGTGGCCGACGGCGATCTCCTGACCACGTCGCATGACGGCTATCTGGCGCGGTTCGGCGTGGTGCATCGCCGGGTGCTGATGATCTCCCAGGACGGCGGCCGGCTGGACGGCGAAGACACCGTGTCGCCGGCGCCGGGAGGACGCATCAAGGGCGACGCGAACGATTTTGCCCTGCGGTTTCATCTGCATCCCGCGGTGAAGGCCAGCCGGCTCAGCGATTCGCGCGGCGTGATGCTGGTATTGCCCAACCGCGACGTCTGGACCTTCGAGGCGCTCGACGACAAGGTCGACCTCGAGGACAGCGTATTCCTGTCCGGCAATGACGGCCCCCGCCGCACCGCCCAGATCGTGATCCGCCAGGATTCCCGCAACGTCTCCGCGGTCCGCTGGAGCTTTGTCCGCTCCACGACCTCAGCCTCGGCCACCGGCGCCCGCCGCAATGGGCGACGCGAGCCGGAACTGCCGTTGTAGTAGACCGTCATCTCGAGCCAACACGTCGCGCGAATGCGCGCCCGATGACCCATCGGGAACGGCCGCCCGCCCCCCGTTGTGAACCCCGCCAAAAGCTGCTACCCAGCCGGCTCTCGCGCGACTGGCGACTTTGGATGGAGCACCATCGGGAAGCGCGGGATTATTCGCCGCGCGCCTGGGCATAAGTATCCCCTGACAGAGGACCTTGCCCATGACTGACAACACCCGCCGCGTCACCCGTGCTCTACTTTCCGTTTCCGACAAGACCGGCCTGATCGAATTCGCCAAGGCACTCACCGGCCATGGCGTCGAGCTGGTCTCCACCGGCGGCACCGCCAAGGCGATCGCGGCGGCCGGGCTGAAGGTCAAGGACGTCTCCGAGCTGACCGGCTTTCCCGAAATGATGGACGGCCGGGTCAAGACGCTGCATCCGAAGGTGCATGGCGGCCTGCTCGCGATCCGCGACAACAAGGAGCATGCCGAGGCGATGAAGGCGCACGGCATCGCGCCGATCGACCTGCTCGTGGTCAACCTCTACCCGTTCGAGGCGACCGTCGACAAAGGCGCTGGCTACGAAGACTGCATCGAGAACATCGACATCGGCGGCCCCGCGATGATCCGCGCCGCAGCGAAGAACCACGACGATGTCGCCGTCGTCGTCGAGGCGCAGGACTACCAGTCCGTGCTCGACGAACTCGCCGCCAACAAGGGCGCCACGACGCTGTCGCTGCGCCGCCGCCTCGCCGCAAAAGCCTATGCACGCACCGCCGCCTATGATGCCGCGATCTCCAACTGGTTCGCCGCGCAAAACGAGACCGATGCGCCGGATTTCCGCGCTTTCGGCGGCCGGCTGATCCAGTCGCTGCGCTACGGCGAGAACCCGCACCAGAAGGCGGCGTTCTACGCCACGCCCGACAAGCGGCCCGGCGTCTCGACCGCACGGCAAATGCAGGGCAAGGAACTCTCCTACAACAACATCAACGACACCGACGCGGCTTACGAATGCATCGGCGAGTTCGACCCGGCGCGCACCGCGGCCTGCGTGATCGTCAAGCATGCCAATCCCTGCGGCGTTGCCGAGGGGCCCGACCTCGTGACGGCCTATCGCCGCGCACTGGCCTGCGATTCGACGTCCGCCTTCGGCGGCATCGTGGCGCTCAATCGTACGCTGGATGCCGAATCGGCCCGCGCCATCACCGACATCTTCACCGAAGTGATCATCGCGCCCGATGCGACCGAGGATGCGATCAGGATCGTCGCCGCGAAGAAGAATCTCCGGCTGCTGCTCGCCGGCGGACTGCCCGACCCGCGCACCGTGGGCCTGACAGCAAAGACCGTGGCCGGCGGCCTGCTGGTGCAGAGCCGCGATAACGCCGTGATCGACGATATGAATCTGAAGGTTGCGACCAAGCGCGCGCCGACAGATGCCGAATTGCGCGACCTCAAATTCGCGTTTCGCGTCGCCAAGCACGTCAAGTCCAACACCATCATCTATGCGAAGGACCTCGCCACCGTCGGCATCGGCGCCGGCCAGATGAGCCGGGTCGATTCCGCCCGCATCGCCGCGCGCAAGGCGCTCGATGCCGCGGCCGAACTCAAGCTCGCCGAACCGCTGACCAAGGGCTCGGTCGTCGCCTCCGACGCCTTCTTCCCGTTCGCCGACGGCATGCTGGCCTGCATCGAAGCCGGCGCCACCGCCGTGATCCAGCCGGGCGGCTCGATGCGCGACGACGAAGTCATCAAGGCCGCCGACGCGCACGGCATCGCCATGGTGTTCACCGGCGTGCGCCATTTCCGGCATTGAGCGAGTTGGATCGCGGAGCGCGATGGGTGGAGCGAAAGCGAAACCCATCCCACAATTCGGATCACTCGCCCCAAGGATGCCGGATGTCTAACAGGCAACCGGCGTCAACACTCTGGTAACTAGTTTTCTTTACGCTCCGCCAACCATAGGGCCCTGTTGCGGCCTATGGTTCGTGGGTAGTGTCATGTTGCGTATGAAGATCCTGGCTTCGGCCGTTCCGCTGGCGATTGCCGCCCTGTTCGCGCGCGCTGAGTTTGGGAGCGGCCCCCGGGCCTGCATCGAGATCGCGGGCACATCGGTCCAGATGGCCGCCCTCTCCTGGCAGGCACACCGCCACGTCAGTTTCACCAGCGATGTCTCCCGCGCGACGGTGCGGGTCCAGATTTCCGACAGCGCCGCAGCGGCCGACTTCACCGTGATCGACGACATCGAAACGGCCGAAGCCGGCGCCTGCGAGGGTCACGACACGCCGCTTCTGGTCGCGATATCCCGCAACGCCTCCGTGTCCGATCCCATCATCTATCTTTCGCGCGATGGACCGGCCGACTATCGGATCTTCGTATCCTCGAAGAGCTTTTCGCCGCTCGATGCCGCGGCCCTTCTCGTCGGCGCCCGCGGCGAGCGGCATCGGGTCAAGGCGGCATCGCTCCAGGGTTGAACACGTTCTCTCTACCAACCAGCTTCCGGTTCCAAATCATGCCCGCTTAGCACTTCCTTCACCAAGTTCTCATCGCGGCTGCAACGCGCTGGGCCCCTCAAGCACTTTGCAATGTCGGCGACGCATCGTCTGTCCAGGCAGACGGCCGCGCGACGACTTGGTTCAACAGCAATTTCAGGGTTCATTGGCGATGGGACGGACCTTCCGTATCAAGCTTCGCGTTCGCCGTTTCGGCCGTCGGCATCCCTGGCTGACCTTTGCGTTTCGCTCCTTCATGGTCTTCTCGATCGTGTTCGGCGGGGCCTACGGATTCATCGCCGGCAGCAGAAGCGAAAATTCCGGCTACGACCCGCATACCTTTGCGATCGGCGCCGCCTTCCTGTTTGCGCTCGCCTGCGTCGCGCTCGCCGGCTTGAGCCTCCGGTTGCGCCTGATGCGCAACAAGATGCGCAAGGTCGCCCTGCACAACGAAACGCTGGCCGACCGGAACTGGGAATTGCAGGAGGCCGAGCAGCGCGCCCGCCGGTTGTTCGAATTGCAGGGCGACCTGATCGTGCTGCGCGATACCGAAGGCCGCATCAGCTACGCCAACGATGCCTATTGCGATCTCGCGCAAGAGCCGCGCGACGCGCTGATCGGTACCCGTTTCGCACTCGACGTGCTCGAACAGGGCGACACCGCGCTGGAGCCGACCGGCACCCGCGTCCACGACCAGCAGGTTTCGAGTTCGCTCGGCCCGCGCTGGATCGCGTGGCGCGAGGGCCTCGTGCGCAACGACGCCGGCGGTCCGGCGGAAATGCAGAGCGTCGGCCGCGACGTCACCGACCGCACCGAGAGCGAGCGGGCGCTGGCCGAGGCCCGCGACCAGGCCGATGCAGCCAGCCGCGCCAAGTCGCGCTTCCTCGCCATGGCGAGCCATGAAATCCGCACGCCGCTCAACGGCATCATCGGCATGAGCGGGCTGTTGATGGATACGCCGCTGACGCCGGAACAGACCACCTATGTCAAGGCGGTGAAGACCTCCGGCGACGCGCTGCTGTCGCTGATCGAGGAACTGCTGGACTATTCCAAGATCGAGGCCGGCAAGATCGATCTCGAGCATCGTCCGTTCGCGCTGTCGGGCATGATCGAGGACATCACCGAATTGCTCGCGCCGCGCGCGGAAGCCAAGCAGATCGAGATCGCCGCCTATATCGACGAGCGGCTGCCGAAGCATGTGATCGGCGACGCGGCGCGGTTGCGACAGGTGCTGCTCAATCTCGCCGGCAATGCCATCAAGTTCACCGCGACCGGTGGCGTCGCGCTGATCGTCGAACCCGGCATCTGGCCCAACGAAATCAGTTTTCTGGTGCGCGACACCGGCATCGGCATCGCGCCGGAGGCGCGCGAGCGGATCTTCCGCGAGTTCGAGCAGGCCGACGACAAGATCGCCCGCAACTATGGCGGCACCGGACTTGGCCTGAGCATCTCCGACCGCATCGTCAAGCGCATGGGCGGCCGCATCACGCTGGAAAGCCAGCCGGACGCCGGCTCAACCTTCGAAGTATCGGTCCCGCTGATCGCCGCCGACGGCGACCAGACGTCTTTCCTCGCGCCCGACCTCGCAGGCCAGTCGATCATGCTGGTCTCGCCGCAGAGCATCGAGGCCTCGCTGACTGCGCGCCGCCTGCAGCGCTGGGGCGGACAGGCCTGCATGGTCTCAGACATCAATGTCGCGGAAGCCCTGCTGCCCGAACGGTCCTGGCACGCCGTGCTGATCGATCACGCGCTCGGAGCCGCCGATATCGAACGGCTCAGCGAAGCGGCGCGGCTGCATGCCACGCAGCGGATCGTCATGTTCACACCGGCGACGCGGCAGGAATTGCAACCGTCCGCGACCTCCGCCCTTACCGGCTATCTGGTCAAGCCGTTGCGCGCGGCTTCGCTCGCGGCGCGCCTGACGACCGCGCCGGAGGTGACCGCGCCGAGCCTGGAGCCAGCGATCGAGCCGGTCGAGACGCCGGCTGCGCCGTTGGCCAGGGGCCTGTCGATCCTGGTAGCCGAAGACAATCAGATCAACGCGCTGCTGATCCGCTCGCTGCTGGCCAAGCTCGGCCATCACGCCGTCATCACCACTGACGGCAACGAAGCGCTGGAATCCTGGCTATCTGCCAAATCCGCCGGAAGCCTCTACGATCTCGTGCTGATGGATATCCAGATGCCGAATCTCGACGGCATCGAAACGACCAAACGCATCCGCAGCCTGGAAGCCGGCCAGCCCGATCGCCGGACCCCGATCCTGGCGCTCACCGCCAACACGCTCGTCGAAGACCGCTATGCCTGTTTCGAGGCCGGCATGGACGGCTTCCTGATCAAGCCGCTCGATCGCGAAAAACTCGCCGAAGCGCTGACGGTTCTAGCCTCGTCACGGCAGATCCCGGCGTGAGATTGCAACCGTCGCATCGTCGTCCCGGCGAAGGCCGGGACCCATAAACACAGGATTGAGTGATACGAAGAAAGTCGTTTGGCAGTTTGCCAAAACAGAAAAGCCGCGGCGTATGGGTCCCTGCGTTCGCAGGGACGACGGTGACTACAGCCGCCGCAGCGCCACTGTCTCGACCAAATGATCGGCGCGCTTCTTCAAAATCAGCGTCGCACGTGGCCGGGTCGGCAAAATATTGTCCTCGAGATTGGCGAGGTTGGTGCGCTCCCAGATCGCGATCGCAGTTGCCGTGGCTTCCTCGTCCGACAGCACGGCGTAGCGATGGAAGTATGATTTGGGATCGTGGAACGCGGTATCCCTGAGCGCGAGAAAACGGCGCACATACCATTTGCGCAGCACCGGCTCGTCCGCATCGATATAGACGGAGAAGTCGAAGAAGTCCGACACGACAGGCACCGCCTTGCCGTCACGCGGCAGGCGTCCGGTCTGCAATACGTTTACGCCCTCGACGATCAGGATGTCGGGCCGGTCGATCTCGAGCCACTGGTTCGGCACGATATCGTAGACCAGATGCGAATAGACCGGCGCACGCACCGGCCGACGGCCGGCCTTGATGTCGGAAAGAAACGACAGCAGCGTCGGCAGGTCGTAGCTTTCTGGAAAGCCCTTTTTCTGCATCAGGCCCTGCCGCTCCAGCACGGCATTGGGAAACAGAAAACCGTCGGTGGTCACGAGATCCACCTTCGGCCGCGGCGACCAGCGCGCCAGCAGTGCCTGCAGCACGCGCGCCGTGGTCGACTTGCCGCCGGCGACCGAGCCTGCAATGCCGATGATATAAGGCACCTTGCGGTCGCGGATGTCGAGGAACTGGCGCTGCGCCTGATAAAGGCGATGGGTGGCGTCGACATAGATCGACAGCAGGCGCGACAGCGGAAGGTAAATGTCTTCCACCTCCTGCATGTCGAGACGATCGTGCATCGAACGCAGCCGCTCGAATTCGCCCGGCTCAAGCGTCATCGGCGTGTCGTCGCGCAACCGCGCCCACTGTTCGCGCGTGAAGATGCGGTAGGGATTGTATTGCTGTTCGGGGGTCCGGATATCCATGAACTGCCTCGCCGGTCAGTCGCGCTTGCGCGACGCCTTTTCCTCGAGCCCCGAAATCGACGTCCGCTGCGCCAGCGCGGCCTCGACCTCGTCGAAGCTGACGCCGCGCGCCTTCAACAGCACCAGCAGGTGAAACAGCAGGTCGGCGCTTTCGGCGATCAGGTGGTCCCGATCGTTCTCGACCGCCGCGATCACGGTCTCGACCGCTTCCTCGCCCAGCTTCTTGGCGCAGTGTTCGGCGCCCTTGTCGAGCAATTTGCGGGTGTAGGACGCCTCTCCGCCCGATGCAGCCCGTGCATCGATGGTGGCGGCCAGATCATGGATCGTAAAACGCGACATCAATCGTACTCAACACCCGCGCCCGGCCGAAGGCTCGCAACGCCTGTCCCGGGACAAGGACTTAGCACTTTTGTGACACAGAGTCGTCAGGGATCGAGCCGCATCGGCAGCCCGGCGCGCACCATGTGCTCCTTGGCTTGCCGTATGGTAAATTCGCCGAAATGGAATATCGAGGCCGCCAGCACCGCGGTGGCGTGGCCTTGCCGGATTCCGTCGACCAAATGGTCTAGATTGCCGACCCCGCCGGAGGCAATGACCGGTACGGGAACACTGTCTGATATGGCCTGGGTCAGCGGCAGGTCGAACCCCTGCCGCGTGCCGTCGCGGTCCATCGAGGTCAGCAGGATTTCGCCGGCGCCGAGCGATACCACCTCCTGCGCGTATTCGATGGCATCGATTCCGGTGGAGTTGCGCCCGCCATGGGTGAAGATTTCCCAGCGCTCGCCGCCGCCGGCGCGCTTGACCCGCTTGGCGTCGATCGCGACCACGATGCACTGCTCGCCGAATTTCTCGGCCGCCTGCTTGACGAATTCGCGGTTGGAAACTGCGGCGGAATTGATCGAGACCTTGTCGGCCCCGTAGCGCAGCAGCGTCCTGATGTCGTCGATGGTGCGGACCCCGCCGCCGACCGTCAGCGGCATGAAGCAGGCCTCCGCCGTGCGGCGGACCACATCCAGCATGGTGCCGCGGTTTTCATGGGTAGCGGTGATGTCGAGGAAGCACAGCTCGTCAGCGCCGGCGGCGTCATAGGCGATCGCCGCCTCGACGGGATCGCCGGCGTCGCGCAGGTCGACGAAGTTGACGCCCTTGACGACGCGTCCGTCCTTGACGTCGAGGCAGGGAATGACGCGGACCTTGAACATCTGAAAACTCCTAAGCCTTGCGCAACAGCTTGAGCGCGGCAGCGGGATCGAGCCGGCCATCATAGAGCGCGCGGCCGGCAATGGCGCCGGCGAGTTTTTTAGCGCGCGGCTGCAGCAGCGCCTTGACGTCCTCAATGGATGCAAAACCGCCGGAAGCGATGACGGGGATGGAAATGCGATCGGCGAGTGCGATTGTCGCATCGAGATTGAGACCCTTCAGCAGGCCGTCGCGCGCGATATCGGTGAAGATGATGGCGGCGACGCCGGCATCCTCGAAGCGTTGCGCGATCTCGAGCGCAGTCACCTGCGAAGTTTCGGCCCACCCCTCCACCGCCACCTTGCCGTCGCGGGCATCGAGGCCGACCGCGACGCGGCCCGGGAATTTTTTCGCGGCGGTCTTCACCAGTTCGGGATCGCGCACCGCGGCGGTGCCGATGATGACGCGGGCGATCCCCTTGTCGAGCCAGGCTTCCACGGTCTTGAGATCGCGAATGCCGCCGCCAAGCTGCACCGGCATGGTGACGGCCTTGAGCATCGCCTCCACCGCCATCGCGTTCATCGGCTTGCCGGCAAAGGCGCCGTCGAGATCGACGATGTGGAGATATTCGAACCCCTGCTCGGCAAAGGACCGCGCCTGATCGGCGGGATCGAGGTTGAACACGGTCGCGCGCGCCATGTCGCCCTGTTCGAGCCGCACGCACTGGCCGTTCTTCAGGTCGACGGCGGGGAAAAGAATCACGGCTTCCATTTCAAAAAGTTCGAGATCAGGGCCAGCCCAAAGCGCTGGCTCTTCTCCGGGTGAAACTGCGTGCCGATCGCGGTGTCCTTGCCGACGATCGCCGTCACCGGCCCGCCGTAGTCGGCGCGCGCCAGCACGTCGGCTTCATCCGTCGCGTTGAGGTGATAGGAGTGCACGAAATAGGCGTGACGGCCCTTCGGCCCGAGCGGCAGCCGCTCCAGCACCGGATGCTCGCGGATCATGTCCAGCGTGTTCCAGCCCATATGCGGAATTTTCAGATTTTCCTCGCGCGGCGAAATCTTCTCGACGTCGCCCGCGATCCAGTTAAAACCCTCGGTGACGACATGCTCCTTGCCGCGTGTCGCCATCAGCTGCATGCCGACGCAGATGCCCAAGAACGGCCGCGCCTTGACGCGCACCGCTTCGGTCATCGCTTCCAGCATGCCGTTGACGGAGTCGAGACCTTTGCGGCAATCGGCGAAGGCGCCGACGCCGGGCAGCACGATGCGATCGGCGCGGTACACGGCTTCGGGATCGCGCGTCACCATGATCTTCTGCGGATCCTGCATGCTTCGCGCGGCAAGCTCGAACGCTTTCGCCGCCGAGTGAAGATTGCCGGAGTCGTAATCGACGATCGCAACGGTCATCGCGGGCCTCCCGGTTCCGGGAACAGCCCGATGATCCCGCCTTGCGGCAGCGGCGGCGGCGGTTTGGAAAACGACTGACCCGGAATGTTGCGCGTTGGCGGCGGTCCGCCACGATCGACCGACCATTGGTCGTTGGTCGGGCCGCGCTGCCGTGCCGTCCAGCGCTCGAAGAACCGATGTTCTGCCGCTTCCTCGTCGTCGCCCACGACGATATCGAGCTGCCGCCATTTGCGCCGCGACAGCGTCCAGCGCCGCAAGGTGGCGGCCTCAAAACCCATCAGGATCGCAATCAAAACGTCGACGACGAAGATCGTGCCGCGGCTGGCGCCCAGCGCCGACAACCCGAACTGGATGGCGATCATCAGAGCGATCCAGCCGATCAGCACCAGCCACAGCCGATGCCACAGCAGCCAGATCACGCTCGCGACCGCGGCCCAGAAATGGAAGCCGTCACGGACAAAGACGAACTTGTCGGTCGCCGCGAGATCGGCGCCATTGGCTACGGGAGCATGTACTGTGTAGACCGGCATCGAACTTCTCCGCCGCGAACGAAACCGCAAACTGAGGATCAGCCGCCGAGCTGACCCTTGGTGGAAGGCACTTCGCCCGCCGCGCTTGGATCGATCGCGACCGCGGCACGAAGCGCCCTCGCCAGACCCTTGAAACAGGATTCGGCGATATGATGGCTGTTCTCGCCATATAGGGTCTCGACGTGCAAAGTCACGCCGGCGTTGATGGTGAAGGCGTTGAACCACTCTCGCACCAGTTCGGTGTCGAACTCCCCGACCTTGTCGCGCGGGAATTCGACCTTGAATACCAGAACCGGACGGCCCGAAATGTCGATCACGACGCGCGACAGCGTCTCGTCCATCGGCATGTGGATCGAGGCATAGCGGGTGATGCCGGCCATGGTGCCGAGCGCCTGCTTCACGGCCTGCCCGAGCGCGATGCCGACGTCCTCGGTAGTGTGGTGGTGGTCGACATGGAGGTCGCCGTCGGCCTTCACCGTGATGTCGATGCGGGAATGCCGGGCCAGCAGATCGAGCATATGGTCGAAAAAGCCGATACCGGTCGAAACCTTGGACACGCCCGTGCCGTCGAGGTTTACCGCGACCTCGATGTCGGTTTCCTTGGTTTTGCGCTTGATGGACGCCGTGCGCATGAAAACTGCTTCCCTTGGGCCGCCTGAGGGCCGAAAACGCGGCCCTTTTAACAGGCCGATGTCACCTTCGCTACTGCGGGATGACGCTTTTGGAGGCTGAACTTCGGCCTATGGTGACCGGTTTCCCGGGCCGTTTTGTTCTGACGCGTTTACCTGACGCGAACCGGTCCCCACTTCGCTCGAAAACGCTACAAATGCCGCGATTGTAACGCGGGCCACCAGCCCCTAAATCTGGCGGGAACGAGGACAATCCATGCAAGCATCTGAAAACAGCCCGCTGGTCTGGCACGGCACCACGATTTTGACGGTCCGCAAGGGCGGCAAGGTGGTGATCGGCGGCGACGGCCAGGTCTCGATCGGCCAGACCGTCATCAAGGGCAACGCCAAAAAGGTCCGGAAAATCGGCAAGGGCGACGTGATCGGCGGTTTTGCGGGAGCGACCGCCGACGCTTTTACCCTGTTCGAGCGGCTGGAAAGCAAGCTCGAGCAATATCCGGGGCAATTGACCCGGGCGGCCGTCGAACTCGCCAAGGACTGGCGGACCGACCGCTATTTGCGCCGGCTGGAGGCCATGATGATCGTGGCCGACAAGGACGTCTCGCTGGTGCTGACCGGCACCGGCGATGTGCTGGAGCCGGAATCGGGCGTGATGGCGATCGGCTCCGGCGGCAATTACGCGCTGGCCGCCGCCCGCGCTTTGGTCGATACCGACAAGGACGCCGAGACCATCGTGCGCCGCGCGCTCGATATCGCCGCCGACATCTGCGTCTACACCAACCGCAACGTCACGATCGAGACATTGTAGGAGGCGCAGCCGGTGACTGCGCCATCCTATGACTTCCAACCGATGACCGCGGACGACATGCCGATGGTGCAACGTTGGCTGGCGGAGCCGCACGTCGCCGAATGGTGGCACGACCCCGGGACACTGAAATTCGTCAGCGGCGATCTCGATCATCCCGATCTCGCGCAATTCATCGTCAGCGCCGATGGCCGACCCTTCGCCTATCTGCAGTGCTATCAGATCGGCGACTGGCACGTCGGTTTCGGACCGCAGCCCAAGAACACGCGGGGGCTGGACCAATTCATCGGCGAAGCCGACATGCTAGGACACGGCCATGGATCGGCCTTCATTCGTGCCTTCATCGACCGGCTGTTTGCGCGCGGCGTACCGCGCATGGTGATCGACCCGAGCCCGGACAATCCGCGCGCCATCCGTGCCTACGAGAAGGCGGGCTTTGAAAAAGCTGGTATGGTCGATACTCCCGATGGCCCCGCTTTATTGATGGTCCGCAACGCATGACTTCCACTGGCAGTATCGGCAAGGCGCCGGCGTTCGGCACGCTTTCGGCCTGGCACTGGACGCTGATCGGGGCCGGTATCCTCGCAGCTCAAGCTGCCATCCTGTACGGGATGGGACGCCTGCCGATCTGCGCCTGCGGCTATGTCAAACTCTGGCACGGCGTGGTGCAGAGTTCGGAAAACTCGCAGCACATCGCCGACTGGTATACGCTGTCGCACATCCTGCACGGCATCCTGTTCTATGGCGCAGCCATCCTCGCCTTCCCGCGCCTGGCCTGGCAGGGCCGCCTGATCCTCGCCATGCTGGTGGAAGGCGGCTGGGAACTGGTCGAGAATTCCGACTGGATCATCAACCGTTACCGGGCCGGCACGATCTCGCTGGATTATTTCGGCGACAGCATCGTCAATTCGATTTCGGATAATTTTGCGATGATCGGCGGTTTCCTGCTGGCGAAAAAGCTGCCGGTCGGCATCACCGTTGCGATCGTGCTGTTGTTCGAGCTCGTGCTGGCGCTGCACATTCGCGACAATCTGACGCTGAACATCATCATGCTGATTCACCCGTTCGAGGCGATCAAGGTCTGGCAGAGTGGACCTCCGATTATCTAGCGGCCTCCTGCCCGGCTTGCTCTCGCAACATTTGAGACCTACCTAGGAAACATGACCGACTTTTCTCCCCGTGAAATCGTCTCCGAACTCGACCGCTTCATCGTCGGCCAGGCCGACGCCAAGCGCGCGGTATCGATCGCGCTGCGCAACCGCTGGCGGCGGCTGCAGCTCACCGGCTCGCTGCGCGAAGAGGTGCTGCCGAAAAACATCCTGATGATCGGGCCGACCGGCGTCGGCAAGACCGAGATCGCGCGGCGGCTGGCCAAGCTCGCCAACGCGCCATTCCTCAAGGTGGAAGCCACCAAGTTCACCGAGGTCGGCTATGTCGGCCGCGACGTCGAGCAGATCATCCGCGATCTCGTCGAGGTCGCGATCGTGCAGGTGCGCGAGCGCAAGCGCAAGGACGTGGAGGCCCGTGCGCAGCATGCCGCCGAAGAGCGCGTGCTGGATGCGCTGGTCGGGCCGGGGTCGAGCCCCGCGACCCGCGATTCCTTCCGCAGGAAGTTGCGCGCCGGCGAGCTCAACGACAAGGAAATCGAGATCGAGACGCAGTCTTCCGGCGGCATGCCGATGTTCGAAATTCCGGGCATGCCCGGTGCCCAAATGGGCGCGATTTCGATCGGCGATATCTTCGGCAAGATGGGCGGGCGAACCAAGACGCGCCGCCTGACAGTCGAAAGCTCACATGAGATTCTCGTCAACGAGGAAGCTGACAAGCTGCTGGACAGCGACCATCTGGTGCTGGAAGCCATCAACGCGGTCGAGAACAACGGCATCGTGTTCCTCGACGAGATCGACAAGATCTGCGTGCGCGATGGCCGCACCGGCGGCGACGTCTCGCGCGAAGGCGTGCAGCGCGATTTGCTGCCGCTGATCGAAGGGACCACCGTTTCGACCAAGCACGGCGCGGTCAAGACTGACCACATCCTGTTCATTGCGTCTGGCGCGTTCCATATCGCAAAGCCCTCCGACCTGCTGCCGGAATTGCAGGGACGGCTGCCGATCCGCGTCGAGCTGGAGGCGCTGACCCGCGACGACTTGCGCCGAATCCTGACCGAGCCGGAAGCCTCGCTGATCAAGCAATATATCGCGCTGATGCAGACCGAGGGCGTGACGCTCGATATCACCGACGACGCCATCGACGCGCTGGCGGATGTCGCGGTCGCCGTCAATTCGACGGTGGAGAATATCGGCGCGCGGCGGCTGCAGACGGTGATGGAGCGGGTGCTCGACGAGATTTCGTTCTCTGCGCCCGACCGTCATGGCGAGACCATCAAGGTCGATGCCGATTACGTGCAGAAGCATGTCGGCGACCTCGCCAAGAACGCCGATCTGAGCCGGTTTATTTTGTAGGTTTTGCAGATATGATCGTCGTCCCGGCCTTGAGCCGGGACCCATAACCCCGGTCATCTACTGTTGAAACAAGCCATCGACCACCGTGCCAGGCAACGAAGGCCGCGGCGTATGGGTCCCGGCTCAAGGCCGGGACGACGAGGGTGAATTTGCGACTATGGCAAAGCCCCTGGCGCTTGATGCTTGTCGTCAATCTCGCCGTGCTGATCGGGGTGTTCTGGCACAAGATCGCGCTGCCACCTTACGTCCCCTACATCCATTTGCTGGTCGATTATCATTTCGGCTTCACTAAACGCGCCTTGATCGGCGCGGTCGTCTCGCTGTTTACCGCCAAGGTGCCGGTGTGGCTGGTGTTCGCGCTATCAGGCGCGGTGTGGCTGGTGACAGCCGGGCTATTCGCTCAACTGTTCCGGCGAACGTTCGGGTTTGACGAAAAACATTTCCCCCTGTTCGTGTTGATGGCGGGTTCGCCGTTCTTCCTGAAGAATTTCATGCACACGCTCGGGCATTTCGACATCTACGGCTGCCTGTTTGCGATCTGCCTGCTGCTGATTCCGTCGCGCTCGCTGGCCTATGTGATACTTGCCGCGATATTCTCGATCGTGCTCGTTCTGATCCACCACATTCATCTCTTGATGTACGTACCGACGATCGCGGCGATCGTGGTGTTGCGTCATTATCTCGTTCACGGGACCGGACGGCAAAACGTTGCCGTCGGCATCGCCGCACTTGCGGCGGTCGGCGTCCTGTTCATCGCCGCGCAATTCTACGGCACGATGTCGGTGCCGGAGAGCGAGTTTGTTGCCTATCTGCAGGGCCGGATGGCGGATCCGTCGCGAACCAACCTGCTGAGTTTTGCCTACATCTGGTATCAGCCGCTGGCGAAGGAAATTTCGGATACCTGGGCCCGCCTGCCGCACAACCTGCTCGGCGTACCGGTGTTCGCGCTGCTGATCTGGCTGCACACGCCGCTCTGGCGATATTTTCGCGATCTCATCGCGGCACTCGCGATCGAGACGCACCGCCGTATCGTCACCGCCGCGATCGTCATGATCAGCCTCGGCTATCTCGTGATGTTCGCAATCGTGTTCGATTATTCCAGGTGGATTTCGAACTGGGCGGTGTGCCTGTTCCTGATCCTGCATGCGGTGAAGATGCTGCCATCTTCCAACGACGCGCCACCGATACCAGCGGATGACCGGAAGACGATGGTGTTCGGCTGGATCAACGCGCTGATCCCGCGCGTCGGAATCGTGCGGCCGTTCTAGCTTCGCGCCCGCCGCACCCGGACATACAGCGCGCCCTCGCCGCCATGGCCGATATGGGCTTCCTCGAAGCCGACCACCAGCGAGCGGAATTCCGGCAGGCCGAGCCATTGCGGCACCTGACGGCGCAACACGCCGCGCTCGGACTCAGGCCCCATCTTGCCCTTGCCCGTGATGATCAGCACGAAGGTCATCCCGTCAAGATGAGCACGCTGCAGGAAACCGAACAGCGCGCGATGCGCCCGCGTCTGCGTCATGCCGTGCAGATCGAGCCGGGCATCGATCTCCTTCCGCCCGCGCGACAGATGCGACCGCTCGCGGCGGCCGATCGGCGCCAGCGGCGGTGGCTCTGGTTTTGTCGGCGCAACAATTCGTGGCGGCGCGGCGTGCCTTGGCGAGGGCGCAGATTTCGGCGCGGCTTTACTTTCGGCATCGGCGCTAACGACCGGCGGCTTCAAGGCGCGGTGCCGTTTGCGCAGCGGCTTGACCTGCTTGGCGACGCTCTCCCACAGCGCGCGGTCCTCTTCGCTCAGGCCCCGCTTCCGTCGCGGCGGCTCCGGCAATTCGGGAATCAAGCTCGATGGCCGGCGTTTCATCGACGATAGCGGTATCGGCGCAGATGACGCTGAACCGGCTTTGTCGAAACCGCTTCGACCTTGGGCCGCGGCTCAGGAAGCGGCACCGCCGTTGCCGCGGGCGCCTGGATCGCCGCGGTTTGCGAAGGCCCGCCTGCGGGCGGAGTTGCCGTCTGCGACACCGGCCTGGTGTTCGCCGTCGAGGTAACTTCGGGCGATTTCGCCGGCGCTGCGGTCTGCGGAAACAGTTTTGCGATCTTCTCCGACGGCCGGTCATCCGGCACCGGCAGCGCACGGCCGCGTCTCACCGGATCGAGACTCTTCGGCACCAGCATGACAAAGCGCGCCGCGTGACGGAGGCGGCCGGCGACCTTGCCCGCATCGAGCCCGGCGCCGAAATACAGATCGGCGCGCGCCGGCCCGATGATGGCGGAGCCGGTGTCCTGCGCGATCATCAGGCGGCGAAACGGCGTCTTCGATTGCGCCGTTTCGATCGGCAGCTCGCCTTCGATGAAGAACGGCGTGCCGTAGACATGCAGCGATTTGTCGACCGCGATCGAGCGGCCCGGCGTCAGCGGCACGCCCTGGGCGCCGACCGCCTCGTCCTTGTCCGAAAGCTGCACCTCGCGGAAGAAGACATAGGACTTGTTCTGCCGCCGCAGTTCGTCGGCTTCGTTGGGATTGGCCTCCATCCATTCCCGGATCTTCTGCATCGACATCTGATCCTTGGGGATGATGTTGCGCTCGATCAGGATGCGGCCGACCGCCGTATAGGGATAACCATTATGCGCATCGTAGTTGATGCGGACGGTCGAGCCGTCGTCGAGGCTGACGCGCGCCGAGCCCTGGATCTGTGAGAACAGCAAGTCAGTCTGTTCTTTCAGAAAGCAGATTTCGAGCCCGCGGCCGGCGATCGCGCCATCCTCGATTTCCCCACGATCGTAATAAGGCACCAGCTTGCGGCGGCCAATTTTGCGAAACACCTGGCCCTTGTTGGGCAGCCCGGCCGAACTCTGCGTGGTGCCGCGGACGAACAGATTGGACGGCCGGCGATACACCGGCACCTTGTAGACCTCGTTCTCCGTCCGCGAGCCGTCGACGATCGGCTCGTAATAGCCGGTGACAAACCCCTCGCCTTCGCCAAGCCGCGAAATGCGCAGCGGGAGAAAATGCTCCTCGAAGAAAGCTTTTGCCTTCAGCCCGTCGGACAGCTCCAAGCCTTTCGCAACGAGGCAGGGATCGCGCAGCGAGGTGCCGAGCGCCTTCGGATCGGCCGGCGGCGTTCGTTGCGCCGATATCGGCTTGCAGCTGATTCGGAACGCCTTGTAGGCGTCGAGAGGATCGTCCTCGCTCCAGCCCACGATCGCGGACCAGGCGACCGGCGCGTACTGGCCGCCGTTGATCTGGAACGGCAATTCGAGTTCTGGATATGGCAGGTGCCGGACGGAGGGCGGATGCGCCAGCTTTTGCGAACGCGCGTGGCGCGCCGCAACGGAATCTATCGGCGCCAGCGAACACGCCAACGCGAACACGCCACACGCAACGCCCGCAAGGCGTCGCGTCTCAGGCCGCGCTTCCGGTGCCAACCAGCTTCCAGTTCGGATCGCGAGAGCTCGTGTCGCGGGCGAATGTCCAGACATCGGTGATATCGGCGACCTTATCGGGGTTGCCATCGACGATGGCGCCGGTCTTGTCGCGGGTGACCGAGATCATCTGCGACACGAAGCGAACGGTGAGCTGGGCTGCGCGGTCGCGGGCTTCCGCGCTCACCAGTTCGGCCTTGTCGATCGAAACAAACCGCGTTTCGGTCTTCTGCTCGTGCTTCTCGCGATCCTTGATCACGGTATCGAAGCTGTCATAGACCTCGCCGGACAGCAGATCCTTCAGCGCGCGGCGGTCGCCATTGGCGAAGGCCAGCACGATCATCTCGTAGGCGCTGCGGGCGCCGGAGATGAAATGCCGCGGATCGAACGAGGAGTCCTGGGCGACGATGCCGTCGAGGCCCGCGGCAAGCGGCGTGCCTGGCTCGGCGATGCCCTTCCAGCGGTCGGCGGGCGCGACATCGGCGCTCGGCGCCAGCGGCGCCTGATCGATTACCGCCCCGGGCATCGGAACGACATTATTGTTGTCCTGGGTCCGCTGCACGACGTTGGGCGCGGCGCGGTCATAGGGCGGCCGTTCGCTCCCGGTGCGCTGTCCGAGGACGCTGCGCAGGCGCAGGAAGATAAAGACCGCCAGCGCCAGGAAGATGATGGTGTAAATATCCACGTCGTATTCGCTTTCTGGTTCTAACGCCGGCAACGGGCCCGGCGGTCGAGCGTTCCCTGATGAGACGCTCTCGTACACGTTTTCCCTGAGAACGGCAGAGATCACATCATCGATTGAGACTTCAGCATGTAGGCATGAAACTACGCCCGGCCAATGGCGCGTTTTGGCGCAACCGAATTGTAGCGCGTTTTACCGTCGAGGGGAAACCCGATCCTGTCCGGAAATCACGCGGTTTCAATTATTTAGGGACGTATGGGGCGCCTGGAAGCACCGCATTAGGCATATCTGCCACATTTGGCTGGGGGCCAATGGGCGAGAGCGTCGTCCTTGTGGACCGAGGCGGGGCTATGATAGCCACTCGCCCGGAAAAGGCATCCCGCCCACCCAGCGAATTCAGGCGAAAACGGGCTCCGCTCGCCAGCTTCAGGAGAGAGTTTCATGACCAACGGCAACGGCGCACCTCCCGAGCAGGCCCCTCCCCAGCTCAACGTTCTGGCGCAATACACCAAGGACCTGTCGTTCGAGAATCCGAACGCCCCCTCCTCGCTGGCCCCGCAACAGCAGCAGCCGAATATCAACATCCAGATCAACGTTGGCGCGAATAATCTCTCGGAAAGCGAGTTCGAGGTGACGCTTTCGATCGAGGGCAAGGCCGAAAACGCCGGCAAGGTGATGTTCAGCTTCGAGCTGGCCTATGCTGGCGTGTTCCGTATCGTCAACGTGCCGAAGGAAAACCTGCATCCGCTGATCATGATCGAATGCCCGCGGCTGTTGTTCCCGTTCGCGCGCGAGATCATCGCCACCGCTGTCCGCGATGGCGGCTTCCCGCCGCTGATGCTCGATCCCGTCGATTTCGTTGGCCTCTACCGCCAGAACATGGAGCGGCAGGCTGCTGAGCAGGCCGCTTCCGGGGTAAAGCCGAGCTGAAGCACGCCACGCTCTGCGAAACAAATTAAGGCGCTGTCATCCCCGCGCAGGCGGGGATCCAGTACGCCGCGGCTTCTCGGCTAGATCACTGACGTCTCTGGAATACTGGATCCCCGCCTGCGCGGGGATGACGAGTGCCCTGTAAGTACGAACGTCGCGGCCTCAATACAATCTGACTACGAATTAGCCGGCCGGCAGGAACTCGTTCCAGATCGGCTTGTCGCCCAAGGTGGCGATGAACGCGCGATGGGCTTCGCGGTCCGCGTCGCTGACGCGCGGCGCCAGCGGCACGTCGCGCTGCCGGCGCGGCGTTTCGCCAACGCCACTGTTCATCGTGATGCGCGTTTCGGACGCCAGGATCAGTTGCGACTGCCGCGCCCCGATCAGGTCGATATAGACTTCCGCCAATAGCTCGGCGTCGAGCAGCGCGCCGTGCTTGGTGCGGCGGGAATTGTCGATTGCATAACGCGAGCAGAGATCGTCGAGGCGGTTCGAGACGCCGGGATGCTTGCGGCGCGCCAGCAGCAACGTATCGACCAGGCGGTCGCGCAGGATCGGCTGCCGTTTGACGCGATCGAGCTCGGCATTGATGAAGCCGACGTCGAACGAGGCGTTGTGAATCACGAGCGGCGCGTCGCCGATGAATTCCAGGAACTCCTCGACCACTTCCGTAAACAGCGGCTTGGCGGAAAGGAACTCGCTGGACAGGCCGTGCACGTTGAATGCTTCCGCCGGCATGTCGCGCTCGGGATTGATGTAGCGGTGGAACGTCTGCCCCGTCGGCATGCGGTTGAAGATTTCGATGCAGCCGATCTCGACCAGCCGGTCGCCGCGCAGCGGATCAAGGCCGGTGGTTTCGGTATCGAGGACGATTTCGCGCATGGGGCCTTAGGGATGCTGGAGCTGCGGCGAATCAGGTCCGCCGCTGCGGCATCTTAACGACCTCAGCCAGGATATGCTTGATTTGGGCACGCACCGGGTCAAGCCCGTGCGAGGTATCCACCACGAAATCGGCCCGCTTGCGCTTTTCGGCATCCGGCGTTTGCCGCGCAATGATCGAATCGAGTTTTGCTTCATCCATGGTGCCGCGTGCCAGCACCCGCTCGCGCTGCAGTTCCGGCGACGTCGTCACCACGACCACGGCATCGACCCGCTTCTCGCCGCCGGTCTCATAGAGCAAGGGAACGTCGACGACGACGACGGGAGCGCCGGCGCGTTCCGCCTCCTCAAAGAATTTCTGCCGGCCGGCGCCCAACATCGGGTGGACGACCTGTTCGAGCTGCTTCATGGCCGCGGGATTGTGCACCACGAGTTCGCTGAGCTTTTGCCGATCCACCTTGCCATTCGACGTCGTGCCGGGAAAGGCAGCCTCGATCGCCGGAACTGCTGGGCCCTCGTAGAGTTTGTGGACCTCCGCGTCGGCGTCGTAGAGCGGCACGCCCGCTTCCACGAACAGTTTTCCTGTCGTGGACTTGCCCATGCCGATCGAGCCGGTGAGACCAAGAACTAGCATATTGTCCGCCACATCGTTTCAGACACCGAGTAGCCCCTGCCCCCGCAGGAATGCAAGCAGAGGCAGCAGCGGCAGACCGAGAATGGTGAAATGATCGCCCTCGATGCGCTCGAACAGATGCACGCCCAACCCTTCCAGCTGATAGGCGCCAACGCTGGTGGTGACGGCGTCGCCAGCGGCGTCCAGATAGGCTCGTATCTCCTCGCCGCTCAAGTGACGCACGGTCATGCGCGCGACCGAAACCTCGGAAAAGAGAATCTTGCCATCGCGCGCCACCGCCACGGCGGAATGCAGTTCGTGCGTCTGGCCGGCGAGCAGTCGTAACTGATCTGCCGCCTGCGCGTGGCCGGCCGGTTTGCTGAACATCCGGTTTCCGAGCGCCAGCGTCTGGTCAGCGCCAATCACGTAACGATCGGGATTATTTGCCGATACGAAACACGCCTTCTCGCTTGCCAATAGCCCGGCGACTTCACCTGGCGCTGAAAGGCCGGAATTTTTCTGCACCGACCGTTCGTCGATATCGGCAGGCACGGCTTCGAAGGAAAGACCGGCATTGCCCAGCAGCATTTTCCGCGCCCGGCTTTGCGAGGCCAGGATCAGCGGCTGTGGTCCGCGCCAGATGGTCATCGTATCCGCGTCACTCTGCAAGCCGCTGCCGCTGCCGGTCGGTGAACAGTTTCAGTATGGCCGCGGCGGTTTCCTCGATCGAGCGGCGCGTCACGTCGAGCTGCGCCCAACTGAATTTGGCGCTCAGCTTGCGGGCATAGGCGACTTCGTCGGTCACCGACTGGCGATCGATATAATCATCATTGTGATTATCGGAGCCCATGCTCAGCAACCGGTTTTGCCGGACCTGGATCAACCGCTCGGGCGTTGCATGAAGGCTGACGACCAACGGCTTTTTCAATGTCTCGAGCTGGTGCGGCAGCGGAATGCCCGGCACCAGCGGCACATTCGCGGTGCGGACGCCGCGGTTGGCGAGATAGATCGAGGTCGGCGTTTTCGATGTACGGGACACGCCGACCAGAACAACGTCGGCATCTTCCAGGCCTTCGACGTGCTGGCCGTCGTCATGAATCATGGTGTAGTTCAAGGCGTCGATGCGCTTGAAATATTCCGCGTTCAGAACGTGCTGGGCCCCTACCCTGCCCGTCGTCGCCGCGCCGAGATATGCCTCGAACAATTGCATCACCGGTCCGATAATCGACAGGCTCGGGATGTTGATGTCCCTGCACTTCGCCTCCAGCCGGCCAACCAGATCTTTCTCGAGCAATGTGAAGAGAACGATGCCCGGCGCCTCCTCGATCTCGTCGAGCACGCGGTCGAGCTGCTTCTGGCTGCGTACCAGCGGATAGACATGTTCGACCGCGGTCACGTTGGCGTATTGCGCGGCCACCGCGCGCGCCACCGTAATGAGCGTCTCGCCGGTCGAATCGGAGACCAGATGAAGGTGAAAATAATTGCCGGTCGTGGGCACCAGAACCCCTGTGTATCCTGTGAATCCCTGTGGAGCTTAACCAAGATATTTGGCCCTGGGTCGTCACGTCAGGGATAACCCTTACCTTTCTTCACAGGGCCACACGAGAGGACAAGTCCGCCGGCTCATCGCCATGATAGTGGGAAGGTGTGGACTTGTCTCTTCATAAGCCGACCACGAAACGGCGCAAGCAATTGATGCGCGTGGCGTTATCGGGATGACGCAATGTCCGGCCGAAATTGGGGAAGGCTGTGCACAAGCCTTGCAAACATGCGGGACTATTTTGTGTGAGTCATAATCACGGTCACTTAGACTCAAACCTAAGATTCTAAAATTATTAGTTTAGAGAAGCGGTGCATTGCGGATATGTAGTGCGTCCCCGACTGGCAGAGCTTCTTCGCAACGCTGAGATGGTTGGAACGTTCCAGGGACGAGCAAGGTCTGGCGACTAGCAATGTACGAGTGGATCACGATCACGGCGTATCCGTGGATCAAAGCGCTGCACGTGATCGCCGTCATTTCGTGGATGGCCGGCATGCTCTATCTGCCGCGGCTGTTCGTCTATCACTGCGCGGCCGAGATCGGATCGACGCAGTCCGAGACCTTCAAAGTGATGGAATGGCGGCTGCTGAAAGCGATCATCAATCCGGCGATGGTGATCACCTGGCTGGCCGGGCTCTATCTGGCCTGGAGCGGGCATTGGTACGCATCCGGCTGGTTTCACGCCAAACTGACGCTGGTGTTGGTCCTGTCGGGCGTCCACGGATTTTTTTCCCGTTGCGTTAAGGATTTCGCCGCCGACCGGAACACTAGAAGTCATAAATTCTATCGGATTATCAATGAGATACCTACTGCCCTGATGATCCTTATCGTTATCCTGGTGATCGTGAAGCCGTTCTAGATTCTTTTTTTGACGCATTTTCTTGACGCGAACCGGTCCCCACTTCGCTGGAAAACGCTCTGCTTAGCTTTTCATCGATCTCCGGTTTCTCCCCTGCTTGCGAAGCAGCGGCCAATTTTCTATATTGTCGAAATCCCACCCCACGCAGGCGGATGTGGTTGTGTTTCGGCTCCTTCACTGGACCGGCCACCGCATCAGGTTTGAAGCCTCACCGGCGCTTTCCTTGCTTAGACCTGCGGACCTTCCATTTTTAGTGTCCGCTTTTTCCTTAAGCCACCTCGCACCCCTTCCCCCAGAGAACACTCCACAGGACCACCCCCATGCGGGAAATGAAACTCCAGGACCTCAAATCGAAAACGCCGGCTGAGCTCGTCTCGTTCGCGGAAGAGAATGCGGTCGAAAATGCCAGCACCATGCGGAAGCAGGAGCTGATGTTCGCGATTCTCAAGAACCTCGCCATCCAGGAAATCGACATTATCGGCGAAGGCGTCGTCGAGGTTCTCTCCGATGGCTTCGGTTTTCTGCGCTCGCCCGACGCCAACTACCTGCCCGGCCCCGATGACATCTATGTCTCGCCGTCGCAGATCCGCCGCTTCGGCTTACGCACCGGCGACACCATCGAAGGTCACATCCGCAGCCCGAAGGAAGGCGAACGCTACTTTGCACTGCTGAAGGTCAACACACTCAATTTCGAAGATCCGGAAAAATCCAAGCACAAGGTCAATTTCGACAATCTGACGCCGCTGTTTCCGGACCAGCGCTTCCGCCTCGAACTCGAGGATCCGACGCGAAAAGACCTTTCTGCAAGGGTGATCGACATCGTCGCACCCATCGGCAAAGGCCAGCGCGCGTTGATCGTCGCGCCGCCGCGCACCGGCAAGACGGTGCTGATGCAGAACATCGCGCACTCCATCACGGCCAATCATCCGGAATGCTATCTGATCGTTCTCCTGATCGACGAACGTCCGGAAGAAGTCACGGACATGCAGCGCTCGGTGAAGGGCGAAGTGGTCTCGTCGACGTTCGACGAACCGGCGGTGCGTCACGTCCAGGTCGCCGAGATGGTGATCGAGAAAGCCAAGCGGCTCGTCGAGCATGGCCGCGACGTCGTGATCCTTCTGGACTCGATCACGCGTCTGGGCCGCGCCTACAACACCGTGGTGCCGTCATCCGGCAAGGTGCTGACCGGTGGTGTCGACGCCAACGCATTGCAGCGGCCGAAGCGATTCTTCGGCGCCGCGCGAAACATCGAGGAGGGCGGTTCGCTCACCATCATCGCCACCGCGCTGGTCGATACCGGCAGCCGAATGGACGAAGTCATCTTCGAAGAATTCAAGGGCACCGGTAACTCCGAACTGATCCTCGATCGCAAGGTCTCCGACAAGCGGACGTTCCCGGCGATCGACATCTCACGCTCCGGCACGCGCAAGGAAGAGCTGATCACAGATCCGCAACTCCTGAAGAAGATGTATGTGCTGCGCCGGATCCTCAATCCGATGGGCACGATGGACGCCATCGACTTCCTGCTCGACAAGCTCCGCAACACCAAGAACAACTCGGAATTCTTCGACTCCATGAACACCTGAGCCATCGGGCCAGGGCAGGAGAGGGCGCCTCGTGAAAGCGGGGCGCCCTCTTTCATGCGGCAAGCTTCGCTGCAATCATTGTGCAGCATCGAAAAAATAAGTTTAACGATTGGTTAACCATATAAGTCGTTGAATTTTTTATGGCTCATGGCGCCGGTGCGACTACCTCGCCGAATTCTTGCAGCATGAAATCGCAGTGTGCACTGCAATAGAAGCGGGCGACTGCGCCGAATTGAATCGCGTTGCCTTTTCAAAACCGACCGCACAAATAGGCCATGCACCCGCGGGATCAGACCATCTTTGCATTGTCGTCAGGCCGGCCGCCGAGCGCGATTGCCCTGGTGCGCGTTTCGGGGTCGCAGGCCGGAACGATCGTGACGGCGCTTGCGGGCAAGACGCCGTCGCCGCGAATGGCGACTCGCGCGTTGCTCAGGGATGTCGGCCAGCGGCCGATCGACGACGCGGTGGTGTTGTGGTTTCCAGGTCCGGCCAGTGCGACTGGCGAAGACGTCGCCGAGTTTCACGTTCATGGTGGACGTGCCGTGCTGGCCGCCCTGTTCGCCGCGCTGTCCGGATTTGAAAATGTTCGTGCCGCGGAGCCCGGCGAATTTACCCGGCGCGCTTTCGAGAACGGCAAGCTCGATCTGACCGAGGCCGAAGGTCTCGACGATCTCATTCATGCTGACACTGATCGCCAGCGGCGCCAGGCGCTGCGCCAGTTGAAGGGACTGCTCGGCGATCGGGCGCGCGATTGGCGTGCGCGGATCATCGAGGCGTCGGCGTTGATCGAAGCGGGAATTGATTTCTCGGATGAGGGCGACGTGCCGGCGGAATTGATCGCGCCGGCCTTGGCAAAGGTCAGAGCGCTGCTGGCTGAAATCGAGGAAGTGTTGGCCGGGCAGGGGCGGAGTGAGCGGCTTCGCGATGGCCTCGTCGTCGCGATTGCCGGTCCGCCGAATGTAGGCAAGTCGACCTTGATGAATGCGCTCGCGCGCCGCGAGGTCGCGATCGTCTCGCCGCACGCCGGCACCACGCGCGACGTGATCGAGGTGCAGTTGGATCTCGACGGCTATCCCGTGACTGTTATCGACACTGCGGGCATTCGGGAGACGGACGATCCGGTCGAACAGGAGGGCGTCCGGCGTGCCCGGGCGCGGGCGGCGGATGCCGACCTGGTGCTGTGGCTGGCCGACGTATCGCCGGCCGTTGTCCAGCACGACGGTACGGCGCCGGTTTGGATGGTGCGAAACAAGATTGATCTAGAAGCGGCGAGTCGGCCAATGGCCGAGGCGTCAGGGCAGGGGGTCTTTCAGATCTCGGCGAGCCGGGGCGACGGTCTGCCGGAATTGATAGCGGCGTTGGTCGGCTTCGCTCAGGATTATTTTGGTAGCGGCGAGGCGGGCCTCATCGGCCGAACCCGTCAGCGTCAACTTTTGCAGGAGACAGCAGTCTCGCTCAGGCGATGCATCGAGGTCGTCGGGGAGGGTGAGGAGCTGGCGGCAGAGGAACTGCGCCGCGGGGCCCATTCACTGGGACGGCTCTTAGGGCGGGTTGACGTCGAAGACATCTTGGATGTCATCTTCCGGGAGTTCTGCGTAGGTAAGTAGCGCTTCCCTAACCACGATGTTTCACGTGAAACAAGTTCCGTGGGCTTCCGCCGGCGGAGTGTTTCACGTGAAACAAACCATATCGCGTAAGACAAAATTAGCCTCGGCCACGACGGCATTGGATCCGTCTCGCACCTCGTGCTGGCGGCGGACTTCTACTTTGCATGGGGTTGTTTTCGATATTTTTGTTTGAGGCTCACGATGCCTTCAAGCTTTCGCACCTTCCAACTCCGCGATAGAAGTCGCGCATGATTGCCCAGGCCAACTCCTTCGATGTCATCGTTATCGGCGGCGGCCACGCCGGCTGCGAGGCCGCGGGCGCGGCTGCCCGGATGGGCGCGAAGACGGCCTTGGTGACGCACCGCTTCGCGACCATTGGGGCGATGTCCTGCAATCCCGCCATCGGCGGTCTCGGCAAGGGCCATCTGGTCCGCGAGGTCGATGCGCTGGATGGCCTGATGGGCCGCGTCGCCGATGCCGGCGGCATCCAGTTTCGGATGCTGAACCGCCGCAAGGGTCCGGCCGTCCGCGGCCCGCGGGCCCAGGCGGACCGCAAGCTCTATGCCGCCGCCATGCAGACCGCGATCCGGGAGACCGACAATCTCAGCGTGATCGAAGGCGAGGCCGATGAGCTGATCGTCTCGAACGGTCGCGTCACGGGCGTCCGGTTAGGCGAGGGGCGTGAGCTCTCCGCCGGCGCTGTCGTCATCACCACCGGGACCTTTTTGCGCGGCCTGATCCATCTCGGTGAAAAGAACTGGCCGGCTGGACGGGTCGGGGAGGCGCCGGCTATGGGGCTTTCGGCATCGTTCGAAAAGGCGGGCTTTACATTGGGCCGGCTTAAGACCGGCACTCCACCGCGCCTCGACGGCACCTCGATCGATTGGTCCGCCGTCGAGATGCAGCCCGGCGATGACCCGCCGGAGCCGTTCTCGGTCATGACCGACCGGATCACGACGCCGCAGATCCAGTGCGGGATCACCCGGACCACGCCGGCGACCCATGAGGTCATCCGGGCCAACGTGCATCGCTCGCCGATGTATTCAGGCCAGATCAAGAGCAGCGGTCCGCGCTATTGTCCTTCGATCGAGGATAAGATCGTCCGCTTTGGCGACCGCGATGGCCACCAGATCTTTCTGGAGCCCGAGGGCCTCGACGACTCCACGGTCTATCCCAACGGCATCTCGACCTCGCTGCCGGAAGAAGTTCAGCTCGCGATCCTCGCCACCATTCCCGGACTCGAGCGGGTGAAGATGGTCCGGCCCGGCTATGCCATCGAATACGACCACGTCGACCCCCGCGAACTCGAGCCGACGCTACAGACCAGGCGCCTGCCGGGTCTCTTCCTGGCCGGGCAGATCAACGGGACGACGGGATATGAAGAAGCGGCGGCGCAGGGAATTGTCGCCGGCCTCAACGCGGCCTTGGCAGCCGGTGGTGCCGATCCGATCGTGTTCGACCGCGCGGATGGCTATCTCGGCGTGATGATCGACGACCTCGTGACCCGCGGGATCACAGAGCCGTACCGAATGTTCACTTCGCGAGCCGAGTACCGCTTGACGCTACGGGCCGACAATGCCGACCAGCGCTTGACCGACAAGGGCATTGCTTTGGGGTGCGTGGGCCAGGCGCGCTCAGTGCGGCATCGCGACAAGATGGCAGCACTGGCCGCTGCAAAGGCATTGGCGAAGTCGCTGACGATCACGCCCAACGAGGCTGCCAAACATGGCCTGGCGCTCAATCGCGACGGCCATCGGCGTTCGGCATTCGAGCTGCTGGCCTATCCCGAAATCGAATGGGACGCGCTGCGCGGCATCTGGCCGGAGCTGTCGGCCGTCGATCACTCCATCGCCGTCCATCTTGAGATCGATGCCAAGTACGATGTCTATCTCAAGCGCCAGACCGCTGACGTCGATGCCTTCCGCCGCGACGAGGGCCTCGTCCTGACCGATATCGATTACGCCGACGTGCCCGGACTTTCCAACGAGGCGCGCGCCAAGCTGGAGGCGGCGCGGCCGCGGACCGTAGGGCAGGCGGGTCGGCTCGATGGCCTGACGCCGGCGGCGCTGGGGATCCTGGCGGCGTATCTGCGTCGTGAGGCGCGGCGGAAGACTTCGAAGGTTGCTGGTTAACAATCTGTTTCATGTGAAACGTTGATGTCTCCAATCCCGCCTTCCGACAAAGCGACCGCGCTCGCCCTCACCCCCGTCTCACCCGAAACGGAGGCCCGGCTCGATCGCTATCTCGACCTCCTCGTGAAGTGGCAGGCCAAGACCAATCTCGTCGCGCCATCGACGCTTCCGCATCTCTGGACCCGCCACGTCGCCGATTCGCTTCAGCTTCTGAACCTGGCCCCGACGGCGAAAATCTGGGTCGACCTCGGCAGCGGCGGCGGCTTTCCAGGCGTCGTGCTCGCTAGTGCATTGGCCGACACGCCGGGTGCCACGGTCCATCTGGTCGAGCGCAACGCCAAGAAGGCCGCGTTTTTGCGCGAGGCCGTCCGCATAACTTCTGCACCAGCGACCGTGCATTTGGCGGGAATCGGGGATAGTGTGGATAGAATTGGCAGCCGCGTCGATTGCGTCACTGCCCGGGCGCTGGCGCCATTACATCAGCTAGTCGGTTTCGCGGAACCGTTTGTGAAAGAGGGCGCAAAAGCTTTGTTTCTCAAAGGCCAAGATGTAGAGGCTGAATTGACCGAGGCCACTAAATATTGGAATATTGAACCGCGACTCCACTCCAGCCGCACGGGCGGGCACGGCTGGATCGTCGAACTCGATCGGATCGAGCGGCGCAACCCCTCCGCGATCACATATGGCGATCGGGCATGAACGAATTAGACGAGCTGTATCAAGCGGATAGAGAGCAGACGCCGCCGCCTCATCCGCGCATCCTGTCGCTGGCCAATCAAAAGGGCGGCGTCGGCAAGACCACCACGGCGATTAATTTGGGTACGGCGCTCGCCGCGATTGGCGAGCGCGTGCTGATCGTCGATCTCGATCCGCAGGGCAATGCCTCGACCGGTCTCGGCATCGATCGACGCACCCGCAACTGCTCGACCTATGACGTGCTGATCGGCGAAGCGCCGCTGCGCGAAGCGGTGGTGGCCACCGCGGTGCCGCGGCTGCACATCGCCTCCTCCACCATGGATCTGTCGGGCCTCGAACTCGAGCTCGGCGCGACACCCGGCCGCGCGTTCCGCCTGCGCGATGCGATCGCGGCGCTGAACAAGAACGCCGCGCCGGACACCGACTACACCTACGTGCTGATCGATTGCCCGCCGTCGCTCAACCTTCTCACCGTCAACGCGATGGCGGCGTCGGATGCGATCCTGGTGCCGCTGCAATGCGAGTTCTTCGCGCTCGAAGGTCTGTCGCAATTGCTGCAGACGGTGGAGCAGGTGCGCTCGACGCTCAATCCGAACCTGTCGATCCACGGCATCGTGCTGACCATGTTCGACTCGCGCAACAATCTGTCGAACCAGGTCGTCGCCGACGTGCGGCAGTTCATGGGCGGCAAGGTCTACGACACCATGATCCCGCGCAACGTGCGCATCTCCGAGGCGCCGTCCTACGGCAAGCCGGTGCTGGTCTACGATCTCAAATGCGTCGGCAGCGAAGCCTACCTGAAGCTGGCGACCGAAGTGATCCAGCGCGAGCGCGAGCTGAGGCATTAGTGGAATCGTAGATCGTAGGGTGGGCAAAGGCGTCTTCGCCGTGCCCACCATGATCAGTTGCGAAACCGGTGGGCACGCTTCGCTCTGCCCACCCTACGGCCAACCGAATTCTGTGTTTCGGAGTAGCGTTAAGTGAATCCTAGGGAGTTGGCGGCGATGGCCGACGAAACGCGTTCGCGACTGGGTCGTGGTCTCGCAAGTCTGATCGGGGATGTCGGCGGCGAGGCGGCTCATGTTGACCGGCCGCGCAACCAGCGCAAGGTGCCGATCGAATTTTTGAAGCCTAACCCACGCAACCCGCGCCGGACTTTTTCCGATACCGAGCTCGGTGAGCTCGCGGCCTCGGTCAGGCAGCACGGCGTGATCCAGCCGATTGTGGTTCGGCCGGTAAAGGGGTCGCAGGATCGCTTCGAAATCATCGCCGGCGAACGGCGCTGGCGCGCCGCGCAGCTCGCCAGCCTGCATGAGGTGCCGATCGTCCCGATCGAAGTCAGCGACTCTGACGCGCTCGAGATCATGATCATCGAGAACGTGCAGCGCGAAGACCTCAACGCGATGGAAGAGGCGCAGGGCTATCACGCGCTGGCCGAGGAGTTCAAACGCAGCCAGGAAGACATCGCCAAGGAGGTCGGCAAGAGCCGCAGCCACGTCGCCAACATGATGCGGCTGACGAAACTGCCGGCGCAGGTGCAGGCCCTGATCTCCGACGGAAAACTATCGGCAGGCCACGCCCGCGCGCTGATCGGCGTGCCCGATCCGGTGGCGGCAGCAAAACGTATCGTCGACGAAGGTCTCAACGTCCGCCAGACCGAGGCGCTGGCGCATGAAGAGGGCGTTCCGGAGCGCAAGCCGCAAAAGGCGAGGGCAGGCGGCGGCGGCAAGACAAAAGCACCCGACACGATCGCGCTGGAGAAACGCGTCAGCGACGCGCTCGGTCTTGCCGTGACGGTCAACCACCGCGATCCCGGCGGCTCCGTCCAGATCAGCTACCGCAACCTCGAACAACTCGATGAGGTGATGCGGCGGCTGGCGAAGGGGAGCTGAGGTATCCGTCGTCCCGGGCAAGCGAAGCGCGACCTCAGATGTGCAATGGCACATCGGGGGACCCATACGCCGCGGCAGAATTTGTGTGGGCGAGATGGCTGACGGCTTTGTTTCAACAACGAACGACGGTGGCTATGGGTCCCTGCGTTCGCAGGGACGACGCCGCGGCCTATCGCCCAGTGCTCAGCCCCGCCGCTTCGCGTTCGCCGCAATCGACAGCAACGTCCGCAGTCCGATCGCTGACGCCAGCGTCGCCTGCTTGCGCATGTCGAGCGCAGCCGTTCCGAGCTGATCGATGATTCCCACCAGCCGTGCCGCACTGAAATTTCGCAGCGCGATTTCGACGGCGCCCTTGCGCGAGAAATGCAGGCGCGGGTAGCCGCTTTCGAGCAGGGTCGAGACCGGCGTGCCTTCGGCCACCGCGAGCGCCGATTTGTGCAGCCATGCCGCCTGGCGCTGCGCGGCGGAAATGATGATTCCGGGATAGGTGCCGGCCACCATCGCTTTTGCAAATTCGCTTTCGACCAGGTCCGGCTTGCCGGCAAAGGCGCCGTCCACGATCGGGTCGAGCTTCAGCTCGGATGCGTCGGAGACGACGGTCATGACATCGTCGAGCGCGATCTCGCCCTTGCCATGGGAATAGAGCGCCAGCTTGCGCAGCTCGTTGCGCGAGGCCTGACGGTCGCCGCCGAGCAACGACATCAGGACAGCGCGCGCGTCGGCGGCGATCCGCAGGTTGGACGTCCGCAATTCCTCGTCGATCAATCTCGCAAGGTCGCGTTCGGTGTCGGGATAACAGGCGATGGCGACCGCGGTCTTGGCGCGCTCGCAGGCCTTGCGCAGCGGCAACTCCGGTCGCAGCTCGCCGGCCTCGATCACGATGCGGCAGTCCTTCAGCGGCGAATCGGCCAGGGTGTCGACGCCGCTGGCAAAATTTTTGGAGCCGGCACGCACGCGAATGGCCCGACGGCCGCCGAACATCGGGATCGTCATGGCCTCGTCGACCAGCCGTGACGGCTCGGCCGAGAGACCATCGCCGTCCAGCCGCACCAGCGAGAAGGGATCGTTGGGGTCGTCGACGGCAGAAGCGATCAGCGCTTCGGCGCGCTCGCGGACCAGGCCGGCATCCGGCCCGTAAAGCAGGATGATGGGGCGGCCGGCATCGGGCCGGGCGAGAAAAGCGTCGATGTCTTTTCCGCGGAGCGCGACCAACGGGATCAGGTGCCGGCGTAGAAGAACGACGCCAGCCGGGTCTGGATGTTTTCTGCGACCTCGTTGGCGGCGCGATCCTCGGCGTCGCGGAAGGCGCGCTGGCGGGCGAAGCGCTGCAGATTGCCCGGAATGTCGTACGACACGCGGGAGAAGGTGGTCCCGGTCATGACGGATTTGTTGGTCGCAAGGTCGATCAGATTGTACTGCGCGTCGATGCCGTAGTTTTCGCTAGACGGCAGCGCGGTGTTCGGATCGAGCATCAGCGAGGAGCGCGAGGTGCCGAACCGCAGCACCAACTTGTGGGTCGGCGGCATGCCGGTGGCGTTGCCGTAGAGCTTGAACGCCAGCGCGTTGCGGATCTCGACCTGGATGCGAGCTTCGCGTGACGCATTGGGCTTGTCGACCGGCGGGATTTCCACGCCCATCAGCTTTTCGCGAAGGCCGGGTTTGCCGTCATTGCGTTCGGCATACATCGGCTGGAAGCAGCCGGCCGTAAGCGCCGCCAGAGCGGCGACGGCGATGAGCCGAACGGCGATCCGGGTCCTAACCAACGACATTCACGATCCTCATGGGAACAACGATTACCTTGCGGACGGCCTTGCCGCCCAGCGCAAGTTTTACCGCATCGAGCGCCAAAACGGCAGCCTCAATTTCCGGATTTTGGGCGACCCGTGGCACGGTAACATCACCCCGTTTCTTGCCGTTGACCTGGACTACCAGCGTCACGGTGTCTTCAACCAGCAAATCGCGTTCGATTTGGGGCCAGTTGGCCTCCGAAACCAGCCCGGACTGCCCCAGGACCTGCCAGCACTCCTCGGCCAGATGCGGCATCATCGGCGCGAAAAGTTGAACCAGGATGATTGCTGCTTCCCGAACCGCCCAGGCGGTATCGGCGGAAGGCTTGCCGTCCTTCGCCAAAATCTCGGCCAAAGCGTTGGCGAATTCGCGGATATGGGCGAGGCAGACGTTGAAATGCAGCCGCTCGATCCCGGACGACACCTTGTCCAGCGCGCCGTGGGCGGCCTTGCGCAGGCTGAACGCGTCGGCGCCGAACGTGGCCGGCCGGTCGGCGGGGGCCGTTTTGGCGATCTCGGCTGATTCGTTCACCAGCCGCCACAGCCGCTGCACGAAACGCGAGGCGCCCTGCACCCGCTCGTCGCTCCAGATCACGTCGCGCTCGGGCGGCGAGTCCGACAGCATGAACCAGCGCGCGACGTCGGCGCCGTAGCTCGCGATGATGTCGTCGGGGTCGACGGTGTTCTTCTTCGACTTCGACATCTTCTCGATCGGGCCGATCGAGACCTCTTCGCCGCCATCGATCATGCTGGCGCGGCGTTCGCCGCCGATCAGTTCGACCTTCACCTCGGCCGGCGTCACGTAAGTGCCGTCGGCCTTCTGGTAGGTCTCGTGCACCACCATGCCCTGCGTGAACATGCCGGCGAACGGCTCGTCCATGCCGATATGGCCGGTCGCCTTCATCGCGCGGGTGAAGAAGCGGCTGTAGAGCAGATGCAGGATCGCGTGCTCGACGCCGCCGATATACTGGTCGATCGGCAGCATCCGGTTGGCGACCGGCAGCGTGGTCGGCGCCTGCTCGTTCCAGGGATCGGTGAAGCGCGCAAAGTACCAGGACGAATCCACGAAGGTGTCCATGGTGTCGGTTTCGCGCTGGGCCTTGCCGCCGCATTTCGGGCAGGTGACGTGCTTCCAGGTCGGGTGGTGGTCCAGCGCGTTGCCGGGCTTGTCGAAGGTGGCGTCCTCCGGCAGCACCACGGGCAGATCGGCATCGGGCACCGGCACCACATCGCATTTCGGGCAATGGATGACGGGGATCGGGCAGCCCCAGTAGCGCTGGCGTGAGATGCCCCAGTCGCGCAGGCGGAAGTTCACCTGCCGCTCGCCGACGGGCGCGTTGCCGCGCGTTTCCGTCTCCAGCCGCTTGGCAACATCTTCCTTGGCCTGCTCGATGGTCATGCCGTCCAGGAAGCGCGAGTTGATCATGCGGCCGTCGCCGTCATAGGCGGTGTCCGTGATGACGAACGTCGTCGGGTCCTGGCCCTCGGGGCAGACCACCGGCACATTGCCGAGATTGTACTTGTTGACGAAGTCGAGGTCGCGCTGGTCGTGCGCCGGGCAGCCGAAGATCGCGCCGGTGCCGTACTCCATCAGCACGAAGTTCGCGACATAGACCGGCAGTTTCCAGCTCGGGTCGAACGGATGGACGGCCTTGATGCCGGTGTCAAAACCCTGCTTCTCGGCGGTGTCGATGATTTCCTGCGCGGTGCCGATCTTCTTCACATCAGCGATGAATTCGGCGAGCTTCGGATTCTTGGCCGCCGCAGCCTGCGCCAATGGATGATCGGCCGCGATCGCCATGAATTTTGCGCCGAACAGCGTGTCGGGCCGCGTCGTGAAGATCTTCAGTTCGCTCTCGCCGGCTGGCGTCGTCGCGGCGTCCAGCACGAAGCGGATCAGCAGGCCTTCCGAGCGGCCGATCCAGTTGCGCTGCATCAGCCGCACCTTGTCGGGCCAGCGATCCAGCCCGTCGAGCGCGTCCAGCAGCTCCTGCGCGTATTTCGTGATCTTGAAGACCCACTGGCTCATCTCGCGCTGTTCGACAACCGCGCCGGAGCGCCAGCCGCGGCCGTCGATCACCTGCTCGTTGGCGAGCACGGTCATGTCGACCGGGTCCCAGTTCAGCTTGCGCTTCTCGCGTTCGGCCAGGCCCGCGCGCAGCATGTCCAGAAACATCTTCTGCTGATGCTTGTAGTAGCTGGGATCGCAGGTCGCGAACTCGCGCGCCCAGTCCAGCGACAGCCCGATCGACCGCAGCTGCTTCTTCATCGCGGCGATGTTGTCGTAGGTCCATGCCTTCGGCGCGACCTTGCGTTCGATCGCGGCGTTCTCGGCCGGCAGCCCGAACGCGTCCCAGCCCATCGGGTGCAGCACGTTGAAACCCTTGGCGCGCATGAAGCGCGCCAGCACGTCACCCAGCGTGTAATTGCGGACATGCCCGATATGGATGCGCCCGGACGGGTAGGGGAACATCTCGAGCACGTAGTATTTCGGCCGCGGATCGTCGTTTTTCGAGGCGAAGATCGCCTTTTCGTCCCACTGGCGTTGCCAGCGCGGCTCGGAATCACGGGCGTTGTAACGTTCGGAGGTCATGGAATCGCTGAGCTTTTTGTGGATTCGGGTCCCGTCCAGAGGACGGCGGACTAGGCCACAAAAGCGGCTGCGGGGTCAACGGGTTGGGGAGGGGAGGAAGGGCATTTGACCGAAGGCGCAGCGCGGCTGCATCACCCCGCCATCGCTATCCCGGATCTCATCCACCAGCTTGGCAAAGCCGTGCTCGACCACGGTATTTCGGCCGCGGTGCTTGGCCGCGTAGAGGGCGGCATCCGCGGCCTCGATCAACTCGCCGGGGGTTTGGGCGTCGTTCGGCAGCGTTGCGGCGACGCCGACGCTGACCGTGACGGTGCGGTGGCTGGAGGTGCTGTGCGGCAGGCCGAGGTCTTGCACGGCCGCGCGCACGGTTTCGCCGATCTCCAGCGCCCGCCGGAGGCTGGTGTTCGGCAGCAGCAGGCAGAATTCCTCGCCGCCATAGCGGCCGGCAAAGCCCATGGTGCCGGCGGCGATACCGGCCAGCGCTTCGCCAAGCCTGGTGAGGCATGTGTCGCCTTCCGGGTGGCCATAGGTGTCGTTGTAGAGCTTGAAGTGATCGACATCGATCATCAGCAGCGACAGCTCGCTGTTGAATTGCTGCGCTTTCATCCACTCGAAATCCAGCCGGCTCTGGAAGCCGCGGCGGTTGGCGAGGCCCGACAGCATGTCGATCGAGGCCATCACGGTGAGCCGGTCGTTGGTGGCGACCAGTTCGCGCTCGCGCTGGCTGAGTTGGGCCGCCATCGCATTGAACGCGCGGGCCAGCGGCATGAACTCCGCGGGCAGGCGACTGCGCGCGACGCGGGCCGACGAATCGCCTTCGCCGAACCGTTTGGCCATGCCGGTCATGAGCTTCGATCGGCTTGATGATGAGCTTCTCAGCGCCGATCAGCGCGCCGAGCAGCACGAACAGGCAGACGAACCCCAATTGAAGATAGGCGGTGCGAATGTCGCGATTGATCGCGGCCGTCACCCTGGCCTCGTCGACGCTGACGACGAGGCGGGATTGCGTCCCGGGAATGCGGGCGAAACTGACGGCGCGCTTGCCGCCGTCGGTCGCGGTAAAGGAAATCGAGCCCGTATCGGAGTTGGCACTGAGCGCCTTGTAGGTGATGGCCGACAGCAGCGGCACGTTGCCGAGCGGCTGGCCGATCATGCTGGCCTGGTCGGGCGGCGCCGCCAGCACGACGCCGGTGCTGTCGATCAGCAGCGCTGAAATGCCCGGCTTTCCGCTGAAGTTGGCCATGATCTTCGACAGCCAGTCGAGATTGATGCCGGCGACTGCAACCGATTCTTCCTCCGGATTGATCGCGGAGACCGGATAGGCCGCCATCATGATCGGCCGGTTGTTGGTCTTGCCGAACAGGTAATCGCTGAAGACGAAATCGCGGGTTTCCTGCGCCTTCCTGAAATAGTCGCGATCGCCGATGTTCATGCCGACCTGAATGTTCAGCGTGGAACACTGCACCACGCCTTCCTTGCTCACGAGCATGATGCTGCGGATCCAGGGCAGGTTGGCGGGCAGGCTGGCGCGCAGGATTTCGCAACTGCGCCCGATGCCGCTGGCCGCGCGGATATAGGCGGCGGATTTCAGCATCGTCTCGACGGAGGAGATCACCTCGCGCTGGGTCTCGGCGCTGTGATGGGTGATACTCGGCGTATTCTTCCGAGGCGGTTGCGATCTGCTTGGCGCGGGTGTCTTCGAGCGAGCGGACGCGCTCAAACATCAAGGGCGCCACCAGCAGCACGGCCAGCATGGCAAGCCGCGCCCGGATGCCCAGAAGCTTCTTGAGTTTGACCCGTTTGCGGTTGAAAGTTACGCCAGACATCCTGCCCCCCGCACCGCAGGGTAGAGTGAATGGTTCAAAAAGCTCTTTCCCGAACTTGGTAAAATTCGAGGAAATGCCGTAAAAGTTCCGGACTGCAATCAGGACATGACGCGATAGATGACGACGCTGCTAACCAAGTCTTTACCAAACGGCCTGGCTCAGGTGGAGCAGGACATCGCGCGCGCCTGCAAGGAAGCGCGCCGCGAGCGCGCGTCGGTGACGCTGATCGCGGTGTCGAAAACGTTCGACGCCGCAACGATATCGCCGGTCATCGATGCCGGCCAGCGCGTGTTCGGTGAAAATCGCGTGCAGGAAGCCAAGGCGAAATGGCCGGCGCTGATATCCGCCTGTCCCGGCATTGCGCTGCATCTGATCGGGCCGCTGCAATCCAACAAGGCCAAGGAAGCCGTGGCGCTGTTCGACGCGATCCATTCGGTCGACCGTCCCAGCATTTGCGAAGCGTTGGCGAAGGAAATCAAGGCGCAGAACAAACGGCCGGAATTGTTCGTTCAGATAAACACCGGCGAGGAGTCGCAGAAGGCCGGAATCGCGCCCGGCGAGGCCGACGCCTTCATCGCGAGCTGTCGCGACAAATATGGACTCGTCATTTCCGGCTTGATGTGCATCCCGCCGGTCGACGAGGCGCCGGCGCCGCATTTCGCGTTGACGGCCAAGATCGCCGCGCGCAACGGATTGGCGAATCTGTCGATGGGCATGAGCGCCGATTTTGCCATCGCGATCCAGTTCGGCGCCACGCATGTGCGCGTCGGTTCGGCGATTTTCGGAACGCGATAGTATCCCAGCCGTCGTCCCGGCGAAGGCCGGGACCCATAATCACCGGCGTCAATTGTTACGAAGGCAATTGGCTTCTGTATTCTTGCCGATAAGCCGCGGCGTATGGGTCCGGCGTTCGCCGGGACGACAGGTGTCTACGCGAATCCCACCGACACTTTTCCCAGCACGCCAAAATCCGCGGCGCAAACGTCACCTGCTTGAATCGGCAGCGGCGGATGGCAGGTGCCTGTGGTGACGATCTGCCCCGCCCTCAGCGTCACGCCAAGCCGGCTCAATTCATTGGCGAGCCAGGTCAGTGCGACGCGCGGATCGCCCAGCACATTCTTGCCATGACCGACAAATTGCTGGCCGCGCATGGCGGTGACGGGCCGCTCCTCGACGAGGTCCATCGAGCGCCAATCCGCGGTCGTGGCAGGCCCCAGCACGAACAGATGCGCACAGGCGTTGTCGGCAATGATCTGGGCGGCGCCGGCGCTGACGAAGTCGCCAAATCGCGAATCCGGAATCTCGATCGCCGGATGCAGCGTGTCGACCGCGTCGAGCACCTGCTGCACCGTATAGGGCGTGTCGCGCGGCGGCAGATCGATCCGCATGCGGAAGGCGAATTCCGGTTCGGCGACGCGCATCTCGTTGCCCGCCATCGAGGCCGTGCCGCCGTCGGGAATGACGGTCTCGGCCAAAATGCGACCGGCCATCGGGCCGTCGACATTGATGTGCTTTTGTCCGGCCTCGCTGGTGGCGGCGATCTTCCAGCCGAACAGGTTCTGCGACGAATATTTTTCGATTTGCCGCCTGGATCGCATAACCCTCGATACGGTCGTGCGGACGCAGTCCATCGTCGAGGCCGGCGAACTTGGTGCCGGCACGCCAGTGGTCGTGCAGCGTCCCGGATGCGGCTTCGATCGCTTTCTCGTCGAGCATGGTTTTGATTCCCTTGTCAGCCAATCATGATCTTGGTCCGTGGGCCCATTCGCCGCAACAGCCGCAGCATGCTGGATTTCGTCATCGAAACGCATCCCGCCGTCGGCGAGAAATTCGGGCGCGCCAGATGCAGGAATACCGCGCTGCCGCGGCCGGGGATTCTTGGAACGGTGTTGTGATCGATTTCGACGATGAAATCGTAGAGATGGTCCTCGCGCGTCAACCGGTCGCCGGGCTGGTCGCGGACCAGGCGGATGGGCTGGTTGTAATGGCGGTCGCTCGGGTCCTCGCACCATGCATCTTCGGGCCGGATCGTCCGCACCGGCAAATGGGTCTGCGGCCGGAGATGGCGGTCGGCGCGCCACCACAATTTCAGGGGACGATAGGTGCCGCTCGGGGTGCCGCCGTCGCCTTCCCGCTTGTTGGCGAGGATGCCGCCGCGGCCAAGTGCCACCGGCACGGTCCAGCCGTCCGCCGTCAGCCAACCCCGGCGCGGGTCCCCGGCGGCCCTGCGCACCCGAATGGCAGCGAGCGGCCGATCACGCACGGCTATCCTATAAGTGATTGAAATGGTGCTTCTTTCCATGCCGAAGTCCTAATCCGGGATTGCCTGTCCGGCCAAAACTGCTCTAACGACGCCATTACAGGACATTCATCAAAACGTGCCTCAAATTTGGGATAGACTGCGGTTCGGCTTGTGAATCTGTAACAATAACTTACCTGAAGCGAATCAGTACCTGACGTCCGATCAGCCCGCGACTTTTGCCAGCTGACCAAGGCGTCATCGAACAAGACCGGCTTTGATGCTCCCCCAGTGTCCGCCGCCTGCCTCAAGAGGATCGTATCCATGCCCAATGCCCGCAAGATCCTGATCGTGGAGGATGACAACGATCTCCGCGACACGCTGGTCGAGCAACTATCGCTGCACGAGGAATTCGAAGCCTCCGCGGTCGATACCGGGGCGAAGGGCGCCAGCGCCGCCAAAGCCAATTCCCCCGATCTGGTGCTGATGGATGTCGGCCTGCCGGATACCGACGGACGGGAAGTCGTGCGCAGCCTGCGCAAGGGCGGCTTCAAGGCGCCGATCATCATGCTGACCGGTCACGACACCGATTCGGATACGATCTTGGGGCTCGAATCCGGCGCCAATGATTACGTCGCGAAGCCGTTTCGATTTGCCGTCCTGCTTGCCCGCATCAGGGCGCAGCTCCGCCAGCACGAGGCCAGCGAGGACGCGGTGTTCTCCGTCGGCCCCTACAGCTTCCGGCCCGGCTCCAAGATGCTGACCGCTGCGAACGCCAGAAAGGTGCGGCTGACCGAGAAGGAAACCGCGATCCTGCGTTTCCTGTACCGGGCCGGCCAGTTGCCGGTATCGCGCGAGACGCTGCTGCAGGAAGTCTGGGGCTACAATTCGGGCGTTACCACGCACACGCTGGAAACCCATATCTATCGCCTGCGCCAGAAGATCGAGAAGGACGCGGCCAATCCGGAAATCCTGGTAACGGAAGCCGGCGGCTACAAGCTGGTGCCGTGATACGACCAGCCGCCACCATTTGTTATTTTCTGCGCATCCGGTCACAGATCGATGTCGATCGAAGCTGACGTAGCTCTGCTCGAACGGGTCCCGACATTGCGCCTGCTAGGCACGGCGTCCCTGCGCATGTTGGCGATCGGCTCGGAGCAGCGCGACTTCTCGCCCGGCGATTATCTGTTCAACGCCGGCGACGATGCGGACGCCGGTTACATTGTTGAGCGAGGTTCGATCCGCGTCGAGGACGGCGGGGCCGAAGTCGTTGCGGGTCCGGGTTCGCTGATCGGCGAACTGGCGCTGATCGTCGCGATGAAGCGGCCGTCGAGTGCGGTCGCGCTCGACCACGCCACGGTTATCCGGATCGCGCGCAGCCTGTTTCAACGCGTGCTGGAAAGCGATCCTGCCGCGGCCCGCCGTCTGCGCGACGAACTCGCCACCCGCACCAGCCAGCTCGCCAGCGATATGCTGATGGCCGGCGCCAAGCTCAGTATCTGATCGCATCCTTTCGTCGTCCCTGCGAACGCAGGGACCCATACGCCGCGGCCGATGGAATGGGCACGCGGAAAGATGCCTTCTGTAACGCAGCTTGCAGCGGCAGTTGATCGACGCAGAGCGTCGTCCGCCGGACTTCCTCGATGAATCACGCGGTGGGTCCCTGCGAACGCATGCGTTCGCAGGGACGACGTAAGTGGGAACTACACTTCCAGCGTCACCGTCACTGGCACGTGGTCGGACGGGCGCTCCCAGCCGCGGGCGTCGCGCGTAATCCTGAAATCGCTGATGCCGTCCTTCAGCGCGCGCGAGACCCAGATGTGGTCGAGCCGCCGGCCGCGGTCGCCCACCGTCCAGTCGGCAGCGCGGTAGCTCCACCACGTGTAGACCTTTTCCGAAAGCGGGATCCGCTCGCGCGCGACGTCGTACCATTCGCCATGGGCCTGCGCGGCGAGCAGCTTCTCGGTTTCGATTGGCGTGTGAGAGACGACCTTCAGCAGCTGCTTGTGCGACCACACGTCGTTCTCGTGCGGCGCGACGTTGAGGTCGCCGACCAGGATGTGTCGGTCGTCGCCGCGTGGATGCAGCGGTTCGCATGCCTTCATCTCGTCGAGGAATTTCAGCTTGTGATCGAATTTCGGATTCAGAACGGGGTCCGGAATGTCGCCGCCGGCCGGCACGTAGAAATTATGCAGCACCAGCGGTTTTGCGAGTTGCGCCTTCTCGCCGAACGCCACCGAGATATGGCGCGAGTCGATCTTGTCGCAAAAGGTCCTGATATCGGTGGTCTCGAACGGCAGTTTCGAGACGATGGCGACGCCGTGATAGCCCTTCTGCCCGTTCAGCGCGATGTGCTCATAACCGAGCCGCTTGAAGCGCTTCAGCGGGAAGGCATCGTCGATGCATTTGGTTTCCTGCAGGCACAGCACGTCCGGCCGCGCCGATTTGAGGAATTTGGCGACGATGTCGATGCGCAGCCGCACCGAATTGATATTCCACGTTGTCAGGGAAAAACGCATGAGGGCCGTGTGATACCACGGTCCGGGCGCGGATTTCCGCCTCTCCACAGAAAGAATGGAGACGGCGCGGCGTTCAGTTCGCCGGGGTAATGTAGTTGGTGAAGTCGATCTTGAAGAGGCCGGGATCGACCTTCTTGGAGGAGTCCAGATTGTAGACCGCAATCGTGGTGTCGTAGCCCTGCGGGTCGGTCACCGTCCATTGCTTGAGCTGGCCGTCCTTGATGCCGACCATCAGCATCAGCCGGCTGGTGCCGATCAGGGCCTGCTTCTCCTCGATCGTGACGCTGATATAGATGTCGTCGGCGGTGACGCTGACGACATTGGTATCCTTCAGCAGGTCGATGCGGTCCGACAGCAGGAAGCGCAGCGGGGTCTGCGACAGCGGGTAGATGTCCTGCGTCGCAAGCTTGGTATCGCGGACCGCCAGCGACGAGCCGTCGGCGATGATCGCGATCGGGCTCGGCGCCTCGTATTCGAAGCGCACCTTGCCCGGCTTCTGGATGAAGAATTCGCCCTTGGTCTTGCTGCCGTCGGGGCCGACCTGGACGAAGTTTCCAACCAGCGTCTGCAGCGAGGACAGATAGGAACTGACCTTGGCGGCCTGCGCCTTCTGGTTGGCGTCGAAGGTTGCAAAAACGTTGGCTGGGGCATTGCGACGCGGATCGGGAATCACCGGATTAGGCGGTGTCTGGGTGGTGCCGGTGGTCGCCGGCCCCCTGTTTTCCTGCGCACTCATCTGCATACCGCCGTCGCGGACCTTAGGTGCGGGCTTGGGAACCGGGACGTTCTGCGACAGCGACGGCGTCGCAAAGCCCGCGATGGACGCGGCGGTCAAAAGGGCCAGTCCGGAACGCAGGCCGCGATGGGTGGAATACTGTTTCATCAGCTATTTCGGATCTCTTTTCGGCGAAGGCATCCTGCTGCCGGGTGTTTTATCGCGTTTTGGACCGAAGGAGGTATCGTTTTTACGTGAAAATGGTTGCCCCGAATTTACCTCCGGCGCCCTAGAATCCGCCTTCTTCCTCAGCCACCAGAATTTCGCGCTTGCCGGCATGGTTGGCCTGCCCGACGATGCCTTCGAGTTCCATCCGCTCCATCAGTGACGCCGCGCGGTTATAACCGATTTGCAGCCGGCGTTGAATGTAAGAGGTCGAGGCCTTTCGGTCGCGTTTGACGATCGCCACCGCCTGCGAGAACAGGTCGCCGGCGCCATCGCCGCCACCCATGCCGGTGGAATCGAACACCGCGCCGTCCTCGTCGGTCGGCTCTTCCGCCGTGACCGCCTCCAGATATTCCGGCTGGCCCTGCGTCTTGAGATGCCGCACGACCTTCTCGACCTCCTCGTCGGAGGCGAACGGGCCGTGCACGCGGCTGATGCGCCCGCCGCCGGCCATGTAGAGCATGTCGCCCTGGCCGAATAGCTGCTCGGCGCCCATCTCGCCGAGAATGGTGCGGCTGTCGATCTTCGAGGTGACCTGGAATGCGATGCGGGTCGGGAAGTTCGCCTTGATGGTGCCGGTGATGACGTCGACCGACGGGCGCTGGGTGGCGAGGATGACGTGCAGGCCGGCCGCGCGCGCCATCTGGGCGAGGCGCTGCACCGCGCCTTCGATGTCCTTGCCGGCGACCATCATCAGGTCGGCCATTTCGTCGACGATGATGACGATGTAGGGCAGCGGTTCGAGGTCGAGCTTCTCTTCCTCGTAGATCGCCTTGCCGCTTTCCTTGTCGAAGCCGGTATGCACCGTGCGCGTCAGGTCCTCGCCCTTGTTCTTTGCTTCGAGGAGGCGCTGGTTGTAGCCGTCGATGTTGCGCACACCGAGCTTGGACATTTTCTTGTAGCGCTCTTCCATCTCGCGCACGGCCCATTTCAGGGCAACGACGGCCTTCTTCGGATCGGTCACGACCGGCGTCAGCAAATGCGGGATGCCGTCATAGACGGAGAGTTCGAGCATCTTGGGATCGACCATGATCAGGCGGCACTGATCCGGCCGCAGCCGGTAGACCAGGCTGAGGATCATGGTGTTGATGGCGACCGATTTGCCGGAGCCGGTGGTGCCGGCGATCAGCATATGCGGCGTGCGGGCGAGATCGATGATGATCGATTCGCCGCCGATGTTCTTGCCGAGGCAGAGCGGCAGTTTTGCGTGCGACTCGTCCTTTGCGGTGAGCAATTCGCGCAGATAGACTTTTTCGCGATGCACGTTCGGCAGTTCGATGCCGATGGCGTTGCGGCCGGCGACCACGGCGACGCGCGCCGAGAGCGCGCTCATCGAGCGAGCAATATCGTCGGCAAGGCCAATCACGCGGGAGGATTTGATGCCGGGAGCGGGCTCGAGTTCGTAGAGCGTCACGACCGGGCCGGGGTTGGCCTTGACGATATCGCCGCGGACGCCGAAATCGCCGAGCACGCCTTCCAGGGCACGCGAATTGGCCTCCAGTTCAGCCTTGCTGAGCGGCTGCCGGTCCGAAGCCTTGGGCGCCGTCAGCATCGAGACCGAGGGCAGTTCGAATTTTTCGGACTTGCGAGAAGCTGGACGCGGCGCGGCCTTCTTGCGCGAAGAGCGGGCGGCCGGAGCTTCCTCTTCCTCCTCCTCTTCGTCTTCCTCTTCCTCGTCTTCTTCCTGCTGTGGCACCAGCGTCGGGGCGGTGCGGCCGCTGAGGCTCGGTTCCTGACGCTGGAACGAGGCCTTGCGGGGCGGCGGCGAACTCGACACCAACGATCGGTAGGCCGCGCTTAGCAGCCAGCCGAGCCTTGCCTTGGCGCTCATCAGCGCGTGATACACCCAGCCGAGCGAAACCGAACTGCGATCTTCCTCTTCCCTTTCGAAGGGCGTGTCATCGTCCTCGATCGGCGTCAGCTCTTCTTCCCTCGGGCGGGAACCCCAGCCGCTGGCAAACAGGAAGGTCGCGCCCATCGCCGCGAACAGGATGATGCCGAGCACGAGACGGTAGGTGAAGCCCGCCGGGCCGAACACCACCGCAGGCGCGCGTACCAGCGCATCGCCGACGACGCCGCCGAGGCCGGTCGGCAACGCCCACGCTCCGCCATGCGGCCAGCAGCTTGCAAAGCCGGCCGCGATCACCGTGCAGAGAATCCAGCATCCAAGGCGCAGCGCTTCGCGATCGAAAGTGCGATGGGTCAGCATGCGCCAACCCCACACCGCGATAGGGAGGATCAGCATGATCGCGCCGAGGCCGAGAATCTGCATCAGGAGATCAGCGCCAATCGCGCCGGGATAGCCGAGCACGTTGCGGATCGGGCGCGACGTCGCGTGGCTGAGGCTCGGATCCTGCACCGACCATGTCATCAGCGCCGCCGCCGCCACGCCGGACAGCGAGATCAGGCTGAGGCCTGCGAGCTCGCGCAGGCGCCGGGCGAGGGCGTCGCGGATGGAAGTCGGCAGATGGCCGACCAGGGGGATAACGCGTTCGATCGCTGGCATGCTCATGGGGCCCTGCGACTAATCCAGAATTTCGACCAGCCGGTGCAGCGCCTCGGCCGTTGATTCACTGTCGGAGACCAGCGCAAGGCGGATGTAGCCTGCGCCGGGATTGAAACCGTCGTTCTGCGGTCGCGACAGAAAACTGCCGGGGATCACGCGGACGCCCGCGTCCCGATACAGCTTCACTGCCACAGCCTCGTCGCCGCCCAGCGCGGAGACGTCGAGCCAGACGCAGAAGCCGCCGGCCGGCCGCACATAGCCGTAGCGGCTGCCGAGTATCTGGTCGGCGAGATCGAACTTGATGCGGTAGAGCCTGCGGTTTTCCTCGACATGCGCTTCGTCGCTGTAGGCGGCGACCGCGACGTGCTGCAGCGGCACCGGCACCTGGGGCGCCGCGACGTTGCGCAATTCGTGATAGGCCGCGAGAAATTTCTTGTCGCCGGCGGCAAAGCCGACGCGCATGCCGGGCAGGTTCGAGCGCTTCGACAGCGACTGGAACGCAACGACATTGGTGAAATCGGGCCCGGCGCACTCCAGCGCGCTGCCGGGCGCCTGCCTGGTGTAGATTTCAGAATAGCATTCGTCGCTCAGGATCATGAAGCCGTAGCGGTCGGCGAGCGTCTTCAGCCGCGTGAAATAGTCCGGCGAGGCGACCGCGCCTTGCGGATTGGCGGGCGATGCGATGAAGAACGCCACGGTGCGGGCCAGCGTCGCCTCGTCGATCGCGTCCAGATCCGGCAGGAATCCGTTGGCGACCGTCGTCGGCAGGTAGATCAGTTCGCAACCGGCGGCGCGGGTGCCGGCGCCATAGGCCGGATAGAACGGGTTGGGCATCAGGATCGCGGGCTTGCCCTTGCGCGGGCCGACATAACGGGCGGCAGCGATCGCCGCGAACACCAGCCCCTCGCGGCTGCCGCTCAGCACCAAAACTTCGCTTTCGGGATCGATCGGCCGCGGCAGTTGAAACCGGCTCGACAACCAGTTTGCTGCCGCCCGCCGGAACGGCTCGATGCCTCTGGCGAGGGGATAGCGGCCGAAATCAGCGATGTGCTTGGCCAGAACCGGCCCGACGAAATCCGGCACCGGGTGCTGCGGCTCGCCTAATGACAGCGTGATCAATGGCTTGGCGGGCTGGTACGGCGCCAGCAGTTCGGTGGTGCGGATAAAGGGCGAGCGCTCGGCCTGACCGGCAGGTGCACTGCCGGCGCCCTGCGCCACGCCGGAAGAGGCGGTCATTGCCATGTCTTGAAACGCCAACACTTTCGAATGCGGCCGAGGGACTCCCTCAGACCGGAAACACATCAAACCACCATAGATACGGCGAGGTTAAGACGCGTTTAACCATCGACGCCAGCGACGAGTTTGGTCGCAAGCGCTGGTTGTCGGGGGCTGGAACTGTGCGCTAGCGCTGCGGCATACGCTCGAAACTCGGCATGCCCTCGGGGATGTGGTGGAACGGCTGCTTGTCGATCGTGAAGATCGCGATCTGCGGCGTGATCTGGGCGGGGTTGTCGAGCGTCCCGACCTTCACCACCGCGACCGGACGCTGCGGCCGCGTCACCAGATGCGTGCCGCATTCGGCGCAGAATTCACGCGTCACCGGCTTTTCCAGGTCCTTGCGTGTAAACTGCTTCGGCCCACCCTTGGTGTACTTGAAGCCGTCGAGCGGCATCACCACGAACATGTTGGGCGATCCGCCGGTGATGAACTGGCATTCGCGGCAATGGCATTGCGCCTGCAACGCCGGCTCGCCCTCGGCGATATAGCGCACGGCGCCGCAATAGCATCCGCCTTCGAGTTTCATGACGTCCTCCCGGTTTGGTTGCCGCCATTTTCGACGCCTGGCACCGGATCTGGCAATCTCTTTCTAGAAAAAGAAAGGGGCTCCAACTTGCGCTGGAGCCCCTCAACGGCCAGGGCATTGCCGGGTATGTGCCCGGACCGGAGTTGTGGAGATGGTCTTTGCAGACCATCCCCCGGGAGAACTTACATGTTGTAGGCGCGCTCGGTGTGCTCGGTGACGTCGAGGCCTTCACGCTCGGTTTCGACGTTGACGCGCAGACCGACGATCACGTCGACCACCTTGTAGAGGATCGCCGAGCCGATGCCCGACCACACCAGCGTGGTGGAGACGCCCCAGATCTGGGACATCATCTGGGCGGCGAAGTCGTAATCGGCGACCTTCGGCGGAATGGCGGTGTAGTCGATGATCCCGGCGCCACCGAGGGCCGGGTTCACCAGGATGCCGGTGCCGAGCGCGCCGATGATGCCGCCGACGCAGTGGACGCCGAACACGTCGAGCGAGTCGTCATAGCCCAGCGCGTTCTTCACCACGGTGCAGAAGAACAGGCAGGCGACGCCGACCACGAGGCCGAGCACGATTGCGCCCATCGGACCGGAATAGCCGGCCGCGGGTGTGACCGCCACGAGTCCCGCCACCGCGCCCGACAACGCGCCGAGCACCGAGGGATGACCCTTGATGATCCATTCCGCGAACATCCAGGCCAGCGCCGCCGCTGCAGTTGCAACGAAGGAGTTGGTCATGGCGAGCGCGGCGCCGCCGGAGGCTTCGAGGTTCGATCCGGCGTTGAAGCCGAACCAGCCGACCCAGAGCAGCGACGCGCCGATCATGGTCATGGTCAGCGAGTGCGGAGCCATCAGCTCCTTGCCGTAGCCGACGCGCTTGCCGATCAGCAGCGCACCGACCAGACCGGCGATACCGGCGTTGATGTGCACCACCGTGCCGCCCGCGAAGTCGATCGCGCCCTTCTTGAAGATCCAGCCAGCGTCGGCATTGAGCTCATCGAGCTTGGCCTGCGCCGCGATCTTCGCCGCACCGTCAGCCGCAGCGGCAAGCGCCTTGGCAGCATCCTGGATCAGGTCCGGACCCTGCCAGTACCAGACCATGTGCGCGATCGGGAAGTAGATCAGCGTGACCCAGAGCGGGATGAACAGTGCGATCGCCGCGAACTTCATGCGCTCGGCGAAGGCGCCGACGATGAGGGCAGGGGTGATGCACGCAAACGTCATCTGGAAGCAGATGTAGATCAGCTCGGAGATGTTGGCGTCGACGCTGAAGGTCGCCGCCTTCGTATCCGGGGTCACACCCATCAGGAAGGCCTTGGAGAAGCCACCGATGAAGTCGGAACCGCCGGTGAAGGCGAGGCTGTAACCGTAGAGCGCCCAGAGCAGGGTGACGATGCAGACGCAATAGAACACCTGCATCAGCACCGAGAGCATGTTCTTGGAACGGACGAGACCGCCATAGAACAGCGCCAGGCCGGGAATGGTCATCAACAGCACCAGGACTGTCGACGTCAGCATCCAGGCATTGTCGCCCTTGTTGACGGTTGGTTCGGCGTAGGCCGCGGTTGCGGCGAACATGCCGACTGCGAGGGCGGCCAGTCCCGCGCCATAGGGACGTTTAAACGTCATTTGGTTTTACTCCTGAGTGGATAAGGTTTGAGCGCGAAATCAGAGGGCCGCGGCATCCGCCTCACCCGTGCGGATGCGCACCGCATGGTCGAGGTTGATGACGAAGATTTTGCCGTCGCCGATCTGGCCGGTCTTGGCAGCGGTTGTGATGGCGTCGATGGTCTTGTCGACCTGATCCGAGGCCACGGCGACCTCGATCTTGATCTTGGGCAGGAAGCTCACGGCATATTCGGCGCCGCGATAGATTTCCGTGTGACCCTTCTGGCGGCCATACCCCTTGACTTCCGTCACCGTGAGACCGTGAACGCCAATGGCGGTCAGGGCGTCCCGGACTTCTTCGAGTTTGAATGGCTTGATGATCGCCATAACAATTTTCATGGGTCCTATCCCCGCTTGGGCCCGGTTCAGGACGGACCGGGCGTTCTCGACTGAGGTTCACCACGCGGAGAGGTTCACTACGCGGGCACAGCCTGAACCCTTAGAATCAAATGCCGTGCCAGATCGCCTTGGCTCCCTAACAGTTTATGAATCCGTCCCTTTTCGCCCTTGGCGGGAATTGCACGTTCCTGCGCCATTCCGTCGCGCCCAAAGACTAGACAGTGCTGATTAAATCATGAGCACGTCAGATCGACGTCACAATCTTGCTTAGCTTGCGGGCAATGGGTATTCAGGTGGGGATTATTGCAGCGCCTCGCCGTGCTGCGAGATATCGAGCCCTTCAAGCTCCTGCTGAACCGACACCCTGAGAGGAGCAAACGCTCCCACGAGCTTCAGCAAAATGAAGGTAGCGCCGGCGGACCACGCCAGCGTGACCGCAATCCCATAGAGCTGGATCAGCACCTGTTGCGGATTGCCTTCGATCAGGCCCGAGGTGCCGCCGATCGCGTTCACCGCGAACACGCCGGCGAGCAAGGTGCCGGTCAATCCGCCGATGCCGTGAACCCCGAACACGTCGAGCGAGTCGTCATATTTGAAGCGCTGCTTGAGCCAGGTGCACGCCCAGAAGCAGAGCGTTCCCGCGACGACACCGATGATGACGCCATGCCACGGCGCCACGAATCCGGAGGCCGGCGTGATGGTGCCAAGGCCCGCGACGGCGCCTGAAATCATGCCGAGCACCGACGGCTTGCGTCGTGTCGCCCACTCGATCGCGCCCCAGGTCAGCGCGCCGGCGCAGGCGGCCAGGTGTGTCGCTGTTATCGCCATGACCGCGCGCGAGTTCGCGCCCAATGCCGATCCGCCGTTGAAGCCGAACCAGCCGACCCACAGCATTCCGGTGCCGATCACGGCAAGCGACAGGTCGAACGGCGCGAGGTTCTCGCTGCCATAGCCGTGACGCCGGCCCATTACCATCGCGGCAACCAGCCCGCCTATGCCGGCCGAAAGATGCACGACGAGGCCGCCGGCGAAATCCAGCACGCCCATGGTGGCGAGGAAACCGCCGCCCCATACCCAATGGGCGAGCGGCACATAGACGAAGGTGAACCAGCCGACGGAAAAAAGCAGATAGGCCGAGAACCGCATCCGGTCCGCCACGGCGCCCGCCACCAATGCCACCGTGATGATCGCAAACGTCATCTGGTACAACATGAAAAGCGCTTCCGGGATCGTCTTCGCGGCCGGGTTGACGCTCTCCATCGTCATTCCGATCAGGAACCAGCGGTCGAGCGTGCCGATCCAGGAGCCGTCGCCGACGAAGGCCAGCGAATAGCCGAACGCCACCCAGAGGATCGAGATCATCGCAACGGCCGAAAGGCTCTGCGCCATCGTGGCTAGCACGTTCTTCTTGCGCACCATGCCGGAATAGAACAGCGCCAGGCCCGGTATCGTCATCATCAGGACCAGCGCGGTGGCAACGATCATCCACGCGGTGTCGGCGGCATTGATGGTGGATGCTTCGGCGGCCAGGGCCGGCGTCGCCAGCGAACCCGCCGCAAGCGCGATGAGCGCAGCATTACCCGCTGCACGATACGATAGTGCCCCCATGGAATTCCCCCGGCGTGTTGTCGTGTCGTTGTCGTTTCTTGGCTTCTCGCGATCGGCGTCGCCGCCGCCCGCCACCCGAATTTTCGTGATGCCTCAGAGCGCGTCGCTATCCGTCTCGCCGGTGCGGATTTGCAGGGCGTGGTCGATCGGCGTGACGAAGATCTTGCCGTCGCCGATCTGCCCGGTACGCGCGTTCGCGGTGATGACCTCGACCGCCTTGTCGGCGACGTCGGAGGCGACCGCGATTTCGATGCGCAGCTTGGGCAGGAAGTTCACGACGTATTCGGCGCCGCGATAGATTTCGGTATGTCCCTTCTGGCGGCCGTAGCCCTTGACCTCGGTCACGGTCATGCCGTGGACGCCGATGGCCGTCAGCGCCTGGCGCACCTCGTCAAGCTTGAAGGGTTTGATGATCGCGACGACGAGTTTCATGGTCAGGCCTTTATTTCCCTGGATATTTCTTGAGCATGGCGCCCGGCGGTTTGTTGCCGGTGCAAATCTGGCATCTTTCTGGGCAAATGGCATAAAAAAGTTGCAGGAAGAAGAGGAAAACATTACCGGCTGGTGATTTTGATCACTGTACAGGCGGCAGGGTCGTCCGCCAAAATGCGATTTCCATTGCCAGCCGCCCGGCTGGCTCCCCTCCCCACGGCATAAGGTATAAGAATGTCAAACCGATCGTGGTTTTATGCATCCAACGGTCAGCAGCAGGGCCCCTATCCGGAGGCGCAACTTCGCGACCTCATTACCCGGGGCATGGTGAGCTCTGACACGCTGGTCTGGACCGAGGGGATGTCGGGCTGGCAACGGGCCGGCGATATTCCAGGCCTGGTCCCCGGCGGATCGGCCCCGCCCTCCGTGCCGCATCCCGGCGGCCCGCCGTCAATGGCCGGGAGCTATAGCGGAGGTCCGCTGTCGATCGATTTTGAGATCTTGGAATTCACGTGGCGCACCCTGGTGCTCGTGGTCGGTCTGATCCTCATCATCCCGGCACCGTGGGTTCTGGTCTGGTACATCAAGTGGATCGTCCCGTGCGTGCGCGTGCCGGGACGGCCGAACCTAAGCTTTACAGGCGAGGCGATGGCGATCGTTCCCTGGTTTTTTGGCTTCGTCGTCCTCACGATCGGTATTGGCATGATCGGCAGCCAGTTGCTCAGCAACCTGATGATCCTCGTTCAGATGGCTCTGTACTGGTTGTTTCTCAAATGGTTCGTCGCGAATCTTGCGTCCAACGGGCAGCCGCTCGGGCTCGGGTTCTCCGGCCCGGTATGGGCTTATGTCGGTTGGGGCATTCTTGCGGTTATCTCCGTCATCACCATCATCGGCTGGGCCTGGGTTTACGTTGCCTGGATTCGGTGGGTTTGCCGGAACATCCAGGGCACGCGGCGAGAAGTGCTCTTTCTCGGCAGCGGCCTGGAATTTCTGTGGCGTGCCATCGTGGCTGCACTCGCCAGCATCTTCATCATTCCGATACCGTGGGTGTATCGATGGATGTCGCAATGGCTGGCATCGCAGACCGTTTTGGCCGAGCGAGGCGCATCGGCCAACGGCTAACTGGCACTACGCGCAGTCAAAGGCAATTCCGCGCGGCGACACGCCTTCGCCCTGGGGACGGCTGCCAAGCCGAGCCCGGGGTAATCCCACAAAACCCTGAAGCTCGGGTGGGAATGTCCCGATTTTTCGATCGGCCGGTCGATGGTATTTCAACCGGAGCGGCTTGGCGGCTAAAGCACGGCCGCCGGTAGACGCGACCGAGTGCCCATATGACAGCCGCTTCGAGCGACCCTGTGAACACAGGACGAATCGAAATGAAACTGCGCACGGTCTCGCAGCTCTTCAACACGCTCGATCCGTCGCCATTCCGGGAACGAGACCTCGCAAAAGAGGCGGAAGACTACATCGTCGACTATGCGGAAGATGTTCCGAAGGGAGTTCCAATCGACATTGTCCTGCATCTGCCCGCCGCGGAATGCTCGCCATCCTCTTCGTCGGAGATCGCATCTGCCATCAAGGACTATTTCGGTCTCCGAAGCCACGAGACCACGCGCGAGATGCAGGAGCTGTTCAGAACAGGCCGGTTCTCCCTCCTTGTCGGCCTTATCGTACTTTCAGTCTGCCTGATGCTCGGCCTGTTCCTGTCGCAGAAATTTCAAAAGGGTCCATTTCCGGATATTTTCCGAGAGGGCTTCCTGATCCTCGGTTGGGTCGCGATCTGGCGGCCCTCTGAAATTTTTCTTTATGCCTGGCCTCCGCTGTTGCGGCGTCGAAAGCTGTTCGAGAGGCTTATGCAGGCCCGCGTCACCGTCGAGTGCGGCCGATCGGGATGAGCGGCGTCGGGAGGCGCCATCGGTGATCCAACCTCAACGGCGTCGGCTATTAAACGAGGAGAATGCGATGTCAGCTCCCTGCAGGTTTGAAATGAGCGTTCTGAAGCACGACGAACAGGAAATCATTCGTGACACCCACCACCCCGCCATTGCGGAAATGAACAGGGAAAGGCTCCAGGAACTACGCGTAATGCTTCGGGACCTCGGTAACAAGGAACGCACTCTCGCGCGGCATCGACGACGCCAAACGAAGGGAAAGGCCGAGGAGCGGGGCAAGAGCTTTTCGGGGACGGCGGTGCATGCCAACCAGCGTAACCAGGTTTTCGTCGCCGCCATCAAGCGCGTCAACAAGGAGCTCGAGCGCCTGCGAAAGTTCGAAGCAAGGAAGGAGCTCGGAGAAGCGGCGCGACGCGCATTGGCGCTTCGCCGGGCGCAGCAATTCTCCCGGCCACAAAATGAACCGCGCGCCCATGATGGGATGAGATCTCTTCCAAGCCGCCGCCGCCATATGAAGATCCCGCCGTCAAAAATCGGTCGGGTATCGCAAGCGAACAAGCGCAGGCAGGCCAAACGAGACGCCAGCCGCGGAAATGGCTGAAGCCGGGTCGCCGCCTATTTGCGCTGGCGCACCGAGCCCTCCTGGGCCACCGACGCCACCAGCGTGCCGTCGGGCTTGAAGATCAGGCCGCGGGTCAATCCGCGGCCGTCCTGCGCGCTCGGCGAATCCTGCGCGTAGAGCAGCCATTCATCTGCGCGGAACGGCCGGTGAAACCACATCGCGTGATCGAGGCTCGCCGGCATCATGCGCTGGTCGAACAGCGTGCGGCCGTAGCGCGCCATGATCGCATCGAGCAGCGAGAAATCAGACGCATAGGCCAGCGCGCACAGATGCAGCGCCGGATCGTCGGGCAGCTTGGCCGCGGTGCGAATCCAGACATGGATGCGCCCGTCGTCGATCTTCTGCCCGAAGTAACGTCCAAGCTCGACGGGGCGCAATTCGATCGGCCGGTCGGACTCGTAATAGCGGCGGATGAAGTCCGGCATCTCCTTGAACAGCGGCTGTTTCGATACTTCCTCGGCCGTGAGTTTTTCCGGCGGCGGGACATCCGGCATTTTGTCCTGATGGTTGAACGCACCTTCCTCTTCCGCGTGGAACGACACCATGATCGAGAAGATCGCGTTGCCGTGCTGGATCGCGGTGACGCGGCGGGTCGAATAGCTCTTACCGTCGCGCAGCCGCTCGACCTGATAGATGATCGGAATCTGCGGATCGCCGGGCAGGATGAAATAGCAATGGATCGAATGCGGCAGGCGGCCCTCGACGGTGCGGCATGCCGCCACCATCGCCTGGCCGATCACCTGCCCGCCGAACACCCGCTGCCAACTCGTCTTCGGGCTGTTGCCCCGGAACAGGTTCACCTCGAGCTGTTCGAGATCGAGGATGGAAATCAGGTCGATGAGGCCTTTGGACATGGAGGTGCTTTCTTTCGCCGTCTCGGCGTCATTCCGGGGCTCGCGAAACGAGAACCCGGAATCCAGTTAACCACGGAGCTTGCGGCCCGATGGATTCCGGGTTCGCGCTGATGCGCGCCCCCAGGTGCGCAATGGCGCACCGGGAATGACGTCGAAAACCTTGTTTCCAGACCCTGTTTCGCCCAGCTAATATCAGGTAGCAAGCGTAGTCTGACGAAGTAGCCGGGTAGGGTATCCATGGCGGCACAGCGAAGCATTGTGATCTGCGGCGGCGCCTTTGCCGGGCTGGCGCTGGCGTTGGCGTTGCGCCAGGGCCTCGGCACGGATATTCCGGTCATCGTGGCCGATCCAGCACTTGCCACGCGGCCGAGCCGCGATCCGCGAGCGACCGCGATCGTAGCCGCGTGCCGGCGGCTGTTCGAGGCGCTGGGCGTCTGGGACCAGGTCTCGGATTCACAAGCCATCCTCGACATGGTCGTCACCGATTCCAAACTGGAAGACGCCACCCGCCCGGTGTTTTTGACTTTTGCGGGCGAGGTCGAGCCCGGCGAGCCCTTCGCGCATATGGTCGAAAACCGCCGGCTGATCGATGCACTGGTGGCGCGCGCCGAGGCCGAGGGCATCGATCTCCGCGCCACGGCGGTTTCGACGTACGATTCCCGTCCCGATGGCGTCACCGTGACACTGGCCGACGGCAATGTGATCGAGGCGAGTCTCCTGGTCGCTGCCGATGGCGCGCGCTCGAAACTGCGCGAGCGTGCCGGGATCGCCACCCATGGCTGGGACTACGATCAATCCGGCATCGTCGTCACCGTCGGCCATGAGCGGGATCATCACGGCCGCGCCGAAGAGCATTTTCTCCCGGCGGGTCCGTTCGCGATCCTGCCGCTGAGCGGCAAGCGCTCGTCGCTGGTGTGGACCGAGAACCGCGCCGAGGCCGCACGCATCACCGCGCTCGGCGAAACCGAATTCCACGACGAACTGGAGAAACGCTTCGGGCTGCACCTCGGCGAGGTCAAGGCGCTCGACAAGCCGCGCGCGTTTCCGCTCGGCTATTTCGTCGCGCGCTCATTCATTGCCGAGCGGCTGGCGCTGGTCGGTGACGCCGCGCATGTCATTCATCCGATCGCGGGGCAGGGCCTCAACATGGGCCTGAAGGATATCGCAGCACTTGCCGAAGTCGTCGTCGATGCGGCGCGGCTCGGCATCGATCCCGGGCAGGCCGACGTGCTCGAGCGCTACCAGCGCTGGCGGCGTTTTGACACCATGGCGATGGGACTTGCGACCAATTCGCTGAACTTCCTGTTCTCGAACGAGTCGACGCTGCTGCGCACCGTGCGCGATATCGGGCTCGGCCTCGTCGACCGCGCGCCGCCACTGAAGAGCCTGTTCATCCGCCAGGCCGCGGGATTGTCAGGCGAAGTGCCGCGGTTGTTGAAGGGCGAGGCGTTGTAGAAGGTGAGTGGCGAATAGGGAGCAGCGAGTAGCGAATGGAATTTCCGCTACTCGCTATTCGCCACTCACCAACCCGTCACTCGATCTTCCTTGCCTCTTCCGGCAGCATGATCGGGATGCCGTCGCGGATCGGATAGGCGAGCTTGGCGGAGCGCGAAATCAGTTCCTGCCGGGTCGAATCGAATTCGAGCGGGCCCTTGGTCACCGGACAGACCAGGATCTCAAGCAGCTTCGGATCGACGGTGCCGTCGAGGCGTTCGGGCGTGGCGCTCATGTACTGTCTCCGGATAGGCCGCGATCCTTAGCACACACGATCGCACGGTGTCATGAGGCGGCGATGCGCAGCAGTTCGTCGAGCACGGCCTGCTGCCGGGCTTTCGGCAGCGGCTGGTCCGACAACGCAAAGCCGAGAAACGCCCAATAGAGAATTTGAGCCCGTGCGCGCGCCGCATCCGACGATAATCCAGATTGCGTCAGAAGACTTTCGACATAGTTGAGCCGCCGCCGGTCGATGGCGTGCACGGCGGCGCGGGCGGCCGGGTCGACGCTGGCCCAGGTGCGGACGGCCCGCTCCAGCATCAGCCGCTCGCCGAATACCCGGCGCAGCAGCAGTGCGAGCGGATCGTCGTCTTTGGAAGCCGCCTCGACATTGGCGATGATCTGCTCGGCGGCGACCTCGTGCCAGCGCGCCAGAATCGCGGCATGGAAGGCGGCGATATCGGCAAAATGCCAGTAGAAGCTGCCGCGCGAGACGCGCAACGCCTTCGCCAGCGGCTCGGCCTTCAGCGCGGTGAAGCCGTGGCTCGCCAGCGCCTTGAGGCCCTGGTCGATCCAGTCGTTTGCCGTGAGTTGATCGCTCATGTTGGTTCCATGCAATGCTACCATACAGTACTGTATTGACAGACGCCAGAATGCGTCGCATAACCATACAGTACTGTATGGAGAAATTTCGATGCGCGATCTGATCCTGCAATGTGCCGGTGTCGCCGGAATAGCGGTGGCCCTGATTCACGGCGTGCTGGGAGAAACCAAGGTATTTGCCAGGGCGACGATCCAGCCCGAGAGCCTGCGGACTCTCATTCGGCTGGTATGGCAGGCGGGCACGGTGGCGTGGATCGGCGGCGCCGTGCTGTTGATCGCCGCGCCGTCATTCGGTTCGGAGAGCGCGCGGCACTGGGTCGTCGTCGACGATCGTCGCGGTCTATGCGTTTGCCGCCGCCGCCAATGCATGGTGGTCGCGCGGCCGTGGCTTTGGCTGGAAAGCGCTCGGCGCCGTCGTCGTGCTCGCGGTGGCGGGATACTGAAGCGGTCACGCCCAATGCGAAACGCGCCGGGCAGCGCCTAGACTCAGCCACCTTCGGGCCCTCTGCAACGTTATCGACGGCAGTTCGCCGAAGGAGTTGCGGTAGTCGCGGGCGAAATGACCGGGATTCTGAAAACCGCATCGCAGCGCGACCTGGATGACCGAGCCGATGTCATTGGATCGTTCGAGCATTTCGCGCGCATGATTGAGCCGCACCCGCTTCGCGAAATCCGCGGGCGAGCATCCCCGGTCCCGTTTGAATTGCCGGAACAGGCTTCGCGCGCTGACCTGTGCCACGGCGACCATCGCGTCGATGTCGATCGGCTTGTCCCAATTGGCGACGATGAACTCCTCCACGGCCTTCACCGCGGACGAGGGGGCGGGTGGCGGCTCGCGCAGAAGCAGATGAGTGTAGTTATGCCGGTGGCACAACAGGAATTTCATGACGATCATTCGTTCGACCTCGGCCGCAGCAAGGTCTGAGAAGAAAGTGCCACGTTCATTATAGTCGATGGCCGCGTGAAAAACCCGGCGCCGCAATCCTTCCATGGCCGGCTGACTTGTCCGGGCGTCGTCGAACGTCAATTCTTGGATTTCCTCGCCGAGCAAGGCGCTCAGATTGCGCAGCAGCGTGTCGAGTTCGATGCGGAGCGCAATCTGGCGGTAACCGGACTGAAAATCGAATCTGAGCGGTTGCTGCGCGTGCAGGATCGGCGACCATGCTCCCGGCGCAATCTCCGTGGACTGCGTGCCGGTGTGATAACGGGCCGCGCCTTCGATGCTGAAGCATTGCCGGACAAAGGAGACTTCGCCGAATCCGACCGAGGCATCACCGATATATTCCACATAGGACAGTCCGACGCCGCCGACTTGCAGATGATCGGCGGTGATTGCAAATTCATCCTCCGACCTTTTGAGGTCGAAACTGTTTGCCCCGTACACTTGAAACAGACGATCGCGTACAAGCTCAGGATCGCTGGAGCGCACGACCGGATAATTGCTGAGAGGCGTGGAGCGACCGGGCATCGAGCTGGGGTTTGAGCGATTCGGAACCGGACGATAGAAACGCTGGGTACTTTTCAACACAACCCATCAACAGTTGCGCGCGTATTCGGCAAATGGTCGCACGGAAGAATCAAATCGCGCCACCAGCGCTCAATTTCCGCCACGCAATCGCAGACGCGACTCGATGCAGCATCGCTATGGCTGCGTGGCACAATCCGGTCATGCCTGTCACAATCCGGTCTCAAGCATCCCTAACTTGATTAACCTAGTCTGACGGCAAGCGTTCGCCATTGAGCTCAGCGCTGAGATCGACAGGTCGGTGACGGTATTGCAGTCCGTTTCATGCCTGCCCGGCCTCCGATTCCCAGAACCAAGGAATAATGCCGTGAGCAACGCTTCTCCTTCCACCGTCGCTTCCTCAGCCGGACTGTTTGGCTTCTTCACGAACCGCAGGATCAACACCAAGATCATGCTTGGCTTTGCGGCGGTGCTGACGCTGCTGGCCGTGCTCGCGGTACTATCGTATCGCGGCTTCGTCCAGGTCGCGGAAGGCTTTGGAGCGTTCAACCAGCGCGTCAAGGTGGTCGGTATCGTCCGCGATGTCGATTACGGGTTCGTCGGATTCCGCCGCTTCGTGCGCGAGTTCTCGGTGTCGGGGGACGAACATCTGATCGCCGAGGCGCGCAAGCGACAGGACGTACTCGCAAAGAGCGTCAAGCAAGGGCTCGATGAGATCAAGAACCCCGAACGCCGCGCCGGGATGGGCGAGATCAACGAACAGTTTACGCTATACGCCAAGAATTTCGACAAGCTCGCCGCACTCAAGCAGGAGCAGAACAAGCTGACCAAGGAGATCCTCGATCCGTTGGGCGCGAAGACGCTCGGCATGATCGAAGAGCTGCAGTCCATTGCGGCAAAGGCGGGCAACCCGAACAACGCGGCGCTGGGCGGCGAAGCCATCAAGCAATTGCTGCTGGCGCGGCTCAATGTGAACAAGCTGCTCGGCCGTCATGAGCAAAGCTCGGCTCAGGCCGCTGAGAACGCGCTCGCGGCGCTGAAGAAAGCGATGTCCGCGTACGGTGCGGGCATCACCAGCGATGACGTTCGCAAGCTTTTCGCGGATGCCAACGGCAACGTCGACAAGTATGCCGAGGCCTACCACAAGGCGGCCAAGGACTCCCACGAGGTCGACACCCTCGCCAATGGCGAGATGGCAAAGGAAGCCCAGGCGATCGCCGCCGCGGCGGAGCGCGTCAAGGACTCCGGCGTCGCCGACGAAGCCAAGATCGAGCACGAAACGATCGACCTGATCGCTTCGACCGAACATTTGATCGTGGTCATTTCAATCGGCAGCCTCGTGCTTGGCGTGCTCCTCGCATGGCTGATCGGGCGCGCGATCTCAAAGCCGGTGATCGGTCTGTGCGCAGGAATGCGCGAACTCGCGGAAGGCAATTTCGCGGTGGTCCTGCCCGGCCTCGGCCGTGGCGACGAGGTCGGCGACATGGCGCAGGCGGTGGAGACGTTCAAGGTCAAGGCCGAACAGAAAGCCCGCGACGGAATCCGAAGCCAAGGCCGAGCAGGATCGGCTCGCGGCCCAGCAGCGCAAGGCCGATATGGTCAAGCTGGCGGATACTTTCGAAGCCGCCATCGGCGAGATTGTCGAGACCGTTTCCTCTGCCTCGACCGAACTGGAGGCCTCCGCCTCAACGCTCACGGCAACCGCGGAGCGCGCGCAGGAAATCACCACCATGGTCGCGGCGGCTTCCGAGGAAGCGTCCACGAATGTGCAATCGGTCGCCTCAGCGACTGAGGAGCTGACGTCATCCGTCAACGAGATCGGCCGGCAGGTGCAGGAACTCGGCGCGGATGGCCAGCGACGCAGTCGATCAGGCGCGCAAGACCAACGACCGTGTCTCCGAACTGTCAAAAGCCGCAGCGCGGATCGGCGATGTGGTCGAACTGATCAACACCATCGCAGGGCAAACCAACTTGCTGGCGCTGAACGCCACCATCGAGGCTGCGCGCGCCGGAGAGGCCGGACGCGGCTTTGCGGTCGTTGCCTCCGAAGTGAAAGCGCTTGCCGAGCAGACCGCGAAGGCGACGGGTGAAATCGGCCAGCAGATCACCAGCATTCAGGCGGCAACGCAGGAGTCTGTTGGCGCAATCAAGGAGATCAGCGGCACGATCGAAAGACTGTCGGAGATTTCTTCAACCATCGCGGCGGCGGTCGAGGAGCAGGGCGCGGCGACTCAGGAAATTTCCCGTAACGTGCAGCAGGCCGCGCAGGGGACCATGCAGGTGTCTTCCAATATCGCGGACGTCCAGCGTGGCGCCGGGGAGACGGGATCGGCTTCCTCGCAAGTCCTGTCTGCGGCGCAAATGCTGTCCGGCGACAGCAACCGGCTCAAGACAGAAGTAGGAAAATTCCTCGCAACGGTCCGCGCGGCCTGACCGCCGTCAACATACCGGGGTTCGCGGATACTCCCGCGGCCCCTGGCCTACTGCAGCCCGGTGTCGCCGCTGGTACGTTTTTTGGCGAGGTCCATCTCGGTGACCGCGATCAGGATTTCGGCGCGGGGCTTGCGGTGGCGGGGTACTGGGCGGCTTTGGCTTCGAGGCCGCGCGATTGACGGATTGCCCAAAAGGTCAGCGCTATTCCGATGATCGCCGGCAAAGTCACAGCCGGAAAGTCGCGTGGAATTACCGACGGCGAACAGATGCCGACTGCCACCTCCCATAAGTGGAACAGAGCGTGGCCGGTCAGCCAGATTGAAGGCGCAGCCCAAAACGCGACGCGCAAGTGAGGCTGCGCCGCTCCCACCAGAAACGCGCCGCCGAGCAACAGAAATATCAACCCGATATCACGCAGAAAATGCTGATTGAAAGGTCCGGTGGCTGTCACGCCCGGAACCGCCACGTACCAATCGTCGGGCGCCACAAGCATGAAGACGCCGTTCGCTATCAGTGCGACGCCGAGCAGCGCTGCTATACCGAGATTTGCTGATTTCAACATCGCTATTCCAGTCATTGAAGGTGATGAGGATGGGATGGATGACCCGGTCAAGCCGTTAGCGGCCCGACCGGGGATTCGCGAGCGGTCAGCGGCTGAGCCAGTCTTCGAAACGGATCCGGCCAAGGCGCGGATGTTCGCCGGGGGTCAGCGATTGATCGTTGATCGCAGCACCGAAGTAGCGGGCGTGAACGTCGGCGTTCACCTTGCGGCCGTCGCCCTTCGCAGCCAAAAACTGCCGGGCGATCTTGTCGAGCGGAATAGCCTCAGGGCCTGCGACTTCGATGGTTCCGTTGACCGGCGGTGCTACTGCCACATCGGCCAGCGTTGCGGCGACATCGTCCGAGGCGATGGGTTGGAACAGGGCCGGCGACAGGCGAATGACGTCGCCATCGGTTCCCGATTCGACGATCCCGCCCACGAACTCGAAGAACTGCGTAGCGCGCAGAATCGTGTAGGGAATGCCGGACTCCTTGATCAGCTTCTCCTGCGCCAGCTTGGCGGGGAAATAGCTGCTCTCGAGCAGCCGCTCGGTCCCGACCACCGACAGCGCGACATGATGCGCGACGCCGGCAGCCTTCTCCGCAGCAAGCAGGTTGCGGCCGGAAGTCTCGAAAAATTCCAGCACGGCCTTGGCTTCCCACGATGGAGCGTTCGCGACGTCGACGACCACCTGTGCGCCCGAAAGCGCCTCAGCCAGCCCCTCGCGCGTGATGGTGTTGACGCCCGAACTGGGTGAGGCCGCCACAACCTCGTGGCCATTCTGCTTGAGGATGGCGCCAAGTTTGGTTCCGATGAGGCCGCTGCCTCCGATAACGACGATCTTCATATCTACTCTCCTGCCGTTGCCCGTCATCGAGCTGTTGATGTGGCCGGACTATGCTCGCGGATCGGCCGGAAAGCCTTGCAACGGCGTTGGATTACGCTTGGGTTTGCCTTGGATATTTGTCCAAGCGGACCGCTATCGCGCGTCGTGTCCGCTGACAAAAGGTCGCGCGGCAATCGGTGGTCCCCGAGGACTACCGTGCTATCAATGGCTTGCCTGGGCGAAACAGTGTTAGCCCGGCCGCCTCGGCGCTGCCGTCGGGGATCATGGAGCGTTGCCGCCGTGCAGTTTGTGTTCGATGATTATGTGCTCGACCTCGGCCGGCGTGAGCTTACGCGGGGATCAGAGGCTGTCGCGACCGGGCCGCAGGTCTTCGACCTTCTGGTCTATCTGATCCAGAACCGCGAGCACGTCGTCAGCAAGGATAATCTCCTGGACGTGGTGTGGGGCGGCCGCATCGTCTCCGAGTCGACCCTGACCAGTCACATCAATGCCGTGCGCAAGGCGATTGGTGACAGCGGCGAGGCGCAGCGCCTGGTCCGAACCATCGCGCGCAAGGGATTCCGGTTCATCGGTGAGGTCAGGGAGGCCCACGTACCGGATGGCATCAATTTCTCAACGACGGAGTCCGCTGCATCGACTGAAACGGTTGCGCCCGCGCGGACCCTTCCCGACAAGCCGTCGATCGCCGTCCTGGCCTTCCAGAATCTGAGCGGCGACCCCGAGCAGGAATATTTCGCTGACGGGGTGGTGGAGGACATCATCACCGCGCTGTCGCGGATTCGCTGGCTGTTCGTGATCGCGCGCAATTCAAGCTTCACTTACAAGGGCCGGGCCGTGGACGTGAAACAGGTCAGCCGCGAATTAGGCGTCCGCTACGTGCTGGAAGGCAGCGTGCGCAAGGCCGCGAACCGGGTGCGCATCACCGGGCAGCTCATCGATGCCGCCGCCGGGACGCAGCTTTGGGCCGAGCGCTTCGAAGGCAGCTTCGACGATATCTTCGAACTGCAGGACCAGGTTGCCGCGAACGTCGTCGGCGCCATCGCACCGCAGCTCGAACGCGCCGAGATTGAACGCGCCAAGCGCAAGCCCACCGAAAATCTCGGAGCATATGACTATTATCTGCGCGGGTTAGCCGACCTGCAGCGGGGAACCAGAGAGGCCATCGACGCCGCGTTGCCTCTATTTGAAAAAGCAATCGAGCTCGATCCGGATTTCGCTTCGGCCTATGGGACGGCGGCGTGGTGCCATTTCTGGCGTAAGGTCAATGGATGGATGATCGATCCAAAGCGGGAGGCCGTTGAGGGTGCGCGCCTGGCCCGCCGGGCCGTCGAACTGGGGCGCGACGATGCGGTCGCCCTTTCGCGAGGCGGCCATGCGCTTGCCCACTTCACCGGCGACCTCGATGGCGGCATCGCCTTCCACGATCGAGCGGTGATGCTCAATCCGAACCTGGCGGCCGCCTGGTTCCTCGGGGGATTTCTGCGGGTCTGGCACGGCGAACCCGACGGAGCCATTGAGCACTTTGCGCGGGCGATGCGCTTGAGCCCGGTCGATCCCGAAACCTATCGAATGCAGGCCGGAATGGCTGCGGCGCATCTGTTCGCCGGCCGTTTCGACGCGGCGTCCTCGTTGGCGGACAAGGCATTCAGCGATTTGCCGAGCTTCCTGCTGGTGGCCGGCGTCGCCGCGGCCAGCCATGCGCTGGCTGGCCGGACCGAGGAAGGCCACAGAGCCATGGCCCATCTGCGCAAGCTCGATCCTTTGCTGCGCATTTCCAATCTCAGGGAATGGCTTCCGATTCAACGGGCGGAAGATCTTGCGACGTTTGCGGACGGCTTGCGTCGGGCAGGGCTGCCGGAATAGCGCGTCGAAATGACGTCAGCGCCCTACTGCAGCCCGGTCTCGCCGCTTGTGCGCTTCTTGGCGAGGTCCATTTCGGTCACCGCGATCAGGATTTCCGCGCGGGTTTTGAGGTCGGGCGCTTCCAGCATCGCCTGCTTCTCCGCCGGACCGTAGGGCGACATCATCGCGAGCGCGTTGACCAGCGCCTCGTTCGGCGCGCTCTCGATGCCTTCCCAATCCACCTTCAGATTGTTGGCTTCGAGGAAATCGGTCAGCACGTCGAGCAGGGCGGCGCGATCGACGGCGTCTTCGCCTCTGCGCGGCACGAAATCGTCGGCATAGGGGAAGAAATCCACCTTGCATTGCCGGTATGCGGTGAGGCCCGCGATTTCCTCGACCACCTTGAAGCGTGCGACGCCGGTCAGCTCCAGGATGTAGCGACCGTCGCCGGATTCGGCGAGCTGGGTGATGCGGCCGACGCAGCCAACGCGGAACAACTCCGGCTTTGTCTCGTCCTTTGAGTGCGAAATATCCGGCTGAATCATCCCGATCAGCCGGTGGCCGTCGCGCAGCGCGTCGTCCACCATCGCCAGATAGCGCGGCTCGAAAATATTGAGCGGCATCTGGCCGCGCGGCAGCAATAGCGCGCCCGGCAACGGAAACACCGGAACGATTTCAGGAAGCTCGCCGGGTCCGCGGTATTCGGCATTGATCGGCATCTGCAGTCCCGGTCAGTTCGTGGGTTCAGTGCGTGCTCTGCTCACGAGAAGAGAACCGTCGACAGCCGCCTTCGTCCCTCGACGGTCGCTTCGTCCGCGCCGCCCCACGCCTCGAAGAACTGCACGAGCTGCTTGCGCGCGCCGTCATCGTTCCACTTGCGATCGCGCTTGACGATCTCAAGCAGCTGGTTGGTCGCTTCGGCACGGTTGCCCTGGGCGTTGAGCGCGGTCGCGAGATCGAAGCGGGCCTGATGGTCGAGCGGATTGGCGGCGAGCTTCTGTTCCAGCTCAGTGACCGGGCCGACCGCCTGCGCCTGCTCGGCGAGATCGATCGAGGCCTGCACCGCCTTGACGGCGGCGTCGTTGCGCTTGGATTCCGGTACCATCGCCAGCGTCTGCTTGGCCTGTTCGATCGCGCCCGTCGCCACATAGCATTTCGCCAGCCCCGCCATCGCGGCGATGTTGGTGGCATCGAAGCCGAGCACCTCGGCATAGATCTGGGCGGCCGCGGCAGGGTCGCCTTCCGCCAGCACGGCCTCGGCCTCCTGCAGGATCTCGACGATGTTCGGCTCGCCCGGGGCGGTCACGCCCTTGGTGAGTTTTTCGATGAAAGCGTTGACCTGGCTCTCCGGCACCGCGCCCATAAAACCGTCGGCGGGCTGGCCGGCGACGAACGCGATCACGGCCGGGATCGACTGGATGCCCATCTGGCCGGGGATGGCCGGATGCTCGTCGATATTCATCTTGACCAGCTTGACCTTGCCTTTGGCCGCGCGCACCGCCTTTTCGAGGACCGGCGTGAGCTGGCGGCAGGGGCCGCACCAGGGCGCCCAGAAGTCGATCAGTACCGGCTGGCGTTTCGATTCCTCGATGACATCCTGCACGAAGGATTGGGTCGTCGTCTCCTTGATCAGATCGGGTGTTGCTTGCGGCGCCGGGCCGCCGCCCTGCTCAACTATCGTCACGGTATCCTCGCCTGATGTATCGAGAAGATGTCTCGGAATTAGAAGGTGTCTTGCTCTTAGTCCTGGAATTCGGGGCCGTTCTAGCACGGCTAGGGTCGAAGTTCTTCATCCGCTAGATGGCGGCTTGGCGACAAAATTCAATCGGCAGGCGTCTTCCGGGGGCGGAACTGACCGGGAACGTTGATGCCCGTCGAGGGTAGCCATTGGACCTTCGATTGGGTTTGTCAGCGGCACGGTGGGCGAATTGACGGAGGTTCGTTCGAAAATAGCGCGAATCGACCCGCGTCACACCGGGGAGCGCGACTTTGGTTCCCCGTAGGCCAGGAGGCCGACAAACCCCGGCTCGGGGTTATTTCGGACCGATTTTCCACCATTTGGTAATGAAATCGGATGATCCACGTGGCATCGAACCGCATCCGGACTGTTGCATTCGCGGTCCGCATTTGTCATACGTCTGCCGTTGACGGCGAGCGTTCGCCGCCATCTCGGATGCGGGTGTAGCTCAGTGGTAGAGCACGACCTTGCCAAGGTCGGGGTCGAGGGTTCGAGCCCCTTCGCCCGCTCCAGATTTTCCTTCTTTTGGCACGCTGCCGGACCGACGTAGGCCGCCTTTGGGCGGCCTTGTCGTTTGTGGGTCAACGCACGTCACGAACATCGCCTTCGGGCGAGCCCTTACCCAACTCAATTGTGCGGAATACGAACGACCGAACGCTTGCCGCGTTCACGTCAAGAAAAGGGCCCCGGCCGACTCCGCTCACGGGCTTGTTCATCCAGACGCTTGCCGTCATTGAACGCCGCGCGCAAATACTCCACCGCTCGAGGAGCGTCGTACGTGTCGCACGCAATGACCCGTCGAACAACGTATCATGCGCGCAATCCGCTGATGTGGAACGCCGCCCACTCGTGCGTCTTGCGATGAGTGCTGCGCGTTGCCTCGGTACAAATATTGCGATGCAGCGGCACAACAGCCGATGCAGATCGAACACCGCTCTTTAGCAATCCGTCTCACAATTTGCTTCGACCGGGCGAAGCCGCACAGCGCGCGCTTCTCTCTCGAACCGGATGTGCTACCATTTCCTGGTCTGCGCTTTACCAGACCAAGTTCGTCTCTCGAACGTTCTCAAAATAATATCAGTAGCAGCCGTCAGGCTGCATAGGGAGTGACGCGATGAAATCGGCTTTCAATCGATCCATTCTTGCGCTCGCAGCCGTCCTCGTTGTCGCGGGGGTCAGCCAGGCCAGTGCGCAACAGAAGCCCTTGAAGAAATACGAGTCCGGCACCAAGGACTTCTGGACCAACCCGCCGCCGGACTGGTTCCTCGGCGACGAGACCGAGGCGCAGAAGGGGCAGGCGCCGCCGTCCGGTCCGCCGACCGGTGCCTCGGAAGCCGAACTTGCGGCGATGATGAAGAAGATCAAGCTGCCGGAGGGTTTCAGTATTGAAGTCTACGCCTCCAACGTTTTGGAGGCGCGACAGATGGCCTTGGGCGACAAGGGCACGCTGTTTGTCGGCTCTTTCAGCCTCGGCAACGTCTATGCGATCAAGGACAATGGCGGCAAGCGGGAGGTCAAGACCGTCCTCAAGGGCCTCACCATGCCGACCGGCCTCGCCTTTCTCGATGGTTCGCTTTACGTCGTCGCGATCAACAAGCTGATCAAATACGAAAACGCCGAAGCTAACCTCGACAATCTCGGCGCCGGCAAGGTGGTGTATGACGACATGCCGTCCTATGTCCCGCATGGCTGGAAATACATCGCCGTCGACAAGGAAGGCTGGTTCTATCTGCCGTTCGGGCCGCCCTTCAACATCGGCCTCCCGCCGACCAGCCTCTCGCAGGTCCGCCGCGTCGATCCCAAGACCGGAAATGCCGAGATCTGGGCGCTCGGCGTCCGCAACAGCGTCGGCGGCGACGTCGATCCGCGTTCCGGGCGATACTGGTTCACCGAGAACGCGCGCGACTGGATCAGCGACGACATGCCGAGCGACAAGCTCAACATGATCTCGAAGATCGGCGAGCATTTCGGCTATCCCTATTGCCACCAGGGCGATATGCCGGACCCGAAATTCGCGATGGGTCACAAGTGCTCGGAGTTCACGCCGCCCGTGGTCAATCTTGGGGCGCATGTCGCGCCGCTCGGCATGAAGTTCTATACCGGCGACCAATTCCCCGCCGAGTACAAGAACAACATCCTGATCGCCGAGCACGGCTCCTGGAACCGCTCCAAGTACCAGGGCGCCCGCATCAAGCGCGTGATCGTCGATGCCGACGGCAAGAACGCCAAGTCGGAAATCTTTGCCTCCGGCTGGCTCGAGGGCGACACGGGTTATCTCGGCCGTCCGAACGACATCATCCTCGCCAAGGATGGTTCGATCCTGGTGGCGGACGATTGGGCCGGCGCGGTCTATCGCATCAGCTACAAGAAGTAGGACGTGAACGGTTAGAGCGTTTTCAAGCGAAGTGGGTACCGGTTCGCGTGAAGAAAACGCGTCAAACAAAAGCGGGGCTGCGGTTATCCGGGAACGGATGGCCGTAGCCCCTGTTGTTTGCGGTGGTGCCAAGGAGTTCACATGCGGAATGCACTGGTCGGGATCGTGCTGACGGCGGTCATCGCCTGCGGTTCACCGGCTCGTGCCGCCGACATCGCGGCCGGCAAGGAAAAGGCCGAGCTGTGCGTCGGCTGCCACGGTGAGGGCGGCATTTCGCAGATGGAGAACATTCCCTCGCTCGCGGCCCAGCCCGATCTTTTTATTCAGTGGCAGCTCGTGTTCTTTCGCGCCGGCACCCGCAAGAACGAACAGATGCAGCCGATCGTCGAGCAGCTCAACAACGAGGACATCCGCAACCTCGGCGCCTATTACAACTCGCTGCCGCCGGCGAAAGCACAGAAGCCCGACGACAATCCCGACCTATCGGCCAAGGGCGCGCAGGCCGCCGCAGGCCGGCGCTGCGCCGCATGTCACACGGATACCTATGCCGGCACCAAGGCGGTGGCCCGCATTGCCGGCCAGCGCGAGGAATATCTCGTGAAGGCGCTGATGGATTACAAAACAGGCGTGCGCGCCGGCGGCGCGATGGCGGCGATGGCCGATGTCGCCTTTCCCCTTAGCGAAGAAGAGATCGAGGCGCTCGCGCACTATCTCGCGCATCTCTGATGTCGTCCCTGCGAACGCAGGGACCCATACTCCGCGGCCGCAATTGTTTTGGAAGGCGTCAGCCATCCCGCTTCTATCGATAGCACAACGCGGTTTGGGTCCCTGCGTTCGCAGGGACGACGGAGATAGAGGCGGATGACTACGCGGGGCGCTGCTTTTCATAAGCCTTGAGATGCGTGTAGGCGATGCGCAGTTTCGGCACCGGGATCTTGGCGGCGTCGGCACGCGCGACGAGATCGCCGATCACATGGTCGGCTTCGACCGGCAGGCCTGCCTTGATGTCGCGAAACATCGAGGCGGTCATCGGAGAGCCTTCGGTCGTCAACATGCCGCTGGTGCGCTGGAAGAACGGGCCGGTCGGCGCGTAACCCGACGCCTTGGCGATCGCGCTGCATTCATCGAGCATGCCGAGCAGGAAATCCTTGCCGCCGGCAACCGCCAGGATGTTGCCCACGGATGTGCGCATCAGCGAGGTCGACGCCGCGAGCGAAGCGAGGAACACCCATTTCTCCCACATATCCTGCATGATGTGTCCGCTGGCCACCGCGCCGATCTTGCCGCTCTCGAAAACCTTCGCGATCGCGCGCACCCGCTCCGACATGGCGCCGTCGCGTTCGCCGAAATTGAGCGACTGCATCGGCGCGAGCTGGACCACCTCGCGGGCCTCGTTGAGCGTCACCGCGATGGCGCAGAGACCGCCGAGCACGCGGCCGGCGCCGAATTTTTCATCGAGCACGTTGAGGTGCAGCATACCGTTGAGCAACGGAATGATCGCTGTTTGCGGTCCGACCGCGGGAGCAAACGACTTGATCGCGTCTTCGAGGTCGAAGGCCTTGCAGCTCAGCAGCACGACATCGAAATTCTCTGCGAGCTTGTCGGCCTGCACGGTCGGCGGGCTCTCGAGCGTCACGTCGCCGTTTGGACTCTTGATGACGAGGCCTGCGCTTGCGAGCTCGGAAGCGCGCTTGGGCCGAACCAGGAACGTCACGTCATTTCCGGCCTGAAGCAGCCTGCCGCCGAAATAGCCACCGATCGCGCCGGCCCCGACCACGAGAATACGCATGGAAAACTTCCTTTTGTTGTTGGTCTTGGAATGGGCGGGCGACGAGGGCAAATCCTGGACCTCCTCTATCACCAACCATTCGCTATTCGCCAATCACTATTCGCCCATTTCCGCTCGCAAAATCCGGTTGGCTACTTGCCCGAGATCATCTCCTCGACTTCACGAAGCTGCTCCTTGCCAAAGAACATTTCGTTGCCGACGAAGAACGTCGGCGAGCCGAACGCGCCGCGCTCGACGGCATTTTGCGTGTTCTCGATCAGCTTGGCCTTTACGTCGGCATCCTGCGAGCGCGCCAGCAGTTTTGCGGCATCGATACCAGAAGAGGCCAGCGCCTTGGCTGCAACTTCAGGGTCATCCATTTTCTTCGGCTCGACCCACATGTGATGAAACGCCGCCTCGATATATTTCTCGAACACGCCTTCGAGTTGGGCCGCCACGGCCGCGCGCATCAGGTTCAGCGTGTTGACCGGGAAGAACGGATTCCAGACATAGGGCTTGACCGCAAAGCGCTTGAGAAAGCGCTGGGTTTCCAGTGCGTGGAATTCGCGCTTGTTCTTGACGCCGGCGAGCGTTTCGGCGGGCGATTTGTTGTTGGTGGCCTTGAAGATGCCGCCGAGCAGGACCGGCACATATTCGAACTTTGCACCGGTGCGTTTTTCGATCGCAGGAATAGCTTCATGGCTGAGGAAGGCGTTGGGACTGCCGAAATCGAACAGGAATTGCGGATTTGAGCTCACGGCAGTCTCCTCTGATGTTTTGCGCATTCTGGCGCAAGGCAGGCGTTGCGTCCACGATATTATGACGATCGTAATATCGTGACAATGCGCGGGTTTTCCCCATGGGAGCACACCGAGACGGCCGGTTGCGGGCGAGAGGTTTTCGAAGTTCGGCTAAAGGACGATCGCGCCTACGGCTCGGCGCGATCGCTGAAGGCGAGCTTGACGATTTGGTCGCGGATATCCTCGGGCCAGCCGGCGATGAGACCGACGAAGCGCCGCCGGTCATCGGCGAACAACGCCCGCGCCGCTTCCTCGAAGCCGGCGAGATTGCCGGCCATCGCGGACATGAAACGATAGGCGGCATCCCGCGCCGCGCGGACGCGATCGGCATCGCCGTTGGCGCGGCGCGCTGCTTCCACCAGTTTCCGGAGCGCGACCGATGCGCCGCCGGGCTGTGCGCCGAGCCATTCCCAATGGCGCGGCAACAGCGTCACCTCGCGAGCGATAACGCCGAGCTTCGGCCGCCCGCGCCCGCGCGGCTCCGCTGACGCCGTCCCTTCGGCTTCGGGGGACGAGGCGGGTTGCGGCAGACGGGCGATCACGTCGCGTTCGGTGCCGCGAAGGTCGAGATCGATCGGCTGACCGGTCGCGTCGCTGAAGATGATGATCGGTAGCGCGGCGGGCCGGCGGGAAGCCTGCATCACTGCGATGGCGACCTCCACGAGCGGGCCGGCTGCCAGCCGCTGCGGGCCGATGAAGGCCGTGAACTGGGGACGCGTGTTGTCAGTCATCGGAAAAACTCTGTATTTGGTAGCCTATATTTACCCGGATAGATTTGAATGTCAATATCGCCCGGGTAAATATGAGGATGCTCCCTTAGGCCGTCTCGACTTTGCCCCGCCCGGCTGGCACCAACGGCGGCCAATAAAAGGGAACGCCATGCTGACGGTTCATCATCTCAATAATTCCCGCTCGCAGCGCGTGCTGTGGCTGCTCGAAGAGCTGGAGGTGCCGTACGAGATCGTCCGCTATCAGCGTCAGCCGGACATGCGGGCGCCGAAGGAACTGCGCGCCATCCACCCGCTCGGCAAATCGCCCGTCATCACCGACAATGGCAACACCATCGCCGAGTTGGGTGCGATTTGCGAATACATCATCGACGCCTACGGCAAGGGCCGCCTGATCCCGCCGCCGAACACGCCGGAACGTCTGCGCTATACCTATTGGCTGCATTATGCCGAAGGATCGGCGATGTCGCCGCTGCTGCTGAAGCTGTTGTTCACGCTGATGCCGAAGCGTGCGCCGGCCTTGCTGCGGCCGCTGGTGCGCAAGGTGTCCAACACGGCGCTGACGACGCTAGTCAATCCGCAGCTCAAGCAGCACATGGACTATTGGGAAGGCGAGCTGGCAAAAAGCGAGTGGTTCGCCGGCAATGAATTCAGCGGCGCCGACATCCAGATGAGCTTTCCGCTGGAAGCCGCCGCGGCACGTGGCGGGCTGGAGATCGGTCATCCCAAGGCAATGGCGTTTCTCGAACGCATTCATGCCCGGCCGGCCTATGCGCGCGCGCTCGAAAAGGGCGGGCCGTATGTGGTCGGGCGTTGACGGCTGGACGGCCGTAACGCTCCCTGGCTTTCTAGCGCGAGGTTTGCGCGGCGCTCACCGACGGCAGCGCCTGCACGGTGACGCCCGGTGGCGGCACGTCATCGTCGGGGACGAAGAAGTCCGACATCAACGGCACCGAGCGATCGACACGGTAGGGCTCAAAGTCCCTGACGCCAGAGGCGTACAGCACCTTGTCGTCGATGCAGAACTGCCCGGTGAACTCGCGCGACGGCCGTGTCAGGATGGCATGCGCGGCATCGCCCATGATTTCGGGCGTGCGGCTGGCGCGCATCATGGCATCGCCGCCGAGCAGATTGCCGACCGCGGCTGTCGCAATTGTCGTGCGCGGCCACAGCGCGTTGACCGCCACGCCTGCGGATTTCAGTTCACCCGACAATCCCAGCACGCACATGCTCATGCCGAACTTCGCCATCGTGTAGGCGGTGGAATGCTCGAACCATTTCTGCTTCATGTCGAGCGGCGGCGACAGCATCAGAATGTGCGGGTTGGCCGCCTTCTTCAGATGCGGGATGCAGTATTTCGACACCATGAAGGTGCCGCGTGTGTTTATGCCCATCATCAGGTCGAACCGCTTCATGTCGGTCCCTTGCGAATTGGTCAGGCTGATGGCGCTGGCATTGTTGACACAGATATCGATGCCGCCGAATTCGGCGACGGTCTGCTCGATGGCCGCCATCACCTGCGTCTCGTCGCGGATGTCGCACAGCACCGGCAGCGCCTTGCCACCGGCGGCGCGAATTTCCTCCGCCGCGGTGTAGATGGTGCCCTTGAGCTTCGGGTGCGGCTCTGCCGTCTTGGCCGCAACCGCGACATTGGCGCCGTCCCGCGCGGCGCGCAGTGCAATGGCCAGCCCGATGCCACGGCTGGCGCCCGAGATGAACAGCGTCTTGCCTTTGAGAGATGTCATTGGGCCTGCTCCCGGTTTCAACTCAGATCGTTGGCTATGATCTATAGAGCAAATCGTCGTCAGCCGTCACCGCTTCACTGTCCCAACGCCGCCGCCCCTCGCGTGCGCGGATCGGGCGCCCCGAGGAGGCCGTTTGGCGTCACGGCGATCGAATTCACCGAGGTTTGGCCGAGCGGTTCGATCACCTTGTGGCCTTTCGCCCTCAGCTCAGTTAGCACCTCGTCGGGAAAGCCGCGTTCCGCACGCACCTCGTCGGGCATCCATTGATGATGAACCCGGGGGGCCGCCACGGCGGCGGCGACATCCATTTTGTAGTCGAGCACGTCGATCACGACCTGCAGTACCGCCGAGATGATACGGCTGCCGCCCGGCGAACCCGTGACCAGTACCGGCTTGCCGTCCTTCAGCACGATGGTCGGCGACATCGATGATAATGGCCGCTTTCCCGGGCCAGGCAGATTGGCTTCGAATCCAACCAGGCCAAAAGCATTCGAGGCGCCGGGCGCGGCGGTGAAATCGTCGAGTTCGTTGTTGAGCAGCACGCCGGTCCCCTCGGCGACCAGGCCGACGCCATAGGGAAAATTCAGGGTGTAGGTGTTGCTGACCGCGTTGCCGCTGGAATCGACCACCGAGTAATGCGTGGTGTTGCTGCCCTCGCGCGGGCTCACCGCCAGCACGTCGCCGGCCGGCGTTGCGCGCGCAAGGTCGATGCCGGCGCGTTGCCTTGCCGCGTATTCCTTTGTGATCAGCACATTGACGGGTGCGTTGACGAAGGCGGGATCGCCGAGATAGCGCGCGCGGTCGGCGTAAGCGCGCTTCATGGCTTCGATCATGAGGTGTAGCGAGGGCGCTGTGCCTTGCTTCATGTCCGCAAGCGGAAATCCTTCGAGAATGTTCAGCGTCTCCAGCAACACCGTGCCGCCGGAGGAGGGCAGCGGCATCGAGACGATGTCATAGCCGCGGTAGGTGCCGCGCACGGGGGGGCGGATGACGGCCTGATAGGATTTCAGGTCGTCGGCCGTCATGAGGCCGCCGCCGTCGCGGACGGCCTTTGCCAGCCGTTCGGCGACCGGGCCCTCATAAAATCCGCGCGGTCCCTGCTCGGCAATCGCGGACAATGTGGCCGCGAGATCGGACTGGATCAACCGGTCGCCTTCCTGCAGCGGCGTACCATCGCTGCGGGAAAACGCCTTCGCCGAATTCGGCCAGCGTCCCATCCGGCGATACATATCCGGCAGCGTGTCCGCCATGTCGTCGGCGATGACAAAGCCGTCGCGCGCCATTTCGATGGCGGGCGCGAGGATCTGCGCCAGTGTGAAACGGCCCGAGCCGTATTTCTCCAGCGCCAGCACCAATCCGGCTACCGTACCGGGCACGCCGATGCCGAGCGCGGAATTGCGTGACTTGTCGGCGTCGGGCTTGCCGTCGGCCCCGAGAAAAACATCCCGCGTGATCGCACCCGGCGCGGTCTCGCGATAATCAATGGCGACATCTTCGTTACGCGTGGCCGAATGAATCACCATGAAGCCGCCGCCGCCGATGTTTCCGGCGCGAGGATAGGTGACGGCAAGCGCAAAGCCGGTGGCGACCGCGGCGTCGACCGCATTGCCGCCCTGCCGCAGAATGTCGGCGCCGACTTGCGCGGCGAGTCGTTCCTGCGCCACCACCAAGCCATGCTCGGCCGCGATGCCGCGAACCGTGGAGAGATCGGGGGGCGCGTAGGCGCGGCGCTCTTGCGCGAAGGCCGTCGCTCCGCAGGCAAACGCAAGCACAATTGTGGCAACCAGCCGGCGCCTTCGGATCGAAAAGACTGTCATCGAAAATCCGCCGCAGTTGGAGCCTGTGTGACGCTTGGCAACAGCCGCCAGCATCGGTGCCGCATGCTATATGGGTTCGGATTCGATCGGCAAAATGGCTTGCGAGACTTTTGAAGGAAATTCCTCACATGACGGTGATCGCTTCCGAGGCAGCCGGTGCCGAAATGCCGCGGGAATATCCGCGCCGCGCCGCCGTCATCGGCTGGATATTCTTCGATTGGGCCGCGCAGCCATATTTCACACTGATCACCACTTTTGTATTTGCGCCCTATTTCGCGAGCTTCGTCGCCCCGGATCCGGCGCAGGGGCAGGCGCTGTGGGGATTTGCCACCGCGGCCGCCGGCCTGATGATCGCGCTGCTGTCGCCGGTGCTGGGTGCGATTGCGGATGCCAGCGGCCGCCGCAAACCGTGGATCGCCGGCTTCGGCGTTCTGCTGGTGATCGGCGCCTCGCTGATGTGGTTCGGAAAGCCCGGTGACCCCAGCGTCATCCCGCCGCTGTTGCTCGCCTATGCGATCGCCAGCGTCGGCGTCGAATTTGCCACCGTCTTCAATAACGCGATGATGCCGACGCTGGTGCCGCCGGATCGAATTGGGCGGCTGTCCGGCACCGGTTGGGCCACCGGCTATATCGGCGGCATCCTCAGCCTCGTCCTGGTGCTCGGCTTTCTGGCCGCGAACCCCGATACCGGACGCACGCTGTTCGGCCTGATGCCGCTGTTCGGCCTCGATCCGGCCTCGCATCAGGGCGACCGCATCACCGGTCCTTTGACAGGCATCTGGTTCGTCATCTTCGTGCTGCCGATGTTTTTACTAACACCGGACTATCCGGCAAGACGTCCGATCCGCGCGGCAGTGCGCGTAGGATTGAGCGGGCTGAAGCGGACGCTCGGCGAATTGCCGAAGCAGAAGTCGATGGCGACCTTCCTGCTCGCCAACATGATCTACACCGACGGGCTGGTGTCGCTGTTCGCGTTCGGAGGCATCTATGCCGCCGGCACGTTTGGCTGGCGTACGATCCAGATCGGAAGTTTCGGGATTCTGCTGGCCATCGCCGGCACCTTCGGGGCATGGCTCGGCGGCAAACTCGACGACAAGCTCGGACCCAAGCGTGTCATCGCCGGCAGCCTGTTGATCCTGCTGCTCGCCGTCGGAGCGATTTTGCTGGTCGACAAGGACTCGATCCTGTTCGTGAAGGTCGCGCCGCCGGTGCCGGGCGGCGCATTGTTTTCAGGCGCGGCCGAGCGCGCCTATCTCATCCTCGGATGCCTCATCGGCGCGGCCGGCGGGCCGCTGCAGGCGGCGTCGCGTTCGCTCCTGATCCGTCTCGCGCCGCGGGAGCGCATCGCGCAATATTTCGGATTGTTCGCGCTGACCGGGAAGGTGACGTCGTTCATCGGCCCGCTATTGATCGGCGCGATCACGGCCGTGACCGCGAGCCAGAAGGCCGGCATGGCGCTGCTGGTGGTGTTCTTCGCGGCAGGCCTGGCGCTGCTGGCGCGCGTGAAGGAAAATTCGTAGCTGGATTGAGCTAGCTGCACATACATCCGTCATCCCCCGCGAAGGCGGGGGATCCAGTACGCTGAGGCCGATCGGTTCTATTAGTGCCGTCTCTGGAATACTGGGTCACCCGCCTTCGCGGGTGACGACAGATCTTCGCGTTATCGCACCGGCACCGCCGTCGCGAGATAGCGCGCCAGCTCCTCGCGCGGATCGTCGCGAGAGCTCTGGCGCTCCCGCAATTCGGGGGGCGCTTGCCAGCCCGGCTCGATGCCGGTCATGTCGGGCAGCTCGTGCGCGATACCCTTGTGGCAGTCGATGCAGGTCTTGTCCCCGGTGACGAGAAACTTGCCGTGGATATCAGCGGCGCGCCGGGTTTGCTTGGTGAAATCCATGGCGACGGCGGAATGGCAGTTGCGGCATTCCAGCGAATCGTTGGCCTTGAGCCGCGCCCACTCATGCTTGGCGAGCTCGAGCCGATGATTCTGAAACTTCTGCCGCGTGTCGATGGTGCCGAAGATCTTGCCCCAGACTTCCTTCGAGGCCTGCATCTTCCGGGCGATCTTGTCGGTCCAGTTGTGCGGGACATGACAGTCGGGGCAGCTGGCGCGGACGCCCGAACGGTTGGTGAAGTGCGGGGTGTGCTGCAGTTCCTGGAACACGTTGTTGCGCATCTCGTGGCAGGAGGTGCAGAATTTTTCGGTGTTGGTGACTTCGAGCGCGGTGTTGAAGGCGCCCCAGAACAACACGCCGCAGAGAAAGCCGCCCAGCGCGAGAAAGCCGAGGCTGAGATGCGCGCTGGGGCGGCTGGCGATGCGCCAGAACCAGATCAGGAGTGACTTGAGCCGCTGCATTGCAGGTTCTCACTTCTTCTCGGGGCCGACGAGAAGCATGTCCTTGAACGTGCTGGGAACGAGCGGCTGGGCGTCGGTCTGCTGGACGTGACAGGCGGTGCAGAAATAGCGCCGCGGCGTCACGTCGGCGAGAACCTGGCCGTTGCGGTCCATGAAGTGGGTGATGCTGATCATCGGCGCGCCCGAGCCTTCGGTGAACTGGCGGCGGTGACAGTCGAGGCAGCGGTTGGTTTTGAGCGTAAGCTGATAATTGTCGATGGAATGCGGAATGATCGGCGGCTGCTCTGGATAATTGCGCATCAGCCGCTTGTCATCGACGACCGGCCGCGCCAAAGCGGGCGCCGGTATATCGCCCATCGGCGCGGCGGCGCCCGTGACGCGCGGCACCACCTGAGGTGGATTTTGGGGTGCGGTCTGCGCGTAGATCGCGCCGCCGGCAAACACCAGCATGCCGCCGAGCAGCGCGCCTGCGATGGACGAGCGAAACCGCATCACGCCTTGATGATCTTGACCGCGCATTTCTTGAAGTCCGTCTGCTTGGAAATGGGATCGGTTGCGTCCAGCGTCACCTTGTTGATCAGTTGGCTGGCATCGAACCACGGAACGAAGACAACGCCGCGCGGCATCCGGTTGCGGCCCTTGGTGTCAATCCGGCTGCGAATTTCACCGCGGCGGGAAACCACGCGGACCTCGGCGCCCTCATTGAGGCCGCGGTCGCGCGCGTCTTCCGGATGCATGAAGACCCTGGCGCCGGGAAACGCCTTGTAGAGTTCGGGCACCCGCATCGTCATGGAGCCGGAGTGCCAGTGTTCGAGCACCCGACCCGTGACCAGCCAGACGTCGAATTCCTTGTCCGGTGATTCAGCCGGAGGTTCGTAGGGCACGGCAATGATCCGAGCCTTGCCGTCCTTGTTGCCATAGAACTCGACGCCCTTGCCCGGCTTGACGTAGGGATCGAGGCCCTCGCGATAGCGCCACTTCGTCTCCTTGCCGTTGACGACGGGCCATCGCAGACCCCGCACTTCATGGAGGGTCTCGAAATCCGCCAGGTCGTGGCCATGGCCGCGGCCGAACTCGGCGTATTCCTCGAACAGCCCTTTTTGCACGTAGAAGCCGAAGGCTTTCGCCTCGTGGTTTTCGTATTCGGCGGGAACTTCGCTCGCCGCGAACTTGTCGACCTTGCCGTTACGGTAGAGAACGTCGAACAGCGTCTTGCCGCGATAATTGGGATTGGCGTCCAGGATCTGCGCCGGCCACACCTCGTCGGTGGTGAAGCGCTTTGAGAATTCCATCAGCTGCCAGAGGTCGGAGCGCGACTCGCCGGGCGCGTTGACGAGCTGCCGCCATACATGGGTGCGGCGCTCGGCGTTGCCGTAGGCGCCTTCCTTCTCCACCCACATCGCCGTGGGCAGAACGAGATCGGCGGCCATCGCCGTCACCGTCGGATAGGCGTCCGAGACCACGATGAAGTTGTCCGGATTGCGGTAACCCGGATAGGTCTCGCGCGAACTGTTCGGCGCCGCCTGCAGGTTGTTGTTGACCTGGATCCAGTAGAAATTCAGCTTGCCGTCCTTCAGCATGCGGTCCTGTTCGACCGCATGATAGCCGGGCTTTTCCGGAATGAGGCCTTGCGGGACGCGCCAGATTTCCTCGGCGTGCTTGCGGTGCTCTGGATTAGTCACGACCATGTCGGCCGGCAGACGATGCGCGAAGGTGCCGACCTCGCGCGCGGTGCCGCAAGCGGACGGCTGCCCGGTCAGCGAGAATGGGGAGTTGCCGGGTTCGGAGATCTTTCCCGTCAGCAGATGCAGATTGTAGAGCAGTTGGTTGGCCCACACGCCGCGCACATGTTGGTTGAAGCCCATGGTCCAAAGCGACATCACCTTGCGCTTCGGATCGGCATAGAGCTCGGCGAGCTCCAGCAGGAAGCCGCGCTCGACGCCGGTGAGCTCGGAGACCTTCTCCAGCGTGTAGTCCTTCACAAAGGCGGCATAGGCGTCGAAGTCGATCGGCTGGGTCGCGCCGGCGGTTGCCGCGCCCTTGGCTTTGACCTCGAGCGGATGATCCGGGCGTAATCCGTAACCGATGTCCACCGTACCCTTCACGAAGGTGGTGTGGTTCTTCACAAAATCCTGGTTGACCCGCCCGGTCGTGATGATGTGGTTGGCGATATAGTTCAGGATCGCCAGGTCCGTGCCCGGCTTGAACACCATCGGGATGTCGGCGAGGTCGGAGCTTCGGTGCGTGAACGTGGAGAGCACCGCGACCTTCACATGCGGATGGCTGAGCCGCCGGTCGGTGAGCCGCGTCCAGAGGATCGGGTGCATCTCGGCCATGTTCGAGCCCCACAGCACGAAGGCGTCCGCGGCCTCGAAATCGTCGTAACAGCCCATCGGCTCGTCCATGCCGAAGGTGCGCATGAAGGCGACCGCGGCAGAGGCCATGCAATGGCGGGCATTGGGGTCGAGATTGTTGGAGCGGAAGCCGGCGCGCATCAGCTTGGTGGCGGCGTAGCCCTCGTACACCGTCCACTGTCCCGAGCCGAACATGCCGAGCGCGGTCGGGCCCTTTTCCTTCAGCGTCGCCTTGGCGCGGGTGGCCATGGTGTCGAAGGCTTCGTCCCAGGATACCGGCGTCAGTTCGCCGTTCTTGTCGAACACGCCGCCCTTCTTGCGCAGCAGCGGCGTGGTCAGGCGGTCGCCGCCATACATGATCTTGGAGAGGAAATATCCCTTGATGCAGTTCAGTCCGCGATTGACCTCGGCGAGGGTGTCGCCGTGGGTTGCGACGACCATGTTTCCCTTGACGCCGACCATCACGCCGCAGCCGGTGCCGCAGAAGCGGCACGGGGCCTTTGACCATTTGATATCGAGCGATCCAGCGCCGCCCTGCACCGGTTGCGCGTTGGCCGGGGCCATGATGCCGGCCGCCGCTGCAGCGACCGCCGCGGCCTGCGCCTTCAATAATTCGCGTCGCGAGAGTGACATGTTCTAGTCTCCGATCTCGACGGGCCCATCGACCTGTTCGAACACCATGTTGGCCGACAGGACGCCTTGCCAGGATGAGATTTCAGCGAGGCGACCGCCGAGAATTCCGCTCTCGGTCGCCTCCATCACGATCACGATCTTCGACGCATTGCGTTGATGTGTCTCAACGCCAGGCATCGCCGCGAGCATGCCCAACACCTGGTCCCGCCAGTCCGGCAATACGGATACGACCGCGCTCGAAATGTGCATGGTGGCTTCGGCGATCATGAAACGTCTCTGCTGTTTGCGGCGGCGCCCAATGCGATGGCTTCGCCCGGGCACGCACCGACGCAATCGCCGCATCCGGTGCAGGCGGTTTCATCGACGATGGCTTGCGGCGGCAGTCCGATACGTGGACGAAAACGAATTGCCGAAGCCGTACAGGCGTCGCCGCAGGAGCGGCAGACGATGCCGGCTTCGGCGAGGCAGTCGGCGTTGATGATGGCGACCGGCCTGGAGATGAGCTGACCGCGAAACAGCGCGCGGCGAGAGGGACCCGGGCTTTCCATGACGGTCATGCCCCCGGAGGGCCTGGCGGCCCCAGGATCACCTGGACCATCCAGATCAGAAAGCCGTATCCGCCGACCACGCCGACGGCGACCACCGGCCAGATGAAGGCGACGATGATGGCGAATACCAGAAATTCCGCACGCCGGCCGGTCCCGAATGCGGATTCGTGCGTCGACCGCGCGTCATGCTTGCCTGACGTGTCGCTCATATAACGACCTGCCACTTTCAAAATAGAACAGTGTCGAGCCGGCCGCACGCTCCCGTGCGGTACCAGTCAACCTGTCATCTGCAATTGGAATGGAACGCGCCATGCCTGCTCCATTGCAGGAAATGTCATTGCGCATGCGCAGCATAAATGCTGGTCGGCCAAGCCTTCATTGATCTGGATCAAACGCGAAGGACATACGCTTGACGATTCGATGATATTTTCGTCGCATCGCAAGCAAGGGACAGTGCGACGCAACACCTTCCGGGCAAACGCTTGGCGTAAGTGCCGAGGGAAAACCGCTTCGCACCTTATGCGACCGCGACCCTTCGAGGATGATCATACGCTACGCCGCGCGGCGCAGATCCTCCGCGAGTGCGCGATAGGACAGCGCTTCTGCCAGATGCAGCCGGCCGATCTTTTCCGCGCCATCGAGGTCGGCCAGCGTGCGCGCGACGCGGAGCACGCGGTGATAGCCGCGCGCGGTCAGCTTCATGGTTTCGGCGGCATCGCGCAGCAGCTTCTGGCCTTGTGAGTCCGGCTGCGCGATCGTCTCCAGCAGCGAAGCCGGCGCTTCGGCGTTGGTGCGGATATGCGGCATGCCGGCCGCCGCATAGCGCGCAAGCTGCAAGTCGCGGGCGGCCGCGACGCGGGCGGCGACTTCCGCCGAACCTTCGGAAGGCGGCGGCAGGATCAGGTCGGCGGCGGTCACCGCCGGTACCTCGATGCGCAGGTCGATGCGGTCCATCAACGGGCCGGAGATCCGCATCTGATAGTCAGCGGTGCAGCGGTCGACCGGCGCGCGCCTGCAGGAATAGCCGGGCTCATAGGCATGGCCGCAGCGGCATGGGTTCATCGCCGCGACCAGCATGAAGCGGGCCGGGTAGGTGACGCGGTGATTGGCTCTGCTCACCGAGACCTCGCCGTTTTCCAATGGCTGGCGCAGCGAATCGAGCACGCGTGCATCGAACTCCGGCAATTCGTCGAGAAATAATACGCCCTGGTGTGCGAGCGAAATCTCGCCGGGCTTCGCGCGCATGCCGCCGCCGGTCAATGCGGCCATGCTGGCGGAATGATGGGGGCTGCGAAACGGCCGCCGCGCGGTCAAGGCACCGTCGCGGATCTGACCGGCGACGGAGGCGATCATCGAGACTTCCAGAAGTTCTGATGGCGAAAGCGGCGGCAGGATCGAGGGCAGCCGCGCCGCCAGCATCGACTTGCCAGCACCGGGCGAGCCGATCATCAGCAGATGATGTCCGCCGGCCGCTGCGATTTCGAGCGCGCGCTTGGCGCTCTCCTGGCCCTTGATGTCGCGCAGATCGAGATGCGTCGCTTCCGGCTCGTGCACTTTCGGCGCGGGCGCGACAGCACCTGCGTGCCTTTAAAATGGTTGGCGATCTGGATCAGCGATTTTGCCGCGATGATCTGGATGTCGGGGCTTGCCCAGGCGGCTTCCGTTCCGCACGCCGCCGGACAGATCAGGCCTTCCTCGCGCGCGTTCGCGCCGATCGCCGCCGGCAACACGCCGGCCACGGCCGCGATCGAGCCGTCGAGCCCGAGCTCGCCGAGCACGGTAAAGCCGTTGAGCGCATCCGGCGGGATGGCTCCGATCGCGGCCATCAGGCCGAGCGCGATCGGCAGATCGTAATGGCTGCCTTCCTTTGGCAGGTCGGCCGGCGCCAGGTTGACGGTGATCCGCCGCGCCGGCAGCGCCAGCCCCGAGGCGATCAACGCCGAACGCACCCGCTCCCGCGCCTCCGACACCGCCTTATCCGGGAGACCCACGATCGCAAACGCCGGCAAGCCCGGCGCGACCTGCACCTGCACGTCGACCGCGCGGGCCTCGATCCCCTCAAAGGCTACGGTAGAAACTCGCGCAACCATGCCGCCCCCAGTTCCACAATCGAAGGTAGCGGGGAACCGGAGGGAAAGTCAAGAACATTACGGGAACATACCCGGTGCCCCGTCCGACTTGGGTACGCGCTGGCGCAACGCCGAATGGTCGATTATCGCGGGCTCTCAGGGTTTTCCGCAGGTTGTCGGGCGGCTGTCGGCGACGTAGTAAAGGCTCGCGCCCCTGTGCGCACACGAGTTGAGCAAACCGCAGCTGTTGGGGGAATCGCATGTCAAAAATCTACCTTGCCGCGGGTCTGTGCGCGATCATGACCGCATTCACGGCGCCGGCGTTTGCACAGGCGCAGCCGGTTCGGGTGGGCGGATTGACCTGTGACGCGTCGCCACGTGTCGGACTGATCGTCGGCTCGCGGCAGAATTTGCGATGTGTGTTTCGGTCGAATGCGACGGGACGCACTTACACTTACACGGGGACGATCGGCCGGATCGGACTGGATGTCGGAATTACCGGCGGGGGGCGACTGTTCTGGGGTGTGTTCGCGCCGACCTCGCGCGTCGGATACGGCGTGCTGCGGGGAACCTATGTCGGCGCCAGCGGCAACGCCTCGCTTGGTCTTGGTCTGGGCGCCAACGTTCTCGTCGGCGGATCCAATCGCACGATTTCGTTGCAGCCGCTGTCGGTCGAAGGCCAGATCGGTATCAATCTCGCGCTGGGCGTGGCACGTCTGACGCTCCGGTAATCTTGAATTTTCTTCAGCGAGGAACGTGCGTGAGAACGTCTTGTATGCGGGCCAGGATACTGCCTGCGTTGGCGCTCACGTGTGCCGCCCTGCTTGCCGGATGCGCCACGGTCTACAATCTGCCCGGCAATGTCCCCCTCGGCGAGACGCTCGCCGAGAACAATTTCGGCCGGGAGGTTCCGAACCTCGACGACGACGTGCTGCTGGCGCTGTCGTTCTCCGGCGGCGGCACCCGCGCGGCGGCCTACTCGTTCGGGGTCCTGACCGAACTGGAGCGCACCCGCGCCGGATCAAACAAGACGAAATCGCTTCTCGACCGCGTGGACTTCATATCCGGGGTGTCGGGAGGATCGGTGACGGCGGCGTATTTCGGCCTCAAGAAGCGCGCGGCGCTGGATGATTTCCGCGAACGTTTCCTGCTGCGAAATGCGGAGGAAGGCCTCAATACCAGCGTTTCGCTCGGTAACATCGCGCGCGCCATTGGCGGTGGCGTCAACGACAGCCAGTTTACCAATTGGCTCGATCTCAACGTCTTTGACGGGGCGCGGTTTGACGCTTTTCGCGAAGACCGCCGGCCGCGGGTCTGGATCAATGCCTCCGACATTTATAACCGCACGCCGTTCGTATTCGGAAGAACCGCATTCGACGCCCTTTGCAGTGACATCAGGCCTTATCGCGTCGCCGAAGCGGTTGCCGCCTCGGCCGCGGTGCCGCTCGCGTTTGCGCCGATCGTGCTGGAGACGTTTCCAGGCGGCTGCAGCAAGCAGCTGCCGCCCCTGCTCGAACGTGCGCGTCGCGATCCGCAGGCACAGCCGCTGTTGCGTTCGTTTGCCGAAGCCAATGCCCGCTACCGAGACGGCTCGATGCGTTTTGTAAAACTGCTCGATGGCGGCCTCGTCGACAATTTCGGCCTGTCCGGGTTCAGCATCGCACTGATGGCGGCACAGCGGCCGTTCGAGCCGATGACCGAACGGCAGGCGGCGAAGGTGCGGCGCATCATGTTCCTCGTGGTCGATGCCGGCCGCGGCACCTCCGGCGACTTCGCGCAGCGCCTCGAAGGACCGAGCGGCGTCGAACTGGTCTCCGCCGCGGCTTCAACCGCGATCGACGCCAGCGTGCGGTTGAGCTACGCGGCGTTTTCCTCGCAGCTCAACGAATGGTCGGGCAGGGTGAAGCGCTGGCGCTGCGGCTTGTCCGCCACGGAGCGTGCGCGCCTCGGCGTCGGCCCGAACTGGCGCTGCGGCGACCTCACGATCTTGATCGACCGGCTGGGCTTCGAGCAGCTCGGCCCTGCGCGCGCCGGCATCCTCGAGGCGATCCCGACGCGATTTGTATTGCCGGCTGACCAGATCGACCTCCTGATCCAGGGCGGCGCCGACACGCTGCGCGAGAGCCGGGCCTATCAGACCTTTCGGAAAGGTCTTTGAAGCAGGCGCGGCAGTGCTGGGTGTCGCGGAGGGCGGCGATCAAAGGTCGGTGGAGACCGCCCCCTCAATTCAGCTTCTCTGCCGCAATCGCCGCCATATTGCCCTGCGGCTGCTCCAGCATTTTCAATGCCGCATCGAGGCCGTTGCGCAGATTGGCGGCGGCGGTGGCGCTGCAGCGGATGCGGCCGGAGGAAATGAATTTGACCTCCGTCGATCCGTCCGGCTTCGGCACCAGAATACGGGTCGCCAGCTCGATTTCGACCGCACCATTCATGGTGCCGTAGGCGCCGACGATGTCGAAATAGATCAGAGGGGCCGCGGGTCCGGTGTCCTCGTAAATCAGGTCGGACGGCTTGGCGGGCGGTTGGTCGGTCAATGGCTTTCTCCCGGATCGTGCACAGGTCATGATTTGCTGATCAGGATTTACGCGACCAGGCATCCGATCCCTAACGGGAGATGGAAGATCCGGGGCCGGCCGCATCGACCGGCCCCGGACGTTAATTCCCCTCAGAGTTCCATCTTCATCGGCTCGGGATAATAATGGAATCCATCGCCGGCCTTGGCGACGTGGCCGAAGCCGGGCCAGGCGAAGTGATAGGACATGATCGGGGTCTTGTTGGTGGCGATGGTGTCGAGCAACTTGACCCGGCTCGCGGCCGCCTGTTTCGGATCGCTGTCGTAGGAAAACTCCATCCGCGGCTTTTCGAGCAACAGCACGGCGTGGTGCGTGAGATCTCCGAGGAAAGCAAAGGATTTTCCGGCCGACGTTACCATGAAGATGGTGTGACCCACGGTGTGGCCGGGCGCCGCGATCGCCTGCACGCCGGGCAGGAATTCCTGGCCGTCCTTGATGAACACGATGCGATCGCGCACCGGCAGCAAGTTCTTGCGGGCGTGAACCACGAAATCCTTCAAGGGACTGCCGAGCTTGCCTTCATCGGTCCAGAACTCGAAGTCGCTCTGGGTGATGTAGTATTGCGCGTTGGGGAATAATGGCTTGTCGTCGGCGCCGACGATGCCGCCGATATGATCGATATGCGCGTGCGACAATACAACGGCGTCGATATCGCCCGGCTTGATTCCGGCTTCGGCCATGCTCTTCTGCTGGCGGCCGGTGGTCGGCCCGAATGCTTTCGAGGTGCCCATGCCGGTGTCGAACAGGATCAGCTTGTCGCCGGTGTTCACGATCGGCGAGTTCTGCTCCAGCACGACGTTATCGGGATTGAGGAAGTTGTCGGAGAGCATCTTCCTCACTTCTTCATCGGGCACGCCGACGAAGGTGCCCTTGGGAGGGCCGAGCGGCAGCGTGCCGTCGGAGACAATGGTCACTTCAGCGTCGCCGAGGACGAAGCGGTGCCAATAGGGCGTCTGCGTGCCAAGCTTCGGCGCTTTCGCCAGCGCGCTGCCCCCGAGCATCGTTGAAGCGCCGAGACCAGCACCAAGGCCTGCGCCGAGCGCAAGCAATGACCGTCGCGAAAGATTCGTCGTCATACGTCTTCCTCCACTGTTTTTATGAACTGCAGCATGCTGCCCGGACAGATTCATCCGTGACTACAGGCTGCGCCCGCTTCCCGAAATTGGCAAGTGGGATGAGAAAGTGCGAGAGAGATACTAAAAGGAGGATGACGCAGCACTTATTGCGCTGCGCGCTCTCGACGCGCTCGATCTGTTGATGTCGACCGGATTTCGATCGCCGCCGTTTGGCGGCTACCAATCGTCGTACATCCATTCCTGCGGGTATGGATATCTTGGCCGCGCTCTCACCAGCGGCCGCGGTCGCTCCGGCTTGCGCAAGGCCGCAGCGGCCTGCGGCGGCAGCGACGTCGCTCGGGGCGGTGCCTGATCGGGAACCTTGGCGAGCGCGCGTTTCATCTCGTCCTGGCTCGCCTTCAGCTCCCCGATGGCCTTTGCATTGTCGCTGGCCATCTGTTGCTGGTTCGTCCTGAGCTGTTCGATGTTGCGCTGCAGATTTGCCAGGTCGCGCGCCATCGTCTGCAGCAACTGCGTTTGATCTGATGGCGGCGGTGCGGCCGTTGCCGGTCGGGCTTCCTGCGGTGGTGCGGCCTGCGCAAGGGTCGTTGCCGGCGCTGCCGGCGATGGCGGCGCCGCCACTTGCGGCGGCACAGCCTCAACCGAGGCCAGCTGAACGGCAGACGGCGAGGGTTGCGCGGGCGGATTTTCCGGCGGCAATGATGGCGCTGAAGCGAGCTGCGGCGAAGGGCGGACCCCGCCGCCATAGGACGATTGCCAAACCAGGGCCACGACGACGATGCCCGCTGCCAGCATCAAGCCCACGTGGACCGCGAGCGCCCGCTTTGCGGGCAGGGATGGTGTCGCTGGCGATTGCGGAGCCGCGGATGGCGCGGGCGATGGCGGTGGGGCAGGCAGGGGTTGCGGGACAGGATCGGCCGGAGGCGGGCGCGCGTCGCCGCGCTCCAGTTTCGCAAGCTGTTCGCTCAAGCGCGTGAGTTGTTCATCCGCCCGCACCATCTCGTCGTGGGCATGCGCGAGCTGCTCATCGGCGCGGCCGGTCGGGGCTTCTGGTGCATTGTCTTTCGAGGGCGTGGAGTTCACTGGCACTTCCATTTTTCCGTCCAATGTCTTCCAAAAAAATTAACGGCAGCCTGCCCGCCCGCCGTCCATTCTTGTCTAAAGAATGGCTGTATGATGGTGTAATACTGACTAGCAAGGCAATACCGTAGAACGGACCCGGCGTGCAGCCGGATGGCTGGCCTCCTCCTACTTCCCGGCGCGCTTCGCCTCGATGGTATCCCAAACCTTCGCAGCCACGTCGGGGCCGTTGAGACGCTGAATAGCGCGGATGCCCGTGGGCGAGGTGACGTTGATCTCGGTGAGATTGCCGTCGATCACGTCGATGCCGACGAACAATAGACCGCGTTCGCGCAGCGCGGGACCGAGCGTGGCGCAGATTTCCCGTTCGCGCGGCGAGAGTTCGGTGGCCTGGGCTGCGCCGCCGCGAACCATGTTGGAGCGGAGGTCGTCGGGGGCGGGCACCCGGTTGACGGCGCCGGCGAATTCGCCGTCGACCAGAATGATGCGCTTGTCGCCATGCTTGACCTCGGGAAGGAAGCGCTGGATCACCCAGGGCTCGCGGAAGGTGACCGAGAACATGTCGAACAGCGAACCGAAATTCATGTCCTGCTGCAGCACGCGAAACACCGCCGCGCCGCCATGGCCGTGCAGCGGCTTCATGACGACGGCGCCGTGTTCATCGCGGAAGGAATTGATCTCGTCGAGGTCGCGCGAGATCAGCGTCGGCGGCATCAGCTGCGGAAAATTCATCACGAACAGTTTTTCCGGCGCGTTGCGCACCGAGGCCGGGTTGTTCACCACCAGCGTCTTGGGATGGATGCGCTCGAGGAAATGCGTCGAGGTGATGTAGGCGAGGTCGAAAGGCGGGTCCTGCCGCAGCAGGATGACGTCGAACGCCTGCAACGGCTCGCGCTTCGCTTCGCCGAGCGTGAAATGGTCGCCGACCTCGTCGCGCACGGTGAGATGCTGTACCGGTGCCACCAGTTCCTCGCCGCGCAGCGAAAGCTTGTCCGGCGTATAGTAGGAAAGGCTGTGGCCGCGCTTCTGCGCTTCCAGCAACAGCGCAAAAGTCGAAATCGCCGCGGATGTTGATGCGCGCGATGGGGTCCATCTGGACGGCGACATTGAGTTTCATGGGAAGGGGTCCGGGTCTCTGGAGGGAGATACTTTTCAAAGTGCGTCACGCGTCGCGTCGAATGCCGCTAACAGATGGCGCGGCAGACGCCGCGGCGCAATCAGGATGGCGTCAAAACGCAGCTCAAATTCGGCATGTTCGGGATGCGCCATCAGCCACGCTTGCGCGGCGTCGATGATGCGCGCTGCTGGCGTGGCGTCACCGCATAGGCGGCGTCGTCAAGGCTCGCGCGGGCCTTGACCTCGATGAAGGCAATCAGGTTGCGCTTCCTCGCCACCAGGTCGATCTCGCCATAGGGCGTGCGAAAACGCTTTGCGAGAATGCGGTAGCCCTTCGCCATCAGAAAGGCGGCAGCCTTGCTTTCGGCCGAAAGCCCGGTGCGGAAGGCCGCGACCCGCTCCGGCGCGGCGACCCTGGCGGATGGTTCGGGCGGCGTGGCGCCGTCAGTCTTGGCCATCGTCGTCTCTTTGGCCTCGCCGCCCCTGATTTCTTTCGCGAGCTCCAGCGCGCGGGCGTACACCTCGCGGCGCGGCCGGCCCGAAAGTTCGACCGCATGCGCCACGCTGTCCTTGACGCTCTCGCGCGCCAGCGACGAACGCAAGAGCTCGTCGAGGTCGTGCTGCGTCATGGCATCGGCATCGCTGCGCGGCGGGCCGATCACGAGCACGAACTCGCCGCGGGTTTCCAATGTGCCGGCGGCCTTCGCCAGTTCGGCGATCGGGGCGCGCTTGATCTCCTCGTGAAGTTTTGTCAGTTCACGGCAGATCGCGGCGTCGCGGCCGGCCATCGTCTCGGCGAGATCGGCCAGCGTCTCCTGCACGCGGTTGCCGGATTCGAACATCACGAGCGTGGCGTCGATCCGGGCAAGCTCCGCGAGCCGTGTCCGCCGCGCGACTTGCTTGGGCGGTAAAAATCCTTCGAAGAAAAACCGGTCGGTGGGAAGGGCTGCGACCGAAAGCGCCGTCAGCACCGAGGACGCGCCGGGCACCGCGATCACCGCGTGGCCAGCGGCGCAGACCTCGCGCACCAGCTTGAAGCCGGGGTCCGATATCAAGGGCGTGCCGGCATCCGACACCAGCGCGATCGAGGCGCCCTGCGCCAGCTTCCCCAGGATTTTCGGCCGCGCCATCGCCGCGTTGTGCTCGTGATACTGCTTCAGCTCTGCGGAGATCGCATAGCGCTCGGTCAGGCGGCGGGTGATGCGGGTGTCCTCGCAGGCGATGATGTCGACGCCGGCCAGCGTCTCCAGCGCGCGCAAGGTGATATCGCCGAGATGGCCGATCGGGGTCGCCACCAGATACAGCCCGGGAACCGGCTTCGGGGCATTCAGGACGTGACCGCCGATCAAAAAAGTCCGGTTGGCCGAACCCGGTTCGGTTTCAGACCCGTAGTTAGAACTGGGTTTTGCGCGCATAATGGGCAATCTAGAGAGGTCTTGGTGGAAGCGCCATATCAGCCGGTCCCCGGCAATATTGAAGTTCCCCGCGGCGTCGGGCGGGCTCGTAATCCTTTTGTTTGGTTAACTAATTCTAGACAATATGCAAAATCCGCATCGGGTTGAGTAGCGGTTCAGGTGCCTTGGCCCAGAAAGCCGGGATCCTGGTCGACGGCGGTCGGTCAAGAGAAGAGACAAGATGGTAGGCCCGCTCAATGGCAAGCCTGGATCATCCGATCCCGGGCGATCGGGACCGACCCGCCGTGCGGCGGTCGGTCTCATTCTCGGCGCGCCGCTGCTCGGCGCCTGCTCCGGCAGCCAGGTTTCCAACCCGTTCGGCCCGTCCGCGCCCGAGGGACCGGCGGGCCCGCAACAGCAGCCGCTCGCGGTCGGCGCCGGGCAGGTCAAGGTCGGCCTGATCCTGCCGCTCTCGGCAGCCGGCAACGCCGGCGTCGCCGCGCAATCGATGAAGAACGCCGCCGAAATGGCGTTGGCGGAATTCCAGAATCCGAACATCCAGCTTCTCATCAAGGATGACGGCGGCAGCCCGCAAGGCGCGCAGCAGGTCACCCAGCAAGCGCTCGGCGAAGGCGCGGAGATCATTCTCGGCCCGCTGTTCGCAGCCTCGGTGCCGGCGACCGCGCAACTGACGCGCGCGCGCGGCGTTCCGGTGATCGCGTTCTCGACCGATTCGAGCGTCGCCGGGCGCGGCGTCTATCTGCTGAGCTTCCTGCCCGAATCCGACGTCAACCGGATCGTCGATTACTCTGCCAGCATCGGCAAGAAATCTTTCGCGGCACTGCTGCCGGACAATGCCTACGGCAATGTGGTGGAGGCCGCGTTCAAGCAGGCGGCTGGCCGCAAGGGGCGCATCGTCGCGTTCGAGAAATATGCCTCCGACCGTTCGGCCGCCGCGCGGACGGTGGCGCAGTCGCTCGGCTCGGCGGACGCGTTGTTCATCGCCGACGACGGCGAATCGGTCGTAGCCACAGCGGAGGCCTTGACCGCGGCGGGTGCGAATCTAAGCAACATCCAGTTGCTCGGCACCGGGCTGTGGGACAATCCGCGCGTTTACATGAGTCCCGTACTGCAGGGCGGGCTCTATGCCGCGCCGGACCCGTCGGGCTTCCAAACCTTCTCCGGCCGCTACCGCGCCAAATTCGGCGCCGACCCCGTGCGCACCGCCACGCTGGCTTATGATGCGGTCGCGCTGGTCGCCGCGCTGTCGAAGCAGGGCGCGCAACGTTTTGCGCCGGAGACGCTGACCAATCCGTCGGGCTTCGCCGGTATCGACGGCCTGTTCAGATTCCGCTCTGACGGCACCAATGAGCGCGGACTTGCGGTGATGAAGGTCGCCAGCGGCGGCGGCACGCCGGTCGCGGGCTCGCCCAAGAGCTTTGGAGCGTGATCTCTCGTCGCCCCTGCGAACGCAGGGGCCCATAACCACCGTCGCTGATGTTGAAAGAAGGTCTCGACCCTTGTGCCTTGTAGGAGGAGCCGCGGCGTATGGGTTCCTGCGTTCGCAGGAACGACAGCCTTTACGCCGCGAGATCCGCGACGACGGCATCGAGCACGGGAAAGCCATCCTTCGTCACGCGCAGCCTGCCATCGGCGTCGACGACGATGGCGCCTTCCTCCCGCAGCACGTCGATCCGGCCCGGATCGAGGGTACGGCCCGACAGCGCCGCATAACGTTTTGGATCGATGCCTTCGGCGAGCCGCAATCCCATCAGCAGGAATTCGTCGGCCCGTTCTTCGCTGTTGAGGTCATCGTCCGTGACGACGCCGTGGCCGTTGGCCTCGACGCGCATGAGCCAGGCCTCGGGACGTTTTTCGGTGGCGAGCGCATGCCTGATTCCGTCGATGTCGAGACGGCCGTGCGCGCCCGGGCCGATGCCGGCATATTCGTCGCCGCGCCAGTAGACAAGATTGTGCTGACATTCGGCGCCCGATCGGGCGTGGTTCGAAATCTCATAAGCCGGCAAGCCGTGATGCGCGCAGACTTCCTGCGTCACATCGTAGAGCGCGCGGGCCACAGCCTCGTCCGGCGTCTTCAATTTGCCCGCCGCATGCAGGCCGAAGAACGGCGTGCCTTCCTCGATCGTGAGCTGGTAGAGCGAGAGATGTTCGGCGGCTTCCGAAATCGCGAGTTTCAATTCGTCGGCCCACATCTGCGGGGTCTGGTCGGGCCGGGCGTAGATCAGGTCGAACGAGTAACGGTCGAACGCGCCGCGTGCGATCGCGACCGCATCGAGCGCCTCGCGGGCGCTGTGCAATCGACCGAGCGCCTTCAGCGAGGCATCATCCAGCGCTTGCACGCCGAGCGAGACGCGGTTGACGCCGGCTGCGCGATAGCCGCGAAAGCGCGTCGCCTCGACACTGGTCGGATTGGCCTCCAGCGTGACTTCGACATTGTCAGAAACCCGCCAATGCTTGCCGATCGAATCCAGGATGGCGCCAACGGTCTGCGGCTGCATCAAGGACGGCGTGCCGCCGCCGAGAAAGATCGAAGTGACGATTCGATCAGGCGCGCGCGCCGCCGTGGTTTCGATCTCGCGGGCGAAGGCGCGGGCGAAACGTTCTTCGTCGATCGGCGCGTGGCGGACGTGGCTGTTGAAATCGCAATATGGACACTTCGACAGGCAGAACGGCCAGTGCACGTAGACACCGAACGCCGCCCGCTTCGTGCGATGACGCTCAATGCTACCCAAGGCAGATCTCCGCCAGCTTGACGAAGGCGCGCGCCCGGTGCGACAGGCCGAGCCCAAGCGGCGGCAGGCCGTGTTTTTCGATCGAACTCATCTCGCCGAAGGTCCTCGTGTGCCCGTCGGGCAGGAACGCCGGATCATAGCCGAAACCGGCGGTGCCGCGCGGCGGCCAGACCAAAGTTCCATCGGCGCGAGCCTCGACCTCTTCGAGATGGCCGTCGGGCCAGGCGACGCACAGGGCCGAGACGAAATGCGCCTTGCGTTTGTCCGGCGTGGTGGCGCCGCGTTCCTGCAGCAGGCGCTCGATCCGGCTCATCGCGGCCATGAAATCCTTGGTCTCTCCGGCCCATCGCGCCGAGTAGATGCCGGGCGCGCCGTCCAGCGCATCGACCACGAGGCCGGAATCGTCGGCGAAGGCCGGCAGTTGCGTCGCCTCGGCGGCGGCGATCGCCTTGATCGCCGCATTGGCACGAAACGTCTGACCGGTTTCCTCGGGCTCAGCCAGTCGCAGTTCGCCAGCGGAAACGGCCTCGACGCCGTGCGGCGCCAGCAATTCCCGCATCTCGGCGAGCTTGCCGGGATTGTGGGTCGCGATCACGAGGCGGCCGGTGATTCGACGGTGCATGTGCGATCAGACTACGCGACGGCCATCTTCTGCAAGTCGACCAGCCGCGCGACACCCTTGCGCGCCAGTTCCATCAGCGCGAGGAACTCGTCCTGCGAGAACGGCGTTTTCTCGGCGGTGCCCTGCACCTCGATAATGCGGCCGTCGCCGGTCATGACGAAATTGGCGTCGGTATCGGCCTCGGAATCCTCGGCATAGTCGAGGTCCAACACCGGTGTGCCTTTGTAGATTCCGCAGGAGATCGCGGCGACATTGTCGCGCAGCACGTTGGTCTTGATCATGTTGCGGGTCTTCATCCACGCGATGCAGTCCGCCAGCGCCACCCAGGCGCCGGTGATCGATGCCGTGCGCGTGCCGCCATCGGCCTGGATCACGTCGCAATCGACGGTGATCTGGCGTTCGCCGAGCGCTTCGAGGTCGACGGCGGCGCGCAAAGAGCGGCCGATCAGCCGCTGGATTTCAACGGTGCGGCCGCCCTGCTTGCCGGCCGCAGCCTCGCGGCGGGTGCGTTCCAGCGTGGCGCGCGGCAGCATGCCGTATTCGGCCGTCACCCAGCCGCGGCCCTGGCCCTTCAGCCAGGGCGGCAGCCGCTCTTCCAGCGTGGCGGTGACCAGCACATGGGTGTCGCCGAATTTAACCATGCAGGAACCTTCGGCGTATTTGACCACGCCGCGTTCCAGCGACACGGGGCGCAACTGATCGGGCGCACGGCGGCTTGGCCGCATGGGGAAATCCTTTCGAAACCGGGCGAAAATTCGTTCGCGGTGCTTTTAGGAGCGGGCGTGCGCAGCGGCAAGGGGCTTTTGGTCCCGGTTTCATGACGTTTTGACGCCATTTCTCCGAGCCGATCGCCAACATGCGCAGGGACGCTTGTCATCGCCCCTCCGGAACGACAAGTTAGGGGGGTAGCAGGGAGTTAACGGTGGCCCACCACGATCCGATCGGCCTTATCGCGCCGCATGCCGGGCTCGCCCAGCTCAACGAGCGTTCGCGCGACATTTTTCGTCAAATCGTCGAGAGCTATCTCGCGACCGGCGAACCCGTCGGCTCGCGCAACATCTCCCGCCTGATCGCGATGCCGCTGTCGCCGGCTTCGGTCCGCAACGTGATGTCGGACCTCGAAGCGCTCGGCCTGATCTACGCGCCGCACACGTCGGCAGGCCGACTGCCTACCGAACTCGGCCTGCGCTTCTTCGTCGACGCGCTGATGCAGGTCGGCGACCTCACCGAGCCCGAACGGGAATCGATCCAGAGCCAGCTTGCATCGGTCGGCCAGGCGCAATCGGTTGAAGCGGCGCTCGGCGAAGCGCTGACGCGGCTGTCCGGCCTCACGCGCGCCGCCGCCGTGGTGCTGACCGCCAAATCCAATTCGCGGCTGAAGCATATCGAATTCGTTCGCCTGGAGCCGGAACGGGCGCTGGTGGTGCTGGTCGGCGAAGACGGCCAGGTCGAAAACCGCGTGCTGGTGCTGCCGCCCGGCGTTCCCTCCTCCGCGCTTACCGAAGCGTCCAACTTCCTCAATTCGCGGATTCGCGGGCGCACCCTGGCCGAAGCGCGTCTCGAACTCGAAACCGCGCTGACGCAGAGCCGCGTCGAACTTGATCAATTGACGCAGAAGGTGATCGCGGCCGGCATCGCGAGCTGGTCCGGCGGCGACAATGACGACCGGCAACTGATCGTGCGCGGCCATGCCAATCTGCTGGAAGACCTGCATGCGCTCGAGGATCTCGAACGCGTCAAATCGCTGTTCGACGATCTCGAAACCAAGCGCGGCGTGATCGATCTACTGGGCCGGGCCGAGCGCGCCGAGGGCGTGCGGATTTTCATCGGATCGGAGAACAAGTTGTTCTCGCTGTCCGGCTCCTCCACCATCATCGCCCCCTATAGCGACGCCGCGGGCCGCATCGTCGGCGTTCTCGGCGTGATCGGGCCGACCCGACTGAATTATGCGCGGGTGATTCCGACGGTGGATTACGCCGCCCGGATCGTCAGCCGGATGCTGGGTGGCTGATCCGCCCCGAAACGACCCCAATCAGGGCTGGTTGTGCTTGATTTTCGGTCCCCAAAGCACGATATCCCCGGCAGCAAATCCCCATCGAACCAGAACCGTTTTTTGAGAAAGCAGTCTTATGACCGATCCGAACCGGCCGAGTGATGACGCGGTGAAACCGGCCCCGACCGGCGAGCCCGTGGTCTCAAAACCCTACATCATGCCCGACGATCCCGAGGAAGGATCGAACGAGGCGCTGACCAAGGAACTGGCCGAGGCGCGCGACAAGATGCTGCGCACGCTGGCAGAAATGGAAAACCTGCGCCAGCGCACCCGCCGCGAGGTCGCTGATTCCAAGACGTATGGCATTACGGGTTTCGCCCGCGACATTCTCGATATCGCCGACAATCTGCAGCGCGCGCTCGACGGTATTCCACCCGAGGTTAAAGAGACCGCCGATCCCGGCATCAAGGCCTTCATCGAAGGCGTCGAACTGACTGAGCGTTCGCTGCTCAATTCGCTCGAAAAGAACGGCGTCAAGAAGTTCGATCCGTCAGGCGAGAAGTTCGATCCGAATTTCCAGCAGGCGATGTACGAAGTGCCCGATCCGTCCGTCCCGTCCGGGACGGTGGTTCAGGTCGTACAGGCCGGCTTCACGATCGGCGAACGTGTGCTGCGCCCGGCGCTGGTCGGGGTTTCCAAGGGCGGCCCGAAGGCTGCGCCGGCGGCAGACGTCTCGGGCTGAGCCACGACGAACTGAATTTGTTTGCACGTCCGGTGGTCGCTTCATTTGCTTCGACAATAAGCGCCGAAGCTTGAGCGATTGCCAAAGAGATGTTGAGGCGTGGTCTTTTTTTATGAAAGCCAATCCACCGGAACACTCAAAGCATGCGCGAGCTTCGCGATGGTCTCGGGGGTTCCGGTGCGACGTCCGCTTTCGAGATCTGACAGATAGCCCTGACCGATACCTGTCTTGAAACTCAGATGTAGCTGTGTCTCGTCGCGCCAGTTGCGGATGGCCTTCAACCGACTCTCACCCCGAAGAATCGCAGCGCTAACCTCAGGGGGCAGCACGCCTTCGCCAGCAGCCTTTCGGGCATCGTAGATGGCGACGTCTTCGGCATCCTCCGCATCGTGATCGGCGCGCTCAAGGAGCGCTTCATATTCAGCCCGGGACAGCACGACAAGCTCTTCGCCGCCAGGCGTTCGAATTATCTGTGGCCCACTCATCAGCGTTAGCTTTTCCTGTAAGTCCTTGCTCAAGCAGCGATATCGTCCGACTTGATCCGCTTGACGCCGGCCTTGGTCATGTCGGCCCAGGCTTTTGCCAGCGAGCCCTGGGTGTCGATGCCGCGGCAGGCGTCCTCGATCACGTAGGTTTCGAAGCCGGCCTTGCGAGCGTCGAGCGCGCTCCATGCCACGCAGAAATCGGTGGCGAGGCCGGCGAGGAACACCCGTTTTACCTTGCGCGCCTTTAAGTATGCGGCAAGCCCGGTCGTGGTCTTGCCGTCGGCCTCGGTGAAGGCCGAATAGCTGTCGACGTCCTTGTTGAACCCCTTGCGGATGACGAGGCCGGCATGCGGGATCGTGAGGTCCTTCGACAGCGATGCGCCCTCGGTGCCCTGCACGCAATGATCCGGCCACAGCACCTGCTTGCCGTAGGAGAGATCGACGGTCTCGAACGGCTTCTTGCCGGAATGGGTGGAGGCGAACGAGACATGGCCCGCAGTGTGCCAGTCCTGCGTCATCACCACATTGGCAAAGCCTTTTGCGATGCGGTTGATGATCGGGACGACCTGCTCGCCGTCCTTCACCGCAAGGCTGCCGCCGGGAAGGAAGCAGTTCTGCACATCGATGACGATCAAAGCAGACGTTCCGTCGGGCTTGATCGGTGCGGCGCGGAGCGCGCCCGGCACGAGGGATGCGACGGATGTCATGGCGAGACCTGTCAGAACCAGTCTGCGAGTGAACATGGTGCGCCTCCCAGATGATGAACCCGAGGAAGGCTAGTTCGATGGGTGCACGAACGAAAGCCCGAAGTTTCGGCGAGTTTGCAAATTTCCGGATCAGGTTCGCGGATGAATTCCGTCGCGCACCGCGCGGAAGCGCGGAAAGGCCGTGGCCCAGTCGGTCCGCGGCGACGAGCCGATGATGCGCATCGAGGTCTGTGCGCCGAATCGCACCCACTGTACGATCGTAACCGGCGTATTGTCCTTGCCGCTGGTGGCGTCGATCCGCGTCTCGTAGCCGGGCTGACCGTCGATGCGAACCGGCTCGGACATCGTGATGCGGCCGTCGCGCACGCCCGGAATGGTGGTCGCGATCTGCTGGGCGAAGCGGCCGCGATCGTCGGGCGACGCCGCTGTCGAGCCGATCAGGCCGATGATCATGAAGGGCGCGACTTCGAACCCGGTCTTTTCGTCGGCGTCGGAAATGATGACGGCGGCGCCCGGCGCCAGCGTGCGGATGTTCTTGAAGCTGGAGAGCTCGCTAACCTTGAACGGCAGCAGCCCGAGTTGCTCCTCGATCGGGACCTCGACGCGGATCACGGCGGAAGCGAACATCTGGCGCACGGCGTCGTCGGTATAGATCCTGGAAGCGTTTTCCGGCACCTGCACGGCGACATAACCGGAGAAGGTGGGGCCAGGCAGGATCATCGAATAGCGGCGCACGCTGGGGGCGCCGTCCTTGGTGGTTTCCTTGGCGTTTTCGACGGTGTAGTAGGCGAGCCCCGCCGCAGTCTCGATGCTCTCCGGCTTGATGCCGCCGATGCCGCCCGGTACGGCCTTGAAGGCATTGGCGACCTCGCCATAGGCCTCCGCCGGAAGGTCGGCGATCAAGACCTTGACCCCCTGATCCTCGGTCTCGAAGCCGATGAACCCTCTCGCCTTGTTGAGGCCGACCAGCGGGGTCATGCCCACCCTGGCGCCCGGCGGGAAGACCGGGTCGGCGGCGAACGCGGACGAGAGCGCGTTAGAATTGGCGGCAACGATCAGGGCAACCGCAGCGAGGTATCGAAGAAGCTTCATGAATGATCTACCGGGTTTGCACGAGGGCCGGTTTGGCCCGACGATGCAGCTGGGAATCTCTGGAGCATTGCGGGCGCGACAAGCGTCGTCCGGTCGGCCCGCTTTTAACGGTTTTGGTGTCCTTGCAACAGGGTGGGGTAGGCGTCCGTTCCGCCGTCACGTTCCGATATGTCGGCCATTTGCGGGGTTTTGCCTACTATCCGGGCTGTTTTTGAGGAGCCTGCAGCGGCCAAATACCGCGTCCCCTTCCGGGGCCGGCCGCCCTGTCGCGGCCGCGACCGTGCCGCCACGCGCTGTGCGATGAGCGGCCTGCCATGAGCGGCCTTGCCGATTTATTAATGCCGCCCGCGCCATCGCTTCGGCTGACACAATCTTTCAAACGTCAGCCTTTTCAGGCCCTAAGCTTGCGTTCGGTCCTTGCAGGGCGGACCCCCCCTCCTATATGAGGCTCACCGTCGCAATATCGCGAGTAATTGATCGTTGGGGGTTCGGTTAGGTGCGCCGTTCAGGGCCCAGCCAACCTGCCGCAAAAAGAAGGATATGAGGACCATGGGAAAGGTCATTGGGATCGATCTCGGCACCACGAATTCGTGCGTCGCCGTAATGGATGGCAAGACTGCCAAAGTCATCGAGAACGCGGAAGGCATGCGCACGACGCCGTCGATCGTTGCCGTCACCGATGATGGCGAGCGCCTCGTCGGCCAGCCCGCCAAGCGTCAAGCGGTGACCAATCCCGAGCGTACGTTCTTCGCAGTGAAGCGCCTGATCGGCCGCCGCTACGACGACCCGATGGTCGAGAAGGACAAGAAGCTCGTCCCCTACAAGATCGTGAAGGCATCGAACGGCGACGCCTGGGTCGAGGCCGACGGCAAGACCTATTCGCCCTCGCAGGTCTCCGCCTTCATCCTGCAGAAGATGAAGGAGACCGCGGAAGCCCATCTCGGCCAGAAGGTCGATCAGGCCGTCATCACGGTTCCGGCCTACTTCAACGACGCCCAGCGCCAGGCCACCAAAGATGCCGGCAAGATCGCCGGTCTCGAAGTGCTGCGCATCATCAACGAGCCGACGGCGGCTGCCCTCGCGTACGGTCTCGACAAAACCAAAACTGGTACGATCGCGGTCTACGACCTCGGCGGCGGCACCTTCGACGTTTCGATTCTCGAAATCGGCGACGGCGTGTTCGAGGTGAAGTCCACCAACGGCGACACGTTTTTGGGCGGTGAAGACTTCGACATGCGCCTCGTCAGCTATCTGGCCGATGAGTTCCAGAAGGAGCAGGGCATCAACCTGCGCAACGACAAGCTTGCCTTGCAGCGCCTGAAAGAGGCGGCCGAAAAGGCCAAGATCGAGCTGTCCTCGACCACGCAGACCGAAATCAACCTGCCGTTCATCACGGCCGATCAGACCGGTCCGAAGCATCTGACGATGAAGCTGACGCGCGCCAAGTTCGAGGCGCTGGTCGACGATCTCGTGCAGAAGACCGTCGAACCGTGCCGCAAGGCGCTGAAGGATGCGGGCCTCACCGCCGCCGAAATCGGCGAAGTGGTGCTGGTCGGCGGCATGTCACGCATGCCCAAGGTTCAGGAAGTCGTGAAGCAGCTGTTCGGCAAGGAGCCGCACAAGGGCGTCAACCCGGACGAAGTCGTCGCCATCGGTGCGGCCATTCAAGCCGGCGTGCTGCAGGGCGACGTCAAGGACGTGCTGCTGCTCGACGTTACCCCGCTGTCGCTCGGCATCGAGACGCTCGGTGGCGTGTTCACCCGCATCATCGACCGCAACACCACGATCCCGACCAAGAAGAGCCAGGTGTTCTCGACCGCCGAAGACAACCAGAACGCGGTCACCATCCGCGTCTTCCAGGGCGAGCGTGAAATGGCAGCCGACAACAAGGTGCTCGGCCAGTTCGACCTGATGGGTATTCCGCCGTCGCCGCGCGGCATGCCGCAGATCGAGGTGACGTTCGACATCGACGCCAACGGCATCGTCAACGTCTCCGCCAAGGACAAGGCGACCGGCAAGGAGCAGCAGATCCGGATTCAGGCCTCCGGCGGCCTGTCGGAAGCCGACATCCAGAAGATGGTCAAGGACGCCGAGGCCAATGCGGCCGAGGACAAGAAGCGCCGCGAGGCGGTCGACGCCAAGAACCATGCCGACGCGCTGGTGCATTCCACCGAGAAGGCGCTGGCCGAACACGGTTCGAAGGTCGAAGAGTCCGAGCGCCGCGCCATCGAGGATGCCGTCAGCGACCTGAAGGAAGCGCTGAAGGGCGACGATGCCGAGGCCATCAAGGCCAAGACCAACACCGTGGCGCAGGCTTCGATGAAGCTCGGCGAGGCCATGTACAAGCAGCAGGCCGAGGCCGACGCCAAGAAGGATGCGGCCCAGGACGACGTGGTCGACGCGGAGTTCACCGAGGTCGACGACGACAAGAACAACAAGAAGTCGGCGTAAGCGGGTTTTCGATCATGACCCTCATCCAAAAGAGCGCGCAGCCAGCGTTCGATGGGTGGGGGTCATTTTTCTTTAAGCCGAAGGCTGCATCTTTCTATTGAGCGTGCCTGCGGCATGAAGACGAATTTCGGGCGGGTTTGACTGATGTCCACCAAGCGCTGCTATTACGAAACCCTGGAAGTCGAACGGACCGCGGACGACGGCAAGCTCAAGTCGGCTTTCCGCAAGCTCGCGATGAAATGGCATCCGGACAAGAATCCGGGTGACGCCACCAGCGAAGTGAAGTTCAAGGAAATCAACGAGGCCTACGAAGTCCTCAAGGACGGCGAGAAGCGCGCCGCCTATGACCGTTATGGCCATGCCGCGTTCGAGCAGGGCATGGGCGGCGGCGGCCCCGGCTTCGGCGCCGGCTTCGCCTCGTCATTCTCCGATATTTTCGAGGATCTGTTCGGCATGGCCGGGCAGCGCGGCCGCGGCGGCGGACGCGAGCGCGGCGCCGATTTGCGCTACAACATGGAAATCACGCTGGAGGAAGCCTTTCAGGGTAAGACCGCGCAGATCGAGATTCCGGTCTCGGTCACCTGCGAGCCCTGTTCGGGCACCGGCGCCAAGGCCGGCACCAAGCCGAAGACCTGCTCGACCTGCGGCGGCGCTGGCCGGGTGCGGCAGGCCCAGGGCTTCTTCACGCTTGAGCGGACCTGCCCCGGCTGTCAGGGCCGCGGTCAGATGATCGAGGACGCCTGCCCGAACTGTGCAGGGTCAGGGCGCGTGACGCGCGACCGGACGTTGTCGGTCAACATTCCGCAGGGCGTCGAGGATGGCACCCGCATTCGGCTGGCCGGCGAAGGTGAGGCCGGCGTTCGCGGCGGGCCGCCCGGCGATCTCTATATTTTCCTGTCGCTGGCGACCCACGAGTTCTTCCAGCGCGACGGCGCAGATCTGCATTGCAGGGTTCCGATCTCGATGGTCGCAGCCGCGCTCGGCGGCGAATTCGAGGTCCCGACCATCGAGAAGAGCAAAACCAAGGTGAAGGTCCCGGCCGGGACGCAGTCGGGCCGTCGATTCCGCATTGCATCAAAAGGCATGCCGGTGCTTCGCTCGCGCCAGACCGGCGACATGTATGTTCAGGTCATGGTCGAAACGCCGCAGAATCTGACCAAGAAGCAGCAGGAATTGCTCGTCGAGTTCGAAAAATTGTCGTCTGGCGCCACCCAGCCGGAAGCTGCGGGCTTCTTCACCAAGGTCAAGGACTTCTTCGGCAACCGAGTAGGCTCCTGATCGGCGCGCACGCGAGCTGCGCGTTGGCGCGGCGCGCGCCCGGCAGTCATGATTCATTCAGCTTGCACAGTGTTTTATTGCTGCGTCGCAGGCACTTTGGCGCGACCGGCGCGTTACCGTTTGGCTTGACCATACCGCCGTCGCCCTATACGTGTTTATGACCGTTTTCTGACATCCCCCGCTCGTTGGCGGGTCCCGCCTGGTAGCGACATGCCCTTGCAATCGTCCGTGCGTGCGTTGAAGAAACCTCTCCGTCTTGACGATGAGGTTCGCTTCCTCCGTTCATGGATTGAAAAGCCGCTGCACATGGGCGCGGTGATGCCGTCGAGCAAGCTTCTCGCCCGCACCATGGCGCAATATGTCGACGTCAACTCGCAAGGACCGGTGATCGAACTCGGACCCGGCACCGGTGCGATCACCAATGCGCTGATCGAACATGGCGTCGACCAGAAGCGGCTGGTGCTGGTGGAATACAATCCCGGCTTTTGCGCGCTGCTGCGCGACCGCTATCCGCAGGCCAAGGTGGTGCAGGGCGACGCCTATGCGCTACGCGCCTCGCTTGACAAGGTGCTGGATGCGCCGGCCTCGGCCGTGATTTCCGGCCTGCCGCTCGTGACCAAACCGATGCTGACGCGCCTGAAGTTGATCCGCGACGCCTTCCTGGCGCTCGCGCCCGGCGCGCCCTTCGTGCAGTTCACCTATTCCGTCGCGCCGCCGATCCCGAAATCGCTTCCGGGTGTGTCCACAGAAGCCTCCGAGCGGATCTGGATGAACCTTCCGCCCGCGCGGGTCTGGGTGTATCGCAAGGGCTGATACTTGCCCCTAGCGCTGTCGCTCGGGGTTCGCCCTGAACGCGATTTCTAAGATATGTCCGCACTGAAAATCCTCGTGATCCCGGGATCGCTGCGTACAGGCTCGCTCAATGCGAAACTGGCGGCGGTGGCCGCGCATGCGTTGGCGCAGCAAGGCGCTGAGCCCACCAGGATATCGTTGTCGGATTTTCCGCTGCCGATCTATGACGGCGATTTGCAGGCCAAGTCCGGCGTGCCGAAGCACGCGGTCAATCTGAAGCGCATGATGGCGGCCCATCACGGCGTGCTGATCGTGACGCCGGAATACAATTCCTCGGTGCCGGCGCTGCTCAAGAACGCCATCGACTGGGTAAGCCGGGTGCAGGATGCGCACGAAACCCGCGGGCAGGTGTTCCGCGACCGGGTGTTTGCGATCGCTTCCGCTTCCGGCAACCGGCTCGGCGGCGCCCGCGCGCTGGCCGCGCTGCGGCTGATCCTGTCGGCCTGCCACGCCCAGGTGATCCCGAACCAGCTCGCTCTGGCGTTCGCCGAGGACGCCTATGACGAGATGGACCGCCTGAAGAATACGGCTGACGCCGATGCGCTGAAAGCGCTGGCGCGGCAATTGATCGACGTTTCCCAACGCATGATGTGAGGTGACATGCAGCCAGCCGATATCGCCCCAAAGGACCGCCTGATCGTCGCGCTCGATCTGCCCTCCGTGGCCGAGGCGGAAGCGCTGATCGCGCGGCTCGGCGACAGCGTGAGCTTCTACAAGATCGGCTATCAGCTCGGCTACGCCGGCGGATTGCCGCTGGCGCAGCAATTGGCGAAGTCCGGCAAGAAGGTTTTCGTCGATCTCAAGCTGCACGACATCGGCAACACGGTCGCGCGCGGTGTCGAGAGCATCGCTAAACTGGGTGCGACCTTCCTCACCGTGCACGCCTATCCGCAGACCATGAAGGCTGCGGTCGAGGCGCGCGCCGGATCCGGGCTGAAGATTCTCGCGGTCACCGTGTTGACCTCGTATGACGACGGCGATCTGCACGCCGCGGGCTATCGCCTCAACGTTTCCGACCTGGTGGAAGCGCGCGCGCAGCAGGCGCAGGTGCTGGGCGTCGACGGGCTCGTCAGCTCGCCGGAAGAGGCGGCCAGCTTGCGCCGGATCGTCGGCCACCAGATGAACCTGGTGACCCCGGGCATCCGGCCTGCGGGCGCGGCGACCGGCGACCAGAAGCGCATCATGACACCGGCGCGCGCGATCGCCGCCGGCGCCGATTATCTTGTGGTCGGTCGCCCGATCACCGAAGCTGCCGATCCCAGGGCGGCGGCCGATAACATTCAAGCGGAAATCAAGCAGGCGTTGGCATAGACTGGCTTAGCAAAAACGGAGAGTGAGTATGGCCAAGGGATACTGGATCGCGCGCGTCGACGTGCACAATGACGAAGGCTACAAGCCCTATGCGGCGCATAACCCCGCCATCTTCAAGAAATTTGGTGGGCGCTTCGTGGTGCGCGGCGGCAAGTTCGAGGGCATCGAAGGCCAGAGCCGCTCGCGCAACGTGGTGATCGAATTCCCCGATTATGAAACGGCGCTAGCCTGCTACCACTCCCCTGAATACCAGGAAAACATCAAGCGCCGGCTGCCGCATTCGGAGGCCGACCTCATCATCATCGAAGGCTTTGACGGCCCGCAGCCCTGAGGGGAAATGGCCGTTCGCGTCTCTTTCCTCATGGCCGGGTTGGTCCGGCCGTGACCGGGCAATGGAGCGGGGCCGGTTGCCGGAACTGCCCGCTCCCGCTATAGGGCGTTGAGAGGAAAAGCCATGGCCGACATGCGATTGATCGTAGCGGGAGCCGGCGGCCGGATGGGCCGCGCGCTGGTGCGCGTCATCTCGGAGACGCCGGGGGCGGCATTGGCAGGCGCGCTGGAGGCGCCGGGCTCGGAGCTGCTGGGCAAGGATGCCGGCGTGCTCGCTGGCCTGCCGGAGAACGGCGTCAAGCTGTCCGCCGATCTGTGGACGCTGTCGGCCAATGCCGACGGCATTGTCGATTTCACCGTGCCGGCCGCGACCATCGCCAACGTCGCCATCGCCGCCGAGCGCGGCCTCGCGCATATCGTCGGAACCACCGGCCTTTCCATGTCCGACATGGCCGTGATCAAGAGCGTCACCTCGCGCGCAAAAGTGGTGCAGTCGGGCAATATGAGCCTGGGTGTCAATCTGCTCGCCGCGGTGGTCAAGCGCGTCGCGCAATCGCTCGACGAAAGCTTCGACATCGAAATCGTCGAGATGCATCACAGGGCTAAGATCGATGCGCCCTCGGGGACGGCGTTGCTGCTGGGTGAAGCCGCCGCCGCCGGCCGCGGCATCGACCTGCACGCCCGCTCGGACCGCGGTCGCGACGGGCAGACCGGCGCACGCCGGCCGGGCGATATCGGTTTTGCGGCGCTGCGCGGCGGCACCGTCACCGGAGATCACAGCGTGATCTTCGCCGGGCCGATGGAGCGCATCGAATTCACCCACCGTGCGGAGGACCGCACCATGTTCGCGCAAGGCGCGGTCAAGGCCGCGCTGTGGGCGCACGGCAAGCAGCCTGGGTTCTACACCATGGCCGACGTGCTCGGACTCGCCGACTTCTGAGCATGATCCGGAAAAGTGGAAACCGGTTTTAGCCTAGGTTCGCTTGGGCGGGCGCAGCAATGACACACCGGTCATGTCTGTCGGTTGCCGCAATTGCATCAAGTCGAGCAATGTCGGGGCAAGGTCTGCCAATCGGCCGTCCGCCAATGACACGTCGCCGCCGCCCAGGAGCATCAGCGGCACCGGCCCCGTCGTATGCGAGGTATGCGGTCCGCCAGTGACGGGGTCACGCATCATCTCGCAGTTGCCGTGGTCGGCGGTGACCAGCAGCGCACCACCAGCTCTTTCGAATCGCATCTGCAATTCTCCCGAGCCCGGTATCGACGGTTTCGACCGCTTTGATCGCGGCCGGCAGGCTTCCCGTGTGGCCCACCATGTCGGGATTGGCATAGTTCAGGACGATCAGGTCGTACTTGCCCGAGTCGATTGCCTCTACGGCTTTTGCCGTCAACTCAGGCGCCGACATTTCCGGTTGCAGGTCGTAGGTCGCGACCTTGGGCGACGGCACCATGATGCGGTCTTCGCCGGGAAAAGGTTCTTCTCGTCCACCGTTGAGGAAATAGGTGACGTGGGGATATTTCTCCGTTTCGGCCATGCGCAACTGGGTGCGGTTCGCGGCAGAAGCAACTTCCCCCAGGATGTTCGGAAATGTCTCCGACGGAAATATCGTCTGCATCAGCTTGTCCAGATCGTCGCTGTATTGCGTCATCCCGACCGCAGCGGCGAAATGCACCTTGCGCCTGCGCGGGAAACCAGCAAACGACGGATCGAGCATCGCGCCGAGAATCTCGCGGACGCGATCGGCGCGAAAATTGAAGGAAAGCAAGCCGTCGCCGTCTTTGATGCCGGCGTAATTGCCGATTACCGACGGTTCGACGAACTCGTCAGTGAGATCGCGTGCATAGGCCGCAGCGATCGCTGATCGCGCGTCGGGAAACCGTGGAGCTTCGGCTTCGACGATAGCGTTATAGGCCTTGGCTACGCGATCCCAGCGCTTGTCGCGGTCCATCGCGTAGTATCGCCCGATCACGGTGGCGATCGGGACCGACGACGGAAGCGCAGCCTCCAGCCGCGTCAAACTATCGACCGCCGATTTCGGCGACGTATCGCGTCCATCCGTGAGGACATGCACGGCCGATGGCACGCCATTGTCGGCGAGGATGACAGCCAGCGCCGCGACGTGGGCCTCGTGCGAATGTACCCCGCCGGGAGAAACCAGGCCGACGAGATGGCAAGTGCCGCCGCTCTGCTTCAGTGTCTGGATCAGGGAGCGGAGGGCGTCGGTCGATTTGATAGCGCCGGATGCAATCGCGTCGTTAATCCGCGGCAAGTCCTGCATCACGATGCGGCCTGCGCCGATGTTGAAATGTCCAACCTCGGAATTGCCCATCTGACCATCGGGCAGACCGACATCGCGTCCCGACGTTTTCAGGAGCGCATGCGGACTTGTGGCCCAGAGACGATCGAAAGTCGGTGTGTGAGCCTGCCGAACGGCATTGTCGGCCGGATCTTCGCGCCAGCCCCAGCCATCCAAAATAGCCAGCATCACCGGACGACGTTCTTGCATGGGCTCACCTTCGCCTGTTGAGACAGGTGGTTGTGAGCGATCAATTTGCGATCGTCAATCGTCACTGTCGGGCATGCCGGGAGGGGGATGACGGCGCCGGCTTGTTGGAATACCCACCAAAGCCAACGATTTAGGCCACTACCTTGCTCCCGGGAAAGCGCGGCGTGCGGGCGATGTTCCAATGCCGAGTGGCATCCTGCGCCAGGCACCGTCAATGCAATCCCAACTGCCCCGCTTCCCAGCCGAGCATCGCCTGCTTGCGCGTGATGCCCCAGTGATAGCCGGTCAGCGCGCCGCCCTTGCCCAGCGCGCGGTGGCACGGCACCACGAACGATACCGGGTTGCGGCCGACCGCGGCGCCGACGGCGCGCGACGCCTTCGGATTTTCGATCTTGTTGGCGATATCCGAATAGCACACCGCGCGGCCCATCGGGATTTTCAGCAGCGTCTCCCACACCCGCACCTCGAAATCGGTGCCGATCAGGACGACGCGAAGTGGCTGGTCGGGCCGCCACAGCTGCGTATCGAAGATGCGCTGCGCGAGACCCGTGGTGCCGTCGTGGTCCTCGACATAGGTCGCGTTCGGCCAGCGCCGCTTCATGTCGGCAAACCCGGCCGGCTCCTCGCCGGGATCGGCGAAGGCAAGCCCCGCCAGCCCACGCTCGCTCGCGATCACGATCGCGGTGCCGAACGGGCAGGCATGAAAACCGTAGCGCAGCGTCATGCCGGCGCCGCCGTTCTTCCATTCGCCGGGCGACATCGCTTCATGGGTGACGAACAGATCGTGCAGCCGGCCCGGCCCTGAAAGCCCGGAGTCGAGCGCGGCATCGAGCACGCTGGCGGAATCGCGCAGCAGGCCTTTTGCGTGGTCCAGTGTGAGCGCCTGCATGAACGCCTTCGGCGTCAGCCCGGCCCAGCGGCGGAACAGATGGTGCAGTTCATCCGGCGTCACGGCGGCGGCATCCGCCATCGCCTCGATGGTCGGCTGGTTGCGCCATTGTTCGGAGATGAAGGCGATGGCGCGGCGCACCGAGTCGTAATCGCGCAACGCGGCGTTCTGGGGGCCCGGCTTGGTCAGGCGCTGATCATGTATGGCAAGTGTCATCATGGGATCTGATTTAGGCTTCATCCGAGGTCCAAACCACCCGATTTCAGATAACCATCAACTTGCGGGATTATAGGTGATGCCGCGCTTGGCGGTCTGCAGCGCCACCAGTAAGGCTTTGGAAAGGCTTTCCTTTTCCTCTGGCCCCAGAAAATATCCAATGGAGAGGCGGCGGCCGCGGGAGACCAGATAGAGCCGCTCGATGCCGAATTCGGGATCTCCCTTCTTTTCGAGCTGCACCCAGAGCGGGTTGAGCGTCCATTCCATGACATGGCCGCGATGGCTGACCCGGCGGACGCGCAATTCCGACGGCGTCATCACGATGTCCTCGGTGGCCGAGGCGCTGCGGAAATTGACGCGAAAAGCCCAGTAGATCACCAGCACATCGAGCCCGAAAAAGCCGAGCACCGGCCATGCGCCCATCAGACAGAACGCGACACCGGCGACGAAGCTGACGAAGCCGATGGACGCCATCAGCACCGTGAAGCCGGTTCGGTTGAGCGAACGGTGCGGCGTCACCCGCGCCGAAAACAGTGTCGGCTGGTCAAGCGGCGGATCAAAGTCGTTGCCTGCGGTCATCGCGTATCAGTATATCCCGATCATGGCCAAAATCATCCGCCCAATCCCCGCCAAAAAAGCAGACGCTTCATCGGTGCCGAAGAAACCGGCAAAGAAGGCCGCTAAAAAGACAGCCAAGGCCACGCCGAAGCCGGCGGCGAAGAAGTCACCAAAGCCAAAGCCCTGGACAGCGGCGGAGGTCTACGAGGCGTTCAACCGGTTTTGCAAGGCGAATCCGGAGCCGAAGGGCGAGTTGGAGCATCTCAACCCTTACACGCTGCTGGTCGCCGTAGTGCTGTCGGCGCAGGCGACCGACGCCGGCGTCAACAAGGCGACGCGCGCGCTGTTTGCAATCGCCGATACGCCGCAGAAGATGCTCGAGCTCGGCGAGGAGAAAGTGCGCGAGCACATCAAGACCATCGGGCTCTATCGCAACAAAGCGAAAAACGTCATCGCGCTGTCGGAGAAGCTGATCGCCGAATTCGGCGGCGAGGTGCCGCGCACCCGGGCCGAAATCGAGACGCTGCCCGGCGCCGGGCGCAAGACCGCCAATGTCGTGCTCAACATGGCCTATGGCGAGCACACCATGGCGGTGGATACGCATGTGTTCCGCGTTGGCAACCGCACCGGGCTCGCGCCCGGTAACACGCCGCTCGAAGTCGAACTCGGACTGGAGAAAGTGATCCCGTCGGAGTTCATGCTGCACGCCCATCACTGGCTGATCCTGCACGGGCGCTATACGTGCCTCGCGCGCAAGCCGCGCTGCGAGGTATGCCTGATCAACGATCTTTGCCGGTGGCCGGAAAAGACAGTGTAGGGCACTGCGCTTGGCTCGGTCCTCATCCTGAGGAGCCGCGAAGCGGCGTCTCGAAGGATGGCGGCATCGGAGCTTTCATGGTTCGAGACGCGCGAAGACGCGCTCCTCACCATGAGGTTACACGACCGGCACTTTCCTCGCAGGCTCGATCAGCTCCGGCCGCGAGCCGGATAGGCGCTTGTGCATGTGCACCATGAAAGCCATGGCGAACACGGGTGTCGCCAGGTTGACGATCGGGATCGAGACGAAGGCGGCGATGAACAGGCCGGCAGTGAATACGGTCGCCGCATTGTCCTTGCGCATTGCTTTCGCTTCCGCCGGCGAGCGGAACCGCATTGCCGCGAGCTCGAAATATTCGCGGCCGAGCAGCCAGGCGGTGGCGACGAAGAAGATCAGAAAGCCGGCGCCGGCGAACAGCACGAAGGGCAGCGCGACCAGATAGACCAGGATGGTCAGCAGCGCCGTCTTGATGCCCTCGGGAATGGCGACGCCGAGCGGCAGCGCATTGCCGGGACGCTCCGCCGGATAATGCTTGCGCTCGACATGCTCGGCGACGTCGTCGACGAACACGCTGGCGATCAGCGAGGTGACTGCCGGCATCAGGAAAATGCCGCCCAGCACGACGCCGAGCCCGGCCGCGATCGAGATGATCCAGGACAGCACGTTGAGGGTCGTGTGAAAGCCCGGCCCCAGCAGCGCCTCGGCCCAGGCTTCGCCTGACTCGGCGAACCAACTCAACAGCCGCTGCAGCCCGATTGCCAGCACCGTGATCACCACCAGCGCCAGCCCGATCGAGCGCCACAGGATGGTGCGCATCGGCGGCGACAGGATCTGCGAAATCGCCTTGACGGCGGCGTCCAACATGGCGGTTCAACCTCTCGTGAAAACCCTCGCGAGAGTTAGATATAAGCGGGAGCTTCGGCAAGAGGGTGGGAAGGTCGCCGGGCGCTTGTCGCGGACCGCATTTCAGGCACCCGCCCATGAGGCTTGCGTTCCAGAACGGCGGATGCACTATTTGTGGGTTGGTCCTTCAAGAATAATGCCGCATGAGGCTGCCATGACCCGCGTCCAGGAACTCTATCCCGACAACAAGATCGTGCTGCGCGAGGTCGGCCTGCGCGACGGCCTGCAGCTCGTGAAGACGTTTCCGTCGACCGCAGCCAAGCAGCGCTGGATGCGCGACGAATACGCCGCAGGCGTGCGGCACTTCGAGGTCGGCTCGTTCCTGCCGGCAAAAACCTTTCCGCAATTCGCCGACGTGCGCGACATCATCGGAACAGTGGCCTCGCTGCCGGGCGCCTACGGCATCGCGCTGACGCTGAACGAGCGCGGCGTCAACGAGGCGCTGGCCTCGGGCGTTGCCGAAGTCGCGACGGTGGTCTCGGCTACCGAGGAGCACAGCCAGGCCAATGCCAACCGCTCACGCGAGTCGGCCATTGCCAACGTCAAGCGGCTCTGCGAGTTGCGCGACGCCAGCGCGCACAAGCCCGTGGTGAATTCCGCGATCTCGATGGCGCTGGGCTGCTCGATCGTGGGCGCGGTCGACCCCACGGAAGTGCTGCGGCTGACGGAAAAGCTGTTCGAGGCGGGTGTGGACATGGTCGCCATTGCCGACACGGTCGGCTACGCGGGGCCGAAGCAGGTAGGCGAACTGACCGCGGGCGCGGTGAAGATCGCCGGCTCAAAACCGATCTGCATTCACCTCCACGACACCCGAGGCATGGGAATTGCCAACGCCTCCGCCGCGCTCGATGCCGGCGCGCGCGTGCTGGATGGGTCGCTCGGCGGTCTCGGCGGCTGCCCGTTCGCGCCTGGCGCGACCGGGAATGTCGTGTTCGAGGATCTCGTGTTCCTGTGCGAGAGCAAAGGATTTAGAACGGGGATCGATATCGAAAAGCTGGTGGCCGTGCGCGAGATCCTGAAATCGGAAATGCCGGGTGAGGCGCTGTACGGCGGTATGGCGCGCGCCGGATTGCCGGGCGGGAGCGCTGCGAGGGCGGCGTGACGTTTCCTTGCTGGCTCGCTTCGTGGCTTACAGCCGCGTCATCCGCAACCGCAGTGCGTTGCCGACCACGCTCACCGAGGACAGCGCCATCGCCGCGGCGGCGATGATCGGCGACAGCAGCAGCCCGAACGTGGGATAGAGAATGCCGGCGGCGATCGGGATGCCCGCGGCGTTGTAGATGAAGGCGAAGAACAGGTTCTGGCGGATATTGCTCATGGTCGCCTGCGACAGGCGGCGGGCACGGACGATGCCGACCAGGTCGCCCTTCAGCAACGTAATCCCGGCGCTCTCCATCGCGACATCGGTGCCGGTTCCCATGGCGATGCCGACTTCAGCCGCCGCGAGCGCCGGCGCGTCGTTGACGCCGTCGCCGGCCATCGCGACGATCCGTCCGGCCTTCTGCAATTTTGCGACCACCGCGCTCTTCTGATCGGGCAGCACTTCCGCCTCGACGTCGGTAATTCCAAGGCTGCGCGCGACGGCATTCGCCGTGGTCCTGTTGTCGCCCGTGAGCATGATGACCTTGATGCCCTCGGCCGCCAGCGCCTTCAGCGCGTCCGGCGTCGACGCCTTTACGGGGTCCGCAATGGCAAACAGGCCAGCGAGTTTGCCGTCGATGGCGATGTTGATCACGGTGGCGCCGTCGCCGCGCAGACGTTCGGCCCGATCGTTCAATGATTGAGCATCGATGCCGAGTGACTGCAGGAAGGCCGCATTGCCGAGCACGACGGTCTTGCCGTCGACCTTGCCGGTGACGCCCTTGCCGGTCGGCGAGTTGAACGCTTCGACCTTGCCGAGATCGAGATTGCGCTCCCCGGCGGCTCGCACGATGGCGTCGGCCAGTGGATGCTCGCTCGCCCGTTCGACGGTTGCCGCCAGCCGCAGAATATCAGCCTCGTCAAATCCCGCAGCAGGCACGATCGCGACCACCTTCGGCTTGCCCTCGGTCAACGTGCCCGTCTTGTCGACCACCAGCGTGTCGACCTTCTCCATGCGTTCCAGCGCCTCGGCGTTCCTGATCAGTACGCCGGCCTGCGCGCCGCGCCCGACGCCGACCATGATCGACATCGGCGTGGCGAGGCCGAGCGCGCAGGGGCAGGCGATGATGAGCACGCTGACGGCGGCGACCAGGCCGAACGCCATGCGCGGCTCGGGTCCAAACCAGGCCCAGGCGCCGAACGCGATCAGCGCGACGATGACCACCGTCGGCACAAACCAGCCGGCCACCCGATCTGCGAGCCGCTGGATCGGCGCGCGCGAGCGCTGCGCGTCCGCCACCATCTGCACGATCTGCGAAAGCAACGTGTCGCGCCCGACCTTGTCGGCGCGCATCACGAATCCGCCGGACTGGTTGAGCGTGCCGGCGATCACCTTGCTGCCGGCCTCCTTGGTGACCGGCATCGATTCGCCCGTCACCAGCGATTCATCGAGCGAGGAGCGGCCTTCGAGGATGACGCCATCCACCGGCACCTTTTCGCCGGGGCGGACGCGCAGACGATCGCCGACGGCAAGCGTATCGATTTCCACTTCATGATCGGCGCCATCGTCGTCGATTTCGACGCGCGGTTTTCGGCGCGAGCTGGAGCAGGGCCTTGATCGCGCCTGACGTGGCTTCGCGTCCCCGGAGTTCGAGCACCTGGCCGAGCAGGACGAGCACGATGATGACGGCGGCAGACTCGAAATACACCGCAACCGCGCCGCCATGGCCGCGGAAGGTGGCCGGGAAGATTCCGGGCGCGATGGTGCCGACGACGCTATAGAAATAGGCCACGCCGGTGCCGACCGCGATCAAGGTGAACATGTTGAGATTGCGCGTGACGAGCGACTGCCAGCCGCGCACGAAGAACGGCCAGCCGGCCCAAAGCACCACGGGCGTTGCGAAGGCGAACTGAATCCAGTTCGACAATGTCGGGTCGATCAAGCCATGGCCGCCGACAAGATGGCCGCCCATTTCCAGCACGACAGCGGGGAGCGCCAGCACGAGACCGATCCAGAAGCGGTGCGTCATGTCGGCGAGTTCGGGATTGGGCGGCGCATCGAGGCTTACGACGTCAGGCTCCAGCGCCATGCCGCAGATCGGGCAGCTTCCCGCGCCGACCTGGCGGATCTCGGGATGCATCGGGCAGGTGTAGATCGTGCCCTCCGGCACCGCGGCCTTGGGCCGCTTGTCCTTTTCCAGATAAGCGAGGGGATCGGCGACGAATTTTGTGCGGCAACCGGCTGAGCAGAAATGGAAGGTCTCGCCCTTGTAGTCGAAACGGTGCTTGCTGGTTGCGGGGTTCACGGTCATGCCACAGACGGGGTCGCGCACGGTGGCTGCGTCGTGAGCGTGATGGCCGTGGCCGGTGTTGCCATGGCCGGCGCAGCAGGCACCCTTTGGCGCGACGTTTGGCTCGGCGCTTCCGTTCTGGTTGGTCATCCGGTCCGGCCCTTGAAGAATATACCCTACGGGGGTATATAGGCTCCATGCGAAAAGACATCAAGGCATCCTGTCAAAAGCGCCTCTCCAGGATCGAGGGCCAGGTCCGCGGCCTGTCAAAAATGGTCGACGAGGACCGCTACTGCATCGACATCGTCACGCAGATATCGGCGGTGCGGGCTGCGCTGCGGCGCGTCGAAGAGGAAGTCTTACGGGATCATGTCTCGCATTGCGTCGAGCATGCGATCACCAGCGGCGACAAGGCCGACCAGCGCGAGAAGATCGCGGAGCTGATGGCCGTGATCGGCCGTTCCGACAGGTAGAGCCGCAACGTCGCCCGTTGGCCGTCAGTCGTGGTGATGGCCGCGTTTCCGCGCCTTCGGCTTCTTGTCTAGTGCGGTCGGGATCATCACCACGCGGCCGTAGCGCACGCCGCGCTCGGCAATGACATGGTTGGCGAGGTGCCGGACTTCGCCACTGGCGCCTTTCAGCGCCGTTACCTCCATGCAGCTATCGTCGTCGAGATGGACGTGCAGCGTCGCCAGCGACAGGTCGTGATGACCGTGGAAATTCTGCACCAGCCGCTTCGATAGATCCCGCGCGGCGTGATCGTAGACATAGACCAGCGCCGCGACGCATTGGCCTGACGGCGCTGTGTCCTCTGCGCCCTGCTGCAGCCCGGCGCGGGCGAGATCGCGGATGATCTCCGAGCGGTTTTGATAGCCGCGGGCTTCCGCCGCCGCATCGATCTCGGCGAGCAGATCGTCTTCGATCGTGATGGTGATCCGTTGCATCCTAAATTTCCATCTGAGCGGTATGACAATTTTCTTGTATCGTCATACTTCGCTTGCTAACGTGAGGCGCCGGGTTAAATCGAACTGATACGGTCGCGCACCGAGTGTAGCAGTTATCATGCGGGGGCATGAGCGTTGCGTAGAACTGCTTGGGGGGCATTTTCCGCCGCCGCATCACTTTTCGTCATAGCATCGCCAGCGGATGCCCAGACCGCAACAGCGCCTGGGTCAGGCCAGCTTCCCGCCGTCACCGTCAATCCGCCCGAAACGCGGCCGCGCAGCCGGCCCAAGCCGCCCCGTCGCGAGAGAACTGCGCGAAATCCATCCACGGTTCAACCGAGCACGCCAATTCCGCCGCAAGTCACCGGCGGCGTGACGTCGGGCTCCGCGACCGCGGGGCCGACATACATGCAACCCGCGGCCGCGAGCGCCATCACCATCAGCGGCGCGCAAGTGAATGCGCAGCCATTCTCTCGCGTCGGTGAAGCGCTCGAAGTGGTGCCCGGCCTGATCGTGACCCAGCATTCCGGCGAGGGCAAAGCCAATCAATATTTTCTGCGCGGCTTCAACCTCGACCACGGGACCGATCTCGCGATCAAAGTCGACGGCATGCCCGTCAACATGCCGACCCATGGCCACGGGCAGGGCTATGCCGATATCAATTTCATGATTCCCGAACTGATCCAGTCGGTGAATGTACGCAAGGGTCCGTACTTCGCGGACGTCGGCGATTTCGGCTCCGCCGGCTCCGTCGCGATCGACTACATCAACCGATTGCCCAAGAACATTTTGGAAACGACCAACGGCACCTTTGGCTATCACCGTGGGCTGGCAGCAGGGTCGACCGCTGTCGGCGCGGGCACGTTGCTCGCCGCTGTTGAGGGCGTCAAATACAACGGCCCGTGGGACGTGCCGGACAATGTGCGCAAGATCAACGGCGTGATGCGTTACAGCCAGGGCACCGCAACCGATGGCCTGTCGCTGACCGCGATGGCCTATTCCAACGCCTGGAATTCGACCGACCAGGTGGCGCAGCGCGCCATCGACCAGAACATCATTGGCCGTTTCGGCACGCTCGATCCGACCGATGGCGGCGTATCGAGCCGGTTCTCGCTGTCGGGCAACTGGGCGCATTCGAGCGAGTATGGGCAGACCAAGGCCAACGCCTATCTGATCCGCTCGTCGATGAACCTCTACAACAATTTCACCTATTTCCTCGACGATCCCGTCAATGGCGACCAGTTCAGCCAGCTCGATAAGCGCACGGTCTATGGCTTCGATGTCAGCCACGCCTTTGACGTGCGCGTGGGCGGCATCGAGACCCAGACCCGCGTTGGACTGCAGACGCGCGGTGACGATATCCGTGTCGGCCTGTTCAAGACGTCGCAGCGCGACACGCTCTCGACCGTGCGCGAAGACAGCGTGCGGGAAGGCAATGTCGGCCTGTGGGCCGATACGACAGCGCGCTGGACCGACTGGTTACGCACCACGGTCGGCATCCGCGAGGATTATTTTGCGGGGAGGGTGCTGAGCGACACACCGGAGAATTCCGGCAATGCGCAGGCGTCGATGACGAGCCCCAAGGCCGGCATCGTTCTGGGGCCCTGGTACAAGACCGAGTTCTACGGCAATGCCGGCTACGGCCTGCATTCCAACGACATCAGGGGTGCGACGATCACGGTCGATCCGATCGATAAAGTGACGCCGCAGGATCGCGTGCCGTTACTCGTGCGGTCGAAGGGCGCCGAAATCGGCGTTCGCACCAAAGCGGTGGAGGGTCTCACCAGTTCGCTTGCGGTGTTCGTGCTGGATTTCGATTCGGAGCTGCTGTTCGTCGGCGACGCCGGCACCACCGAGCCTAGCCGTCCCAGCCGGCGAGTCGGCGTCGAATGGACCAATCAATACCAGATATTGCCGTGGATGCGGCTCGATCTCGATGTCGCCTACACCCGCGCCCACTTCACCGATTTCGACCCTGCCGGCAATTTCATTCCGGGTGCGCCGGCGTGGGTGGCGGCCGGCGGCGTAACGTTCGGCGGTGAGAGCGGCTGGTTCGGGGCGTTGCGCGGGCGCTATTTCGGGCCGCGTCCGTTGATCGAGGACGACAGCGTTCGTTCGCAATCGTCGCTGATCTTCAATGCGCGGGCGGGTTACAAATTCGACAACGGCTTGCGGTTTCAGCTCGACGTGCTCAATCTCTTCAACGCGAAGACCAACCAGATCGAGTATTACTATCTCTCGCGGTTGCCGGGCGAGCCGATCGGCGGCGTGGCGGATAGGCATGTGCATCCGGCCGAGCCATTGGCGGTACGCCTGACGCTGGCCGGAAGGTTTTGAAGTAGGGTGGGCAAAGGAGCGAAGCGACGTGCCCACCATCCATCATCGGGATAGCTGCGTGGTGGGCACGCTGCGCTTTGCCCACCCTACGAACCTACGGCTGTTCAGGCCACCATCTCGCGCGGCTTCATGCGACGCTCCGGTGGGCGAACCGGGACATACTCGACCGCGAGATAATGTTCGGACACGGTGACGCGTTCGACCATCGTCGTTTCGCAGACGACCTCTTCAATCGCCACTTCTGTAATCATCATCATTTCCTCAGCTGGAAACGGCGCTTCTTCGTCAATCTCTTCAGGAACAAGCGGCGGCGACTTGAGTTCGGGAAACACGGCGAACTCGCCCGCTACCTCCCGGAGCGGCTTCTGCTTGTCGGCCCAGTGCAGCGCGGTGTAGTCGAAGCCGTTCACGATGGTAGGCTTGACGATTTCGAAATAGGGCGAGATGTCGAAATCGCGCGGCATGTAGAGCGAGGAATTGCGGATATGCAGGATTTCGCGCCGGGCTTTTCGCGAGGCGGCGCGGGTGATTTTTGGCAGGATCGGATAACGCACCGCGTCGAATGCCTGCGCGATCAGCGCCGAGCAGATGATCTTGGTGGGATCGCCGGAACCGAACGCGATCATGCGTCGTCGCCAGCGCTGCGGAACCGGCAGGGGAATCAGAAAGCGCATCAGGTCGACGATGTTCTTGGTGTCATAGCCGAAGCCGATCCGGTTGATGGCGTAGCGGCACACCGTGGTGCGGTCCTCGTAGGACAGGCCGATCGGACGGCAGATGCGGGTATGATAGGGATAATATTTCGACAGCGGCGCCGAGGTCACGCCTTCGCCGATATTGGCCTCGATCAGGACGTGCGGTTCGCCGTCGGGTTCGTAGGCGCCATCGACCGGGCCGACGTAAAGCGCGCCATGCGACCAGGTCGATTGTGTCAGGTATTTGATGATGCCGGAGATGCGGTTGTTGCCTTCAACCAGCAGAACGTCGCCCGGCTCGATGACGCCGCGCAGATGCTCGGGGTCGCTAGGTGTGAACGGCTCATAGCCCGGCACTTCCTTCTGGAGGTAGCCCGCAATCAACTGGCCGATCGTATCGAGCATTACGCCCATGACATTCCCCTGGAGCGGCTTTTCTCCCGCTTTTTTTGTTTCCTTATCATGGTCGCAAGCCGTTTCAATTTAGTTCATGCGAGATGCGGATCAATCATGATTGATTTACCATGAGTGTTGCTGCGTCCCGTGAGATGCGGCACAGTTCGCTGGCTGTTCTCGCTTTTTTCAGGCCCCGGAAACCATGACATGACAATGACCCGCCGCACCTTCCTGTCGGCGTCCGCAGGTCTGGCGGCCACGCCTGTGTTTTGCGGGATGCGCGCAGGCGCAGCACCCTTACCGCGGGAAGCCGACATTGTTGTGATCGGCGCGGGCGCGGCCGGCATTGCTGCGGCGCGGCGCATCACGGCGGCCAACCGCAAGGTGATCGTGGTGGAGGCGTCGAACCAGATTGGCGGCCGCTGCCAGACTGACGTATCCACCTTCGACGTGCCGTTCGATCGCGGTGCCCGCTGGATGCACAATCCCGAAACCAACCCGATGATCAAGCTGGCGCGCGCCGCCGGTCTCGAAATCATCACCGCGCCCTCGGGCCAGAAAATCCGCATCGGCCGCCGCAACGCGCGCGCCGGCGAGACCGAGGAATTTCTCGCCGCGTTGGTGCGCGCCAACCGCGCCATCGACGAAGCCGCGCGCCGCTTCGACGTCTCTTGCGCGTCAGTACTACCGAAGGATCTCGGCATTTGGACGGACACGGCGGAGTTCGTGCTCGGCGCGAGCTTCTCGGGCAAGGACCTGAAAGATGTCTCCGTCGGCGACAAGTCGCGCGCGCAGGACCGCAATACCGCGATCGGCTGCCGTCAGGGACTGGGCACGCTGATCGCAAAGCTCGGCGAGCAGGTGCCGCTGTCGCTGTCGACGCCGGCCAATCGCATCGTCTGGAGCAATCGCGATGTCAGCGTTGAAACGCCGGCCGGAAAAATCGCCGCGCGAGCCGCCGTGGTCACCGTGTCGAGCAACGTGCTGGCCGCCGGCAATATCAAGTTTGCGCCTGATATTCCGAAACGCGTGCTCGATGCCGCCGCAAAACTGAGCCTCGGCAGCTACGATCGGATTGCACTGCAGATCGCAGGCAATCCGCTGGGGCTTGCCCGTGATGACGTCGTCATCGAGCAGAGCAATTCGACGAAAACGGCGTTGATATTCGCCAATATCGGAGGATCGTCGCTCTGCACGCTCGACGTTGGCGGCTCGTTCGGTCGCGAACTCTCCGCGCAGGGCGAGAAGGCCATGGTGGCGTTCGCAGTGGAGTGGCTGACGAAACTGTACGGCAGCGAGGCCGGCGCTGCGGTGAAGAAATCTGCTGCGACGCGCTGGAACGCCGCGCCGTTCGCGCTCGGTGCGATGTCGGCGGCGGGGCCCGGCGGACAATCCCAGCGAAAGATTTTGACCGAGCCGTTCGGCTGCATCTATCTCGCCGGCGAGGCCACCCATGAAACGCTGTGGGGAACGATCGACGGCGCCTGGGAGAGCGGCGAGCGTGCTGCGGAAGCGGCATTGCGGCGGATCGGCGCGCTGAAAGATCCGGAGCCCGAGGCGCGGCCGGCGAAGCCGCGGCGGCGCGGGTCGGGGTCTCAGATCAACTGATGGCACGCCCGAAAGCATTGATCTCCTGGTCGAGCGGGAAGGACTCGGCGTTCGCGCTGCATGAAGTGCTGCGTGCGGGCGAATTCGATGTCGTCGGCGCGCTGACGACGGTGACCGAGACGTTCGGCCGGGTCTCAATTCACGGCGTGCGGCAGGAAATATTACAGGCGCAGTGCAAAGCCGCCGGTTTGCCGCAACGGATCGTGCCGATTCCCTATCCTTGTCCGAACGGGATTTACGAAGCGCGGATGGGGGAGGCAGTCGCGCAGGCCGTCGCCGACGGCGTCACGCACATGATCTTCGGCGATCTCTTTCTTGAAGACATCCGCGCCTATCGCGAACAGAAGCTCGCAGGCACCGGCATCACGCCGGTATTTCCCTTGTGGGGGCGGCCGACGGCGGAATTGGCCCGCGCGATGATCGCAAGTGGGCTGGAAGCGCATATCGCGACCGTCGATTTGAAGAAGCTGCCGGCGGAGTTTGCCGGTCGAAAGTTCGATGCAACTCTGTTGGCCGATCTGCCCGAAGCCGTCGATCCCTGCGGCGAGAACGGCGAGTTTCACACCTGCGTGGTGGCGGGTCCGATGTTTTCGCGGCGGCTGGCGGTGACATCAGGCGAGCGCGTCGAACGCGATGGCTACGCGTATTGTGATCTGGTGATGGGAACAAAATTGTAGGATGGGTTGAGCCCTTTGGCGAAACCCATCTTGCTTCCGCGCTAGGATTTGATGGGTTTCGCGAAGAGCTCAACCCATCCTACGCGGCTATCACCGCAGCACGCCATCCAGCGCCGGCAAGCCAAAAATCACGGCCGCCGCGATCAGCGCGTAGCAGATCGCGCGGAAGACGGCTTCGCTGGCCTTGCCGAACAGCGAAGCGCCGAACCAGACGCCGATGCCATAGGCCGGGCCAACCACCACGGCGAACTTGATCGAATCCATCGTGATCAGCCCAGCGACGGCGTAGCTGACGCCCGAGAAGAAATCCGAGGCGCCGAAGAACAGCAGGATATTGGCGCGAGCGATCACGGAAGGAAGCGGGCGGCCGAGCCAGTAGCCGACGATCGGCGGGCCACCGGTCTGTGCCAGCCCGCTGCAGAAGCCGGCGAGGCCACCGACGCCGACGGAGACGGCGGCGTGGTCCTTGCCGCGGTATCGCCAGCCCGACAGCAGCAGCAACAACAGCGCGAACACAAAGGCGGAGATGATCCAGCGCGTCGTCACCGGCTCGAGACGGCTGAGGAAATAGGTGCCGATGGGAACGCCGATCAGCGCGCCGAACACCATGATCGAGGTCGCCTTGCGGTCGGCCTTTTCCCACGCGCCCGGCAGCAGCGGAGCGGCGGCGATGAAATCGATGATCAGGAGGAGGGCGGCGACCAGCCGCGGGTCGGCGATCGAGCTTGCGAGCGGCATGAAGATCAGCGCCGAGCCGAACCCGGAAAATCCCCTTGCCGTTCCGGAGATGAAGGCGACCACGCAGATGGCGATCGCCGCGTTGAGGCTGATTTGGGAGGGGATGAGTTCGAGCGGGCTCATCCCCGCAGGACGCCGCCGGTCTTCTTCGTCACCTCGGCCACGATCTTCGCCGCCACCGCGTCGATCTCCTGATCCGTCAGGGTTTTTTCGCGGGGCTGGATCGTCACGGCAATCGCGACCGACTTCTTGTCCGGATCGATGCCCTTGCCCTCGTAGACGTCGAACACCGTCACATCAGTGATCAGCTTCTTGTCGACGCTCTGCGCCGATCGCACGATGTCGCCGGCCTTGACGCCGCGATCGACGATGAAGGCGAAATCGCGCGACACCGGCTGGAACGCCGAGAGGTCGAGCAGCGGCTTGGCCCGGGTCGGCTTCTTCTTGGCGTCGGGAATGCGGTCAAGGATGACTTCGAACGCGATCAGCGGGCCGTCGGCGCCGAGCGCTTCCAGCGTGCGCGGATGCAGCTCACCGAAATAGCCGAGCACGTTCTGCGGTCCGATCTGGATGGTGCCGGAGCGCCCCGGATGCAGCCAGCCGGCGCCGCCGGGCACGATCTGCAGCGCCTGCATCGGCGCACCGGCGGCCGCGAGTACCGCGAACGCATCGGCCTTGCCGTCGAGTGCGTCGGTCATGGCCGAGCCCGACCAGTGCCGGCCGATACCTTTCGCGGATGCAAATCCGTGCCGCACGCCGGAGGCCGCGACGAACTGGTCCCCGGGTTTGTCGCCCTTGAAAATCTGCCCGACTTCGAACAGCGCGACGTCAGCGTAACCGCGATTGGCGTTGGCCTGCGCCGCGGCGACGAGGCCGGGCAGGAGACTCGGCCGCATGTCGGAGAGGTCAGACGCGATCGGATTGGCAAGCGCGAGTTCAGCCTGGCCGCCGCCGAACAGCTCAGCGTGTGGTTTGGAAATGAACGACCACGTCACCGCTTCCACCATGCCGCGCGCCGCCAGCGCACGCTTGGCGCGGCGCGTACGGGTCTGCATCGCGGTCAGCACCGGCTTGCGGGCGTCGTCGCCGCGCTCGAACGGCGTCATCGGCACCTTGTCGACACCGACGATGCGCACGACTTCCTCGACGATATCGGCCTTGCCGTGCACATCGGTGCGCCATGAGGGGATCGCGACCTTCACCGCCGGGCCGCTGCCGGCAACCATGAAGCCGAGATGGCTGAGGATGCGCCGCGTCTCGGCCAGCGGCACTTCGATACCCGCCAGGCGTTTGACCTCGGCCAGCGGGAAATCGATGACGCGATCCTCGCCGAAGGCGTCGCCGACGATCACGTTCTCCGACGGCGTGCCGCCGCACAATTCCATCACGAGCCTGGTGGCCATCTCGAGCCCCGGTACCATGAAGGCCGGATCGACGCCGCGTTCGAACCGATAGCGCGCATCCGAATTGATGCCGAGCCTGCGGCCGGTCTGCGCGATGTTGATCTCGTTCCACAGCGCCGATTCGATCAGCACGTCCGTCGTGTTCTCGTCGCAGCCGGAAGTCTCGCCGCCCATGATTCCGGCCAGCGATTCGACGCCGTGCTCGTCTGCGATCACGCAGATATTGCTGTCGAGCGTGTAGGTGCGGCCGTCGAGCGCCAGCAGGCTCTCGCCGTCCTTGGCGCGGCGCACCGTGAGATTCCCCTTCACCTTCTTGGCATCGAACACGTGCAGCGGGCGGGCGCGGTCGTAAGTCATGAAGTTGGTGATGTCGACCAGCGCATTGATCGGGCGCAGACCGATCGACGTCAGCCGCTTCTGCAGCCATTCGGGTGAGGGGCCGTTCTTGACGCCGCGCACCAGCCGCAGTGCAAAGCCCGGGCACAGCGTGGCGTCTTCCACCGTCACCTTCACCGGGCAGGGGAATTCGCCCTTGATCGGCTTGATGGCGGGGTCTTTGAACTTGCCCATGTCGGCGGCGGAGAGGTCGCGGGCGATTCCGTGCACGCCGGTGCAGTCCTGGCGGTTCGGCGTCAGATTGATTTCGAGCATGGGATCGCCGAGGCCCGCCCATTCGGCATAGCCTTTGCCGATGGGCGCATCGGCCGGCAGCTCCATGATGCCGTCATGGTCGTCGGAAATCTGCAACTCGGCCGCCGAGCACAGCATCCCGCGGCTCTCGACACCCCTGATGGTGCCGACGCCGAGCGTGATGTTCTTGCCGGGGATGAAGGTGCCGGGCGGTGAGAACACGCTGACGAGTCCTGTGCGCGCATTCGGGGCACCGCACACCACCTGCACTGGCGCAGCCACCATTGCCGGTATCGACCATGCACACCCGCAGGCGGTCCGCATTCGGATGTTGTTCGGCCGAAATCACCCGTGCGATCGAAAATGGCGCAAGCTGCTTCGCCTTGTCCTCGATGTTCTCGACCTCGAGCCCGATCATGGTGAGCTTGTCGGCAAGCTTTTCCAGCGGCTCGTCGGTGTCGAGATGTTCCTTCAGCCAGGAGAGCGTGAATTTCATGTGCACCGTGCTCTCTATCGACGAAAACCTCAACCAGGCGAAACCGTTCGCACATCAGCATCATGTCTTCGCTGAATTGGCCAAGCCGTCCGAAATAGATGCGGTGCGCCTCGCGCCAATAGGCGAGGCTGCGGTCGCCCTCGCCTTCTTCGTAGGCGAAGGCGGCGTCGACCTCATTGTAACGGCGATAGGTCACTTCGGTGGTTTCGATCACGCAGCGTGGGTCGCCGCGTCCATCGCACACGATCCAGCGTTCGCCCAGCGTCGATGTATTGGGTTCGTCCTCGGTCGAGCAGGTCGCGGTCTTGACGCCCTTCATCACGAGGTCGAGCAACTCGTCAGCCAACTCCGGCCCATCGCCGAAGGCGAATGAGCGCAAGCCCTGATATTTCGCAGGGACTAAATTCACGTGCTCAATCCCCCCGCGAGCGTCGGGACGTCGAGCGGTTTGAAGCCGTAATGCGAGAGCCAGCGCACGTCGCTGTCGAACATTTGTCTGAGATCGGCGATGCCGTATTTCAGCATCGCGATGCGGTCGAGGCCCATGCCCCAGGCGAAGCCCTGGTAGACATCGGGATCGATGCCGCAGGCGCGCAGCACGTTGGGGTGCACCATGCCGCAGCCGAGAATTTCGAGCCAGTCCTCGCCTTCGCCGAAACGGATCTCGCCCTTGTCGCGTCGGCACTGGATGTCGACTTCGAGCGAAGGCTCGGTGAACGGGAAGAACGACGGCCGGAACCGCATGTTGATGTGGTCGACCTCGAAGAACGCTTTGCAGAACTCGTGCAGGATCCATTTGAGATGGCCGAGATGCGAGCCCTTGTCGATGACGAGGCCTTCGATCTGGTGGAACTGCGGCGTATGCGTCGCGTCGGAATCGATGCGATAGGTGCGGCCCGGGCAGATGATGCGGATCGGCGGCTTCTGGCCGAGCATCGTGCGCACCTGCACCGGCGATGTATGCGTGCGCAACAGCATGCGCGAACCATCCTGCTTCGGATTGAAGAAGAACGTGTCGTGCATTTCGCGGGCCGGATGGCCTTCGGGAAAATTGAGCTTGGTGAAGTTGTAGTCGTCGGTCTCGATATCGGGACCTTCGGCGATCGCAAATCCCATGTCGGCGAAGATGGTGTTGACCTCTTCGAGGACCTGGCTCAGCGGATGGATGCGCCCCTGTTCGGCGGGCGCCTCGCGCAACGGCAGCGTAACGTCGATGGTCTCGGAGGCGAGCCGGGCATCGAGCGCCGCCGATTTCAGGATGTCGCGGCGCGCAGAGAGCGCCTGCGTGACCTTGTCCTTGGCAAGGTTGATCTTGGCGCCTTCCGTCTTGCGCTCGTCGGGTGACATCTTCCCGAGCGTGGCAAGCAGCGCGGAGATCGAGCCCTTCTTGCCAAGCGCGGCGACGCGCACGGCTTCGAGCGCGGCCTCGTCGCCGGCGGCGGCAACTTGGCTGAGGATTTCGGATTCGAGTTGAGCAAGATCGGACATGGCGACGGGTGCCTCTTGGGGAACGCGCGCTCGCAGTCCAAACGGGGCTGTCATCATCCGCGAAGGCGGATGATCCAGTAACCCCCGGGGTCAATTTGTCGGTCGGTGGTTACTGGATGCCCCGCTCCCGTGCGCAATTGCGCATAAGGCGGGGCATGACACCGGAATTGCAAGACGCCGCAGCGATAGCGAATTAGGCCGCGAGCGCAGCCTTGGCCTTCTCGGCGATCGCCTGGAATGCCGTCGGCTCCGTGATGGCGAGATCCGACAGCACCTTGCGGTCCACCATGACGCCCGACTTGGCAAGGCCGTTGATGAAGACGCTGTAGGTCATTCCGAACGGGCGCACCGCGGCGTTGATGCGCTGGATCCAGAGCGCGCGGAAAGTGCGCTTCTTGCGCTTGCGGTCGCGGAATGCATATTGGCCGGCCTTCTCGACGGCAGCCTTGGCGGCGCGGATCGTGTTCTTGCGGCGGCCGCGGAAACCCTTGGCGGCCTTGTAGACCTTCTTGTGCTTGGCGTGAGAGGTCACACCGCGTTTGACGCGAGACATGACTGTAATCCTTGATCAGAAATGAGGTGACGGGATAGCCGCGCAAGCGCGGCTCGGCTGCTATGGCGTGAACGCGATCAGGCGTTCGGCAAGAAGTACTTCTTGATGTTGTCGCCGTCGGTCTTGAACAGCACGCGGGTGCCGCGAAGCTGACGAATCTGCTTCTTCGTCCGCTTGATCATGCCGTGGCGTTTGCCGCGTTGGGCGGCCAGTACTTTGCCGGTAGCAGTCACCTTGAAGCGCTTTTTAGCGCCTGACTTGGTCTTCAGCTTGGGCATTTGACTCTCCTATGGGCCACAGAAAAACGCGCCCGAGGGGCGCTTTTGCGGCCTAAAATGCTCGTTAGAGCGTTGAAAGTGCTCAGATTTTCTCAAAACCGAGATAACCCGCACTGACATCGACACGGCAGCCCTTGATCAGCCGGGCGATGAAGGTCGGGCTTATGGCAGAGGACGGGCCAATTGGCAATGATGAACCACGGAGGGCCGCGCTGCTACCTATCGCGGTGATGTCGTCAATATCCCGGTTCGGAGCAAGAAAAATGACCCGTTTTCAGCGATCGATTGCCTGTTTTGACTTTCTCCCGGGCCTGCGCTCCCTGCGCTGGCTTCCCGTGCTCGCGGCGCTTGCCGCGGTGGCTGTGTCCGGCGAGGCCGATGCGGCGACCAGAAGGGCCGCCGGCGCTCATAACGGCACCTGGAACGTGGTCTTCGCCACCACGCGGGGCAATTGCAGTTCAGGCTACAGCGTCCCCTTCATGGTCATGGGCAGCCGCGTCTCGTCGGCCGGCGGTGGCCAGGTTTCGGGGACGGTCAATCGCGCCGGCGCGGTAGCGGTCAATGTTTCGGTCGGCGCATCCACGGCAACCGGCCGCGGCCGGCTAACTGGCGCTTACGGCGCGGGCGCATGGCACGGCATCATCACCGGCGACCGCTGCAGCGGCACCTGGCAGGCCACGCGAAGCTAAGCGCCTATCCATCTCCGAGAAACGAAAACGGCCCGCCGAATGTTCGACGGGCCGCTCTCAATTCCGGTAACTCAAATCAGCGCGGCGCCAGCACCATCACGACCTGGCGGCCTTCGAAACGCGCGTCCTGCTCGACCTTGGCGAACTCGGCGACATCGGCCTTGACCTTGTCGAGCAGCTTGGTGCCGATCTCCTGGTGCGCCATTTCGCGGCCGCGGTAGCGCAAGGTGATCTTGACCTTGTCGCCTTCCTCGAAGAACCGCTGCATCGCGCGCATCTTCACGTCGTAATCGTGATCGTCGATCATCGGCCGCAGCTTGATCTCCTTGATCTCGACGACCTTCTGCTTCTTGCGGGCCTCGGCGGCTTTCTTCTGCGCGGAATACTTGAACTTCCCGTAGTCCATGATCTTGCAAACGGGAGGATTATTGTTCGGCGAAATCTCGACGAGATCCATGCCCGCCTCGACGGCCATCTTGACGGCAACCACGGTCTCGACCGTCCCGTGGTTGAGGCCGGTCTGATCGATCAGCTGGATCTGTGCGTTGCGGATTTCATCATTGGTGCGCGGCCCGTCTTTTGTTGCAGCGGGCGGGGCTCTGTTGGGACGGCGAATGGGTAGTTCTCCAAAGTTGTGAAAGGAAGGACCGCAGTTTGAAGCAATACGCTGATAACAGCAAGCCAACTGACGGTCTGCGCCCGAAAACCGTCAAATGCGAGGCATTTCGGTCACCTCAGGCAAATATAGCCGGGCGGGCGGATGCGCAAGCAAGGCCGGGCCGCGCTTGACCGATTCAGCATGACGGCGGACAAAGCGGCCGGCGAGGGCGATCCATGACCGATCCAGCAACAATCGACCAGGAACCGACTTTTATCGAGGTGGGGGAAGGTGATGGCCGCCGCCGGATCGCGGTCCGGGCCCGGGCCGGCAGCGGTCCCGGCAGCACAAGCGGTGCGCCCGGGCTGTTCTGGCTTGGCGGCTTCAACTCCGACATGCGGGGCACCAAGGCCCTGGCGCTGGACGCCTGGGCCGCGGAGCATGGCCGTGCCTGTATCAGGTTTGATTATTCCGGCCACGGCGAATCAGGCGGCGCTTTCATCGACGGCACCATCGGCCGCTGGCTGGAAGAGGCCATCGCCGTGTTCGAGCAGTTCGCCCAAGGCCCGCAGGTCGCGATCGGCTCATCGATGGGCGGCTGGATGGCGCTGCTGCTGACGCGCGCCCTCGCCGACCGCGGTGCGAAGGGGGCTTCCCTGGCCGGGCTGGTGCTGATCGCGCCGGCGCCCGACTTCACCGAGCATCTGATGTGGAACAACTTCCCCGACGAGGTTCGCGAGGAGATCACGACCAAGGGCGTCTGGATGCGGCCGTCGGAATACGGCGACGGCACGCCCTATCCGATCACCCGCGCGTTGATCGAGGAGGGCCGCAACCACCTGCTGCTCGGCAGCGCCATCGAGGTCGGCTGCCCGGTTCGCATCCTGCAGGGCGCGCAGGACCCCGACGTGCCCTGGCAGCACGCCTTCGCGCTCGCGCACCGGCTGCCGGCCGAGGACGTCGTGCTGACCATGATCCAGGATGGCGACCACCGCCTGTCCCGCCCGCAGGATATCGCGCGGATCATGGCGGCGGTCGCGGAGATGGGGTGAAGTTCTTCCCACACCTGCGGTGTCATCGTCCGGCTTGAAAGCGGACGATCCAGTACGCCGCGGCCTATCGATTAACAGCTCCGTCTCTGGAATACTGGATTCCCCGCCTTCGCGGGGAATGACGACCGGACGGAGGAACAACCCATGAACCCATCCACCATGCTCCGCGCGTTCTGCGATGCCGTCGAGCAGCGCAACGGCAAGGCGTTCGCGGAATTGTTCGCCGAGGACGGTGTCTATCACGACGTGTTCTACGGCGCGTTCGAAGGCCGCGCGAAAATCGCAGGCCTGATCGACGACTGGTTCTATCGCACGGCCACGGATTTTCGCTGGGACATGCACGACCCCGTCAGCGACGGCCAGACCTTGTATGCGCGCTATACGTTCAGTTACCGCTCGACGCTGCCGGAAGCCGAAGGCGCCCGCGCGATGTTCGAGGGCGTCGCGATCATGCGGCTGCGCGACGGCAAGATCGCGGAGTATCACGAGGTCGCCAACACCGCGCCGGCCTTCGTCGACATCAAGTTCGCGCCGGAGCGAATCGCGAAGATCGTTGCGAAACAGGGCGCGGCGCTGAAGGCGCGGCCGGAGATGAAGCGGCATCTGGTGTAGGGGGCTCGCAAACTCTCTCCGCCGTCATTCCGGGGCGTGCGCAGCACGAACCCGGAATCCATCTCTCCCCATTGATGCGGCTCGTTGGATTTCGGGTTCGCGCTTCGCGCGCCCCGGAATGACGAGAAGAAAGTTCGACGCGCGCTTCACCTACGGCGGTGGCACGTTGGTCATCGGCTTGCGTTGCGCGAGCGCCGCCACCGTCGCCGTCCCGATCGGGCCTTTCTCGTCATAGAGCCAGCACTCGCCGATCGCGATGCCGTCTGATGCGTGGTGGTTCACCACGTCGAAGCCGATCCAGCGCGTCACCGGCAGGCGGTGCAGATACAGCGTGACGTCGCTGTTGATGTAGCCGAGCCCCTGATCGCCGGCATTGGCGAAGGGACTGGCGAAATCCGCACCGGTCGCGACATGCACGAACGGCGACATTGGCGTGCCTTCGACGAGTTCGCGGACCTCGCTCATCCAGAGCCGCCGGGGCCCAAGCGAGCCCATGCGGCCGATGATCGGCCGCGTGGTCCATTTGCCGTTCATGCCGAGTTTTGGATCGGTCGGGGCCGGGATCGTTTCGGGCAACGGTGCGTCCCAGTTTGCCGGCGACCAGACATTGCCCGGCGCGTTTTCCGTCCTGCGCAATAACTGGCAGGACGCGCGCGCCATGCTGGTGCCGCCGGAGACGAACTCGGCTTCCACGACTTTGATGCGCTTGCCGTCGCGGATGAGACTAGTCGTGATTTCCACCGGCGTCTGAATGTTCGGCAGCCGAAACATGTCGACCGTCAGCCTGGCGGGCACGAATTCGTCGGAGCCGTGACGCTCCTCGATCACGTGAGCGAGGAGGCCGATCACGACGCGACCATGCATCGAGTTCGGGTCCCACGGTCCGTTGCAGACTGGATTGGGGATGAAGGCGTCGCCGCGCTTGGCGAAGAAGGGCTGGCTTTTTGTCATGGCGGATGACCATGACGGATTTCGTCTGCCCTGTCATCGTCCGCGAACGGAGGAGTTTACCGCCACTCGTCGCGCACATCCTCATCCGTCTCGCTGCCCATCGCCCTCACGGCCAGCGCGTCGAACCTCTCCCGCTCGACCAGTTGCGACAGCGCCCACACCGCCGCGCCGCGCACCAGCGGGCTTGCGTCGTCGAGCAATCGCTCGGCCTCCACCGCCAGCGATGGATCGTCCGCATTGCCGATCGCGATCAGCACGTTGCGGACAAAGCGGTCGCGGCCGATGCGCTTGACCGGAGATTTCGAAAACAGCGCGCGGAATGCGGCATCGTCGAGCCGCGCCAGTTCCGAGAGCGACGGCGCGCGCAATTCTTCGCGTGCGGCCAGCTTGGTTTCGCGGCCCGCTTGCGCAAATTTGTTCCATGGGCACACCGCGAGACAATCGTCACAGCCATAGATGCGGTTGCCGATGCTCTTGCGGAATTCGCGCGGAATAGGTCCCTTGTTCTCGATCGTCAGATACGAAATGCAGCGCCGCGCATCGAGCTTGTAGGGTGCGGGGAATGCCGCGGTCGGACAGATCTCCTGGCAGGCATTGCAGGAGCCGCAACGATCCTGTTCGGGCTCGTCGCGCGGCAGGTCGGACGCGGAATAGATCGCGCCGAGAAACAGCCATGAGCCGAATTCGCGCGAAACCAGATTGGTGTGCTTGCCCTGCCAGCCCAATCCTGCCGCCTGCGCCAGCGGCTTCTCCATCACGGCCGCGGTATCGATGAAGACTTTCACATCGTCGCCGGATGTCGCGGCCAGCCAGCGCGCCAGCATCTTCAGCCGCTTCTTGATGACGTCGTGATAATCGTCACCCTGCGCGTAAGCAGAGATCGCGCCGAGTGTGCGCTTTTCGAGCAGCGCGAGCGGATTTTCGTCGGGGCCGTAATTGACGCCGAGCATGATGATCGAACGCACGCCGGGCCACAGCACGCGCGGGTCCATCCGCCGTTCGGGCTGCGATGCGAGCCAGTCCATGTCGCCATGCGCGCCGGCATCGAGGAATTCGCGGAAGTATTTGCCCGCGTGGCCGATCGCGTCGGGACCGGTCACGCCGATGCAGTCGAAACCGAGCGTCTGCGCTTCGCGCGCGAGCGCGGTCTTCAGGTCGGCGGCGGAAAGTTTGACGGCCTTGTTCAGAAGTCGAGGTCCACGTAGGTGCGCGACGCCGGCACCCCCGCCAGCCATTCGCTCAGCAGCGGACGGAACGACGGGCGGGATTTCACCCGCGCGTACCACGCCTTTGCCGCCTCGTCCTCGTACCATGGCACGTCGCCCAGATAGTCGATCGCCGAAAGATTCGCCGCGGCGGCGAGGTCCGCGTAGGTCAGCCGGTCGCCGGCGAGGAAATTCCGGGTCTGCGCCAGCCAGCCGATATAGGCCAGATGATAGCGCACATTGACCTTGGCTGCCCGGATCACGTCGGTGGAAGGCGACCCGCCGCCATTCTCCTCGCTCATGAAGCGCTTGTAGATGCGCTCGGTCACCAGCGGGTTCGACACTTCCTCGAAGAATTTCTCGTTGAACCACGCCATCAGCCGGCGCACCTCGACGCGCTCGGCCATCGAGGCCGGCAACAGCCGCCGCTCGCCCGCTTCCAGGCCGTGGGTCTCGTCGAGATATTCGGCGATGATGCCGGCGCCCGGGATCGGCGGAAAACCGTCCGCCATCAACACCGGCGTGGTGCCGGCGGGATTGAGCAACAAAAACCCTTCGCGCCGCTCCCAGGCGCGTTCTTCCGTCAGGCGCATGTCGATGCCGTGTTCGCCCAGCGCCAGGCGAACGAAGCGCGAATGCGGACAGAACGGGTGGTGATAAAGCGTGTACATGAAATCCTTGAGCTGAAAATCGCGGACCGAGGAACCCTCAAAGCCGCGTCATGCGAATCGGACACTAGCCAAGCAAGCGCGCGAGACAATGGTATTTTGGCGTTTTTTTGCGATTGCAGCACGGGAACGAATAGGCGAGAAGAACGCGGCTTTTCCAGTCAAAATGGACACCAGCATGATGTCGGATGCAATGAAGGCGGTGATTCTCGGCATCATCGAGGGTATCACGGAATTTCTGCCGGTTTCATCGACAGGTCACATGCTGCTGGCGCAACGCTTCTTCGCCCTTGGCGAGGGCGCCTTCTGGCAGAGTTTTGTGATCCTGATTCAGCTTGGCGCGATCCTCGCGATCGTGATGCTGTATTTCGGCAAGCTGTGGCGCGTCGCGCTTGGCATGTTCACCAATCCCGACGACCGCCGGTTTGTGATCGGTGTGCTGGTGGCGTTTCTGCCGGCGGTGGTCATCGGCCTGGCAGTCGGCAAATACATCAAGGAATTGCTGTTCAATCCGTGGGTGGTGTGTTTCACGCTGATCGTCGGCGGCGCCATCCTGCTCTGGGTCGATCAGCTCGATCTCGAACCGCATGAGGATGACGCCACGCGCTATCCGCTGCTGATGTATCTGTGGATCGGCATCGCGCAATGCGTGGCGATGATCCCCGGCGTGTCGCGCTCCGGCGCCAGCATCGTGGCCGCGATGCTGCTTGGCGGCGACAAGCGCTCGGCCGCGGAGTTCTCGTTCTTTCTGGCGATCCCGACCATGATCGGCGCGTTCGCCTATGATTTCTACAAGAATCGCGCCGAGATGTCGGCCGACCATGTCGGCATCCTCGCGATCGGATTCGTGGTGTCGTTCATCACGGCGATGATCGTGGTGAAGACGTTTTTGAACTACGTCACGCGCCACGGGTTCAAGTTTTTTGCGTGGTGGCGCGTCATCATCGGCACCGCCGGCCTGGTCGCGCTGGCGCTGGGACGGTAATTTCGAGAATTCGTAGGGTGGGCAAAGCGAAGCGTGCCCACCGAATTTTTTGCCCGCTCGTGAATGGTGGGCTCGCTTCGCTCAGCCCACCCTACAAGTCTCTACGCGTTCTTGCGCTGAAACTGCCCGGCGGCGCGGAAGCGCCACAGATATTGCGGAGCCACCGCTTCCAGCGAATCGGGCGCGATGCCAAGCCCTTCGAACGTCAGGCCCGCGGCCTTGGCGGCATCCGACACCACATTGTCCGATTGCAGCATCGCCACCTGATCCGGCGTCAGCTTGAGCGGCCCCGGCGCGAATTGCAGGAACATCGCCTTCAGCCGTGCCAGCCCGAACGGCAGCGAAACCAGCATGCGCTTGCGGTCGGTGATGGTGAGAATGATTTCCATGATCTCGCGCATGGTCAGCACTTCCGGTCCGCCGAGTTCATACGTAGCACCGGCTTTGGTCTTGCCGTCGACGGCATCGGCCACCGCGTTGGCGACGTCGCCGACATAGGCCGGTTGCATCCGCGTGACGCCGCCGCCGATCAGCGGCAGGAACGGCGACATCCGGGCCAACGCTGCAAAGCGGTTGGTGAACTGATCCTCGGGCCCGAACAACAGCGACGGCCGCAGGATGGTGGCCGACGGCACGGCCGCCAGCACCGCCTGCTCGCCGGCTGCCTTGGCGCGGCCATAAGCCGATAGCGCGTTCGCGTCGGCGCCGATCGCCGACACATGGACCATCCGCGCGCCTGCTGCGGCGGCGGTCCGGGCGATGGTCTCGGCGCCCTTGGCCTGGACCGCGTCAAACGTCTGCGCGCCGCTTTCGATCAGGGTGCCGACCAGATTGATCGCGACCTGCGAATCGCGCATCGCCGCTTCGACGGAAGCCGGATAGCGCAGATTGGCCTGCACGGTGTGGATCTGGCCGACCCGGCCGAGCGGCTGCAGGTGCCCGGCCAATTCCGGCCGCCGCACCGCCACCCTGATCCGATAGTCGCGCTTGGCCAGCGCCCGCACCACGTTTCGCCCCAGAAACCCCGATCCGCCGAACACCGTGACGAGCGTTTCAAGGTTCGATGCCATGGTGAATTCCTGCCGGGTCGAATTCGGGAGTTATCGAGGGTATTTAGCGGATTCGCGATACGCCAACGCGACCCCGCTGTACAGCGTATTTGCGAGCTATTGAAGCCATTTGACAAGCGCGTGACCGATCCTTATCAACCGGCCCAACGCCCAGGTGGTGGAATTGGTAGACGCGCTGGCTTCAGGTGCCAGTGGCTTAACGGCCGTGAAGGTTCGAGTCCTTTCCTGGGCACCATCTCTCTTTCCCGAACGACCCGCGATGTGAGATGGCGCCGTGCTTCGCGCGGCGCGCCTGACCCTATCTCGCGAAAACCCTCAATCGCTACTCCTGCTCGGGTCCTGTCATGTGGCCGTCCGAGCCTCGCCGGAACACGCCGTAGCTGCTGGATTTGGCGCCATTGCCGTCGGCGGCGATCACGGTCAGCCCGAGCTTGAGAAGCTCGCGCACTGCCGCCGCGCGGGTCGGCATGCGGTGCTTGAAGCGGAAATCGTCGATGGCCGTCAGCTCTTCCGGCGACAGCATGACCTGGAGACGTTCACCACGTATGTCGGACATGGGTCCTGGCTAGTTGAGTGAATTGAGTAGTTTACTCAACGCACTTAGCCGGCGTCGGTTCCGTAAAGCAAGCCAGCACCGCCAAATTAGCTAAATAGACAAGTAAAAACAGTGTGTTATGCATTGATGATTGGCTGATCAAGGCACATATTCCGGCCTTGGAGAGCGCCATGACCGAGAACATCAAACTGCCGCGCAAGCTGTCCGAGGAGCGGGGGCCGCCCCCTCCGCGTCGGCCGAGCCATGCGAACGTCATCGAAAATCTGGATCGCTGGGCTAATAGTCCGGGGCTGCAGCCGCCAAAATTGTTCGTCGAGAAGGTGGCCTGATCGGCCGTCTCTTGCGCAGCGGGCCGCCCGGCGGCGGCAAGAAAATCGTTACGAAGCTGCCAATTCCCGGCCTATAAGCCTTGCGCGCCCGCTCGCCTCCCGCGGCTGCGGGCGCTAGTGTTTTTCGAATCGACCTGAAGCACGAGGCTTTCCTGCATGACCATCCGCCTGCATCGCGGCGACTTGCCCGATCTGTCCCGCTACAAGGATTCGGTAGCGATCGACACTGAAACCATGGGGCTCAATCCGCATCGCGACCGGCTCTGCGTGGTGCAGATGTCGAACGGCGACGGCAGCGCCGATGTCATCCAGATTCCGAAGGGGCACACCGAAGCGCCGAACCTGAAGGCGCTGCTGGCCAATCCCGCCATCACAAAGATCTTTCACTTCGCGCGCTTCGATCTCGCCGCGCTGTACAACGCCTTCGGCGTGATGCCGCAGCCGGTCTACTGCACCAAGATCGCTTCGCGGCTGACGCGCACCTATACCGACCGGCACGGCCTGAAGGATCTGGTGCGCGAGGTCCTCAACATCGACCTGTCGAAACAGCAGCAGTCGAGCGACTGGGGATCGGCCAGCCTCACCGAGGCGCAGCTCGCCTATGCCGCGTCCGATGTGCTGCATCTGCACGGGTTGCGTGAGCGGCTCGACGCCATGCTGGCGCGCGAAGGCCGCACCGAACTGGCGCAGGCCTGCTTCGACTTCCTGCCGACGCGGGCCAAGCTCGATCTCGGCGGCTGGGAGGCCGAGGACATTTTCGCGCATTCGTGAACGGGGCTATATGAAGCGGCCCCTCCGCCGCTTCCGCCCCGTTTCGGTCACACTCCTGGCGCGTCTGCGGGCTGCATAATCCTGCGATTGCGAGTAGAGTGACGCCCTGCTTGCGTCATGGCGCCCTCTGGCGCCCCTTGGAGCCGAGGTGAACTCGATACAGAACCCAGCCTATGATCGGGGAATGGAGGTCCGCTTCGCTGCGGCCGCTCGTCACAGCCGGATGGTGCGGATGCTGCGGGTGCTGGTCCCGGCGGCCGTGCTGCTGGCGCTGGCCAGTATCGTCCTGATCCAGGTGTTCCTGAATCCGTTCAAGTCGGCGCTGAAGCTGCCCGTCGACATCAGCAATCTCGTGGTGTCCGGCACCAAGATCACCATGGAAACGCCGCATCTTGCGGGTTTCTCAACCGACCAGCGTCCCTACGAAGTGTGGGCCAAGGCCGCGATCCAGGATCTCACCAACCCCGACAACGTCGAACTTCAAACACTGCGCGCCAAAGTCATGATGGAGGACAAGAGCACGGTGACGATGGATGCGCGCACGGGATTTTTCGACAGCAAGCAGCAGATGCTGGACCTGCGCAAGGACATCTTCCTGCAGTCCTCCACCGGTTACGAGGCGAAGCTTTCGCAGGCCTATATCGATATCAACAAGGGAACGGTGACGTCGGACGAGCATGTCGACGTCAAATTGCTGAACGGCACGCTGACCGCCGACCGTCTCAAGATCATCAACAGCGGCGAGATCGTGCGCTTCGAAGGCAATGTCGTGATGAACCTGATCATGGAAAGTCCCGCGGCGCCGGAGCCCGAGCCTGAAGCGGCGCCACCACCGAAGACGCGGTCCGTCAACGGCAAGTCCGCCAACACGAAATGATCTTCATGATGCAGTTCTTCTCGCGCAATTTTGCGGCCGTGGCGCTTGCGCTCGCGTTGATCGCCTCGGGTGACGCCGTGGCGCAAGGCGCCATGTCCGGCGTGCCGAACGCGATGCAGGGCTTTTCGCAGAACCGCGACCAGCCGATCCAGATCGAGGCGGCGTCGCTCGAAATGCGTGACAAGAAAAAGGAAGCGACGTTCTCCGGCAACGTGAAGGTCGTGCAGGGCGACACCACCATGACCTCGAAGTCGCTGGTGGTGTTTTACGATTCCGGTCCGGCAGCAGCCTCGCCGCAGCCCGCGACGCCGCCGCCTGCCGCGCCGAAGGGAGCGAAGTCAGGAACGATGCAGTCGGCGACCCCCGGTCCCGGCGGCAGTTCGTCGATCCGCCGGCTGGAAGCCAGGGGCTCCGTCGTCGTGACGCAGAAGGACCAGGTCGTCACGGGAGAGTCCGCGATCTTCGATCCGCGGGCCAACCTCATCACCATGGCCGGCGGTGTGGTGCTGACCCAGTGCAAGAACGTGCTCAAGGGCGACCGCCTCAAGGTCGACATGACCACCGGCGTGTCGCGCGTCGAATCCGACACCAACAAGGTGCAGGGCATGTTCATGCAGGGCGAGAATTGCGGCTCTGGATCGGGCGGGGCGAAGTCCGCACCTGTCGCCACACCGTCGCTGATCCCTGGCAAAAAATAAGACATATCAGCGCCTTAAAGATTAATTGAAGCGCCTGCAGTTGAAGCCGGTGGCGCGAGCCTGTATCTACTGCGCAGGGCGCACGGCGGGGTGTTTCGCTGGGCAGGGGACATCCATTCATTCATGGTTCGCTGGCGAGCGATTTGCCGGCGGATGCGTCGCGGAATCACCGTGAAAGGCGTAAGCGAAGCGGGATGGTGGATTTATTCGGCATGTTTCGTCGACGCCCCGCTAAGCGCGGCGGTCCCGCATTTGCGCGGTCGCACGAGGACATCACCGCGCTCGGCGATTCCTTCGGCGACATGCTGACGAGCCCGGTGCGCGACGCGCCGCCGAAGGCGCGTTCCGCTGCGCTGCCCGCGTCGGAATTGCCGCAGCAGGCCGGCGCCGAACCGCCGCGTGAACCGCGTCCCCGGGGGCAGGCGCCTCGGCCCAAATCCGGCGCCAAGGCCAGTGGCGGCGAAGCGCCGCGCCTGATCAAGCGGCCCGGCTTTCTTGCGGTCCACAGCGTGGAAAAAAGCTTCGGCACCCGCCAGGTGGTGCGCGGCGTCAGCATCTATGTCCGCCGCGGCGAGGCCGTCGGCCTGCTCGGCCCGAACGGCGCCGGCAAGACCACGGTGTTCTACATGATCACCGGCCTGATCAAACCGGATCGCGGCGCCATCGAACTCGATGGTCACGACGTGACCCGGCTGCCGATGTATCAGCGTGCGCGGCTCGGCATCGGCTATCTTCCGCAGGAAGCCTCGATCTTTCGCGGCCTCACCGTGGAGCAGAACATTCGCGCCGTGCTCGAGGTGGTCGAACCCAACCGCAAGAAACGCGAGGCGGAACTCAACTCGCTGCTCGATGAATTCAATATCACGCGCCTGCGCAAATCGCCCTCGATCGCGCTCTCCGGCGGCGAGCGCCGCCGCGTCGAAATCGCGCGCGCGCTGGCGACGCGGCCGAATTACATGCTGCTCGACGAACCCTTTGCCGGCATCGATCCGATCGCGGTCGGCGACATTCAGGACCTGGTCCGCCATCTCACCAATCGCGGCATCGGCGTCCTGATCACCGACCACAACGTCCGCGAGACGCTCGGACTGACCGACCGCGCCTATATCGTCTATGCTGGGCAGATCTTGACCGAAGGCAGTCCGGAAGAGATCGTCAACGATCCGGATGTCCGCCGCCTTTACCTTGGCGAGGAGTTCCGACTTTAGTAGCGCAGCGGCCCGCCAAAGCATGGGCGGTTTGGCGATAAGATATTGTGTCTGCTAAAGAAGTTACGGCGAGCTTGGCCCCGAAACCGGCTTCCATTTTTGCCGGCTGCGCCCCATAGCGAGATTTTCGCGCGCGTCAAGCCGTGTACAAGGGCCTTGGACTAATATAAGCAAGAATCGGACCAACTTTTGATGGATCGGTTCTTAGCCCAATGGCGCTGACGCAAAGACTAGAGTTCCGCCAATCGCAGTCGCTGGTGATGACGCCGCAATTGATGCAGGCGATCAAGCTGCTGCAATTGTCGAATCTCGACCTCTCGGCCTTCGTCGAGGAGGAACTGGAGCGGAATCCGCTGCTGGACCGGGCCAGTGACGGCCCCGAAGCCCCCGTCGCGGGCGAGCCGGCCGCCGAACGTGGAGAATTCTCCGATTCCGGCAGCTATGGCGAGGAAGGCGGCGACAGCTCCGACATGGCGTCGGGTTCCGCCGGCGACGCCTTCGAGCCCGGCCAGGAAGAGTGGTTGAACCGCGACCTCGGCAGCCGCACCGAGATCGAGCAGACGCTGGATACCCCGCTCGATAACGTCTTTTCCGAAGAGCCCGCCGAGGCTGCGGCCCGCGTGGCGCAGGATGCGGCACCGACCGCTTACACTGAATGGGGCGGCGGCGCCTCCAACGACGACGATTACAATCTGGAAGCCTTCGTCGCCGCCGAGGTGACGCTGGGCAGCCATCTCGCTGAGCAGCTCGCGGTGGCCTTCAGCGGGCCGGCGCAGCGCATGATCGGGCAGTATCTGATCGATCTCGTCGACGATTCCGGCTATGTGCCGTCGGATCTGGGACAGGCCGCAGAGCGGCTGGGTGCTTCGCAAGCCGACGTCGAAGCGGTGCTGACGGTGCTGCAGAAGTTCGATCCGCCCGGCGTCTGTGCCCGGAATTTGAGCGAGTGCCTCGCCATCCAGCTCCGCGAACTCAATCGCTATGATCCCGCGATGCAGGCGCTGGTGGAAAATCTCGACCTGCTGGCCAAGCGCGACATCGCGTCGCTGCGCAAACTGTGCGGCGTCGATGACGAAGACATCACCGACATGATCGGTGAGATACGCCGTCTCGATCCCAAGCCCGGCCTGAAATTCGGTTCGGCGCGCACGCAGACCATGGTGCCTGATGTCTACGTGCGGCCCGGCCCGGACGGCGGCTGGCATGTCGAACTCAACAGCGACACGTTGCCGCGCGTGCTGGTCAATCAAGTCTATTACACCGAGCTCTCGAAGACGATCCGCAAGGACGGCGACAAATCCTATTTCACCGATTGCCTGCAGAATGCGACTTGGCTGGTGCGCGCGCTGGATCAGCGCGCCCGCACGATTCTGAAAGTCGCGACCGAAATCGTGCGCCAGCAGGACGGCTTCTTCACCCATGGCGTGGCGCATCTGCGGCCGCTGAATCTGAAGGCGGTGGCGGACGCGATCCAGATGCACGAATCGACGGTGTCGCGGGTTACCGCCAACAAATACATGGCGACCAATCGCGGCAGTTTCGAGCTGAAATACTTCTTCACCGCATCGATCGCCTCGGCCGATGGCGGCGAGGCGCATTCCGCAGAGGCGGTTCGTCATCACATCAAGCTGTTGATCGATGCGGAAGCCGCAAGCGCAATTCTTTCCGACGACACCATCGTGGAACGATTGCGCGCAACAGGCATTGACATTGCCCGCCGCACGGTCGCGAAATACCGCGAAGCGATGCGTATTCCTTCCTCGGTGCAGCGCCGCCGTGACAAACAGAGCATGCTCGGTAATGCGCTTTCGGCTCCCGCCACTTCCTCCGACCGGTCCCGCGATACGGCTCCGGCCTGATTGCGTTCGCGTCAAATCGCGATAGTCTCGGTTCCCCCGAAGTGCCGGGAAAACGAGAGTTGTCGAGGCATCAAGCGAGGCATCAAATGACCCTTCGAATCTCCGGGAAAAGCATCAGCGTCGGTGAAGCGCTTCGCTCGCGCGTCAGCGAGCGCACCGATGAAGTCCTGCGGAAGTATTTCGACGGTAACTATTCCGGCCACATTACCCTGAGCAAGGACGGCTTCGGCTTCCGCACCGACTGCTCGCTGCATCTCGATTCCGGAATCACGCTGGAGGCGGATTGCAACGCCACCGATGCCTATGCCAGCGCCGACCAGGCGCTGGTGATGATCGAGAAGCGGCTGCGCCGCTACAAGAGCCGGCTGAAGGATCGCTCGGCCCGCAAGACCTACGCTGCCAACGCGGCGCTGGCCGATATCGACGCGCCGAGCTACGTGATCGAGGCGCCGGCGGAAAGCGACGAGGAGGTCACGGCCTACAGCCCCGTCATCATTGCCGAGGCGACCACGTCGCTGAAGCAGCTTTCGGTCAGCGAGGCGGTCATGGAGCTGGATCTGACCGGCGCCGCCTGCATCGTGTTCCAGCACGGCTCCAGCGGCCGGGTAAACATCATCTACCGCCGGACGGACGGCAATGTCGGCTGGGTCGATCCCCCCGCGGTTACCCCCTGAGATCTATGTCCAGCGGCATTGACGCCCCCAACCACCCTTCCTATGGTCCGCCGCCCCGGAGCATAGGACGCTGGAACTGCTCCTTCGGGAGTTGGCACCGCGCATGCGTTGGAGTAGAAGCCCACCAATCGGGACCCGGGTCTAAGCCCGCCTCCTGTCTCATCTTCTTGACGCCCCGGCTCCAGAACCTATCTCGCAACCTGACGGTCAATTCACCTCGGAACGCCCCATGACGATTACCGATCTGGTCGCACCCGAGGCGATACTCCCCGCTTTGAAGGTCATCAGCAAGAAACAGGCGCTGCAGGAACTGGCGGCGCGTGCCTCGGTTTTGACCGGCCAGAACGAACGCTCGGTTTTCGAGGTGTTGTTGCAGCGCGAAAAGCTCGGCACCACGGCCGTCGGCTATGGCGTCGCCATTCCGCATGGCAAGCTGCCGAAGCTGGAGAAGCTGTTCGGGTTCTTCGCCCGCCTCGAGCGCCCGATCGATTTCGAGGCGATGGACGGTCAGCCGGTCGACCTGATCTTCCTGCTGCTGGCCCCGGAAGGCGCCGGCGCCGATCACCTGAAGGCATTGGCGCGAATCGCGCGGCTGTTGCGCGACCAGGACGTCGCCAAGAAGCTGCGCGCCTCGCGTGACGCCCAGGCGATCTATTCGGTGCTGGCGCTGCCGCCGGCAAGCGCGGCCTAAGTTCCTGCCGGGAACAACGTTTATCCGTATTCCGTGGCATATCGGATAAACGCAATTTTAAACTAAATAGCGGCTATTTCTCTCAGCGCGGATATTGCCCGCGTCGGGAGAGCTTTGCCATGACGCTGCGGCTGACGATTTCGCGCGCGATATTTATTTTCGGATTGGTCACCGCTTTAGGTCTCGGTGCCGTCATTGCGACCAGCGTCTATGGGCTGTCGCAGCTCAAGGTCGGCGGTCCGCTCTACGATCGAATCAAGCTCGGCAACGATCTCATTGCCGACATCCTGCCGCCGCCGGAATACGTCATCGAGGCTTATCTCGAGGCTACCCTCGTGCTGCACGATCCGGCGCAGCTCGCGGCGCATCGCGACAGGATCGTTCAGCTCAAGAAGGAATATGACGAGCGGCACGCTTTTTGGGTCAAATCCGATCTCGACCCGGTGCTCAAGACCAAGCTGGTCGAAAAATCCGACGGCGAGGTGCGTCGCTTCTGGACCGCGATCCAGGACGGCCTGTTGCCCGCGTTGGCGAAGGCCGACAGCGCCGCGGCCGCGAAATCCTATGCCGAAATCACCGCGCGCTATGCGGCGCACCGCGCCATCGTCGACGATATCGTCAAGCAGGCCAACGACCAGAACGCGGCGACCGAAGTCGCGGCGACAGAACGCGTCAGCACATTCACCTTGCTGCTGTGGGGCGTCTCCGCGGTGGTGTTTCTCATCGTCGGCGCCGGCATTTTCGGCGTGGCATTCGGCGTCATTCGCCCGATCGCGGAAATGACCGCGGTGATGAAGGGCCTTGCCGGCGGCAACCTCGACGTCTCGGTGCCGGCGCTCAGTCGCGGCGACGAAATCGGCGCGATGGCGAAGGCGGTCCAGATATTCAAGGAGAATGCGCTGCGCGTGCAGTCGATGGAGCAGGAGCAGGCCGGCCTGAAGCTGAAGGCGGAAGGCGACCGCAAGGCCGCGATGCAGCAGATGGCCGACGGTTTCGATTCCGCAATCGGAAAAATCATCCATACCGTATCGACCGCTTCCTCCGAGCTCGAATCATCGGCCGGACAACTGACCAAGACCGCCGAACGGACTCAGGTGCTGTCCGCCACCGTCGCGACCGCATCCGAGCAATCCTCCGCCAATGTGCAGTCCGCCTCGGCGGCCGCGGAAGAGATGGCCGCATCGGTGTCGGAGATCAGCCGCCAGGTCCAGGATTCGCACAAGATCTCGCGCGAGGCGGTCAGCCAGGTCGAACAGACCAACGCGCGGATCGCCGATCTCGCCCAGTCCGCCAGCCGGATCGGCGAAGTGGTCAAGATGATCAGCGCGGTCGCCGAGCAGACCAATCTATTGGCCCTCAACGCCACCATCGAAGCGGCGCGGGCCGGCGAGGCGGGCCGCGGCTTTGCCGTCGTCGCGTCCGAGGTCAAGGCGCTCGCCGCCCAGACCGCGAAAGCGACCGAGGAAATCTCGGAGCAGATCGGGCAGATGCAGTCCGCGACCAATCAGTCGGTATCTGCCATTGCGGAAATCGGCGGCACGATCGGCCGTATCGCGGAAATCTCGCAGACGATCGCAGCCGCCGTGGAAGAGCAGGGCGCCACGACGCAGGAAATCTCGCGCAACGTGCAGCAGGCGGCGCAGGGCGCCACCCAGGTCGCCGGCAGCATCACCGACGTCAACCGCGGCGCGAGCGACACCGGTACGGCATCGACGCATGTGCACGAACTGGCCCGTCGCTGCTGGGGCAGAGCAATCATCTCAAGGGCGAAGTGGAGAAATTCCTCTCGACCGTGCGCGCGGCGTGAGGCGCGACTGAGACAAAAAAATACGCAGCCACATCCCTTCAAGGGTGTGCCCGCGTATTTTGAACTCATGTGGCGGCCTCACAATCGGCCGCCAAGCTTGCCTCAATGCACGCTGACGGCCTGAAGCTCGTTGCTCCATGCGTTGGCGATCGCAGCTTCCCGGCTGTCGGTCAGCATGATCGGCGTGCCGTCGGCGGCATGCAGCGCGAACAGTTTCAGGCCCGGCGCGATCTTCGGCGCCTGCGGAAACAGTCCCGGCACGTCCTCGGAACGGACTTGCTTCACGTAGGCGATGTGGCCTTCACCAAGATGGGCCAGCGCCTCGACGGAAACCCTTTCGGGTTCGAACGTAACACTCACGTCACTCATGGTCTCGACTCCTTCTGAGTCTAAGCGGTCGAGTCCGCTACTTGTTCCATTATTCGTGCTCATTGATAGCTATTGTCTTAACGACCCTTTCAGGCTCCGGCCTGGCGAGGTCGATCGACAACAACCCGTTCTTCAGATCCGCGCCCAGCACATGCATCCCTTCCGCCAGCACGAAGGTGCGCTGGAAGTGGCGCGCGGCGATGCCGCGATGGATGTATTGCCGAGCCTTGTCGTCCTGCTGGCGGCCCCGGATCACGAGTTGGTTTTCCTCAATGGTCACATCGAGTTGGTCGCGGGTAAAGCCCGCCACCGCCAGCGTGATGCGCAGCTTTTCGGGCTGGCCGTTGGCACGGTCACACCGCTCGATATTGTAGGGAGGATAACCGTCGGCGCCTTTGACGACACGATCGAGCGCACGCTCGATTTCGTCGAACCCAAGCAGGAACGGACTGGATAACGAAGGAACACGAGACATTACAAAGTCCTCTCGAAGCGACTTTGAGGGGCCCTTGCGGCGCCCCATTCAACCGGCCGGACGACTTGCCGTCCGGTCAAGCAACAATATGGGGTGATTCGGGGTGGGTTCAAGCGCCTCTGAAAGCTGCGTAAATCGGCCGCGGTGGGTTAACTGGCGTTAATCCGGCCTCGTTTCACGTGGCAGAGGTGCGGTTCAGGAGTCCACCCGCTTGCGGCCGTCAGCGCTAAACAGATGCAGCTTGTCGGGGGCGGCAACCGTCCTGATTCGCTCGCCGATGGCAGGTCCAACCGCGCCGGGAATCCGCACGATGATTTCGCCCGGCGGCAGTTCGCCGGGGGTGGCGGCGACGCCCTGCGCCTCCTGCTGCCTTGTGCCGTAAATAAATGTTTCGGCGCCGACCCGCTCGATCGCTTCCACGGTGAGGCCGAGCGCCACGCCGCCGGCAACCGTTTCGTTCGAGATCACGAAATCCTCGGGCCGGATTCCCAGAATGCCGGCTTCGTTGATTCGGGCATCGCCGGCCAGTTGCGATTTGAGCTCGTCGGAACGCAGCGTCATCAGGTTCATCGGCGGCGCGCCGATGAAGGAGGCGACGAAAGTCGTCGCGGGCTTCTGGTAGATATCGAGCGGATTGCCGATCTGCTCGACCTGGCCGCCATTCATGACAACCAGAATGTCGGCGAGCGTCATTGCCTCGAGCTGGTCATGGGTGACGTAGATCGAGGTCGTGGACAGGCGGCGCTGCAGTTTGCGGATTTCGACCCGCATCGCGATGCGCAATTTCGCGTCGAGGTTCGACAGCGGCTCGTCGAACAGGAACACCTTTGGTTGCCGCACGATGGCGCGGCCCATCGCAACGCGCTGGCGCTGGCCGCCGGACAATTGCCGCGGCTTGCGCTCGAGCATGGCGCCGAGCTCGAGAATGCGCGCGGCTTCCTCGACGCGCGTCTTGATCTCGCCTTCCGCCATGCCGCGGTTGCGCAGGCCGTAGGCCATGTTGTTGTAGACGGTCATGTGCGGATAGAGCGCGTAGTTCTGGAACACCATCGCGATGTCGCGGTCGGCCGGCTCGATCTGGTTGACGACGCGTCCGCCGATATCGATCTCGCCGCCGGTGATGGTCTCAAGGCCTGCGACCATGCGCAGCAGCGTGGACTTGCCGCAGCCGGAGGGGCCGACCAGCACACAGAACTGGCCGTCGCCGACGTCGAAATTGATGCCCTTGATGGCTTCGAAGCCGCCGGGATAGGTCTTGCGGACGTTGCGCAGCGCGACGTTGGCCATGACTACCTTACTTCTCCGTCTCGACCAGGCCGCGCACGAACAGGCGCTGCATAAATATGACGACCGCAACCGGCGGAAGCATCGCTAGGATGGCAGTGGCCATCGCGAGCTGCCACTCGGCGAGCTCGTCGGTCGTGTACAGCATCTTCTTGATGCCGGTGACGATGGTCTGCATCGAATCCTGCGTGGTGATCAGCAGCGGCCACAGATACTGATTCCAGCCATAGATGAACTGGATCACGAACAAGGCTGCGATCGTCGTCACCGACAGCGGCAGCAGCGTATCCCAGAAAAACCGAAACGGGCCGGCGCCGTCGATCCGCGATGCTTCCAGCAGTTCTTCGGGGATGGTCATGAAGAACTGCCGGAACAGCAGCGTCCCCGTGGCGGATGCGATCAGCGGCAGGATCAGCCCGGCATAGGTGTCGAGCATCTTCAGGTCGGCGATTACTTTGTAAGTCGGATAGATGCGCACCTCGACCGGCAGCATCAGCGTCACGAAGATGATCCAGAACGCGGTCTTGCGGAAGGGAAAGCGGAAATACACCACAGCATAGGCCGACAGGATCGAAATGAAGATCTTGCCGATCGCGATGCCGATCGCCGAGATGAACGAGTTCAACAGCATCTGGCCGACCGGTTCGCGGATGGCGCGCGAACCGCCGACGACTATGGCGCGGTAGTAGTTGTCCAGCGCGTGGCCGCCTGGCGTCAGCGGCATGTTGCCGCCGACCACGGTGACGGCGTCATGGGTCGAGGCGATCAGCGCCAGATAGACTGGAAAGGCGACGATGAAGATGCCGAGGGTCAGGATCGCATAGGCGATGATGTCGCTGAGCGGGCGGTGCTCGACCATCAGTACTGCACCTTGCGCTCGATATATTTGAACTGGACCGCAGTCAGCGCGATCACGATCACCATCAGCACCACCGATTGCGCGGCCGAGCCACCGAGATCGCCGCCGAGGCGGCCGTCGGCGAACACCTTGTAGACCATGGTGGTGGTCGCGCCGGCCGGCCCGCCGCCGGTGACGGCGTCGATGATGCCGAAGGTGTCGAAGAAGACGTAGACGACGTTGACGACCAGGAGGAAGAACGTGGTCGGCGACAGCAGCGGAAAGGTGATGGTCCAGAACCGGCGCATCGGGCCCGCGCCGTCGATCGCGCTGGCTTCCAGCACGCTCTTCGGAATCGATTGCAGTCCGGCGAGAAAGAACAGGAAGTTATAGGAGATCTGCTTCCAAACCGCGGCCATCACCACGAGAGCCATGGCGTGGTTGCCGTTCAGCAGCGGATTCCAGTCGAAATTCATCCAGCGCAGCGGCCGGGCCAGTGTTCCCAGCGTCGGATGAAACATGAAGATCCACAGCACGCCGGCGACCGCTGGCGCCACTGCATAAGGCCAGATCATCAGGGTCTTGTAGGTCCCGGCGGCCTTGAGGTTCTTGTCGGCCTGCGTTGCAAACAGCAGCGCGATCGAAAGCGACAGCGCCGCGACCAGCGAGGAGAACACCACCGTGACGAGCATCGATTTGTAATAGCTGGGATCGGCGAACAGGCTCTGGTAGTTTTCCAACCCGATAAATTCGGAATGCAATCCGAACGCATCCTCGCGCAGGAAGGATTGCCAGACCGCCTGGCTCGCCGGCCAATAGAAGAACACGAATGTGATGATGAGCTGCGGGACGAGCAGCAAATACGGCAACAGCCTGTTGTTGAAGACGACCGACTTTTCCATCTAGGGCGCTTTACAGCCTTCCGCGCTTAGGTGGCAGACCAGCTCCCCTTCCGGGGTGGAAGGGGAGCCAATGCCGATTGTCTACTTTGCCGTCTTCTCGAACGTTCGCAACATCGCATTGCCCTTGGCGACGGCGTCATCAAGCGCCTGCTGCGCGGTTTTTTGTCCGGCGAGAGCAGCCTCGATCTGCTCGGCCCAGACGTCGCGCATCTGCACCATGTTGCCAAAGCGCAGGCCGCGCGAATTCTCGGTCGGCTCCTTGTTGGTGAGCTCCTTCAGCGGCGTTTCCGGCACCGGGTTCTTCTCGTAGAAGCCGTCGGCCTTGGTCTTTGCATAGGCGGCCTTGGTGATCGGCAGGTAGCCGGATTCCTGGTGCAGCTTGGCTTGACGGTTGGTGTCCGACAGGAAGGTGAAGAACTTGGCGACGCCCTTGTATTCTTCGGGCTTCTTGCCGCCCATCACCCACAGCGACGCGCCGCCGATGATCGAGTTCTGCGGTGCGCCCGCAGCGTCGGGATAATAGGGCATCGGCGCCGAGGTGAAGTCGAACTTCGCGGTGCTCTTGGCGGTGGCGTAATAACCCGACGAGGTCAGGAAGATCGCACATTCGCCCGAAGCGAAGCGGGCTTCGCTCTTATTCTCGCGGCCGGAATAGTCGTAGGTCTTGTCCTTCTGCAGGTCGATCAGGTTCTGCAGATGCTTCACGTGCAGCGGCGAGTTGAAGTTCAGGACCGTGTCGAAACCATCGAGACCGTTGGCCTTGGTGCCGATCGGAACATTGTGCCACGCCGAAAACTGCTCGATATGCGCCCACGACGCCCAGGCATTGGAAAAGCCGCAGGTTTCATGTCCGGCCGCCTTCAGCTTCTTCGCTGCAGCGAATACTTCGGGCCAGGTCTTTGGAATTTCGGCGACACCGGCCTTCTTCAATTCGTCCTTGTTGACCCACATCACCATCGACGAAGAATTGAAGGGGAACGACAGCATGTCGCCCTTGGCGGTCGAGTAATAGCCGGTGATGGTCGGCAGATAGGCGTTGGGATCGAACGGCTCGCCGGCATCCTTCATGAGCTGGTAGACCGGCTTGATGGCGCCGGTCGCGCTCATCATGGTGGCGGTGCCGACTTCGAACACCTGCATGATGTGCGGCGCGGTTCCGGCGCGGAAGGCAGCGATGCCGGCATTCATGGTGTCGGGATAGCTGCCCTTGAAGGTCGGAACGACCTTGTAGTCGGACTGGCTGGCGTTGAATTCGTCGGCGAGCTTGTTGACGATGTCGTTGTTGCCGCCGGTCATGGCGTGCCACCACTGGATCTCGGTCACAGCGTGGGCCGGCGTGGCGAGCGCCAGCGCAACAGTCACTGCCGCCGCTGCGCCGAATTGTCGAAGTGCCATGGAATTCCTCCGGGTTGGGGTCGTCATCTTCGTTTCGCGCGATAACAGCGCCGGATGACGTGCAAATGACCGTATAAGCGAAAGGAAGGTATCGGGGAAGCGGGCTCGGAGGGAAGCCGGAAAATAGGCGAAGGGAAGAAAGGGAAATGGTAGCCGTCGCTCCTGCGAACGCAGGGGCCCATAACCACAGGGGGGTGTGATTGCAGAAAGGCGGCAACCACAGCGCCCTAAAGGAAGGCCGCGGCGTATGGGCCCCTGCGTTCGCAGGGGCGACTACGTTTAGCGCTTGCGCTCGGACCCGCAGACCGCGCCCTTGGCGACCAGCGCCTCGATCTCGCTCTTCGAGTAGCCGAACTCGCCCAGCACCTCTGATGTGTGCTGGCTGAACTTCGGCGGGGTCCGGCGCAGGCTCGGCTTGGTCCGCTCCAGCCGGATCGGGGAGGCGACGCCCTTGTACCAATCCTTCTCGATGATATCGCCGCGATGCAGCGTGTGCGGATTGGTCAGCGCCTGGTCGATCTTCTGCACCGGGCCTGCGGGCAGTCCGGCCGCCAGCAGGCGATTGCAGAGAGGCTCGGCCTCGTACTGGCTGAACACGGCGGCGAGTTCGGCGCGCAGCGCGTCGCGGTTGGCGATGCGGTCCTTGTTGCGGGCGAATCGAGGATCGGTGCCGAGTTCGGGCTTGCCGACTTCCCTGGCCAGCTTGCGGAAGGTGCCGTCATTGCCGACGCCGATGAAGATGTTGTCAGTCTTGGTCGGAAAGATCGCGTAGGGCACGAGGTTGGGATGCTCGTTGCCGGTCAGGCCCGGCGGCTTGCCGTGCATGAAATAATTCGCGGCGTGCGGATGCATGACCGCGAGGCCGGTTTCGTAAAGCGTGGTTTCGAGAAACTGCCCGAGCCCGGAACGCTGCCGTTCCGACAGCGCCATCAGGATACCGATCGCCGCGTAAAGCCCTGTGGTAATATCGACAACGGGGACGCCAATTCGCATCGGGCCGCTTTCCGGCGAGCCGGTCGCCGCGATCATGCCGGTCATCGCCTGGATGATCGCGTCATAGCCGGGATTGCCGCCGCGCGGGCCGTCGGCGCCGAAGCCGGAAATCCGGCAGTGCACGAGTTTTGGAAATTTCGCGCGCAGCACCTCGTTGCCGATGCCCCATTTGTCGAGCGTGCCCGGCTTGAAATTCTCGATCAGGACGTCGGCGGTCTCCAGCATCTTCAGCAGCACGGTGCGCCCGCCCTCGGAGGCGAGGTCGAGCCCGATCGAACGCTTGTTGCGGTTGATGCCGACGAAATAGGCGGCGTCCTCGTCGTGGAAGGGAGGACCCCAATCGCGCACCTCGTCGCCGGCCGGCGGTTCGACCTTGATGACGTCGGCGCCGTGATCGGCGAGGATTTGCGTGCAATAGGGACCGCCGAGCACGCGCGTGAGATCGATTACGCGCAGGCCGGTCATTGCGCCGGGAGCGGCTGCAGAACTCATGGACAAGAACCTTCGCTCAAGATGAGGAATCGGAGTTCCTGAGCTAGCGGTCTTCCGGCGCGGCGGCAATGGCGTCTCGCGCAAAGGCGCATGACGTCGCCGCCGTAGCAAAGCCAACGAAAATTCTATGCGGTGCCCGAGCGGCCCGCCGGTGTACCAGCGGCGGGCCATTGACGGTGTCGTCTCATACAACCGTCAGGCGCACATCCACATTGCCGCGGGTGGCGTTGGAGTACGGGCACACCTGGTGCGCCTTGGCGACGAGGGCTTCCGCGTCCGCCTTGGCGACGCCGGGCAGCGAAACGGCAAGGTCGATATCGAGGCCGAAGCCGCCTTCCGAACGCGGGCCGATGCCGACGGTGGAAGTGACTGTGGCGTCCGCGGGCACCTTCGGGCCGCCCTGCGAAGCCACGAATTTCATCGCGCCGATGAAGCAGGCCGCATAGCCGGCCGCAAACAGCTGCTCGGGATTGTTGCCGGCGCCACCGCCGCCGCCGAGTTCCTTCGGCGTGGCAAGCTTGACGTCGAGCGCGCCGTCGAGGGTCGCGGCGGTGCCATCACGGCCACCGGTGGCCTTGGCGCTGGTCTTGTAGAGCACGTTCACGGACATGTCGGTCTCCCTTGGGGTTGCCGTTTCGATGAATTATATATTGCACACAATTAGATTGTGCACAATCAGAATTATTGCAAGTTGCGCGATTTAATTGTATGCAATTGAAATCAAGTGCTTAGGCCACCATATCAGTGCCCGGGCGCCGCCCGTTGACGAGGACGTGATGGCCAGGAAATCTTCAGCGGACTTTCCGCTCCGGCTCGATAACCAGATTTGCTTTGCGGTGTATTCCGCCGCGCACGCGTTCAACCGCGTCTACAAGCCGCTGCTCAACAAGCTAGGGCTGACCTATCCGCAATATCTGGTCATGCTGGTGCTGTGGGAGCGCGACGGCGTGCCGGTCAAGGATATCGGCGAGCGGCTGTTCCTGGATTCCGGCACGCTGACGCCGCTGCTGAAACGGCTGGAAGCGGCCGAACTGATCCGGCGAACCCGCAGCACCGAGGACGAGCGTCAGGTATTGATCGCGCTGACGGCCAAGGGCGAGACGTTGCGGGAGAAAGCGAGAGCGGTGCCGCAATCGATTCTCGCGGCGTCAGCCTGCTCGGTCGGAGAGCTCGTAGCGACGAAGAACGAGATCGTCGCGTTGCGGGATAGGTTGAATGCGGTGTTGGGGGAGTAGGGGGCGTCCCGTGCGGAAGCTCAGAAATGCTTCTTCGCAAATGCCCTGCCGGAGCCTGACTTCAAATATTTTTCGAATGCACGGGCGCACTTCTCGTCGTTGAACGCGATGTAGGTCCTTAGCCTCCAAGGTCCATATTTCGAAGTATGAGGTACTTCCCCAGCATTATGCTTTGCCAAGCGGGCGCGTAGATCTTCCGTAATGCCGACGTAGAAATGCTCGGAATCGAGACTCTCCAGTATGTAGACGTACTTCATGCGACTACCTGCGTTGGTGAAGAGCCGCAGGATATCGTGTTTCCGGCCTCAGAGCGCCTGCCCGGCCGCAAACCGCGAATTGAGTACAACCGATGGAGCCCGCCGTCGCCCTTCGGGCTATGGCGAGGCAGCCTTCGCTCACTTCGCTCCCGATGGACTTCCCGGGCCTGCCTAGCCGTAGCTCGCGAAGCGAGCGAAGGCTGGTGGAGCCAGGCGGGATCGAACCGCCGACCTCTTGCATGCCATGCAAGCGCTCTCCCAGCTGAGCTATGGCCCCGTAAGAAATGCACAGTCTCTTCGACCATGCTCCCGCAAGCCTTGGGCGCTCGCGGGCGAGACCCAGAACCACAGTTCTAGGGCCGATCTCAAGTCTCTTCGTCGCCTCCGACGTCGCCGATGATATCGGTGACGTCCTCATCGCCGTCTTCCTCGTCGGGAATGAAGGTGGAATCGTCGTCGTCGTCGCCTTCGATGGTCTCGTCGACCTCGATGTCATCTTCCGATTCGGGAACCACGGCCTTGACCTTGCCGGTATTCTCTTCGGCGTCGGCCTCTTCGAGCGAGACCAACTCTTCGGCCTCGGCGGCTTCCGGCTGATCGGCCGCGGCGGTGGCCGAAGCGGCAGCGGCGGCGCGTGCGGCGTCGCCACGGGCGGCCCGCGGCGGCGCAATCGGCGCGATCGGCACAACATCGCCGGTATAGGGCGAGATCACCGGGTTCTTGTTCAGATCGTAGAATTTCTTACCCGTCGTCGGGCAAATGCGTTTGGTTCCGAGATCGGACTTGGCCACGTGTGGATCCTGGGAATTTCTGAAAAACGGTGCTTCACTTGGCTAGTTGAGAGGCTGGTGTCAATAGCGCTTTGTCGCATTTGCCGGCCGGGTGACGCGGTATGGCCCATGTGGTACTGCCGCCCGCGCAAAGGACCATGATCTTGACCCATTCAACCGCCCAAACCCCGCTGGAATCCCGCGCGAGCGGCCCTTTGAGTGGCAAAGTCCGCGTTCCCGGGGATAAGTCGATTTCGCACCGGGCCCTTATATTGGGAGCGCTTTCGGTGGGAAAAACCACCATTTCCGGCCTGCTGGAGGGTGAAGACGTCCTCAATACCGCCAAATCGATGCAGGCCTTGGGCGCCCAGGTCGAGCGCACGGGACCGTTTGCCTGGCAGGTCCAGGGCGTCGGCGTGGCGGGCTTCGCCCAGCCGGCGGCCCCGCTGGATTTTGGGAATTCCGGCACCGGCTGCCGGCTGGTGATGGGGGCAGTCGCGGGGTGTCCGATCACGGCGGTGTTCGACGGCGACGCCTCGTTGCGGACCCGCCCGATGCGCCGGATCCTCGATCCGCTCGAACTGATGGGGGCCAAAGCCGGCGAGGCCAAGGAAGGCGGCCGTTTGCCGCTGACGCTGCATGGCGCGCGCGATCCGGTGCCGATTCTCTACCGGACCCCCGTTGCCTCGGCCCAGATCAAGTCGGCGGTGCTGCTGGCCGGGCTCGCCGCGCCCGGCGTCACCACCGTCATCGAGCAGGAAGCCAGCCGCGACCACACCGAACTGATGCTGAAACATTTCGGCGCCGAAATTGTCTCGGTGAACGAAGGCAGCCACGGCCGCAAGGTCGCACTGACCGGACAGCCCGAGCTGCACGGCGCCGACGTTGTCGTGCCTGCCGATCCGTCCTCGGCCGCGTTCCCGATCGTGGCGGCGCTGGTCGTCGAAGGCTCGGACGTGACTTTCTCCGACGTCATGACCAATCCGCTGCGTACCGGGCTGTTCACGACGCTGCGCGAGATGGGCGCGTCGATCGAGGAAAGCGAAGTTCGCGGCGATGCCGGCGAACCGATGGCGCGCTTGCGCGTGCGTGCCTCAAAACTGCGCGGCGTCGAGGTGCCGCCGGAGCGCGCGCCCTCGATGATCGACGAATATCTGGTGCTGGCGGTCGCGGCCTCCTTTGCCGAAGGCACCACCATCATGCGCGGCCTGCAGGAATTGCGCGTCAAGGAATCCGACCGGCTGGAGGCGACCGCAGACATGCTGCGCGTCAACGGCGTCAAGGTCGAGGTCGCCGGCGACGATTTGATCGTCGAGGGCCGCGGCCACGTACCCGGCGGCGGTCTCGTTGCCACCCACATGGATCACCGCATCGCGATGTCGGCGCTGGTGATGGGCCTGGCCGCCGACAAGCCGGTCAAGGTCGACGACACCGCCTTCATCGCCACCAGTTTTCCGGATTTCATCCCGATGATGCGCTCGCTGGGCGCGGATTTCTCGTGAGGCGGGCGCGATGAGTGCAGCCTTCGACCGCGACGCGCTCCTCGACGCCTTTGACAGGATTGGACGCGCGGCGGTCGGCGCCGGAACGAAGCTGCAGATCGCCGTGTATGGCGGCTCCGCGCTGATGCTGGCGAGCAATTTTCGCTTCGCGACCGAAGATGTGGATATTCGCGAAATTGGAATTCGATTGGCCCGACTGGTTGTCCCAGGCCATATCGGCCATCGCCGCGGAAAACGACTGGTCTGCGACATGGTTCAATGATGCGGTTACTTTTCATTTAAGTCCGTTGGCAAGTCTTGATCGCGACCATGTTGCCTTTGGTACGTTTCCCAGGCGGAATGAGCCTGTGGGTCTTTCGGTGTTCATCCCTACGGCACGCTACATGCTGGCCTTGAAGCTGAAGTCCCTTCGCATTTCGGACTTCGACAAAGGCGCGCAAGACATGTCGGACACCGCGCATCTGTTGAAGGTTCTCGGCTTGACGGAGGTCGAGCAGGCGATCGAGGTATTGGCCGAGTTTTTTCCGAAGAGCGCCGCAGATGCAGACAAGCAGCGCTTCGTGCTAAAACGCCTGCTGGCCGGAGATATTCCCACCGATGCGCCCCAATACCCTCGCACAGACCGCTGATCGAATCATGGAAGGGGAGGCGCGCGACAAGGCGTTGTCGGAATTTCTCGATCAATTCTATCTTGCCGTGACGCCTGCGCAGAAAGCTGCCATGCTCCGCGACGAACCCGCTCCGACGGGCGACGCACGGCTCGAAGGATTGCTTGGGGCGGTAGCGGAATATCTCGCTCATCAGCACGAACTGCCTGACGTCCCTGGGTGGGCATTCTCGCCGAAGAGATATCTCGAACATGCGTGGCATGCGTCTCCATTTGCCGACGATGGTGCACGCGAATACCTCACCTTCAGCAGCCCCGCCGAGTTCGCTCGCGCAACATTTTTACCGAAGAACGGCCGTTGCGGCGTGCACGCGGCCCGCATCCGTCAGAGCAATAGACGCACGCCCGCGTGTTCAGGACGGCGCCAGCCCGAGGCTCGTCACCGCCTCGAGCCAGATCGGCGATTCTTCCTTGTAGAGTTTCTGCGTCTCCGCGAACGTCATCGCGGTATCGTCGACGCCGAACGATTTCATGAGCTGCAGCACCTTTTCGTTCTTGCCGCCGGCGACCAGCAATTTCGACAGCTTCTGAATGACCGCGTCCGGCGTGCCCGCGGGCGCCGCGCAGCACTGGAAGCCGGTCAGCTTGAAGATCGGCGATGTCGTGCCTTGTTCCGCGAACGAAGGCACGTCAGGCAATGTCGACATGCGCTTGCGCGACACGGCAACCGGACGGCCGCGGCCGCTCTGCAGCACGGACAACGCCGCGGAATAGCTGCCGTGGGCGCCGTCGATAAATCCGCCGGCAAGGTCGGTCCACATCGGCGCTTCGCCGCGATAATGCACGGCTTCCATCTTGAGGCCGTACTGCTTGTTCATTTCGGCGACCGCCATGTGCGCATACGAGCCCGCGCCATAGGTGCCGATGTTGACCTTCTCGGCCTTCTTTGCGTAGGCGACGAACTCCTCGAGCGTCTTTGCGCCGGTCTTCTCGGCGGCGACGAACGGCAGGCTGCCCGACGGCATGATCGAGACCAGCGTAAAATCCTTGTCGGCGTCGTAGCCGATATCCTTGATCAGGACGCGGTTCATGATCATCGTCGTCGAGATCGTGAACATCAGCGTGTAGCCGTCGGGCGCGGCGCGCTTGGCTTCGACGGCCGCGACCGATCCCGAGGCGCCGGCCTTGTTTTCCACCGTCACGCTCTGGCCGGTCTCGGAGCGGATATATTCGCCATAGGTGCGCGCGAACAAATCGGTCTGCCCGCCGGCCGGATAGCCGGCGATGATCTTGATCGGCTTGGTGGGCCAGTCGGCCTGCGCATGGGCCGAAGACCCGATCAGCGGAATCGCCGAAGCGGCCGCCGCGGTGCCAATGAAATGGCGTCGTGAAATGGCGCTCATCCTATCCCCTCCGGCCCGTGCTTTTTGTGCAGACCCCTGAATGGGATTCGCGGGCGGTTCCCAGAATAGAAGCGGTCCGCGGTTTGGGCGAGGAACATTTGGACGCATCCGGTTGGCTACTGTCCGCCCGGCGGAATTCGTGCTTCCCGTCACACTGCTATCGGCCACCGAGCGACGGCCCTTGACCGGCATGCCGCGCTGTCGCACATGGCTGGCCATGATCATCGCCATCGACGGGCCGGCGGCATCCGGCAAGGGCACGCTCGGCAAGCGGCTCGCGCAGCATTACGGCTATCGCCACCTTGATACCGGCGTGATCTATCGCGCCGTGGCGAAGGCGCTGCTGGATGCCGACCACGATCTCACCGACGAGGCGCGGGCGGTGAAGGTGGCGATGGAGCTCGATCCCGAAAAGTTCGGCCATCCCGAATTGAAGTCGCAGCGCATCGGCGATGCCGCCTCTGTCGTGTCGGCGATCGCGAGCGTGCGCGCGGCGCTGGTCGATTTTCAGCGCCAGTTCGCGGCCGACCCGCCCGGCGCCGTGCTCGACGGCCGCGACATCGGTACCGTGATCTGCCCGGATGCCGAAGTGAAGATTTTCGTGGTCGCCGACCCGCAGGTGCGGGCCCGCCGCCGGACGCTGGAGGCGCTGTCGCGCGGCGAGGCCGCCGACGAGGCGATGGTGCTGGCGGATATCCTCAAGCGCGACGAACGGGACAAGAACCGTGCCGCGGCGCCGCTCAAGGCGGCGGCTGACGCCCATATCCTGGATAATTCAAATCTCGACATCGAAGGCGGGGTTCAGGCTGCCATCGCCATCGTGGAGGCCGTCCGCGCCAGGCGATGAGCCCTCTCAGCCCTGGCTGTGGCTTCTGAGCAGCCGCTTCCGAGCAGCCTCGGATCAGTTCTTCGACAGCTCGCGGTCGAACGGTAATTGCCGTGCAGCCAGCAACAAGGGCTTCGACTTGACGGCGGCAATCGCCTTGTCGGTCGCAAACGCCGGCGGTTTGTCGGCAACGGCGCTGACGACGGTAAATGCGGCGATGGCAGTCAGAGCGATCAGATCTTTCATTTCAATACTCCCCTCCTTTTGAACCGTGCCATCGTGCGGCTGCGGCGCTTAAGTTCGGGTTCCATCCCGCGCGCGGTTGCGGACCTTTCGCGTCGTTCGGTCAACGGATTGCTGAATTCCCACGGCGAAAACACGGCCCAACCGTTACCGCCCGTCAGCCCTAAGGGCCCGTTAATCCGGGGCATTTCCGCTTGCCGAAAATGGCCTTCGGCGCTATATCCACCGCCATCCGGGCCACCATCGATAAGATCAGGGCTGTCCGAGCGGGCCGGCGGGAGGTTTGAACCCCCGCCGTCATTGGAGGAAAGTCCGCTCCAGGTTCTTGAAGTCGATACGCTCGTTTCAGGCTCCGGATAAATCAACGTATCGAACGTGCAGGCATGCTGCCGGCCCGCTGTTGCGCCTCCCGCAAACAGCGGTCGTCAGGTTTTGCGGACCCCTGACACCTCACGCGCGACGCGCCCATTAACCCGAGCTGCCGGCAATATCCCGCATTGGAGAACAAATGGCTTCGACTGCTGCTTCTTATAATCCTACCCGCGACGATTTCGCTGCAATGCTGGACGAGTCCTTCGCCGGCGGCAATCTGCAGGAAAGCTCCGTCATCAAGGGCAAGGTAGTTGCAATTGAAAAGGACATGGCCGTCATCGACGTCGGCCTGAAGACCGAAGGCCGCGTGGCGCTGCGCGAATTCGCCGGCCCCGGCCGCGATAGCGAACTCAAGGTGGGCGACGAAGTCGAGGTGTTCCTCGACCGGATCGAGAATGCGCTCGGCGAAGCCGTGCTGTCGCGCGACAAGGCGCGCCGCGAGGAAAGCTGGGGCAAGCTCGAGAAGGCCTTCAACAACAACGAGAAGGTTCACGGCGTCATCTTCAACCAAGTCAAGGGCGGCTTCACGGTCGACCTCGACGGCGCTGTCGCCTTCCTGCCGCGCTCGCAGGTCGACATCCGTCCGATCCGCGACGTCGCGCCGCTGATGAACAACTCGCAGCCGTTCCAGATTCTGAAGATGGATCGCCGCCGCGGCAACATCGTGGTGTCGCGCCGCACGGTTCTCGAAGAGACCCGCGCCGAGCAGCGCCAGGAACTGGTGCAGAACCTCGAAGAGGGCCAGGTGATCGACGGCGTGGTCAAGAACATCACCGATTACGGTGCGTTCGTTGATCTCGGCGGCATCGACGGCCTGCTTCACGTCACCGATATCGCCTGGCGCCGGGTCAATCACCCGACCGAGGTGCTCACCATCGGCCAGACCGTGAAGGTCAAGATCATCAAGATCAACCACGAAACCCACCGCATTTCGCTCGGCATGAAGCAGTTGCTGGACGATCCGTGGCAGGGCATCGAGGCCAAGTACCCGCTGAACGCGCGCTTTACCGGCCGCGTCACCAACATCACCGACTACGGCGCGTTCGTCGAACTGGAGCCGGGCATCGAAGGCCTGATCCACGTCTCGGAAATGTCGTGGACCAAGAAGAACATGCATCCCGGCAAGATCGTTTCGACCTCGCAGGAAGTCGAAGTGCAGGTTCTCGAGGTCGATTCGGTCAAGCGCCGCATCTCGCTTGGTCTCAAGCAGACCATGCGCAATCCCTGGGAAGTCTTCGTCGAGAAGTTCCCGGTCGGCTCGACGGTCGAAGGCGAAGTCAAGAACAAGACCGAGTTCGGTCTGTTCCTGGGTCTCGACGGCGACGTCGACGGCATGGTCCATCTGTCCGACCTCGACTGGAAGCTTCCGGGCGAGCAGGTCATCGACAACTTCAAGAAGGGCGACATGGTCAAGGCCGTGGTGCTCGACGTCGATGTCGAAAAGGAGCGCATCTCGCTCGGCGTCAAGCAGCTCGAAGGCGACCCCTTCGCAGAGCCGGGCGACGTCAAGAAGGGCGCGGTCGTGACCTGCGAAGTGCTCGAAGTGAAGGAAGCCGGCATCGAGGTGAAGATCTCGGGCACCGACTTCTCCACCTTCATCAAGCGCTCCGAGCTCGCCCGTGACCGCAACGATCAGCGCGCCGAACGGTTTGCCGTCGGCGAGAAGGTCGATGCACGCGTGATCCAGTTCGACAAGAAGGCCCGCAAGGTGCAGGTCTCGATCAAGGCGCTGGAAGTTGCCGAAGAGAAGGAAGCCATCGCGCAGTACGGCTCCTCCGATTCGGGAGCGACGCTGGGCGACATTCTCGGCACCGCGCTGAAGAACCGCGACAAGTAAGCGTTCGCTTATCTCGCTGCGACATCAGGCCCCGGTTTCGACCGGGGCCTTTTTGTTCTCGTCGCCCCTGCGATCGCAGCGGCCCATACCCGTAGCCGCGGAATGGGCACACTGACAACGGCTTCGTTCAGTAAACGGCAGCAACAAGCGCAGCGTCTGCGCAGCTGCCCCTCATCGATAGATCACGCGTATCGCTCCCTGCGTTCGCAGGGACAACTGCACCGGGTCTTGTTTTCTTCATATTGCGTCGCAATTGATGTAATCAGGTAACGCTTCGCTCACGCTGCTGATGCAAAACGCGCTGATCATTTCAGGAGAATTTCGATGTCGCTTGATTTGGACGTGATCGTCGATCGCCGCAGGATCCGCCGCAAGCTGACCTTCTGGCGTGTCGCCGCGGGCCTGATTGCCGTCGCGGCGATCGTGGCCGTCGGCGCGATCGCGACGACGAGCGGACCGGCGGCGCTGTCGGCAACGGGCTCGATCGCGCGGGTCAACATCGAAGGGCTGATCCGCAGCGACCAGCAGCGGGTCGAGGCGCTGGAGCGGCTGGAGAAGTCGAGCCACGCCGCGGTCATCATCCACATCAATTCGCCCGGCGGCACCACCGCCGGCTCGGAGCAGCTTTATGATTTGCTGGTGCGCCTGAAGGCCAAGAAGCCGGTCGTCGTGGTGGTCGAGGGGCTGGCCGCTTCGGGCGGCTACATCGCGGCGATCGCCGCCGATCAGATCGTCGCCCGGCAGAGTTCGCTGGTTGGCTCGATCGGCGTGCTGTTCCAGTTTCCGAATTTCAGCGAGTTGCTGAAGACGGTGGGCGTCAAGGTCGAGGAGGTGAAATCCTCGCCTTTGAAGGCAGCGCCAAACGGTTTCGAGCCCACCAGCCCGGAGGCGCGCGCCGCCCTCGACGCGCTGGTGAAGGATTCCTATGCCTGGTTCCGCGGCCTGGTGAAGGAGCGGCGCGGCATGGATGAAGCGCTGCTGGAAAAGGTCGCGGACGGGCGGGTTTTCACCGGCCGCCAGGCGGTCGAACTGAAGCTGGTCGATCAGCTCGGCGATGAAAAAACCGCCGTCGCGTGGCTGGTTTCCGAAAAGAAGATCAAAAGCGATCTGCCGGTGCACGACTTCAAGCTGGTTCCGCGCTTCGGTGACCTGACATTCCTGCGGACGGCGGCGTCCATCACGTTCGATGCGCTCGGCTTGAGCTCTATTGCGCGCCAGATCGAGCAGGGCGGCGTCGCCCGGGCGGTCGATCAGCTCTCGCTCGATGGCATGCTCGCATTGTGGCGTCCCGCGGCGTCCAACTGAGCCTTGCGGGCGGCCCTTAGCCACATTCTCCCGCACTGCGAGTGTTGCCGCATAGCCTCTTTGGGCCGTTCGTGACGTGGTCCGCGCTGCCCAAAAGTGATTTAGCGTCTTGACAGTGCAAGGTATTTTCACGGAAATGGATATCCGCACGATCCCGGATCCCAACTTCGATGATCAAATCCGAACTTGTTCAGCGCATCGCCGAGCACAACCCGCACCTCTACCAGCGGGATGTGGAGAACATTGTGAACGCGATTCTTGATGAGATCGTGGCAGCATTGGCGCGCGGCGACCGTGTCGAGCTGCGCGGCTTCGGCGCTTTCTCGGTCAAGCATCGTCCCGCCCGCGCAGGACGCAATCCACGCACCGGCGCCCATGTGCCGGTCGACCAGAAGAGCGTGCCGTTCTTCAAGACCGGCAAGGAAATGCGCGAGCGGCTGAACCGCGAGGACGGCGCGCCCGAGGCTGGCGCTTAAGGCGCGTATTCGACTTTGCTCATTGACGATTTGGTAGCCGTGTAGCGGGTTTGGTACCCGCCTTTCTCGATCACGACGAGAGATGGTCATGCGAAAGTTCTTCACGGCGCTTGTCGTCATTCCCTTGGGCCTCATCTTCATCGTCTTTGCGGTCGCCAACCGCCATTTCGTCACGGTGTCGTTCGATCCCTTCAATTCGGTCGATCCGGCCATCGCGGTGTCGATGCCGCTGTTCGCCGTGATCATTGCGGTGGCCATTCTGGGGGTGGCGGCGGGCGGCATGGCGACCTGGTTCCGCCAGCGCCACTGGCGCCGCGCGGCGCGCCAGTACGAGGCGGATGCCCGCCGGGCCAGGGCGGAGACCGACGCTTTGAGGGCCGCGGCGGCGGTTTCCCGGGCCGATCAGCAGCGGCTTCCGGCGCCGTCCAGTTACGGATTCTACGGGTCCGCAGGGCGAGACAAGCAGGGCGCGACGTTGTAGAACCCGCCCCGTCAGCCCTGTTCCAGTAGGTCGCGGGGCTTAAATCCGTGCCCTGAGAGACTATGCCCCTGCTCGTCAAAATCTGCGGCCTGTCCACGCGCGAGACGCTCGATGCCGCGCTCGAGGCGGGCGCCGACATGGTGGGCTTCGTGTTCTTTCCCCCGTCGCCGCGCCATCTCAGCCTCGAGACCGCGCGGGAACTCGGCCGGCAGGCCAAGGGCCGCGCCACCAAGGTGGCGCTGACGGTCGATGCCGACGACGCGACGCTGGAAAACATCGTCGAGACACTGCGGCCGGATCTCCTGCAATTGCACGGCAAGGAAACCACCGCGCGCGTCCGCGACATCAAGGCCAAATTCGCGCTTCCGGTCATGAAGGTGATCGCGGTCGAGACCTCGGCCGATCTCGCCGTGCTGCCGGGCTATGCCAGCGTCGCCGACCGCATCCTGTTCGACGCCCGCGCACCCAAAGGCGCCACCCGCCCTGGCGGGTTGGGGGCCGTGTTCGACTGGCACGTTCTGGCGAAACTCGAGCTCAAATTGCCGTATTTTGTTTCAGGCGGGCTCACCGCCGATAATCTGGCGGAGGCGGTTCGCGTCACCCGGGCCGGCGGTGTCGATGTGTCCTCTGGCGTGGAAAGCGCGCCAGGGATCAAGGACCCCGAGATGATCCGCCATTTCATTCGCGCCGCACGCGCCACCGAAGAACTGATGGTCCGATGAATCCCAGCCTGCCCAATTCCTTCCGTACCGGCCCCGACGAGCGCGGGCATTTCGGCATTTTCGGCGGACGCTACGTCGCCGAGACGCTGATGCCGCTGATCCTCGATCTGGAAAAGGCCTATGCCGACGCCAAGGCGGATCCGGCGTTCCAGGCCGAGATGAACGGCTATCTCAAAACCTATGTCGGCCGGCCGTCGCCGCTTTATTTCGCCGAGCGGCTGACCGAGCATCTCGGCGGCGCAAAAATCTATTTCAAGCGCGAGGAGCTGAATCACACCGGCTCGCACAAGGTCAACAACGTGCTCGGCCAGCTCATGGTCGCGCGCCGCATGGGCAAGAAGCGCATCATCGCCGAGACCGGCGCCGGCCAGCACGGCGTCGCTACCGCCACGCTATGCGCGCGGTTCGGGCTCGACTGCGTGGTCTATATGGGCGCGGTCGACGTCGAGCGGCAGCGACCCAACGTGTTCCGCATGGAAATGCTGGGCGCCAGGTCGTTCCGGTCAGTCCGGCTCACAACGCTCAAGGACGCGATGAACGAGGCGCTGCGCGACTGGGTCACCAACGTCGCACGACACGTTCTATTGCATCGGCACGGTCGCCGGCCCGCATCCCTATCCGATGATGGTGCGCGACTTCCAGTCCGTGATCGGCGAAGAGACGCGCACGCAGATGCAGGAAGCCGAAGGCCGCCTGCCGGACGCTGGTCGCCTGTATCGGCGGCGGCAGCAACGCTATGGGACTGTTTCACCCCTTCCCGACGATCCCACGTCGAGATTATCGGCGTCGAAGCCGCGGGCCACGGGCTGACGCAGCCCCACGCGGCCTCGATTTCGGCCGCAGGCCCGGCGTGCTGCACGGGAACCGAACCTATGTGCTGAAGGATCAGGACGGCCAGATCCAGGACGCGCATT
>CAVUOI010000010.1:0-303888 GCA_963742935.1 uncultured Alphaproteobacteria bacterium | reverse complement strand
CCGGGACCCATCACGCCGCGGCCTCTCGGTTTTGCTCACTCGGCGTCGATACCTTTCAAACATAACCACGGCCGGTGGTTATGGGTCCCGGGTCAAGCCCGGGACGACAGCGAAGCGTGTTGAACCCGCGCCACTCACAACGGCCGCTCGATTTGACCGCCGGCGTTGCTTCGCGCACTGTTGGTGACATTGGCCTACGGTTCGGCATTGATGAGGATCTGAATTGATGACATCGCTTTCGGCGACATTATCGCCGGTCCGTCGGCGGCCCGGCGGCAGGCTGTTCAGTTTCATCCCGGCGGTCGCGGTGTTGCTATGTGCCTCGCTGCTGATGGCGCTGGAAGCGCCGAGCAAGCCGTTCCTCGACAAGAACAGTTTTTATCTCTCCTCCGCTGGTTTCCGAGTGCAGGTCGCCAATGACGAAGCGGGCAGGAAAGCGATGCACGCGCTGCCGCCGCATCGCTTCGTGGTTCATCGCACCGGCAACGACGTGCGTTATCTCTATGCCGAGCCGAACCACTGCGTCTGCATCTTCATCGGGACGCAGGCTAACTACCAGGACTATCGCGATATACTGGCAAAGCCGGTCGATCAGCCCGACAACGTCGCACCGGATTACAAGACGCAGGCCAGCGCGTTGCTGTACGGCGATCCCTATGACTGGAATAACCTCAACCAGCCCGACAGTGTCGCGGATTATCTGCGGACGTATTATTGAGCGGGAGGCAGCGGCGTCTCAATCGCCATCGCGCGGCGACGGATGCCGCGTCGTCCCGGCCTTGAGCGGGACCCATACGCCGCGGCTCTCTCGGTTTCAAAGCGCTCGGAGTTGATACCTTCCAAAGACAATCACGGCCGGTGGCTATGGGTCCGCGGCTCGAGGCCGGGACGACAGTGGCGGGTCTCGAAGCACCTCCCCCAAAAACAAAAAGCCGGCGCTGCCGCCGGCTTTCGTCAACTCTTGCCTCAGAGCCGCTCAATCAGAGCGCGGCTTCGAGCGCTGCCGCTTCCGCCTTCGCAATCGTGCCCTTGACGGCCGACTGCACCTTCTCGAAAGCGCGAACCTCGATCTGCCGCACGCGTTCGCGCGACACGCCGAATTCGGCGGCGAGGTCTTCCAGCGTCATCGGGTCTTCCGCCAGGCGCCGCGCCTCGAAGATGCGGCGTTCGCGCGGGTTGAGCACACCGATGGCGCCGTTCAGCGCCTGACGGCGATGATCGAACTCCTCGTGCTCGGCCATCACGACTTCCTGGTTGGGCGAGTTGTCGACCAGCCAGTCCTGCCATTCGCCGGCTTCACCGTCGTCGCGGATCGGTGCGTTGAGCGACGCGTCGCCACCGAGGCGGCGGTTCATGTCGACAACGTCCTGAGTAGTCACGCCGAGGCGTTTTGCAATGATCGCCACCTGGTCGGGGCGAAGATCGCCCTCGTCCAGCGCGGAGATCTTGCTCTTCGCCTTGCGCAGGTTGAAGAACAGCTTCTTCTGGTTCGCGGTGGTGCCCATCTTCACGAGCGACCACGAACGCAGGATGTACTCTTGAATCGACGCCTTGATCCACCACATGGCGTAGGTAGCGAGACGGAAGCCTTTCTCAGGCTCGAACCGCTTCACCGCCTGCATCAGGCCGACATTGCCTTCCGAGACGACCTCGGAGATCGGCAAGCCGTAGCCGCGATAGCCCATGGCGATCTTGGCCACGAGCCGGAGATGGCTGGTGACAAGGTGATGTGCCGCGTCGCGATCGTCATGTTCGCGCCAACGCTTGGCGAACATGTATTCCTGCTGGGGTTCCAGCATGGGGAATTTACGGATCTCGCCGAGGTATCTGGAAAGGCCGGATTCTCCATTGAGAACCGGCAGCGTAGCTGTACGGGCCATTGAGCGCCCTCCAGTTGTTCAGGCCCCCGATAGCGGCGGGCCCGGCAGATGATCGCTTTGGTTAAAGCCGATCAGGCTGCGATGTTCCGCGCTGGATATTCAGCGCAGGTGCAACATAGCCGAAAACGAACAAATAGGGAAGGAATACTGACGTCACGTCCCCGTGTGGCAGGCATAACCTGTTGGCATAACAACGATTTTCCGGAACGCCTGCGTCATACCGCCGCTTCCAGCGCCCGCTGCAGAAGAAGCAAATCCTCCGGCAAAGCCGCCTCCCAATGCAAAAATTCCCCGGTCCGGGGGTGCTCCAGGGCCAGTAGCCAGGCGTGCAGGGCCTGCCGGCCGAGCGCGGTAAGTGCCTCCTTACCTTGCGGCGCCGAGCTGGCCGGCCTTGGTCTTGAAGTGCGGGCCATAGACGGCATCGCCCAGAAGCGGATGTCCGATATGGGCGAGGTGGACGCGGATCTGGTGCGTCCGCCCGGTCTCGAGCTGGCAGGCCAGCAGCGAGGCGATCGGCTTGCCGTCGCGCCCCTTGAAAATGGCCTGCAATTCCCAATGCGTCACCGCCTCGCGTCCGCCCGGGCGCACCGCCATCTTTTCGCGGGCATAAGGATGCCGGTCGATCGGCGCGTCGACCGTGCCGCGCTGGCGGCCGGGCACGCCCCACACGAAGGCCTTGTAGCCGCGCTGCATCGGCCCGGTGCGGCCGTGATCGGCGAATTGCGCGGTCAGCGATTGATGCGCCCCGTCGTTCTTGGCGACCACCATCAGCCCGGTCGTGTCCTTGTCGAGCCGGTGCACGATGCCCGGCCGGCGCACGCCGCCGATCCCGGAAAGGCTGGCGCCGCAATGGGCGATCAGCGCGTTCACCAGCGTGCCGCTCTCGTGGCCGGCGGCCGGATGCACCACCAGCCCCTTCGGCTTGTTGATGACGATGATGTCGTCGTCCTCGAACACGATATCGAGCGCGATATCCTCGCCCTTCGGCTCCGGCGCCACCGCTTCGGGGACGTCGATTGTGATCGTATCGCCGGCGGCGACATGATAAGCGGGGTCGCGGATGGGGTCGCCTTTGGCGGTGACGGAGCCGGCCAGGATCAGCGCCTTCAGCCGCGAGCGCGATAGCTCAGGGCGGAGCACCGCGAGCACGCGGTCGAGGCGGGGCGATCCCTCGTCGCCGCCGACGATGACCTCCAGCCTTTGTCCGCTGTTCGAAGAAAAACCCTGTTCCAATGACGCGCCTTGTTGAGAGCCTTGCATGACCGATACCGTCGCCCCCGAACCGACCCCTGAGCAGGCCGCGCTGATGGCGCGGGTGCGGCGGATGATGCTGATCGCGGGCCTGACCTCGGCGCTGGCGGTGGCCGTGGTCCTGATCGCCGTCGGGTACCGCCTTTACCGCGGCGAGGGAAGCCCCGCGGCCGCCCCGACCGACATTATCGCGACCGTCCCTAAGGGCGCCCGCATCGTCTCGACCGCGGTGGCCGGCGAGCGCTTGGTGCTGACGCTGGATATAGGCGGCGTAACTGAAATCCGCACCTTCGACGCCAAGACGCTGAAACCGGCCGGAAAGCTCAAATTCGTCAGCGAACCCTGAGGCCTGCGCGCTCGGCTTAAAGTGCCCCGGGCCGGGGCGGTGACACTTGGCAACAGGTTTACCCAACCGTGCGAGAGCCGTCAGACTTGCCTTGCCCGCCGGACATTTCGCGGCTATTCCCTCTCCCGTACGCTCCCTTCGTCTAGCGGTTAGGACGCGGCCCTCTCAAGGCTGAAACAGGGGTTCGATTCCCCTAGGGAGCGCCAAGTCATACCTCAACGCCCAAGTGCTCCTGCCTTCAACAAATAGTACAAGCCGTTCCTCGTCGCGGCTTCCCGCTTGTCGGCTTTTGCTTCAATCTCTCCTGAGACGGCGTTTCTGAGGCCCTCCGCTGCGGTCTGTCCTACAAGGCCGCCAGTCACTATTACGGTGACAGTGCACAAAACTTTCAAGCTTGCGGGTCACTGGCAGTATGCCTTCGCCTCCCTCAGCACGCTTGATGACCTTCAATTTGAAGGCCGTCGGAAACGTTCTGATCGCCATTTTCTGTCATAGGTCATCCTCGGGGGACAACCAGTCACAGAAATTAGCGTGTCTCACTGACGGGGTGCAGTCCAGCACTGTCACCGTAATCCCGTAATCCCCGCCACCTGGGGCGCCCTCGAACGGGAGGTGAATTCCAGTTCGTAATCCAGGGCACTTTCTTGGGCAGCCCGGTTTGAAAGACAGTGCCACTCTATGGCAACCTCTCCCCAGGCACACTTTATATCGTAATCCGTGGCATTACGTCCGCGCTGTTCGCAATCCAAAGCCTTCGCCCGGTATTTTTCGGAAACTTTCATGCGCGTTGCTCCAATCCAATAAGGGCGGGAGTTTTCAACACTCTCAGTCACCGGCGGATGCCTGAAAATTGCGGTGATGCATGTATAATACCCTTGCGTGTGAACCGTTCCGGAGCCTCAGCAAAGGTGGTTTATTTTTTGGAAATTCTCAAAAGCATTTCGGAAACCGGCATTATGACGCACTCAAACTCTCACGCGGCCTCACGCATACGCAAGAACGGCAACTGTCCCCTTCATGGGAAAGCTATTGAGCCGCCGTCACCCGCAACGATTTCCTCAGAGCCCGTTCGGGGCCCGATTCCGGATCCGCGATCGGGCGGCGGTAGGTCGCGATGCGGCGCAGCCAGCCGACCTCGAAGACACGGTTGGAGGGAAGGTTGCGAACCCGCTGCTGCAGGACGAACTGCGCCGCATCGGCGAATTCGGCGCGCACGGCCTTCGGATCGCCGGTCACACCGTTCATCCTGAGCAGCACCTGCTTGAGACCCCAACCCTGCCGCCGCCCGGTCTCCCGGTTCATGGCGGCTTCGTTCGGGTTGGTGCCCTCGCCCTTGAAATTGATGTAGTCGATCAGCGGGTAAAAATTCTCGCTAGCGCGAACGACGCGCGTGAACTGGATGACGATATGGTCGCGCTCCGGGCCCTCGGGCGTCGTCTTGAGAATCTTCTCCATCGCACCCTGTGCCCGCGCCATCATGAATTGCGTCTGCTCCGCCACGGTGTCGAGCAGAAACCGCCTCAACTCATTCAGCCGCGGTGAGTTGGCGTGCTTCCTGAACTCGGCCCGGCTCGTCCACGGGTTGGCCGGAATTTGCGTCTGGTCCAGCCAGGCGGGCAAACGCACGTTCTTCCTGCGCATGAATTCGAGCAGGGCCGGAAAGCTCTCCTCGAAAGGCAGCCATTTGCCGACAGGAAACCAGATGAAATGACCAATTCCTAAGGAAGCGAAATCCTCGTTCGCACTCCATGACGTGATCGCATCAATTTTTCCGCCTGTTTCATTCAGCCAGATCTTCTGGCCGATCTTCTTCGCCAGATCGCCCGGCAAGACGAGCTGTGGTACAGGTAAATCCTTGGCCTCCAAATTCTTGGCCTCGGGACTCGATTTCCTTAGCTCCGGCATTTGAACGGCAGCTTCCGGCGCTGGCTTTGGTACCTCATTCTGTCGCAGGACTGTTTCGGGTTCCGGCTTCTGCGTGCGGGATGCTGGCGCGGCGCCAGGCCCACCCTGTTCGTTTCCGTTATCAGCGACGCGTGTCGCGACCGGCGCGGCTGTTTCCGCCCATGCCATTTGCGTCGCCATGCCGGCGACGATGACACACGAGAGCAGCCATGAGCCGCCAGCAAGCACCTTCGCGCTGTACTGTCCGAGTGCCGCTTGCCGTGCCGTTCGCCCGCCGCTACCCGCACGCCAGCGGCCAATGAAATCACCGCCCATGTCCATGCTTCCGAAGGCTAGCCTGACGCGAAGAGTCCTTCGGGCGAACAACACGATGCGTATGGCAAAATCGTGGGGCCATCGTGGCGGGCCGGTGCCGGCGCCACATGGGCGACAATTCTGCGCATCGCGCCACGCGAGCGGACCCGTTGAGGCTTGGAGTCCCCTCAACAAGTTCCGCCGCCGCCGCCGCTACTTCCCAACTGTGAAAACGTCACTGATACTGGGAAGAGAGTTTGCATCGAAGCGTACATAAGGATGTAGATCTGGCCCGGTGTGGCACGCGCGCCACACCTGGTTCCTGCGAGGTTTGACGATGTCCGGATCAAGCAATCGACTGACCGGCGGCTGCCAGTGTGGGGCGCTGCGCTACGAGTGGCTGGAGAAACCGACGCATTCGAGCGTCTGTTATTGCCGGATGTGCCAGAAGGCGTCCGGCCAGCCCTTCATGGGCTTGACCGGCGGTGAGCGAGAGAGCTTGCGCTGGACGCGCGGCAAATTGTCGATCTTCAAGAGCTCCAACATGGTCGAGCGTGGCTTCTGCCGCGATTGCGGTACGCCGCTGACGTACTCGTTCGTCAGCGCCGGGCACATCAGCGTCGCGATCAACAGTCTCGATGATCCCGAAGCGATGCCGCCGACCCGGCAGTTCGATATCGAGAGCAAGGTCTCCTGGGTCGACGGCATTCACAAATTGCGCGCGTCGAAGGCCGGCGATTGGCTCAATGCCAAGGGTGCAACGCTCGTCAGCAATCAACATCCGGACAAGCCGGATTGATGATGTGTCACGAAATTAACGACGATTGCTAATCCCTAATAGCGGGCGTGAGCTGCCTTGGTCGCGGATCACATTGTCGTAACAATGTTTGTCCATTGCTTGCCAACGCAGGCTGTCTGGTAAAAACAGCATGATCTGCAAGATTTGGAGCAAGAATGGCAAAAGTGAAGAAAGTAGTTCGCCGAGCGTGGACAAAGGACGATGTTCGAACAATGAAGACGATGGCCAAGGCAAAGTCGGGCGTTACGAAGATAGCCAAGGCATTGAAGCGCACTTCGGGTGCGACCAGCGTTATGGCTGCAAAGCTTGGCGTTTCGCTATCGACGCGCGCCTGAAATTTGAAAGCGACGGGCCGAAGGCCTGTCGCAGCCGAGCGAAACGAGCTGCTATTGCGTTTGTGCAGGAGTACGGTGACAGTACATCAGCGTCACCGCAGTTGAGTGCAATGTCGCCATACTGACGGACGCCACCGTCCGTCTCAGCGCCGCCGGGCTACAGCCACACCCAACAAGAACGCGACCAGCAGCGACCCGAGCGGGGCTTCCCGCGCGATGTTGCTCAAAATGCTGAGCGGCATGCCGGGCTTTTTGCCCTTCTCGATCGCGTCGCCGACGCGATTGGCGGCGCCCCTGACGGCTTCGGAAACTTCTTCAATCGTGGACTTCGATTCTGGACTGGGATCCAGGCCTTCATACACGAACGGCGGGGAGGGCATATCGTCAGCCATGGCGACCTTCCTGATCAACAATTGGTAACCGACTAGGTCGCACTTCGTTCCAATTTGCGAATGCAATCGCGGCGCTATCTCACGTTACGCGAAATCGGAATCGGCTTGTCGGGCGGATGAGTTTTCGGGTGCGCTCGCGCAACGGCTGGGCTGCGCGGCAAATCTGCGAACTCGGATGAGTGGTAGTCCCGGCCTTCGGGCGTCGTGATGGTGATGTCATAGCAACCGGCGCGCGACATCTCCCGGGCCTTCTTGAGCGCGGCTTCGGACGTCTTCCTGCGGTGGACGAGGTCACCGTGTTGGCACATCGCTTTGATCGAAAAACTCATTTTCTCTTCTTTTTCTTGTTCCTCTTGATGATCTCGGCCTGGGTTCTGAAAGCCTGCGCCAGCGTTCTCATCTGGCCGGCCACGACCGCGTCGGCCGTATTCACCGCCACCCGCTCCGCGGTGGCTGCCTGCTGCCGGATTGCCTTGGCCATCTTCATGCAGGTCAACTTCCCGACCTTTCCATGGTTCCCGCGGCAGTCCGATCAGGCGGACTTGGACAGTAATATTCCACTGAAACTCCAAAAGCCGGCCGACGCAATTGCGGGTGAAAGTGCACCAAATTCTTGCCCGGGGTTCGAGCTCTGTCACCGCAATTCCGATCCTCGACAGACGCGGCTGCACCATTCGTATGCAGCCGCATCGCTGGTCTCTCATCTCCTCGGTGGAGGAATCACAAAATCCACGATGGTCTGTGACTGACGCAGGCCGAGCCGCTTTCGTGCGGCCGTTGTGACGACAGGAGTTTCACATTCCTTTGGCGTCGGTGTCCTCTCCCATAGACTCAGGGCGTATTTGGTGCGGACCGCCCAAACGATTTCCTCGAGCTTGTTGTCCTTGATCAGGCCCGCGTCGACCAGCGATTTTCCTACCTCCGCCAATATCTGGGCTGACTGGTCGAAGGTGATCGCTTTCACTTCAGGCGGTGCTGGCAGATCACAGCGATGAACCAGAAATATCCAGTCGTGGATGATGTACGCCGGTCCCAATGCCCAGGGCGACAGTCCCGGAATACCCCAGAATATCTGGGGCACGGAGCCGCCGTCGGTGTACATTGTTTCCGGAACGATGCTGTCCGGGCCCTTGAAGAACGACGGCCGGAAACTGACAGGGTTCGATCCCTTGATATAAATGAACTCGTCCTGCCGGTCCCACAGGACAAGCACGCGCCCCTTCAAAATACCGTCGCCGTAAGTGGTGAATGAAGCGCAGCCGGCCGCAAAAATGGCCGTGAGCAGGCCAAGCATTGAGAGATGCCGGCCGCGAATTGAAAATGACATAGGGTCCCCCTGGCGCGTCGCCCGCCAGCCCTGAGATCAAGTTACTGCGAGTTTTCTTAACGTACTTCTAAGACAGAGCAGACGGGACGACGCGGGTTGGCTGGCTGACGGTGGTGAGCCAAGCTCCGAAACCCGCTCACTCATCTCTTCCAACATCCTCCGCGCTTCACCTAACAACGCCTGAATCTGCCTTCGCTCGGCGATCTCATCCTTGGTGAACAGGCCATGCTTTCGCGCGCTCTGGTTTGCCCTTGGCGCGCCGGATCCCTGTGCACACCCGTGCATGCGGCAGCGCTTCTTGCCGCGCACCGCCGGGGAGCGACACGCGCCGCCGGAACGGGTTTTGGCGCCACAACGCCGGCTCGCCAGCATTGGGCCGGTATTGCTAGCGTAATCGCTCACGCCTGTGCTTCCCGCTCGGCATCAGCGGAAGCGCGCCGTCGCCTGGAGCCCTCGGCCTTCGGCGCCTTCCGCGCCGCGGATGCCGGCTTCTTGTCCGAAACGATCACGCGCGCATGCTGCGTGACGTTGCCGACGATGGCCTTGCCGCCGTCGCCGACCGAAACGTTCTGCACGGTGATGGCAGGCTCGCCCTGGCTGCGGTAGCGGTTGAGCGCCTCGATCTGGGCGGGGAACGTGCGGGCGAGCCGGCCGAGCGCGCGGGCGGCGCTGTCGTGCTGGGCGAGGTCGCAGGCCTCAGCGAGGTGATGGGCGCATCGCATCGCCATCACATGAACCGAAACCATCTGCGCCACCAGCATGGCCTCGATGGAATCCCTCGGCTTGATGCTCTTCACCATCGAAATCATGAAAGCGAGATTGACCTCGTCGGGCCTCTCGCCGCTCACGCTGGCCTTCACCAATTGCCTGATAATGCCATGCATCGCTTCGCGATCGGCGACGCCCATGGCGTTGATCATGAGCTGTTCGCCGGTTTCGGGGTCTGGATGGTCGATGGCAAAACCGTGCGACTGCAGTTTTATGCGCGGGATTGCGGCAGCTTTGGTTTGGTCGGTTGCAGCGATCGTCGTTGGCATCGTGAGGTCGGGAGCGGTGTTCATGTCGGGATTCCCTTGGCGCGCGCGGGCCGCGCGCGCGGTTAGGCCACGCGCAGGCGATCGTTTGCTGCGGCGATCCGGTACATTTTCAATGATGGATGAAGATTGGAGCTGCAATCGTACCGACGCGCCCGCTATTGCGGGCGACGAGCGTTTACAAGATTGCGGAATGATGAAGGAATGCCGCTGATTTGCCCGACGTGTCAAGTTGCGGTTTCGAATGCCGGCGGCCGCATTCTACTTTGCATGGGGTTGTTTTCGATATTTTGCGAGCACGCACCTTCGAAGCGGAGTTCTCGCACGGCGCCGTCAGGCCGTGGGTCTGGTCAAGACGTAGACCAGACCCACCAGCATGAATGCGCCGACACTCGTCATCAGAAGCGGGCCAGGCGCGCTGCCGAGCCAGAACAGCAAAAATCCGGTGCTGATGCCCGCAACGGCCAGCAGTTTAGCTCGCCGGGGGATCGCTCCACGTTCCCGCCACGCTCGCAACGACGGCCCAAATTGGGGATGCGAGAGCAGCCAGTTTTCAAGCCGCGGAGAGGATCGTGCGAAGCACGCGGTGGCGAGGATGAGGAACGGCGTCGTCGGCAGCACCGGCAGGAATGCGCCGATGAAACCAAGGGCGACGAAGAGAAGGCCGAGAACGAAATAGACGCTGCGCATCGGTCGCAACCTGCATCACCAGACGAGAACTTGCAATTGCGGCCACGTGCCTGGATCGGCGCCGCGCGGCGATCAGGCAGGTTGCGCCAAGCACGCGCGACGCCTGAAAAAGGCATCCACCACGCATGATGCGTCGGCATCGGCGGAGGTGGTCGTCGGGTCGAAAATCTGTCTCTATTGGATACCGGCACATGGCCGGTCTGCGTGCCGCGGCGCTGCCGTCGGCCCTGCCTAAAGTTTTTGCGGTGGAGAGTGAGATGGGTGGCTTGGTAATCACTGGCGGTCGGGTCGTGGATCCCGCCAGCGGGATGGACGCGATCGGGGATGTGGCTGTCGTGGATGGCCAGATCTCCGCGGTCGGCACCGGGCTCGGCAGCGCGGAGCGGGTGATCGATGCGACCGGCCTCGTGGTTGCTCCCGGCTTTATCGACATGCACGCCCACGGCCAGTCGATCCCGGCCGACCGCATGCAGGCGTTCGACGGGGTGACCACGACACTCGACCTCGAGGCCGGCGTATTGCCGGTTGCATCCTGGTACAAGCGGCAGGCCGCCAAGGGGCGTGTGCTGAACTACGGCGCCGCCGCCAACTGGGCGTTTGCGCGCATCGGCGCGATGACCGGCTCGAACGCGGAAAGCTCGCTGGAGGCGTTCGGCAACGCCATGCGCGACCGCCGCTGGATCGAGAACGTGGCCAGCGATACCGAAGTGGCCGGCATCCTCGAGCGCCTCGCCAACGGATTGAACGAGGGCGGCATCGGCATCGGCATTCTCAACGCCTATGCCCCCGGCGCCGGCGTGCAGGAACTGACCGCGGTGTGCCAGCTGGCGGCGGCGAAGGATGTCGCGACCTTCACCCACGTCGCCTACATGTCCCGCATCGATCCGGAAAGCGCTGCGGAAGCCTATATCCGCCTGATCGGCTATGCCGGCGCCACCGGCGCGCACATGCACATCTGCCACTTCAACTCTTCCAGCAAGACGGACATCGAGCGTTGCACCGCGCTGATCGCCAAGGCGCAGGCGCAGGGCCTGCCGATCACGGTGGAGGCTTATCCCGTATGGTACCGGTTCGACGGTGCTGGCGGCGGCCTTCTTCAGCGATCCCGAGTTCGAGGAACGCAACGGGCTGGGCTACGATTCGGTGCAGCGCGTGACCGACGGACACCGTTTTCGCGACCGCAAGGAATTGCTGGCGGCGCAGGCGGAAGAGCCCTCCACGCTGGTGCTCTGGCATGTCCTGGATATCGAGAACAATCCGCACCACCGGGACCTCTTGGATATGGCGGTGCTGTATCCCGGCGGCGCGATCGCGTCCGACGCGATGCCGTGGACGCTGTCGGACGGCAGCGCCTACACCGGCGACGCCTGGCCGCTGCCGGAGGACGCCACCTCGCATCCGCGTTCGGCGGGTTGTTTCACCCGATTCATCCGCGAGTGGGTGCGGGAGCGGAAGAAAGTGTCGCTGCTGGAAGGCGTCCGCAAATGCGCGCTGATCCCGGCGGAGATTCTGTCCCACAGCACGCCCGCGATGCGCGCCAAGGGCAGGCTGCAGGCGGGTGCGGATGCCGACATCGTCGTGTTCGATTACGAGACGCTGTCCGACCGCGCCACGTTCACGGCGATGAACCGCGCCTCGGAGGGCGTGCGGCATCTGGTGGTCAGCGGCCAACCGCTGATATCGGAGGGCGTGCTCGACGTGGCGACGCGGCCCGGCCGGCCGGTGCGCCGGCCCGTCGTCGAGAGCTGATAGTGCCGGTCCCGATCCTGCTGGTCACCGGCTTCCTCGGGGCGGGCAAGACTACGGTCGTGAACCATTTGCTGGCGCATGCCGAGGGGCGGCGGATCGCGGCCGTGGTCAACGATTTCGGTGCGATCAATATCGACGCGGAGCTGATCGCGGGCGCCAGTGACGGCGTGGTCAGCCTCAGCAATGGCTGCATCTGCTGTTCGCTGGAAGGCGATCTGCTGCGCACGCTCGCCACGCTGCTGCGGCGCGATCCGCGGCCGGAGTTCATCGTGATCGAAACCAGCGGCATCGCCGATCCCGCTGACATCGTGCGTAACTTGATGGATCCCGTGATCTGGCGGGAGGCGCCGCTGGAAACGGTGCTGTGCGTGGTGGACGCGACGACCGATGCGGAGGCATTGAACGACGCGCTGCTGCGCTCCCAGTTGCGGGCGGCCGACATCGTGGCGCTGAGCAAGGTGGATATGGCGGATGCGGTGGCTTGCGCGCAACTGCGCGATGTCATCCGGACGCAGCGTCCGGCGGCGGTGCTGGTCGACGCGCCAAATGGCGAAGTGCCCGCGGCGCTGCTGTTCCCTGCTGAAGTGGACGGCGTGCCGATGCCGCGCGAAGTGTCGCCGCGACGTCCGGCGGTTGACCGGTTCGAGACGTTAAGCTGGACATCGGAACGGCCGGTGTCGCTCCCGCGGTTGCAGCAGGCGATCGGGCGGCTGGCGCCAAAACTCGCGCGGGCAAAGGGGTTGTTCGAAACGGTCGAGCAGCCCGGGCGGCTGACGGTGTTTCAACTCGCCGGCGGTCGCGCGACGCTGGCGCCGGGCGGTGCGCTCGCGGCTGGAGTGCCGCGGACACGGATCGTGTTCATAGCCGAAATCGGGGTTTTGTCGAGCGCCGAAATCGATGAGATCATGGAAGCGTGCGTCGAAGCCGGGTAACGTGAGCGCTAGCGTCCGGCAATCGTGTGCCGGACGCCATAGGAGATAACGACCGCCTTACTTCTTGTAGGCGGCGATCACGGCTTCACCATCGGTGCCGGCCTTCTTGAGCCAGTCGGCGGTCAGCTGCTCGCCGACTTTCTCCAGGCCCGTCTTCAACGCCGCAGGCGGCGGCAGCACTTTCATCTTGTTGGCTTGAAGCTGTTCGAGATACCATTTCGCCTTTTCTTCCGCGAGCTTCCAGCCGCGTTCTTCGGCGACCGCAGCCGCCTTGAGGATCGCTTCCTGGGTCGGCTTGTCGAGCGCGTCAAACGCCGCCTTGTTCACGAAGGTCACGTTCTTCGGGATCCAGGCCTGCGTATCGTAGAAATGCGTCATGCTTTCCCAGGCCTTGCTGTCATAGCCGGTCGAGCCCGAGGTCATGAACGCGTTGACGACGCCGGTGGCGAGCGCCTGCGGCAGTTCCGCGGCCTGGATCGTTACGGGCTGCGCGCCGACCAGTTCGGCGATGCGCGAGGTGCCGACATTATAGGCGCGCCACTTCAGGCCCTTCATGTCGTCCAGAGAGTTGATGTCCTTCTTGGCGTAAATGCCCTGCGGTCCCCACGGCACGGCGAACAGCAGCATCAGGCCCTGCGATGCGAGTTTCTTTTCGACGGCGGGTTTCGACGCGAGCCAAAGCTTCTTCGCCGCCGGATAGCTCGTCGCCACGAACGGGACGACATCGATGCCGAACATCGGATCTTCGTTCTCGTGCAGCGAGATCAGAACTTCGCCGACCTGGGCCTGTCCGGTGGCGACCGCGCGCTTGATCTCCGGCGCCTTGAACAGGGAGGCGGCGGCATGCACGGTGATCTGCAGCTTGCCGCCGGTGGCGTCGCCGACGTCCTTGGCGAACGCGAGAAGATTTACCGAATGCGGATTGTCCGCCGGGTAGGCCGCCGGGAGATTCCATTTGGTTTGCGCCATAGCGGGTGAAGCAAGCGCCGCGACGCAGGCAGCAACAGCGCATGTTTTGATAAGGTTGAACATCAAAATACCTTTCTCTAGCCGGGAAACGCCATCTGCGGCAGCACCATCACGATAGCAGGAAAGACCGTGATGATGGCAACCGCCAGAACGAGTAAAAAGAAGAACGGCAGGGCGGCCTTGGCGACCGTGTTGGAATCCTTGCCGCTCATGGTCTGCAGTACGAACAGATTGAAGCCGACCGGCGGCGAGACTTCCGCCATCTCCACCACCAGCACCAGGAAAATGCCGAACCAGACCAGATCGAAGCCGGCCTGCTTCACCATCGGAATCACGATGGCGGTCGTCAGCACGATCATGGAAATGCCGTCGAGCGCGGTGCCGAGCACGATGTACATGACGGTCAATGCGGCGATCAGCGCATAGGGACTGAGCTGCAGGCCGTTCACCCAATTCGCGAGCGCCAGCGGGATGCCGGTGTAAGCCATCGACGTGCCCATGTAGGAGGCGCCGGCCAGGATCAACAGGATCATGCAATTGACTCTGGTGGCGCCCATCACGCTTGCCCAGAACGATTCCCAGTTCAACGAACCCTGCCACCACGCGATGGCGAGCGAGCCCAGCACGCCCCAGGCCGCGCATTCCGTCGCCGTCGCCCAGCCCATCAGCAGCGACAGGAAGACGAAGATGATCAGCAAAAGACAGGGAATGAGGTTGAGCGATTCTGAAATGCGCTGGCGAAGGCTCATCGGCGGTTCGGCCGGCGGCGTGCGTTCTGGATTGGCGAGCGACCAGATCGCGATGTAGCCGGAATAGAGCACCATCACCAACAGGCCCGGCAGAAATCCGGCGAGGAAAACCTGGATGATGGAGACGTTGGCCTGCACGGCGTAGACAACCATGGTGATCGACGGCGGGATGAGAATGCCGAGCGTGCCCGCACCGGCCAGCGAACCCAGACTCAAGTTTTCGTCGTAGCCACGCTTCTTCAATTCCGGCAGCGCGATCTTGGCAACCGTGGCGCAGGTCGCGGCTGACGATCCCGACACCGAACCGAACACGCCGCAGGCGAGCACGTTGACGTGCATGAGCCGGCCCGGCAGCCAGTTCAGCCACGGCGCAAATCCGCGAAACATTTCCTCCGACAGCCGCGTGCGAAACAGGATTTCGCCCATCCAGATGAAGAGCGGCAAGGCCGCCAGCGACCACGACGCGCTGCTGCCCCATACCGTCGTCGCCAGCACGCTGCCGGCCGGAATGCCGCCGCCGGCGAATTGCATGCCGGCCCATCCCGTCGCCATCAGGGCGACGGCGATCCAGACGCCGCTCCCGAGCAGCAGTGCCAGGAATCCGAGCAGGATCGCTGCGATGGAGAGCAGCTCCATGTCAGACCCCGCTCTGCATGGCGCGTTCGACGACTTCCTCGGCGCTCTGCGGTTTCGGCAATTCATAGCGCGGCGGGTAACCGCGCAGGACATGGACCAGTTCATCGACAAACGCGATGAACAGAATGACGAGCCCGCCGCTGTAGCCGAGCTGCGGAATCCACAGCGGCACCGCGATCACGCCTTGTGAGATGTCGGAGAATTTAAGGGATTGCCAGGTCATGACGGAGGCATGCCACGCGAAGAAGCCGATGAAACCGACGCCGACGAGGAGGGCTGCGATCTCGACGTAATGACGGACATTGTCACTGAGGCGATCGATCAGAAGACCGACGCGGATCATTTCGCCATGTTTGAACGTATGGGCGAGCCCGAGAAAGGCCGTCGCCGCCATGCACCAGGAGATGAAATCGTCGCCCGCCGGAATGTTGATGCCGAGCGGACGGCCGCCGGACAACAGCATCATCAACACGAAAATCGCAATGAGGAAAAGTCCGGCGAGATAGCCGGAGAAAAGGTAGAGTCGGTCGAGAAACACGCGGATCATACTGGGGCTTTCTCCTTGCACGCCTGTCGCTCCCAAGCAATAGCGATGCCAATTCCGGAGCGGAGTGCTGAAATCAGCCTCCGGAACGAGGCAGGGTTTCGGAATTGTTCAAGACCGTCAAGGCGGCTTAAGGCCAAGGCGTGGCCCCTATTGCTGCAGTGACGAGACGCTTGCGGCGATATTGTCGGCCAGCGTCTGCACGAGGGGGACGTAACGCTGGACCACGTCCGCGCGGTCGAGCGCCGAAGTAAAATAGGTCATGCCGACGGTGGCGAGCACGCGCTGGTTGATAATAATGGGAAGCGCGACCGTGCCGGATGAGCGCGGCTCGACCATCGGGTCGCGTTCGGCAAAGCCCTGCTTGCGGATCGCAGCCAGCAACGCCAAGGCCCGCTTCCGATCGACCGCGAGCTTGTCCTCGCCTTCCTGCGACCGCGCCAGCATGTCGAGCAGCATCGAACGCTCGCTCACCGGACAGAAGGCCAGATAAGCACGCCCCAGTGCCCGCCCGAGCAGGCTGAGGTGCGTGTTGAGGGTGGCGTGAAACGGTGAGACCGGGCTGTCCGGAATCGTGCTGAAGCGGATGACGACAGAACTCCTGTCGAGCACGGCGATGGCGATCGGCCAGTGATATTGCCGCGTGAAGGCGAGCGCCCATGGCCGGGCTGCCTCCACCACCAGCGGATCGCCATGAAAGCCGTTGCTCAGCGATTTGACCCGCGAGGCGACCGCGTAGCCGCCCTGCCGCCGGTCGTTGGCGGCATAGCCCATCGCGCACAGCGACTTCATCAGCCGCACCACCGTCGATTTCGGCAAGCCTGTGGCCTTGTGCAGGCGATCGATCGAGGTGACACGGTGGCGGTTGAGCTCCTCCAGCAGCAGCAGCGAGCGCGAGGCGGATTCGACGGTGTCGGATTTGAGCGGCATGCAGTGAATTCCACCTGGTGGAACGACGGGGAATAGCTATGGCCCAGCGGCAGCGGGCCTGCAATGGTTTTCACCAAGCCACGCCGGGGCCGGTCTTTTCAAGGGACGGCGCCTGAGCAGATGGCGGGGAGGATCAGCCGTGTCCGGGGACGTCGTCAGGCCGCATTTTTCGTCATTCCGCCGCCGCTTCGCCGCGCGGCAAACCGTTGTCGGCTCGTTCATCAAAACGCCGACCACGCACGCGACCGAGATCTTCGGCGCGCTCGGCTATGATTTCGTGGTGATCGACGAGGAGCACGCGCCGATCGATCGCGCGATGACCGATGTCATGCTGCTGGCCGCGCGCGCCAGCAACCTCGCCGGTATCGTGCGGGTGTCGTCGGACGATCCGGCCAAAATCCTGTCCTGCCTGGATTGCGGCGCCACCGGCGTGCTGGTGCCCCATGTCGCGACCGTCGAGAAGGCGCGGGCGGTTGCCGCCGCCGCGCGCTATCGCGGCGGACGTCGCGGCTATTCCGGCTCGGCCCGCGCCGGCGCCTATGGCGGCACGCCGATGTGGTCCCTCGTTGATGAGCAGGATGCGTCGGTCTGCGCAATCGCCATGATCGAAGATCCCGAGGCGCTGGATCAGATCGACGCCATCGCCACCGTTGACGGCATCCATGGCTTCTTTATCGGACGTGGCGATCTCACGGTCGCGCTCGGCGCGAAGTCGTCGGCGGATGCATCGGTCAAGGACGCGGTCATCAGGATCATCGCGGCGGCGAAGAAAGCCGACAAGCCGGTTTGCGTGATGGTCGCGAGTGCGGCGGAAGCCAAGGATTTCGCCGGCCTCGGCGCCAGCGCCTTCATCATCTCATCGGATCAGGGCCTGATGCGCCGGGCCGCGGCGCAAACGCTCACCGAATTCAAGACCCTCGTTCAAACCACGGATGGCTTGCATGTATCACAGCACTGATCCCCGCGCGGCGCTGGCCGCCACGCCGGTCGGCACAAAGCCCGCCGCCACGCAGTTTGCGGGCGCGGAGTACGCAAAGTTCTACGAGACGGCGCCGGCCGAAAGCCGCAACGGCGCGCGCACCTGGTACGCCCGCGGCCAGAATTTTCTCATCGCCTACAGCGACGCCGATGAGGGCGCGGTGCTGAGCCGGAGCAATCAGCCGGATGAATATGTCGTGCTGCTTCCCGACCCCGGCGCGGGCGCTGAGATTGTGTGGGGCAACGAGCGCAAGACCGTCAGCGGTCATTCCATCAGCTTCGTGCCGGCGGGCGCAAGCTCCGTCACGCTGCTCGGCGCGGCCAAGGTGGTGCGCATGATGACGACGCGATCGGAGGACCTTGCAAAACTGTGCTCCAACGCTGCGTCCTACGCGACATCGCATCCCAATCTGCCGCCTTTCGAACCGTGGCCGGAGGCGAGCGGGGGTGCAAAAATCCGTACCTACAGTCTTGACGTCGCGGCGACGCCCGGCCGGTTCGGCCGCATCTTCCGCTGCTCCACTTTCATGGTGAATTTCCTCGATCCCAAACCCGGCCCGCGCGATCCGAGCAAGATGTCGCCGCACCATCATGACGATTTCGAGCAGTGCTCGCTGGCGCTGGCCGGCACCTTCATCCACCACCTGCGCTGGCCGTGGACGACCGACATGGCGCAGTGGCGCGACGATGATCACGAGGCTTGCGGATCGCCCTCTATCGCCGTTATTCCGCCGCCCTCGATCCACACCTCGCAGGCGATGGATCCAAAACTCAATATCCTCGTCGATATCTTCTGCCCGCCGCGGATGGATTTTTCCGCCAAGCCAGGCTGGGTGCTGAACGAAGACGATTATCCGATGCCCGCGCAAGCCCCGGCGGACAAGTCCGCCGCCTGACACGTAACGAGAAGGGTTTTGACCATGGCCGACAAGCAAGCGTCCTATCCGACCACCGTGCCGCTGCCGCCGCTATCGCGGCCGGCGGAAGTCGCCGAGCTCCTGGTCGGGGCGATCGATCTGCACTGCCATAGCGGCCCGGCGGCCATGCCGCGCATCCTCGATCATCACGAAGAACTGCTCGATGCGGCGGCGGCGAAATTCCGCGCCGTGCTCTACAAGGACCACTTCTATGCCGGCATGGCGCACGCAATCCTTTTGGAGAAGCTGTTCCCTGAAACCAATGTAAAGCTGTATTCAGGTCTCGTGCTGAACAACGCGTCAGGCGGCATCAACCCGCACGCGGTCGATCACGCCATCAAGCTCGGCGCCAAAATCGTCTGGATGCCGACGCTGTCGGCGGCAAACCATATCGCTGCAATGGCGAAGGGAAACTCCACCTTTCCAAAGACCGCGCAGAAAATGCTCGATCCGATTCCACTTTCGGCGCTCGACGCCAACGGCAAGCTCACGGATGATACGAGGAAGGTCATCGACCTCATTGCCGAGGCGGACATCATCCTGGCTGGCGGTCACCTGCCGGCCAGCGAGCTGCATATCCTGTTCGACGAGGCAGCGCGGCGCGGCGTCAAGAAGATGATGGTCAACCACCCAACCTACATCGTCGGCTGCAATGACAACGATATCCGCCAGCTCGTCGCGCACGGCGTCAAGATGGAGCATTCGATCTGCATGTTCATCGAGGGCAAATCGCTGAAGTACAGCCCGGATGATCTCGCGCATTTGATCGAGGTGGCCGGCGTCGACAATACGATCCTGTCGTCCGATCTCGGCTTGCAGAACTCGCAGCGTCCGGTCGACGGCTTTCGCAGCATCACGCAGATCCTGCTCGACCTGCAGATGCCGCGGCCCGCGATCAGAAAACTCATCAGCGACAATGCCGCAGAGTTCCTGAATCTTCCGGTGAGCCAGAAGGCGGCGCAGGACGCCGCTTAACAAGACAAGCGCAAAGACCGCGACAAGCGGCGCGTGCTATTTGGGGAGGAAGCCGATGATTAATCGCGCAAGCAGCCATTTGAAGGGCCGACGGCAGTTGCAGCCGCTGGCCGCGGTGTTGTTGTGGGCTGGGGTAAGCCACCCGGCATTCGCCGAAGAGGCCAGCAAACCGCAGAAGCCGCCGATCATCCTGGAATCGACGGGTGCCTATGAGGTCGGCGGCAAGGTCGTCGCCAAGCCCGGCGACCCCGGCCAGACGCTCTCTTGCGACCATGGCTATGTCGAATACTTCATTCCCGCGAAGCGGCGCAGTGTCGGCCTCATCATGTGGCACAGTTCCAGCACCAAGGTGTGGGAGAACCGCTGGGACGGCGGCGAGGGCTACAAGAGCATTTTCCTGCGCAGGGGATATCCGGTTTACCTCTGGGACGGTCCGCGCATCGGTCGCGCCAACTGGAGCTGCGAGCCGATCACCTACACGCCGGATTATTTCGATCAGCGCAACTTTGCCGCCTGGCGTTTCGGCATCACTTACCCGAACTGGCATGCGGGACTGCAATTCCCGACCGCCGACAAGGAAGCGTGGAACCAGGCGACGCGCGCGCGCTACGACGAATTCGATACGCTCGACAATGCACTGCTGCAGGCCGACGCCGGCGGACAGGCCATCGACAAGATCGGCCCCGTCATCGCGCTCACCAATTCCGCGGGCGGATGGCGCGCGTTGTTGTCGGCACTGAAGGCCAAAAGCGACAACATGAAGGGCATCGTGGCCTATGAGACGCCGGGCTTCGTTTTCCCTCAAGGTGAGGGGCCCGAGCCCAAGCCGGATGCGCCGTACGGTCCCAATTCGGTGCCGCTGGCCGAGTTCATGAAGCTGACCAAGTTTCCGATCCAGATGGTGTTCGGCGACTACACCGACACGCGCCCCATCTGGAAGACTTCCGTCGAAGTGGCGAAGACTTTTTGCGGCATCGTCAACCGTCACGGCGGCGATTGCGAAGTCCTGCTGCTGCCTGATGCAGGCCTGCGCGGCAACACGCACATCGCCTTCGCCGATCTCAATAACGAAGCCGTCGCGGACGAACTATCCAAATGGCTGGCCCGCAAGGGTCTCGATAAATTTGCGGCAGAATAAGCATTGGTGCCAACGCGAAGCCCCGCACGGAAATTCGGAGGGAAACATGCGCCTGCTGTCTTTCGGCCTTCTCGGCCTCGCACTCGCCATCGCGCCATGTCCTGATGCTCGCGCCCAGGAGTGGCCGAGCCGCCCGGTTACCCTCGTCGTGCCGTTCCCGGCCGGCGCGGCCGTCGACACGCTGGCGCGTGCCGTCGCGCATGCGTTGAGCGAGGATTTCGGGAAGCAGTTCATCGTCGAGAATCGCGCAGGTGCGGGCGGTAATCTCGGCGGTACGGCGGTCGCCAAGGCGGCCGCCGACGGCCACACCTGGCTGTTCGGCACGCCGGCGCCGATCGCGCTCAACAAGTTCATGTACAAGGGCCTCGCTTACGATTCCGAGCGCGATTTCATCCCGGTCATACTGGTCGCCAAGTCGCCGATGATCATCACGGCGACGCCGGACTTTCCGGCGAAGACGCTTTCTGAACTGATCGCCTACGCCAGGAAGAACCCGGGCAAGGTCAATGTCGGCCATCCCGGCAACGGAACGCTCGGCCACATCACCTCCGCGCTGATCCAGCAGTTCGCCGGCGTGGAGATGACGCATGTGCCCTATCGCGGCTCGGCGCCGCTGATCACGGATCTTTTGGGGGGACAGGTCAACGTCGCCATGGATTTCATGCCGACCTATCTGCAATTGGTGGCGGACCGCAAGATCCGCGCGCTCGCTGTAACGACGAGCCAGCGCGTCGCGCAATTGCCTGACGTGCCGACGGTTCAGGAAGCAGGCTTTAAGGGGTTCGAAGCGACGGCTTGGTACGCGATCGTCGCGCCTGCCGGCACGCCGCCCGACATCGTGGGCAAGGTGAACAAGGCGGTGAACGCCTTCCTTGGGAGCGACAAGGGCAAGACCATGCTCGAGCAAAACTCGCTGCAAGGCGTCGGCGGCTCGCCGGAAGACCTCAAGGCCTTCATCGACAGCGAGCGCGCCAAATGGGGGCCCGTGATCGAGGCCGCCAAGATCTCGATGTGAGGCGTTTACGCCGCAGTGTTGATGTCACGGAAGAGGGGCGATGGAAAAGTTGAAGTTCTATATTGACGGTGCCTGGGTCGATCCCGCGACGCCGTCGAAGCTCGGCATCGTCAATCCCGCAACGGAAGAAACGTTCGCGCAGATCAGCCTGGGTTCGCGTTCGGATGTGGACCGGGCCGCCAACGCCGCGCGGCGCGCTTTCGCGACCTATTCCATAACCAGCGTTGAGCAACGGCTGTCCTGGCTTCAGAAGATCATCGAGGGTTTTCGGGCGCGCCTGCCGGAACTGGCGCGGATGATGACGCTCGAAATGGGCGCGCCGATCACCTTTGCGACCCAGCGTCAGGCGACCGTTGCGCTGTTTCATTTCGAAGAGGCCGCGCGCGTGCTCGCGAGCTACAGGTTTGAGGAGCGGACGGGCAGCGGGATCGTTCGCCGCGAGCCGATCGGCGTCTGCGGGCTGATCACGCCGTGGAACTGGCCGCTGAACCAGGTCGCCTCCAAGACAGCGCCGGCGCTCGCCACCGGCTGCACCGTCGTCCTCAAGCCCAGCGAGATTGCGCCGCTCAGCGCGATGTTGCTGGCGGAGATCATCGACGACGCCGGCCTTCCGGCAGGAGTCTTCAATCTCGTCAATGGTGACGGGCCCACGGCCGGCGAGGCGATCGCCGCTCACCCCGAGATCGACATGGTGTCCTTCACCGGATCGACGGCGGCCGGCATCAAAGTGGCCAAGCTTGCGGCCGATACGGTCAAGCGCGTCGCGCAGGAACTCGGCGGCAAATCCGCCAACATCATCCTTGCCGATGCCGACCTGAAGAAGGCGGTGATCGAGGGCGTTCACGCCTGCTATACCAATGGCGGCCAGAACTGCCAGTCTCCCACGCGCATGCTGATTCCTCGTGCGCAGCGGGAGGCGGCCTTCGCAGCGGCGCGCGAAGCGGTCGGCAGCATCCGCCTCGGCGATCCCCTTGATCCGGCATCCACCATGGGGCCGCTGGTGAGCCAGGCGCAGTTCGACAAAGTGCAGGATCTGATCCAGTCCGGTGTCGACGAGGGGGCGACGCTGGTGGCCGGCGGCACCGGGCGGCCGTCCGAACTCAACCGCGGCTACTATGTTCGCCCGACCGTTTTCGGCGACGTGACGCCGCAGATGAAGATCGCACGTGAGGAGATTTTCGGCCCGGTGCTGTCGATCATGAGCTACGACACCGAGGATGAAGCGATCGAGATCGCCAACGATACGCCGTTCGGATTGGCGGGCTTCGTACAGTCCAGAAATCCCGACCGCGCGCGCGCCGTCGCCAACCGCATTCGCGCGGGCCGCGTCTATCTTAATGGTGCGCCGTTCGACCGCAGCCTGCCGTTTGGCGGCTACAAGCAGTCCGGCAATGGGCGTGAATTCGGGGTGTTCGGATTTGAAGAATATCTCGAAGTGAAGGCCATACTGGGTCACTGAGGCTGGGAGACGGCGCGGCAACCCGCGCCCCGCGTCCGTAGCCGGCGGCCGCATACTCGGCACGCAGCCGATCGACCTCGGTCTTGAACGCGCCGTATTCGATTCTGAATCCTTCCGGTGCGTAAGACAGTCCCGCGCTGGCGGGCGCCAGCAAGAATGGCCCGTCCGGCCGCCTCGCAGCCGTAGCCGCGAAAGCATCGGATGGCGATCGATACGTGTCGAGGATCATTGCGGACACTGCTCCCGTTCGTGACTCCGGCTACTGCAAGTGACGGCAGCCGTGACCCCGCCTACAGCCGTGCCGCGGCGGCAGTTTCATGAATATTTTAAGCCTAAACTATCTCGGCGGCCAAGTGCGATCTATTGCAGACCAGCCCGTCGAAACCCCGGAAGTCGCAGGCAGGCGATGGCAGTGCGGCCGGTCGGGGGCGTCAAGCGACCGCCTCATTTCGGCTGGCTGATTTCCGTATCGCTTCCTATCTTCCTGTAGACGGGAATCAATCGATCTCCCCACTGTCTAATCCACCTGTCCCGAAGGAGCCTCCCCGATGCGCGCATTGGCTTGCACTATTCTGACGATCGCAACGGTGCTGGTCGCCGCACCCGCGCGCGCCCAGACCTATGACCCGAACTATCCGGTTTGCCTGCAGACCTACGGCATCGACGGCGGCTATATCGAGTGCAGCTTTACGTCGTTGGGGCAGTGCGCGGCATCCGCTTCGGGCCGCTCGGCGCAATGCCTGACCAACCCGTATTTTGCGCAAGGCGCGAGGAAACTGCCGCGGCAGCGCGGCGTTTACTAGGGCCGCTCGATCGGCAGGCTCAGGAGCCGTCATGCGCAATTTTGCTCATGCGGCGGCTTCTACGTATAATCCGGCGAACCACTCATCCCGTGAGGTCATGTGACTGCCCCCAATCCCGCTGCCGGCAAACCGGTCGATCCCGCCTCCCTCGTCAATGTGCCGCAGTTGGTGACGGCCTATTTTGCGTCGAAACCCGATCCGTCCGATCCCACCCAGCGCGTCGCCTTCGGAACCTCGGGCCACCGCGGGACGTCGCTGAAGAACTCGTTCAACGAAAACCATATCCTGGCGACGACGCAGGCGATCTGCGACCACCGCCGCCAGATGGGATTGACCGGTCCGCTGTTCGTCGGCATCGATACCCATGCGCTCGCCGAGCCGGCGCTGGCGAGCGCCGTGGAAGTGTTCGCCGCCAACGGCGTCGACATCATGATCGACGAACGCGGCGGCTACACGCCGACCCCCGTCATCTCGCATGCGATCCTGAGCTACAACAAGGGCCGAACGAGCGGACTTGCCGATGGCGTCGTCATCACGCCTTCGCACAATCCGCCCGAGGATGGCGGCTATAAATACAATCCGCCGCATGGCGGCCCGGCCGACACCGACGTGACCGGCAAGGTCGAGAAGGTCGCCAACGCATATATGGAAGCCGGCATGAAGGGCGTTGCGCGGGTGCCTTATGAGCGCGCCCGCAAGGCCGCCACGACTCATCTGCACGACTACATCCGTCCCTACGTCGCCGATCTCGGCAATACCGTCGACATGGCGCTGATCAAGTCATCGGGCGTGAAGATCGGGATCGACCCACTGGGCGGCGCCGCCGTCCATTACTGGCAGCCCCTGATCGAGCATTACGGAATCAATGCGACGATCGTGAACACCGCCGTCGATCCCACGTTCCGTTTCATGACGGCGGACTGGGATGGCAAAATCCGGATGGATTGCTCCTCGCCGTACGCGATGGCGAGCCTGATTGCGATGCGCGACCGGTTCGACGTCGCGTTTGCCAATGACACCGACGCGGACCGGCACGGCATCGTCACGCGCACCGGTGGCCTGATGAATCCGAACCATTTTCTCGCCGCCGCCATCGCCTATCTGTTCGAGCATCGGCCGCAATGGGGCAGCGGGGCTGCGATCGGCAAGACCATCGTCTCCAGTTCGATCATCGACCGGGTCGCGGCCAAGCTGAACCGCAAGCTGGTCGAAACCCCGGTCGGCTTCAAATGGTTCGTCGAGGGGCTCGGCACCGGCGCGTTCGGCTTTGCCGGCGAGGAAAGCGCCGGCGCATCGTTCCTCAAGCGCGACGGCACGGTCTGGACGACCGACAAGGACGGGGTGGTGATGGGATTGCTCGCTGCCGAAATCCTCGGCCGCACCGGCCGTGACCCAAGCCAGTTGTTCGCGACGCTTACGGCCGAACTCGGCGTGCCCCATTATGAGCAAATCGACGTGCCGGCGACGCCGAAGCAGAAGAATGCGCTGAAGGCGCTCGGGCCGGAGCAACTCGACATGCGCCAGCTTGCCGGCGAACCGGTCAGTGCGATCAGGACCAAGGCGCCGGGCAACGATCAATCCTTCGGCGGCATCAAGGTCGAGACCGAGGCGGGGTGGTTCGCCGCGCGGCCATCGGGCACCGAAGACGTTTACAAGATCTATGCCGAGAGTTTCCGCGACCAGAATCATCTGAAGGCGATTCAGCAGGACGCCCAGCGCGCTATCGCAAAAGCCTTCTGATTCGCGAACCAAGGGCGGCCGCGCGCACAGAGGAACAATGTTGCGGCCATACCTAAATGTGTCAGTTCGGCACATTCCGGCCGTGCAGTTTGCTGTAATCGAGCCTTGGGACGCCACCGGATTTGCGATCACGCTGAAATCACGAAGCTCCAAGCAGTGTTGCCTCGGGAGTTAGCTGTCAGAATCCGCCCGCCATCGGGCGGCCTGGTAGCTTTCGGCGAGGTTATCGGGGGAAGAGCAGAAAATGAGTGCGGAATCGGTCGTCTACTATCTAAATCGCGTACCTGAAAGCGATCCGAATGACCAAACCGAATGGCTTTTGACGGCATTGGGTCAGTATACCGGCGCCGAACTGCGCGAACTGCTCTATGTCGCGGAAGAGCCGGGGTTTTTTGAGTTGATGCGTGGGCTGTTTGCGCTTTCGGAGGAGAGCCGTGCCGTTCTGCTGCAATTTCTTGAAACCGGCCGCCCGGCGGCCATGAAGGCAGCGATCGATTCGAAGGGCCGGCTGACGATCGAGCACGCCGAGCCGCACGTGAAAATGCTTCCTGTGATCGTAAATTAGTACTCTCAGCTCCCTGAGGTTGTGGTAAAGTTCCCACTCGAACAGTGGGAGCCGCCCATGGCGACGAGGAAATTTGGCGCGCTGGATGCGATGGTAGGTGCCAAGATTCGCATGTTGCGGGTCAACCGTGGCATCAGCCAGACCGCTCTCGCGGCGCGAATCGGTGTTACTTTTCAACAGGTGCAAAAATACGAGCAGGGCGCCGGCCGTGTCGGCGCCAGCCGGTTGGCGCAAATCGCTTCCGTGCTGGACGTATCGGTCGGCGAGTTTTTCGAATCCTCCCGGGCTGGATCTCCCGGCTCCAAGCCGCCGATTTACCTGCTCGCCGAGCCGGAGCCCGACGGGTTCTCGAGGCCCATGCCCGAATGTCCAGTCCGCGGCTCCCGCGTGCATCGCGAAGCTGGTTGAAACCGTCGCCGATCCAGGTCGGGAGCCGAGGCCGCAGTTGCGCGTCTCGATACCGTCGATCTCGGTGAGCGGCGCAAGTGGCCCTCGCGGGGATAGTTGTCCGCAGGAAAACGAGCGGCGATCACAGGCCACCGCGCAATCCGATGGAATCCCTCAGCCGGTGGCGCGAATCGCCAGCCGTTCCGGCGGCCTGCTGCCGGGAATGAACTCCCCGATCCAGTCACGGCGCGTCGCTTCAATATGCCAGGACATGGCCTCGGCTGAATAGGGTGCCGGGTCGGGAATGTCCTTGCGGATCTCCTTGCCGTCGAGCCAGCCGCAACTATGCGAGTAGCGCGCCTTGCAGACGAGATGGATGTCGCCGTGGTCCTGCATCAACACGTAGCCATCGGCCGGAAAAAATGTACCGGCAAGCTCGATCGTACCGGGCAATTGGCGGACCAGCAGGAACGTGCTGGTGGACTGCGATTCCGATTCGGAAACCAGCACTCCGACCAGACTATGAATCGGCGAAATTACCTGAGGTGCAATCAAAGCGAGTGGTTCCGTGATCGGCCCCGCCGTCGCGATCGACAGGTATTCGCCCTCCGGTCCCCAGCGGCAGGCGATCAGCCATTCGCGGCTGCGGCTGCGAATCAGGGTTGGCTTGGCATAGTCCGAGCGGGCAATATCTGCTGCCATGGCTATGACGAGGGCTTTCGCGAGCATAAGTTCCTCCAGGACGAGAGCGGGCTGGCCTCTCTCATCGAGTGTGCACGTCGAGTCGTGAGGTCACCGTGAGCGGCAGCGAAAATTCGATGCAGGAATTGTTTGCACGCGCGGCGGCGTTGCTTCTCGGCAACGGCGCGGATGCCGCCGGCGATCACGATGCCCGAAATGTTTTGCAGGCGCTGGATTATAGCACGGAATCAGGCAGACCGGACGATCCGGAAACCGCAAATCGTGCCGCTTTGCTTGTCGCTGCTTCCCGATTTGCGCGCGTGTTCGAACTGGCTTCATCCGATGCGCCAGGTCTGTTCAGCTTTGGTGCGCAGTTCGATCCGGCGCTCGCTGATCCCTTGCACGGCGGCAGCCCGATCGTCGGCGTTTCCGGCGTCGGCCTGACGTTGCAGAAAGCATTTCAGGGCTGTATCGGCGAAGGAATCGAGTACCTGTCTCAATTGCAGGCTGGTACCGACCTGTTGCTCGTGCCCGGCGCCGACGAGTGGCAACGACAGCTCGGTCCGAACGCGCTGGAATTGGTCGCAGCCCTGTCGGAACGCCGCATTCAACCGGAGCGGGTGCTCTCATGGTGTTGCGCCACCAGACAGGCCGACGGCGGCGAGGTGTGGCTTCCGGCCGACATCTGTCTGCGGCGTCCGCTTGCGCAGCGCGATTTCGCGCCGCCATTTCCATTGAGTATCGGATCGGCGGCGGGTCCGTCACCGGATGCCGCGGCGCTGCACGGCCTGCTGGAATTGATCGAGCGCGATGCGACGAGCCTGTGGTGGCGGGGAGGGCAACTGGCCCGCTCGATTCCGCCGCAGCACGAAGCCCACACTGCGGCGGAAGAATTGTTGCGGCAGCTCCGGCATGGCGCATCGAGACAGCGCCGGACATGGCTGCTCGACATCACGACCGACATCGGCGTGCCCTGCGTCGTGGCCGTCTCGTGCAGGGCGGACGGTTCTGGTTTTGCTTTCGGTCTCGCTGCACGGCCGGCGCTTGAGGCCGCGGTGCGTTCTGCGATTGTGGAGATGTGTCAGCTCGAACTGGCCGATGCCGTCGTCGCAGCCAAGCGCAGCGAGCGCGGCGATGACGCGCTCAACGCTCAGGATCGTATCCATCTGCGGCGCGCGGCAATTGACGTCGACCGATGCGTATTGCTGCAGCCGGTCGCGGACCACGCGGTCCATCTTCCTTTTCACGCAACTGAAGCGCGCGACATGTTTGGATTGATCGTACAGCGTTTGGCCTCGCTGCAAATAGAGACATTTTGTATCGATTTGATGCGCGAGCAATTCGCTGTTCCGGTGATTCGTGTGATCGCTCCAGGCCTGCAGCTCGAGCCATCCGAAATCGCTACGGCAAGGCTGCGGGACATGATTGCGCGAACAGGCGGCGGCGCAACCTATACCGAGGGCGTCGCTTTGATATAGACTGGCCGGTATTAACCAACCGGTTCCGGAAACCGTCGCATGCCGGTCAGCGTGAGCGCCATAACAGCAGACAACGTGGCGGGAGCCCCGGCAAGCGCACCGCGTCTGTCGGTGTCGCTGGTCGGGCGGCTCGGCGTGCGCTTCAACGGCCGGCCGATCGAACTGCGAACCCGCAAGGCCGGTGCGGTTCTCAGTTACCTTGCACTGTCGGAAGTGAAGCAGGAGAGCCGCGAACGGCTGGTCGGCATGCTCTGGAGCCGTTCGGACGAAGAGAAGGCGCGTGCCTCGCTGCGACAGGTAGTTCGCGAGTTGCGTTCGATCCTCGAGGAAGCCGGCTATGACGGCTTCGTCGCGGAGCGGCTGATGATCGGCCTCGACGTCGAGCGTATAGAAGTCGACATCGAAAGCGTGATCCAGCTTGCCGAAGGCGGCCGCGTTCATCCGCTGTTGCTCGATACGCCGCAGCTTGACGGGCGGTTACTCGAAGGGATGGACGATCTCGATCCCTCGTTCCGGGTCTGGGTACTGGCCAAGCGGCAGACCATCCATGACCGGCTGATGCGAAATCTCGACGAAGGCCTGATCTCGGCTCACGTTCCCGCCGACGCCAAAAAGAGGATCGCAGCAGCCATTGTCAACCTCGACCCGACCCATGAATTCGCCTGCCGCCATCTGATGCGGGCGCACGCGGAAGAAGGCGACACCGCCGGCGCGCTGCGCATCTACAAGGCGTTGTGGGATCTTCTGGATCGGGACTATGCCATGGAGCCGTCGCCGGCTACCGAAGAATTGGTCGCTAACATCAAGCTCGGCGTTCTAGAGCCAGCGCCTGTCGATCGGGTCGCCCCGGCGGCGAATGACAAATTTGCCGTCCGGATGGTCAGGGGAACGGCTATCGAGCCGGTAGCTCCGATATCGCCATCGGTGAACCTGTCGGCGAGGACGCGGCTGGTGCTGCGGCCGTTCGCAATGCATGGCGTCGATGAGGATCACAGCCATCTGGTGCAAGGGTTCTCGCAGCATCTTGCCGCCTGCCTCGTCCGTTTCCGGGAGTGGAGCGTGGTCGATCGCCCTCCGGCCGCCGTCGTGCTTCCCGCCTCGGGCACGTCACCGCAATACTGCATCGAGACCACCGCCTACCAGGCCGGCGCCGAAATCAACATCGTGATGGTGCTGCGGGACGATACGGCGGGAATTTACGTCTGGAGCGAAAGCTTCCGGCTCGGCCTCGGCAACTGGTTCGAAACGCAGCAGCGCATTATCCGCCGCATTGCGACTTCGCTGAACGTGCAGTTGTCGACCGAGCGGCTGATGCGGCTCGCCGGCGAGCCTGACGTGTCGCTCGAACTGCATGACCGCTGGCTGCGCGGGCAGAGTTTGCATTTCAAGTATGATGCAGAAAGCTGGCAACGGGCAGTCGAAATCTTCCGCGATGCGATCCGCGAAAATCCAAGCTATTCGCCTTGCTACAGCAGCCTTGTGCAGATGAACAACATCGAACACCTCGTGCATCCCGGCGTCTTTCGCAATCTCGAAAAGGCGCGCGCGACGCTCGAACTGGCGAAGACCGCCGTTCAACTCGATCCCGTTGATTCAAGGGCGCACCTGTGTTGCGGTTGGTCCTACATGATGGCTCTGCGAGAAGCCGAAGCCGCGCCGCACATGCAACTGGCCTGCGAGCTAAACGACAACGACCCCTGGACCTTGATCTCGGGCGCGCATTACTCGGTGCTCTGCGGTTCGATCGAGCAGGCTCGGTCACGCGCCGAACGGGCGCTGACACTGTCCCCCGCTCCCCGTTATCTCGAATGGGCTTACCATAGCACGGTCCGCTTCTTCTGCGGTGACTATGCTGGAGCCATCGAGGCCTGTGATCGCGCGGAAGGAATTAACAAGATTTTACCGGCTTGGCGCGCGGCATCGTTGTTCCAGCTCGGGCACGTCACCCAGGCGAGGGATGAGATTCAGCGATTCGTTAACGGACTGCGGTCGTTCTGGGTCGGATCTTCGCCTCCGACGGACGAAGCCGTGGCGCGTTGGGTAATGCAAGCGCATCCGATTGGCGTGAAGGAGCGGTGGCAAACCCTGCGCGACAGTTTGCGTGGCGCAGGGCTTCCTGTTGAAGGGATTGTTCACTTGTCGCGAAACACGTCCAATTAGGAACAATAGCTGATCGTGTAGTCGCCGATGCGTTCGGCGTGCACCTTGAACTTTTCGGCTTCCGGGATCACCGGATCCATTCCGTTGAACAGGCGCTTGTAGAACGGAGGAAGCGGATAGGTCGCGCCGGGCTTGCTCAGTTTTTCTTCGGAATCCGCGATCGCGAAGGCGGGCGGCAAGCGTACGACGATGGTGTCCATGTGCTGCTCGACGAACTGAACCTTGGTAAACCGGTCCGGCACCGACATGAACACCTGCGCCTTGGCGAGTTGCTCCTTGAATTCCTCGACGGTGGTCGGGATCGGATATTCGTTGTCGTCGTCGAGATAGTTCTTGCCGGTCGACCAGGTCTTGACGAGGTTGCCCCAGCGCTCATGATTGGTCACTTGCATTCTTTCGAGGGCCATCTTTTTACTCCTCCGGGTTGCGTGAAGCGGAGAATTCCGCTTCACAAAAATGCGGGCACGGCTTGTTGCAGTCCTGCGATCTCGGTAGTGAATTCCACCAGTTCGGCCATGCTCGAGATTTCTGGAATTTCCTGAAGTACATTCGTCAGGTAAAATTCACGGGAGATGAGGTTCAGTTGATCGACAAGCGGGCCACCGCCGGCCGATTGCGGGTCGCCCGCAAGCGCGCCGTATATGGTTTCCGATACGATGATCGAGCCGAGCAGCCCGAGTTGCAGGCCTTCCGCCTGCTGCATCGCCTCGAACAGGATGAAAAACGGCAGCGGCGGATCGTTCGAAAGGGTTTCGATGTCCCGCTCCGTGAGCGCGCCATAGACCTGCCCCGAGGCGAGCCACTCACGGAGCTGATCGACACGCCAGGCACGGTCGGTCAACAGGCGCGACGCGGCAATCAGCTGCGGTCTACGATCGCCGATTTCCGCGATCAGCGCGTCGACCGACCACATGCCCGCCACACCCGCGCCGAGGAGGTCGCGATACAGCAGGCCGACCCGTTCGGTCTCGTCGAACGCCGGGAAGATCTGGTCGTTGCCCAGCCCGTCGCTGAGATGCGGCCCGATACGCCGGCTGAGATTCGGCGTCGATCCGTTGATCTCGAAGAAGCGCGACCACTGCACCATCCATGTCTCGTCGAGCGGCATGTTTGCAGGGTCGTTCATCGAACTCTTTTCGAGCGTGATGTTGAGGTCGTGGAGCGACAGGTCGTTGATCTGGTATTCGGGGCGGACCATGGCGTGGCCAAATCGGAACGCGCCGTGCGAGAACTCGAAGCGGAATTTCCCAGCCTCCGGTCGGAAAGCGTTCCACCGAATGCGGGCGATCGATGAAGTCAGGGCTCGGTCCGCAATAGACGGCGTAGATCGCCGGATGGATCACCCGCCGCATCAGGTCGTTGCGCAGGACGTTGCGATAGATCGCCACCAGCGCCTCGCGGGCGCACAGGAAGCGCCGGTAGGCGGCGCCGAACTGACCATTTGGTCCGGCGTTGCCTTCATGGCGGCGAATGATATCGATCAGCCCGTTGTGCAGCAGCGCGAGAAGCGCGGTGAGCTGCGACATGACGGCATGATCGTCATTGCGCGGATCGGCGACCAGCGCCTCGGTGAGGGCGACGCGGACGCCCGCAATGCTGCGGTCGATCCCGGTGAGGTTCTCAGCCGGCGTCCGCGCGATATCGCGGAACGGGCAGCCGCCCACCGACCCGTTTTCTTTCCAGCGCATTCGCCCGAGCCGCAGCTTGGTGCGGCGGTCATCGTTCGATGCATCGAGCGCGTAAATGTGCGGCGATCCGACAGGACCGCTGCCGTACAGCGTCTCCAGCCGAAGCGGCGTGCGGCGCGCGTTCGTGGTTCCTCCACCGAGACCGCCCGCGACCGAAAGCGGGATCGCCGAGTGCACGAGATCGTGTGCAACGAACTGCAACAGATAGGTGTAGCCGGAGGGAATAAACGGATTTTCCCAGTAGTCCGCCGATCCAGCCTGGTGGGGGTGCCACTTGATGGCAGCATCCATTCGCCGCGACAGGCGGTGCATCAGTCCGCGGAGTTCTGCATGGTGCGACGGCGAAGCGAGGGGATCGACGCCGAAGGCGCGGAAGCGTTGCGATGGCGCCGGCGTGCCGAGGAAGTGACGAAAGCCGGGCATCGTCGCCGCCTGCGCCGCGCCGCGCCTATCGAACTCGGAATTCCGCAAGGAGGATGCGTCAGCGACGTTCTGCAGAGCCATCAAGAACACTCTCGCGCTTGGTCGGGGCGGCGAGACTGCGGAGCAACTCGTGAAATTATCGTGAGTGAATTAATTAGAACCTGTGAACATCTGTGGACATCTTTTGAGCGATGAACGGACGGCAGATGCTGCGCAATGCGGCGTGTTTCGGCTGTTTCAGAGCAGGCGGTAAGGCTGTATGGTTTGTGCATCTCGTTGCATCGCCTGACATGGGAGCTTGGCGTAAAGCTTGTTCGGACGGCATCCTTGGCGCGCTACGTAGGCACGATGCTCGCAGCGGTGCTTGTTGCTTCATGCGCCGCGCGCGCGGAGCCGATCTTCTCGTTCGCCGCAACGCCGGGTAAGCTTCCGAAGACGGTCGTTCCGATCAACTATTCAATCGAGCTGAGACCCGATGACTGAGAGCCTCGACGACTTCGCGGCGTCGTCGATGATCGACATCGAGGTGCGCGAACCGACGGCGCGGCCGACGTCACGCCGTCGGGCCGAGCGCGAAGTGATCGATCTCCGCCGACCTCAAGGCCCGTGCGCTGCCGGCGATCGATGCGTGGATCAGGGAGCGCAGATGATGGCTGCGCGCGAGCGTTTTGGGAGCGTTGCCTTGCCTGGACATTCCGGATAGCCATGGCGGACAAACTTTCCGGCGCGAGGCGTATTTTCCACCATGGCTGATTTCCACGGCGTCTTTCCCTATCTGGTCTCACCGATCGATGCATCAGGCCGGATCCGCACCGAGGTGCTGGGCCGGCTCTGCGACGATCTGATCAAGGCGGGCGTCCATGGCTTGACGCCGCTCGGCTCGACTGGCGAGTTCGCCTATCTCGACCAGGGACAACGCGCGACCGTGGTGCAAGCCACCATCGAGGCCGCCAAAGGCCGGGTGCCGGTGATCGCCGGCGTGGCCTCGACCTCGACGGCAGACGCCGTGGCGCAGGCCAAGGCGCATCAACAACTCGGCGCCGATGGCATTCTAGCGATCATGGAAGCGTATTTCCCGGTCGCCGATGCGCAGGTGGAATCCTATTTCCGCGCCATCGCCGACGCCGTCGACATTCCCGTCGTAATGTATACCAACCCGCAGTTCCAGCGCTCCGACCTCACGCTTGACGTGATCGCCCGGCTCGCGACCCATCCGCGCATCGGCTACATCAAGGATGCCTCGACCAATACCGGCCGGCTGCTGTCGATCATGAATCGCTGCGGCGACGGCATCAAGGTGTTCTCGGCTTCCGCGCACATTCCGGCGGCGGTGATGCTGATCGGCGGGGTCGGCTGGATGGCGGGCCCCGCCTGCATCATTCCGCGGCAGAGTGTCGAACTCTACAACCTCTGCAAGGCGGCGCGCTGGGATGAGGCGATGGCGCTGCAACGCAGGCTGTGGCGCATCAACGAAGCCTTTGCGCGTTTCAACCTTGCCGCCTGCATCAAGGCCGGGCTCGATATCCAGGGCTATGCGGTCGGCGACCCCGTGCCGCCGCAAGCCGCGCTGACGGCCGAGCAGCGTAAGGTCGTCGAGGCGGCGTTGCGCGATCTCGCGTGATCGATTTCGTCATACGCCCGGGGCCCGCATGACGGTTTCTGAGGCGCTACTGCCTAAAAACGCGGGTTGGCCTCCGCACCATCAATCCGCTAAAACCCCGACCAAATCCTGCCAAGAAGCTCGAAGGACAAACTGATGAACATTCTTCCCGGCAATATGCGTTTTGGTGCGGGCCAGCCGGTCAAGCGTTTGGAAGACCAGCGGCTGCTCACCGGGAAGGGGCAGTTCATCGACGACAAGCCCGAGGAGGGCGCGCTGTGGCTCTATGTGCTGCGCTCGCCGCATGCCCACGCCAAAATCGTCTCGATCGACAGCGCGGCCGCCACCGCGATGCCGGGCGTCGAGGCGGTCTACACAGGCGTCGATCTGGTGAAAGACAATATCGGCACCATCCCGACGCTGGCGATCTTCAAGCGGCCGGACGGTTCGCCGATGACGGTGCCGCCACGGCGGCTGCTGGCGCATGAAATCGTGCGTTATGCGGGCGAGGCGGTTGCGGCCGTGGTCGCGACCTCGCGGGTGCTGGCGCAAACCGCGGCTGAAGCGCTTTCCGTCGAGTATGAAGTGCTGCCATCGGTGGTCGATCCGCTCGAAGCGATCAAGCCGGGTGCACCGGCGGTGTGGCCCGAGGCGCCCGACAACATCGTGGCTGCCATGAGCTATGGCGATGCGGCCAAGGTCGAAGAGGCATTTGCGAACGCCGCGCACAAAGTGTCGCTCGATCTGGTCAGCCAGCGGCTGGTGCCGTCAGCTATGGAGCCGCGCTCGACCATCGCCGAGATCGACAAGAAGACCGGGCGGCTGATCCTGCATGTGCAGTCGCAGACCCCGGCTTCGACCCGCGACGTGCTGGCGGAAGCCGTGTTGAAGCGGCCGAAGGAAAGCGTGCGCGTGCTGGTCGGCGACATCGGCGGCGGGTTCGGGCAGAAGACCAACCTCTATCCCGAAGACGGCATCGTCGCTTACGCCGCCACCAAATTGTCGCGCAAGATCCGCTGGCGCGGCGACCGCACCGACGAGTTCGTCGGCGGCACCCATGGACGCGATCTCACTTCCACCGGCGAGTTCGCGCTCGACGCCAAGGGCCGCGTGCTTGCCTACCGGGTCCGCTCGGTCGGCGGCACGGGGGCCTACTCATCGGGTGCTGCCAACATCATTCCGCTGGTGCTTGGTCCGTTCGTGCAGACGGGCGTCTACGATTTGCCATTGGTGCATTTCGAGGTGAAGTCGGTCATGACCAACACCGCGCCGGTCGGCGCCTATCGCGGCGCAGGGCGGCCCGAGGCCGTGTTCATCGTCGAACGGCTGATGGACGCTGCCGCGCGGCAGATCGGCATCGACCCGCGCACCATCCGCAAAGTGAATTACATCAAGCCCGCACAACTGCCCTACACCAATGCGGTCGGCCAGGTGTACGATTCCGGCGCCTTCGCGCATATGCTGTCGCGCGCCTCCGAGCTTGCGGACTGGGACGGCTTTGCCGCGCGCAAGAAGGCGGCGAAGAAGAAGGGCCTGCTGTATGGCCGTGGCCTTACCAGCTACATCGAATGGACCGGCGGCCGCGCGCACACCGAAAAGGTCAGCCTGCATGCCACGGCAGAAGGCCGCATCGTCCTGCATTCCGGCACCATGGCGATGGGGCAGGGGCTGCAGACCACCTATACGCAAATGGTATCCGATACGCTCGGCATTGCCATGGACAAGATCGACGTCGTGCAGGGCGACACCGATCTCGCCACCGGTTTCGGTAGCGTCGGCTCGCGCTCGCTGTTCGTCGGCGGCACGGCGGTCGCGGTTTCGACCAACGACATCATTGCGAAGGCCCGCGAAAAGGCCTCGAACGTGCTGGAGACCTCGGTCGGGGACATCGAATATCGTGATGGCTGGCTGACGGTGGTCGGCACGGACAAGCGCATCAGCCTGTTCGAGATCGCCAAGAAGGAAGACGGCGCACGGCTCTCGGTCGATAGCGAAGGCGAGGTCGACGGGCCGAGCTGGCCGAACGGTACGCATATCTGCGAGGTCGAGATCGATCCCGAAACCGGCGTCAGCAAGGTGGTGCGCTACACCACGGTCGACGACGTCGGCATCGCCGTCAACCCGATGCTGGTGACCGGACAAGTGCATGGCGGCGTCGCGCAGGGCATCGGGCAGGCGTTGTATGAAGGGGTTGCCTATAGCGAGGAAGGCCAGCTGTTAACCGCTAGCTACCAGGACTATTGCCTGCCGCGCGCCGACGACATTCCGCCGATTGTCGTGACGCTGGACGATTCCGCGCCCTGCCGCACCAATCCGCTCGGTGCCAAGGGCTGCGGCGAGTCAGGTGCGATCGGCGGGCCGCCCTGCATCACCAACGGCGTGATGGATGCGTTGAGTGAACTCGGCATCAAGCAGCTCAATACGCCGCTGACGCCGGCCAAGGTGTGGCAGGCGATCAGGGATGCGCGGGCGGCGGGGTAGGTCAAGCGCTCTCCCCGTCATTCCGGGATGGCCCGCAGGGCCAGACCCGGAATCCATCGGGCCGCATATTCCGTTTCAACGTGGATTCCGGGTTCGCGCTGCGCGCGCCCCGGAATGACGACGGAGCGAGCTACAGCCCCAGCACCATCTTCGCCACGATCTCGCGCTGGATCTCCGATGAACCGCCAAAGATGGTGTACGCCCGGCCGTTGAGATATTCCGGCACCACCGGCAGGATCTCCTCCGGAATTCCCGGCTTCTCGTTGAGCCGGTAGAGTGGCCGCACCGGCTCGACATAGAGGCCGTCAGTGCCGATCACGTCGACGCCGAGCCGCGTCACCGCCTGGCGGATTTCGCTGTTGCGCAGTTTCAGGATCGACGACACCGCGCCCGGATTCTGTCCGGTCTGCAGCGCCGAGAGCACGCGCAGCTCGGTCATCTCGAGCGTATCGATATCGACCTCGATTTCGGACATCCGCACCGCGATATCGGGATCGTCGATGGCGCGACCGGTCACGTCGGACTCGGCGAGGTCGGCAATCGTCTTCAGCGCGTCGCGCAGCTTGGCCGAGGCGATGCCGGCACCGCGCTCGAACTCGAGCAGATATTTGCCGTAGGTCCAGCCTTTTCCCTCTTCGCCGACGCGATTGGCGATCGGCACGCGCACATCGTCGAAGAATACCTGGTTGACCTCGTGGTCGCCGCCGATGGTGAGGATCGGCCGCGTCGTGATGCCCGGGCTCTTCATGTCGATCAGGATGAAGGAGATGCCCTCCTGTTGGCGCTCCGTCTCGTTGGTGCGCACCAGCGCGAACATCATGTTGGCGTGGTGGGCGTGCGTGGTCCAGATCTTGGTGCCGTTGATGACGTAGTCGTCGCCGTCGCGCACCGCGCGGGTTTTCAACGAGGACAGATCGGAGCCGGAGCCCGGTTCGGAATAGCCCTGGCACCAGTAATCCTCGCCGGAGAGAATCCGCGGCAGGTAAAAATTCTTCTGCTCGGGCGAGCCGAAGCCGATGATGACAGGGCCGACCATCTTGACGCCCATGACGTTCACATTGGGTACGCCGGCGCGGGCGCTCTCGGACTCGAAGATCCAGCGCTTCGCAGGCGTCCAGTCAGGCCCGCCATGGTCCACCGGCCAGCCTGGCGCACCCCAGCCTTTCCTGTGCAGCGCGCGCTGCCAGGCCATGCCGATGTCGGGGTCCGAAAATACCGAGGGAGTCAGCGCCGTGGCGCGCTTGATCTCGGGGGTTAGATTTGCCGCGATGAAGTCGCGCACTTCCTGTTCGAACGTGCGCTCTTCCGCGCTGAAGGTGAGATCCATGGATAGCGCTCCTTTCAAGCCTGGACAGCACGGCCGCCGAGGGCGGCATGGCGGCGATAATGATGGGCGCTGCCGCCGAACAGCGTGTCGAAGGCGAGCAGCCGTTTGAAATAAGAGCCGACGTCCAGTTCCTCGGTGACACCCATCGCGCCGTGAAGCTGGACCGATTGCTCGGCGACGAAGCGCGCGCATTTGCCGATCTTGGCCTTTGCGCCCGAAGCCGCGCGGCTACGCGCCATCGGCTCGGCATCCGCCATCAGCGCGGCGCGCAACGCCATCGACCGCGCCTCGTCGCATTGCATCGCCATGTCGGCGAGGCGATGGCGGATCACCTGGTTGGCGGACAGCGGCCGGCCGAACTGCTTTCGGATTTTGGTGTATTCCAGCGTCTGGTCGAGCAGGGTCTGCATGATGCCGACGGCCTCGGCCCCAAGTGCGGCCATGGCGCGATCGACCGCGGCTTCGATCGCGGGCAGCGCGTCGCTGCCGTCGCCGAGCAGGGCGTCGGCCGGCAGTTGCACGCCGTCGAGTTCGAGGTTGCAGGCGCGGCCGCCGCCCAGCCGCGCAAAGTCGCGCAAGGTGAGGCCGCGCGCGCCTTGCGGCACCAGAAACAGGCAGAGCTTGCCGGGTTTGCCGGAGCCGTCGTCGACTCGCGCCGAGACGATGATCTGGTTGGCGGCGTTGCCGTCCAGCACGGCGGTCTTGCGTCCGTCGAGGCGCCAGCCGTCAGCTGTTTTTGTCGCCGTGGTCCTGACGTCGGCAAGGTCGAAGCGCGCCTGGCGTTCCGAATGCGCGAATGCCAGAACCAGCGAGCCGTCGGCGATTGCTGGCAACAACGCCTGCTTCTGCGTTTCCGTGCCGCAGTCCGCGATCAGCGACGCGCCGATCACGACGGTCGAGAGATATGGCTCGGACACCAGTCCGCGCCCGAACGCTTCCATCAATATGCCGATCTCGACAGCGCCGCCGCCGAGCCCGCCATGGTCCTCCGCGATCGGCAGCGCCAGCCAGCCGAGTTCGGCGAACTGCTTCCAGAGATCGGCGCTGAAACCGAGCGGTTCGCTGGCGATCTTACGGCGGTGATCAGCGGTATAGGTCTGGCTGACGAAGCGATCGGCACTTTCGCGCAGCAACCGCTGCTCGTCGCTCGGGGTAAGGTCCATCTGCGTTGCTTTGCTCGTTCTATTTTGCCGGTGCTGATTTTCTGACGGAGGGATGTAGGCCTGCGGGGTCGACCACCATGCCGAACTCCTGAAGGTTATGCGCGTGACAGAGCTGATGCAGCGCGAATGCCTGTTCGATCGCCGCGGGCTGTCCCATCACGTCGACCGAGCGATTGACGGCCTCCTTGGTCAGCTTCAACGCGAACGACGGCTTTGCCGCGATCCTTTCGGCAAGTTTCATGACGAAGGAGGACAGCTCCGGGCGCGGCACCACATGATTGACCATGCCGAGCCGGTGCGCTTCGTCTGCGCTCCATACATCAGCCGTGAACAGCAATTCCTTGGCCTTGCGCGGGCCGAGCTCCCAGGGATGCACGAACCATTCGACGCCGCAGACGCCCATGGTCACGACAGGATCGCAAAACTCCGCATCGTGGCTGGCGACGATCAGGTCGCAGGCCCATGCCAGCATCAGGCCGCCGGCGATGCACTTGCCGTGCACTTCCGCGATCATGGGCTTTCCCAGATTGCGCCAGCGCCGTGTGATCTGCAGATAGATTTCCTGCTCGCGCGCGAAGCGGCCATGGGCGTTCGGCTCGGCGAAGCCGCCCCAATTTCCGACCGGCGGAAAATCTACGCCGGCGGTATTCTTTCCCCCGGGCCGCAGATCATGTCCGGAGGAAAAATGCGGGCCGTTGCCGGCGAGGATGATGACCTTGACCGCGTCGTCCTGCACCGCCTGGTCGAAGGCGGCATTGAGGTCGTAGGTCATCTGCAGGTTCTGCGCGTTGCGCGCCTCGGGCCGGTTCATCACGATCCGCGCGATGCGTGGCTCCGGCCGCTCCACGACGATGGTCTCGAACGTGGTCATGAACCCTCCCATATTATTATCCGGCCATGTTGTTATTTCGGGGCGTGATAGGCAAGGGCCATCGTCTGCGAAATGGGCCGGAGGGCGGCTTACGGCTGCATACCTGACGCAACCAATCTGCTAGACCTGCGTTTGATTTCCTTTTGGGGGAGAGTGCGATGCGCAAACTATGGACCGTGCTGGCGATACTGTCGTGCCTGAGTTTGACCAATTGCGGCTATAACGCGATCCAGACCACTGACGAGCAGGTCAAGGCGAACTGGTCGGAGGTGGTCAACCAGTATCAGCGCCGTGCCGATCTGGTGCCCAACCTCGTCAATTCGGTGAAGGGTTTTGCGCAGCAGGAAAAGGACGTGCTGCTCGGCGTCACCAATGCCCGCGCCAAGGTCGGCAGCGTCCAGGCGACGCCGGAAGTGCTGAACGATCCCGCCGCGTTCCAGAAATTCCAGGCCGCCCAGGGCGAGCTGTCGAGCGCGCTGTCGCGGCTGCTGGTCGTGACTGAAAACTACCCGCAGCTCAAGTCCGACCAACTGTTTCGCGACCTGATGTCACAGCTCGAAGGCACCGAGAACCGCATCACCGTGGCGCGCAACCGCTACATCAAGGCCGTGCAGGACTATAACGTCGGCATCCGCACTTTCCCGAACAACATGACGGCGATGCTGTTCGGCTACAAGGAAAAGCCGAACTTCACGGTCGAGAACGAGAAGTCGATCTCGACGGCGCCGAAGGTCGACTTCAACCCGACGCCGGCGCCGGCGAAGTAGCGGCTGGCTAAAAAGACAAACCGCGATGAACGCTGCAAGAGCCACCATTCTTGCGCTGCTGCTCTGCTGGGCGGGTGCAGCGCTGGCGCTCGTCGCGGTGCCGCCGCTGAGCGGGCGTGTCGTCGACCAAACGGGCACGCTCGCGGCCGGTGACGTCGCCTCGCTCACGCAGACGCTGAGAGACCTTGAAACCCGAAAGGGGAGCCAGGTCGCGGTGCTGATCGTGCCGACTACCGAGGGCGAGGCCATCGAGCAATACGCGCTGCGCGTCGCGGAGGCCTGGAAGATCGGCCGCAAGAAAATCGACGACGGCGCGCTGCTCGTCATCGCCAAGAACGACCGCCGCCTGCGCATCGAGGTCGGCTACGGCCTCGAAGGTGCGCTTACGGACGCTACGACCAAGCGCATCATCGACGAGGACATCACGCCGAAGTTCAAGGCCGGCGATTTCGGCGGCGGCGTCGCTGCCGGGGTCGACAAGATGGTGCGCATCGTCAATGGCGAGAAGCTGCCGGAGCCCGAGCCACCGCACTGGCAGGACTCGCAGTCGTTCAATCCAGAGGATCTGTTCAATCCGTTTCTCATTATTCCGGCGATATTCTTCGGTGGGCTGCTGCGGAGCCTGCTGGGACGGCTGCTGGGCTCGGTGGCCGCCGGCGCGGTGACTGGCCTGATTGCCTGGTTCCTGGTCGGCTCGGCCATCGCAGCGCTGATCGCCGGCGGGATCGCGTCGCTCTTTGTGCTGATCAGCGACGGTTTCGCATCAGCGGGACCGGGCCGAAGGGGCGGCTCTGGCGGGTGGTCCGGAGGCTCCGGCGGCTCATGGTCCAGCGGCGGCAGTTCGAGCAGCAGCGGCGGCTTCAGTGGCGGCGGCGGCAGCTTCGGCGGCGGCGGCGCATCGGGGAGCTGGTAGCATGGGCATCAGGCGCATCGGCAGGCATCTCGTCGAACACCGCTGGCGGCTGCGACGCATCTTTCCGCCGGCGGCGCTGGCGAGGATCGAGCAGGCGATCAAGGCGGGCGAGGCCACGCATTCCGGGCAGGTGCGTTTCGTGGTCGAGGGCGCGCTCGATGGCGCGCCGCTGTTTCGCAATCAGCCGGCGCGGGAGCGGGCTTTGGATGTCTTTTCGCAATTGCGGATCTGGGACACCGTCCACAACAACGGCGTCCTGATCTATTTGCTGCTGGCCGACCACGATTTCGAGATCGTGGCCGATCGCGGCATCGACCGCAGCGTCGGCCGCGACGGCTGGGAAAAAATTTGCCAGGAGATGGAAACGCAGTTCAGGGCCGGAAATTTTGAAGGCGGTGTGATCAGGGGCGTTGAGGCGGTGTCGCGCGAATTGGCGGCGCACTTTCCGGCGCAAGGAGCAGGGCCAAACGAATTGCCGGATGCACCGGTGGTGATCTAACTCATCACCACCAGCATAAACCAACGGATAAGTCCGCTCATCCATTTCCATTGTGTGAGCCTAACCTCGGTTCGGCTCGGCGATATCTACGCGCAATGGCATCAGCCGGCTTCGCTCTAGGCGTTTTCCAGCGAAGTGGACCCGGTTCGCGTCAAGAAAACGCGTCAAACAAGGAATCTAGAGCCCCGTTTCATTCAATCGAAACGGAAAAGGCTCTAGTAACCGCAATGCAAAGCAACGGAAGCGGACCAACGAGCCGGCAGTTGCAAGACTAGGTCGGCGGCGTGATGCTCGCCGGCCTTCTCTTTGGGCGAAGTCTACCAAGCGTCTGTCAGACGCCGAGATCGATCACGCTGTTCAAGTCGTCAGAGCGTTCAACACGGAGCTGTGCAAAGCATCGTTGGGCTCGAAGTTTCGCGCAAGAGTTCGTATTACCGTCTCAAAACGGATCCGATAGGTGGTCGCATCGTCCGCCTCACCGATACTTTCGAATATCTTCGCGGCGCCGAGATAAACTCGCCATGCAGCGAGAGGAAAGTTGGCATTGTCAACGATCGACAAAGCGCGCGACAAGTGATCTCGAGCATCGTCCCGATCGCCGGTAGCAAAAGCGATCCGAGCCAACAGACCATGGGCGAGCGCGAGATGGTTCTGATCGGGTGCCGGAGCGGCGTAGTCGCGCAACTGGATCGCCCATCTTCTCGCCTGATCAAATTCGGCAATCTGCAGGCAATATTCCCCCAAGCAGTGATAAAGCTGCGTGGATATTGTAAAATCCAGCGGAATGCCGTCTTGTTCGAGGCGGCGCTGAACGTCATCAAACTGATGGCTTGCTCGTTGCAGGTCGCGCAATCCCACGAAAGCTTTCGCTAGGACCGCTCGCTGAAAGAAATAGGCAAACTGGTTCTCGTTGAGAGTGTTCTCGTCGACGCCTTCGCAGAGCGCGCGCGCTCCCTCAAAATCCATTGCTTCGACGTGCAACCATGCGAGTGTCAATCGACACAATCCGCTAGCCTGCTTATTTCCGTTTTTTCTAGCAAATTCCAGGGCCGTTGCAGTTTCGCGCTGCAAATCCCGCCACTCGCCCAGATGAAGGAGCGCGGTGGACTCCAGCACATTGAAAAGGACAAAGACGTAAACATCCCCGGCTTCGCTGGCCAATCGCTTTCCATGCGTCGCCGAGCGACGACACTCTCGGTACCGCGAGCGCCAACAGTCAAGAATTCCCTCGATTCCATAACGCCTGATCAACGTGCCGTGGTCCTGTGCGCCGGCACTCAACTCCATTGCTTTCAAGCAACGATTGGCATCCTCTTCGTGCCACCCCTTGAGATACAGGTTGATGCTGGCGCTGCTGCCTTGTACCAGGGCCTTGAAGGTGTCGTCCTCCAAGGCCTGGCTTTTTATCAGCACGTCTTCGGCCGCCTGAAGGCAGAGGCGTCGATCTGCGTGCAAGCAGAACCGGCTGACGGCAACAAGGCCGGCGACCTCCTGTCGAAGCTCGCCGGCGTGTCCAGCGCAGACAATCATCTCCTTGAGATCACGGACCGAACCAGCGAGATCGCCACATGAGCGAAGCGCAAGGCTACGATGTCGCAACACAGAAATGCGCAGCCTGAATTTATCCGGCGCATCAAACCGATCGAGAATGCTAAGACCACGCGTTAGATAGCTGGCCGCTTCCGCGTGGCCAAGGCGCTTCGCTGAACTCTCTGCCGCCTGTCCCAAGTAGCGCAAGGCGCTCGGAAAATCCCGGCCCTGCTCGAAATGAAGCGCGAGCACCGGCGCGATTTCCGAGGTGCGATTGCCATATGCCTGTTCCAGCCTCTTGCCCAGACGCCTGTGCGTTTGCACGCGCTGTCCCGGCGCGAGATGCTGATAAACGACATTTTGATACAGAATATGTCGGAAAGCATATGATCCCGAGTACGTGCCATCCGGCCATTCAGACACACCCGACGGGACCAGCGTGTGATCCTTGCGGGTTAATGCTTCCAGCTCGCGCTCAACCTCGACGGCATCGCGTGACAAGCCGGCTGCCACCAGGGCAGCGGAAAAATCTCCGCCTGCCACGCTGGCGACTTCGAGGAGGCGCCGTTCATCCTCTGTGAGGCGGCCTACCTGATAATTGATCATATTCAGCAAGTCAGTCGGTATGCCATCTTGTGGGATCGCCGCTTCCGATGGCAGGCGCCATGCGCCGTCGGTTTCAACAATCACTCGCTGATCGATGAAGAACTTGATCAATGATGCGATAAACAGCGGCTGTCCCTGCGTTCGCTCGAACACGGGTTCAGACAATGAGGACGCGATTGCGTCGTCGCGGAACCGCAGCGCGAGATGTCGCTCGACCTCCATTCGAGACAATCGATCGAGGTGCAACTCGCCGCAGCGCTCGTGTATCTCCAGATCTTGATGCAGGCGTCGAATGGGATGTTGGCCGATGATGCTGTCTGCCGGCCGATAGGAACCGAGGATCAGCACCGAGGCTTTGCTATCCTCTCGCGCAAAGCGGGAGAGGGCGTCCAGTGTTGCCAGGTCGCTCCAATGCAGATCCTCGAGAACGATTACCCATGGACGATTGGCGCTCAATGCTTCCACAAGGTCGCAAAATTCCCGGAGCATGCGATCGCGGGTCGCACCGAATACTTCGCGCTGAACCGCCGCGCGCTCCGTCGCACTAATCAAGCCTGGTATCTGCAGCATCCAGGTTGGCGCGTGGGTACGAATTACTGTCTGCAGTTCGACGCCATCCGTGCTGCGATAGCGTGTCACCAGCGCATCGATCAATGGCAGAAAGGCTTCATCGTTGCCGAACCTCTCGGTGCAGCGCCCGTACAGTAGATCGACGCCCTGTTGCGACAGCCGGTCTACCGCCATCTGGATAAAGGCCGTCTTCCCGATTCCGGCCTCTCCGGTGACAAACGCAATCTGTCTTTGGCCGCTCAGCATGCGTTGTGCCATCCGGTCCAGCATATCGAGCGGGGCGGCGCGTCCAACCATATGGTGCGCGCGTGAATCGGTGAGCACGGACACTGTCGGCGAGTCTTTTTGATCGTCCACGGGTTTGGACGAGGGTAGTTTTGCCAGTTCATGAGATGATCGGGCTGCCCGTGGTTCATCCGGTGTCCGCGAGTCTTTGTCCCCGGGTCGTACGGCGGTACCGACGAAACGATAGCCGCGCCGCGGCAAGGTCTCGATCCAGGATTTCCCTCCAGGGACCAGCGCCAACGCCCGCCGCAACGCAGCAACCTGAACCGTGAGATTGCTGTCCTGGACGGCCAAGCCCTGCCAGGCAAACGCGATGAGGTCTTCCTTGCTGACCAGCTGACCTGATCGCTCGACCAGCATTAGCAGAATGGAAACAGCCCGCTCGCCCAGGGGTAGGGGCGTGCCGCCATGAATTAGAATGCGCGCGACCGGGTCCAGCGCAAGCGACCCCATCCGCCACTCAAGGTTAGCGGCGCGCGCGGGGGTCACTTCGCCATGCAGATGAGAAAGATTGGGCTCCGATCGTTCAATGACCATCGATGCCTGCCTGCCAATCAAAATAGTATATTGGAAGTCAACTCCTTCATCAGGATGAAGTCAACGCGATAACAAAGACTTCGCGCCGTTTAGACGCTCGCGGCGGGCAGCTGCATTCGGAGACATTTTGCAACCTTTTCGGGACTGCTTCACGACATTGGGTAGTCGCGAAGCGCAGGTTGCTCGTGAGCATTATGTCCGCCAGCCAGAGGAGGGACAATCTATGATCAGGGTGATCGATCTTGTTGGATACGCAGCTCCGATGATGGTGCTCTTGCTAACCAGGGAGATGAGTTTACGCGCACTCGCGATGCTCAGCCGTGTTGCAGTTGTCATCTTCGGTATCGTGTTGTGCCTTCTGCCCGTCTTGTTGCCGCATTCGATACCTTTGCCGATGAGCGTACTACGGCTGTGGGATATATTGACTGGCAGTTCCGGTGACGACGCCAAGCAGAAGGCAGAGTGGCTTCGTCAGAAAGGAGGCTAAAATGACAGAAATTCGAATTAATGCAGGAAAAGCAGAACGAATAATCACGCAGATGTTGCGCGATGAGCAGGGCGTGCATCCTGCCGATGCAGTCGCGTTGGCTGCGAGTATTTGCCGGCGGCTTGCGATGGCGATGCCAACGAACCCGTCATTCGGTTGCTGCCGGATCATTTCTAAACAACCTCCAGATGCCGACGATTTCGCGATTGCGGTTGCAGAAAAGCTCAATGGTAAGCGTGACGCGAGCGAACTTTGGGAGCTTGTCTACAATCAAGGTCGCCATCTTCGGATGAGCTAGTCACGGACCAGTTAATGCCTGCCACTGCTCCGGTCCAATTGCCTGAACGCATCATCCACCGGCCGGAAAGCAGCGCGTGATCTAGCTCGCGCGGTAGCACCTTCACAGGCGCCACCCCGGGCCGTGTATCAACTCCGAGGCGCTTCGCGGCAAGTGTGGGATCATGCCTTCGCCGACGGCCGTTCAGCCACCCGCGCCATCCACGCCACGATGTTGGCATTGGCCGTATCCAGCGGCTGGCCGACGGTGCCGGCGAAATCGAGCCAGCCATAGAGCAGGATGTCGGCCAGCGTAAAACGGTTGCCGCAGATGTATGGCCGGCCGTCGGCCATCTGGCCGTTGAGCCATTGCAGGCGGTTGGCGGCGATCATCTTCAGGCCGGGCGAAGCTTCGGGCGCGCAGGCAATACGTTTCTCGAAGAACTTCAGGCCTTCGCCGAAGCGGAAGCCGTTGCCCATGTGCTCGCAGATGTTGAGATCGACGCGGCGCGTCCACATCCGGCATTCGGCGCGCTCTTCCGGCGTTGCCCCGACCAGCGGCGGACTGGGATGCTTCTCTTCGAGGTATTCGCAGATCGCGGTGATCTCGGAGAGATAGTTGCCATTGTCGAGTTCGAGCGTCGGCATCTGTCCATGCGGATTGCGCTTCAGATGCTCCGCTTCGCGATTTTCGCCCTTGCGCAGGTCGACGGCCTGCTTCGGCACCTCGATGCCCTTTTCCGCCATGAACATGCGGACGATGCGCGGATTCGGCCCGACCGAGTTCATACAACCTCATAGTGTTTTTCTCCCTGTTTCCTGTTTGAGGAATTTATTGTTGGGAGATGTTGAACAGGCCATCACCGGATTTGTCAAATGGGCGTGTCGGGTTTGGCATTGCCGAATGTGATTCAGGAATCACACTAAATCTGCAAGGGCGCGGGAATAAACCCGGAAGCCGCTGCGTTCGTCTAGCTGTCGTCTAGCTTGTTGAGGTCGCGCACCGACTGCATGATCGGCTCGAAATTCGATCGCGCATCCAGCGCATCGAACAATTGCGCGGTGTCCGACAGCAATGCGTGCGAGCGCTGAATCGCGATCCGCACGTCATCCTGCGGGGTATCGGACAGCCGCCCGTGGCCCGACAGCAGGATCCTGGAGTTCAGCCCCTTCAGCCGCTCCAGCGACTGGATGTAGTCGGCGATGCTGCCCGAGCCAAACACGCCGCCCATCACGCCGCCCGGCATCAGCGTATCGGCCGCGAACAGCAGCCCCTTGTCCTGCTCGAACAGCGTGATGCAGGCCGAGGTGTGGCCGGGCGTATACATCACGTTGAGACGGAAATTGCCGAGGTCGATCAGGTTGCCTTCTTCCAGCCAGATGTCGATGTTGATCGGCACGTTCGGCTCGTTGAACATCTTGCGCAGCATCGAGAAGTCGTCGCGCAGCATGATCTTGTTGGCGGCCAGCCGGTGCGCCGCGATGAAACTGCTGCCATGGAAATGATAGGCCGCACCGATATGGTCGAGGTGTTCGTGGCTCAACACCACCATGTCGATATCGTCGGGCTTCACGCCGATATGGCCGAGGCATGTCAGGAGATGCGGGTAGTTCGAGGACAGCCCCACATCGATCATGAGGGTGCGCGAGCTGCCGCGCACCAGATAGGCGTTCGCCGCGCGGTTCTTGAAGCGAACCTGATAGACGTCCTCGGCCGCTTCGATCAGCGTGCAGACCTCGCTGTCGAACAGTGTCTTGAACGGGCTCGGCCGGCGCTCGCTCATGTACTGCCTGCAGTCCTGAAGGCGACGGTGTTGGAGGCGCGCAAGCGCTTGCTCAGCGCATCCATGATCATCAGCGCAAAGGCCGGCTGCTGGCTGACCAGGTAGACGAAGCGGGCGTGGTTGATCCGCATCACGCGGGTGTTCGGCGCGGCCGCTATGGCGGTGGCCGAGCGGGACGAGCCGTCGATAACAGCCATCTCGCCGAAGAATTCGCCCTTGCCGAGCGTGACGATCACGGTCTTGTCGGGGCCGTTCATCTTGGCGATCTCGACACTGCCGTCGAGCACGACGAACAGCTCCCGCCCGGTCGAGCCCTCCTCAAAAATGACGTCATCTACATCGAATTCGTTGATGCATTTTTCGATGGTCATGGCGGCCCCTGCCTTTCCGGCTGGTCGGTCAGTCCATGTTAATCGGGAAACCGACCGGCGCAAACGGGACCGGCGGGGATTGCCGAAGGGCAGAATCGGGATTTTGGCCGGCGGGCCGGCGTCTGGGAGCCCAAAACCGGGCCGGAGAAGTTCCTAAAATTTCGGTAAGGCCGCCGCCGGTAAGGATTTGGCAAGCATTAATAGTTACCAAATGGTCAATCAATTCTGGAGAATCCCACGTGAGCGATCAGCAGAACCAGCCCGCCAGCGGTAAAACCGGAACCCTCGGTGCCGGGCCGACCGCTCCCGATATGCCCACGTCGAATGAGCCGGTAGCGGCCGCGGCTGAGGTCGACACGGCCAAACTCGCGCCCGAGCAGGCAGCGATCTCGCCGAAGGCGGATGCGCCCAAGGTGGACCCCGTCGGGACGGAAGCGCCAAAGGTCGAGGCGTCAAAGGCGGAGCCTCCCAAGATGGACGCTCCCAAAATCGACACCGTCAAGCCGGAAGCGCCGCGCTTCCCCGGCAATGTGACGATCATGGCGCCCGGTGACCGGGTTGGCGCCGATGCGAAGGCCGAGGCATCGGCCGGCAAGCGCCGCTTCGGGGCGATGGCTGCCGTGGTGGCTCTGGCGACGGTAGCGGGTGCACTGGGTGGCGCGTTGGCTACCGCCGGCATTGGAAAGCTGATCGCCGGAGATGCAGTGCAGGCCTCCGTACAGGATACTGCGCTCGAAACGTCGGTGGCGCGGCTCGATGCCGAGATCGTCGCGCTCAAGGCCAGCCTCGAACACAATTCCAAGGCGACGACAGGCCAGATCAACAGGGCCAGCGACCGCCTCGACAAGGTCGAGAAGGCGCAGGCCGAACCGGCCGCGAAACTCGCCAAGCTCAGCGAGACCGTCGATAAGCTCCGCGCCGCCCAGGTTTCGACGCCGACGGTGGCCGCCGCTTCGACTTCCACGAAGGAGAAGGACGTCACAGGCTCGATACCGCAGCCGGCTGTAGCCGCTCCTGCGACAACACCTGCAGCGCCGCCCAAGCCCGAAGTGGCCCGCCTGCCGACCGTGGACGGCTGGATATTGCGGGACGTCGCCAATGGCGGCGCTCTGATCGAGAACCGTCGCGGCATGTACGAGGTCTATGCCGGCGATCCCGTACCGGGGCTCGGACGTGTCGACGCCATTCGCAAGCAGGACGGCCGTTGGGTGGTCGTGACCAGCAAGGGCCTGATCGTCGCGCGCTGACGGGCGATATCTAAACAGGAAGGCGCTTCACGGCGATGTGAGGCGCCTTTTTTCTTGAATAGGTCTCATTGCGCGGTGTTAGTGGGGGCATGAGCATCGCGCCCCGGTTTCTTGCCATCGTATGTGCTCTGCTGTGCGGCGCCTTGCCGGCACGCGCGGCACAGGATGTCGCGCTGGAACGCGGCGCGGCCATCACCGATCCCGCGACGCTGCGCAAACTGGATGGCGGAAGATTCCGCCTCGATCGCATGCTGCTGCCAGAGCGATCGGCGGATATCCCGCTCGCCAACAGCGCGTTGTTCGCCTTGCCGTCGATGATCCCGATCCGGCAGGCGATCGATGGCGAGTTCGATCGCTATGTCGCACGGCACGGTGAAAGCCTGCCGAAGGAAACGATCGGTGTTGGCGAAGGCTTCGATTTCCAGTTGTTCGACCGCGCGCTGCTCTATTCGCAGCAGACACGGTTCGTACTCGCCGGCATCGTCAACCGCATGGACCGCACTTACGTCGCGGAAGCGAACTGTGGCGAGGTCCGCCTGATCTATCGCCTGACGCGGATCAACAAGGCGGCGGGCGACGACGCTGCGCCGCTGCGGCTGCCGATGACGCTGAACCTCGTGCTGAAAGCGAAAGCTGAAGGCTCTGCGATCACCTGCTCCGACATCGCCAATCGCTGGCTCTCCGCGCCGCTCGGCGGATTGTTGCCGGAAAAGGATGGTCCGCTCGATCTGATCGGCTACGAGAATATCGACCGCATCGAGACCAATCTGCAGATCGCGCACGCGCCGAAATCCTCGGTTCGCGATTTCCGCACGGACTACCTGCTGAAGGTGTTTCGCTACGATGGACGGGCCCGCGTCTTCGCGGAAGCGCCGATGGAAAACCAGATCGACCGCGCGCGCCTGCTGGCGGACGATGGTCTCAAGCGCGAGTTCAGGGCGTGGCTGTTCGATCCCGGCAATCTCGCAGCGTTCGATCGCGGCACCGCGCTGATCCCGGAAAAATTCCTCGCCAGCGGCGCGATTGCGCCGACGCCGGTCGGGTTCGATCCATCGGACCTGGAGCCGGAATTCGGGCTGGTGCAGGGCGAGGGCGCCGTGTTCGGCGAGGCTGATGTGGTGGCTGCGCTGAGAAAGGCTGCGGAAGCCGGCGTCAAGCTGCAGAACATCCGCTCGCCGGCAGGGTTCGAGCGCAGGCTCAACGACGTGACCTGTGCCGGTTGCCACCAGACGCGCGGCATCGGCGGCTTTCACTTCCCCGGGGTCGACTGGATGGCGGGCAAGCCGTCGAATACCACCGTGGTGCCGGCGTCGCCGCATTTCTTCGGCGATCAGGTCCGCCGCCGCGATATTCTGGCAAGCCTGCGTGACGGCAAGCCGCCGGATTATTCGCGAGGGTTTTCCAGCCGTCCGCAATTGCGCGGCAGCACCGAGCTCGCCGGCAGCAACCATAACGACGGCTGGGGTGCGCATTGCTACGTGCCGGGTAAGCCGGCCGCCGGCAATGATTTGAGTTTCCGCGACTGGACTTGCGCCGAGGGCCTGAGCTGTCAGGCTGCCGGCAAGATCTCGCGCATCGGCATGTGCTTCGTCAAAAGCCGCTAAGAGGTCTTCGCGATCTGTGCTAAGTCAGGGCAGCAGCGAGCGATGCGGAGATTGGCGATGAGCTCTCCCGACGAGAACAGGCAACGCAATCGCGAGATCGCCGAGAACGAAGCCAATCGGCAGGTGGTCGGCGATGTCCGGGTCAGCGTCTGGGCGATCGCGGTTGCGATCGTTGTCGGGGTGATCGTGTTCGGCATCGCCTGGGCGTGGCTCAACCGCTGACCATTGCCTGAGCGATCATTTGGCGTAGTGCGTCAGCCGTTTTCCGGGCAACAGATCATAGGCCGACTTCCAGCCCGGCAATTGCGCCATGCGGCCGAGCCAGGCGTGGATCGCGGGATGGCTCTCCGCCCAGTCGTACCCGGTCTCGTCGGCAGGATAATGCAGGTAGGCCATCATCGATATGTCGGCCACCGTCGGCCGCGCGCCAATGGCAAATGCATTCGCTTGCATGTGCGCTTCGAGGATGGACAGGAAATCGTCGAGCCGCCGGCGGAAATATTTTTGCACGTGCTCGTTCGATGAGGGCGTGAACGTGCGGTTATAGCGGTAGGTCGCCATGTAGCCGGTGAGCTTGTGATTGTCCCAGAACAGCCAGCGCAGCAGTTCGAACTGTTCCTGTTCGGTCTCGCCGCCGAATCTGCCGAATTGCTTTGCCAGCCCGAGCAGGATCGGCGCGGTCTGGGTCAGCCGTTCGCCGTCCACTTCGAGCACGGGGATTTCGCCCATCGGGTTGACGTCGCGCCGCCATTCCGGTGTGCGGGTGACGCCGCCGCCGAAATCGGTCCACACCGGCTCGAAGGTCTGCCCGCACAGCGTGAGCATCAGGGCAAGCTTGTAGCTGTTTCCCGACTCCGGGAAGTAATGCAGGCGATAGAGGGGCATGGTTTGCTGCCTCACGCCACCGCGCCGGAGGCGCGCAACTTGCCGATCGCGGCTTCGTCATAGCCGGCATCGCGCAGGATCTCGTCGCTGTGCTCGCCAAGGCCGGGCGGCTTGCGCGGCTGAACTTTTTTGCTGCCGTCCACCCAGATCGGGCTGCTGATGGTGAGCATGGTGTCGTTCTCGAACGGCACCAGCACCTCATTATCGATCATCTGCTGGTCGTTCGGAATATCGTCGAGGATGCCGACCACGCCGAACACCAGCCCGTTGCCGTCGAGGATCTTGCGCCACTCGGCAAGGTCTCGGGTCGCGAACGTCTCGTCGAAGATCTTGATCAGTTCGAGCGAGCGCGCATGACGCTCCTTCCTGGTTTCAAATCTTGGATCGGTGACGAGGTCCTCGCGGCCGAGGCAGCGCGCCAGCGTCGGCCATTGCCGGTCCTCGTTGAGCAGCGAGAGGATCAGCCAGCGTCCGTCCTTGCACTGGTAGTGATTGGTGACCGCGTTCAGCGCGCGCTCGCGAGGGCGACGTTCGCCGAATTTTGCGCCGACCAGCTTGGCCTGCGCCAGCACCGATGCGGCCCACACGCCGTTGGCCATCAGGTTGGAGCTGACATGCGAGCCCTTGCCGGTGCGTTCGCGCTTGTAGAGCGCGGTGACGATCGCGCTATAGAATGCCATCGCGCAGGGGTGATCGCCCATGCCGGCGATCGATCGCGCCGGGGTGGTGTGTTCATCCGCCCGCACCAGGTCCATCAGGCCGGAGCGTGCCCAATAGGCGTTCGAGTCGAAGCCGGGCTTGTTCGCTTCCGCGCCCTTTTCACCGTAGCCGGTGAAGGAAGCGTAGATCAGGCGTTCGTTCTGCGGCGCCAGATGCGCGTGGGTGATGCCGAGTCGCTCGCGCACCTGCGGCGGATAATTGGTGATGAAGACGTCGGCCTCGGCCGCCAGCCGATGCAGCACCGCCTGGCCCTCGGGCTTCGAGAGATCGAGCGCGAGGCTCCTCTTGTTGCGGGCTTCCAGCATCCACGCGAAATTATGCTCGCTATGGGGGTATCCCGGCAAGTTCGGCAGGTTGCGGTAGGGATCGCCCGCGCCGGGCGGCTCGATCTTGATGACGTCGGCGCCAAAATCCGACAGCACCGTGGCGGCCGCGGGTGCTGCGATAAAGCTCGCGCAGTCCAGAACCTTGAGGCCGTCGAAAATACCCTTGTCCATCTTGGCGTCGCTCCGTGACGTTTGTTGCTTTCGCTGAGATCTCGCTTTTGGCCGATCCCTTTCAAACGCCATTTGGCCCATCTTGGCAGGGCGATGCAACTATTCCCCGCCGGACAGCAGCGCTGCATTTCCGCCGGCTGCCGCCGTATTGACGGTCACCGTCTGTTCGGTTGCGAAGCGCGCCAGGTAATGCGGTCCGCCGGCCTTGGGCCCGGTGCCCGAGAGGCCATGGCCACCGAACGGTTGAACGCCGACGACCGCGCCGATCATGTTGCGGTTGACATAGATGTTGCCGACCTGGAGCCGCTCGATCGCAGTCTCCACCGTGTCGTCGATCCGGGAATGGATGCCCAGTGTGAGCCCGTAGCCGGAGCGCTCGATAGCTTGCAGCACCTGGTCGAAGCGCTCGGCGCGGTAGCGCACTACGTGCAGCACGGGCCCGAATATTTCTTCCGTGAGCTGGCCGGCATCGGACAATTCGAAAATATGCGGCGCGACATAATTGCCGTCGGGCGCGATGCCGGCAAAATGCACCCGTGCTCGCTGCTTCATGCGCGCGATGTGCGCATCCAGCCGTTGTTTGGCCTCGGCATCGATCACCGGGCCGATATGCGTGGCAGGATCCGCAGGGTTACCGATGACGAGTTCGCGCGCCGCGCCCGCTATCATCTCGATCATGCGGTCGGCGACGTCGTCCTGCAGGAACAATAGCCGCAGCGCCGAGCAGCGCTGGCCGGCGGAGCGGAACGCCGAGGTCACGACGTCGTCGGCGACCTGCTCGGGCAGGGCCGTGGCATCGACGATCATGGCATTGATGCCACCGGTCTCGGCGATCAGCGGCACGATCGGTCCATCCTTGGCGGCGAGCGCGCGGTTGATCGTCCGCGCGACGTCGGTCGAGCCGGTGAACACGACGCCGGCGATATCGGGATGCGCCACCAGCATGCCGCCGATCCGGCCGTCGCCCGCAACCAGATGCAGAGCCGACGCCGGCACGCCGGCTTCATGCAGCAGACTAATCGCTTCAGCCGCTATCAGCGGCGTCTGCTCGGCCGGCTTCGCGACGACAGCGTTGCCCGCCATCAAGGCCGCCGTGATCTGGCCGAGGAAGATCGCCAGCGGAAAATTCCACGGCGAGATCGCGACGAAGACACCACGGCCGCGCAAGGAGAGCATGTTGCTCTCGCCCGTCGGTCCCGGCATCGGTTTGCCTACGCCGAACAGTTCACGTCCCTGCGCCGCATAGTAACGGCAGAAATCGACGGCCTCGCGAACTTCCGAGATCGCATCGTCCAGCGTCTTGCCGCCTTCGCGTTGCAGCAGGGCGATGAAATGCGCTGTGCGCTGTTCCAGCAGATCGGCGGCTTTATCCAGCGCAGCCGCGCGAGCCTCGGCTGGCGTTTTGGCCCAATGCCGGAAGCCATCGCGCGCAGCCGCGATCACGGCGTTAGCCTCGCTCTCGGTTGTGTCTGAGATGCTCCCCGCAGCGGGCGTTCGTTCGGCGGCAACGTCCGAGGTAAGCTGCGCCAGCGCCGCTCGTTCGCCGAATTCAATGCTGCGCGAGTTTTTCCGGCTCTGTCCGTACAGATCGCGCGGCAACGGAATGTTGGGATGCGCGGCGTTTTCGGCACTACCGATGACGTCTGCCGGCCGCCGCAGCAATTGCGCGACCGGCACCGTCTCGTCGGCGGCAAGCGCAACAAAGGATGAGTTGGCGCCGTTCTCCAGCAATCGCCGCACCAGATAGGCCAGCAGATCGCGGTGGCTGCCGACCGGCGCGTAGGTGCGATAGGCGATGTCAGGGTGGTCTTCGCCGAGTTTTGCGTAGAGCGCATCGCCCATGCCGTGCAGGCGCTGGAATTCAAATCCGGTTTGATCTGGTGTGAGTTCGAGGATGCTCGCGACCGTCAGCGCATTATGCGTGGCGAACTGCGGAAAGATACGCGGCCGCAGCGCCAGCAATTGCTGCGCGCAGGTGATGTAGTTCAGATCCGTCATCGCCTTGCGGGTGAACACGGGATAGCCGTCCAGCCCGCGTTCCTGCGCGCGCTTGATCTCGGTGTCCCAATAGGCGCCCTTCACCAACCGCACCATCATTTTGCGGTCGAGGCTGCGAGCGAGACCGTCGACGTAGTCGATCACGCCGGCAGCGCGCTTCTGATAGGCCTGGATCGCCAAACCAAAACCGTCCCAGCCTGCCAATGAAGGATCGCGAGAGGCCGCCGAAATCACATCGAGCGACAATTCCAGCCGGTCCGCTTCCTCTGCATCGACCGTGAAATTCAGGTCATGGGCCTTGGCTTGTCGCGCGAGATCAATCAGGTGCGGGACCAGTTCAGCCATCACGCGCGCACGGCTTACCGCCTCGAAGCGCGGATGCAAGGCTGACAGCTTGACCGAGATGCCGGGCCGGTCGGGCAGGGGACGGTCACCAGCCAAGCGGCCGATCGCTTCGATCGCGCTTGCGTAGGAATTGAAATAGCGCGCGGCATCCTCCGCAGTGCGCGCGCCTTCGCCAAGCATGTCGAAGGAATAGCGCTGATGCCGCGAGGCATGCGGCTGCGCCCGCGACAATGCTGCCTCGATGGTTTCGCCGAGCACGAAATGATTGCCCATCAGCCGCATTGCCTGCCGCGTCGCCGCCCGCACGGCCGGCGCGCCCAGCCGCTTGGTGAGCCGCCCGATGGTGCCCTTCGGCGTCTCGCCGGGCTGGATCACCCGGGCCGACATGCCTAGCGCCCACGCCGAGGCGTTGACGAGGAAGGCGCTGGATCGCGTCTCGTGGTGGATGAAGTCACCCTGGCCGAGCTTGTCCTCGATGAACTGGTCGGCGGTCCGGGCGTCCGGCACCCGCAGCAGCGCTTCCGCCAGCACCATCAGCGCCAGGCCCTCCTTCGTCGACAGCGCAAACTCGCGCAGCATGTCCTCGACGCCGCCGAGCGGATCGTCATTGGCCCTGATCGCCTCGATCAGACGCGTCGCCGTGCGATCGATGCGCGCCTCCCGCGCCGCATCCAGCCGCACAGCCCCGAGCAGGCGGGTCGCCATGGCGCGATCGTCGGGCGCGTAGGGCGCGCTGAAGGGCGAGGGAGGAATCAGCATGCGATTCTCTTGGCTATGGCCAGTCTAGCGGGGGCGGCATGGGCGGAACAGGCGGAACCGACTGGCGCACGGAGAACACAGCGGGCGGAATTCTGGTCGTGCGATCCACAGATCGTCGGCTTGCTGGTTGGCAGCGTGCGGGAGCCGCGCTAATCGTCGGGCACGCCGTCGTCCGGGAACAGCAGGGATCATGCGAGACGCCGCTCCGCCGATACGGGCAAGCCGAACGCGAACCAGCTTCGAGGTGCTGTTTGGCGTTGTCCTCGCCGCGCTGCTCGGCAGCGCGCCGGCGAAGGCCGCCGAGATGAGTTCAGCGATCGCCTACCTCTACAGCTCGGTCTCGATCTATCCGCCGTCCGCCACCTCCATGACCGTCTGCTACGGCTTCGTCTGCCGGCGCCGCGAGATACTCGACTTCACGGCCGGCGACCGCAGCGCGCTGACCCAGATCATGGCCGCAGGCCGCGCCTCGGCTGCGGCCGAACGCGCCGCGGCGCAGAAGGCAGTGGTGTGGTTCGACCGCCGCATGGGGCCGATCCTGGGCACCAACAAGCGCGTGGCGAAGGCGGACTTCCGCTACTTCGACGACAAGCACAATTACGATTGCTGGGACACGACACGAAACACCACCAGCCTGCTGCTGGTGCTGCGGGAATGGGGGCTCTTGAAGCACCACACGATCGGCGATCCGAAGTATCGCGGCAATACGCTGGTGTTGCAGACGCCGCATAACACCGCGGTGCTGGTCGATCGCGCGACCAAGGTCGAGTGGGTCGTCGATCTCTGGCCGCGCGGCTATCTGCAGCCACCCGACGTGATGACGGTCCAGAAATGGGTTACGGAAGATTGAGCGGCCGGTTCTCGCGCATGAGTTAACCATCGTGCGTACAGGAGCGATGCTCGCTCCGCCGAACGCTCACAGTTGTTGAGAAGTTTTTTAGCCCTACTCCCGGATTTCACTCCGAGAGCGTGCCGTTGCCGATCGCGCGTGTGCGCTAAACCTTGAGGTTCTCGGCTGAAGTCTTGCCCCGGTTGGCGATCTCTTCGTATTCGACGGACTGCCCTTCATTGAGTGTCGAAAGACCAGCTTTCTCAACTGCCGAAATATGAACGAACACGTCCTTACCGCCGTTCGAGGGTTGGATGAATCCATAACCCTTGGTCGGATTGAACCACTTCACGGTACCTTTAGCCATTCACGTCGTCTCCGCGGAATCAAAAAAAGTAATCGAGCCGTCGGTCCCCGCACTAACCGGCATACCCGCAGCGTCAGGATACGCGGGTTGTGGCGGGCTGGGTAGCGCAAACGGAACGCCCGATTCGACAAAAAATTGCCTATTCGTACCCGATTTCCGCCGTTTTGCCGGATTTGTGCCGAATTGAGACAGTTCGATGGCGGTGATTCGCTAGCTGGGCAATTGGGTCGACCGCAGCCGACGGGCGTCATTTTGCCCCTTGCAGCGGGCTCGCGGCGGACATGCGGCTGGCACATCGCATACGGGAAAACCCCGGTCGCACGAGGCGGCCGGGGCTTCCGGATGGAACGTCTGCGGCCGGATCAGTAGCAGACGTTCACGGTCCGCCAGCGGAAACCGAACGGCGTCATCACGCGACGGGTCTGCCAGCAGCCGTCATAACCGCCGCCAAGGATGCCGACGCGGAAGCCGTGGCCATGGCCATGACCCCAGTGATGATGGTGATGGTGATGCGGCCAGAACCCGCCCGCCGAAGCGGATGTGGGCGCCAGCGCCATCAGGCCGAGCGAAGCAGCGGCGGCCGCCGCGAGAGTGAGTTTGCGAAACATGGTCGTTCTCCTTGAACTGTGCGCGGTCGACGTCTGGTCCTGGCGCGGGTTTCAGCTTCAGTCTTACCCATCGCCAATCTGTCGCCGGCGTCACAAAGCCGGTTCGCTCCAATTTCCTGAACGATTATTCAGATGTGAAAAACATCACACAGGCTTTGAACCGCTATGATCAAAGCAGTTTCAGGCTGCGACGCTTCGCTGGTCGTTAACCAAAGCCGACAGTGTCCGCGCATCGGAAATCGCGCGCACGATCATCGGTTCGTTGCGCCCGCGGATCTCGACGTCATGCTGCGGCAACGCATCGGCGGAAATTCCCGCAGTGGCGCGAACCTCGTCGGAGACGACGGCTTCGCATGAAAGTACCTTGGTCATATCCTGCAGACGCGCGGCAACATTGACCGCGTCGCCGAGCGCGGTGAACACCATGTGATCGCGGTAGCCGATGTCGCCGACGATCACTTCGCCGCCATTGATGCCGATGCCGAAACGGATCGGCTCGCGTAGGTCGTGCTCGAGAAACTTGTTCAACTCATCGACATTGGCGGCGATCATCGCCGCCGAGCGCAGTGCCTGGCGGCAGGCCTCCTGCCGCGTCGTCGACAGTCCGAACAGCGCCAGCATGCCGTCGCCGACGAACTGGTTCGGCATGCCGCCGCACTCGAGCACCGCCTGCGACACCGCGCCGAGGAAACGGTTGACGATGAAGACGGTGTCGAACGGCAGGCGCTTTTCCGCCATTCTGGTCGAGCCGCGCATGTCGACGAACATGTTGACGAGATAGCGCTCCTGGCCGATCCGCGTCGGGTTCGATTCATGCCCATCGGCGGACATCGTGTGCGGCAGGAAAAGCTGAAAGAACGAGATATCGCAGTCCGGCCTCAACTGACAGGCAAGGCGGATGGAAGGGTCCGGCGTGCCGACCCGGCCGAGCACGAAGGCCTCGCGCTGCGAGGGCTCCGGCAGTTCGTTGTGGTCGCCGATGATGCGGATGCGGCAGGTTGAGCAGCGCGCGCGCCCGCCGCAGACGCTGGCGTGGGGAACGTTGTTGCGCAGGCTCGCTTCGAGCACGCTGAGGCCCTTGGGAACGCGCACGGTGCGGCCGTTGCCGTAGGAGAGGTTGATCATGCCGCGTCGGCGTTCGTTGAGGGCGCGGGCGGCGCGGGCCAGCAGCGCGATGCCGATCAGGCCGAAATAGCCATACAGGAAATAGTCGGTGATGCGCTCGAGCGTCCGCGCTTCGGCGCGAGTGCCGATCTGGCTTTCGGACTGGGTCTCCGCGCGCCATTCGATGCTGTCGTTGTCGATCACCATGCGGCCGCTCTGGTAGAAACCGAGCATGGAGAGTGCCGGGATCAGCACCGCCATGGCGAGCAGGAACGGCGCGGCGCGCTTGTAGAACGCCCGCATCCGCAGCCAGAAATACAGCCCGATGCAGCCATGGACCCAGGCGATCGTCATCACCGTGAGCAGCATCCAGATCCGGTATGGCGCCCAGATCCAGTACAGGAACAGCACCTGCGGATAGAGCCGTTCATGTCCGAACATCGTCTGGCCGAGCCGGATACCGATGACATGGCCGATGATCAGCATCGGCACACTGAGGCCGAGCACGAGTTGCAGCGGCTCGATCGCCTTCCAGCGGAATTGCCGGCGTTCGTACAGCGCCCAGATGCCGAGCGCGGTATGCACCACGCACGCGGTGTAGAACAGGATTGTGACCGGCAGGAATTGCCAGAACGCCATGTGCCAATAGACCCCGCCAGCCAGCGCCTCCAGCGAGATGTTGCCCAGCGCATGGTTGACGAAATGGCTGACCAGATAGGCGAACAGCACCAAGCCGCTGGCAAGGCGGACCTGCCGAAGGCCGATGCCGCGCACGAAAGCCGAGATGCTTTCTCGGGAAACGGTTGCCATACGGTTCATGAGGTTACTATCGGCGATGCCTGCGTTTTATTCCAGCCGTGAATACCATATCCGGTCGTCCCTGCGAACGCAGGGACCCATACCGCGTGATTTTTCGGCTAAAGCGTGGAGGCAGACGCTCTGCTAACTACCGCTGCAGCTCGGTGAAGTGAAGCTATCCCCTTTCTTGTCCCCTCCGCCGGCCGCGGCGTATGGGTCCCTGCGTTCGCAGGGACGACGATAAGCCTTTTTTCATTCGCGGCACGTTGACACTCCGGGGCTTGTCGAAGAGAAAGCGCCGTGACGACCGCCGAGCCCCATAAAAGCCAAACCAGTCCCGCTGCGTCGCCGTGGTTTGTCGCGCCATGGCTTTGGGTCGTGCTGCTGATCGCCGCGCTGACGGCGATGCGGCTGGTCTATGCGGGTGTGCTCGATCTGCGCACCGACGAGGCCTATTACTGGACCTGGACGAAGGAAAGCGCGCTTTCCTTTCTCGATCATCCGCCCGGGATCGCCTGGCTGATCCGGTTCGGCACCGCGATCTTCGGCGATACGCCTCTCGGCGTGCGGTTCGGCGGCATCGTTGCGATGCTGGTGACGCAGCTCCTGCTGGCCGACATCGTCCGCCGCGTGACCCACGATGCGCGCGCCGTCATCTTCGCGGTGCTGTTGCCGGAAGCGGCGCTGTATTACGGGCTGTTGATGGCAAAGGTCGCGCCCGACACGGCGATGATCCCTTGTGCGGTCGCGATGTTGTGGTCGCTGGTGCGGCTCACCGAGAGCGGCAATCCGCGCTGGTGGCTCGCCGCCGGCATGTTCGCGGGGCTGGCGCTGCTGTCGAAGTTCACCGCGATCATGCTGCTGCCGGCGGTGGTCGCGTTCGTGCTGGTGCCGGACTGGCGGCGGCGCTGGCTGCTCAGCCCCTGGCCATGGCTGGCGGCGCTGCTTGCCGCGATCGTGTTCCTGCCGGTGCTGATCTGGAATGTGCAGCACGACTGGGCGTCGTTCCGCTTCCAGTTCGTGCGCGCGGTTGCGACCCATCCATTTTCGTTCCGCACCGTCGGCGAATTCATCGGCCTTCAATTCGGTCTCGTCGGCTTCGTGGTGCTGCCGGTGGTGCTGTCAGGCGTGGCGCTGACCGCCTGGCGTGGCTATCGCACCCGCGAGCCGGTCGCGATTTTGCTGTCGACCGCGGTGCTGGTGCCGTTTCTCTATTTCTTCTGGAAGTCGCTGACGCTGCGGGTTGGCGACACCTGGCCGATGTTTTTGTGGCCCGCAGGTTTCGCCGCCGCTGCGATCAATCTCGTCCTGCTGCCGCGCGAGGGTTTTTCGGACTGGATGGTCAAATCGACATTCCGGTGGGCGAGGGTGGCCGTGATCTCCGGCATCGCCTTCGTGGTCGGCGTATTCTTGTACTACGTCGCCACGCCGTGGAATTGGATCGGCAGGACCGATCCGGTCGGGGGCGAGGCCGGCTATGAACAAGTCGTGGCGCGGGCGCGCGAGCAGTTGCAGGCGACCGGCGCGAGCTGGATCGCGACGACGGATTATCGCACCTATGCGATGCTGCGCTGGCATTTCAACGGGCAGGTGCCGGTCGTTCAGATCAACGAACGCGGCCGGTTTCAGGGCTTTGCCGATCCCGGAATGAAAGCGATCAAGGATCACCCCGGCCTCTACGTCGCGCGCGAGCCGGACCATCGCCTGCCGCTGTGGGATCTCACCACCGCGAAGCGCCAGCCACTGGCGCGGGTCGAGCGCGTCTGGCGTGGCGTAGTGATGGATACCTACGCGCTGGAAAAACTGACGGGCTGGACGCCCGAGCTCAGACCGGCACCGGAGTCGCCGTTGTTCCGCTGGCGCGTGTTGGCGGGGGTTGTCATCCCCGCCACCGGGTCGGCCTAATGGCCGCCCGATGACAGGCTCCGGCGGGGATCCAGTACGCCGCGGCCTATCGATTTAATCATCAACGTCTCTGGAATACTGGATCACCCGCTTTCGCGGGTGATGACGACTGAATGTTGTTTCACGATCTCGCGGCGCATGGCGTCCTGCCGCGGGTATGGTTCCCAATCGGGAACGGCATCTCACGCTGATGAGGACGATGCGCAGATGTGGAGTCGCCTTGAGGACAGGTAACGAGACTCTCACCGGCCGGTGAGGATCGTCTTCCGAAGCAGGCGCTGGTGTTATTTTCTTCCCGCGAGGAACATGGCTTTCGTTTTGCGGTTATTGCCGCGGAGACGGAATTTCGCGAGGAGCGGGACAGTCGCCGGTCACGGTCAAGCGGTGTAATGCCCGCTTGCCGTGGCTTCCTCCCACATAGCAGGTAGCCAAATGATGACTTGCCGGAGAAGCCTCTCGCGAAACAGCCTCGACGTGCGCGACCGCGTGCAGGTCCGGGTCGTGAGGAAGCGTCTGAAAATCACCGATGCGCAGCTCGCGGATATCATTCGTAAGACCGGGAATTCGATCTCGGCCATCAGCAAAGAGGCCGGTGCGCGTCAGTGCCTGTCGTTGCCGAAGCAGACGCCGCGGGCGGCGCTGATCGCCGCGACCGAGCAGGATGCGGCCGTGTCGATGCAGGCCGAAGCGGTTTGATCGGCATGTTCTTGTAGTCGAGTTCATGTCAAACGAGCCGTCGATTTGCGTTCTAGAACTGCGGCAGGCCGGCCCCGTCCTGGTGTGCCGAAAATGCCTGAAGCGGATGGCCAATGGCGGCAAGCTGAGAAAGCGCCTGAGGGTCTGCTTGAAGCAGCATGGCGCCGGTCGTAAAAAATACCGCGCGCGGCTCGTTCTTACGAATTGCTTCGGAATATGCCCCAAGGGAGCCGTTGTTGCGGCCAGCCCGTCGACGCTTGCGCGCCACGAATTTTTGCTGATTCTGTGATGGTTCAGAACAAGCGATGGAGCAGGCGACCGAAGCGCTGCTTGACGACCGGATGGCTTGATCGTTTATTCCCCTTCGTCGCGCTTGCGCAACAGATCCTTGGCGAGATCGCCGAGCGCCGGGCGCGGCAGTGCGGTGAACGGCAGCGGCCGCGTCACGTCGATCGCGGCAAGGCCCAGCCGCGCCGTGAGCAGGCCGTTGAGCACGCCTTCGCCGAGCCGCTGCGAGAGTTTTGCTGCGATGCCGTGGCCGAGCACCTGCTGCACCAGACTGTCGCCGACCGCCATGCCGCCTGTTATCGCGAGGTGGCCGATGACGTGGCGCAGGAGGCTGATCATGCCGAGCGTGCCGGGCCGGCCGCCATAGAGCCGCGCCAGTTGCCGGATCAGCCGCATCGCGGCGACGAACACGAACAGCACGTCGATCAGGGCGCGGGGGCTCACGGCGGTGACGACCGAGACGCGTTGCGCGGCGGCGGAAACCAGCCGGCGTGCTTCCTCATCCAGCGGCGCCATCAGTTCGCGCTCGGCGAGCTTGATCATGTCGGCGCCGTCGATGATGTCGTCGGCGTGGCTCGTCAGCGCGGCGCGGGCGCGCGCCAGTTGCGGGTTCTGATGCGCGAGCTTGAGCAGATCGTTGACGACGGCGCGGCTCTCCGCACGGTCGTCGCTGCGCAGTACCTCGATGGCGCGCTGATGCAGCTTCTCGATCGCCGCCAGCCGCGCCATCCCGAACGCTTCGCGCCCGATCACGACGGCCAGCGCCAGCGCCGCGGCGGCCGCGAAGGCCAGCGCGACGTAGCCCAGGGTTTCGCTGCGCGCAAACAGATCCTCGATCAAGTTGACGACGCCGAGCCCTGAGCCCAGCAGCACCAGCCCGCCGACGGCGGACCAGAACAGCGTGCCCCAGCGAAAGCCGCGGCGCGCCAGAACGCGCGGCGCTTCGATCGGCACCGGCAACAGCGCAGGATCGGCTTCAGGGGTGATGTGCACGGTGCCGCGCGCGGGGCGTCCGGTTTCATCCGGGCCCATCACGACCACGCCGGGATCGTCGAGCTTGAACGTGGCCGGCCGCCGATGCGGCGTTTTCTCGCTCATTGCAGTCGGTCTCCGATCAGGAACTGGAGGGCGCGGTCCAGCCGGATGTGAGGCAGCGCGGGCTCGTCGCTGGCCGTGCGCTCCAGCAGCGGTGGCCGGAAGCGCAGGAAGCGGAAATCGGCCTGCTCTGAAGCGGTGCTGGACAGGCCGCGAAAGCCGCCGTTGAACAGTTCCTCGGGGTCAGCGGGCAGGTCGCCCGGAAAGGTGGCGACTTCGGTCTCGCCGTCAAAAGTCTCGCCATTGGCGGTTTCGCCGGGCGCGGGCGTGCCGATGATGGACGGCAGCTTGTCCCGGCCACGCGCCACTTGCGCCTCGCGCGTCGCGCGCACCGCCGACAGCGCGACCACATCGATGGTGGCGCCGGCAAATTCGGCACGGTCGGCGGCTCTCGCGACCGCGCGCCGCAGCACGGCTTCCAGCCGGTCATGGCTCTGGTGGTGCAGATGATCGGCCTTGGTGGCGGCGAACAGGATGCGATCGATCCGCGGCCGGAACAGATTGCTCAACAAGGTGCGGTGGCCGATCCGGAAGCAATCGAGAATGCCGGTCAGCGCGGCTTCGAGATCGTGCAGCGCTTCCGGCCCGGCATTGAACGCGGCGAGCGCATCGACCAGCACGATCTGCCGGTCGAGGCGGGCGAAATGATCGCGGAAGAACGGACGCACCACGACGTCCTTGTAGGCTTCATAGCGCCGCCGCATCATCGCCCACAGCGAGCCATCTGGCGCGCTGCCGTCGATCGCGACGTCGAGCGGTGCAAAGGTCAGCGCCGGTGTGTCGGCCAGATTGCCCGGCATCAGGAAACGCCCGGGCGGCAGCAGGCTCATCGCAAACCGTTCGTCGCGGCAGGCGCGCAAATAGTCGGTGAACAGTTTTGCAGCGGTAAGCGCCGCCTGTTCGTCCTCGCGACCCTCGGGCTGTAGCGTGTTGAGATGCGCATGCCACGGCGCGGCCAGCTTTGCGCGCGGGCCCTCGCGCGACAAAGCGAGGCTCTCCGCCGACCATTGCTCAAAGCTCTTGTTGAGCAGCGGCAGATCCAGCAGCCACTCGCCGGGATAATCGACGATGTCGACGGTGAGCGTGCGGTCGGCGCCGTTCTGCCGCTGGTAGTCGATCACGACGCGAAGCTCGCTGATATCAGTGGTCGAGTTTGGCCAGCGCCGCTCCTCGATCAGGGTACGAACGTGGCTTTCATAGGCGAAGCGCGGCACGGCGTCGTCCGGCTGCGGCGCCAACCGTGCGCGGGCGATCCGGCCCGTGGCATACGGCTCGAACACCGGAAACCTTCCGCCGCGGGTCAGGCCATGGATCAGCGCTGATATGAACACGGTCTTGCCGGCGCGCGACAGGCCGGTGACGCCGAGCCGTACGGTGGGATTGAAGAAGCTGTCGCCGTAGTCGAGAAGCGCCCGCGCGGAGAGGCGCGCTTCCTCGACGATGTCTGAAAAACTGGGGGCCATGCGGGCGTAAAAAGCTCGAAAGAAGTGTTGGTGGGCGATGCCTGCAAAGTGGCGATTGGCGAGCCAAAATCAAGCTCTCGTGATGGGCACTGGCGGGCGGGACACCTGGCCGCGGGCGGTAGCACGAAAATGCCACGGCAGTGCAATATCCCGTCTTCGTTCGTTGACCTCGGAAGACCCATGTCCTAGTCGCTCCCTCACCAGATCAGGTGGACCTGCATGACCGTGTTCAAACTGAAACAACTCGCCTCGACATCCTTCCATGCGGCGGCTGGCGCCATGCAGTGGAACTATGACCGCGCCGAGCTGATTGCCGACGGCGTGGTGCATGTCGTCGGCCTCTGTTTCGGACTGGTCGCGGCCACTGCGCTGATCGTATTGACCGCCGTCTATGCCACCGCCCTCGATATCGCCGCGGTGTCGATCTATGTCGCGGGCCTGCTGGCGATGCTGGTGCTGTCGGCGACTTATAATCTCTGGCCGGTCTCGCGCGCCAAATGGGTGCTGCGCCGCTTCGATCATTCGGCGATCTATCTCTTGATCGCGGCGACCTACACGCCGTTCATCCTGCAACTGAAGGACAGCTATTTCGCCGTCGCGGTTCTGATCGGGGTGTGGTGCCTGGCGATTATCGGCATCGCGCTGAAGATCGCGCGGCCCGGCCGCTACGACCGGCTGGCGACCGGACTATACCTCGCGATGGGCTGGAGCGGCATGATGCTCTACGACGCCGTGGTGGAGAAGCTGCCGACACTGACGTTGGGCCTCACGCTCGCGGGCGGCATATTGTATACGTCGGGCGTGATCTTCCATGCCTGGCAGCGGCTGCGTTTCCAGAACGCGATATGGCATTGCTTCGTCTTGCTCGGCGCGGCCTGCCATTATACGGCTATACTGGACCTGATCGTTTTGACATAAAAATATTCAAGGGAGAGCGGCCATGCAGGTGACGGGCAAAGTCGTGGTTGTCACCGGTGGCGGCAACGGCATCGGCAAGGCGATGTGCGAGGCCTTCCATCGCGCAGGCGCAGCCAGGGTCGTGGTCGCCGATATCGATCCCGATGGCGCGCGCGCCGTCGCCACGCCGATCGGCGGCGCGGCTTTCAAATGCGATGTCGGAAAGGAAAAGGACGTCTCGCACGTCATCGAGGAGACCGAGCGCCAGTTCGGCCCGATCGCGCTGTTCTGCTCCAACGCCGGCATCGGCGGCGGTTTCGATCCGCTGTCGGTGAATGCCGGCGGCAGTTCCGACGAGCCGTGGCAGCGAAGCTGGGCGGTTCACGTCATGGCCCATGTCTATGCGGCGCGGCATCTGATTCCACGCATGAAGGCGCGCGGCGGCGGCTATTTCCTCAACACGATTTCCGCGGCCGGCCTTCTATCGCAGGTCGGCAGCCCGGCCTATTCGACCACCAAGCATGCCGCGGTCGGCTTTGCCGAGAACCTCGCGATTTCGCACAGAGCCGACAACATCAAGGTTTCGATCCTGTGCCCGCAGGGCGTCGACACCAATATGCTGCGCTCGATCCCGAAGGGCCCGCAGTCCGGTGACGGCGACCTTTCGCCAGAGCAGGTGGCGCAGGACGTGCTGAAGGGACTCGACGAGGAAACTTTCGTGATCCTGCCGCACCCGCAAGTGCTGGGCTACATGCGCAAGAAGACCGAGAATTACGACCGCTGGATTGCGGGCATGGCGAAGATCCAGGCGAAGATGCGGGAAGCTCACGGGAAATAGCGCCGCGAGAAGGGCGGCCTTTCGGCCGCCTCTCCCGGCTTACTGCCTACTGGCAATTGTGCATCAGGCCGTCATCCAGGCGGACCAGGGTGCCGGGCTGGCAGACGAACCCGTTGCGCGTCCCGTAGTCTTGGGTGCCATAATAGGCATAGGGGCCGCCGCTGCCGTAGTATGGGGCCGTAGCTCCGTAATAGCCGGCTGCGGCAACGCCGGCACCCACCACACCGGCACCGACCGCGGCCCGCCGTCCCTGCCGGCGGGCAACGCCTGCGACGCTGACAGGGGTCAGCGGCCGACCGACCCGTGCCTGCGCGCTATCGACCGATAGCGAGATACCCTTTTGTTCGGTCCAGTCAAAAGAAAGCATGGTCGCGCATGCGAGGACGGAAACCGCGATGGCGGCCTTTCCGAGACGTACCTGTTTCATGGCACTCCCTCCGGGACTGCCCCATACTGAATTATCGCGACCGTCGATGGCCGACCCTTGCGCTATGTCAAGGAAAGGCCGCGTGTCACGGTCGGAACTGGTCCAGCCTTTGATTCAAAAGGGGCTTTATGAGCTGGTTTACCTCGTCATTCGGAAAAGTTCCGGCGATGCCGGATGCCCCGCATGCGCTGCTGGCTGACATCGACAAGCACGGCAAACAATATCTCGACGAGGCAGACAACGGAAAGTGGGTCTATCCGGCCTGCAAGCGGACCGCGTCGGATGTTGGCAGCGACAAGGATCAGGTCTGCAACCATACGCGGCTGGAGGCCGTGCGCTATCTGCTGACGGTGCCGCGGAACGAATTCAGGCTGCTCGCCGAACCCGACTCGCAACCGGCTATACTGGACGCGTATCTTCGCCAGTTGCCGCACGATGAAACGGTGATCGATTTCACCGGCAACACGATGAGCGATCTGGCGATTGCCGTCATTGCCGGATTCAACTGGCTCACTCATTGCGCGGGCATTGTCGACGCCGACCGCAAGCCATTTTCAGGGACGCTGAATCACTTCAGGCGAATTGCGATGGCGGCCGAGAAGTGGTGGACGATGGAGGGCGCCAAGGAGCGCTACGCGCAACTGCTGCAGACGCAGCAGGAGCCGCCGCTGTTCCTGTATCTGGTCTGGGCGGATTATGGGCGGTTGGCGAACGAGATCGCAGCGGCGCGTGTCGGACGGCGGGGTTAGCCTTTCGCTTTCTCCGTAGCCCGGATGAGCGCAGCGACATCCGGGTAAGCCTCTCCGCGGATGGACTTGTCCCGGATATCGCTGCGCTCATCCGGGCTACGAAGTCTTCGCATCACCCCTTCTGCGCGTAGAGCAGCGGCACCGCCGAATCCACCATCACCTCGATCAGGCTGGTGCCATCATGCGCGAGGCCATGCTTGAGCGCGCCCGCGAGTTCGGATGATTTCGTCACCCGCACCGCGTGGCAGCCCATGCCCTCGGCGAGTTTGACGAAATCGATGCCGGGCAGTTCGAGGCCCGGCACGTTGCGGACCTGCATTACCTGGCTGAACGAACGCATCGCGCCGTAGCCGGCGTTGTTGATGACGATGACCGTGAGCGGCAGCTTGCGCCGGGCGGCGGTCCACAGTGCCTGGATGGAATACATCGCCGAGCCATCACCGATCAGGCAGACGGTGCGGACGCCGGGACGTCCCAGCGCGATGCCGACGGCGGCGGGCAGGCTGTAGCCGAGGCCGCCGCTCGACATGGTGTAAAAACTGTCCTGGCCGCGCATCGGCATGAACTTTTGCATCGCCGGGCGGTGCGAGGGCGCTTCCTCCACCAGCGCCGCATTGGCGGGCATGGCTTCCGACAGCGAATGCAGCAGGAATTCGACCGGCAGCGGATCGGCGGCGGATGGTGCCGGCGGCAGCGTGCGGCCCGCAGGCGTCGCGCGCTTCGATTCCGGCAGCAGGTCGAGCAGCATCGAAAGCGCAGGCTTCATGGTGGCGACGACGCTGGCGCCCGATGGCGTGACGGCGGCGGCATCGGGATCGTCGGTGATCTGGAAGATCGTGGTGGCGCCGTCGAAGATTGCGGCATGGCCCTCGACATGGAAGGTGAACACCGGCGCGCCGATCACCACGACGAGATCGTGATCGCGCAGCGCGTCCGATAGCTGGCCCGGCGAAGCGTGCAGGAAACCTGCGAACTGCGGATGCCGCTCCGGGAACGAGCAGCGCGCCGAGAACGGGCTAACCCAGATGGCCGCCTTCGCCTTTTCTGCGACCTGCACCATCAGATCGACGACGCCGGCGCGGTCGACGCCGGGGCCGACGACGAGGGCAGGGCGCTTGCTCGCCGACGAGCGCGGCCACCAGCGCCTTCATCGCCTCCGTCTCAGGGCCGAGTTCACGGCTGACATTGCGGGCTTCGATCGGCTGCGTCGGGCGCGTCCAGTCGTCGATCGGTATCGAGACGAAGGTCGGTCCGCAGGGCGGCTGCATCGCGACATAATAGGCGCGCGCGATCGCTGCCGGCACGTCTTCGGCGCGCGCCGGCTCGACGCTGTATTTGACGTAAGGCCGCGGAAATTCCGACGCGCGCTCGGCGTAGAGAAAGGCCTGCAGCGGCAGGATCGAACGCGCCTGCTGGCCGGCGGTGATCACCAGCGGCGTCTGGTTGCGGTGCGCGGTATAGATATTGCCGAGCGCATTGCCGACGCCGGCGCCGGAATGCAAATTGACGAAGCCGGCGTTGCGGGTCGCCTGCGCGTAGCCGTCGGCCATGCCGACGACGGAAGCTTCCTGCAGGCCGAGCACGTAATCGATGTCGTCGGGCCAGTCGCTGAGGAACGGCAGTTCGGTCGAGCCGGGATTGCCGAACACGCGCTTGATGCCGAACGCGCGCAGGAGGCCGAAGGTGGCTTCCTTGACGGTGAGCGCGGCGCTCGCGGTTTTGGCTGACTTGCGCGACGACATCGGGCGGCTCCCCCATTGGATTTTCTTGCTCCGCCATGGCTTCCGCGCGGAGGCAATCCACCTCTCGATGGATTGCCTCATGAAGTCAAGCCAATGGCGCGCGATGACGGCCTGGGGTCAGGCCATCTTCTCCCACAGGTGGGGCACGAGTGGGCCCGCGCGCTTCTCGATGGCCGCCGCCGCATCGAGCGCGAGGTCCTCGCGATAGCGCCCTGCGATCAACTGCACGCCGATCGGGTGGCCTTCATGCAGCGCGACAGGAACGACGGCCCCGGGCAGTCCGAGCACGTTGATCGCGGAAATGAAACGCAAATCATTCCAGAACAGTTCGCGTGTGCGCTCCGGGCTGATGGCGTCCTCGCGCGGGCCGGGCGTCGGTTTCACCGTCGTCGGCGCAAGCACGACGGGGAACTCCTCGAAGAACAATTGCCAGGCCCGGATATGGCCGTTGCGCGCGGCCGTGGCGCGCATCCAGCCCAGCAGGTCGAGCGTGTTCGCCTTCGCCTTGATGCCGCCCCAGGCCGCGTGGAAATCCGGCGACGTCACTTTCAGCATCGCGGCTTCCTGCAGAATCGCGGTCTCGTTGGTGATGATGTCGCACCAGGTCTGCCAGACGCCGCTGATGTCGGGAACCTCGACTTCGCTGACGCGATAGCCCGAACGTTCGAGATGGTCGGCGGCCTGCCGCAGCGCATCGCGCACCGAGGGGTCGACGTCCATGTCGTCGGGCAGTTTTGCCAGCGCGACCTTGATCGGGCCTTTTGGTTTCGGCCCGACCAGCGGCGCTGGCACCCACCAGGGATCGCGCGGATCGCGCTGGCTCATCACTTCGAGCGCAGCCCTGACGTCGCCGACGCTGCGCGCCAGTGGCCCCTGCGCCGACATCAGATGCGCGAGCATCGGCCGCTCGGCGGCGGCGCTCTCGTTAAAGGCCGGGACGCGGCCCTGCGTCGGCTTGATGGTGACGACGCCGTTGCAGTGCGCCGGCCAGCGCAGTGAACCGCCGATGTCGTTGCCGTGAGCGATGGTGCCGATGCCGGCCGCCACCGCGCTACCGGCACCGCCCGACGAGCCGCCGCAGGTGATATCAGCATCCCATGGGTTCAGCGTCAGCCCGTGCAGCGGGTTGTCCGTAAAGCCGCGGAACGAGAATTCGGGCGTGTTGGTCAGGCCAAGCACGATCGCGCCGGCCTTCTTGAGATTGCGGACAACAGGCGCATCGGAGGGCGCGATGATGTTCATCTGCGCGGTCACGCCGTTGGGGTTTGGCCGCCCCTCATAGTCGACGTTTTCCTTGATCGTGATCGGCACGCCGTGCAGCGGGCCGGGCTCCTTCTGTTTTGCCAGGGCGTTGTCCGCGGCCTTTGCCGCCTTCAGCGCCTCCTCCGACAGATCGACGACAACCGCATTGAGCTTTGGATTGACGTCCCGCATGCGCGCGATGTGCGCTTCGACGACTTCAACCGAGGAAATCGCACCGGAGCGGATGGCGGCGGCCGTCTGCAGCGCCGACCATTGCCAAACCGGCCCCTTGGGCGGGCGTGCCTTGGCAGTTTTCTTGGCGGCTTTTTCGGCGGGTTTCTGTGAGACCGCTTTCTTCTGTGTTTTTGCGGCCGTGCGGACGGCGGACTTTTTCGCCGACTTCTTTGCTGATTTCGTAACGCTCTTCCGCTTCTTGACGGTTTTCTTTGCCATTTCTCGCCCCGTTGCTGTGGCGGGAACGTTAAAGACGCCGGGGCCGCGAGTTGAGACGTTCGGGGATTTTTGCAGGTACTGGAAATCGCAAACCGAATGCAGCGCGCCTGATATTTAGTCAACGTCCTCAATCACGCCTGAATTATCGGATTGCTTCGCAGGCTTCATCGAGGCGTGATTCCTTGCGGCTTGGCCTTTGGAGAGACGAGCGTGGCCAAGAAAAAGGCAGCCCTACCGAAGCCGGCCACGGACGTGGCGCCCCGGATAAAGAAAGCAACGGCAACTGGCAAGACTGCGGATCGACTTCAGATCCGTCTGCCAGAGGGGATGCGAGACAAACTCGTCGAAGCGGCGAATGGGCGCTCGCTCAACGACGAGATCATTCAGCGGCTGACGCAGTCACTTGAGCGCGACGAGATGCAAAAGCTATCCGACCGCCTCAAGGCACAGGGCGACCGCCTTGCGAAGTTCGAGGGAGATATAGCCGCCATGGTCGAGCAACTCAGGCTGCGCGACGACTAGCGCCTGGGCATTATGCCGCGTTCCGCCCCAGCGCGGTCCGGCTTCCAGCAACCCTGCCTCGATCAGCGCGCTCCTGATCCGCGCAATTTCCGCATCCGATATCTTGACCAGCGGCGGACGCACCACGGCGCGCGGCAGCTTGCCGAGCAGCACCAGCGCTTCCTTCATGCGGTTGTGCATGTCGACAAAGGGATCGGTGTAGAACACGCGCGCCGTCGGATAAATCCGGTCGTTCAGCCGGCGGGCTTCCGCGAGGTCGTTGGCTTTCACGGCGCGGAACAGCCTGGCCTGGAGGTCGGCGATGACGCTGCCGCTGCCGGAGAGCAGCCCGTTGCAGCCAAGCACCAGCGAACTCAACAGCCACGCGCTATTGGTCGACAGCACGTTGATGGGGCGCGGGCGCCCCTGCAAGGCGCGGATCTGGCTCTCGTGCTGCGGCACTTCTGGCGTCCAGTCCTTGATGGCGCGGATGGTCGGCACTTCGTCGAACAGCCGCTCCAGCGTAGCTGACGGATAGCCCTGGCCTGTAGCGAGCGGATATTGAAATACGATCATCGGCAGATCGCTCGCGTCCGCGATGGTCTTGAAATGGGCCAACGCCATCTCGGCCGACTGGCCCATGGTGAATGGTCCCGGCGGGAACACCAGCAGCGCCGATGCGCCGCCGGCCTGGGCCTGCCTGGCGATCCGCGCCGCCTCCAGGCTACCGTCCGCCCAGACGCCGTGAATGATCGGCAATTTGCCGCCGACTTCCTCGCCGGCGATCTCCATGACGCGACGCTGTTCGTCCGATGTGCACGAGGCAACCTCGGTGGAATGGGCGTTGACCGTGATGGCCGACAATCCCTGCACCGCGGCGACGTCGCGCAGATGGGCGCGGAAGTTTTGTTCGTCGATCGAGAGATCGTCGTGGAACGGCAGCAGCACAGCCGGGATCACGCCTTGAGGTACGAAATCAGGATGGCGGCTCATGTCTCGTTTCCTCCAGTTCAAACGACGGGTACGCGCTTCGCGGCCACGGCGGCCGGCGAAATCACCTCGATATCAAGCGGCACCTGCCAGCGCTCCGTAAAATTCACCTGAGGCGGCGTATTGCCCTGGCGCGCGCCCTTCAGCACAAAGCCTTCATAGGCGTTGTTCATCACCTCGTTGCACTTCTGCACATAGACCGGGAAGCCGCCGATATAAGGCATGAACACGCGCGGGCGACCGGGGATGTTGGTCCCGACATACCAGGAGCTGCAGGTCGAGCGCAGCGAGACGGTCGAGACATCGTTGACGTGCGCCACCCAGGCATCTTCGTCGTCCTGCAGCGGCTCAATGCTTTTGGCGCCGATATCGCGCATGTGGCCGAGGCAGTCGGCCAGCCAGTCGACATGCTGCTCGATCGCCTGGATCATGCTTGCCAGCACCGACGGGCTGCCGGGGCCGGTGATCGTGAACAGATTTGGAAAGCCCACTGAAGCGAGGCCGAGATAGGCGCGCGGGCCGGCGCTCCATTTCTCGGCGAGCGTGCGGCCGCCGCGGCCGGTGATTTTGATCTTGTCGAACGCGCCGGTCATGGCGGCAAAGCCGGTCGCGGAAACCACGGCGTCGAACGTATACTCGTTACCGTCGACCACGATGCCGTCGTGCGTAAACCGCTCGATCGGTGTCTTGGACACGTCGACCAGTTTCACATGTGGCAAATTATACGTGTCGAAGTAATCGGTATCGACACAGAGCCGCTTGCAACCAAATACGTTCTGCGGGCACAGCAACTCTGCAGTCGCGGGATCCTTTACGATGCCGCGGATCTTCTGCCGGGCAAACTCGGCGATGGTGTCGTTGGCCGGCTTTTCGAACAGCAGGTCGCCGTAAGCGCCGAGAAAGGGGAGCCCGCCGCGCTGCCACGCCGCCTCATATTCTTCTTTGCGCTGCTCCGCGCTTGCCTGCAGCGCGGGCTGCATATTGAACGGGAAATAGAAGCCGGTGGGCCGCGCGCGCGCCTTTGCACGGAGTTCCGGATAATGCGCCTTGGCTTCCTTCAGATAATCTTCCGACAGCGCTTCGTTCCGTGCCGGCACCGACCAGGTCGCGGTGCGCTGGAACACGGTGAGCTGCGAGGCCTGCTGTGCGATGATCGGGATCGACTGGATCGCGGATGAGCCGGTGCCGATGACGCCAACACGCAGGCCGGTGAAGTCGACGCCCTCGTGCGGCCATTCGCCGGTATGGTAGATCGGCCCTTTGAAATCATCCATGCCCGGGAAGGCCGGGCGGTTCGGCGCCGACAGGCAGCCAACCGCCATGATGCAGAATTTCGCGGTGACCCTGTCGCCGTGGTCGGTCTCGATCAGCCAGCTATCGGTGTCCTCGTCGAAGGTCGCCACGGTGACGCGGGTGTCGAACACGATCTGGCTGCGCAGGTCGAAGCGATCGGCGACATGGTTGGCGTAGGCGAGGATTTCCGGCTGCGGCGAATATTTCTCCGACCAGTTCCATTCCTGGTCCAGCTCTTCGGAGAACGAGAAGGAGTACTGCATGCTCTCGACGTCGCAGCGGGCGCCGGGATAGCGATTCCAGTACCAGGTGCCGCCAACGCCGCCGCCGGCCTCAAAGACGCGCGCGGTGAAACCGAGGCCGCGCAACCGGTGCAGCATGTACAGGCCGGCAAAGCCGGCGCCGACCACGACCACATCGAAAACCCCCGTTTCGGGAGCGCGTGCTGCTGCACTCGCCTGAGCCATGCCTGTCCGTCCCCTCGGTTGTTCTTGTCGCGTTATCCGCTGACAAGATTAGGGCGGGCGCACGGAGGTCGGCAAGCGCGACGGCGTCGCCGCGTTACGAATGGCACCTATGCTGCGCAGGCGCCTGGCGCTGGCTGCACGCGCAATGGTGAGCGCGGCCGGTGTAGACTTACCAGCTCGCCGAGCCCTTCATGGTCGGCTGGCCCTCGGAGTTCGCGATCCACAGTTCCATGCCCGCGCTGCTCTCGCTGGCATTGATCGAGAACTCGCCGCCTTCGAACAATGGCTGCACGCCACGATAGCTGAATTTTTTCGGCGCGATGCCGCCGCGCAGCTTTGCGGCGAACTCGACGATCAGCGCCGCCTGCAAGGGACCGTGGAAGATCAGACCCGGATAGCCCTCGACCTTGGTGACGTAGTCACGATCGTAGTGGATGCGGTGGCCGTTGAAGGTCAGCGCCGAGTAGCGAAACAGCAGCACGGGATCGCTGACATGGGTTTCGCGATGCTTTGCCACGGGCGGCGGCGGAGCGACCTTCGGCGGCGAAGCCGGGGCCACGCCGCCCATATCGCGGTAGACGATGTCCTGGCGCTCGCGGATCGCAACCCCGCGCGGCGTGGTGACCGTGTGTTCGACGGAGACGAAGCAGAGCACGCCGGTCGAGCCGGTCTTCATCGTGACGTCCGAGATTCGCGAAGTGCGCGTCGATTCATCGCCGACGCGCAGTGGTTCGAGAAACTGGATCTCGCCGCCGGCCCACATCCGGCGCGGCAGCGGCACCGGCGGCAGGAAGCCGCCACGGGTGGGGTGGCCGTCGGGGCCGAGCATCGACATCGGAAACACCGGCTGCGCCAGGCACCAATGTGTGGTCCACGGCGCGGCATCGCCGGTCTTGGGCTCGCCGATGTCCTGGAACAGCGTCGCGCGCAGGCCCTTCACGAGTTGCGCGGTGACGATGTCGGAGGCCTCCGCGCCGCGTCCGATCCATTGGCGCAGATGGTCGAGGTCGAGCTTTTCGGCGGCTTGGGTCATGACTTCAGGCCCTTGGCGCGGGGAGTTTGGGGGAGTTCGACGTGCTCGCCGATCGCGGGCACGGCGCCGTATTGTCTGGGTTCGCCGACGAAGATCGCGGCTGGCGCCGCGTAGCTGATCTTGCCCTTCGGCGTATCGACCTCGATGCGGCGCAGATGCGGATGCACGGCGAGGTCGGCCATGGTGTTCACTTCGGCGAACGCGATGTCCGCGTCGTCGAGGCGCTTCAGCAGCTCGACGCGCGTCATCGCGGCGAAACTATCCGCTACCGCCTTGTCGGTGAGCGCGCGGTTGCGCACGCGCTCGACCATGTTGGCAAAGCGCGGATCGTTCGGCAGATCAGGCTGGCCGAGCACCTCGGCGCAGAGCTTCTTCCACTCGCGCTCGCTCTGGATCGAGATCAGAATGCCCTTGCCATCCTTGGAATTGAACACGCCATAGGGCGCGATCGAGGGATGGGCCAGCGCCATCCGCTTCGGCGGGTTGCCGGCTTCCGCATTGATCAGCGGCACCGACATCCAGTCGGCCATCACGTCGAACATCGATATCCGAATGTCCGCGCCCTTGCCGGTGCGCCCGCGCGCGATCAGCGCTTCGAGGATCGCCGCATGCGCGGTGGCGCCGGTCGAGATATCGACGACGGAGATGCCGACGCGCGACGGGCCTTCGGGGCCGCCGGTGATCGAGGCAAGGCCGCTCTCGGCCTGGATCAGGAGATCGTAGGCCTTGCGATCGGCATAAGGCCCCGTGTCGCCATAGCCGGAGATGGTGCAGCAGATCAGTGCCGGATAATCCTTTCGCAGCCGCTCCAGCGAAAAGCCGAGCTTATCCATCGAGCCGGGCTTCAGGTTCTGCAGCAGGACATCAGCGCTCGCGATCAGTTCTTCGAGCGCGGCGCGGCCTTCCTTGGTGGCGAGATCGATTACCACGGAATTCTTGCCGCGGTTGAGCCAGACGAAATAGCTGCTCTGGCCTTTCGCCGCCGCGTCATAGCCGCGGGCGAAATCGCCCTCGGGGCGTTCGACCTTGATGACATGCGCGCCGGCGTCCGCCAGGCGGGAGCTGCAGAACGGCGCGGCAACGGCCTGTTCGACGGAGACGACGATCAATCCCTCTAACGGCAACATGTTCTGTTCTCAGTAGGAGCGGGGCAGGCCGAGCACGTGCTCGGCGACGTAGGACAGGATCAGATTGGTCGAGATCGGCGCGACTTGATAGAGCCGCGTTTCGCGGAACTTGCGCTCGACGTCGTATTCCTCGGCGAAGCCGAAGCCGCCATGGGTTTGCACGCAGGCATTGGCCGCGTCCCACGAAGCATCCGCCGCCAGCATCTTGGCCATGTTGGCCTCGGCGCCGCAATCGAGTCCGGCTTCGTATTTGCGCGTGGCTTCCTTCACCATCAGTTCGGCCGCGCGCATCTGGGCATAGGCTTTTGCGATCGGGAACTGAATGCCCTGGTTCTGACCGATCGGGCGGCCAAACACGGCGCGCTCCTTGGCGTAGTTGGTGGCCTTGGCGGTGAACCATTTGGCGTCGCCGATGCATTCGGCCGCGATCAGGATGCGCTCGGCATTCATGCCGGAGAGAATGTAACGAAAACCCTTGCCTTCCTCGCCGATCAAATTCTCGGCGGGCACCTTCATGTCGGTGAAGAACACTTCGGTCGTGGCGTGGTTCATCATGGTGCGGATCGGGCGGATCTCGAGACCGTTGCCCTTGGCCTCGCGCATGTCGACGATGAACACCGACAGGCCATCGGTGCGCTTCTTGGCCTGATCCTTCGGCGTGGTGCGCGCCAGCAGGACCATCAAGTCGGAATGTTCGGCGCGGCTAGTCCAGATCTTCTGGCCGTTGACGACGTAATGGTCGCCGTCACGCTTGGCGACGGTCTTCAGCGAGGAGGTGTCGGTGCCGCTGGTCGGCTCGGTGACGCCGAACGCCTGCAGCCGCAATTTGCCGCTGGCGATGCCGGGCAGGTATTTTGCCTTCTGGGCGTCGTTGCCGTGCCGCAGCACGGTGCCCATCGTGTACATCTGGGCATGGCAGCCGCCGCCGTTGCAGCCGGCCCGCTGGATCTCTTCCAGGATCGCCGCCGCGGCCGACAACTTCAGTCCGGAGCCGCCATATTCCTCGGGGATCAGCACCGAGAGGTAGCCGGCTTCCGTCAGCGCGTCGACGAACTCCTTCGGATACGCCATCTGGCGGTCCAGCTTGCGCCAGTATTCGCCGGGGAACTGGGCGCAGAGTTTAGCGACGGCGTCGCGGATGTCGTGGAATTCGTCTTGCTGTTCTGGTGCGGTCATTTGATTTTCTGGCGATGGATGGTGGGGGATGTCAATTGCCGGATGGCGGGCGTTGTGAAACCACAGCCGGTCTCCTATGCTGAATTGTTATAGCGTATGAACCTGCCTTCGAAGATTGGCAAGCGATGGATATCCGGCAGCTCAGGACCTTCAGTTGCGTCGCCGAGCTCGGCAGCCTCAGCAAGGCCTCCGACACGCTGCGGGTGGCGCAGCCGGCGCTGAGCCGCCAGATCAAGCTGCTCGAGCATGAACTGCGCGCCGATCTGTTTACTCGCAACGGCCGCGGCATGGTGCTGACCGATGCCGGCCGCCTGCTGCTGGCGCGCACGGCCGGCATCGTGCGGCAAATCGACCAGGTGCGCGACGAGATCCAGTCCGCCGGCGGGCCGCCCTCGGGGCGCGTGGTGCTCGGGCTGGTGCCGACCGTGAGCTGCGTGATTTCGGCGCGGCTCGCCCGGCGCACCGTCGACAAATATCCCGGTATTTCGCTCTGCATCGTCGAGAGTTACAGCGGACACCTGATGGAATGGCTGCATCGTGGCGAAATGGATCTGGCGCTGATCTACGGGCCGTCCAGCGACCTGCATCTGTCCGTGCAGAGCCTCGGCCGCGACTATGTCGTAGCCGTGGGACCGCGCGGCAGCGGGCTCGCGCAAAGGAAGCAGGTCGATATCGGCTGGCTGCTGAAGCAGCGCTTGGTGCTGCCCAGTCATTCGCACGGGCTCCGGGCGCTGATCGAGCAGGCGGCGGCGAAGAAGAAACTGAAACTCGACGTCAAGCTGGAAGCGGATTCGTTTCGGGTGCTGACAAGTCTGGTCGAGGAAGGCCTGGGATACACGCTGTTGCCGCCCTCGTCGGTACGCAACGAAGTCGCCGCCGGCCGGCTGGAAACGGCTGCGATCGCAAAACCTGCGCCGATGCGCGAACTCACCCTTGCGTCTCCCATCGATCACCCGGGCTCGACTGCGATTACGCTCATTACCGCGCTGATCCGCGACGAACTCAGCGCCTGTCGCGAAGAAGGCCTCTGGGACATCAAGCTTGCGTGAGCCGATGCCGGACCGTTGGGAATGGCATAGGCCATATTGGCCCGGCCCTGCATTCTCATCTGGCTACAGCTGCCATGCCGCAATTGTATAGGAGCGGGCTTGCCGTGGCGGATGACTACTACGGCCGCGTTTCCAGTAATCTGTTCGCGGAACTTCGGAACTCGGTGTTGTGGTGCTTTTCGGGCCTCACGCAAAGTCCGACTTGAGTTCATCGAAGATCGGGAAAGCTTCACCGCTGGCTCGTCGAATTCACCATGGACGGTGATCCAACGTCGGCACGAATTCGTTATGGAGTTGGCAGGCTAACGAGAAACAATCATGAGAACGCGTACGCGAGACTTCCCGGGTACCGATCACGAGACCAGCCAGCGTCTCGCATTCGATGTCGCCGAAGATGAAAAACTCATCATCAACGAAATCCTGGAACGGCGACAGAGAAATTCGATGAGTTTGGAGGCGATCGGCTTTATGCTCGGAGCTGATCCCAGTCAGATTTCCCGCTATCTGAATGGCACTTCCGGCATCACCCTCACCAACTATCTGCGAATAGCACGGGCGCTCGGATTCCGTTGCCGGATTGTCCTTGAGCCGGCCGATTCAGGTCCGGGAAACACGTCCCTGTCCGATCTGAGGATCGCGCCCCACAAGGTCTGCAACGTCCGCCGGTCCCGATCTCCGTAACGGAAATCCTTTGAGGCGGTGCCATAGCGGTTAGACGAGCCCGAGATTGATTTATGGCCTGGCTCAGGTCAGGTCCGGACTCTTATCGGACCTCACGCGCGGTCGATCAGTTCGATGCCATCAGCGAGGCCTTGGAGAACGGCCGTGCTGAACCGCGCCATGACAGCGTCTCTTGTTGCGACATCTGTTCGCACCGACTGAAGCTGCGAGCAGATGCCGCGTCCGCCTATTGCCGCAGGCGTCCTCCTTGCGGGCGCGGGCGTTGCGCCTGGGGCCGTGCGCCCTGCGGTCTGGATCGATTGGCCTGAGGGCGCTGCACGTTCGGACGGTTGGCGGGCCGCTGTACCTGCGGGCGCTGTTGAGGTCGGCTCGGCCGTGACTGCGGTCGCGAGGGCTGGACACTTGGGCGGGATGCAGGTCGTTGCTGTGGCCGCGCTGCGGGCCGGGATGGCCGCGTCTCGGGACGCTGCGGACGCGCGGCTGGACGTTCCGGCCGGGCAGCCGGACGATCCGGCCGAACAGCAGGACGGTCGGGACGTGCGCCGGGGCGATCGGGACGCGTGCCGGGGCGCTCCGGCCGGTTGCCGGGTAGCGTTGGCCGGTCGGGCCTTACGCCCGGCCGGTCAGGCCGCACGCCAGCACCGGGACGATCGGGACGTTGGCCCGGAGGACGCACGCCGGGCCGATCCGGACGTACGCCAGGGGGACGACCCGGGCCACCCGGACGCCATGCGCCGGGGGGCGGCCTGATCGGGCGAACCGGAGGACGCCAGCCGGGGCCCGGCGGCCGGATCCACACCTGATTCCAGCTCCGGTTGTTCCAGCCCCAACTATTATTCCAGGCCGAGCCAACCAGAATGGCGGTGCCGAACACCAATGCCCCGGTCACGACGGTGTCGAACACCAGGGAAGAATCGTACACCGGGACATAGATGCGCTCGGGGTTAGTGGGCGCAATGTAGATGACCCGCGAACCGCCTTCGTCCCGGGTTGTCACGACCTGCTCGGGCGTCGACTTGAGATTGCCGGCGCTCTCTGCTTTCGCCCGCAGCATCTGGATGACGGCCGCGACATCGGCGTCTTGAACCGAAAACGCCCATCCCAGCGATCCGGTCCAGTCGGAATGGTCGGCCAGCATTTTGACGGTGTCGGGAAAACGTGTCAGCGCCTGGACGGATGGGTCCCATGGCTTGGCGTCGACTTCGGTGAAATCGTTGCGCGCGATGGCTGCCGCATTGTTCTCGAGCCAGCCTGCGGCCTCGATGATTTGATCGGGGTGTGTGCTCGCCGGCAATATCAACGCCAGCAGCGGATCCGGATAGAGCGCGATCGGTCCCAGGAGATATTCGAGATCGGTCATCGAATAGACGTCGGCGGCTTGGTCAGCCGGCGCTGGCGTGCCCGCGGCTCCCGGCGCCTGTTGCGCCGGATCCGGTGCCGGGGGCGTTTGCGCGAAGAGAGGTTCGGCTGTCGTCGTCCATCCAAACATCGCGATGACAGCGAGCCGCATCCAGTATTCCATCGAGTACCTGACATTCGTCTGCAACGATCCGGCCATGCAGCTCTCCTGTTGTCGCCAGTCGTCCTTTGTCGGTCGTTCACGAGACGAACGCGTCGGACAAGGAACGCTGGATTGAAGCAGGCATGCGGGCAAGTGTCCCTACATAGCTACCCCAATTCTCGGCCGCTTCGACCCGCGGTATCGCACCGGGCGTCAGATCGGATATGCAATTGAAGCCGCCTTTTCCCGTGCCCGCGTCGGGTATGCCGCGCGCCAGCAGCGGTCTCGATGTGAGCATCCGCAAATCGCTTCTCGGCCATGCCTTGGAATGACCTGACACGGATCGTCGTTCTGGTCGCATGTGATGTGCGAAACGATGCAGGCGCTCCAGTTGCCGACCCCAACCCTCAAGCCGGTCACTTCGAGGTGGTCCGGGTTCAATCGGAACGGGGGCTTACTTCCGTTGGATATTTCGATAGCTTGCGAGGCGTGATAACGTCTCAGAGGGAGAGCGTCGGCCAGTTCGTCAAAGGGCTCAATCACAGCGAGTTTTAAATGCAATGCCGCACCTGCGGACAAGAAAACGCTCCGCGTAACAAGTTCTGCTTCAACTGCGGAGTTCAGTTGGATGTCTCGACGCTCATGGAGCTGCAGCGTGAGCGCAAGCAAGCTACGGCATTGTTTGCAGACATCGTGGGCTCGACAGAACTCATAGCAAAGCTCGATGCGGAATCAGCCGGGCGGCGCCTCCAGCCCGCGGTTGAAGCCATGATGCAGGCCGTGGGGCGGTTCGGGGGAACCATCCTCCACACGCTCGGCGATGGACTGGACGCCATCTTTGGTGCGCCCCGCGCCCAGGACGGACACGCTCTCCTTGCTTGCCAGGCGGCTTTGGCGATGCAGGAGGCGGTGGCCGCACTGCCGGTTTCGACCGAGATCAGGATAGGAATTCACTCCGGCGAAGTCGTTGCCTCGCCAAGAGGCGACGTCTTTGGCCACGAGGCACAAGGCCTCGTCTTGCATATTGCCAGCCGGTTGGAGCGCGAAGCGGAGCCGGGCGGAATCCTGTTGAGTATGGAATGCAAGGACCTGGTCAGTGATTATTGCGAAACCCGTCCGGCCGGCGTCCGCACGCTGAGGGGTGTTCCGGAGCCCATAACGGTATTTCGTCTGATTGGATTGAAGCCCGGCGTCGTGAGCGACAGATTCCGCGCGGTCGGCCTGTCACCATTGCGGGGACGACAAGCCGAGTTGGAATTTCTCAAGCAGGCTGTATCCGATGCCGAGAATAACGCTGGACGCGTCATTGGAATAGTCGCGCACGCCGGTATGGGAAAAAGCCGAATATGTTATGAGTTCGGCGAGTGGTGCCGCCAACGAGATGTCAAGGTCCTGGAGGGGCACGCGCAAGTCGTCGGGAAGTCGCAATCCATGCCGCTGCTCGCGGTATTGGAGTTGCTGCGCGCATACTTCCGCGTCACGACGACACTCGATCAAAAAATAGCGCGCGCAAAAATCGAAGAGCGCCTGCTGGCGCTCGACGCGACCTTCGTCGACGACCTTCCATACCTGCTGAATCTCCTGGGACTTCCGGCGCCGGAGCTGGAAACCGAGCGCGCCGACCCGAAAGCCTGGAATTTGCGGCTGCGCAACCTTGTGAAGCGGATGGTCGTGGCGGCAGGCCGTCAAACCTCGGTCATCATCTTCGAGGACCTGCACTGGCTCGACGATCTCAGCCAAGGCTTCCTGACGGCCATTGCCGAGGCCGTCGAAGGCACCAAGATCGTGATGGTGGTAAACTATCGGCCGACATGGTCTCCTCCGTGGTCGATCGAGCATTTCAGCGAACTTGCGCTGACCGAACTGGACAGCCGCGACATTCAACATTTGGTCCAAGATCTGATCGGGGACGGCCCCGACCTGACCAACATCGTCACAGACGTCGCGCAGCAGAGCGATGGCAACCCGTTTTTTGCGGAAGAATTGGTTCGGGCTTTGGCACAAAGCGGTGCCCTGCTCGGCGAACGCGGCGGATATCGGATCGTATCGTCCGACTGGCTGACTCCCTCGCTGCCAGCAACCATTGAAGCCGTGATCGGCGCACGCATTGACCTGCTCCCCGCGATCGAGAAAGCGGCGCTGCAAATCGGTGCTGTCATCGGCAAGGAGTTTCCGTTGGCGGTGGCAATGGAGGTTTCCGGCATTTCGGAGCACGAGATCAGGAAGCTGTTTTCACGTCTTTGCGACCTGGATCTCCTGACCGTCAGCAGCCTCGACAAACCGGGATACGCGTTTCGGCATCCTTTGATCCAGGAAGTGGCTTATGCAATGCAGCTTCGGTCTCGCAGAGCTCAGCTGCACTCCTCGGTAGCAAGTGCGATCGGGGGCGCCCCGTGGGGGACCGCAGACGAGTTGGCCAGTTTGCTGGCCTATCATTGCGAGGCGGCTGGGCGAGTGCTGGAGGCTGCGATGCATTTGCGCCGTGCCGCTCTCTGGGTCGGCAGGACCAATTCGTCGCGGGCTCTTGCCGAGTGGAAAAAGGTGCGTTGGCTGCTGCGGGATCAGCGTGGAGATGCGGCGGTCGACCAGCTTCGAGCCCTTGCCAGCGGTCGGGTGCTCGGATTTGCCTGGAGTGAGGGTTTGTCGGCTGACGATGTAAAACCTTATGCCGAAGAAGCCTTGCAATATGCGCGCGGAGCGGGGGATCGAAAGCACGAAGCGCTGTTACTGGGAGCGTACGGCCGTGTATTTGCAGCTACCGGCGCAGCCGACGACTATATCGGTCTGGCTCGGCAGGGAGTGGCAGCGGCTGCAGCAAGCGGGGATCGAGATGTGTTCGTTGCATGCAACGCGCAACTATGCCAGGCCTACCTGCTCGCTGGCTGCCTTCGCGAAAGTCTCGTTACGAATGATACTGCAATAGCTGCGGATGATGAGCGGAGCGGGGTGGCGAGCGGCGTTGTTCTCGGTCTCAACGCAAGTCAGATCTTCGGCTTCGATGTTGGGCAGTGGCTGCTTTGCCTGAGGACGCGAACATTGGTCCTCCTTGGTCAATTCGAGGCTGCCGAGGGGTGTCTAGCAAAAGCTCTTCGGGCTGATCGTTCAAAGGCTATCCCGGTCGTTCAGTATCATGCACATCTTGCCGCGGCCGAGATGGCATTCCATCGCGGAAATAGCTCGATGGCATGGTCGCACGCGAAGGAGGTGGAGGGTTACGCCTCGCAATCCGGAATGAGCTATCTTTTCACCGCAGCCCGTCTCTGCCGGGCTCTCGCGAGCTCTACCGACGGCGATTTCGCGTCGGCCTCCAGCGATTTGTACGAAGCACTGGCAACTGCGAGAAAATCGAAAACCGGTCTTGAGATCGAGGCGCGACTTCTGGCGTATCTGGCGCACACGCTTGATCTTGCGGGCGAGAAGGCACGCGCCGCGCAGGTCGTAAGCGAAGCTGTCGACGTCGCACTGAGGCGAACCGATCGAGTCGCCGAACTGCACGCGCACATCGTCGCGGCCGACCTTGCGCTGGCTGGCGGCGCGATCGATCCCGGGCGGCGCGAAGGGCACCTGGAGAGGGCGAACGCGTTGCTGGATGTCACAGGGGCGGAAATCTTCGCCCCGAGACTGCATGGTCTTGGGTATAGCGAGGAAAAAATCGTAAACTAGTACGTTGAGATTGAAATCTCAGGTGTATATGCCAAAAATTATAACCACAAAGGGAGATTGAAAGATGGGAATAGCGATAAGCGATTTTTCTACAGCCGACATACTTTTCCAACTCAACACCAGATTCGGTCCCGGCCAGCCGCTCAGGGAAATGGTCGCCATCCAGAAGGACTTCAAAGTATTTTCGAGCAAGCACTCTCTCAAGCAGGCTTTCCGTGTTCTGCATATCGTTCCGGCGGAGTTCGCGGAGCGGCGGCGGTGGTTCATCTACCTGGAGCTCCTGAAAAAGTACACTTCGGATCAGAAGGGGGTGAGTGCCCACGATCGCATTCGAAGCGCCTATCAGGAAAATCTGGAGAGCAAGAAGCCGCTTCCCGTTTACACAACCACTCATTTGCTGAGTAAGGACCGCCGTGTGAAGGTAACGCAGGGACAACCCATCATCTACGAAACTCAGCCCTATTTGATCATATCGATCCCGACTTTGGCCAAAGAGAAAGGTCAGGCGGCCCGCGCCGCAAAGAAGCGGCGAAAAGGGAAGAAGGCTTGAGACAAGCCAGGCGGCGTTCCAACTCCGCGAATCTCCTGAGCGGTGCCAAGCTCGACTTCGTTTGCGTCCAGGTCAGGGATTACTACACTGCCAAACTTGCCGGCTACGGGGCCACCCCTCGTGGGGTAGATTGGTCGTGCACGACGACGCAATCGCTGCGCTTTGCCCAGCTTCTGCGAATTTGTCCGACCGATGAACCATTTTCGCTGATCGATCTGGGCTGCGGTTACGGCGCGCTGGCAACGTTTCTCGTCAAACACCGGAGCGCTGCCAGCGTCGAGTACCTGGGAATCGATTTGTCGTCGGAGATGGTGCGCCGGGGCCGACGTCGTCATGCAGACGATTGCAAAGTGCGTTTCGCCGTCGGGCGGAACGTATCGGAAACCTCTGACTACGTGGTCGCCAGCGGCACCATGAATGTGATGGTCGGGTTTTCTCCACTCACCTGGGAAAAATTCGTGAGCACCATGCTGTTTGACATGCACCGAATGAGCAAAGTTGGTTTCGCCGTCAATTTCCTGAGAACACCGGGCCAGCCGTCTCAGCAGGGGCAGCTCTACTGCACCACTCCCGGGAAATGGGCGCGATTTTGCGAACGAGAACTTGGTCGGTCGATCGAGATCGTGGACGATTACGGGCTGCAGGAATTTACGCTGCTTGCCCGCGCCGCCAACGCAACTTCGGATGCGAGCCGGTAGAATGTCTCGTGGCGGCGAACCGGGCAGGGACCAGCAAATGAGGCGACGTACGGTTCGCAGAACAGATCGCACCGCGAGAGCGCCGGAGAACGGCATGTCGCTTTCGCCTTCGCGTCGCAAGGATCGGGTGCGCGAAGCGGCACTCTTCGTCATATCGCCTGACGGTCAAATGGACGAAGCCGGGTTGCATGCTGCATTTGCTCTTCTGCGGTCGCAAGCGCCGGTCTATTGGGTCGAATGTCCGGGTATGCGCCCCTTTTGGCTTGTCTCACGGCACGCCGACATCATGGCGGTCGAGGCAAGGGGCGCGCCTTTCGTCGCGGCACCTCGATCGGTGCTGTCCAGCGAGGCAGGTGAGGCCAGCATACGGCAGATCTCCGGAAAGCCGGATGTGCTACGTAGTCTGTTTCAAATGGATAAACTTGAACATCGCGCCTATCGCGAGATCGCGCGAGCCTGGTTTTCCAAGCTCGAGGTTGGAAGCCTCGATACGCTAGCCACGACTCTCGCGCGTCAATTTGTGAGCCGCATACCGAGGAACGGCGAAGCGTTCGACTTCGCACGCGGGATCGCTGCACCATTTCCCTTACGGCTCATGATGCACATTCTTGGTCTTCCAGAGGCGGATGACCCCTTGATTCTGAAGCTGGCCAGTGGCTTGACGGGAGCGGAAGATCCGAGCCGTGCCTTGTCCGATCACCCGGCTGAATCCATCCGATTGGCAGGCGTCGGGTTTCGCGAATACTTCAACGAGGTCACCGCCGACCGCCGGACGCATCCAAGGGCGGACCTCAGCAGCGTCATCGCCAACGCCTGCGTTTTCGGCAAACCACTTCCGGACTATGAGCGCCTCTCGTATTTCATGCAACTTGCCATCGCGGGCCAGGAAAACACCGCTTACAGCATAGCGGGGGGGCTGCATGCGATGCTCACCCACCCCGATCAGATGACCAAACTGGTGCGCGATCCGGCGCTTCTCGAAGCGGCGGTCGAAGAAATATTGCGATGGACCTCTCCCGGTCGACATCTGGTACGAACGGCGACCACGGATACGAATGTCGGCGGCCAGCGCATACGAGCCGGTGAGGCCGTGGCCTTGTTCTTCTTATCTGCAAACCGCGATGAGACAGTGTTTGGCTCGGCCGACAAGTTCGAAGTGGATCGACAGCCGAATCCGCATCTCGCATTTGGGTCGGGACCGCATTTTTGTCTCGGGGTGCACCTCGCCAGACTTGAGCTCAGGGCATTGTTTGGAGAATTGATGCAGGAGTTACCGCGTATCTCATTGGCGGGTGCGCCGCGTCGAGCGCGATCGGCAGTTATCAGCGGCATCTCATCGCTGCGGGTGCGATGGGCTTGAAAGTCACGGCAAGTCACGGCTGCCTTAGCCCGCCCGGCAGATCCATGGCGCGCATCGTGGCGGTGCCGAAGGCGCAGAGCGTCTCGGTGTTCTCTTTCTTCGAAAACACTTCGACGGTCGCAACGCCTATCGAGCCCGACATCTTCAGCGTTTTGGCGCGGGCGATCAGCTCGGTGCCGTCGGCGGGGCTGAGAAAATTGACCTTGATCTCGATGGTAACGCCGATCTTGCCCTTGGGCAGGGCCGACGTGACCGCGATCCCTGCAGCATGATCGGCGAGCGCCGAGATGATGCCGCCGTGAAAATGGCCGAAGAACTGCAGGAGGTCGTCGCGGCGCGCCAAGGCAATCTCGGCGTACCCCGGCTTGATAGCCGCGATGCGGAAGCCCGCCGCGCCCATGAAGCCCTTGGCGTTGATCGCCTCCGCAAGCTCAGGCGGATTGAGTTCAACGCTCATCCCGGAATGCGCACCGGCAATTGCTCGATGCCGCGGACAAAGCTCGAATAGACCCGCTTCGGCTCGCCCACCACCTCGATGCGGTCGAAGCGCTTCAGCATTTCCTGCCACACGATCTTCAATTGCAACTCGGCGAGGCGCATGCCGACGCAGCGATGGATGCCGAAGCCGAACGACAGATGCGTACGCGGGCGGGCGCGGTCGATGATGAATTCGTCGGGCTTCTCGATGCCTTCCTCGTCGCGGTTGCCCGAGACATACCACATCACGACACGGTCGCCCTTTTTGATCTTCTTGCCGCCGATTTCGGTGTCGACCAGCGCAGTGCGCCGCATATGCGCCAGGGGTGTCTGCCATCGGATCACTTCCGGCACCATCGTGTCGATCAGCTCCGGATTCTCGCGCAGCTTATGGTACTGGTCCGGGTGCTCGTTCAGTGCCAGCACCGAACCGCTCATGGTGTTGCGCGTGGTGTCGTTGCCGCCGACGATCAACAGGATGATATTGCCCATCAGATTGTCGGGGTCCATGTGCCGCGTCGCGTCGCTATGCGCCATCATCGACAGCAGATCGTTCTTCGGCGGCGCGTTGACGCGCTCGTTCCAGAGTTTTGCAAAATAGGCGTTGCACTCGTCCATTTCCTGGCGCCGCTGTTCCGGCGATTCCACGACGCCGCTCTTGGGCAGCGCGGTCGAGACATCAGACCAGCGCGTCAGCTTGCGGCGCTCCTCCCAGGGGAAATCGAACAGCGTCGCCAGCATCTGCGTCGTCAGTTCGATCGAGACCCGCTCGACGAAGTTGAAGGTCTCGTTGCGCGGCAGATTGTCGAGCACCTTGATGGCGCGCTCGCGGATCAGCTTTGCCAGCTCATCCAGATGCGTCGGCGTGAACATCGGCGACACTGTCTTGCGCTGCGCCGAGTGCCGCGGCTGATCCATCGCGATGAAGCTCGGATAGTCGTAGCCGGGCGGCACGTCGCGGATCGAGATGCCGCCGAGCGTCGAGTTGGACGAGAACATGCCGTGGTTGGTGTCGACATGCATGATGTCGTTGTATTTGGTCACCGACCAATAGGGCTCGATCGGCGCGTTGGTGCAGTAGTGCACCGGCTCTTCCTTGCGCAGCCGCTCGAACCACGGCCACAGCGTGTCGTTCTGGAACAGCTTTGGCGCACCGGGATGAAAGTCCTTCAGCGGCGTCGAGTAAGCCTCTTCACGCGCAGCGCGCAGAAGCTCTTGCTTGTCGGCTCTGATTGATGTCTGGACGTTCATGGTCGATCATCCCGAGTAGTTTCAATGAGCGGCTAGGCGGCGATGCGGACCGGCAGAGTCTCGTAACCCTTCACGAAGCTGGAATATACCCGCTTCGGTTCGCCGACCACCTCGATATTGTCGTACCGCTTGAGGATTTCTTCCCAGATGATTTTGAGTTGCAGCTCCGCCAGCCGAATTCCGACGCAGCGGTGGATGCCGAAACCGAACGAGATGTGGGTCCGCGGCCGGGCGCGATCAATGATAAATTCGTAGGGGTTGTCGATCACGTCTTCGTCGCGGTTGCCCGAGACGTACCACATCACGACCTTGTCACCCTTCTTGATCTGCCGGCCGCGGAACTCGATGTCAGCGAGCGCGGTACGGCGCATATGCGCCAGCGGTGTCTGCCAGCGGATTACCTCCGGCACGAAGCTGTCGATCAGGGCAGGGTTGTCGCGCAGCTTTTGGTACTGATCCGGATTCTTGTTCAGCGCGTAAACGCTGCCGGACAGCGTGTTGCGGGTGGTGTCGTTGCCGCCGACGATCAGCAGGATGAGATTGCCGAGGAAATTCTTCGGGTCCATGTCGCGCGTGGCGGGGCTATGCGCCATCATCGACAACAGGTCGCTCTTCGGCGGTTGGCTGATGCGCTCCTTCCAGAGTTTTCCGAAATAGGTCGCGCATTCCATCAGCTCGGCCTGACGTTCTTCTTCGGTCGCGACGAGGCCGTCGGGGCCGGGAAGCGTGGTCGCGACGTCGGACCAGCGCGTCAGCTTGCGGCGGTCTTCCCAGGGAAAGTCGAACAGCACGGCGAGCATTTGCGTGGTGAGTTCGATCGAGACCTGGTCGACCCAGTCGAACACCTCGTTGACAGGAAGGTTGTCGAGGCACTCGGCGGATCGCTTGCGGATGTTGATCGCAAGCTGATCGAGATGCGTCGGCGTGAACATCGGCGCGACCGTCTTGCGCTGCGCGGAGTGGCGCGGCTGGTCCATCGCGATGAAACTCTCGCTGCGCAGATTAGCTGCGATATCGCGGATGGTGATGCCGCCAAGGGAAGAGGCGGAGGAGAACACCGCGTGGTTGGTCTCGATGTCCATGATGTCGTTGTATTTGGTCACCGACCAATACGGCCCGAACATGCTGTCCTTGCAGTAATGCACCGGGTCTTCCCGGCGCAGCCGGTCGAAATATGGCCAGAACGAGTCGGTCGTGAACAGGTCGGGATGGCTGACGTCGAAATCACCGAGCGGAATTGACTGAGCCCGTTCGCGCGCGGCGCGCAGATGGAAATCTGCGGCGAGATCGATGGTTCCGTCCATGAGCACCTCCCTACCTGATCCCCCGCCGAAGCACCCCGGCGGGACGATGTTTTACCCTATTACATCCCGAGCCGCGCGTCGGCGCAAGGAGGAGTTGGCGCATTAGCCGCATCAATTACCGTCGTCCCGCCTTGACTCCGGATTTTGCGTTGCACGCTTTTTATTGACGCGAACCGGTGCCCACTTCACCCGAAAACGCTATAAGCCTGTTTCAAACAACAGATAATTCGCCGGGAGGCGGTCATGATCTCCAACGCTCATCGGATGTTCAATTTCGATCTCGGTGACACCGCGGACGCGATTCGCGAGACGGTGTATGCGTTTTCGCAGAACGAAATCGCGCCGCGCGCCGCCGAAATCGACCGCAGCAACCAGTTTCCCCGCGACCTCTGGCCCAAGATCGGCGCGCTCGGCCTGCACGGCATCACCGTCGAAGAGGAGTATGGCGGGACGGGCCTTGGCTATCTCGAGCACTGCATCGCGGTGGAGGAGATGTCGCGGGCCTCGGCCGCGGTCGGGCTTTCCTATGGCGCGCATTCCAACCTCTGCGTCAACCAGATCCGCCGTAACGGCAACGAGACGCAGAAGCAGAAATACCTGCCGAAGCTGATCTCCGGCGAACATGTAGGTGCCTTGGCGATGTCGGAGCCCGGCGCCGGTTCGGACGTGGTGTCGATGAAGACCCGCGCCGACAAAAAGGGCGACCGCTTTGTGCTCAACGGCAACAAGATGTGGATCACCAACGGTCCTGTCGCCGACACGCTGGTGGTCTACGCCAAGACCGACCTCAACGCCGGGCCGCGCGGCATGACCGCCTTCATCATCGAAAAGGGCATGAAGGGCTTTTCCACCGCGCAGAAGCTCGACAAGCTCGGCATGCGCGGCTCCGACACCTGCGAGCTGCTGTTCGAGGATTGCGAAGTGCCCGAAGAGAACGTGCTCAGCGAGGTCGGCCGCGGCGTCAACGTGCTGATGTCCGGCCTCGACTATGAGCGCGCGGTGCTGGCGGCGGGCCCGATCGGCATCATGCAGGCCTGCATGGACGTGGTGCTGCCTTATGTGCACGAGCGCAAGCAGTTCGGCGAGCCGATCGGCACTTTTCAATTGGTGCAGGGCAAGATCGCCGACATGTACACCACGATGAACGCCTCGCGGGCCTATGTGTATGCGGTCGCAAAAGCCTGCGACCGCGGCGAGACTACGCGCGAGGATGCGGCCGGCGCCATTCTTTATGCAGCGGAAAAAGCCACCCAATGCGCGCTCGACGCCATCCAGCTTCTGGGCGGCAATGGCTACATCAACGACTACCCGACCGGGCGGCTGTTGCGCGATGCAAAACTCTATGAAATCGGCGCCGGCACCAGCGAAATCCGCCGCATGCTGATCGGCCGGGAGTTGTTTGAAAAAACGGCGTAACCGTCTGCGACGGAAGGCAGGCGAACACCAAGCAGGGGTTGTATCGAGTTTCGATACGTCCTGTGGAACCTAGGTCACACAACGGCCGACATATTCGTGGTTTGATCCGCCACTGTCGTGCTGGAGTTGAACCATGAATGAGATGAGCTGGCCCCCGCAGGTGCCGCCCGGGCCGCCTCCCATGCCTGTGCCGCCGCCGATGCCGGTGGCGTTTTCCGGCAGCCGCGGTGAATTCTTCGAGCTGGTCAAGCGCGGCGCGGCGCTGGAGCTCGTCACCCTTGGCTTCTACCGGTTCTGGCTGCTCACCGACATCCGCCGCCATCTCTGGTCCAATACTTTGATCGACGGCGATGCCGCCGAATATACCGGCCGCGGCAAGGAGTTGCTGATCGGATTTCTGGTCGCGCTCGCGATCCTGGTGCCGATCTATCTCGGTTATTTCCTGATCGGTCTCGAGGCCGAGCGTTATAAGGCGTTCGCCAGTATTCCCCTGATCGCCTTCTTCTTTCTGTTCGGGCAGTTCGCGATCTACCGCGCGCGGCGCTATCGCATGACGCGCACCGTGTGGCGCGGCGTACGCTTCTGGATGACGGGCTCGGGCTGGATCTATGCCCTGCAGGCGTCGCTGTGGGGCGTGCTGATGATCCTCACGCTCGGACTGATCCTGCCGTGGCGCGCGGCGGCGCTCGAACGCTACAAGATGCGCCATTCCCATTTTGGCGACCTGCAGGGCCGATTCGAGGGGCGCGGCTGGGAGTTCTTCAAGCGCGGCTGGTGGCTGTGGCTGCTCACGCCGATCGCCATTTATATAAGCCCGATCGCTCCCTTCGTTTACGCCGGCTACAAGGCCATCGAATGGCGCTGGTGGCTGTCCGGCATCCGGTTCGGCGAGGTGCGCCTGGAGTCCTCATTGCCGAAGAGCGCGTTGATCGGGCTGTACTGGAAAGTGATCGGCTGGATGGCGCTGCTGGGCCTCGTGTTCGCGATCTATCTGGCACTGTGCGCGGTGCTGGTCGCCAGCATGAGCGGCGAGGGGGTGACGGAATTCTTCAAGACGCCGGAATTGATGCGGAGCATTCCGTTGCTGGTGCTGCTTGGCCTCGGCTATCTGGTCATGGCGCTGGCGATGAACGTGGTGATGCGGGTCTATCTGACGCGCGACCTCTGGGTCATCGTGCTGGGCTCTGTCAATATCATCGGTATCGAGGCCGCCGCCAACGTTGCCGCGCGGGGCGATCTGGCCAACGCGCTCGGCGAAGGCTTTGCCGACGGTCTCGATGTCGGCGGGTTCTAGGGTGAGATGACCATGGAAGGCGACGCGCCCGAAATTTCGCAAACGCCGCCGGCCAATGCGGCGATCTATTTCGACGGCGTGTCGAGCCGGCGCCGCGCGGTCATGCTCCACTTCTCCGACCGGCTCGAAATCGTCGACCACGAACAGACGCTGGCGGCGTGGGACTATGCCGACATCCGCCGCGCCGACAGCCCGTCGGGCATGCTGCGTCTTGCCTGCCCGACGGCATCCGCGTTGGCGCGGCTCGAGGTCCGCGACGCCGCGCTTGCCGACCGAGCTGGTTTCGCGCTGCGCCAGACTGGACGAAAACACGCCCGGCCGGCGTGGCATTGCCGTCATCGTCGGCTGGTCGATCGCAGCCGCGATTTCGATCGTTTGCGTCGTGCTGTTCGGGCTTCCGATGATCGCCGACCGCCTTGCGCCCCTGGTGCCCGACGCGTTCGAGCGGCGGCTCGGCGACGTTGCCGACGGCCAGATCAAGACGATGTTCGGCGCCAAGGCCTGCGACAATCCCGCCGGACAGAAAGCCTTCGTCAAGCTCGTCACTTCAATTCGCGAATCCGCCGGCCTCGACACCTCGGTGCAGTCTGGCGTGCTGTCGAGTTCGATTCCCAATGCCTTCGCGCTGCCGGGCGGCAGGATCTATCTGTTCGACGGATTGCTGGCGAAGGCCGACAACGCGGACGAGATCGCGGGCGTGCTGGCGCATGAACTCGGCCATCTCAAGCATCGCGACAGCATGCGCGGACTGATCCGCGACGGCAGCACGTCGTTCCTGATCGGGCTGCTATTCGGCGATATCACCGGGTCCAGCGCCTTGATCTTCGGCTCACGTACGTTGGTGACGTCGTCCCATTCGCGCGAGGCCGAGACCAATGCCGACGACTTTGCGATCGAAATCATGCACCGGTTGGGCCGGCCGGCAAAGCCGACCGGTGAATTGCTGCTGCGGGTCACCGGAAAGGAGGGCAAGGGGCTCTCCATCATCTCAACCCATCCCCTGAGCGAGGATCGGCTGGCGCGCATGAGCCGGCAGGACCGCTCAGCCAGCGGGCCGCCGCTGCTGACGCCGGAGGAATGGCGGTCGCTGAAATCGATCTGCGATAACAAGATCTGATCCTGGAGCGTTTTCCAGCGAAGCATGCCCTCGGACTTGATCCGGGGGTGGGGACCGGTTCGCGTCAAGAAAACGCGTCAAAACAAAAATCCAGTTCCGTTCCGATTCAATCGGAAGGGAATTGGCTTTAGCGCCGGACGCTTTTCCGCGGTCGTGCCGCTTCGATCGGTGCGGGCGCAGCGCTGCCCGAGGGCAGCTCCCATACCGCCTGCATGGCCGAGAAGGCCTGAGAGATCATCGGATCGTGCCGCCGCGACGTCAGGCAGGCGAAACTGAGATCGCAGGTCAGCGCCACCTTGTCGGCAACCACGAAATTCCGGTTGCGGGTGATGCGATCGATCACGTGGTCGCGGGCGAGGCTGAGGCAGTTGCCGGCTTCGACGAACTCGATCATGGCGTCTTCCTGTTCGGCAAAGGCGACGCGTTTCGGCAATGCTCCGGTTGGCCGGAATACGCCGTCGATCAGCCGGCGATGCGCCGAGTCGTGCGGCGTCGTGATCCAGGGCAGGTCGATGAGGTCGGCCCAATCCTTGCCCATCACCTTGTCGCTCCATTCCCGGGGAGCAATCACGCGGTAATCGTATCGCGTCAGCGTCGCGAGCCGGTACTTGCCATCCCCGATGGTACGCTCGGGTAGCAGCTCCGAGGTCAGGCATTCGGGCGGCGTGGCGTCGATATAGTATCCGACGTCGAGCTCGCCCCTGCCGATCTGGGCCAGCACGTCGTCGCTCATGCCGTAGCGGAGGAACACCTCGGTCTTCTTCGAGGACGTGGCGAGGATGCGCACGAACGAGCCTAGCCGGGTCGACTCCGGATCCAGGATCGTCCCGACGCGCAGCGTGGCCCGCAACGATTCGCGCAAGGAATCCGCGGCTGTCTTGAAATCGGCGGAAGCCGATATGGTCCGGTGCGCCAGCGGCAGCAGGGCGGCGCCGGCCTCCGTCAGCGTGAAGCCGCCCGGCGTGCGGTTGAAAAGCTGCAGGCCGGTGCTTTCTTCCAGTCCCTTCAACTGCAGGCTGACGGCCGGCTGGGTCAGGTGCAGCAGGGTGGCCGCGCGCGAAACCGTGCCCTCGCGGGCCACGGTGATGAAGCAGCGCAAGGCCTGGATACGTGGCAGGTCGTTCATTTGGAAAACTTATAGAATGCGCCCATACGCCCTATTAGACAGGATTTGCTCTCGTAAGTCACAATCTTTCGCACATTAAACTTTGCGTTGTCATAGGAAAAAGGACCAATTGCGCGGACCGCCTGGCTTTCGACGATCGTGCCGGGGCACTCGTCATCGGAGATCTGATCTGGCCGGCCATGCAGGGAGCGCCGACGCCTGACGGCCGAACTGAGCCCATAGCAATAGCCACGGCGACCCGCCACTTACGGCAGGTTGTTGACCTTGCGCACCCATGCACGCACGTCAGCCAGCACGTCCGGCAGCACCACCTTGACTTCCTGAACGGTCATGCCGGGCCTGACCCGGGGATCATAGAGCAGGTTCAGGAGATACTGGTCGTAGACGTCGAAATAGCCCATCGACACATTGTCGTTGAACATGGTCCAGGGCACGCTTTCGGTGTCGTTGATCGGTCCCAGCGACTGCAGCAATTCCTCATAGGCGCAGTCGAAGAAAACGAAGTCGCCGTTGTCGACCGTGAGGATCACGTCGGAATGCTCGATTTCGAACTTCTCGTTCTTGCGAAAGCCAGACAGGCATTGCGGGTCGAGCGAAGAGCGAATCTCTTTCGCCCGTTCGCTGCCGTAGAAGGTCGCGATGGTGCGCTGGAGATCGCGGTCGCGCACCAGCTTGACCTGGACATTGGCGTCGTCGATGTCGTCGACCATCGCGATGTTGAGGTGCTGGACCCGTGCGGCGATGTCGGCCACGATTTTTGCGAGCTGCGCCTTGCGGTCGGTCCGCGTGCCGTCGGCGAATACCCGCACCGGCCCGTCATATTTGCGGATGCGATCGACGCGGCCGGCGAGATGATATTCGGCGCCGAACGCGGTCTTCAGAAATCCTTCGACGATCTCGCTGTCGGTGAAGATCTTCTTCTCGGTGCGCTGGCGCTGCGCGATCGAAGCAATCTCGGTGGATGCCGCGCACGTCGCCCACGTTCCGCCGAGCGTGGCGGCGCCCAGGGTCGCTGCGAGCGTCCATCGGTACAGGAATCGGCGGGGCGTGCGCATTCAAAAGACGCTGCAGCAATCGGTGCGTGTGCGCAAGGAAAGAAAGCTTCGATCGATCCCAATCTCGATCACGCGCTTGCATGCATCTCCGCGGTTCCAGGCGGCGGCGGCTAGTTCCTTACGACCACCGTCGTGCCGACCGGCACGCGGCTGTAGAGATCGGTGACGTCCTCGTTGGTCATGCGGAAGCAGCCGGAGGAGACGGCTTGTCCGATCGTCTCGGGCTCGTTCGAGCCGTGGATGCGATAGAGGGTCGATCCCAGATACATCGCTCGTGCGCCGAGCGGGTTCTCGATGCCGCCTGGCATATGGCGTGGCAGGTCCGGCCGGCGACGCAGCATCTGCGCCGGCGGCGTCCAGCTCGGCCATTCCTTCTTCGCGGAAATGCGGTGGGTTCCGCCCCAGCGGAAGCCGTCGCGGCCGACGCCGATGCCGTAGCGGAGCGCCTGGCCATTGCCGAGAACGAGATAGAGCCGGCGCTCGCCGGTGTTGATGTAGATTGTGCCGGGCGCATAACCCCCGTTAAACATGACAGTCGTACGCGGGATCGGGCTTGACCCGCTGGGCGAGCCGGGCCGGAAGAAACCGGGGCCGCCGCCCATGATGTCGCGCGTGTCGTCGAAGAAGAAATTTGGAAAACCTTGCGCGCGCGCCTGGCCGGCTCCCGCCAGCACCATGACAGCCGCAAAAAGAATAGCAAAAGCCCGGGTCATTTTCTTCCTCGTGAAAAAATCTGAATATACCGGTCGAGACAGGCCACAATCGCGCCGAACATACAACCAACGAGCTTGTGACCTCGCCATTTTCAAACGCTTTGGTTGAAAAAGGCAACAGGCCTTAGGCGATGGCTGCATTGTTCCGCTAAACCTTTGACGAGACGTCCGAACAAATGTTTGATCGCGGCCAGCTCACACAGCAGCGATTGAGGGGAACGAGATCATGAACGGCGCGGAAAGCCTGGTGCGGACGTTGGTTGCAGGCGGCGTGGACGTCTGCTTTACCAATCCCGGCACCTCTGAGATGCATTTCGTCGCCGCACTCGACCGGGTGGAAGGAATGCGCTGCGTGCTCGGCCTGTTCGAGGGCGTGGTAACCGGCGCCGCCGACGGCTATTACCGGATGAAGGGTACGCCGGCGTCGACCCTGCTGCATCTCGGGCCCGGCCTCGCCAACGGTCTTGCCAACCTGCACAACGCCAAGAAGGCCAATTCCGGCGTCGTCAACATCGTCGGCCAGCATGCCACCTACCATATCAGCTACAACGCGCCGCTGACCTCCGACATCGAAGGGCTGGCACGGCCGATGTCTGCCTGGGTGCGGACCTCGCCGGATTCGAAGTCGGTCGCCGCCGACGGCGCGGCCGCGATCGCAGCCGCGAGGGGCGCGCAGATCGCCACGCTGATCCTGCCCGCCGACACCGCCTGGAACGAGGCCGACGGCATCGCGCAGGTGCCGGAAGAGAACCAGCGCGCCAGCTATTCCTCGCAATCAGTCGACCAGGCGGCGAAGCTGCTGCGCAACGGCGGCGCATCGACGCTGCTGCTGATGACCGGCAGCGCGCTCACCGAGCACGGGCTTGATCTGGCCGGCCGGATCGCCGGCAAGACCGGCTGCAAGGTGATGACACCGACCTCCAATCCGCGCATTGCGCGCGGCCGGGGCCGCTTCTCGATCGACCGCATCCCCTATGTGATCGAACACGCGATCCCGATCTTGAAGGAGTTCAAGAATATCGTGCTGGTCGAAGCCGGCGAGCCGGTGGCGTTCTTCGCCTATCCGAACAAGCCGAGTCTCTTGAAGCCGCAGGGCTGCGAGGTGCACCGCATGACCTCGGGCCAGGATAATTCCGTCGCCGCGCTCGAAGCGCTGGCCGGCGCGCTGCAGGCGAAGGGTGCCGACCGTCAGCCGCAGAAAATGGTCGAACTGATCAAGCCGACCGGCGCGCTGACGCATGCCTCGATCGCGCAGGCGATTGCGATGGCGATCCCGGAAAACGCCATCATGGTCGATGAATCCGTCACCACCGGCCGCGGCTTCTTCCCGCCGACGGCGGCGGCGAACCCGCACGACTGGCTGCAGAACATGGGCGGCTCGATCGGCTTCTCGACCCCGGTCGCGACCGGCGCGGCGGTGGCGTGTCCCGACCGCAAGGTCATCTGCATGGTCGGCGACGGCAGCGCGATGTACACGCTGCAATCGTTGTGGACGCAGGCGCGCGAGGGCCTCAACGTCGTCACGATAGTATTTGCCAACAAGATCTACCAGATATTGCGTGGCGAGTTCGACGGCGTCGGCGCCGGCGAGCCCGGCCAGCGGGCGCTCGACATGCTCAAGATCGACCGTCCGACGCTGGACTTCGTCGCGATGGCCAAGGGCATGGGCGTGCCGGGCCGCGCGGTCGCCAACGTCGATGATTTCGTCAAGGCGCTGGCCGAAGCCGTCGCCGAACCGGGACCGCGGCTGATCGAAGTGCAGATGTAAGGCGAACTTGACCGCTCGCCTTCGCAGGAGGCGTCATGCAGACCGTGCTGAACAAGGTCATCGCCGCACTTCACGAATTCTATGCGCACGAAGCCTTCCTGCTCGAAAAGGATGCGGGCGAACGCGCGCTGACGCACCGGCTGGCGGTGCATGTCGAAAAGCAGTTCCCGGGCTGGGAGACCGACTGCGAATATGACCGGCTGGGCGACCGCACGCTGCGGCTGCCGCGTGGAACCACCGTCTCGTCCGACGATCACCTCGCCAGGTCGATCTATCCCGACATCGTCGTGCACCAGCGCGCCATTCCCAACAATTTGCTCGCGGTCGAGGTCCGGAAATCGGCCAATCATCAGCCGCTCGACCATGACCAGCACAAGCTGCGGGCGCTGACCGATCCGCATCTGTGGTTCGCCTACTGGATCGGCGTGCTGCTGACGCTGGGCAAGACGCAGGTCACCACGTCGCAAGTCTATACCAGCGGCGTCTTCGACCAGCCTTTGTCCGGCTGGTTCGCGGGACGACTCAAGGAAGCGGGCTTGAGCGCAGGATGAAACCTGCGAATCGGAGATTTCTGAGACACTGACGCGATCGATCCTTGCCATCGCATTCGTCGCCGTCGCGCAGCACGCGCTGGCGCAGCCGGCCGGCGCGCAAACGGCATTCCGCACAGACTTGGAAGCGATCTCGCCAACCCCAAAATCGTCAAGACGCTTGACGACATCAAGGCCGACGACGCGCGGGCCTTTGCCGAACAAAAGCGGATCACCGAAATCCCGGCGCCGCCATTCAAGGAGAAGGTTCGCGCCGAATTTTACCAGTGCAGCGAATCAGGAGCTGGCTCGGACGCCTCGATCGACGCCGAAGGCAATGTGATCGCGCTGACGCAAGGGCAGCGGCGGCGGCCGGCCCAGGCTGGTGGTGTCGGCGCATCTCGACACGGTGTTTCCCGAAGGCACCGATGTCACCGTGAAGAAAAGGACGGCGCGATCATAGCACCCGGTATCGGTCGACAATTCGCGCGGGCTTGCGGCGATGCTGTCGCTGATCAAGGCGATGAACGAAAACCAGGTCGCGACCGTCGGCGACATCATGTTCGTCGGCACGGTAGGCGAGGAGGAACTCGGCAAATCTGCGCGGCGTGAAGGCGCTGTTCCGCGATCACGCCGATATCGACGGTTCATCTCGATCGACGGTCTCGGCATCACCCGCTCGTCAACCATGGCGACCGGCAGCCATCGCTACGAGTTCACCTTCAAGGGCCCCGGCGGACATTCGTTGGGAATTCGGAGAGCGCGATCCGCATGGCCGAGGCGAGATAGATCTCATAGTGAAGCTGATCAGACCGGTCGGCCAGCGGCCTCGTTGTCGGCCCGGAGGCAGAGTATGTCGGACGAATCGTCGAAATCGGGGTGGTGCTTGGCCGAATGCGCCACGAATTAGGAAGGCTGTTCGGAAGCCGAATCGCGCTGACTGTTGAGGACGCGGTGTGAGCGTGCTATTTGGCGACGACGAAGACCGGGGTTTATCAGGCATTGGCGACCGTCGGTCGCTGGCATCGTGCCGTTATGCGCCGTAAGGTGGCTACTGCATTCGCGCAACTGATACTCAACTGGTACGGCCCGAGAACGCGCTGCTGACGAACGGCCTCGACGGCGTCACCAAACCGGCGCTTGCGGTGCGAAAAGCCGCCAGATAGAGCCCGCATTTCCCAAGGGCCGTCAGGCGTGCCCCCGATTGGACAAATTATCGGCCCATTGCCGCCAAAGCGGTAACCGAAGCTCGTCCTCCAGTAGTTCTTCGTGCGTAGGGGATGTGGCATGGCGTACAGGATCGTGGCGGAACGCGGAAACGAGACCGTCAGAATGGACAGAAGCAGTTCGCTGATGGCCGTCGCAAAGGCCCGGGTGTGGGCGAGCGAAGGCTGGGAAGTGACCATCATCGTTAGCGACCAGGAGCACGAGATGGTTCCGCCGGTTCAAGCCAATCGCCGGTTGCTGGCCTACGCGTGATTCTCCGCTCCCGTCGGCGATAGGCCGGCCAGGAGCAGAGCCCTGACCTTAAAACGGAACCGGCAGCTTCGACCGGTGTTGTGGTTGCAGGCAGGGCTTTGAGGAGGGTGCCATGCAGTGGCGCTCAGCAACCACGGATGCCGACTTGATGAGCGGCGCCAACGAAGACGAAAACTCCTACGCAACCGGGTGGACCATCAGCGGCCTCGCGACGCTGGGCACCATCGTGGCGATCTGGCTGCTGGGGATCTGACTCTGCGCCAAGCAAAAGACCGCCCGAAGGCGGTCTCTGCACGCTGATCGATGCGATCGATCAGGCGGCCTACTACGCTTTACTAAATACTTCAGCATAGCATCGGGTCGCGGGAGGTGTGTCAACACCTCAATCATATGTTGCAGTGCATTCATTTGCTGACAGTGCTGACCACCGACTTCAGCGGTCGGTCGCGATTCCGAAGGGCCGCGTCAGCGAAAAACGGGAGGCGTTCTTTCGACTTTGGCTATGAGACGCGCACTCGCTGATGCCGATCGATCGGGTCGATCAGGCAGACCAGCGGTCTTCTTCCTGCCGGTCCTCATCGGCATTCAATCGCTTTGCGACTTCGTCAGCCGTTTTTTCGTCCTTCGCAATAGCGACGGGTTGGCCGGTTGTCGTCAGGATCTTGTTCTTGTCGGCATGAACGGGGAAATCGTCAGGCTTCAGCGGCGCATCGTTCTTTGCCATCACATCTCTCCTCACAAGTTCAATCAATGCTTCGGGAGATGTTGAGTTCCGACGCAATCGTCAGCCTGTGGAACTAGCGCTAGATCGACACGTTTGCCGTTGCTGGCTTTTTCCTGCCGGGCAAAACGGCTGCATCGATGGCACATCTCCGCAAACGCGACCGCCCGGGATTCGGGTATCACCTCAAGGTCCATTCGTTTCGAACGTTCACGGTGATTCTGGCTTGGGTGCTGGTCGTTGCCGCCTTCTATCAAAAGCCGGAGCTATTGACGGGCGCACAGCGTCTCATGCAGCGCAGCATCGAAGCTCTCGGCGACGCCGTGCCTTCGCCATGGGGTCCACGGATGGAGTTTGTATTCCGTGAAATCGGAGGCGTGATCTGGCTTCAGATTACCCTGGTCGTGGTCGCGCTTCGGATGGCACTGTCAATGATTGCGGCAACCTGGCGGTTTGTGCTGCGTCGAGATCGCAGGCCGCTGGAGCAATGAAGCGAATCAATAGATCGACGGCTTGATGGCCGTCTCCGTGCGCGCGCTCTGCGTTTGCACGACACGCAAAAGGCCGAGCCCGTCAGTGTCCGCCCTTGTCGTGGGGACACAAACTCTCCTCACGCCACGGGGGCATCCCAGTTCGAGCTCTCGCGAGGGCCGTTAGCGCTATCGTCATGTAACGTGGCGCAGGTGGAGTTGGACGCTGCTGCGTCAGGCGGGCTCGGTTCGCCGGAAGAGAGGTTTGCTTGCAGCGGACGGCGATGTCGTGTGGTCCTGGCGCCGCGTCCGGTGGCATGCACCTCGCCTTGGATGATGGCATCGTGCCGGTGATTTGCCCGACGTGTCAAATGGATTCAGAAAATGCGTAAGGCCCATGGCGGAAGCCGTCGGCTACTTTGCATGGGGTTGTTTTCGATATTTTGTTGAACGGTTCCGGAAATTAGGCCGAGCCGGATTTTTTCATGCTTGAGCAGGAGGAATGGTGGACGCACAAGGGATCGAACCTTGGACCTCTCCCGTGTGAAGGGAACGCTCTCCCGCTGAGCTATGCGTCCGGGAACGGCGAAAAATCAGGGCCGTCAGAGCCCGCGATTTACGAAGTGCAGGCCCTCAGTGTCAAGCGATCAGTCGGCCCGTAATGTCGCGATTTCGCGCTGGGCGGGGGAGAATTACGCCCCCTGCTGGCGGGCGCGGGAGGCGTGCGACTGCAGCGCGCGGATGCGCTCGGCGAGCGTGCCGCCGCCTTCCGCGACGGGGGCGCCGGCAATGTCGTTGGCGGGCTTGGCCGGGGTTTTGGGCACAGCCGGCTCCGCGGCCAGCATGGCCTCGATCGCCGAATTGGGGCCTTCGAGCTGCATGGCGAGCTTGGCGACCTCGGCGGCGATGTCGTTGATGCGCTCGCGCAGCAGCGCGTTTTCCATCCGCTCGGTCTGCCAGGAGCTTTCGGCCTGCTGCTGGATCGCGTTGATGTCGCGCTGCAGTTTGGCGCGCTCGTCGCGGGCCAAACGAAGCTGCTCCTCGACCGCGGCTTTCTCGGCGCGCAGTTTCTCGACGACCGGAGATTTGCCGCCTTTGTTCGCCGTCAACTCCGCGTGCAGTTCGCGCAACGCGCCTTCGGCCTTTTCGTTGGTCTGCCTGAGCTGATTGTTTTCGTATTCACGCTCGGTGAGCATCTTGCCCTGCGTCGCCAGCCGCCCTTCGAGGTCGTTGACGCGGCTGCCGAGCATCTCGGCTTCCTTGACCTGGACGATCAATTGCCGGTCGAGGTCGGTGACGCGCTGACTCAGATTTTCGACGCGGCTGCGTGCTTCGCTCAGTTCATGCGTCGCGCGTTCGGAGTTGGCGCGCTCCTGGGCGAGGCGGGCCTGCGTCGTCGAAAATTCCTTTTCGGCGTCGCCGACGCGGCCTTTCAATTCCTCGATCTGGGTGCGCACCGCGACCAGTTCGACCTGCCGGCTGTCCGCCGTCATCGCGCGGTCGCTCAGCTCGTGATTGATCTTGGCGAGTTCACCTTGCTTGTCGGTCAGCGCCGCTTCTGCGGTGCGCAGCAGTTCGGTCTTGGCGGCGAATTCCTCTTCGGTGGCGCGCAACTGTTCCTTCACCGCCTTCTCGCGCGCCTCCAGCGAAAAGATCGTGGCGTTCTTTTCGCCGAGTTCGATCTTCATGCGGTTGATCGCGTCGCTCTTCTTGCCGAGTTCGGCGAGTTGGCTGGTGGTCTTGTTCCTGAGCTGCTCGACGTTCATCTCGAGCCGTCGCGCCGACATCGCGAATTCCGCGCGCAGCTGATCCTTGTCGGCCTGGATCTCGGCCATCGACAGCGGCGTGGCCGCCTCGAGCCGCCGCGTCGTCAGCCGCACCGCGCGGTTATGCACCAGCGGCACGATCATCAGACCGAACAGCATGGAGACCAGAAAACCGATCGCCAGATACATGATCGGTTCGATCATCGATGGTCACTCCGCACGAGATGAGGATTCGTTAATCACAATGCCACGCCCGATCAGGCTTACGCCAGCCCATTGCCGCGTTAACCTGAATCGGGGCGGGAAGTGTTGCGCGCGGGTATCCGGCAACGGAACGTCAGAACGGGTTCCAGGTCGCGCGCGGGGTGAATTTGAGATAGCCGACATTGGCGCCGAGCCGTAAGCCGATGCCGGAGCGGATCGGGACCAGCACGATGTTGTTGGAGGTCAGCGCGGTCATGCCGAAACCGCCGACGATATAGGCGGAGCCGTCGACGCCGACGAAGCGCTGATAGATCGCGTTGGTGGCGGGCAGGTTGTAGACCAGCGTCATGGTGCGCGCGCCGTCGCCGCCCCAGTCGAAGCCGACCGACGGTCCCTGCCAGTACACCCGGAGGTCGCCGGCGTTCTTGGTGTAGAGCGTGCCTTCGCCATACCGGAGGCCCGCCACAAAAGCGCCCGAGCCTTCCTCGCCGAGCACGTAGCCGTTGGGCAGGCCCCACTGGCTGACCGCCCGCTCGATGATGGAGGCGAGCCCGCGCGAGACGTTGCCGAAGAACTTGTGCCCGGCCGAAACCAGTTCGCCGGGTTCGAAGGTTTCCGGGCCCGGCTGGCGTTGCGGCGGCGGATAGGCTCCCGGCGGTGGCCCCGGCTGGACGGGATACGCTGGCGGCGGCTGTTGCGGCGGGTAGCCCGGTGGTGGCTGCTGCGCCGGATAGGGCGGCGGCTGCTGCGCGGAGGCCGGCACGGTCCAGCACATCAGCGCGGCAAACGTCACCGCGACAAGGCGGGAAGCAAACGTCATGAAAGAACCCCTGGCATCGAATTCTGGCCGCCGCCTTAACCTGACGCCAACAAGCATGGCTCTAGGTTGCGCCCAGTGTCCCCTCGACTCGTAATGTTATCGGCACCAACTATGACGGTACAACGGCAGGAAAGATACGGCTCGCGCCCCGGAATAGCCGTTTTTGCTTTATTGGCAGGCTTTTTTCTCGCGCTCGGCCTTGATTCCGCCGCGTGGGCCGCGACCACCGAGCGGGTGGTGGTGAATCGTTATTCCGGCCTTGCCATCGAGGGCTTTGATCCCGTCGCCTATTTCACGGACTCGCTGGCGGCCAAGGGCTCGTCCGATTTTGAGGCGCGCGAAGCTGGCGCGATCTGGCGGTTCCGCAACGCGGGTAACCGCGCCTCTTTCGTCGCGCATCCAGAAATCTACGGCCCGCAGTTCGGCGGTTACGATCCGGTCGATCTGGGGCGAGGGGTGACCTATGCCGGCAACCCGCGGTTCTGGCTGGTCGTGGGCCAGCGGCTCTATCTGTTCGGCCGCGAGGACAACCGCGATACTTTCGCCGCCGAGCCGTCGCGGTTCCTGAAGGAGGCCACCAAGCGCTGGCCGGCCGTGGAGCGGGGGCTGGCGCAGTAGCCGTAGCCCGGGCGAGCGAAGCGACCCCGGGGCAGTGCCAGCCAAACGGAATCGCCATCGATCTTGTCACGACAGTTCCCCGGGGTCGCTTCGCTCGCCCGGGCTACGCACTGGTCTAATTTGCAGCCCCCGGATCGCCCCAGGCGATGAATTCCGGAACGATGAAATCGCTGCGTCCGGAACCGAAAACCAGCGCTGCACCGCTCGAATCCGTGACCCGGCCACCGGCGGCGGTGACCACTGCATGGCCGGCGGCCACGTCCCATTCCGACGTCGGCGACAACCGGGGATAGATATCGACCGCGCCCTCGGCCACCCGGCCGAATTTCACCGCCGATCCGAGCTCGCGCCGGACCGCGCCGGGCCGCGCCGCAATGAAGGCTTCGGTTCTGGTGTCGCCATGCAGCCGGCTGACTGCAACCGCCCATGGCTGGCCGCGCGGCGGGCAGGTCCGGGTGCGGACCGGCTCGATCAGCGGTTTGCCTTGGCCCAGCGTCAGCCGTTCAGCACCGCGGCCGACGATGCCGCGCCAGATCAGCCCGAGCGCGGGCGCGCTGACGATGCCGAGCAGCGGCGTCCCATCGGTCACCAGCGCCAGATTGACGGTGAACTCGTCGCGGCCGGCGACGAACTCCTTGGTGCCGTCCAGCGGGTCGATCAGGAAGAAGCTTTCCTTATAGTGCAGCGGGGCCTGCGCGGCGCGCTCTTCCGACAGCGACGGAATGCCGGGCGCCACCCGGGCGAGGCCTTCGGCGATGATGCGGTCGGCCGCCAGGTCGGCCTCGGTGACCGGGGATCCATCGGTCTTGCCGTCGACCCTCATGGCGGAACGGTTGACCGCCAGGACGGCGGCGCCGGCCCGGATCACGATTTCGGTCAGCGGTTCGATCAGCGCGGCGGCGGCATCGCGGTCGCGTGGACGGGCCTCATTCATGGCTCAAGCCTATTTGCTGTTCGTCCTGCCTTACCATTGCCGCCCCGTGCTGGCAGCACGGGGCTGCGCAGTGTATCAAACCGATAAGCACGCGTGATTCGTAACTGCCGCCAGCCATTTGCGATCTGGCGGCTTTGCAGGAACCCATGATGTCTGGCACTTCGTCTCCCGGTCCGGCTCCCGATGCCCTCGAACTCGCGGCGCTGTTGTGCTCGCGCGTCTGTCACGATCTCATCAGCCCGGTTGGCGCCATCGTCAATGGCCTTGAGGTGCTTGACGACAACCCGAAGCCCGAAGACCGCGATTTTGCGCTCGATCTGATCCGCAAGAGCGCCAAGACCGCTTCCGCCCGATTGCAATTCTGCCGCCTTGCGTTCGGGGCTGCGGGATCGGCGAGCGCGCAGATCGATCTCGGCGACGCGCAGAACATGGCGCGCGGCCACATCGAGGACGGCAAGGTCACCATCACCTGGAATCTGCCGCGGCTGCTGCTGCCGAAGAACCGCGTCAAGCTGCTGTTGAACATGCTGATCATCGCGCAGCAGACTATCCCGCGCGGCGGCACGCTGACGATCGATCCGATCGGCGACGGCGAGACGATGAGTTTTCGCGTGACGTCGGCCGGCCTGAATGCGCGCGTGCCACAGAACATTGCCGATCTCCTGAACGTGAGTTCGACGGCCTCCGTCGATGCCCATGCGGTGCAGCCTTACTATACGCGGCTGTTGGCGCAGGCTTGCGGACTCAGCGTGACGCTGGCGCCCGACGGGGAAAAGATAGTGGTTACCGCGGCGTAGAGGCGCGCCAACGCGCCAACCCTGAACGCGCTGGAGCGGGTTTATGGTTAACCAATAGTTGAAAACAGACGGCGGAATCCATTTCTGCCTTCTTATCTCTTTGTTGATCCCGTTCTTTTCCATTTGCGCAACCAATATTAAACGCTTTGCATAGAAGCTGGCTTCGTTCCGTAAGGCGCGTCGATGTCGCGTGCCGCTGCGTGCGAAGGCCAGTTTCATGGATGACTTGTTGCGCGAATTTCTGACCGAGACCAGCGAGAGCCTGGATACGGTCGACAATCAGCTAGTGCGGTTCGAGCAGGACCCGAGCGACGCGAAGATTCTGGATAACATCTTCCGCCTGGTCCACACCATCAAGGGCACCTGCGGCTTCCTGGGGCTGCCGCGGCTGGAAGCGCTGGCCCACGCCGGCGAGACGCTGATGGGCAAATTCCGCGACGGCATGCCGGTCAAGGCCGAAGCCGTGACGCTGATCCTGTCGAGCATCGACCGCATCAAAGAGATTTTGGCCGGCCTCGAAGCCACCGAGACCGAGCCGGAGGGCACCGACGAAGACCTGATCGAGAAACTGCATGAGATGGCCGAAGGCGGCCACCATGCCGAAGCCGAGCCGGTCGCAGCGCCGATCCCCGTGGTCGCCGCCCCGCCGGTGCAGCCTGTCGCTACGCCGGAAGTCGCCAAGGGCACGCTGGTGGAGCAGGTGCTGGAACGCCAACTGCGTCCCGGCGAAGTCTCGCTCGACGACCTCGAACGCGCCTTCCGCGAAACCGAAACTGAAGCCACGCGCCCGCTCCCGCGCCCGCACCGGCTCCCGTCGCCAAGCAGCCCGCGCCGGAAGCCGCCAAGCCGGCGGCAAAGCGAAGCCAAAGCAAAGCCGGCGCCCAAGTCGGCCGCCGATGGCGATGTCCAGGAAGCCGACAAGATCGCCAACCAGTCGATCCGCGTCAACGTGGACACGCTCGAACATCTGATGACGATGGTCTCCGAGCTGGTCTTGACCCGCAACCAGCTCCTGGAAATATCCCGCCGCAACGAGGACACCGAGTTCAAGGTGCCGCTGCAGCGGCTGTCCAACGTCACCGCCGAGCTGCAGGAAGGCGTCATGAAGACGCGCATGCAGCCGATCGGCAATGCCTGGCAGAAGCTGCCGCGCATCGTCCGCGACCTCTCCAGCGAACTCGGCAAGCAGATCGAACTGGAGATGCACGGCGCCGACACCGAGCTCGATCGGCAAGTGCTCGACCTGATCAAGGATCCGTTGACGCACATGGTGCGCAACTCCGCCGACCATGGCCTGGAGACCCCGGCCGAGCGGCTCGCGAGCGGCAAGGGCGAGCAGGGCACCATTCGTCTGTCCGCCTACCACGAGGGCGGCCACATCATCATCTGCATCGCCGACAATGGCCGCGGGCTCAACACCGAGCGGATCAAGGCCAAGGCAGTCTCCAACGGTCTCGTCAGCGAGGCCGAGATGGAGAAGATGACGGAAGCCCAGATCCACAAGTTCATCTTCGCGCCGGGCTTCTCCACCGCGGCTGCCGTCACCTCGGTCTCCGGCCGCGGCGTCGGCATGGACGTGGTGCGCACCAATATCGACCAGATCGGCGGCACCATCGACATCAAGTCGGTGGCCGGCGAGGGCTCCTCCGTCACCATCAAGATCCCGCTGACCTTGGCGATCGTCTCGGCCCTGATCGTGGAAGCCGCCGGCGACCGCTTTGCGATTCCCCAATTGTCTGTGGTCGAACTGGTCCGCGCCCGCGCCAACTCCGAACACCGCATCGAGCGCATCAAGGACACCGCTGTATTGCGCCTGCGCAACAAGCTGCTGCCGCTGATGCACCTGAAGAAGCTCTTGAAGATCGACGACGGTTCGTCGAGCGATCCCGAGAACGGTTTCATCGTGGTGACGCAGGTCGGCAGCCAGACGTTTGGCATCGTGGTCGACGGCGTGTTCCACACCGAGGAAATCGTGGTCAAGCCGATGTCCACGAAGCTGCGGCACATCGACATGTTCTCCGGCAATACCATTCTGGGCGATGGCGCCGTCATCATGATCATCGACCCCAACGGCATTGCCAAGGCGCTCGGCGCCTCCGGCTCCTCGGCCCATGAGCTGGCCGATGAAGCCTCCGCCGCGCATGCGATCGGTGGCGAACAGCTCACCTCGCTGCTGGTGTTCCGCGCCGGCTCGAGCCAGCCCAAGGCGGTGCCGCTCGGCCTCGTCACCCGGCTGGAGGAGATCGCCACCGACAAGATCGAACTCTCGAACGGCCGCTACATGGTGCAGTACCGCGACCAGCTGATGCCGCTGGTGCAGATGGTCGGGGTCAGCGTCCAGACCCAGGGCACGCAGCCGATTCTGGTATTCGCCGACGACGGCCGCTCGATGGGGCTCGTCGTCGACGAGATCATCGACATCGTCGAGGAGCGGCTGCACATCGAGGTCGCCGGCCAGGCCGACGGCATTCTGGGTTCGGCCGTGATCAAGGGCCAGGCCACCGAAGTGATCGACGTCGGCCACTTCCTCCCGATGGCGTTCGCCGACTGGTTCTCGCGCAAGGAGATGCGGGAATCCTCGACGGCGCGATCGGTACTGCTGGTCGACGACTCTGCGTTCTTCCGCAACATGCTGGCGCCGGTGCTGAAAGCCGCCGGCTACAAGGTGCGGACGGCCGTCAACGCGCAGGAGGGCCTCGCCGCGCTGCGCTCGAGCCACACCTTCGACGTGGTGCTGACCGACATCGAAATGCCCGACATGAACGGCTTCGAGTTCGCCGAAACCATTCGCACCGATCACAATCTGAGCACGATGCCGATCATCGCACTGTCCTCGCTGGTGTCGCCGGGGGCGATCGAGCGCGGACGGCAGGCCGGCTTCCACGATTTTGTCGCCAAGTTCGACCGTCCCGGCCTGATCGCGGCGCTGAAGGAACAGACCGCCGATAGGCGAGCGGCATAGGCGAGCTTGGCCAGGGCATAAGGGTAGCAACACATGACAACCAAGACCGAGACCATCGAGGGCAGTGCGGCGGTCGCCGAATACGTCACCGCCATGATCGGCGGACAATTGTTCGGCCTGCCGATCTCGCGGGTGCAGGACGTGTTCATGCCGGAACGGCTGACGCGGGTGCCGCTGTCGTCGGCCGAGATCGCTGGCGTGCTCAATCTGCGCGGCCGCATCGTCACCGTGGTCGACATGCGCGCCCGGCTCGGGCTGCCCAAGAACGACGACGGCAAGCCACCGATGGCGGTCGGCGTCGACCTGCGCGGCGAGTCCTACGGCCTCTTGATCGACCAGATCGGCGAGGTGCTGCGGCTGCCCGACAATGGCCGCGAGGAAAACCCCGTCAATCTCGACGTCCGCTTCGCCAAGCTCGCCGGCGGCGTTCACCGCCTCGACGGTCAGCTCATGGTGATCCTCGACGTCGATCGCGTTCTCGAAATTGTGCCGGACCTGATGGCGGCATGAAGCTCGAACCTGGAACGAAAACATCCCTGTTGGGATCTGGTGCAATTGGAGACCTAAAATGAGAACATGTCTGGTTGTCGATGACTCGAGTGTCATCCGGAAAGTCGCGCGCCGCATCCTCGAAGGTCTCGACTTTCAGATCGTGGAAGCCGAGGACGGCCAAAAGGCGCTCGAAGTCTGCAAGCGCGCCATGCCCGAGGCGGTTCTGCTCGACTGGAACATGCCGGTGATGGACGGCTACGAGTTCCTCGGCAATCTGCGCCGTATGCCCGGCGGCGACGCGCCCAAGGTGGTGTTCTGCACCACCGAGAACGACGTCGCGCACATTGCGCGCGCGCTGCATGCCGGCGCCAACGAGTACATCATGAAGCCGTTCGACAAGGACATCGTCACCGCGAAGTTCCAGGAAGTCGGCCTGCTCTGATATCGCGCAGGTGATCCCGGCGGCTCAACGGCCTTCGGCGTTGTCGTGTAAGTGTGCCGCTTGAGTTGGGTCGGGTGAACGAATGAGTGTTGCGTTAACGAAGTCTCCACCACCAGCCTCGACACGGCAAGACAAGCTGCGCGTCATGGTGGTCGACGACTCCGTCGTGATCCGCGGGATGATCTCGCGCTGGATCGACGCCGAGCCCGACATGGAGGTCTCGGCCTCCCTGCGCACCGGTCTCGACGCCGTCAACCAGCTCGATCGCGTCAAGCCCGACGTTGCCGTGCTCGATATCGAAATGCCGGAACTCGACGGTATTTCGGCGCTGCCGCAACTGCTGGCGAAGAAGCGCGACCTCGTCATCATCATGGCGTCGACGCTGACCCGCCGCAATGCGGAGATCAGCTTCAAGGCGCTGTCGCTCGGCGCGTCCGACTACATTCCGAAGCCGGAGAGCACGCGCGAGGCGACCGCCGCCGAGACTTTTCACCACGACCTGATTCAGAAGATTCGTCACCTGGGCGCCAGGGCCCGCCGGCGGGTGTCGCCGGCAGCGACCCCGGCCATTGCGCGGGCCCCTGAGCGGGCACGCGAAGTACCGGTCCAGCCGGCCGCTGCGCCGGTTGCGCATCTGCCGCTGGCGCGCCGGCCCTTTGGTGTGCTGGCGCCGCGCGTGCTGCTGATCGGTTCGTCGACCGGTGGCCCGCAGGCCTTGATGACGCTGGTGGCCGACATCGGTCCGGTCATCGATCGTTTTCCGGTGCTGATCACCCAGCACATGCCGCCGACCTTCACCACGATTCTCGCAGAGCATCTGGCGCGCGCGAGCCGCCGGCCGGCGCACGAGGCCGTCGATGGCGAGGTCGTCAAGCCCGGCCGGATCTATCTTGCACCGGGCGGCCGTCACATGCGCGTGGTGCGCCATGGCGCTGAAACCGCGATCGCGCTCGACGACGGGCCGCCGGTGAATTTCTGCAAACCGGCGGTGGATCCGCTGTTCAATTCCGCCATCGACGTCTGGCAGGGCAGCATCATGTCGGTGATCCTGACCGGCATGGGCTCCGACGGCATGCGCGGCGGCAAGGAAATCGTCGCCGCCGGCGGCAGCGTGATCGCCCAGGACGAAGCGACCAGCGTGGTCTGGGGCATGCCGGGCGCCGCCGCCAATGCGGGAATTTGCGCGGCCGTGCTGCCGCTCAATCAGATCGCGCCAAAACTGGTTCGGTTGTTTTCGGGAGATCGTTCGTGACGCCTTCAGACTATGAGTATCTGCGTAAGCTTCTGAAAGAGCGCTCCGGGCTCGATCTGTCCGCCGACAAACAATATCTGGTCGAAAGCCGGCTGTTGCCGCTCGCCCGCAAGTCCAGCCTGCCCGGAATTACCGAACTCGTCGCCGAAGATGAGGAGCGGCGCCGAAGCGCTGACGGCCGAGGTGGTCGAGGCGATGACCACCAACGAGACGTTTTTCTTCCGCGACAAGATTCCGTTCGACCATTTGCGCGAAGCCATCCTCCCGGCGCTGGCGCAGGCGCGCGCCGCTCGCCGTTCGCTGCGGATTTGGTGCGCGGCCTCGTCCTCCGGGCAGGAGCCGTACTCGATCGCGATGTGCCTGAAGGAAGCCGGCTCCCTGCTGTCGGGCTGGCGAACCGAGATCGTCGCCACCGATCTGTCGCTGGCGGTGCTGGAAAAATCGAAGTCCGGAGTCTTCAGCCAGTTCGAGGTGCAGCGCGGGTTGCCGATTCAGTTGCTGGTGAAATATTTCACCCAGAACGGCGAACTCTGGCAGATCAACTCCGAGCTTCGCGGCATGGTGCAGCATCGTCAGCTCAACCTGCTGCAGGACTTTTCTCATCTCGGTACGTTCGACATCATCTTCTGCCGCAACGTGCTGATCTATTTCGATCAGAATACCAAGGTCAGTATCTTCGAGCGGCTCTCCCGGATGCTGGAGAGCGACGGCGTGCTGGCGCTGGGCGCGGCTGAATCCGTGGTCGGCATCACCAACACCTTCAAGCCGTATCCGGATCGCCGCGGACTTTATCGTCCGAACATCGCGCCGGTGATCCGGGTGGGGGCGGGGGTGGGTGCATCGACCCTGGTGCCGCAGACCCTGCGGGCCGCTGCCGCCGCGCGCTGATCCTGAATCTCGTCCCGGTCCGCTTGCCCCGTCGCGCTACACGATCGCGTGCGGCAGGAAGCGCGACGTGTTGCCGGTGATCGGATTTTCGTCCTCGCGAATCGACAGGCCGCAGGGCGTGTGATCGACCAGCCAGCTTCCGACCACCGCATACTGATCGGAGTTGTTCGGCAGCGGCGCGAACGCCTGACGGATGTATCCTTCCGCCCCATAGGGCCCTTGCTGTTCCATCAGCGTGGTGCCGGCGCTGACGAGCGCGACGTTGGCGCCCTCGCGCGAATACAGCGGCTTGCGCACGAACGAGGAGCCGAGCATGGATGCTTTCGGATCGTCCTCGAAATAGGCCGGCAGCAGATTGGGATGTTTTGGAAACATCTCCCATAGCAGCGGCAGCATGCCCTTGTTCGAAAGGATCGCCTTCCAGGGCGGCTCGATCCAGCGCGTCGGCGCGGCCGCAAGCTTGGCGCCGAACGTATCCTGGAACATCCATTCCCAGGGATAGAGCTTGAAGGCGAACTCGATCGCGCGGTCGTCGAGATCGACGAAGCGGCCATCGCCGCCGAGGCCGACATCCTTGATGTCCAGCAACGTGGTCTTCAATCCGGCCTGGGTAGCTGTGTCCTGCAGATAGGCCAACGTGCCGCCGTCTTCGATATTGTCGGTCATGCCGGTGAGATGAAGATGTTTGCCGCCGCCATGCTTCTTCCAGGCCTCGATCAGCCGCTCGTGGAGCGAATTGAACTGATCGGCGCGCTTCGGAATGATGGCGCGATCCATCGCCTGTTCGAGCCAGGACCACTGGAACACCGCCGCTTCGAACAGCGAGGTCGGCGTGTCGGCGTTGTACTCCAGCAGTTTCGCGGGGCTCCAGCCGTCGTAGCTCAGGTCCAGCCGGCCGTAGAGGCTGGGGTCGTGGCGGCGCCAGCTCTCTGATATCAGCGGCCAGAACGCTTCCGGTATCTTCAGCTGGCGCAGATATTTTTCATCCTTGACCGCCCGGCCGACCAGTTCGAGGCACATCGCCTCGATTTCGGCGGTGGGCGTTTCGAACCGCCGTTCGATCTCGTTGAGCGTGAACGCGTAATAGGCTCGTTCGTCCCAATAGCGCTCGCCGTCGATGGTGTGAAAGGTAAAGCCCGTGCTCTCCGCGGTGGCGCGCCAGTCGTCGCGTTCGGGGCAGGGGATGCGCTGCATGACTTTAGCCGCCGGAAAAGCCGACCGCGTGCCCGAACGAACCGAATCCGCCGCGCTGCGCGCTGTGAGAGGCGGAATCGGAAGTGCCCGAAGAGGAATGGCTCGAGGACGAATTGCTCGAATAGTAGCTGCTGCGCGACGAACTGCCGCCGGAGCCGCTGCTATGGCTGCTCGATGACGAACTGCGCGAGGTGCACTCGGTGCTGCCTTGCTGGTACGGGGACGAGGCCGCATTCGGCGATGGCTCGCAATTGCGGTTCGGGATCAGCACATAGGCGGCGCTGCCGACCGCAACCGTCCCCATCAGCAGCAGTGCGACACGACCCGAGCGCTTGACCGGCGGCTGCGGGGCGCGCGGCGATGCCGGCACCGAGACCGGCTTGCGCTTGCCGAATTCCTTGTCTGGTTTGTCGGCCATGTCAGTAGATCATGCAGGCGGCGTTGAGAGCGCCGGCGGCGAGCGAAGCCAGTCCGAGCCAGATCGCAGCGGCGAGTTCGCCGGCGGCGATCCGCTCCGACAGTTTCGGCACCGGAAGCCGAACCAGGAAATAGACGATGATCTGCACGATCAGCGCGATTCCCGCCCAGATCAGGCAATCCCAGACATTGGCGGAATGGGCGATGGCGGAGACCAGCGGCAGCACGAAGCCGAGCAGGCTCAGACCGAGCGCGATGGCCGCCGCCGGCTCGTTGGCGCGGATCAGGTCGAACTCATTGTGCGCGGTGACGCGGGTATAGACGAAGAGGTAGGCCACCACGGCCACGATCGCCGTGCAGAAATAGACCAGGAACGCCGGTAGCCCGGCGAGCGATTGCAGGATCATTGAATTCCGCCCCAACTCATGCGTTCCGGTGAGGTTCGCACGATTGATCAGTCGGCGCATAGGCGCGGGCGGTTCAATCCCAAACAAAAACCCCGCCATTTGCGGCGGGGTTCAGTCGGGAGGAGTGAGCCTTGCGGCTCGCCTTGAAACCCTTGATGTCAGGCCGGGATGCGCTCTTCCTGCTCGTGCGGCTCGCGCAGCACGTAGCCGCGGCCCCACACGGTCTCGATGAAGTTGCGGCCTTCGGAGGCGTTGGCCAGCTTCTTGCGCAGCTTGCAGATGAAGACGTCGATGATCTTCAGCTCGGGCTCGTCCATACCGCCGTAGAGGTGGTTGAGGAACATTTCCTTGGTGAGCGTGGTTCCCTTGCGGAGCGAGAGCAGCTCCAGCATCTGGTATTCCTTGCCCGTCAGGTGCACGCGCTGGCCGCCGACTTCGACCGTCTTGGTGTCGAGGTTGACGACGAGATCGCCGGTCTGGATGACCGACTGGGCATGACCCTTGGAACGGCGCACGATCGCGTGGATGCGGGCAACCAGTTCGTCCTTGTGGAAAGGCTTGGTCATGTAGTCATCGGCGCCGACGCCGAGGCCCTTGACCTTATCCTCGATGCCGGCGAGGCCGGAAAGGATCAGAATGGGGGTCTTGATCTTGGAAACCCTGAGCTGCTTGAGCACGTCGTAACCGGACATGTCGGGCAGGTTCAGGTCGAGAAGGATAATGTCGTAGTCATAGAGCTTACCGAGGTCGACGCCCTCTTCCCCGAGATCCGTCGTATAGACGTTGAAACTCTCGGATTTGAGCATCAGCTCGATCGACTGCGCGACAGCGCTGTCATCTTCAATCAGCAAAACGCGCATGCCAGTCCCCTTTAGTCCGCCGCTCCGGGCGTCAGGTCGGCCGCACCTGCGGCACTCAAAACGCCTTTAACAACTGATTCGGATCCTGACAGACACATGGTTAACAAATCCTGATTCCGGTTCGCAAGCTCTTTAAGTGCAATTTTTAGCGAATCGCTCTAAGATGTTGCTGGGAAGCAGCTTTTCCTAACAGTGCCTACTCATGCTCCAGATTAAGAGGCGGGCCTAACCGACTCTCAGGTTTCGCCCTTCTGGGCGAACGCTCTCAGTCACCAAAGACAGTGACGCAATGATTAATGATGCGGGTAAACACGAGGTTAAGCGGTGGCCCCAAATGCGTGAAAACTTAAGGTTTTCGCAATGAAGGCGCTCGCAGAGCAGATCGGCGACATCGACGGCGTCAATATATATGGCCGTGTTGTGGGCGTGCGCGGCCTGATGGTCGAGATCGCCGGACCGATTCACGCGATGTCGGTCGGCGCCCGCATCGTGATCGATACAGGTGGCAATCGTTTCATTCCGGCCGAGGTCATCGGCTTTTCCGGCAGTAATGCTGTCGTAATGCCGTTCGGTGGACTCGATGGCGTCAGGCGCGGTTGCCGCGCGGTGATCGCTACCGCAGCGAGCCAGGTGCGGCCGTCGCCGGCCTGGCTCGGCCGCGTCATCAACGCCATGGGGGAACCGATCGACGGCAAGGGGCCGTTGCTGCAGGGGCCATCGCCGATGCCCTATCGCAATTCGCCGCCGCCCGCGCATTCCCGCAAGCGCGTCGGCGCCCCGCTGGATCTCGGGGTCCGCGCGCTCAACACCTTCCTGACTTGCTGCCGCGGCCAGCGGCTCGGCATCTTCGCCGGTTCCGGCGTCGGCAAATCGGTGCTGCTGTCGATGCTGGCGCGTAACGTCGATGCCGACATTACCGTCATCGGCCTGATCGGCGAACGCGGCCGCGAGGTGCAGGAGTTTCTGCAGGAGGATCTCGGCGACGAAGGTCTGGCGCGCTCCGTCGTGGTGGTGGCGACATCGGATGAGCCCGCCTTGATGCGGCGGCAGGCGGCCTACCTGACGCTGGCGATTGCGGAATATTTTCGCGATGAGGACAAGGATGTGCTGTGCCTGATGGATTCGGTCACGCGCTTTGCGATGGCGCAGCGCGAGATCGGTCTGTCGGCCGGCGAGCCGCCGACCGCCAAGGGCTATACGCCGACGGTGTTCACCGAATTGCCAAAACTGCTGGAGCGAGCCGGGCCGGGCACCGGGGTGGGCACCATCACCGGGATTTTCACGGTGCTGGTCGACGGCGACGACCATAATGAGCCGATCGCCGACGCGGTGCGCGGCATTCTGGACGGCCACGTCGTGATGCAGCGTTCGATTGCGGAGCGCGGCCGGTTCCCTGCCATCAACATCCTCAAATCAGTCTCCCGCACCATGCCGCGATCGGCCAATCCCGCATTTCTGCCCGTGATCATGCGGGGCCGCCAGGTAATGGCGACCTATGCCGACATGGAGGAACTGATCCGGCTCGGCGCCTATCGGGCGGGTTCGAGCGCGGAAGTCGACGAGGCGATCCGGCTGCACGAGCCGCTGGAAGCCTTCCTGCGCCAGGCCAAGGAGGAAAAATCGAGCCTGAATGACGGTTACGGCCAGTTGGCTCATATCCTCGGCAATTTGGAAACGGAACGCTAACTTTGTCAGGCCATCATCCCCCCCACATGATTAATGAGGCCGGCGGGGCCCTTCGGGGAGCCGGCACTGTCCCGCGTACAGATTGGGACTTCTGGGGAGTATGAGTCGATGAAGTCACGAGAAACGCTGATCCGCCTGAAGAAATTTCAGGTCGACGAGAAGCGCCGCAGGGTTACCCAGATCGAAGGCATGATCGCCGATTTCCAGCGCATGTCGGTCGATCTCGAGCGCGAAATCCAGACCGAGCAGGAGCGGGCCGGGATCAACGATCCCTCCCATTTCGCCTACCCGACCTACGCCAAGGCCGCGATCCAGCGCCGCGAAAACCTGACCCGTTCCGCCGACGAACTGCGCATCCAGCTCGAAGACGCCAAGGGCCTGTTGAGCGAAGCGTTCGAGGAACTGAAGAAGGTGGAGCTGCTCGACGAGCGCGACCAGGCGCGCGAACGCGCCGAGGAAAGCGCCCGGGAGCAGGCCGACATGGATTCCATCGGCCTGATGCGCGCCCGTCTCGGCGTCGCCTGACGCTTCTCACCCCCCTCGGTTGCAATAATCGAAGTCCCGGGCCGCAAAGCCCGGGATTTTCTGTTCAGATCGCCCGGAACCGGCGACTTGGTGGCCCCTTTGACGCAGGGTATGCTACGAAACTTCCGGATTGCTCCGGCGTAAGACCGCGATGGAGGATCGCGATTTGGGGGACGCTGAATGCTGACGCCAGCGGAGCTGGTCTGGCTGATTGCCGCGGTAGCGAAGGGGGATGAGGCCGCTTTTGAGCGGCTTTACGCCGCCACGCGCGCGAAACTCTTTGGCGTCGTGCTCCGTATCTTGCGCCGTCAGGACCTCGCGGAGGAGGTCATTCAGGAGGCTTACGTCAAGATCTGGAACAGCGCCGGACAGTTTAATCCTGCGCTCGCTTCACCGATCACATGGATGGCGTCGATCGCGCGCAACCGGGCGATCGACGTGGTGCGCAAGAAGAGCGAAGTTTCGATCGAGGAGGAGCCGACCGCAATGGAAGTGGCCGCCGATTCACCCGATCCGCTGGCACGGCGCGAGATGACGGAAGAGTTGAAGCGGTTGCTGGAATGCGTCGGCCGTCTCGAGCCGGATCGGCAGAAGCTCGTGCTCTTGGCCTATTACAATGGCTGGAGCCGCGAGCAGCTTGCCGCCAAATTCGAGACGCCTGTTAACACGGTGAAGACATGGCTGCGCCGCAGCATGATGGAGATAAGGGAGTGTCTCGGGCTTTGATGCCCGGATTTTAAACGATGGCCCAAAGCGAAGACCATATCGCGCTCGCCGCGGAATATGCACTCGGCACCCTCGATGCCGATGAGCGCGCGCAGGTCGAGACCATGATGGCCGTCGATACCGAATTCAGCGCAATGGTGCATGCTTGGGAATACCGGCTCGGCGCGCTGAACCAGATGGTCGGCTCGATCGAGCCGCGGCCGATCGTGTGGGAAAACATCAAGGCCGCGATCGGACTTTCCACCGTGAGCCGGGCACCGCTGGTGTTGCCCGAGGCGCCGCCGTCTTCGCTGCCGCCAGAATCTCCGGCCGAGCCCGTTGCGGCTCCAGTTGCGACCACCATAGTGGCCGAGGCGCCGCCGGTTGTCGTGGATCGTTCGACCGATGTTTCGAATGTCACCGACAACTCGAACGTCATTCAATTGGAGAGCCGTGCGAGACGCTGGCGCAATGTCGCTTCCGTCGCCACCGCGCTTGCCGCCGCCCTGGTAGGGATGTTGGCGGTGCAAGTCTATCGGCCGGAAGTGTTGCCGGATGCGCTGCGGCCGAAGCCGCGCATCCAGACGGTCGAGGTCAGGATTCCGGCGCCATCGCCGGTGCCCTCGGGGCAGTATGTTGCCCTGCTGCAGCGTGACGCCGGGTCGCCCGCCTTCATCCTGACGGTCGATGCCGCCAGCAAGAATTTCACCGTCCGCAAAGTTGGCGTCGGCGCCGAGCCCGGCAAGAGTTTTGAGCTGTGGCTGATTTCCGACCGCCTGGCTCAACCGCGCTCACTTGGTGTGATCGGCAGCAGCGATTTCACCGCGCGCCCGGTGCTCGCCGATTTCGACGCCGGCACGATCAATTCCGCGCTCTACGCAGTGACGGTCGAGCAGGCCGGCGGATCGCCGAGCGGCGCGCCGACCTCCGCGCCGATCTTCACCGGCAAGCTGATCGAGACGGTGCCGGCTCGCTGAAGCGGCGTCCGTTCTCACAAATGAGATTTTGCCAACAGCATGTGAATGCCCTTGTTGCCGTCGACCAATTGGGTCACGCGCAGATTGCCCGCGAGCGAGCAGAGCATATAGGCCTCATTGCGTGTCAGATTGGTTCGCGCGCAAACATGCTTCACCATTTCGCGCACGGCCTGTTTGGCGGCGTCATCGAGATCCTCGTCCAGGCCGATCGACATCAGATGCGTTGCGCTTTCGGCAAACGGCCACTTGATATCCATGTCCTTGCGAACCGTCAGCCGAAACGTGCCCGTGACGCCGGTCTCGAGTGCGGTGATGCAGACTTCACCATCGCCCTGAACGGCGTGGCCGTCGCCCGCGAAGAACAGCGCGCCTTCGTTGAAGACCGGCAAATATAGCGTCGAGCCGGCACGCAATTCCTTGTTGTCCATGTTACCGCCGAACGCGCGCGGTACCGGCGAGCCGCATCGGCCCCAGGCGGGCGGTGGCGCGGTTGCTACGATTCCAAAGAACGGATCGAGCGGAATTTCGGTGCCCCAGGGCATCGTGCAAATATTGCGTGCGCGGTCGATCGCGGGATGAATGGTCTCATAGTCGGTAAACTCTTCCGGGAGCGTTCCGAGCAGGGGGAGTATGGAAACGAACCCCCAATCCTGCCGAACCTTCACATCGAGGATGTCGATCTGCAGCGCATCGCCGACCTGCGCGCCTTTGACGTACACCGGGCCGGTGATGAAGTGGGGACCGGGTCCGGGAGGGAGTGTTTCCAGCGCCTTCAGATAATCGGCGGGTACGCGGCTGAGGTCCTCGGGAAGGGTTTCTTTTCCGCCGGCAGGAAAGCTGTGAAGCGTGACGGTGTCGCCGGAATTCACCGTCAAAATGGGTGGGTTCGCGCTGTCGAGATACCCCCAAACCATGTTTTCGGGGGCGGACGAAATTTCGTGTCGTCTGGCCATGCAGGACTCCAACCGGGCATGTTCAAGCAGACCAGAGGTCGCGGGCGACGGCAAGGATGATCAACGATGATGAGGGACCGATCTGCGTCAGCGATCGTTCTCGCGGCCGTCAATTCATGCCAAAGTTCGATCGCGGCAAGATCTGAAGTTGTGGCAAGTTGGTTCAGTTCGCGAAATTGGTTCAGGAGGCTTGGATGAGACGTTCCCGGTTCACTGAAAGCGAAATTCTGCATCTGCTCTATGAAGCCGGCGCCGGCGTGCCGATTGCGGAAATCTGCGACACCGCCGGTGTATCGCTGCGCACGTTTTATCGATGGAAGCGGAGTTTCGGAGGATTGAGCACGGCTGATGTGCTGAAGATGAAGGAACTGGAGTTTGAAAACGCCCGGCTGCGAGGATTGGTCCGAAATCTCCTGGAGCGGCTTCGGGAGGAGCAGGAGGCCAGAAAAGTGCCTCCACTTCGCGACAAGGAACGTGAGCAGCGTCGCGCGGTCGGGATTGCAGCCGAGAAGTGCGGCGGTGCTTTGACCGGACGGTTTGCGTCTGTGCGCGTCAATCCCTGATCGCTGCGTCACTCCGTGATCGCTGCGTCAATCTTTGATCGCTTTTTGTTTGGGCAGCATAACGTCAAAAATGACATTATGGTTTTGCAGGTGACGCCGTTTTGTTCACTTCGCCTGTCAGGCGTGCACTGAATTCTCAGTAAAGATGCAGGCCGATGGTTCGATGTGTCGCATCTGTGACGTCATCGAACAGGCTGCACCGAACTCGAACATCCGCTGACCGCTATTGTTTCTTGCCGGTTGTTGGCCGCGCCGCCTAGCTTTGCGTCATCGCCATCCATTCATTCAGCGAGGAACCGGGCCCATGACAGATCACGTCCGCCATTTTGTCGATATCGGCTCCCGCGTCAGCCGCCGCAATTTCCTGACCGCGTCCGCGACGATCGCAGCAGGTGCCGCGCTGGGACCGCTGGCCGTTTCCGGGAAAGCCGCCGCCGCAGGCTTGAAGGAAGTTCGGTTCAGCGAGGCCGTGCATAACCTCGGTTACATCAACCTGTATGTCGGCATGCATGCCAAGATATTCGAGAAGAACGGGCTCGACATGAAAGTGAGTGCTGCCGGCGGCGACACTCAGACGTTTGCCGCCGTCCTCGGTGGATCGGCGGATTTCGCGATCGGCGACGCCACCATGGCGCAGATCTCGCGGGAGAACGGTGGGCCGGGCGTCGTCGTCGGCACGGTGGTGCAGCGGGCGCATTATTTCGGCGTGTCGAAAACGCTGAAGCCGATTACCGATCCCAAGGAGTTCAAGGGTCTGAAGATCGTCACCTCGCCCGAGCCGAATACCAATTACAGCGTCGCCAAGCGACTGCTCGAAAAAGCCGGCCTCAAGGTCGGCGTCGATGCGACGATCGTTCCCGTCAATCCAGGCACCGAAATCGCCGCCATGCTGGCCGGGCAGGCGGACATTGCCATCGCTTATCAGCCCAGCGTCGCTGCGGCCGAAGCGCAGGGCGCCAAGGTGGTTTTCGATTTCTCGACCTATATCGGGCCGTTCTGCAACACCGGCATCATGGTCCTGCCGAGCACGATCCAGAAAAGCCCCGACATGGTTCAGGCGCTGGTGACGTCGTTCGAAGAGGCGTCCCGCAAGACCTACGCGGATCCTGCGTTCGCCAAGGAAGTCGCCCGCAAGGAGTTTCCGGATCTGCCGGGCGATGTCGTCGACAAGGCGATCGATGCCGAACTGCAATTTCTGATCCCGGCCCAGTCCGTTGTGACCAAGCAGGATCAATGGAAGAACCTGATGGAAATGCAGGTCTATCTGGGCAACGCGAAGGGGTCGGTTCCATTCGATCAGATCATCGATAACTCGTTTGCCGACAAGGCGGTCGCCAGCCTGAAATGATGTCGGAGGCAAATCGCGATGCCGCCTCGACGGGTGTTGGCGCCGGCGCGAGGCAGTCCGACGTTTTCCCGCTTGTCGTGGAGCATGTCTCCAAAAGCTATGATGTCGATGGCAAGATCGTGCCTGTCATCGGCGATCTCAGCCTGTCGCTGGACGAAGGCGAGATCGTCAGCATCGTCGGTCCGTCCGGTTGCGGAAAAACGACGCTTCTGAATACGTTGTGCGGATTGATCGCGCCGGATGCCGGTCGTATCAGATGGTACGGCCGCGAGTTGGCCGGTCAGCCGCAGAACGTCGGCTATATGCTGCAGAAGGACTTGCTGCTGCCGTGGCGCACCGCGCTCGGCAATGTCATGCTGGGCCTGGAAATTCGCGGTGTTGCTGCCAGCGAAGCGCACGATCGCAGCCGTGCGATGCTGGACCAATTGGGGCTTCATGGTTTTGCGGATCACTATCCTTCCACGCTCTCGGGAGGGATGCGTCAGCGCGTGGCGCTCGCGCGCACGCTGGTGAACGAGCCTCGTGTTCTGCTGTTCGACGAACCGTTCGCGTCGCTGGATTTCCAGAACAAATTGCTGATCGAAGGCGACACGGCAAAGCTGGTGCGCGAGGGCGGCCGGTCGCTGCTGCTGATCACGCACGATATCGAGGAAGCCGTGTCGCTTGCCGACCGCGTCATCGTTCTTTCGAAGCGCCCGACCAGGGTCAAGGCCGTCTACGACATCGATCTCGGTGGCGACCGAACGGACATGATGGCAGCGCGCGATAGCGAAAATTTCAGCAGCTATGTACGGCAAATATGGGCCGATCTCGACGTTGTGCTGCAATGACTTCGGGCACCCAAGACGAGATCAGGCCGGAAATTCGCGCCGACGCCAATCCGGTAAAGCCACGGGTCAATTCGCGATGGACCAAGCTGCGCGCGACATTGCTGATCCTGGCGACGCAGGTCGTGCTGCTGGCCGTGCTCCTCGGCTTGTGGGAACGCGCCACGGCGACCGACAAGCAGGCGGCCTTCATGTTCGGATCGCCGTCGGCGATCCTGGGTTTCCTCGCCCAGATGGCTCGCGACGGAAGCCTGTGGCGCGATACCTACGTCACCGGGCTTGAAACGCTGCTTGGCTTTGCCATCGGAAACTTCTTCGGCACATTGATCGGGTTGCTGCTCTGGTATTCCCGTTTCGTGTCGCGTGTCGTTGAACCGTTCGTCATCGCGCTCGGATCGATCCCGATCATCGCACTCGCGCCCATCATCATCATCTGGTTCGGTACCGGGCTGATCTCCAAGGTCGCGATGTCGACGTTGTCGGTGATCATCGTCGCGCTGGTTACATCCTACAAGGGCGCAACCGGCGTGGACCCCGACCAGATCAATCTGATGCGGACGCTGGGAGCGTCCAAGTTTCAGGTTTTTCGAAAACTGGTCGTGCCGGCATCTCTCACCGACATCTTCGCCGGGCTGAAACTGACGGTCGGCTTTGCGCTGATCGGGGCGATCGTCGGTGAGTTCATGTCCTCCTCCGAAGGGCTGGGTCACGCCATCTTCAAGGCCGGCTCGCTCTACATCATTCCGAAGGTGTTCGCAGCACTGGTCGCGACCATCGCGCTGGCGCTGCTGTTGACGTTCCTGGTCGGACGAATCGAGCGCCTTCTGATGCCCTGGCGCCGGACTCGGTAGAGCATGATCCGGAAAAGGACGCTGCATCCGCATTCAAGCAGGAGAAAATGAATATGTCGAAGCGTGTCAGCAAGGCCGGAAATATCAAGTATGCGCTCTCCGGCAATGACAAGTTCGTGGCGAGCGTCGAGCCGGGCGAGACATTCGTCGTCGAATGCGCGATCAACGCCAACGACGGCACGATCCGTCATCTCGGTCAGCAATTGACGGAAGCGGACGTGACGATGCCCTTCGTCAACGGGGCGACGGGACCCATCGAAGTCCGGGGTGCAAAAGCCGGCGACATGCTCAAGGTCGAGATCGTCAAGATGGAGCTCGACAATCTCGGCTTCACGGCGCTCTGGCCGGGCATCGGCATGTTTCCGGATTGGGTGCGGCGCAAGGAATTCGGCATCCAGACGCGGGTCGTCGAGGTCAAGGACGACCTCGTGCACTGGAACGAGCATGTCAAACTGCCGGTGAAGCCGATGATCGGCGTGATCGGCGTTGCGCCGATTCATGGCGCGGTTCTCACCGTGGACAATGGCACCCACGGCGGCAATCTCGACGTTCAGGAGATCACCACCGGAAACACCGTGATGCTGCGGGTCAACGCGGAAGGCGCCCATCTGTTTTTAGGCGACTGTCACGCGATCCAGGGTGACGGAGAGGCCAATGGCATGGGCGCGATCGAAATCGCGGCGACGCTCACCGTCAAGGTCTCTTTGCAGAAGGCGCCGTCGCGGCTGAACCATCCGCGCATCGAAACGCCGACGCACATCTGCACGCTGGGTTGCGCCAAACCCCTGGAAGACGCCATGCGGCTGGCCTTCGAAGAGATGATCAACTGGCTCGAGGACGAATGGAAGATTCCGGCGGCGGAAGGCTACATGCTGCTCGGGCAGATTGCGGAGGCGAGATGCACCCAGGTCGTCAATCCGAAATACACCTACATCTGCAAGGTCAACAAGAGCATCATTGCGAAGTATTTCGGCTGACGGTGGTTGTCACCCCGGCCGTGACCGCTGCGCGTTCGACCAACGAGGGGGAGTAAGACGATGGATCTCGGGCTGAAGGGAAAGAACGTTCTTGTCACCGGCGGAAGCAAGGGAATCGGACTGGCGGTCGCTTCTTTGTTTGCGCAGGAAGGCGCCAACGTCGCCATATGCGCGCGGAACGCCGATGAGGTCGCCGGGGTGGTGGCTTCGCTGGCGGGAAAGGGTGTCAAGTCATGGGGGAGTGCGGTCGACGTTGCCGATCCGGCGGCGCTGAAGGCGTGGGTTGAGGAAGCCGCCGGGCAACTCGGCGGGATCGACGCGCTTGTCTGCAATGTCAGCGCACTGGCGGTCGGCGACAGCGCCGAGACCTGGGAAAAATCATTCCGCGTCGACATGATGCACACGGTCAACGCGGTTGCCGCGGCGCTGCCGTATATCGAGCGCTCGAACTCCGGTTCGATCGTCATCATTTCCAGTGTTTCGGGCTTTGAAATCGACTTTGCCGCGGGCTCGTACGGTTCCTTCAAGGCGGCGTTGATTCACTACGCCAAGGGATTGAGCCATCAGCTCATCGGCAAGGGCATCCGCGTCAACACGGTGTCTCCGGGCAATACCTATTTCGACGGCGGCATCTGGCAGAATATCGAGCGCAATATGCCCGAACTGTTCAAGACGGCGATGTCGCTGAATCCGACGGCGCGAATGGGAACGGCGGAAGAGGTTGCCGCCGGCGTGGTTTTTCTCGCCAGTCCGGTGGCCAGCCGTATCTCCGGAACCAATCTGATTATCGACGGCGCACTCACGAAAGCTGTCTAGTACCGGCTATCGTAGATATGTAGTGCTTGCTGCCCATGCTTCGAGACGCTCGCGTCGCTCGCTCCTCAGCATGAGGTTGTTGTGTTTAACAGTTAGACCTCATCCTGAGGAGGTCGCGAAGCGGCCGTCTCAAGGATGGCCGCAATACCGATCTGTGATTCGGGTGCTAGTCTCGCTCCCGCGAAGGGTGACACCTCTGCACAAAAAGAACGCCCGTGGGCGCAAAAGAAAACGCCCGTGGGGGGCGGGCGTTTTCGTAGTCAACTTGGGGGTAGTTGGGGCCTTAAATATCCACGTGGCGACTTTGGGGGGCTGTAAAGAGCCGCGTGAATTCCGTAAATTCTGCTTTAGCGTACGACAGAGTTCGCTGAACTCGTAATCACGACCGGCTTACCGGCCTTCATCACAGGTGTGCTCGCAGTCTGCGTCAGACCTTCGTCCGATGTGCTGCGCGCGGAAATACCGAAACCGGCGACCGCGATGGCCGCAACCAACGCCACGACCACGATCTTGAGATGGGTCATGCGATCTGCGCTGTAGATCGAGTGGTTCATGGAAGTCTCCTGCCGCCGCCTTCCGTCCTGCAGGTTAGTGGATGTCATTTGCAGGCCGGTTCAACGTCTCGCATCAGGAAACGTGGGAATCCCGGGTTTCGTTCCCAATAGGCGATCACAAAGCAGTGAAAAGACTTGAACGGCCGCGATCAAGAGATCCGGTTTCGTCGTGAAAAATCGATGATTATTTTTATATTACAGCGCGTTAAGGCGACAGCAGCAGCGCGCGGCGCGAATCCCTTGCCGATCGTTGCGATGTTAATAAATTGGTTGCCTGTGGCGAAAAGGCTTCGGCGTCGCGCCGCTGATTTGCGCGGGCGGCGTCCCGGATTAGACGCTGCCTACCGTCTTCAGCCGCGCGCGGGGGTGGATCTCGGCTTGCGATAGTACGGTGGTCTGCGAGCGGAAGCGCTCGACCAGCGAGCGGACGAACGGGCGGATCGCCGCCGAGGTCACTAACACCGGCGCTTCGCCCTCGCGGGCAGCCTGCTCGAAGGCGTTGCGGACGGAGGTCATGAATTCCGACAGCTTCGAGGGCTGCATGGCAAGGCTGCGGTCCTCGCCGGTTCCGACGATCGATTCGGCAAACGCCTGTTCCCAGCGCGCCGAGAGCGCGATCAGCGGCAGGTAGCCGTTGTAGGTGGTGTTCTGCGCGCAGATCTGCCGCGCCAGCCGGGCGCGGACGTGCTCGACCATGGTGGCGGGGTGACGCGAGAAGGCCAGCGCGTCGGCGATGCCTTCGAGAATGGTGGAGAGGTCGCGGATCGAGATCCGCTCGGCCAGCAGCAATTGCAAGACGCGCTGGATACCGGAGACCGTGACCGAACTCGGCACGATGTCCTTGACCAGTTCGCCCTGTTCACTCGGCAGGTCCTTCAGCAGCTTCTGCACTTCGCCGTAGGACAGCAGGTCGCTCATGTTGTTCTTGAGCAGCTCGGTCAGGTGCGTCGACAGCACGGTGGCGGCGTCCACCACCGTGTAGCCTTTCAGCGATGCCTCTTCCTTGAGCGCTGCGTCGACCCAGGTGGCGGGCAGGCCGAAGGTCGGCTCGACGGTGTGGATGCCGGGCACGCCGACTTGGTTGCCGGCGGGGTCCATGACCATGAACTGGTTCGGCCAGATCTTGCCGGTGCCGGCGTCGACCTCCTTGATCTTGATGACGTAGGTGTTGGCCTCGAGCTGGACGTTGTCGAGGATGCGAACCGCCGGCATCACAAAGCCCATTTCGATCGCGAGCGAGCGGCGCAGCGCCTTGATCTGCTCGGTCAGGCGATCGGTGCCGTCGGGCCCGTTGACCAGCGGCAGCAGCGCGTAGCCGAGTTCGATCTTGAGGTCGTCGATCTTCAGCGCGGCGGCGATCGGTTCTTCGGCTGCGGCGCTGGCGGCTGCCGCCGCGATATCCGGCGCGGCGGCTGCGGCGGCTTCCGCCGCCTTGGTGACGCGGTTGTTGTTGCGCGCCTTCCAGGCCAGCGCGGCGGCGCCGCCGCCCAGCGCCAGGAACGGGAGCATCGGAATGCCCGGCAGCAGCGCCAGCACCAGCATCACGCCGGCCGACATGCCGAGCGCCTGCGGGTAACCCGAAAGCTGCTTCATCATGGCCTTGTCGGCCGAACCGGTGATGCCGGCCTTCGACACCAGCAGGCCCGCCGCGGTGGAGACGATCAGCGCCGGTACCTGCGTCACCAGGCCGTCGCCGACGGTCAGCACGGTGTAGGTGCGGGCGGCGTCGCCGAAGCTCATGCCCTGCTGGGCGACGCCGATGATGATGCCGCCGATGACGTTGATGAAAACGATCAGGAGGCCCGCAATGGCGTCGCCGCGGACGAATTTCGAGGCGCCGTCCATGGCACCGAAGAAGCCGCTTTCGTCCTCCAGTTCCTTGCGGCGCGCCTTGGCGGTCTTCTCGTCGATCAGGCCGGCGGAGAGGTCGGCGTCGATCGCCATCTGCTTGCCGGGCATCGAGTCCAATTGAAAGCGCGCGGCGACTTCGGCGATGCGGCCCGAGCCCTTGGTGATGACGACGAAGTTCACGATCACCAGGATCCCGAACACGATAATTCCGATCACGAAATTACCGCTCATGACAAAGTTGCCGAAGGCTTCGATGACGTGGCCGGCCGCGGCCGTGCCCTCATGGCCGTGCGACAGGATCAGCCGGGTCGAGGCCATGTTCAGCGACAGCCGCAGCATGGTCGAGATCAGCAGCACGGTCGGAAACGCGGAAAATTCCAGCGGCGCCTGGATGAACAGCGCCGTCATCAGGATCAGGATCGACACGGTGATCGAGATCGCCAGAAACAGGTCGAGCACGATCGCCGGCAGCGGCAGGATCAGCACCACCAGGATGGTGAGGACGCCGAACGCCAGCGCCAGATCGCCGCGCTTCAGGATATCGACGATTTCGCTCAGGCTTGGAAATTTATTGCTGGGCCCTGCGCCGCCCTGACCCGCCGTGACATCGACCATCGTAGCCGCTTCCCCCCGCGATTGACGCCCGCGGGCGCCAAACGTCTGCGCGGCGGCCGAAGGGCCACCGGTCCGAAAGTGAGGCACCGCACTGGCGTCCACGGGGTTCCTCCCGTTCTACGCGGCCGACGACACTCGACTTCACCCGGCAATATTTGCCGGGTGTATGGTTAGCAAACGGTTAACGGGGATGATTTGGCGCGGAATCGCCGCAGAGCGACGGGTTTCCCGACCAGTTTGGCACATCAGGACAGGTAAGTTGACGTGGTTCCATCGGCCAAAGGCCGGTCAGCATTTGGCTGGCCACCGTTGATAACCTTGTGAATAACCCTGTGGACAACCGCCCAACTTTAGACCCAATTTGGACTCTAAGCTCATGAAGTTGCGTTGGTTTTTTGTTCCGTGCGTTTTGTATAGGTGTTTCGGTGAAAAGATTTCGGCCGATCATTCTGGGGGCTGACATCGTTAGTGTTCTAACAGTCGCATTTTTTTGTGCGACGACGCCGGCGCAGGCGAAGCAATGCAGCGCGGAACGTCCATCGAATGCGCAATCCTATTGGTCCTATCGTTTGATCGACGGCCGAAAGTGCTGGTACGAGGGCAAGCCGGGATTCTCAAAATCATTGCTGCATTGGCCGGCGGCTCAAACTGCAAAAGGGAAGCCTGGCCGAGAGCCGGATGCACGTCCTGCGAGCAACACCTACAACCCGCTGAATGCGCAAGCGTCGATTACGGAAGAAGCCGATGCGCAAGCGAAGCCGACCCCCGAAACAGCTGGTCGCAGCCCGCAGACGCCCAAAGGTAATTTGACGGCGGACGATTTGCGCTCTTGGGGAAATAGCATGGCGGCGATGGCCGCTCAGCCGGTGTTGACGATCATGGATCGCTGGCCCGATCAGGAACTGGCGCAACACCGGAATACGCCGGTGCCGGCGGCGCAATCATCGACAACGCACGGCCGGACCATCCTGATGGTGGTCATCATGCTGATGGCGCTGTCGGCGGTGCTGATGACGACCTTGAGGAAGGTAACCGGCACATGGCGACTGCCGTTCTGGCCGAGCGGGACGTCCCGAAAACAGACTGCAGCCTGGTACTGACGCAACAGATCTAATTCGCCGCCCGGTCTGCCGAGCGGCTCTCCGCCAGATTTTTTCCGCAGATATATCCGAAGGTCATGGCCGGCCCGAGCGTGGCGCCGGCGCCGGGATAGCTGCCGCCGAAGATGGAAGCGGCGTCATTGCCGACGGCGAACAGGCCCGGGATCGGCTTTCTCTCGACATCCAGCACGCGTGTCCGCTCGTCTGTGACCAGGCCGTGATAGGTCGCGATGTCGCCCGGAATGATCTTCACCGCGTAGAAGGGCGCTGCGGATATCTCGCCGATGCACGGGTTCGGGGCAAAATTCTCGTCGCCGAGCAGACGCTGATAGGACGTCGCTCCGCGGTTGAAGGCGCGATCACGTCCTGTGGCGGCATCGCGATTGACCTCCGCGATGGTCCGTTCGAGAGTTTCGGCATCGATGCCGGCCGACATCGCCAATTCCCTGATCGAGCGGCCTGTCTTGAGGTAGCCCGAGCGAACATGAGGGAAGAGCGGCAACGGCGAGGGGCGGACGGCGCCAAGCCCGTAACGCCTGATGGTGCGATGATCGCAGATCATGAAGGCCGACACTTCCTTAGCGCCGGCACAGGCATCGATCATCGCGCAGACGAAATCGTGATAGTTCTCGCTTTCATTGGTGAAGCGGCGACCTTCGCGCGTCACTGCGATGACGCCCGGCTTGGCGCGGTCGATCAGGTGAAAGAACCGCCCCGTGCTGCCGTCCTTGCGTGCGATCAGCGACACCGGCACCCATGCCGCCGCATTGGAAAAACTGTCGTCGAGCGCCGCGTTGACGTCCTCGGCCATGCGCAGCGCGTCTCCCGTGTTGCCTTCGGGCGTCAGTGTGGCATGCGCGGTGCCGGCGTGCAGGTGCCTGAACTGGCGTCGTGTGCGGTCCGCATCGTGCGGAAAGCCGCCGGCGGCAAGGACAGTTCCATGACGCGCATCGATACGGATCGCCTTGCCATCCTTCTGCACGATCGCGCCGGTGACGCGGCCGTTCTCCTGCAATAGTTTGGCGGCCGGCGTGGACGGCCACAGCGGTATGCCGCGATCGAGCGCCGTCTTCAACAGGCGCGCCGCCAGCGCATTGCCGTTGACGAGGCGAACGCCGCGCCCGTGGATCATCACGTCGCGGCCGTGCGCCAATATCCTGGAGGCCACGAACAGCGCCGACCTCAGCGATTTCGTCGCGTTCAGGAAATGCTTCAGGTCTGGCCCGCTGTTCAGACCCATGCCCATGAAGGTCGATTCCGGCATCTGTTGCGCGAGCGTGGCCAGATGGGTTCCGAGCTTTCGTCCGTCGAAGGGTTGCGGGTGAATCGAGCGGCCTTCCTCGGCGCCGCCGGGATGATCGGGGTGATAGTCGGGATAGTTCTTGCCGAAATTGAATTTTACCTCGGAATGGGCCTCGAAAAAATCGATCATGGCGCCGGCATTGTCGAGAAACGCGTTCACCCGCGCCTCGTCGAAATGGTTTCCCGCCGCGTGCTGGATGTAGGTCTTTGCATTATCAAGCGGGTCGTCGACGCCGGCACGAGACGCCAGTGAATTTCCCGGCACCCACAGCCATCCGCCCGACCGCGCGGTCGTGCCGCCGAACGTGGATGCCTTCTCCACCACGAGGACATCGGCGCCAAAATGATGCGCCGTGATTGCCGTCGTCAGCCCGGCCGCGCCGGAGCCAACGACCAGCACGTCGCAGGCGATGGCTTCCATCCGTATTCACTCCCCCAGCGCATCTTTTCTTTTTGTAGGATGGGTAGAGCGAAAGCGAAACCCATCACCTTCGCAGGGCGAATAGATGATGGGCCTCGACAGATCAATCCCGTTCCAGAAGGGCATGACGGGTATCGCTTGCGCTCCGCCCATCCTTCCGGCGAGAGGGCAACTTCAATTGCAGTAAGCCCATCCGCCATAGCCATCGTCGCATCGTGCCCGCACGCGTGAACGGTAGGGCACCGGCAGCGGCGGCCGCGGCGCATATTCATAGTCGTAGTCCTGCGCGTCGTAGCGCTGTTGAGCGTAGTAACGCTCGGGGTAGGCCGGCGCGCGGTCGACATAGACCGGACGCGGGGCGTAGGACGGTCGGTAGTCGCCATAGACCGCTGCCGGTGCGCGATAGGCGGGATCCACGTCGTAAGAAGGCTGCCGATATCCGTAGCCGGGTTCCGCATAGGGCCGATTGGTCTGGCCGGGACCGACATAGACATTCGCGGCAGGAGCATAAATTCCGCCGGGTGCGACGTAGACGGATGACAGGTCGCTGGCGGCGCCGGCCGCCGAGTACAGGATACAGCAGGCCAGCGTGAGCGATGTTCGATACATGTGTGACGTCTCCAACAATGCAGCCCCGCAGCCAGCATGATTAATTTTCGCTAAACAATTCACACGACGCAATGATATTTTGCGCGAAGAAGTGTGCCATTTCTGGACTGTGCATATCGTCACGCTTGCGAATTGCAGTCTCGCGATTTGTTCATAATTGAACTTCGCACAGGTGACGGCTGAAGAGGTGCATTCGAGGATCGTCGTCATGAACAACTTCGCGATACGAACGATGCGGCCGGAGGAAATTTCACTGGCCGTCGACTGGGCCGCGGCTGAAGGCTGGAATCCCGGCCTCGCTGATGCTTCGTGCTTTGCTTCCGTCGACGCGGAAGGTTTTCTGATCGGCGAACTCGACGGCGCACCGGCCGCGATCGTGTCCTGCGTCAATTACGATGCACGCTTTGCTTTTCTTGGCTTCTACATCGTGCGCGCGGATTTGCGCGGCAAAGGATATGGCCTGCAGATTTGGAACGCGGCCATCGCGCATGCCGGCGTGCGCGTGATCGGGCTCGACGGCGTGACGGCGCAGCAGGAGAATTACAGGAAGTCGGGATTCGGACTTGCCTATGCCAATGTGCGTTACGGCGGCAACGTTCCGGCGTCCGCCGCGCCGCGCGCGGAAATCATTGCCTTGAGCGAGGTGCCGTTCGCGGCGGTGGCGGCTGACGACGCTACCGTATTTCCGGCGCCGCGATCGGCGTTCCTGCGCGCATGGATCGGTTCGCCCGGCCACGCCGGTTGCGCGGTGCTGCGCGACGGCCGGCTTGCCGCTTGGGGCGTGATCCGCCCGTGCCTCACCGGTTTCAAGGTTGGCCCGCTGGTGGCCGACGATCGTGCGGGCGCCGACGCGGTGCTGTCTGCCTTGATTACCAAGGTCGGCGGTGGCGACATTTTTCTCGATGTGCCCGGCATCAACCGCGAAGCGGTCGCGCTGGCGCAGGATTTCGGGCTGGTGCCGGTGTTCGAGACGGCGCGCATGTACACCGGCGCAATCCCGTCGCTGCGGCTGGATCGGGTGTTCGGTGTGACGAGTTTTGAGCTTGGGTAGGTGTCCTACGGGCCGGTGGCTTCCGGCTCCCGCCGCGATGTTGCAAAAATTTCCCAGCTCACCATGAACATCGCGGCAATCACCGGACCGATGACAAAGCCGTTGAGGCCGAACACCTCGATGCCGCCGAGGGTCGAGATCAGCACCACATAGTCCGGCAGCTTGGAGCCCTTGCCGACCAGGAAAGGCCGCAGCACATTGTCCACGAGGCCAATGACGAGCACGCCGTAGAGGATCAATCCGATGCCCTGCCAGATCGCGCCGGTGGCCAAAAAGTAGATTGCGACCGGAAGCCAGACCAGCGTGGCGCCGATCGCGGGGATCAGCGACAGGAACGCCATCAGCACGGCCCATAGCAGCGCGGCATGAATGCCGAGGAACCAGAACGCGATGCCGCCGAGCGTGCCTTGCGCCATCGCGACGAGGATGCCGCCCTTCACCGTCGCGCGAACCACGTCGGCGAACCTGGTGAACAGCGCCGCCTTCTGTTCGCCGCGCAGCGGAATAGCTTCCCTGACCGCGCCCGCCAGCGTCCTTGCCGTCACGCATCAGGAAGAACAGCAGGTACAGCATGATGCCAAGCCGGATCACGAAGTCGAACGTGTTCGCCCCGATGCTCAGCGCCTGGGGCGCGAGAATCTGCCCGCCCGTCATCAGGCCCGAGGTGAGCTTTTCGCGCAGGCCCGACAAATCGGTGAGATTGAACCGCTCGATCAATCCGGTGGCCCAGGCCGGCAGCGCGTCGAAGACCCGCTGCAAATAGCTGCCGAGATTGTACTCTCCCGACTGGATTTTTTCGATCAGACCCGAAGCTTCCTTTGCCAGCGAGGTCGCGACGATGGCGAGCGGCAGGATGAGGATGGCGATGATGATCAGAACGGTGAGCGCCGCCGCAAGGCTCGGCCGGCCCGGCATCGATTGCAGCAGCCTGCGATGCGCTGGCGCGAACAGCACCGCGACGACGACCGCCCAAAGGACGGCGCCGTAGAACGGGTACAGCACCCATGCAAACGCCAGGGTGACGAGCGTGAGCAGCAGCAGAAAACCCCGATGTTCGATCACTTGCACGTCCCGTCCCGTTCGTTGGCTTGCATTGCGGCCGCGCCGCCGTCTCCGGACGACGGTCCCGGCGTTACCCAATGCCTTGTCGCATGGTGCTGATGGGTTTTTTGCGGAAGTCTATCATCGGGCCGGCCGCAGGCCGGAACCCGTTTAGCTCCGCGTTATCCTACGACTTCGCGCCGCAATGTCGAGATTGCCGGATGCGCCGCTTTGGCGCGGCAGGGCGGGCGTTTCGCGTTTTCGGTCTTGTCAGTCGCTCGCTCATTTCACCAAAATCTGGCCGATCATGCCGCCATCGCGATGGCCGGGGATCAGGCACGAATATTCGAACGTGCCGGCCTTGGTGAATTTCCAGACGATTTCGGCCGATTTCGCCGGCGCCAGCCGCACGCCATTCGGATCGTCGTGTGCCATCTGCGGCTGCTTCTTCATCTCCTCGGCATGCTTCAGGTTCTCGTCGGTAGTGGCGAGCAGGAATTCGTGCTCTTCCTGGCCGGCGTTGCGGATCACGAAGCGGATCTGCTCGCCGCGCTTTACTTCGATTTGCGAGGGCGCATAGGCCATCTCGCTCATTTCAACTTGAATCGTGCGCGCAGGTATTTGGGGATTGCCGGGCTCGCCCGCCGCATGGCTTTGGTGGGCATGCTGGTCATGGCTGCTCGCTGGCAGCGGCCATGCCGACCAGACGGTGATGGCGAGCAGGGCGGTCATCGTTTTCTTCATCGGATGTTCCTTCTCTCGAGCCAATTCAGCCAGGGCGACGGGGGCGGCGCTCCACCACATCTGCATGCCCAATATCGCGGCAATATGGCTTGACGTTAGGCGAATAGACTACGAAGTTGCGTCCGCCGTGGCAATTTCTTCTGAACTCACCCGAGATTCCGACCTGTTCATTCCCGACTCGCGCCGGGCGTGGTTTCGGCTTGCCGTGGCCGTGCTGATTGGTTCGCTCGGCAGCGTCGGCATGTGGTCGGTGGTCGTGGCGCTTCCCGCAGTGCAGACCGAGTTCGCCGCCAGCCGCGGCACCGCCTCGCTGGCCTTCACGATGGTGATGCTGGGGTTCGGTTCCGGCGGCGTGCTGACCGGCAAGATCACCGACCGCTACGGCATCGTCACCGCGATCGGGCTCGGCATCGGCATTTTGGGGCTTGGTTATGTCGTGGCCGGGATGTCGTCGTCGATTTGGCAATTCATCCTGGTGCATTTTGCGATCGGGCTGTCCTCGTCGGCCACCTTCGGACCGCTGATGGCGGAGGCTTCGCACTGGTTCGACCGCTACCGGGGTCTGGCGGTCGCCATCGCCGCCAGCGGCAATTACATCGGCGGCACGATCTGGCCGCCATTGATCAATTTCGGCATGGAGCGGATGGGCTGGCGCACCTCCCACATCGCGATCGGGATTTTTACCGCGGTCGCGATGACGCTGGCGCTGATCGGCTTGCGGATGTTGATGGGGGCGGGCGCGCAGCGCAGCCACGTCAACGCGGCACCCCCGCGCGTCGATTTGCGGCTCTCCACCAACGCGCTGACGGCGATCCTGGCGCTGGCGAGTATCGCCTGCTGCGTGGCGATGTCGATGCCGCAGGTTCATATCGTCGCCTATTGCGGCGATCTCGGCTATGGCGTGGCGCGCGGCGCCGAGATGCTGTCGCTGATGCTGGGTTTCGGCATCATCAGCCGCATCGGTTCAGGCTTCCTCGCCGACAGGATCGGCGGTATCCGCACCTTGCTGATCGGCTCGGTGGCGCAGGGCAGCGCGCTGCTGTTCTATCTGTTCTTCGACAGCCTGACCTCGCTCTACATCATCTCCGCGATGTTCGGCTTGTTCCAGGGCGGCATCGTGCCGAGCTATGCGATCATCGTGCGCGAGGCGATGCCGGCCTCGGAAGCGGCGACGCGCGTCGGCATCGTGATCTTTGCCTCGGTGTTCGGCATGTCGTTCGGCGGCTGGATCTCCGGCGCGATCTTCGACGCCACCGGTTCCTACGCTGCGGCGTTCGCCAACGGAATGGCGTGGAACGCGCTCAACGTCGCGATCATGCTGTTGCTGTTGATGCGGGCGCGGCAGCGACTGGCGATGGCTTGAGGCTTTTTGTTTGACGCGTTTTCTTCACGCGAACCGGACCCACCCCCGGATCAAGTCCGAGGGCATGCTTCGCTCGAAAACGCTATGCTAAACCGCCTGTCCGGCCTTCAGCAGCGAACAGCCCGTGATCTTCAAACTGCCGTCGCTCTGCTGCTCCAGCGTATACATCGCCTCCCAGGCCTCGCCATTGTCGTCGACGATGTGAACGCGCTGTGCGATCCGGCCGCCGGCGGAGCGCGCTTCGCCGAACTCGAAACTCTTGTGTCGGTGGATCGGCGGGTAGGCCTGCTGGACCATCTGCAGGAAGATGTCGGCCTGCGGAAACAACTGCCTGATCTCGGGCGCAGCATGGGAATAGGCCGCTGCGGCATCGCCACGGACGAACGCCTGTTCCTGCGCGCGGATCACGCTTTGCGCTGAGGCAACATCGTCGGCGAGGGCGGGTGCGGCGAGGCTGAACAGAAACACAAGAGCCAGGACGATGGCGCGCATGGGGCTACTCCGGGGTCAACCCATGAGCTACGTTTTACATCACAGCCGGTTTCCTGTCCGCGCCATTTTACCGGTCCGACGCTCTTGCGCGACGCGAACTCTCGACCGCAGAGTTTCCCGCAAAACCAGTGCGACCAGATCCTTGTCGGCGAGGTTGAAAATGCGAGACGGTCCTTCGGTTGCCATTCGCCGGGTCGGGCAGCTAAAAGCGATGCACGCCAATAATCGGTCGAGTTGTCAAAGCGACACGCTAAGGGGCGAGAAGAAGAAAATCCGCCGCGTGGACATACGCGAGCGGTTCAAGGGAGCTACGTCATGAACCGACTATTCGGCGCTGTTGCAGCGTTTTCCATCCTGCTCGCCGGGACCGGCCATTCACTGGCACAGGGCTGGCCAAACCGGCCGATCCGTATGGTCGTACCTTACACACCCGGCGGCTACACCGACCTGATGGCCCGCCTCGTCGGGCAAAAAATCTCCGAGGCGCTCGGCCAGCCCATTATTTTCGAGAACAAGCCCGGCGCCAACGCCATCATTGGCACCGATGTCGTCGCCAAGGCCGCGCCTGACGGCTACACGTTCGGCACCGTCATCGCGGCGCATGCCGTGAACGCCACGCTCAATCCCAAGCTGCCTTACGACACGCTCAAGGACTTCAGCTACGTCTCGCTGATGAGCGTAGCGCCACTGATCATGATCGCGCACCCTTCGTTGCCCGCGAATAACGTGAAGGAACTGGTCGCCCTCGCCAAGAGCAAGCCCGGCCAGCTCAACTTCGCATCGAGCGGCGTCGGCGCCGCGGCGCATCTGACGATGGAGATGTTCAAGAGCCGCATGGGCATCGAGATGCAGCACATCCCCTACAAAGGCACGGCCGGGGCGCTTCAGGATATCGTGGGCGGACAGATCAATGTGATGTTCGACATCGTCGGTCCGTTGATGCCCCAGGTCCGCTCCGGCAATGCCAAGGCTATCGTCGTCACCGCGAAAGATCGTATTCCGGCAGCGCCCGACGTTCCGACAATGGCGGAGCAGGGCGTGCCTGATTTCGTGTCCGGAACCTGGGCCGGCATCATTGCACCTGCGGGTACGCCCAAGGAAATCGTCGACCGCGTGGCCGCCGAGGCGAAGAAGGCTCTCGCCGATCCGGCGATGAAGGCGAAACTCGCCGAGCAGGGCATTGTGGCGGTAGGCGACGGCCCGGCTGAATTCCGCGCCTTCGTCGCCGACGACATCGCGCGCTGGAGCAAGGTCATCACCGACGCCGGAATCAAGATGGAGTGAGGTGGCGCGGCAGGGACAACAGGCGGACATCGTGCCGCGCCTGCACTGGCCGTTTCTCCGTCTCTTGCCGCCGTGCGGGGATCGGTTTTACCTCCGGTCTCACCGCCCCTGGAAAACCACGGCGCGCCGCTCGACGAAGGATTGAAAGCCTCGCGGGCATCAGCGCTGTTCAGCACGCGCACGCGCTCGCGCCGCGCTGGGCGCAGCGCCAAACCGCTCGACGATGTCAGGCAGGAGCTCGAATGGGTGCTCGCGGGCGCTTTGTCAAAAGAAGCCGGACGGGGTCAAAGAAGGGTTCATCATGCCCGGCCGCGTGCCGGGCGTCCTTCTAGCGCAAAATCGGCAGCCGAGCGCGGCGCCTGAATCCCATCCTGATGACGGCTATTCATCAAAGCCTTTTCCGCCTCGAGGGCCACCATGCCGAGCAGGTAGGTCAGAAAAGGCAATTCGACTTCCTCCGCCAGATCGCGGAGCTGTTTGGAGGTCAGGCTGATATGCGAAATAACGTTCAGCTTTCTGCCGTCCATAATCGCCCCGCAACTCTCTGAAATCGCGGCGACCATATGTGCTAAATTGCACTTGGGGCATCCGGGATACTACTGGAACAAACGGGCTATTGCGTGGCAATGACGTTATTGATCATGGCCCGACAGCGCCCGCCGCATTTCAGCAGGCGAAGCCGGTTCGGCACCGTGCTCGCGCACCATCTGCACCGCCTCTTCGACCATTTCGAGATTGCTCGCTTTTGTACCAAGCGGCGCATCCTCGAGGCCCACGCGAATATGGCCGCCGCGCGCAATCGTCTCGCCGATCAGCGGCCGGACATCGGCGCTGACGCCCGCGATCATCCAGGGCGCGCCGGGGGCCTCGTCCTCCAGCAGCGACAGATAGGCCGACAGCGCGTATGGCTTGGGCGGAAAGCCGACCGCGATCTGGTTGCAGAACATGAGGCGGTAGATCGGAATCCGTGTGTTGGCCGCGCGGGCCAGCGCCGTCATAGGCGTGAACGTGAACGATAGTGGCGCCGGCGCGCGCGCAGGCGACGCCTTCGGCCACGATCGTCTCGACGGTATCGGGAATGCCAGGTTGAAACTTTCGGCTCCATGGGCCGTTCACTGCGGCCTCGATCCAGACCTTGCGCATGCTGTCCCCAAAAAGCTCAATGGTCTGCCCATCCAAAGACGGCAGTTGCGAGCACGCGGAGTGTGTTTTCGGTAGGACAAACCTGTCGAGAGAGCTGACGGCAGACGTTCAATCGATCGCAGTATTTCAATGGATGTCCTTGAGCGGCCGCTACCGGCTTGCTCGGCCCGTTGTCGTCGCGCTCGCCTCCTGCGCCAGCAGTACTTGCTCCAGGATTTTACCAAGTGCCTCGTCTTTAGGGTCGCAAATTGTGGCCTTTCGAAATTCGGCGATGGCGTCGTCGTTTTTACCCTGTCTCCGCCATATAAGGCCGAGATTATGGTGCGCCCAACCATAGCAACTGAGCTCGATCGCGCGTCGGTATTCCAGAACGGCTTCATCAAGGTTGCCGGTCACCCCGGCCTTATTCCGTATCACGTCACCAAGATAGGTATGCAGTATCGCAAGTTGCTTCGTAGCCGCTGCGAGCTCGATAGCGGCTCGGTATTCGGTCTCGGCAGCATCGAATAGCCCTTGGCTATTTAAGGCGTAAGCCAAATTCCAGCGCGCGAGCAGATATTTCGGAGCGATCTCAACAGCGGATCGGTAGCAGGCAATCGCGTTATCGAAATCTTCGCTGTGGAAGTACGCAAGACCAAGATTGTTGTACGAAAGCACGTAGCCGGGGTCTTCCTCGATGGCTCGCTTATATATATGGATGGCTTCCTGCAGCAGTGTCGCATCGAGCTTCTTCTTGCTTTGGTTAGCCTTGGTAACAAGCGCAACACCGATGTTGTTATAGGCTATCGCCGATTTCGAGTTGATGGCGATCACGTTTTGAAATTGCTTGATGGCGTCGTCGTGCTTCCCTTGACGAAGTCGCAAAAGGCCCAATTGCATATGTGGCTGCTCCCTATTCGGGTTCGAAGTTATTGCGTTCGAAAACATCTCCTCTGCTTGTTCATACTTGTTGCCTCCAAGCGCATGCTTCCCCATCAGTAAATAGGCCCACTGCGTGTTGATGTCCGACATTTTGTCGCGGGCGATGATCTCCCTGGCTCTCAGAAGGCCCTCTTCGTTCCGGTCATGATATCGCGCGATTGCGTGGGAGGCCGGCCGTATGATCTCCATGACGCTGGGCGCTGCATAGGTCATGAGATCATCGGGACTGTCCGCCTCGTAACCACTACTGAAGATCTGTTGGCCGTTGACGCGCAGGCGTAACGCGTACTTTTTATCTTGAGTGGTAAGCTCGCCCGATACCACGTCCCCCATCCTGTGCAACACGCCGCGGATGGAAGATGCGATCGCACGGAGTGAAAGGCCAATTTGCGGGACCACGATATCCGGCAGCTCGTGGCCTGCAGAAATACTCAGATCCAGGTTCGAATTGAGACTGTCGTCGTCGTGGGCAAGAGAATTCAGATCAAAATTGGCATTGATGCCATTGTTTTTCAGAGAGGGTCCTTCGGCATAGACATTCAGCGCGTCCCGGAGGCGGTATGAGGCGACTTCAGGCGTATAGCCGCTGTCGGCTAGCGTTTTCGGGACTTCGATCGGTTCGACCGTAACCACGTCGTTCTTCAGATCCTGCCAAATGAAGTAGCCGCATACGGTAAAAGTCGCCAGCGTGACGAATTTGCCGATGGTCATCCAGCTCCAGAGGGCCTGAAAAATTGCTTTGAGACTTTGCCATAACAAATGCAGTTGCGTCATGGGCCGAACTCCGCCGGTTGCTAACGCACAATATGATCAACCCTAGCACGTGGCGGCGAACCGGATTGAGTGAACTACGTCACAATGTTCCGATCACGATCCCGTTTACGGAATCTCGGCCATGGCGGCGGCACAACGGGACTGTTTTGCGCCGCCGCTCCCTCAAAACGTCGGCGGCGTACACGCTGAGATCACTTCGCACGGTTTGCCGCCGACGCAGCGAAAGCGATGCGGTCTGCGGCTCTCGAAATAATAGGCGTCGCCGGGATCGAGAATACGGCGCTCGTCGTCGACGGTGACCTCGAGCCGGCCGGAAACCACGATGCCGCCTTCCTCGCCGTCATGGGTGAGCGGCACTCGCCCGGTGTCGCTGCCGGGCTCGTAGCGCTCTTTGAGGATTTGCAGGCTCCGGCCGAACAGATTGTCGCCGACCTGGCGGAACGAGATCGGCTTCTTGCCGATCTCGGTCAGTTCGTCCGATCGGTAGAACGCCTTGCGCGGTCGCTCCGGTTCGATGGCGAAGAACTCGGCGAGCCCCATCGGCAGCCCGTCGAGGATACGTTTGAGCGCGCCGACGGAGGGGTTCATCTGGTTGGATTCGATCAGCGAGATCGTCGAATTGGTGACGCCGGAGCGCTTCGCCAGCTCGCGCTGCGACAGCTTGTGCCGGGCGCGAACGAAGCGGAGTTGCCCACCGATATCGACGCTCATCGGAAATCCCTGTTGCAAGTGTTTCGGATCGAACAAATATGACCCGACGTGGCCAATAAAATCAATGGGTTGCAGGACCCAAGAAAAGGACTTGTTGCGCCTTCCCGAGCGTGGCCCCTTGGTACCTTCAGCCGCCAGCCCCAGGAGCCGTCCGTGACCCTTCATCAGAAGCCGAACACCCTGCAAACCGACTCGTTCTGGATGCCGTTCACACCCAACCGGCAGTTCAAGAAAGCGCCGCGGATGTTCGCTTCCGCCGAGGGCATGCATTACGTCACGGTCGACGGCCGCAAGGTGATCGACGGCTCCGCCGGTCTCTGGTGCGTCAACGCCGGCCACGGCCGCCGCCAGATCGCCACCGCCGTCGAGCGCAGCCTGACCAACCTCGACTTCGCGCCCTCGTTCAACATGGGCCATCCGCTGGCGTTCGATTTCGCCGAACGGCTCGCCGAGATCGCGCCGAAGGGGCTCGATCGCATCTTCTTCACCAACTCCGGATCGGAGTCGGTGGACACTGCGCTGAAGATCGCGCTGGCCTATCAGCGCGCCATCGGGCAGGGCACGCGGACGCGCCTGATCGGCCGCGAGCGCGGCTATCACGGCGTCGGCTTTGGCGGCATGTCGGTCGGCGGCATGGTGGCGAACCGCCGCGCCTTCGCGACCCATTTGCCCGGTGTCGATCACATCCGTCACACCCATGATCTCACCCGCAACGCCTTTGCAAAGGATCAGCCGGAGCACGGCGCCGAACTCGCCGACGATGTCGAGCGGATGGTGGCGCTGCATGGCGCCGACACCATCGCCGCCGTCATCGTCGAGCCGGTGCCGGGTTCGACCGCGGTGCTGCCGCCGCCGAAGAATTATCTGCAGCGGCTGCGCGAGCTCTGCACCAAGCACGGCATCCTCTTGATTTTCGACGAGGTCATCACAGGTTTTGGCCGCCTCGGCACGCCGTTCGCGGCGGACTATTTCGGCGTGACGCCCGACATGATGACGACCGCCAAGGGCATCACCAACGGCACCGTACCCTGCGGCGCTGTGTTCGCCAGCCGCGCGGTTCACGACGGGCTGATGACCGGCCCCGAAGGCAGCATCGAGCTGTTCCACGGTTACACTTATTCGGCGCATCCCACAGCCTGCGCGGCGGGCCTCGCGACGCTCGATATCTACAAGGACGAGGGGCTTTTGACGCGTGGCGCATCGCTCGCCGAATACTGGCGCGATGCGCTGCATTCGCTGAAAGGCCTGCCGAACGTGGTCGACATCCGCAATCTCGGGCTGATGGGCGCGGTCGAAGTGGCGCCGCGCAAGGAAGGCGTCGGCGCGCGCGGCTATGACGTGATGGTCGATTGCTTCAATCGCGGGCTTTACCTGCGCATGAGCGGCGACTCCTTTGCGCTGTCGCCGCCCTTGATCGTCGAGAAGAGCCATATCGACGATATCGTTTCGATCCTCGGTGACGCCATCAAGCGCGTGGCCTGATCCTTGCTCTCAGAGTTTCGGTTCTGATTGAATCAGAACCGAAACTCTAGCTGTTGTTTTGACGCGTTTTCTTCACGCGAACCGGTACCCACCCCCGGATCAAATCCGAGGGCATGCTTCGCTTGAAAACGCTACATGAGCAACAGAAGCCGCGGGATATTCCCGCGGCGGATGTGTGAGGGATCGTGAAGATCATCGTTCTCGGCAGTGGCGTCATCGGCGTCACCACGGCCTATTATCTGGCACGCGCCGGCCATGAGGTGACGGTCGTCGACCGTCAGGCCGAGCCTGCGCAGGAAACTTCTTTCGCCAATGCCGGCGAGGTCTCGCCCGGTTACTCCTCGCCCTGGGCCGGCCCCGGCGTGCCGGTGAAAGCGATCAAGTGGCTTTTGATGCGGCACGGGCCGCTGGTGATCTGGCCCAAGCTCGATCCGGTCATGTGGTGGTGGATGCTCAAGTTGCTGCGCAACTGCACGGCAGAGCGCTACGCCATCAACAAGAGCCGGATGATTCCGATCGCCGAATACAGCCGCGACTGCCTGCGTGCGCTGCGCGCCGAGACCGGCATCAAATATGACGAACGCAGCCAGGGCACGCTGCAGCTGTTTCGCAAGCAGAAGCAGCTCGACGGCACCGCCGACGACATCGCGGTGCTCAAAGAGACTGGCGTCCCGTATGAAGTGCTCGACCCCGCGGGCTGCATCGCGGCGGAGCCGGGGCTGGCCACCTCGACAGTCAAGTTCGTCGGCGGGCTTCGTCTGCCGCAGGACGAGACCGGCGATTGCCACATGTTTACGCAGGCGCTCGCCAAAGAGGCCGCAAAGCTCGGCGTGCAGTTCAAGTTCAACACCGGCATCGAGCGGCTGGAAACGGATGGCGACAGGATCAGCGGCGTCGTCACCAGCGAAGGGCTGCTGCAAGCCGATGCCTATGTCGCGGCGCTCGGCAGCTGGTCGCCGCGAATGCTCAAGCCGATCGGCATTCCCGTTCCGGTCTATCCCGTCAAAGGCTATTCGATCACGGTGCCCATCAGCGATGCCGACGGCGCGCCGGTATCCACGGTGATGGACGAAAGCTACAAGGTCGCGATCACGCGGCTCGGCGATCGCATTCGCGTCGGCGGCACGGCGGAAATTTCCGGCTATTCCTCAAGCCTCGACGCAGCGCGGCGCGCGACGCTCGACCATTCGTTGACCGACATGTTTCCGTACGGCGGGGACCTGAGCAAAGCGACATTCTGGTGCGGCCTGCGCCCGATGACGCCCGACGGTCCGCCGATCATTGGTGCTACGCGCTACAGCAACCTGCATCTCAACACCGGGCACGGCACGCTCGGCTGGACCATGGCCTGTGGCTCGGCGAGGGTGCTGGCGGACCTGATGTCCGGCCGGAAGCCGGACATCGACGTGAGCGAGCTTGTGGTCAGCCGCTACGATCACCGGTTCGGGTGAAGGCGGTTCTTCAGCTTCGCCCCTCACACTCAGCGTAGCGCCTGCTCATGCGCGCTGAGTGCCTTCTTCACCAGCTCCGGCAAGGTTTTGGCGTAAACCTCAATGAATGTGGCATCGCCGTTGGAGCGCGGCGTATGCGCGGCCTGCTCGGCGATGCGTGCTGCCTTGGCTTCGCACTTCGTGAACAGGTGCCAGAACCATTCCGGTTTTTTGTCCAGCGTCTTTTTATGCAGCTTGATGACGGCGGCGCCGACCGCGGCCATGGCATTGACGGCGCCCGCGCTCATGGCGCTCAAGGCCGCCGAACTCATGATATCTTCTCTGGCCTCGGCGGCAGCGGCTCCTGCTTTCCCGTGCTTTCCTCGGTTCGGCATGCTCAGCTCCTGGTGTGCCCCCACGAACTCCTTGAAGCTTAGGCCGCAGGCGTTGACGGCGTCTAAATCGACAACCCTAAGTTCGGATGTTCGACTTCATTCGGGTATGTCTAAATTCTTTCGCGTTGTTCCCGGCGTGCGTACAGCCGTGCTTCGCCGCGCAAGCCCGCTACTTTCGCTCCGACGACCACGGAAAGTTCAGATACTGATCGCGGCTGTCGTAACAGATGTTGCCGTACATCTGTAAGTAAGCCGCGCGCCGCGCCGGATCGGCCCAGACGCGTCCGGGGTCGGCGAGGTCGGCCTCGTATTGCGCGATGTTGGCCGCAGTGAGCGGGCTCGGCAAAATATCCATCGCCTGCGGAATGCTCTTGCCCTCGAGCCAGTCGGCGGCGTGCTGGCCCATGGCGTAGCCGAAAATCGGCGAGGCGAGACTGATACTGACCCGGTAGGGCGAGTTGCCCTTCTTGATTTCCGACACGGCCTCCGGTTCGCCGTCGATGCCGCCGAGAAACTGGTTCGCGCGCGTCTTGCCGGCGGTCCGCATCGCGGCCAGCGCACCGAGCACGACGTTATCAGCGCCGAGCACGACGTCGACATCCGGGTTGGCGAGCAGGATGGTTCGCATGGTCGCATAGCCGCCATCCTTGTTGACGGGATTGGGCGAGATGTCGGCAACGATGCTGGCGCCGGGGAGGTCGCGCAGGGAATCGCGCAGCGCGACGAAGCGCGGCGCAAGGAATTCCAGGCTGTCCTGGGTCAGCAGCACGACCTTCGCCTTGCCGCCGAGCGTTCCCTTGATATAGGCGCTCGCCGCATCGCCCAGAACCTTGCCGGTGAGATATTGCGGGGCATTCAAGAGCGAGGTCGCAGGTGGCGCCACCACGGTGCTGACGTAGCCGCCGGACCAGATGACTTCCTGCAGGCGCCGGCCGAGCGACGCCGAATCGACTGCCGATGCAACAACCCCGCCGGTCTTGGCGGCGACGATCGATCGGACGTCCTCGGCCTGCCTGGCTGCGTCACTGTCGGCGACGAGCGCGCGATATTGCAGGCCGCGATCCTTTGCGGCCGCCGCCAGCCCCCGATCGACGCCCTGCATGAATTCGCGCCGTGTGTCCTGCGAAAACGCCAGCGCCTTTTCGAGGCCCGGCGGCGGATTGCAGGCGGGAGCCGCGGGATCAAATGGAGGCAAGGTCTTGGGCATGGTGATGCCGGGCGGCCTGCCTTGCGCAGCCGACGGCGCGGACACGGCGATCAAGCCCGGTGCCAAAACGGCAAGGCCCAGCCACATGACCCGCCGGCGCCTTGCTGTGTTACCTGGTAACATTGTCGCCCCCCACGGCCGGGCTCCTTCCGGGCCGACCGAGTTCTGTTATCGGGACTTTTGGATCAGGCGGCAATAGACTCAGGTGTCGCTAGCGTTCGCGGCATCGTCAGGCGAAAGCTGGTGCCGCGGCCGAGTTCGCTGGTCACGCCGATGTCGCCGCCGAGGTTGCGGAGGGCGGCGAGGACGTAGGCGAGGCCAATGCCGTCCCCCGGCTGGTCCTGCGTCCCCGAACGCTTGAACAGGTCGAACACGCGCTCCTGATCGCGCTCGGCGATACCGCGGCCGTTGTCGGCGACTTCGATCTCGACGCGGTCGTCGGCCACCGGACGTGACCGTACCGTGATGTGCAACGGGCGCTCTTTTGCGCGATATTTGACGGCGTTATCGAGCAAATTGCCGATGATCAGCTCCAGCGAGAAACGGTCGCTCTCGATCCGGGGTACGCCGAGATCGGTGTCGACCTTGCCGCCGGCTTCGGACAATTGATGCTGGATCGCAGCCGCACCGGCGGTGACGATCTCCCTGAGATCGATGGGCTCGGCTTTCAGCGGCCGGCGCCCCTCACGCGCGAGCTTGAGAACGGCATTGATCAGCCGCTCCATTTTGTCGCTGGAGGAACGAATATATCCGATCGCTTCCGGCAGCAGTTCGGTGGCGGCGGCGCGCGCTTCCTGCAGGTCCGGATCGTCGGCGCCGTTGCCGGCATCGGACCGGTCGACGAGCAGGCGCAGGCTCGCGAGACTATCCTGAAGTTCGGAAGTGAAGCCGACGATGCTGACCAGCGGTGCGCGAAGGTCGTGCGAGATGATCTGGACGAAGCGCTGGATATCGGCGTTGGCGCGCGCCAGATCGGCGGTGCGGGCCTCGACGCGCTGCTCCAGGCCGGCGTTCAGCATGCTCACTTCCGTCCGCGCGCGGCGAAGTTCGCGCGTGTAACGCACGACGGTGAATGCGGCGATACCGATCACGATGACGATCACGATGCCGCTGATGATCGAGAACAGCCGGAGCAGGGTCGCATTCGCCCTCTGCTCGGCGACACCGGTGGTCAGGCGTTCGTCCGCAGCGCTGATGATGCCGGCGAAGAATATATTGGCTTCGTCCATCAGCGCCTTGCCGCGATTGGTGCGGACGCGCGCAAGCGCGTCGGCATCGCGATATTCGCGCTTCATGGCGATGGTCAGGTCCATCTCCGCGAACTTCTCGTTGACGACGGCCGTGAGGCGGGGAAGCGATGCGCTGGCGCCTTCGTAGGAAGCCAGCAGGCGGTTGACCGCCGCCAACTGCCGTTCCGCCAGCGTCTTGGCCGGGCCGTACGATGCGAGATAGATCTCGTTGCCGGTGTACAGGAATCCGCGCTGGCTGGACTCGGCGGTCAGCACCGCGTTGCGCAGGTCGACGGCGGCGCTGCGCGCATCGCGGGCGGCGATGACTTCGTTGAAATAGACCTGCGCGCGCTCGCCGAGCCAGAACGTCATGCCGACGATGCCGAGCAAGGCAAGAAATCCGACCAGCAACAGGGCGGTCGTGGACTGAACAAAGAAACGACTTGAGATGGGCATGGCTTTAGGACTGCCCGAATTTCAGGCCCCACGCCAGCGGATTTGCGCCGATCCCGGCCGCTCGCGCGCGGCCTTGGAACCCGGTTCAGGCCTGATCGGGAGGATCGAAGGTGCGGATCGCGGGCAGCGCTCCCCGATACTTCTCGCACTCGACCACCGTCACCTGGCCGCAGCAGCCCTGCGCCAGCCGCGACGTGCCGACGTCACGGGTCAGCACGTTTGGATTGCCGTGGACGCAAAGCGGTTGTTCCGCCGCACCATGCTCCGGGTCGTACCAGGCGCCGGTGGACAGTTGCACCACGCCGGCCATGACGTCGTCGGAGACGACAGCGCCGGCCAGGCAGGCGCCGCGATCGTTGAAGAGGCGGACGATGTCGCCATCGGCGATGCCGCGTCGCGCCGCGTCCGCAGGGTTGAGACGAACGGGCTCGCGGCCGGCGATTTTTCGGGACTGGCTGTAGGCGCCGAAATCGAGCTGGCTGTGCAGCCGCGTCGCCGGCTGGTTCGCAATCAGCGTCAGCGGGTGGCGTGCAGTCGTCGGCTCGGTCGAGGGCAGCCAAGCCGGATGCGACGGGCAATCGTCGTAGCCGAAGCCCGCGATAGCCTTCGAATGGATCTCGATCTTGCCGCTCGGCGTCGGCAGCCTGTTGTTGTCGGGATCGTTGCGGAAGGCGCGCAGCACACCGCCGTCGTCGGGGGCGGCAGGCAGCGCGAGTTCGCCGCGCTGCCAGAATTCCTCGAAGGCTGGCGCATCGCAGCCGGCGTCGGCCAGCGCGCGCCGCGTCGGCTCGTAGAGGTGGGCCAGCCACTGCCGGCTGTCGCGTCCTTCCGCAAAAGCCTGTTCGACGCCCATGCGCCGCGACAGCGCGGCAAAGATATCGAAATCGTCGCGGGCTTCGCCAACCGGCTCGACGGCCCTGCGCATCGCGACCAGCCTTTGATCGGTAGCGGCGGCGCCGATGTCGTCGCGCTCCAGCGTCATGGTCGCCGGCAGCACGATGTCGGCGAATTTCGCCATCGGCGTCCAGGCGCTTTCGTGCACGACGATGGTTTCGGGAACGTTGAATGCGCGGCGCAGCCGGTTGATGTCCTGATGATGATGGAACGGATTGCCGCCCGCCCAATAGACCAGCTTGATACCGGGGTAGTTCATCGTGCGGCCGTTATATTCGAACGGCTTTCCGGGATGGAGCAGCATATCGCTGATGCGCGCCACCGGGATAAAATCGCTGACGCCGTTCTTGCCCTGCGGCAGCGTTGGAATCGGAAGGCCGTGGGGCCGGCGACCGGTGTGGCCGAGCGCGCCCAGCGCGTAATTATATCCGCCGCCGGGCAGGCCGATCTGGCCGAGCATGGCCGCGAGCACCGCGCCCATCCATACCGGCTGCTCGCCATATTGCGCGCGCTGCAGCGAATGCGAGACCGTGATCAAGGTGCGCCCGCGCGGCAGGCGGCGGGCGAGGCCGATGATCGTGGTCGCGGAAATGCCGGCGATATCGGCCGCCCATGCCGCGTCCTTTGGCGTGTTGTCGTCGCGGCCGAGCAGATAGCGTTCGAAGATCTCGAAGCCGGTGCAATAGCGCGCGACGAAGTCGCGGTCCCAGAGATTTTCGACCAGCAGCGTGTGGGCGAGCGCCAGCATCAGCGCGACGTCGGTGCCGACCTTGATCGGCAGCCAGCGCGCGCCGGCCGCCTCCGGCATATCGTCGCGCAACGGCGAGATGCCGTAGAACACGGCGCCGCGCTGGACGGCGCGTTGCATCGCGTCGCGTTCGATGTGCCGGCTGATGCCGCCGCTGGCGACGTCGGAGTTCTTCAGTGCCATGCCGCCGAAGGCAAGCACTGTATCGGTATGTTCTGCGACCTGGTCCCACGTCACGTTGTGGCGCGAGAGCGCTTCGTAATTGCCGAGGATATGCGGCAGGATCACGGCCGAGGCGCCGGCGCTGTAGCTGTTCACCGAGCGCACATAGCCGCCGAACGCCGTGTTCAGGAAGCGATGCACCTGGCTCTGCGCGTGGTGAAAACGCCCGGCGCTGGACCAGCCATAGGAACCGCCGAACACCGCAGCCGCGCCATGCTCGGTTCGAACCCGCGACAATTCTTCCGCGAGCAAATCGAGCACTTCGTCCCAGGGGCAGGCGACGAATTGCTGGTCGAAGCTGCGCGCGGCTTTGCTGCGGTCGAGCCACGCTTTGCGCACCATCGGCCGCTGGATGCGGGCCTTGTGCCGCATCGCCGTGGTAAAATTCTGCAGGATCGGGGAGGGCGCGGGATCCTCCGCGTAAGGCCTGATATCCAGCGTCGCGCCGTTCCATCGCGCCGAAAACGCGCCCCAATGCGCGCTGTGCGGGCTCCAGTCCTCCGGGGCTTGATCCATCATTGGCTCCGAACTTTCACTCATGACACCGACGTCAGGCCATTCACCCACAGCACCACCGCTTTGGCATTTTCCGGCGGATTTGAGAAGCGGTGCGGCCGGGCGGGCTCCAGAGTTATTCCGCTGCCGCAGATCACGTCAGGCCTGCTTTCTTCATGTGCATGAACATCGCTTGCAATGTCCGGGCAGGTATGACCAAAATTTCATAACGGTAAAAATAGGCTTGAACGGCATGGCCCGCAACTCTCTGGTCCGATGAGAGCGGCGGTCCGGGCGGCGTTCAATTCAGGAGGTGGTTCGATGGCTCTGAGGCGTCTCTTTCAGGTTGCGTTGGCGGCGGCAGTTCTCACGGCTGCGATGCCGGCATCCGCGCAGCAGGTGTTGAAAGTGGGCTCCACGCCGACGGGCATTCCTTTCACCTTCCTCGATACCAAGACCAACAGCATCCAGGGCATCATGGTCGATCTCATCACCGAGATCGGCAAGGATGCCGGCTTCCAGGTCCAGATCGAGCCGATGCAATTCTCCGCGCTGGTGCCGTCGCTGACGTCGAGCAAGATCGACATCATCTCGGCCGCGATGTTCGCAACCGCCGCGCGGAAAGAGGTGATCGACTTCTCCGACGCCGTCTACACCTATGGCGAGGGGCTCGTGGTGCCGAAGACCGACGCCAAGAATTACGCTTCGCAGGAAGACCTCAAGGGCGAGACCGTGGGCGCCCAGGTCGGAACCGCCTTCGTCGACGCGCTGAAGAAGACGGGTTTATTCAGCGAGGTCAAGGTCTACGACACCATTCCCGACATCCTGCGCGATGTGAATGCGGGCCGCCTCAAGGCCGGCTTCGCCGACTATCCGATCCTCGCCTACAATCTCAAGCAGGGCAATTTCGCCGAGGTGCGCCTGGTTGACGGCTACAAGCCCGTCACCGTCGGCACCGTCGCGATTGGCGTCCGCAAGAGCGACCCCGCGTTGCTCGCCAGGATCAACACCTCGCTCGGCAAGCTGAAGGCAAGCGGCGCCATCGGCAAGATTCTCGAGAAATGGGGGCAGAAGGCCGACGCCTCCTGAGGCATCGAGCGAACCGCAGCACGCAACCCTCCGATCCGAGCCGATGCAGAAGTTCTTCAGCGACGCCGTCGAGTTCTTTCCGATCCTGCTGCAGGGCGTCTGGCTGACTGTCGTCGTGACCATCGGCTCGCTGGTGTTGTCGACCGTGCTCGGGCTGTTCTGGGCGCTGTTGCGGGTGTCCGGCATCGGCGTGCTGGTCGGTTTGACCGCCGGCCTGATCAATGTGATCCGCGGCATCCCGATCATCGTGCTGTTGTTCTATTTGTACTTCGTGATGCCGGATTTCGGCGTCGCGCTGACGGCGCTGCAGGCCTCGATCCTCGGGCTCGGCATCGCCTATTCCGCCTACCAGTCGGAGAATTTCCGCGCCGGCATCGAGGCCATCGACAAGGGGCAGATCGAGGCGGCGCAAGCCATCGGCATGGGCTGGTGGCTGACCATGCGCCGGGTGGTACTGCCGCAGGCGGTGAAGATCGTGCTGCCGCCCTACGGCAACATCATGATCATGATGCTGAAGGATTCTTCGCAGGCCTCGACGATCACGGTTGCCGAGCTCGCGCTGCAGGGCAAGCTGATCGCTTCCTCCACCTTCAAGAACACCAACGTGTTCACGCTGGTGGCGCTGATGTATCTGACCATGAGCATCCCGCTCATCCTGCTGGTTCGGCACTTCGAGAAGAAGGCGAACCGGAAATGATCGAGCTCGACGACGTCCACAAGAGTTTTGGCAAGGTCGAGGTGCTCAAGGGCATCTCCGCGTCGATCGCCAAGCGCGAGGTCGTCTGCATCATCGGCCCGTCAGGTTCCGGCAAATCGACCATCCTGCGCTGCATCAACGGGCTTGAAAGCTACGACCGCGGTGACATCCGCATCGAAGGTATCAGTGTCGACCGCAATGCGCCCTCGATCGTCTCGGTCCGGACGCAAGTCTCGATGGTGTTCCAGCGCTTCAACCTGTTTCCGCACCGGACCGCGCTGGAGAACGTCATCGAGGGGCCGATCTATGTGAAGAAGGAGCCGCGCGCCGAGGCGCTGGAGCGCGGCCGCGCCTTGCTGGCGCGGGTGGGGCTCGCCGAAAAGGCCGACGTCCATCCGCCGCAACTTTCCGGCGGGCAGCAGCAGCGCGTCGCGATTGCCCGCGCGCTGGCGATGCAGCCGAAGGCAATACTATTTGACGAGCCAACCTCGGCACTCGATCCCGAACTGGTCGGCGACGTCCTGAGTGTGATGCGCAAGCTTGCTGACGACGGCATGACCATGGTCGTCGTCACCCACGAGATGGCGTTCGCCAAGGACGTCGCGGATCGCGTGCTGTTCATCGACGGCGGCGTGATCGTCGAGCAGGGACCGGCCAAATCGCTGCTCAACCAGCCGCAGCACGCGCGCACGCAGGACTTCTTGCGGCGCGTGTTGCATCCGCTCTGAAGCAACTACCCCTCCGCCACCGCCTCGCTCCACGGCTGGAACACCTCGGTCGCGCCGCTGTTGGTGTCGCCGTCGCGCAGCACGATGCTGGGGCAGGCGAATTTCATCGGCAGGGTCTGGACGCGGGCTTCCTCGTAATCGAAGCGGGCGCCGAGCGCTTCGCGCGCGGGCTGCGGCAGGCGCACATCGCCGATGACGACCGCGCCTTCGCTGGCGTCGATGCGGGGCTGGTGGATCGCCGCGTCGAGGTCCATGCCGTAATCCATCACAAAGGACACCAACTGGCTCACCGCCGGCAGGATGCGCCGGCCGCCGGAGGCGCCGATCGCGGCGCGGCGGCCATCGCTCGCCTGCGCCAGCACCGGCGTGTAGTTGGTGAGGCAGCGCTTGTTCGGCGCCAGCGAATTCGGCGTGCCCGGCGTCGGATCGAACCACATGATGCCGTTGTTCATGGTGATGCCGGTCTGGCCGGAGACGAATCTGGAGCCGAACGACGACAGCAGCGTCTGCGTCACCGCGGCCATGTTGCCGTCGCGGTCGACCGCCGAGAAATGCGTGGTGCAGGCCGGCGCCAGCGCTTCGGCGCCGAGCGCGCGCCTGCCGTCCTGGTCGCCCATGTCCTTCAGCCGTTCGCGATAGGCCGCCTGCAGCGCAGAGGCATAGGCGACATAGGCGGCGGCATCCGGTCCGCCACGCGCGGGCTTGAGATCGTTCTGTAGCAGACCGAGCGTGCGCGACAGCGTCGGACCGGCGGTGAGTTCTGATGTCGCAAACACCTTGCCGCCGCGATAGGGAATAGCCAGCGGCTCGCGCAGATGCGCGCGGAACGGTTTTAGGTCCTCAACCGACAGCGCGCCGCCGGCAGCCTGGATGTCGGCGGCGAGGGTTTGCGCCAGATCGCCCTCGTAGAAGTCGCGCGGGCCGGCGCTGGCGAGTTGCGCCATCGTGGCCTTGAGCCGGTCCTGCGGCATGCGGACCTTTGCCTTGATGGCCCACGGCGCATTCGGGGGCAGGCCGTCGACAAGATAGGCCGCGGCACTCGCGGGGTAACGCCTGATATCCACCGCCGCGCTGGAAATCATCAGCGTGGTCCACCAGTCGACCAAAAGTCCTTCGCCGGCGAGCGCGATACTCGGCGAGACCAGTTCCTTCCACGGCATTTTGGCGTGGCGGCGATGCGCCTCTTCCATGCCCGCCACCACGCCGGGAACGGCGATTGCGCCGGGGCCGTGGATATTGCGGTCGTCCTTCACCCGTGGCCACGGGAAGATGTCGGAGGCCGCGCCGTCGCCGGCTAGCGGATAATCTTCAAGCCGCAGGCTGCGCGGTGCGCGCATGCCGTAGTCGATCACCTCATAGCGGTCTTCGCGCGCCCGGTAGAGCACCATCGCGCCGCCGCCGCCGGGCCCGCTCATCCAGGGCTCCAGCACGCCAAGTGCAAACGTCGTCGCGATCACGGCGTCGACGCAGTCGCCGCCCGCGGCCAGCACGTCGGCGCCGACCTGCGCGGCCCGGCCCGATTGCGCGGCGACGATGCCGCCTTTGGAACTCACGGCGGGTTTGCGGATCGTCTGCGTATTGGAGAACTGGTCGCGCATGGGGTGGCTTTCGCTGTCGGGTGGAAGTTGATGATGGCGTGTGGTCTGAAAAATTCTTCGGGCGCTATCCCTGGTCTTGCCACCACGGATACTGGCTCGGCATGTCCTGCGATACTTTTCCGGGAAACGACGGCGGCCGTTTTTCGAGGAAGGCCTGCACACCTTCGCGCACGTCGGCGTGTCCGCCGCGCTCGATCGACATCGGCTTGTCGATGCCGAGCAGTTCGAAGGGAGCCGGCGCACCGGCAAAGCGCCACAGCATTTGCCGCGTCAGCGCGATCGCGACGGCGGAGGTTGCCTCCGTCATCTCGCGCGCGATTTCCTTCGCGCGATCGAGCAGCTCCGCCGGCTCGACCACGTCGGAGACGAGCCCACCCGCCCTGGCTTCGTCCGCATCGAAAGTCCGCCCCGAGAGACACCAGCGCAACGACTGCGGCAGCCCGACCAGTTTCGGCAGAAACCAGGCGCTGCCGGCTTCCGGAACGAGACCGCGGCGGGCAAAGATGAAGCCGATCTTGGCGCCGCGCGCCGCAATCCGGACGTCCATCGGCAACGTCATGGTGATGCCGACGCCCACCGCCGGTCCGTTGATGGCCGCGATCGACGGCTTCCGGCAGTTGAAGATCGCCTCGACAAAGCGTCCGCCCGGTTTCGAGCTGGCGAAAACGCCCGCGCCATGCTTGCCCGACGTGTCAAAGCTCGCCGCGCCGCCCGATACGTCGGCCCCGGCGCAGAAGGCGCGGCCCGCACCGGTCACGATGATGGCGCGGACATTGTCGTCGCCATCCGCACGCTCGAACGCGTCCGCGATCTCGGCACCCATCTGCCCGGTATAGGCATTGAGCTTGTCGGGCCGGTTGAGCGTGACGATCATGATCGCGCCGTCGAGATCGCAGGTGATATGCTCGTAGCTCACAGGATCGCCCTCCCGCCCTTATCTTGCTCGCTTCATTACACCCTAAAAATCCTGGGCGAGCCATGACAGAAAGACATGCAAGGGAGCCACATTCGTTCGTCTTCAAGGTTGGCGGCAGGTCTCCGACAATGGCACATTGCGGCCGATCTCCCTCTTGTAAAGGAGCATGCGGCTTGACTGCGGACGCATTCGTCCATCTGCCCGGGCTTCGCAGCCGGGTGATGGATCCCCTGAAATCGCTGCTGCGGCTGACGCCCGAAATGTTTGCGATGTGGGAGCAGCGCGCCCGGGCGGCGGGATGGCCGGAAGGCTGGCGGTTGCCGGACGAGGTGATCGAGGCGTCGCGGCTTGCGGTGCTCGGCGATCACGGGGCGGGAGACGATCTCTGGATCTATTCTTACGGTTCGTTGATGTGGGATCCCGGATTTCATTTCGCCGAAGTCCGGCTCGCCGACGTCGAGGGTTTTCAGCGTCGCTTTACGCTGAAGATCAATCTCGGCCGGGGCTCGCAGGATTATCCGGCACTGATGCTCTCGCTGGAGCCGCAGCAAGGGCGCTGCCACGGACTGGCATTCCGCATCGCTGCCGATGCCGTCCACGCCGAGACAGCGATTCTCTGGCGTCGCGAAATGCTGCGCGGCGGCTATGCGCCGGCGATGGTGCCGATGCCGACGCCGCAAGGGCCGATCCATGCGCTTGCCTTTGTCTCGAACCCTTCGCATCCGAGCTATGTCGGAGAGCTGCCGTTTGCCGAGACCACACGTCTGATCGCGAGCGGGAAGGGCATCCTCGGCACCAACAGGGAATACCTCGTGCAACTGGCGACGCAACTCGCCGCGCTTGATATCGACGACCCCTATGTCGCGCGATTGCATGCCGCGATGGCTGGAGCCCCGGACGTCTAATGGTTGGGACGGGATAGTAGCCCGGGCGAGCGAAGCGACCCCGGGGACAGGTTCTCCGCATGTCGCTTGCGCTCATGCGGGCTACGATTTCAACCTATGGGCCGGCAGCGGCGCTGGTTGCATTGACTGCGCCGGCAGATCGATTGATTGAGCCGCGCGAACAGTTCGTCGGAAAGCTTCAAGTATTCCTGCTGATCGTCGCCGGCGAACCCCAAATCGTTCCACGAGCCCATTCCACCGAAGACCCATGCGGCCTGAACCGCTCCAAGAAGCTGTTTGGCTTCCAGCGGAACGGCTGATGTGGGAGCGAGATCGGAATGATGCGTTTCGGAGAGAGGCTGGTCGGACGACAAGATCGCCGATGCCTTGCGGAACATGCCGGCGAACCCCTCCATTTTCTGTCGGGTCGCAAACGTCTCGACGCGCGACAGGGTGGCCGCCAGATCGTGTCGCAGCGCCGTCAGGTTCGGCGCCTTCATGGCAATGTGGGAACGTCCCTGGTCGGTCCGGAAATAGGTTACCTCCCAGATCTTTTTCTCCGGATCGTCCCTGTTCATGACCCGCCATCTGGCTTCCCACACGTCGGAGGCGTGCGCTTGCCGCGCTTCGATCAGCCATCGCGGCCCGCCGCCGATAAAACCGACCGACATGCGATCGTTGATCCTGGGGTCGTCGCCAACGACGTAGTGGACGCGCAGGTCGGTCGAGCCTTCGTCCCTCAGCCGAGAGATCCATCGCATCGGATCCTGCGCATACAGTTTCTCGTCCGGTTTGGCCGGATCGCCGCTCAGCGCGACGAACTGTACGGTTTTGCTGAAACGAAACACGGTAGAGGCCGGCCAGAAGTCGCTACGCGCATGGCCGCGCAAAACATCATTGCCGAAAATCACAAGTGCGGCGGCCTGACTGATAGTCGTTTGCAACTGTTACGATCCTTTGGCCCCTTCGCGAATATCGATTGTCCGCGCGCTGCCGTCAACGTTGCGGCCAACCATGCCGACGAAAGCTTCGATCGCGCGGCTCCGGTCCGCGTTTTCAAACAATGTTTAGCCGTTCCGGACCGAAATACGGCTTGCTGACGCAAGTGCAATGCCCGAATAATTGTTACAATTCGGTCCGACCGCGCGGAGATGGCGGACGGCAAGAACAACAACGGGGAGGCCGCGCATGACCGACGGCATCAAGTCGCATTACGAGGTCGTCGTCGTTGGCGCCGGTGTCTCCGGCATCTACCAGATCAAGCGGCTGGCCGATCTCGGAATTGATGCCCTCGTGCTGGATGCGGCGCCCGATCTCGGCGGAACCTGGTACTGGAACCGCTACCCCGGCGCGCGTTTCGATTCCGAGAGCTACACCTACGGCTATTCGTTCTCGAAGGAGCTGCTCGAGGAGTGGCACTGGAAGGAGCGCTTTTCGGCGCAGCCGGAGAACCTGCGCTATCTCAATTACGTTGCCGACAAGTTCGACCTTCGCAAATACATGCGCTTCAACCGCAAGGTCGCGGCGGCCGTCTTCGATGAAGCCGGCAATCAGTGGCGGCTCACACTCGACGACGGGTTCGAGCTGACCTGCCGGTTCGTCATCCTCGCGGTCGGGCTGCTCGCGGTGCCGACGCTGCCGCGGCTGGAAGGCATGGAGACGTTCAAGGGCCGCTCGTTCCACACGTTCTACTGGCCGCACGAGCCGGTCGACCTGGCCGGCAAGCGGGTCGGCATCATCGGCACCGGCGCTACCGCGATCCAGGTGATCGGCGAGATCGCGGACAAGGTCGGCGAGTTGACCGTGTTTCAGCGCCGTCCGAACTGGAGCGCGCCGCTCAACAACAGTCCGATCTCCGACGCCGAAATGGCCGACATTCGTTCGCGCTACGACGAGATCTTCGCCGCCTGCACCCGTACGCCCGGCGGCTTCGAGCACGAGCCGGACCGGCGCGGCTTCCATGAGGTCACGCCTGAGGAGCGGATCGCGCTGTGGGACAAGCTCTATGACGAGCCTGGTTTCGGCATCTGGCTGAGCAATTTCCGCGAGATATTCACCGACGAGGCGGCCAATGCCGAATTTTCCGCCTATATCGCCGATCGTATTCGCCAACGCGTCAAGGACCCGGTGACGGCGGAGAAGCTGATCCCGAAGGACCATGGTTTTGGCGTACAGCGCGTGCCGCTGGAAACCAACTATTTCGAGGCCTATAACCGCGACAATGTGCATCTGGTCGACCTCAGCGAGACGCCCCTGGAGCGCGTGACCGACACCGGCCTGCGCACCGCCGCACGCGAGTACGAACTCGATATCATCATCTATTCCACCGGCTTCGACGCCATCACCGGCTCATTCGATGCGATCGACATTACCGGCATCGGCGGGGTGAAGCTGGCCGAGCAATGGCGCGACGGGCCCTCGACCTTTCTCGGCATGATGGCCCACGGCTTTCCGAATCTGCTGATGCCGACCGGGCCGCAGAGCGGCTCGGCCTCGACGAATTTTCCGCGCGGCATCGAGAACGGCGTCGGCTGGTGCATGGGCCTGCTCGAACACGTCTGGCGCCGCGGCTACACGCGCGCGGAGCCAACGGCCGAGGCGCAGGCGCGCTGGACCGCGCACGTCACCAAGATGTACGCCATCATGCTGATGCGCAAAGCCAAGTCATGGTTCACCGGCTACAATTCCAACGTTCCCGGCCACGAATACGGCAAGACGCGCTATCTCGTCTATAATGGCGGTACGCCGAAATACGTCGCCGCCATCACCGATGTCGCGCATAAAGGCTATGAGGGCATCGTGTTCGACGCGGACGCGCAGGCCGCGACCGCCGCGGAGTAACCCATCCTACGGGTTACGGCGTCCGCAGCAGCCTTCTCGGATGAACGCCGTCGACATACCCCATGAACGGCGGATGGATCGAATAGCCGATCAGCTCGCGGGCGCGCTCCGGCAAATGGCTCGCAACTTCGGCAGGCACGGCGAGCGCCATGTTCTCGAGCTGCCGCACCCAGCCCACGCAATATTGCGGCGTAATGATCAGGCGCGGCCGGTCGGAGCGGTTGGCGCCGCCGCGGTGCCACAGCGTGCCCTTGGTGATGGCGAGCGATCCCGACGGCATGGTCAGCTTGATGGCGTCCTGCCTGTCGCCTTCATCGTGCTCGGCTTCGTTGGTGAAATGCGCGGGCTGTATCGCGCCGGCGATATACTGCCCGTCCCACAGATGGCTTCCTGGAATGATTTCGGTGGCGCCGTTCTGTTCGGTCGTATCGTCGATCGCCCAGAACGTGCTGATGCCAAGGGCAGGGCGCGGCCGTGGAATCTTCACACCGCCGTCGTCGAAGTGCCAGGGCTGCACGGTCTCGCCCGGATGCAGATTGATCGCGAGCAGGGCAGACAGCAGGCAGCTCTCGCCGAGCTCGGCCTCGACGAAGGCCATGGCGAGCGGATGGATCGCGAGCTCGGCGAACACGGGCGATTTCGCCAGCAGCGCATAGACGCGGTTGGTTCTGGTGCCTTCAAAATCGTTGCGGCCGAGCAGATCGCGTGCCAGATGCGGCGCCAGAGCCGCGCGGATTTCAGCGACGCGCTCCGGAGCAAGAACGCGTTCGAAGATCAGGTAACCGCTGCGGTCGAACTCGTCCTTCAAGGACGCGAACGATTGCCCGTTGAGCCAGGGTGACGCTTGCTCCGCTGTCGCTGCCATCGGCGCTCTCCCTTGCGAGCCCGGTCAAGCCGGGCTTTCTGGCGCCCATCATACGCAATCTCGGGCGTCTTTCACGGGATTTTTGGGTGCGTCGCGCCGGTGGCGTTCACGTCCGCGGCGCGAACCTGTAACGAAACGTGCAGCTCGGTGCGCCCTGCATCAAGGTCTGGTCGCGCGTCAGGCCGACTTCGCTGCCGCCGGCCGCGACGATATCGAAATCGGTGGCACAGACCAGCAGCGCGCCGAGCTCCGGCTCATTGAGCGCGCGAAAGAAATCCGCAAAACGGCAATGCGTGACGTCGAATTCGAGAGCGTCCTCGTCGTGCCTGATCATCTCGAACGTCACCTCGCGTTCGGTGATTTCGGTCAGCGCGCTCTGCATGGAAGCCCATTTGCGCCGCGGGCTGCCTTCGACGCTATCGCCCACGGCGGCGAACAATTGTTTCGACCAGTCGCGCAAGGCGTCCTTTACGAGCGCGTCGGCCTTTTCCTTTCCGAGTTCCACGCGCAACGCCTGCAGCACGGGCACCAGCACCTGGGCCTGGATCCGCGTCTTGTCCAGAAGCGACAGGCGGGGGTCGACCATGTAATCGTCGAGGACGTTCATGCCTGGCTTCCTCCGGTGGTGAACGAGCCTGCGGCAGCTATTCCCGCAGCTCGGTCATGAAAATCTTTTGCGCCACCTGCCAGCGGCCGTCGATCTTCAACAGCGACAGCTGATCGGTAAAGAAGCGCGGCGGGATCGCGCATCGGAGCTTGACGTAGGCCATCGTCGGGCCGACGAGATCGATCGACAGCACTTCATCGTGCCGCGACAGGCCGCGCTGTTTCGGTGACGGCCTGTTCCGGACATTCTCCAGCCAGACATCGCGAGGCGTGATCGCCAGCTCGCCGGCCTCGGAGATGCTGGTCAGCGCGCTGGTCGGATGAAAGGCGCTCGCGATCTTGGCCGCGTCGCCTTCGTGGAGACCGTCGAGATAGGACTGGATCACGCTTTCAATGGCTTTTGCGTCGTCTGTGGCGGTCATTTGACTTCCGATGTTTGTTGCTTCGCCTGTGTCACGATGACGATAAGCGAAATCCATCGGGCGCTTGGCCTAGAAAATCTATTGCACGAGCAGCTCACCCGCCCGGTCATGTCTCGCCGCGCCGAGATGATCGTCAAGGCAATGAGCGCCACGAGCCATCGGGCCTGAGGAAACCTCAGGCTGCCCAGTCTTCGCCCGTTTCGCGCGCTATCCTGCGGCGGCGTTCACCGTGATCGGCGCGACGTCCTCGCCGCTGGCTTCCAGTTTCCGCGGTAGTCCCGCAAAGCCGCGCAGCGCTTCCGCCATTTTTACGCGGGCGCCGACGCCTGTTATCACCACGTCCACCATGACGAGCGATGAGTGGATATGGCCGCGCGCCTGCAACTGTTCGACCGGAACTCCGGCCGCAGCCATCGCCTCGGCATATTCGATGCCCTCGTCGCGCAGCGGATCGAATTCGCAGGTCGCCACGAACGCCGGCGGCAGGTTCGCCAGATTGCCGCGCAACGGCGAGGCGCGCGGATCGGTGCGGTCGGCGGGCGAGCAATAGATATCCCAGAACCAGAACATCAGCGCGCGCGTCAGGAAATAACCGACCGCGTTATCAGTATAGGATTGACGGTCGAACCGGCAGTCCGTGACCGGGCACACCAGCAATTGCCCCGCAATCTGTGGCCCGCCGCGGTCGCGCGCCAATTGACAGGTGACGGTAGCGATGTTGGCGCCGGCGCTCCAGCCGGCGACCAGCAGCGGGCCTTGTTTGCCGCCGAGTTCGGCCGCATGTTCGGCGATCCAGCGCGTCGCGGCATAGCCGTCCTCCGCCGCCGCCGGGAAGCGATGCTCGGGCGCATGGCGATAGCCGACGCTGACGACGATCATGCCGCTGCGGCGGCAAAGGTCGCGGCAGAACGGATCGTCGGATAGTTCGTCACCCAATATCCAGCCGCCGCCGTGGAAATAGACCACGATCGGATGCGGCCCGGGTGTTGCCGGCCGATAGAGGCGATACGGCAGTGGACCGTCGGCGCCCTGCAGCGCGCCGCTGCCGACCTCGCCGACCGGCCGGCCCGCGGGACGGCCCTTGTTGAATTCGGTGAGGAAGTCGCGCGCACCCTGCGAGCCAAGCGACTCGATTTGCGGCAGGTTCATCTCCGCCAGCATACCCAGCACCAGCCGCACGTCCGGCTGCAGGCGAACCACCTCGCCGTCGTTGCATTGCTCGGCGACATCAGGGCCCGTCAGCTTGAAGCCGAGCATGCCGCGGCCGACGACCTCGTTGCAGATGCTGCGATAAGGGCCGACGCCGCCCGTATAGGGCATCACGCCCTGCGCCTTGCCGGGAACGTTGGCGCCCGTGTACCAGGTGTTGGCGAGCCGATGCAGCGTTACCATCGCGCAATCGGCCATGTGCTTCGACCAGCCGGCTTGCGCGGCTTCGGTCGCATCGATCGTGGTGAAGCCGGCCTCGCGCATCGCCGCCAGCCGTTCGACCACCCAGTCGACATGCTGCTCGATCGAGACCGCCATGTTCGACAGCACCGACGGGCTGCCCGGCCCCGTGATCAGGAACAAATTGGGGAAGCCGGCGACGGTGAGCCCGAGATAGCTCTGCGGACCGTTGGCCCAGACGTCGGTCAGTGATTTGCCGTCGCGGCCGGTGATCGGATGCACCGCCTTGATGGCGCCGGTCATGGCGTCGAAGCCGGTGGCGAACACGATCACGTCGACGTCGACCGTGCGCTTGCTGGTCGTAATGCCGGTGGCCGTAATCGCCGTGATCGGCTCCTGTCGCAGATTGACCAGCGTGACGTTGGGGCGATTGTAGGTGGCGTAGTAGTTGGTATCGAGGCAGGGGCGCTTGGCGCCGAACGGATGGTCGTGCGGGATCAAGGCTTCGGCCGTCTCCGGGTCGTCGACGGCGTCGCGAATCTTTTCGCGGATCAGGTCGGCGAGCAGGGCGTTGCCGTCGGCATCGACGCCCTGGTCGGCCCAGAGCTGGGTCAGAATATGAACGAGATCGCCGGCGGCCCAGGCCTGCTCGAACCGCTCGCGGCGTTCGGCATCGCTCAATTGCCAGCTCACTGACATCTGTTGCGGATAAGGGACGCCCGCCATCGACCAGCGCGCCTGCTCGCGATAGCCGGCGCGGTCGCCTTCCAGCATGGCGCGGCGCTCCGCCGGCGCCGGACCATTATGCGCGGGCAAAGCAAAGTTCGGCGTGCGCTGGAACACGGTGAGATGCGCCGCCTGTTCTGCGAGCAGCGGGATCGACTGGATGCCTGACGATCCCGTGCCGATGACGGCGATACGCTTTCCGGCAAGCTTGACCTCGTCATGCGGCCAGCGGCCGGTGAAATAGATCTCGCCCTTGAAATCCTTGACGCCGTCGATCTCCGGCGGTTTTGGCGCGGAGAGGCAGCCCGTCGCCATGATGTAATGGCGGCAGGAAATGCGCGCGCCGTTGTCGGTCGTCAGCAGCCAGCGTTCCGCGCTCTGGTCCCAATTCGCCCCGGTGACTTTCGTGCCGAAGCGGATGTCGCGCCGCAGCTCGTATCTGTCCGCGACAAAGCCGAGATAGCGCAGGATTTCGGGCTGGGTGGCGTATTTCTCCGACCATTGCCACGCGCTCTCCAGATCGGGATCGAACGTATAGCTGTAGTCGATGGTCTGGATGTCGCAGCGCGCGCCGGGATAGCGGTTCCAATACCAGGTGCCGCCGACGTCCTTGGCCTCCTCGATCACGACGGCGCTGAAGCCGGCCTTGCGCAATTTATGCAGGAGATAGAGGCCGGCAAACCCGGCGCCGACCACGGCGACGTCAACTTGTTGCGTCGCACTGTTGTTGGTCGTTTCAGAAGAACGTGCTGCGACCGCTGCGTCTGGCATGCAACTCCTCCCATGTGTTTTATATTTTGAGAGAGGCTACTGCCGCGGTTTCCATTTGTCATCAGGACAAATGCAATGGCTGGATGTTTCCTCTCGGGCGTCATCCTCCACGTCGTCCCGGCGAACGCCGGGACCCATAACCACCGTCAGTAGTTTGGCGAAGGGCGTCTGCGACTCTGCCTTATCGAGAGATCACGCGGTATGGGTTCCTGCGTTCGCAGGAACGACGCTGAGTTTGTCGCGCGCTCACGTCCTACACGCGCCTCCGCCGTTCGCCGCCGCGGCGGATTGCCGCCCGCCGCCCAGTTCGGGCTGAAACCCAGCGTGAAATCGCGAAAGCTCTCCACCGCCGGCGAGAGCGATGCGCTATGGCGGACGAACATCGCGATCTTCCATCTGACGGCGGGCTGCAGCAGCGGCAGAAACGTCAGTCCAAAGCCGCGAACCAGCGGCTCGGCCATCGAGGGGCAGATCACCGCGCCTTGCCGCACCCGCAGCATCGATAATGCCGTGTTCACGCGGTGCACCGGCACCAATTCCCTGGGATGATTTCGCGGCGGCACCTGGCTCAACACGTTGATGGCGATGTTGGGCATGTAGTTGAGCAACGGTCGCTCGCGCAGATCCTTCCAACTGACCGACTTGCCGTTCGCCAGCGGGTCGTCGCTGCGCAACGCGACCCAGAGCGGATCGGCGCAAATCACGTGCACTTCCACCGATTGGTCCGGGACGACGCCGGCCGGTCCGAAGCCGATGTCGGTCGAGCCGTTCTGCAGGCCCGCCAGCACTTCCTGGATCGGCACGTCGTCGAAGCGGACGTCGACGCCCGGATGGCGCTCGCCGTATCCGGCGATCAGCTCCGGCAGCAGCGTGCAAGACAGCGTTTCGGGCGCCGCCACCCGCACCAGCCCGCGGCGCAGCTCCTTCAGGTTGGTCAGATTGTCGAGCGCGTCGTCGAGATTGGCGAGCACGCGCCGCGCCATCGGGGCAAAGGTCTCGCCGACGCTGGATGCCGAAACCTTTCGTGTCGTGCGGTCGAGCAGTCGGACGCCGACGCGGCTTTCCAGTTCCTTGATCAGGCCCGAAAGCGCCGCCTGCGACAGGTGCATGGCCTTGGCGGCTTCCGAAAAGCTCAAGGCCTCCAGCACGGCGACGTAGGCGCGCAACTGCCGCAGGGTCACATCCATCGCCATGTCGCGCCTCCCGTGTCGCCGCTGCGGCAATTTATAGGTCTAGCTTATCAATAGGTCAAAAAATACACATTGTTCGATAGAAGGCGCCTCTCTATCGTTACAACCTCCATAAGACGAAGGCCCGGCGACCGCGGCAATGCGATCGCACCAACGCGGCCCAATGAACGGAACGGACTAGCCGCCAGCCCAGGCGGCTCCTTTTCCCCTGGAGGCATTCATGAAACTCACACGCCGAACGCTGCTGGGCACCATCGCCGCCGGCCTCTCCACCTTCCCTGCGTTCAAGGCGTCGGCCCAGGTCGATTGGCCGTCGCGGGTGGTGCGGCTGGTGTCGCCCTATGGCGCCGGCGGGGCGAGCGACATCTCGCTGCGGATCATGGCCGAGCAGTTCGGCCGCAGCCTGAACCAGCAGTTCATCGTCGAGAACAAGCCGGGGGCGGGCACCCGCGTCGCCAACGAACTGGTCTCCCGCGCCACGCCGGACGGATACACGTTCCTATATGCGGCAGCGCCCTTTGCGACGGCGGAAGCGCTGTTCGAAAAGGTGAACTACAACCGCAAGGATCTGCAGCCGGTCGCGATGGCGATGCTGGCGCCGCTGTTTCTGGTGGTGAATGCGCAGGCGCCGTTCAAGACCGTTCAGGAGATGATCGCCTACGGCAAGTCGAAGCCCGAAGGCCTCACCTTCGGTTCGCCGGGCGCGGGCTCGCAGCCGCATCTGGCTGCCGAATTGCTGTTCAGAGACGCCGGCGTCAAGGGCCTGATCGTTCCGTTTCGTGGGGACAACATGGCCTACACCGAATTGCTGGCGAGCCGTCTCGATGCCACACTGACCGCGCTCGCCACCGCCTTGCCGCATATCCAGAGCGGCGCGTTACGCGTGCTGGGCGTGGCCTCGGCCGAGCGCAGCGCGATCTATCCGGAAGCCATGACCTTGCGCGAGCAGGGGCTATCCAACGTGGTCGCGTCCGGCTGGTACGGCTTCATGGCGCCGGCGGCGACGCCGCAGCCGATCGTCGATCGCCTGCAGGCCGAAGTCATTCGCGTGCTCGGCGATCCCGAGGTGAAGCAGAAGCTGATCGTCCAGGGACTGGAAGCGCGCCCCGGCACGGCCGCCGAGTTCGGCAAGTTCATCGACGACGAGACGCGCAAATGGGGCGAGGTGATCCGCGCGGCGGGGCTCAAGGGAGAATAGCGATCAATGTGGGTACAGTCCCTCAACGATCGGCAGCCGCGCCGCACGTAGTGCCGGAAACAGGCCACCGATCAGGCCCACGATCAGCGCAAGGATCACGCCCTCCGCGATCAGCCAGGGACTGAGTTTGAAGTCGAACACCACCTGCGTGAAGTTGCCGCCGAGCGTTGAGGCGGTGACGCCGTCGAAGATGAAGTAGGTCGCGGCAGCACCAATGAGCCCGCCGATGGCGGCAAGCAGCAGCGACTCGGCGAGCGTTCCGACAAAGGCGGGGAAACCGCCGAAGCCGATGGCGCGCAGCGTTGCGATCTCGGTCGCACGCGCCGCGACCGACGAATACATCGTGTTGAGCGCGCCTGCGATCGCGCCCAGCGCCATCGCGATGGCCAGCGGCCAGCCGAGCTTCTGAATCAGGTCCGATGTCTGCGAGGCCTGTTCGGCGAAATAGGCGGCCTCGGATTTGACGTCGAGCTTCAGCCGCGGATCGTTGTCGCTATAGCTCTTGAGTTCGCTCAAGGCGGCCGGTCTGGTGAGACGCGCGCGCACGGTCTGCACGATGTTGTTGCGGTTGAACAGGCTCTGCACCACGTTGAGGTCGGCCCAGATCTCGGATTCGAACACGCTGCCGCCGGCCTCGAACACGCCGACCACGTTCCAGCGCGTGGCGCCGAACGCCACGGTGGAGCCGATGTCGAATCCCTCGAACTCGCGCAGCAATGCCTTGCCGACCACCACCTCGTTGCTGCCGCGGTTGAACATGCGGCCCGAGGTGATGGTGACGCCCTTGCGCAGCGCGCTGCCCTGTTCGCCGATCCCGCGCAGCGGCAAATTGGCCTTGGTCTTGGTCGAACGCTTGATGCCGTCGACCACGAGATAGAGTTCCGGCGAGATCAGCGGCTTGCCGTCGCTGCCGCGGGCGATGCCGGGGCCGTCCTCGATCAGCCGCACCTGGTCGCGGCTCACCGTGCTGTTGATCTCGGCCTGCGAGCCGGCCCGCAGCACGATCGCGATGTCGTCGGCGCCGGAGCCCGCGATAGTGCGCTGGAAACCGTTGGCCATCGCCAGGAAGGCCAGCAGCACGACCACGACCAGCGCGATCGCGATCACCGTCGAGAGCGAGAGCCAGCGCCGCTGCGCGATGCTCTTGAGGTTGATGGCGGTGACCGCCGCGACTTGAAGCCAGAGCGAACGCATGCCTATCCCCGTCCGAGCGCGGTTGCGATTTGCAGCCGCATGGCGTTGAGCGCCGGAATGATGCCTGTGATCAGCCCGAGCGCGATCATCAGCGCCACGCCTTGCAGCGCGATCGTCGGCGATACCGCAAAAGCGGGCGCGATGCCGGAGAGGCTGGCGCGCAGGGCCATGGCGATCAGCGCCGCGATCACGAGCCCCGGAATGCCGCCGAGCAGGGCCAGCAGCACGGATTCGCCGAGCACCATCGCCAGGATGCGCGGACCCGAAAAGCCGAGCGTCTTCAGCACGCCGATCTCGCGGGTACGCTCCCGGATCGACAGCGCCATGGTGTTGCCGACGATCATCAGGATGGTGACGAAGGCGGCGCCGACCACCAGCAGCACGATCAGCGCGATGTTGCCGAACTGCGCCGCGAACGCCTTGCCGAACGCCTTTTCGGTGTCGGTCGAGGTCTCGGCGGTGGAATTGGCGAACATCGTGTCGATCGCCTTTGCCACGCGATCGTTGTTTTCGGGCGAGGTGGTTTGAAGGATCATCCAGCCGATGGTGTCCTTGCCGAAACTGCGGGTCTCGTCGAAATAAGGCGTACTGAAACAGCAGGAAATTGGTGTCGACATGCTCGAGCCTTGCCCTTGACGATGCCGGCAATGGTGAGATCCCAGCTGTGGCCGCCGCTCTTCTGGCTGAAGATGTTGCTCTGAATCGGAATGCGATCGCCGATCTTCCAGCCCCATTTCTGCGCCAGCTTTTCGCCGACCACGCGCGCTGCCGCGGTCGCGGGTGAAGGCCTGAAGCTGGTCGGGCGGAACGTCGAATTCGCTGCGATAGACGTCGAAATAGGTGGCCGGCTCGATCGCCAGCGCCATGACGAAGTTCTTCGGATCCTGATAATAGCCGCCGAACCAGTTGGCGAAGGTCACCTGCCGCACCCCTTCGACCGCTTTGACGCGGTTGAAATAGGCGATCGGCATCGGCTGGGTGAAGTTGATCTTGTTGACCGTGATCATGCGGTCCGCGGCGGCGCGATCCTCGCCGGCGGTGAAGGCGCGGTAGAATCCGGCGAGCACGCCGAAGATCATGAAGGCGATCAGGATCGACACGATCATCAGGCTCGCGCGCAATTTGCGGCGGAACAGGTTTTTCCGGACCAGGTCGAAATCGTTCACGCGGCGAGCTCCCGTTCGACGAACCGGCCCTTGTCGAGATGCAGGACGCGCTTGGCGTAGTTGGCTGCGGCGGGGTCATGCGTCACCATCACGATGGTCTTGCCGAGTTCACCGTTGAGCAGTTGCAGGATGGAGAGAATCTCGTCGGCGGACTGCCGGTCGAGGTCTCCGGTCGGTTCGTCGCACAGCAGCAAGTTCGGGTCCGAGACGATGGCGCGCGCAATCGCCACGCGCTGCTGCTGTCCACCCGACATTTCGCGCGGGCGATGTTTGATGCGGTCGGCGAGCCCGACCACGGACAGCGCGGTTTGAACCCGCTCGGCGCGCTCCTTCTTCTTCAACCGGGTCAGCAACAGCGGCAGTTCCACGTTCTGCGCCGCGGTCAGCATCGGCATCAGATTGTAGAACTGGAAGATGAAGCCGATATTGGCGGCGCGCCAGGCGGCGAGTTCGCCCTCGGAAAGCCCGTCGATGCGGTGGTCCGCGACGGAAATCTCACCGGCATCGGCGCGGTCGATGCCGCCGAGCAGATTGAGCAGCGTGGTCTTGCCCGAACCCGACGGCCCCATGACGGCGATGAAATCGCCGCGCGGAATCGCCAAGTCGAGATGATCGAAGATCGAGATCGTCTCTTTACCCTTCGTGAAACGTTTCGCTACGCCGGTAAGGCGAACCATCGGTCGTTCGTCTGTCACACTTGTCTCCTTTAAGGGATTCCGGCCGGCGGCTAGTTTGCGGCGGTGGTCTCGGCGCCCTTTGCCCTGCTGTTTTCTTTGGCGTCGGTCAAAAAATTCACCTTCACCGCCATGTCGGGCAGGATGCGCGGGTCCTTCTTCTCGAAGCGGATGCGCACCTTCACCGTGGCCTTCTCGCGGTTCGCGGTCGGCACGATGGCAATCACCGAGGCGGGGATGGTCCAGTCCGGATAGGCATCCAGCATCGCGTTGACGGCGCCGCCGGGAACGACGCGGCCGATGAAGGCCTCGTTGACGTCGACCTCGATTTCGATCGAATCCATGTCGACGATGGTGCAGATGCCGGTGCGCGTGTAGCCGCCGACCGACATCGGGGAAATCATTTCGCCGGGCTGCGCGCTGCGGTCGATGACGACGCCGGCAAACGGCGCCCGGATCTGGTGCTTGTCGAGCACCGAGCCGCTGCGCCTGGCATCGATGCTCGCCGTCTCGAATTGCGATTTCGCCTGCCGCAGTTGCGCGTTGAGCACGCCTACCCGGGCCTGTGCCTTGGTCAGGTCGGCCTCGGTCGCGAAATTCTTCTGCGAGAGCGTTTGTATCCGCGTCATGATCCGGGTCGCGTCTTCGAGATCGGCGGTGATCGCGGCAATCGCAGCATCGGCCGTCTCGGCGCGCGAGCGGGCCAGCTCAAAATCCTTTTCGGCCAGCACGCTGTCGAGCCGCGCGACCACCTGACCCTCGGTCACCGTCATGCCTTCGTCGATGAAGACCTCGACCACCTTGCCGGTGATCTCGGCCGCAACGGTTGCCTTGCGCCGCGCCACCACATAGCCGGAGGCTGCGAGAGTGCCGGCAGGCTTGCTGCTCGCAGCGGCCTTTGGTGGGGAGGGCTGCGGCTGCGATGTCTGCGGTGGCGCGGCTGACTGCTGCGCAGCTTCCTTGGGTGGGTCGTCCTTGCGGAACTCGTAAGCGGCAAAGGCGGCGAATCCGACGACGCACGCGACAATGGCTGCCGAAATCGGCAACCAGCGGTTGCCGGATCGTTCCGCCTTGTCGGCGCTGCGATCGATCGTCAGCGATCTCAGCAATTTGCTTTTGTCTTCGGTCATCAATCATTCCATCCGGCCGCTCGCTGCGTTCCCGCACGGGCAGCATCATCTCGCGATGATGGTCTCGTTCACAGCCGGTCTACATGTCTTGCCATCGCGGGGACGGGCGCTCACCTTCGGTGAAGCGAGACCCCAGCTCGGTTGCGAATCCGCTCAGCTCTCGCGAGCGCCAAGGCGGCGCCCCTTTTCCGACGAGGCGAATAGGCGGAATTTAAAGCTTAATAACGACGGAAGCAATCTCCGGAACCGGCGGGAATTGTATGTGACCAGATGCCGCCATTTTCAGCAGCGGGCGGGTGTTGGGAAGGCTGTCGCTGCAGCCGTCATTCCGGGTTCGCGAAGTGGACGTCTCGCACGCCCCGGAATGACGGCTTACCGGGTTTCAACCGATTTCGATCGCCACTTTGCCGAAATGCGCGCCGCTTTCCATATGGGCAAACGCCGCTTTCACCTGGTCGAACGAAAAAGTCTTGTCGATCACCGGCTTCATGCCGCTTGCCGCGATGGCGTTTGCCATCGCCTGCAGATCCTCGACCGATCCGACCGTGACGCCCTGCAGCCGCTGCTGCTGCATCACCATTAGCGGCAGCCGCGAGTCGGACGTTGGCGGTCCCGCTAGCACGCCGATAAAGCCGATCGTGCCGCCGATTCTGGTCGCCCGGATCGATTCGTTCAGCGTGCCGACGCCGCCGACCTCGACGACCAGGTCGACGCCGTGGCCGCTCCACTCGCGGGTTTTCTTGCCCCAGTCCGGCGTCGCCTTGTAGTTCAGCGTGAAATCGGCGCCGAGCGTTTTGAGGCGTTCGATCTTCGCATCGCTCGACGAGGTCGCGATGACCCGCGCGCCGCACAGTTTGGCAAACTGAATTGCGAACAGGGAGACACCGCCGGTGCCCTGCGTCAGCACGGTCTGGCCCGGCTTGATGCCGCCGAGTTTGATCACCGCGCTCCAGGCCGTGACCCCGGCGCAAGGCAGCGCGGCGGCCTCGATGTCGCTGAGGTGTTTTGGCGTTTTGATCAGGGCGTGCTTTGGAAAAATTCGATATTGCGTCAGGACGCCGTCAACCGAGCCGCCGAGGGCGCCGCGCATTTTGGTTTCGCTGGGCTCGCCGCTGGTCCAGTTTTCGAAGAAACTGCCGATGACGCGGTCGCCGGTCGCAAATTCCCGCACATCAGGACCGACCCGCTCGACCACGCCGGCCCCGTCGGACACCGGCACCAGCGGAAATTTTTGGCGCGAGCCGTAGCCGCCCTTGACGGTGATGAGATCGCGATAGTTCAGCGTCGCCGCCTTGAGCTTGACCAGCACTTCGCCCGCACTGGGTTCCGGCACCGGCTTGTCGACGAGGGCCAATCCATCGATTCCGTTCGGTCCCTGCAGTTCATAGCACTTCACGGGGTTCTCCTCTGGCCGCCGCATCAGTGCAGTATTGCAGCAAATGTTCCGGTTCCCGCAAGCCTGCAGGTCAGAATCGTTCGGCCATTTCCGCCAGCCGCCGGTGCGCGCCCTCGCGTGCGCTTCGGATTGGCTCGGCTGGTCCTGTGGTCGGCCCGATCGGCACGAAACGCACGTCGCTGATTCCGATGAAGCGCAGCGCTTCGCGCAGATAGGGGGTCGCCATGTCGATGCGGCCCCGATTCATCCCGGTAATGAAATCGCTGCCGCTCGCCAGGATCACGACCGTCGGCCGATCTCTGAACAGCGGCAGATAACCTTGCGCCGGATCGAAGCGGAACGCGAGTCCTGGCTGGGTGATGACGTCGATCCATTGCTTCAGCTTGTAGGGAATGCCGAAATTCCACATCGGCGTCGAGATCAGCACGCGGTCGGCGAGCGCGAAGCGGAGCGCGATGCGTTCGGTGACCGCAAACGCATCGCGCTGCAAATCCGTGAACGCCCGCCCCCCGATGCGGGCATATTTGGCCTCCAGCACATAGCCCTCGAATTCCGGCAGATGATCCCGCCACAGGTTCATCGCGTCGATGTCCCAGTCCGGCCGGGCCTCGCGGAAACGGTCGACGAAGACCCGCGCGCCGGCGGCGGATTCCGAATCCGTGCGCGGCGAGCAGCTCAGGTGAAAGAGTTTGGGCATGGCCGCGCTCTGTTCATCCCAATCCCCTGATGACCGCATCGGCGTTGGTGACGACGGCGACGTTCTGCATCGCAAAGTTGATGGAAGCGTTGTGCCAGTCCGCGTTCATGGTCGAGCAGCAGTCTTCGGGGACGATCATGAAATAGCCCTTGTCGGCGCCGGTGCGGGCGGTGTGCTCGACCGACATGTTGGTCCATGCCCCGGTGTTGATGATCATGTCGCGGCCGGTCGCCTTGAGAATGGTTTCCAGCCGCGTGCCTTCCCAGGCGCTCATCCGCATCTTCTCGACGGTGAAATCGCCGGGCCGCGGCTCCAGCCCGGAAACCGGCGCCGCGCCCCAGCTGCCGCGCACCATCGCGTTGCTGTCGACCAGCCCCTCGAACAGCGGCGCGTTGAGCGTGACGCCGGGCGCGCCCGGTTCGACGATGAACCAGACATGGATGATGGCGACGCCGCGCGCCCGCGCCGCTTCCGCAAGGCGGCGGACATTGTCGACCACGCGCTGCTGGCGCGCATGCGCCGGCGCGCCGGAATCGGCGAACGCGCCGCCCTCCATGATGACGTCGTTCTGCAGGTCCTGGATGATCATCGCGCAGCGCCGCGGATCGAGCTGCATGTCGCCGCCGGCCAATTGAGGCGCGGCGGGCGTGGAGGCGGCGTTATCGGGACCGGCTCGCAGGCCGGCTGCTCATATAGGGTTCGTGACGCGGCCCGGCCTTGACGGGGATCGCATAGACCGAATGGGTCGCGGTCAAATAGAGCGTGCGAAAATCAACGCCGCCCCACGCGAGATTGGCAACCATTTCGGGTACGCGCACCTTGCCGAGTAGCGCGCCTGCCGGCGAATAGACCCAGACGCCGCCGGGCGCGGTCACCCAGACATTGCCGCGCTGGTCGCATTTCATGCCGTCGGGCAGGCCGGGTTCGAGTTCGGAGCGGATGCCGCTGGCGAACACGCGCGCGTTGGCGAGCGAACCATCGGCCTCGACGTCGAAGACGCGGATCAGCGCCTGCACGGTGTCGTTGACATAAAGCAGGCGTTCATCCGGCGAGAAGCAGAGGCCGTTCGGCTGGTCGAACAGATGGCGATCGACGAGAAGTTTCGGCGGGCCGCCGCCGGGCGGCACGCGATAGACGCCCTGGAAGCCAAGCTGCCGCGGCCGCTCGACGCCGTAGACCGGCATACGGCCATACCAGGGATCGCTGAAATAGATCGCGCCGTTCGAATGCACGCAGACATCGTTCGGGCTGTTGAGTTCCTGATTTTCGTAATGCGAGGCGATCACTTCGCGCCTTCCGTCGGGACGCTCGCGGATCAGCGACGACGTGGCGTGTTCGCAGACGATGAGATTGAGCTCGGCATCGTAGGTCATGCCGTTGCATTTGTTCGACGGACGCTTGACCTCGACGACGCCGCGCTTGGCGTCCCAGCGGCGCCGCACGTCGCCCGGCATATCCGAGAACAGCAGATAATGATGAACCGGATGCCAGATCGGCCCTTCCGTGAAGTCAAAACCTGTCCCGACCTGGCCGACCGGCGCGTAGGGGTCGATCAGCGTTTCGAATTCCGGGCGCAGCGTGACATGCGTCATCGGTCCGTCCTTTGCTTAGGCCTCAGGCCGGGAACCAGTTGCGCTGGGGCAGGCTCTGCACCACCGGTCCCGGTACCTGATCGTGCAGCCGGCCGACCACGTTGCCGCCCTCGATCTTGGCGGGCCGGTCGTGCACCGGCAGCAGATAGCGCGAACTGCTCAGCAGCTTCTTGATCGCGGCTTTCTCCGCGCGCTTGCTGGTGCCGTGATTGCCGGTGGTGCGCGGCTCGGCGTCGTGGATCTCATTGAAGGGCGTGACGATCTGGTCGTTGAAATCGTAGATCACGTCGCCGCAGATGGTGGCGATGCCGTCGGCGGTGTGAACGTGGATGTTCATCGAGCCTTCTGTGTGCGCGTTGGCGGCGTCACAATAGACGCCGGGCATCAGTTCGACCGGACCGGTTATCTCGAGATCGAGAAAACGTAATGCGCTCTTGGTGTGCAGGCGGTCGATCAGATGCTTGATGTCGGGCGCCGGGTATTGCGGATGCATCAACCCGGAGACGGAATATTCCAGCTCCTTGCGGTTGAGCACGACCGTCGTGTTCATCGGAAACAGATCGTCCTTGCCGGCGTGGTCGATGTGCAGATGGGTGTGGCAGACATAGCGGACGTCGCCCATCCGCACGCCGTGGCGGGCAAGTTGGTTCTCGATCATGTTCTCGTGGAATTGCAGCCCGCGCATGCCCAGCGTTTCCATGATCTGGTTGGAGCGATAGCCGGTGTCGACCACCACCGGATAGGGACCGCCGGTGATCAAAAAGCCGAGCGTCAGAACGCGGCGGGTCCGGCCGCAGTCGCGCCCCAGCACCAGAAAACTCAATTCCAGTTCGATATCTCCATAGTCCAATATCTTGATTTCAAGCGGCATGTGTCTCTCCCCGTATTCTCAAGTTCCCAGCCGGTAAACGCGGGCGGCGGTCCTGCCCAGAACGGCATCGCGTTGCTCGGCGCTCAGATGGGCAATCGCGGCGCGATGGGCGTCGACCAGTTCGCGATAGCTGGTCCAAAGTTTCTCGATCGGAAAATTGGAGCCGAACATGCAGCGGTCGGCGCCGAAGATCACCACCGTGTCGGCCACGATCTCGGAGATGTGCGCCGGGTCGTTGCGATGGATGAAGGTGCCGAGGCCGGAAAGTTTTGAAACGGTATTCGGACAGGCAGCCACCCGCATCATGCCGCCGCGCCAGGCCGAGCGGCCCGCGGGCGAGAGGTCTTCCAGCATGCCGGCGTGCTGGAGGACGAAGATCACGTCGGGACAGGCATCGGCAAGCCCGACGGCCCCGGCCATCTGCGGCGCGAACACCTGCAGGTCGAAGCTGAAGCCATATTCGGCGAGCCGGGCGATGTTGCGCCGGATTTTTGGATCGGCGCAGAGGTCCGGCCGCGCGGCAAAGCGATAGAGCGGGTTGTCGTGCCAGTGCAGCTGCATGCGCACGCCGCGCACCAAGGGATAGCGCGCCAGACGATCCAGTTGCGGGCGGACGTCCTCGACGTTGAAGTCAGCATAGGCGACGATGGCGTGCGGCCAGCCGTGATCCTTTGCGGTTTCCTGCACCCAGGCGGTTTCGTCCTCGAAACGGTCATTGGCCCAGTTGGTCTGCACATAGACCGAGCGCGTCACGCCGGAGCCGGCGAGGTCAGCGAGATATTCCTGGATTGGATAGTCGCGCCGGATCGGCTCGTAAGGCCCGAAGATGCGCGGCTGCATCGGACCAGAGAGCCAGGGCAGGTCGGCCTGCCGCCAGATATGATGATGGGCATCGACGATTTCGGTCACGCGGCCTTCCTTTGTCCAAGCGAGAGAACGTGCGAGACGATCGCAGCGGTCGATCCGCCGTCGACCAGATCATCCACGAAGCGCCGGATGGCGATCAGCGCTTCGGTCTGCGGCTGAAAGCCGGGACTGGTGGCGAGCGGCGTCAGCCAGCTCAGCCGCCAGGCTCGCCGCGACATCTTGGCGACGGCATCGCGCAACGCAGAGGGATCGCCGCGCTCCAGCCCGTCGGAGACGATGACGACGGCCGCGCCGCGCGCATAACCGCCGAATCTCGGCACCGCCAAAAATGCCTGCAACGCATCGCCGATGCGGGTGCCGCCGTCCCAGTCGCTGACCAGATGCGCGGCGGCCGACAGCGCCTGCTCGCGCCGCTTGAGACGAAGCGCACGCGTGACGCGGGTCAGCCGGGTGCCGAAGGTGAACACCTCGACATGGGGCGCGGCGTGGATCAAGGCGTGCGCGAGCTTCATGTTGTCGTCGGTACGGCCTTTCATCGAACCGGAGACGTCGATCAGCAATAAAATCTTGCGCGGCCGGGCACGTCGCTTCAGCCGGCCGAGCCGCAGCACTTCGCCGTCGCTGCGAACACTGTCACGCAAGCGTGCGGCGGAGATCGGCAAACGGGCCGCGGCGGGCGCGCATGCGGCGATGGCCGCGCCGTCGCGGCAGGCGGGCAGGGGCCTCGCGCGACAGCTTTCGTAATGCTTCGCCGCTTGCGCCCGCCACAAAGCGTCGTTCGACCAGTGCCTCCGCGCGGGCGGCGACCAGCCCGGATTCGTTGGCCTCGTCGGCCAGCAGTGTCTCGTCTTTGCCGCGGCCTTCCTCCTGCAGGCGCACCGCTTCCTCGTCTTCCGCGCCGGCATGATCGATCGCCTCGCTGCCGATGAAATGGATGTCGAACAGCCGGTCATAGGTGGCGCGCCGCTCGGGCGGCGGGGCCAGCGTCGCCAATCCCGCCAGCCGAATGGCTTCCATGCTGCGCGGACCCAGTAGTTCGATCGCTGCGAGAAAGGCCGTCGTCTGCTCCGGCGCCACGGCAAAGCCGTTGATCCGCAGCAGCGCGGCAAAGGACACGAACACGCGGGCCGCATGCGGCAGCTGCAATTCGTCGCTCACGCCGCCGCCTCCGCAATCAGGGCGTCGAGCCGGCCGGAGATGAAGGTTAGATCCTCCTCGTCCTTCAGCGCCAAGCCGATCGAGCGTTTGAAGGCGTCCGGCCAGCGCGCCCCGCGCTCGTGCAGCAGCGTGGCGGCTTCCGCCCAGTCCACGGCTTCGGCAATGCCCGGCGCCTTGCTCAGCGGTTCGCGCCGCAGTTTTCCGACTGCGGCGACGACGGCGCGCGCGGTCGCTTCGGCGACGCTCGATGCCCGCATCATCACGATGCGCGCTTCGCGTTCGGCGGTGGGATAGTCGATCCAGTGATAGACGCAGCGGCGGCGCAGCGCCTCGTGCAGGTCGCGGGTGCGGTTCGAGGTCAGCACGACGACCGGCCGTTCCGTCGCGCGCACCGTGCCGCGTTCGGGGATCGAAATCTGGAAGTCGGAAAGGAATTCGAGCAGGAACGCCTCGAACTCCTGGTCGGCGCGGTCGATTTCGTCGATCAAAAGCACGGTGGAGTCAGGCGCGCGCAACGAGGCGAGCATCGGCCGCTCGATCAGAAACGTCTCGCCATAGATGTCGATGCTCTCTTCACCGGCCTGGCGGATGGCGAGCATCTGGCGCGGATAGTTCCACTCATAGAGCGCGGCGGACGCGTCGATGCCCTCATAGCATTGCAGCCGGATCAGGCGGCGGCCGAGAACTGCGGCGATCGCCTTGGCGGCTTCGGTCTTGCCGACCCCCGGCGCGCCTTCGAGCAGCAGCGGTTTGCCGAGCGCCAGCCCGAGATAGGCCGCCGTCGCGAGGCCGTCGTCGGCAAGGTAATATGCCGTCCGCAACGCCCGTTCGAGCGCCTCGGGGCTGTCGATGCCGACGATGTTGCCGCGAACCGCCATGCTCAGCGCCGCGCCTGCGGCCGCGCGCCGCCTTGCGCCTTGATCGCCCGCAGCACTTTTTCCGGCGTGATCGGCAGTTCATCCATCCGTACGCCCACCGCATTGAAGATCGCGTTGGCGACCGCGGGCAGCACCGGATTGGCGCACATCTCGCCGGGGCCCTTGGCCCCGAACGGCCCGTCGGCTGCGGGGCGTTCCAGCACGGCGATATCGTGCGGACAGATGTCGCCGGGACCGGGCATCAGGTACTCGACGAAATCGCGCGGGCCGTGAGCGGGATCGGGATAATAAGGCTCGGGCGTCTCGAACAGCGCGTGGCTGACCCCCATCCATGCGCCGCCGACGAGTTGCTGCTCCACCAGGCGCGGATTGAGCGCGCGGCCCAGTTCATACGCACTGTCCATCCGCACCATCGCGACCTCGCCGGTCTCGTCGTCGACCTCGACCTCGGCGACCAGACATGCGTGCGCGTAGCAAGTGGCGGGGGACATCTCGCCGGTCTCGGGATTGACCTCGGACAGCGGCACGAGAAAGATGCCACGCCCCGATATCGTCTTGCCCTGCTTGAACTGCGCGGCGATGGCGACCTCCTTGGTGGAGATCGAGCGGTGCGGCGCGCCCTTGACGTGGATATTGCCGCGCCCGTCGGTATCGAGGTCGGCGGCGTTGACCTCCAGTTCCTCGGCGGCGGCCTCCATCATGACGCCGCGCGCCTCCTTGGCCGCCGCCATGACGGCATTGCCGACGCGATGGGTGCCGCGCGAGGCGAACGAGCCCATGCAGTGCGGGCCGGTGTCGGAGTCCGCCGTGTCGACATAGACGTCTTCCACCGGCACGCCGAGCGTCTCCGCGCAGATCTGCCGCGTCACGGATTTCATGCCCTGGCCGAGGTCGATCGACGAGAGCGACACCGTGAACTTGCCGCTGGGGTTGGAGTGAACCAGCGCCTGGCTGGGATCGCCGCCGAGGTTCATGCCGATGGGATAGTTGATCGACGCGATGCCGCGTCCGCGATGCCTGGCCATGGTCAGCGCCTCCTGGTGCCGAAGACGGAAGAGAAGCGGGCCGCGCCATGCGACGGCGATGGCGCTGCCGGCGGCCGTGGGTGAGGCGGTATCGGCGCGGGCGGCGGCTGGACCGCCGCAGCGGGCGCGCGATCGTAGGTGGTGCGCTGCTGCGAGACCGGGACGCGTTGCGCGACGGGTTCGGGCGGCGTCGGCGATATCGCCGCACGGTTGCCGCCGCCGTCCTTGCGCGACGACATCCGCTTCACTTCCTCGCCAAGCGGCCACTTGGCCTTTTCGGCGGCGACCTGCACGCATTCGATCAGCGCGGTGTTCTTTGCCTCGCGCCGATGCGCCTTCATGTCGCCGTCGCGATAGGCGTTGAGGATCCGGAACTCCATCGGGTCGATGCCGACGAGAAGGGCGAGCTTGTCCATCTGGCATTCGATCGCAAAGTCCATCGCCGTAACGCCGAAGCCGCGCATGGCGGTGGCCGGCGTCCGGTTGGTGAACACGCAATAGATATCACCGTAGACGTTGGGGATCGTATAGGGGCCGGGCAGGTGCGCCGCGCATTTGACGACGGCGTAGCTGGAAAGCCGGGTATAAGCGCCACTGTCGAAATAAGCGCGGATCTTCCGTGCGACGATACGGCCGTCGCGCATCACGCCATCCTTGACGTAAATGCGCTCGGCGCCGCGCGGCGAGCCGAACTGCATCTCCTCCTCGCGGCCGAGCTGATAGCGCACCGGACGCCCGGTCAGCATCGCGCCGAGAATGGCGAGCGGTTCGGTGAGCGTATCCACCTTGCCGCCAAAACCGCCGCCGACGGTGCCGCCGATGAAGTGGAAGGTGTTGGAGGGCACGTCGAGGATTTTTGCGCAGGTATCGAGCGAGAAGAACAGCGCCTGCGTCGAGGTATAGACGACATAGCGCCCGTTGGTGTCGGGGGCTGCGATCGAACCGTTGGTCTCGGTCGGCGCGTGTTCGATCGGTGACATCTGGTAGCGCTGCTCAAGCACGTGGTCGGCCTCGGCAAAGCCGCGCTCAACGTCGCCGAAACGCAGCTTCTGGTGATCGTAGACGTCGTGATAGACGAAGGTGTTCTTCGGGTATGTTTCGTTGACGACGGGCGCGCCGGATTTGAGCGCCTCCTCGACGTCGAACACCGCGGGCAGCGGCTCGTAATCGACCCGCACCGTCGCCATCGCTTCGAACGCCTCGCGCGGGCTGTCCGCGACAATGGCGACGATCGGCTCGCCCTTGTAGCGGACCTTGTCGACGGCCAGCGTCGGCTCGTCGTCCTTGCCGAAGTTGATCAGGCTGAGCAGGGTGTTCAGATTGACCGGCACGTCGGCGCCGCGGATGATGCGCCTAACGCCGGGCGCGCGTTCCGCTTCCGTGATGTCGATGCGGCGCAGACGGGCGTGAGCGTGCGGGCTGCGCAATACCTTCAGGTGCAGCATGCCCTGCAGCTTGTGGTCGTCGAAATAGGTCGAGGTGCCCGTGACGTGGCCGAGCATGTCCTGGCGCTGGGTGCCCTTGCCGATTTCCTTCAGATTGTCGTCGCGCTCGTCGGCGAAGATGTCCTTGCGCAGTTCCAGCATGGTCGTTTTCCTTCAGGCGCGGGCGCGACCGCCCGTGGCGGCGGCAAGGATCGCATTGATGATCGGCTCGTAGCCGGTGCAGCGGCAGATATTGCCCGAGATCGCCTCGACGACCTCCGCGCGGGTCGGCGAGGGACTGCGGTCCAGCAGCGCTTTTGCGGCCATCAGCATGCCCGGCGTGCAATAGCCGCATTGGGCGGCGAATTGCTCCATGAAGGCGCGCTGCAGCGGATGCAGGTTGGGCCCGTCTTTCAGCCCATCGAGCGTCTGGATCGAGCGGCCGTTCGCGGTCTCCGCCAGCGTCAGGCAGGACAAATGCAGTTCGCCGTCGATCAGCACGCTGCAGGCGCCGCAGCCTCCCTGGCCGCAGCCGAATTTCGGCGTCATGTCGCCGATCCCTTCGCGTAGCGCGACCAGCAGGTTGACGCCGCCATCGACGAAGACAGCGACCTCGCGGCCGTTGTGACGAAACTGGAGCGGGATTTTTGTCATGGGGCTTACTCCAGGCCGGACAGCAGGCGGCGCAGATGAACGCCGACGATCTCGCGGCGATACCAGGCGCTGCCAAGCGCGTTATCGGCGGGCGACACGCCTTCAGCGGCCACCGCCGCGGCGGCGCTGATTGCGGCATCGTCGAGCGCGCGTCCTTCCAGCGCGCGCTCGGCGGCCCTTGCGCGAATTTGCGTGGCGGCCATCGAGCCGAGCGCGATGCGTGCGCCCGATACGCGGCCACCGCTGACCGGCAGGTGCGCGGCCAGCGTGATCACCGATCCGCCCTTCGGCTTGATGCGGGCGATCTTGCGGTAGCGGAAGGCTTCTGCACTGGCGGGTCGCTGACAGGAGACGGCGAGCACCAGCGCGCCGTTCTGCCGTTCACGGGATTGCAGGAATTCCTCGATCGGCAGGTCGCGCGCGCCGAGCCCGCCCTGCACGGAGACGGTGGCATCGAGCGCGAGAAGCGCGACGGTGAAATCGCCGTAGGGATTGGGCGCGAACAGATTGCCGCCCACCGTCCCCATGTTGCGCACGGCCGGGCCTCCGATGGAGCGGGCGGGCGCGTGCAGGAAGGCGAGGTCGCGCTCGGCCAGAATTTTGGCAAAAGTGACGCCGGCGCCGATCGTGATGCGCGAACTCGTGACGTCGATGCGGGACAGCGCCTGATCGGTCGCGCGCACGACAGTCGAGATTGAAATATCGCCTTCGTTCAGCGCACGCATCACCAGCGTGCCGCCGCCGAGATAGCGCGCACTGCGGTCGGATGACAGCGCCGCCGCCGCCTCGCCGGAACTTGCAAACGTCTTCACCGTGACGGGCATAGGACCTCCGCTGTCATGCGGCCTCCTTCAGGTGCCGGCGAATGGCATCGAAGCCGGCTTGATAGATCTGTTCCGCGACCATCTGCGTGAGCTGCACGGCATCAGCGGCGCGCGTGGTGAATCGGGATTCCCAGTGCCAGAAGGTGCGGTCGCCATCGGTGACCGGCAGCAGGCGGACATGGGCCACGTAATTGAACATCGGGATCGGCGTATCGAGCAGGCAGTAGCTGAAAGTCTGTTCGAGGTCCGACAGCGCCAGCAATTGCTCGCGCAGTTCCGAACCGTCCTGCAGCTTGAAGCGCCTGATGCAGCCGATCTTGTCGGAGGTCTGCGCGCGCTCGATGGTGCTGGTCGCCACAGCGGGGTGCCAGCGGTCATGGCCGTTGAAATCGCGCAGCACATTCCAGACCGCCCCGGTGGGCGCGTCGAGGACCGTGCTTTTGACGATATGCGGCACGCTAACCTCCGAAGGCGCGTTTGAGCGCGTCGAACCCACCCTGAAACACGCCGGTTCCGATATTGCTGACGAGTTCGTTCTCGCGCTCGGGCGCGCAGTCGAATTCGGCGGTCCATTCCAGAAACGTCTGGTCGCCGTCGGTCACCGGCGTCAGGCGCAGCGTCGCCACGTAGTTCTCCACCCCCATCGGCGATTCCAGGATCGAGTAGGTGCAGAACATGTCGTAGTCGGAGAGCCCGAGCAGCTTTTCGCGGATGCGGTCGCCGTTGCGCAGGCGGAAATCCCGCACACAGCCGATCTTGTCCGCGGGCTCGCCGCCCTCGATGCGGCTCTCGGCAATCGCCGGATGCCAGTTCGGCAGGCCGTTGAAATCGCGCACGCGCGCCCAGACGCGGTCGTTGCGGGCATTGACGACGGTGGAGACGTAGACGCGGGCCATGGCGTGATCTCACCCCTTCTTGCGCGGGCCGCGTTCGGCGGCGGGCTCGCCGGGAGCGGCCGGGGGCGTGTCGGACTTGCCTTCAGATTTGCCTTGGCCATCCTTGCGCGCGGATTCCTTGATGCCCTGCATGTCGCGCGCCTCGCGAATGAGGCCGGGCATCCTGGCGAGGCTCCCGCCCTCGACGCCGATATCGGCCAGGAGCGAGTCGATCAGCGGTGCTTGCACGCGGTAACGCAGCGCCGAGTCGATCACCTCGTCGGTGGCGCTGCGGCCACCACTGTTGCCGCCGCCACCGCCGTTGAGTCCGTCGACACTCAGAATCCGGATCCCCTCGATCTTCTCCATCGGCTTGACGCTCTCGCGCACGATGCCCTCGATGCGGTCGAGCAGCTTGCGGCGGAACAGCGAGTAGCGCGCTTGATCCGTGAGCACGTTTTCGGCTTCGTTGAGCAGCCGCTGCGCCTCGGCTTCGACGGCGGCGCGGACGCGCTCGGCGTCGGCCGCGATCTTGGTCTCCTCGGCCCGCTTCTCCGCCATCAGCACCTCGATGGTCTTTTGTCGCTTGGCGATTTCGCTGTCGCGGGCAGTGACGACGCGCTCGGCCGCCTGGGTCGCCCCCACGCGCGCATCCTCGGCGGCCACCTTGGCAGCGGATTCTTCCAGAGACTTCTGATAAAGCGCGATGGCCTTCTCCATCAGCGCCGTTTCGACTTCCTTCTCGCGATTGACCTCCAGCTTGCGCAGGTCGCGCTCGCGGCCGACGCGGGCTTCGTCGAGGCCGCGGTCGGAGGCGATGCGCGCCCGCTCGACTTCCTCGCGGGAGGCGATCTCGGCTTCCTGTAAGGCCTGCACACGGGCCACTTCGAGCTGCTCGATCGCGCGGCGTCGCGAGAGCCGGGCGGTTTCGAGCGCCTGTTCGCGCGACACGTCCGTGGTCTCGACTTCCTTGCGCGCGATGATTTCGGCCTGCTTGACCTGGCGATCGGCATCGATGCGTTCGGAGCGCTTGGCGGCGAGCGCGATGACGCGCTCCTCGTCGGCGATCTCGACCGCCTTCTTCTGGTCGATATTGAGCACTTCGCGGGTCTTGGACGAGGCGATGCGCTCGGCCTCCAATGCAAGTTCGACTTCGACACGCCGCCGTTCGATCGCGTCGCGCCGCTTGAGTTCGGCGGCCTCGATCGATTCGGTGCGGTCGATTTCGAGCCCCCTGGTTTCCTTCTCCGCCCGGATGCGCTGGGCGGCGATCACCTTCTCCTGGGCAATGCGCGCGGCCTCGATGGCTTCGCGCGAGGCGATGTCGGCTTCCTCGATGGTGCGGTTGCGTGCGATTTCGAGCGAGCGAACGCGCTCCTCCTGGCCGATGCGGGAGGTTTCGGTCGCCTCGCGCGCGGTGATCCCGGCGATCTCCAGCGCCTGGTTGCGCTCGATTTCCAGCTTGCGAGTGGCGTGCTCGGAGCCGATCCGTTCGGCGGCCAGCGTCCGCTCGCGGGCGATCCGGGCGGCTTCCACCGCCTTTTGCGCCTCGATCTCCGCTTCCTGGATGGTGCGAACCTGCGCAATCTCCAGTGAGCGGGTACGCTCGTCGGAGGCGATGCGTTCGACATTGACGATGGTGGTCTGGGCAATGCGGGCCTTTTCGGTGGCCTCGCGCGCCGCGATTTCGGCTTCCTCGACTGCACGGGTGCGCTCGATCTCGCGCCGTCTCGTTTCCTCCTCGTTGGCGATCCGCGCATCGGTGATGGAACGATCCTGCTGGATGCGCGCCTTCTCGACCGCCTCGCGGGCGGTGATCTCGGCTTCCTCTATGGTCCGCGTGCGCTCGATGTCGCGCTGACGTACTTCTCGTTCGGAGGCGATCCGCGCGGTATCGACCGCGCGCTGATTGGCGATCTTGGCTTTTTCGATTTCCTCACGCGCGAGCAGTTCCTTTTCCTCCACCGCGCGGGTGCGCTCGATCTCGCGGTGACGGGTCTCGCGCTCGGAGGAGATGCGGGCTTCGGCGATTGCCTGTTCGTTGGCGATGCGGGCCTTCTCGATGGTTTCGCGGGCGGAAATCTGCGCTTGCTCGGCCTCGGTCTCGCGCAACGCACGTTCGCGCGCCACTTCGGTGCGTTGCAGCGCGCGGCGCATCTCGATGTCTCGTTCCTGGTCGAGGCGGGCGGTCTCGCTCTCGCGCTCGATATCCAGCGCCTGGCGCTCGGCATCGAGGTTGCGGGTGCGGATCTTGATCATCGAATCCTGTTCGATGTCGTTGCGCTGCTTGCGCTTGGCCTCGATGTCTTCCATCAGGCGGGTGAGGCCCTCGGCATCGAACCGGTTCGATGGATTGAAATATTCCAGGTCGGTCTGGTCGAGATCGGTGATGGCGACGGATTCCAGCTCAAGTCCGTTCTGGGCCAGCGCCTCGGCGGCGGCGGCCTTGAGCCGCGTGACGTACTCGCCGCGCTGCTCGTGCATCTGCTCCATGGTCATTTCGGCGGCCACCGACCGGATCGCGGAGACGAACTTGCCGGAGAGCAGGGCGTGCAACTGCTCAGGCTCAAGCGTGCGTCGTCCAAGCGTCGCGGCCGCAATCGCGACCGCCTCGCGGGTCGCCTGCACGCGGACGTAAAAATCGGCCTCGATGTCGATCCGCATGCGGTCGCGGGTAATCACCGCGTCATGCTTGGCGCGCACGATCCCCATCGGCAGCACGTTCATGTTGACCGGAGTGTAGTCGTGAATGAACGGCAGCACGAAGGCGCCGCCGTTGATCACGACCCGCTCGCCGAGCAGACCGGTTCGCACAAAGGACACTTCCTTGGACGAACGGTGATAGAGCCAGTTCACGATGTAGACGACGATGGCGATCACGACGATCGCTGCGATCAGCCAGAGGATCAATTCGCCAACCAGGTTCCCCGACATCTCTTCCTCCCTTTGCTCCCGGCGTTATCGCGCGCCGATCGCCTTGAATTTACGAACCTGTTCCGTCAGCGCCCGCTCCACCGGCAGCCGCTCCATCGAGGAGGCGCCGTAGAAGCCGTGGCACTTGCGCGTGTGTTTCATGATGAAGTCGGCGTCGTCGGGCTCGGCGATGGGACCGCCATGGGCCAGCACCAGGATGTCCGGATTGACGCTGAGCGCCGCCGCCGCCCAGGTGTCGATCTGTTCCGGGCAGTCTTCGAGTTTTAGTGCGGTGTGCGCGCCGATCGCGCCGCCGGTGGTCAGGCCGAGATGGCAGACGATGATGTCGGCGCCCGCGATTGCCATCGCGGCAGCTTCGCTTTCGCTGAACACGTAGGGCGTCGTCAGCATGTCCTTTTCGCGCGCCTTGGCGATCATGTCGATCTCCAGCGCATACGACATGCCGGTCTCTTCGAGATTGGCGCGGAATACGCCATCGATCAGTCCGACAGTCGGGAAGTTCTGCACACCGGCAAAGCCGAGCGCCTTCAACTGGTCGAGGAATAGGTCCATGTCGCGGAACGGATCGGTGCCGTTGACGCCGGCCAGCACCGGCGTTTTGGTGACGACGGGCAGCACTTCACCGGCCATTTCCACGACGATCGCGTTGGCATCGCCATAAGGCATCATGCCGGCAAGCGAGCCGCGGCCAGCCATGCGGTAGCGGCCGGAATTGTAGATCACGATCAGGTCGACGCCGCCGGCTTCCTCGCATTTGGCGGAAAGACCCGTGCCGGCGCCGCCGCCGACGATCGGCTCGCCCCTGGCGGCCATGCTGCGGAACTTCTTCAAAATCGCGGAACGTTCGAACTTCGCCATGGTCACCTCGCGACTTTCCGACGGGTCCCCGGGCGTCCGGCCAGAGGCCGGAGCGCGTTGACGATGGCGGATGCAAATTCGGGCTCGTTGATGTGGCGCTTGATACGAATGAGTTGCCGATTGCCGGTCTGGCGCACGCTGTGCTCCAGCGCCGTGAACAGCGCCGCGTCGGCGTCGGGATCCCAGAACGGCTGCCCCGGCGCATCGAGCGCGGATACGCCGCCTTCGGGCAGGAAGAACCGCACGGGGCCATCCATCCGGTTCAGTCTGTCGCCGATCCAGCGCCCGATGCGCTCGTTCTCTTCCGGCGTGGTGCGCATCAAGGTCACCTGCGGATTGTGAACGTGGAATTTGCGCTGGCGATAGCGCTCGGGGACGGTGTCGGGCGCACCGAAATTGACCATGTCGAGCGCGCCGACCGAGCCGATGAAGGGCAGGCGGCTGCGGATGATCGCGCCAAAGCGGTCTTCAGTCGCGGGAAACACGCCGCCCATCAGGAGGTCGCAGACTTCCGTGGTGGTGAGATCGACCACGGCGGCGAGCATGCCGGAATCGACCAGCTTCTCCATCGAGCGGCCGCCGACGCCGGTGGCATGGAAGACGAGGCATTCGAAATCGTTGCGCAGGTCGGCCGCGATCTTTTGCACGGCCGGCGTCGTCACCCCGAACATGGTGATGCCGACGGCCGGTAGACCCGCTGGCGCGTTTCGACCGGCCTTGGCCTGATCGTCGAGCCGCGCCTTCACCATGCCGGCGACGGCGTTGGCGCCATTGGCCAGCACCGCACGCGAGATCGAATTGAGGCCCTGCACGTCGGTGACCGAATACATCATGGTGATGTCGGCGGGGCCGACATAAGGGCCGACATCGCCCGACGCGACCGAGGAGATGATGAGCTTTGGCACGCCGACGGGCAGCGCGCGCATGGCGGGCGCGACCAGCGAGGCCCCGCCGGAACCGCCGGCCGAGATGATGCCAGCGATGTTGCCCTGGCGGCGCAGCCAGCTTGCAAAAGCGTCCGCCATCGCCGTCACCGATGCACCGCGATCGGCGCCGAATACGCCTGATCCGCCGCGGCCGTGGTTCAGCGCTATTTCTTGCGCCGAGACATCGCAGGTGGAAAGCTTGCCGCTCGTCGAGACGTCGACCAGCCGCGTCCGCAAGCCGTGCCCGGCGATCACGTCGCGGATGAAGCGCAGTTCCTCGCCCTTGGTGTCGAGCGTACCGGCGACGAGGACGACGGGTGGTCCCGACGTGCCTTGCACCGCCGCGCCTGTCTGGCGTTTCTGCCGTGCAGCGTCTTCGATCCGAGCCACGCCCGTCGACAGCGTACGCGCGGCGGCCTCGATGCGCGCGATCGGCGCCGGCTGTGACCAGCGCGTCGGCAGCGTGGGATTGGAGATGTAGATCCGGATTGGCGCCGCACCCGCGGCGCGCGGCGGCGCGGGCCGTGCCTCGGCTTTGCCGGCATCGGCGGCGTCGATATCCGACTCCGGCTCGGCGTGGACGCCAACGACGCCGACGCCGAGCAGGCGTTGTTGCAACTCGCGGTCGGCGGACAGGCGCGCGGAGTCGATGATCCGGTTGATCCGGCCATTGACCATGATCGCGACGTTCTTCGAGATCGCGGTGGCGACGCCGATATTCTGCTCGATCACGAGCACCGACATCTCGCCGTCTTCGCCGAGCCGGACCAGCATTTCCTCGACCTGAGCGACGATGACGGGCGCGAGCCCTTCGGTCGGCTCGTCCATGATGAGCAGCTGCGGGTTGGTCAGCAGCGCGCGCGAGATCGCCAGCATCTGCTGTTCGCCGCCCGATAGTTGTCCGCCGCCATGGTCCTTGCGCTCGGCGAGGCGGGGAAACGTCTCGTAGATGCGATCGATGGTCCACGCGCCGCGCCGCATGCCGGCAGCGAGGCTTAGATGCTCGGCCACGCTGAGCGAGCGCCACAGCCGCCGTCCTTGCGGGACATAGCCGACGCCCGCCTTCGCGATCCGCGCCGGGCTGAGCCGGGTGATGTCCTCGCCGCGCACGCGAACCGAGCCGCCGCTCGCGCGCAACAGGCCCATGATAGTCTTGCACAGCGTGGTCTTGCCCATGCCGTTGCGGCCGACCACGGAGAACACGCCGGAGTCCAGCGTCAGATCGACGCCCTGCAACGCATGCGAATGGCCGTAATAGACGTCGAGGCCTCTCACTTCGAGCGCGGGTGCGGCGCGGCGGAGCTCAGCCATGGCCGGCCCCCAGATACAATTCCTGCACTTCGGGGTCGGCTTCGATCTCGTGCGGCAGGCCTTCCTTGAAGATGCGGCCGTTGTGCATCATCGTGACGCTCTCGACGACGCGCAGCGCGACATCCATGTCGTGCTCGATGATGATGTAGCCGATATGCGCAGGCAGCGACGTCAGGATCTCGATCAGTTCGCGCCGCTCGGTGGGGGAGAGGCCCGCGGCCGGCTCGTCGAACAGGATGAAGCGCGGCGCGCCGGCCAGCGCGAGCGCGATCTCAAGCTGCCGCTGCTGGCCATGCGCCAGCTCCGCGACCAGTTGCTCCCGGACCGGCGTCAGGTGCACCGCCTGGATGAGCTGCTCCGTCGCATGCATCAGCGCGTCGTTCGTGCCCGGGCGCAGCAGCGAAAAACGTCCGCGCGAAACCCCGCGGCAGGCGAGGTAGACATTGTCCCGCACGGTGAGACCGGGGAACAGCGCCGAGATCTGGTAGGTACGGCGCAGGCCGCGCCGGATGCGCTCGTAAGGCGGGAAGTGGGTGATGTCCTCGCCGAAGAAGCGGATGGTGCCGGAGGATGGCGGAAAATCGCCGGTCACACAGTTGAACAGCGTGGTCTTGCCGGCGCCGTTGGAGCCGAGCACGGCGCGGCGTTCGCCCGGGCGAACCGTGATGGTGACGTCGGTCAGCGCGGCCAGCGCGCCGAACATCTGCGTCACGCCGCGCAATTCCAGCGCAGCGCCGGCTGCGACGGATGAGAAACGTGGCGCGGCGCTACCTGTGGCCATGGCTTCCGCCTCCTGCTGCCGTTTTGCGCCGCCACCGGTCCCACAGCCCGATCACGCCGTCCGACGACCAGAACACGATGGCGAGGAAGCCGAGTCCGATCAGCAGCCGAAAGCGGTTGCCGTCGAGCCCGAACTTGACCAGCAGATCGAGCGCGAAGGTGCGCAGGATGACGAAGATGAAGGCGCCGATGTAGGGGCCGACGGGACGCGTGATGCCGCCGACCACGGCGATGATCAGAATGTCGATGCAGGCGCCGACGCTGACCGAGCCGGGCGATATCTGGCGGTAGTTCCAGACCTGCAGCACGCCGCCGAGGGCTGCGATAAAGGACGCGAAGGCGTAGGCCGCCACGCGGTGCGCATTGACGTTGAAGCCGAGCGCCGCCATGCGGCGCGGATTGTCGCGCACGCCCTGCAGCGCCAGGCCGAACGGCGCGCGCGAGACATACTGCACGGCGAAATAGCTGAACGCCGCCACGCCCAGCGTGACGTAGTAATAGGGAACGTCGGAACGCCAGTCGACGCCCCAGAATTTCGGTGTGGCGATGGTGTTGATGCCGGTGTGGCCGCCAAAGATCGCCCAGTTCTGGTTGGTGAAATAGTAGAACGCCGCCCCGATCGCGAGCGTGATCATGATGGTGTAGATGCCCTCGGTGCGTACCGCGAGCGTCCCGCCAAGCGTGCCGAAGATGGTCGCGAGCACCAGCGCCATCGGCGTGGCGAGCCACCACGGCCAGCCCAGGCTGATATTGGCGTTGGCGCTCATGCCGAATACCGCGACCATGTAGGCGGCGAAGCCGGCGATGGTGAGCTGCATCAGGCTGACCATGCCGCCGTAACCCGCCAGGAACATCAGGCTGAGCGCGATGGTGCCGAGAATCAGCGTCGTGGCGAAAATCTCGATCAGGAAGAAGCTGCTGGCGATGGCCGGCATGATCAGCAGGATCAGCGCTACCAGCCACACCGCAGGCTGGTTGAATTCCGGCCACGCCAGCCAGTTCGTCCGCGCTGCTGCGGGCCGGTCCGTCTCCTGATGCGTGCCCTGGACCAGCGACATGTCAGCGCCTCGCCAGCAGGCCCTGCGGCCGCAGCGCCAGCACCAGCACCATGATGAGGAAGGTCACGACGATCGCGTAGGTCGGGATGTAGACCGAGCCGAGCTGCTCGGCGAGGCCGATGATGACGGCGCCCAGCGCCGCACCCGGGATCGAGCCCATGCCGCCGACAATCACGACGACGAGGGAGGCGAGCAGGAAGCGGGTGTCCTCGCCGGGCGAGAGCGACTGAAAGGTGCCGCCGACCACGCCCGCGATGCCGGCAAGGCCTGCGCCGAGCGCGAACACGGCGACGAACACGAGCTGGATCGGCACGCCGGTCGCAGCGAGCATATCGCGGTCATCGACGCCGGCGCGCACCATCATGCCGACGCGGGTCCGGTTCAGCGCCAGCCACATCGCGATACCGATCACCACGGCAGCGACGAAGATCACGAGCCGCACCATCGGGTAGCGCAGATAGACCGCCTCGCCGGACGATTTGACCGCGGTCACCAGCGGCAGTTCGATCGGGCCGACCAGCCAGTTCGGCGTCTGGATCTGATAGAAATCGCCGCCGAACACCCACAGCATCAAATCCGCAAACACGATCGAGAGCCCGATCGTGACCATGGTCTGGCGCAGATCCTGCCCCTCCATGCGGCGGAACACGACGATCTGCAGCACGACGCCGAGCAGCGCTACGCCAAGAAACGCGACGATGAAGCCGAGCACCCATGAGCCGGTCCAGGTGCTGATGGCGTAGCCGATATAGCCGCCGAACAGATAGAGCGAGCCGTGCGCCAAATTGACGTTGCGCATCAGACCGAAAATGAGCGTGAAGCCGCTCGCCACCAGGAAGTAGAGGCTGCCGAGCGTGATGCCGTTGAACACGGCGTTGAGGAACACGCGCTTGCGGCCGATCGCCTCTTCGAGGCCGGGCGGCCAGACGGCAAGGATCAGCCACAGCATCACCGCGACCACGATCAGCAGGATCAGCGCCCATGCCGGATGGCGTTCGATGAATCGTGTCACGGTGTTGGCCCGGCCGTCGCCATGTCGTCCTCCCAGACGCCGCGGCCTTTTCGGCTCGCGTTTTCAGGGCATCCTAGCGGCGGCGCAAAGGCTGCACTTGATTGTCAGTATCTTTTCGCGATGCTCACGCTCAGGGCCGCAAGACTTTGGCGGCGCGGCGGTATTCGGTCGGCGCCATTCCGACATTGGCGGCGAAGAAGCGGGTGAAGCCGCTTTGCGAGGAGAAGCCGAGATCGAAGCCGATATCGGCGATCGGCACTTCGGTCGCGACCAATGCGTCCAGCGCCTGCTCCATGATGAGGGTATTGAGATAGAGGTTCGGGGTGACGCCGGTCTGGGTGCGGAACAGCCGGTAGAAATGCGGGCGCGACAGTCCCGAACTCCCGCGCGATCGAATCCAGTTCGATCTCGGCGCCCGGACTTTCGGACATCAGCTTGATGGATTTGCGGACGCGGAAGTCGGTGACGGCGGCGGCGGTGCGCGTCTCCGGCGCCGGCTCGGAACTCTGCCAGCTCTCCTCATAGCAACTGTCGATCAGCTGCCGGAGTTCGCAATCGAGGCTGGAAAGTGAAGGTGCGCCGCAGACCAACGCGGCGGATCGCCGGATATGCTTGTCGAGCGCGGCGGTGCGCTTGAAACAGGTGCGGCCGAACCGCAGGCTGTGGGCGCGCGCCGCATCGGGAGCGAACCATTCGGCGTTGACGTAGAGGACGAAGAAGATCGCCCCGTTCTCCATGTCAGTCGGAACAAAATTGTGTGGTTCCCAGGGGTTGATGGCAACAATGGAGTCTTCCATGAGCAGCCACCGCTCATCGCACACGTCAATGTGCGCCGGCGTTCCGCCGACATGAAAAATCAGATGCCCTTCGCGATGCGCATGCATGTTGAAGGGTCGGTTCAACTGATAGACCGTCGCGCGACCGAACCGGCCGTGGAAGACGGCGAGAGCCTTGCTCATGCCTTCCCTCCCGCGGGATGTTCTTGTCTTTTTTTACAAACGTTCAACATCCGCCGCGAGAATGCAAGGAGAGATCACGCCCGGCACGGAAACGAACGGGCCCCGGCGCGTGGCCGGAGTCCGTTCGCAATTGCGAAGAGCTCAGTACTTCTTGCACTCCGGAACGGTGCGGCTCGGCAGCCCGATCTTGGCGAAGACAGCCGGATCGTAGCCGAGGGTCTGGTTCACGTCGGGAATGACCTTCACGACCTTGCTGAACAGCGCGCCTTTGCCGTCATCCACCACTTCGGTGACGAAGTTGGTGCCGATCGCCTGGCGGTTGGAGTCCAGTTTGATCTTGCCGTTGGGCGCATCGAGCACGATCTTGGCCAGCGCTTCCCGGTACTTCGCCTGGTTGTTGCTGAGGTCGCCGTTGACCTCGCGCAGCGCGAGGATCAGCGCCATGGTCGAGCCGTAATAGTTGGTGGCGAGCAGCGAGGGGCTCGGGAACCGCTTGGCCGGCGGGAAGGCGTCCTGATAAGCCTTCACGAACTTCTGCCAGTTCGGATCCTCCCAGGTATCGGCCTGGCCGCTGGCGGCGATGGTGCCGATCAGCGCGTTCTTGGCGTTGCCCTTGGCGGAGAGGATGGTCTGGTCGACCATGATCGAGCCGCCCATCAGGTGGGCCTTGCCGCCGGCCTGCTGGTACTGGTTCAGGAAGTTGACGGCGTCGGCGCCGCCGAGGCCGAGATAGACCGCATCGACGTCGTCGGGCAGTGCGGCGATCACGGAGGCAAAATCCTTGGTGCCGAGCGGCACCCATTGCCGGTTGGTGACCTGTCCGCCAGCGCCGCAGAATTCGAGCACCAGCCCGAACACCTGCGTATAGATGAACGAATAGTCTTCGCCGACGGTGGCGATCTTCTTATATTTCTTGGTCTCATAGGCGTATTTGCCGAGGCCCACCTGCCACTGCGCGCCGTCCATGTTGTAGCGGAAGAAGTTCGGCGCCGGATCGACGTAGGTGGTTTCCTGGGCGCCGGAGGCGGCGTTGATGAAGGTCAGCTCGGGCTTCGTCTTGGCAAAGTTCTTCACCGCGATACCTTCGTCGCCGGACAGCGGCGACAGCAGGATCTGCACCTTGTCCTGCTCGATCAGCTTGCGCACGGCGCGAATGGCGGAATCGGGCGTGGCGTCGGTCGAAGCGATAATGAACTCGATTTCCTTGTCGCCGATCTTCTTGCCGAGCACATTGATCGCCGTCTGGTGGCCGCGTATCCCGTCCTCGCCGAGCACCGTGTAGGTGCCTTCGAGCGTCGCGGTGACGCCGACCTTGATCTTCTCCTGAGCCAAGGCGGCGCTGGAAAGCAACAGGCTGCTCAGCGCGACCAATCCCGCACAGCTTCTAAACATCGAACCCCTCCCTTGTATCGGTTTTTAGGTCGCTCCAAAATCGCGATGCGGCTGCGGGCACGCAGCCGGATCCATTGCGATAGGGATCGCCAGCGCGAAAGCTAACCGATGATCGCGGCAGCGCACGCGACTTCACCCGTTGCAACTTGACCGGTAGTCTCATTTTGCATGTTGCGCCGCGACGAGGTTCGCGGCGATGTGAAGCAGACGCGAAGGAATCGTCATGATCGATCTGCAAAGCGCGAAACGCCGAGCGACATGGATTTTTCTGACAGCAATGCTGACTTGGTTCACCGGCAGCGTGCCCGCGGCGGCGAGCGATCTCTACAGCACCAAGGTCACCGTGACCGGTCAGGGCGATCCGAACCGCATGACCGGGTTTGCCGCGGCTCTGGAAGATGTCCTCATCAAGGCATCCGGCGCCGAAAAGCTCAACGGCGATCGACGCCTGGCCGCGTACAAGTCGAAGGCCAAGGATTTCGTCAAATCATTCAGCTATCGCGATCAGTTCTTTGGCAAACCCATCCGTGACGAGCAGGGCACCCGCGACCGGCCGTTCGATCTTACTGTGGCGTTCGAGGAAAGCAGGATCGACGGCATTCTCAAGACGCTGGGCGTAAAACCCTGGCTTTCGCATCGGCCGCGCCTCGCCGTGTTTGTCGAGATGGAGCAGGGCGCGAAGAACTATGTCGTGACGACGGATGGACCCAAGTCCGACTTGCAGCGCGATGCGCTGCTCGCCGCGGCCGACAAGCGCGGCATGGACATTGTGTTGCCGGACGCGGCGGCGCTGACGAAATCGAACATCACGGGCGCGGAGTTCAAGACGCCGTCGTTCGCGGCGCTGACGCCGGTTGCAGCCGAACTGGGCGGCGAAGTTGTTCTGGTCGGGCGGCTAGTTTGGGATGACCGCGAACTCGGCTGGGCGACGCAGTGGCAGATGGACTGGCGCGGCCAGACCCACCGCTGGCAAATGCGCGGTCTCACCTTCGATGAGACCTTTCGACGCGGCATCGGCGGCGCGGCGCAGATTCTTTCAGGCAATGGCGATCCGGTCGCCCGATCGTCGGCGGCGGCTGCAAAGAGGCTGCATTGACCTATCCCGCGAGAAAACCGCCATCCACCGCAACCACCGTTCCGGTCGCGTATTGCGACGCCGGCATGCAGAGGAAGGCCACCGCACCGGCGACATCCTCGGGCTGTCCCCATCGCTTGAACGCGGTGCGGTCGGCGATGCGCTGGTAGTGCGCCGCGTCGGATCGGCCGGCGGCGTTGATCGAGGTTTCGATATAGCCGGGCGCCACCGCGTTGACGCGGATGCCTTCCTCGGCCCAGGCCATCGCGAGCGACTTGGTCAGCATCACGACGCCGCCCTTGCTGGCGCAATAGGCGGGAATCCGAGGCAGCGCCAGCGTTGCGTTCATCGAGGCGATGTTGACGATCGAGCCCTTGGCCTTCGCCAGCAGCGGACGGAACGCCATGCAGGTGCGGAACGTGCCGGTGAGATTGACGTCGAGCACCTTCATGAAGGTCTCGATCTCAAATTCCTTGTCGCGCGCCAGGATGCCGGCGCAGTTGACCAGCGCGTCGACGCGGCCATGCCGCTGCGCCAGCACTGCGACCGCGGCGTCGTCGGTGACGTCGAGCGTCGTCAGTTCCAGCCCCGCCTGCGGCTTTAGGGGCGTCCGCGCAAGGTCGGCTTCGTTGACGGCAGTGGCGGTAACGGTCGCACCCAACTCAACGAAACATCTGCTGATGGCCGCGCCGATGTCGCCGGCGCCGCCGATCACGACGGCATGAAAACCCTGGGCCAGCGAGAAAGTGGAAGTCATCGCGATCGTCCGTTTGGTTTCAGGGGCGGGGCCGTCGATTCGCGAACGACGAGCGAATAGTCGATTTCGTGGTGCATGATGGTCTGCTCGCCCGCCAGCCGCCGCACCAAATATTCGCCGGCGCGTTGCCAGGTCTCGCCGGTCGGAACGTGTATAGTGGTCAGGCTCGGCCGCAAATGCCGGCTCCAGTCGAGATCGTCGAAACCGACGACGGAGAGGTCGCGCGGCACCGAAAAGCCACTGCGCTCGGCTTCCAGCAGCACGCCGTAGGCGATGACGTCGTTGCCGCAGACGACCGCTGTCGGACGGTCGTCGAGGCTGAGCAGATAGCGCGCCGCCTCGCGCGCATCGTCCAGCGTGTAGGGCACCTCGACATGCCATTTGTCCGGCAGCTCGATGCCGCCATCGGCCAGCGCGCGGCGGAAGCCGGCGACGCGGGCGCTGGCGCGATCGTTGTTGCGCTGGAGCGCGGAGACGATCCCGATCCTTTGATGTCCGAGTTCGACGACATGCGCGGCGGCGCGATAGGCCGCGGCCTCGTTGTCGGTGCCGACGCAGGGGTAGGGGCGATCCGGCCGGTAGATGCCGACATTGATGAAGGGCACGGCATTGTCGGCCAGCAATTTGCGCAAGGCGTCGTGATGGCAATCGCCGCGCAGCACCAGCCCGTCGACGCCGCGGCCGATCAGGTTGCGCGCCTGTTCCAGTTCGGTGTCGAGATCGTAGCCGCTGGTGGTCAGGAACAGCATGTAGCCGACGGAGGAGAGATATTTTTGCAGCGAGGAGATGCCGCGCGCGAACATCGTGTTGTCGATGGTAGGCACGATCGCGCCGAGCGTACGCGAGCGTCGTGAAGAAAGAATGCGCGCGGGCGCATGCGGGATGTAGCCGACCGCCTCGATCGCCTGCGTGATGCGCGCGCGCAACGAAGGGCTCACCGCTTCCGGATTGTTGATCGCGCGCGAGACGGACGCCGTCGACACGCCGGCCCGCGCGGCGACGGCGCGAATACCCTGTTTGAATGATGCGATGGCGGGCGGGCTCATAAGGTAAGCCGATGTAACGTTACATAAGTAGGCGAATATATCTCGGAGTTGTTTGGCGATCCTGCGCGATTATAGGCAGATTGTCCATTCTCTTGACAAGCCGGAGGTGGTGCTTAGTGTGTAAACGGTTTCAGAAAAGGATGCCGCCGAACAGGCAGGCACAGCCGGGTCAGGGAGGATTTCAATGAACGCCAGGAAGTTTGCGGCGCGCGTCGCGTTGCCGGTTCTCGCCATGGCCGCCGTCAGCGCGCAGGCGCACGCGGCCGATTTCGAATGGAAGAAATTCCAGGGCAAGACCGTCACCTTCCTCGCCAACAACAACCCGCTGGCACTGGCGTTGCTGACCTACAAGGCCGATTTCGAAAAGCTCACGGGCATGACGCTCAAGGTCGACGGCTACCAGGAGCAGCAGATGCGGCAGCGCCTGGTCACCGTGATGAATGCCCGCAGCGACGAGGTCGACGTGTTCATGACGCTGCCGTCGCGCGAGGGCGAGCAGTTCGCCGCCGCCGGCTGGTACGCCGATCTGGCTGGCATGTCGAAGAACGAGGCGGCAAAGGAGTACGATCTTGCCGGCCTCAGCCCGGCGCTGCTCAAGGCCGGCACGTTCAACGGCAAGCTGACCAGTATGCCCATGAACATCGAGGGCCCGATCCTTTATTATCGCACCGACATCCTCAAGCGATGCGGCGTCGAGAAGCCCGCGACCATCAAGGACGTCGAGGCCGCGGCGGAAAAGATCAAGGCCTGCGACAGCACCATCACCCCGTTCGTCTCGCGCGGCCTGAAGCCGGCGATCGCCTATACGTTCAGCAACGTGCTGCACAATATCGGCGGCACCTACATCACAAACGGAAAATCCAGTCTTTGCTCGCCGAAGGGCAAGCAGTCGCTGGAAACCTACAGCCGGCTGTTGCGCGACTACGGCCCGCCCGGCGTCGTCAACTACAGTTTTCAGCAGATCTCGGCGCTCTATCGCAGCGGCCGCGTCGCGATGTCGTTCGAATCCTCCAACGAGCTGCGCACCGTGATGGATGGCGGCGAGCGGCTCAAGGACACCGGCCTCGCGCCGTTCCCGGCGGGCGAGGCCGGCCAGGTGCCGACCGCGATCGGCTGGGGCATGGCGGTGTCGGCCTACAGCAAGCAACAGAGCCCGGCCTGGTATTTCGTGCAGTGGGCAACCAGTCCGGAGGTTCAGAAGCGCATGGCGTTGCAGGGCATCGCACCGCCGCGGCCTGCGGTCGCCAACGATCCCGAATACCGTAAATGGATCGATGCCGAACCGGTGCGCAAGGAATGGCAGGCCGCGCTCGACGTGCTCGCCACCAAGGGCTCCTCCGAGGTCGGTTACCCCATCGTCGCCAATCCAGAGTCGCGCGAATTTATCGGGCAGGCCGTGCAGGATTTGATCCTGAAGCAGAAGACCGTCGATCAGGCCTGCGCCGATGCCGACAAGGCGCTCGACGCGCTGATCGCGCAAAAATAGCGGCTGATCCGAAGGGAAGTGGGGGCATGGCGGACGCGGCCGCGACATTGACGCAGGACCGGCAAAGGCTCGAACTGTCGGCGCTTTCGGCGCCGGCGGTGATCTTCACGGTCGCTATGATCGCGTTCCCCGTCGTCTATACGATCTGGCTTGGCTTCCAGAGTTTCTCGTCGACCGGCAAGCAGTCCTTTGCGGGCCTCGCGAACTATTCGAAACTCGCCTCCGACTATGAATTTTGGCACGGACTGTGGGTCACCATCGCGCTCTATCTGCTCTCGCTGGTGCTGCAGCTCGTGTTCGGCGTCTGGCTGGCGCTGGTGCTGTTTCACGCCAAGCGGCTGCCCGGCATCGTGCGGTCGATGTTCATCTCGCCCTTCATGATGCCGCCGGTGGTCGCCGGCATGATGTGGCTCGTGATCCTCGATCCCTCGCTCGGAGCGGCAAACTACATCCTGCAATCGCTCGGCCTGCCGCCATCGGACTGGCTGGCCTCGCCGAGGTGGGTCATTCCCACCATCGCGCTGATCGATAGCTGGCAATGGACGCCCTATGTCGCGCTGATCGTGCTCGGCGGACTGCAGTCCTTGCCGCCGAGCGTCTATGAGGCCGCCCAGATCGACGGCGCTTCGCCGTTCAAGACCTTTCAGCGCATCACGCTGCCGTTGTTGCTGCCGACCATCGTCACCGCCGCGATCCTGCGCAGCGTCGATCTTTTACGCTTCTTCGACATCATCTACATCACGACGCAGGGCGGCCCCGGCAACGCCTCGAACACGCTCAACATCTACGGTTTTCGCGTCGGCTTCGAGTTCTTCAACATCGGCTATGCCAGCGCGCTGATGCTGACGCTGACCGCTATCGTGTTCGGCGCGGTACTCGCGTTCAACCGCCTGCGCGGCGCGGTCGCCTGGTAGACGCCGCGATGACCGACGCCCCGAACACCGACCGCTGGATCCGCCACCTCAATCTGCTGCAGCTCGTGCTCGCCGGCATCCTCATCATGACGCCGACGGTATGGATGGTGCTGTCGTCGCTGAAACCGTCGTTCGAGGTGACGGCCTATCCGCCGACATTGATCTTCTCGCCGACGCTGGAGAACTACGCCCAGCTCATGAAGACGACGCCGTTCGCGAGCTACGCGCTCAACAGCCTGATCGTTACCATCGGCTCCACCGCTCTCGGCCTGCTGTTCGGAATCCCGGCGGCGTTCGCTGTGTCATGGACCCGCATCTCGTGGCCGGCGATCCTGACATTGGCAGCGCGTATGGCGCCGGGCACGCTGTTCCTGCTGCCCTGGTACGTCATGTTCCGCCAGGTCGGCATGATCGGCTCCTACACGGCGCTCATTCTCAGCCACGCCGTCATCACGCTGCCGATCGTGATCTGGGTGCTGATGCCGTCCTTCGACGGCATCCCGCGCAGCGTGTTCGAAGCGGCGCAAGTCGATGGCTGCAGCGTGACGCGAATCCTCTGGCGCATCGCGATGCCGCTGGTCGGCTCCGGCATCGCGGTTTCGGCGATCCTCGCCTTCGTGTTCTCCTGGAACTACTTTCTGTTCGCGCTGGTGCTGTCGAACGGCGACAGCAAGACGTTGATCGCCGCCGCCTTCAACTTCATCGGCGAGGGCTCGACGCAGTGGGGCGCGCTGATGGCAGCCGCAACGCTGATCGCGCTGCCGCCGCTCGTTCTCGCAGCACTGGTGCAGCGCTGGCTGGTCTCCGGGCTGACGCTCGGCGCGGTAAAGGGTTAGGTGCTTTGATGAATGTCTCTCCGCTCAGCAATTCGATCATGAGCGCCGCCGTGTTCCACGGCCACGAACGCATCACCATCGAGCGGGTGGCGATGCCGGAAGTGGCTGCGGGTGAGGTGCTGGTGCGGATCTCGCGCACGGCGCTGTGCGGCTCCGACTTCAAGCTCTGGCACAAGGGCGCCGAATTCACCGCGGGTCACGAAATCTTCGGTGTGGTCGAACAATCCGGTCATCGCCTGCATGGCCGCCGCTGCGCCGTCTATATCCCGCTGCATTGCGACCGCTGCGCCGCCTGCACGCGCGGCGACACGCAGATGTGTCTGGAAGTATCGAGCCTGATCGGCTGGAACCGGCCGGGCGGTTACGCCGAATATGTGCCGGTGCCGGAGAACTGCCTGCTGCCGGTGCCCGACGACATCGAGGACAGCCTCGCGCCGCTGCTGCTCGACACGATCGGCACCTCCGGTCACGCCGTGAGGTTCGTCAGCCGCGTGGTGCCGCCCGACGAGGCGGGCCCCGTTCTGGTGATGGGCGCCGGACCGGTAGGGCTCGGCGTCGTGCTGGCGTTGCGCGCGCTCGGCTATGGCGACATTCACGTCGCCGATCCGAACATCGCGCGGCTTGCCATCGCGCAATCCTTTGGCGCGAAGGCGCATCCGGTCGGCGACACCTCTAAGCGCTTTGCGCTGATCATGGAATGCTCGGGCGCGCATGCGGCGCGCAACCTCGGCATCGAACTGGTGTTGCCGCGCGGCGCTCTGGTGCTGGTTGGCGAGAACGCCGCGCCCTGGACCATCGAGGAAGGCAAGGTGTTCCGCCGCAAGGATTTCTACATGATCCGCACATTCTATTTCCCGGTCGCCGATTTCGAGCCGAACGTCGAACTGCTGCGCCGCTACAAGGACGAATACCGCGTCCTGGTCGACGGCGAGTTCGGCCTGTCGAGCCTGCCGGAAAATTTCGCGCGGTTTGCAAAGGGCGAACTGATCAAGCCCGTGCTGGCGCTGGACTGACGATCATGGCCTCGATCTCGATCCGCAACCTCGTCAAGCGCTACGGCGATTTTCCCGTGATCCCCGATCTCAACCTCGAGATCGCAGATCACGAGTTCGTCGTCTTCGTCGGTCCGTCCGGCTGCGGCAAGTCCACGCTGCTGCGGATCATCGCCGGCCTCGAGCCGATCACGGCGGGCGAGGTCTATATCGGCGACAAGCGCGTCAACGGCGTCCCGGCGGCGCAGCGCGATATCGCCATGGTGTTCCAGGATTACGCGCTCTATCCGCATATGCGCGTCTACGACAACATGTCGTTTGCGCTGGAGCTGCGCGGCACGCCGAAGGCCGAGATCGACGCGCGGGTGAAGCGCGCGGCGGCGCTGCTGCATATCGAGGACTATCTCGACCGCAAGCCGAAGGAACTGTCCGGCGGCCAGCGCCAGCGCGTCGCGATGGGTCGCGCCATCGTACGTAACCCGAAAGCGTTTCTGTTCGACGAGCCGCTTTCCAATCTCGATGCAAAACTGCGCGGGCAGGTGCGCGCCGAAATCAAGGCGCTGTCGCAGGCGCTGAAGACCACGATGGTGTTCGTCACCCACGACCAGATCGAAGCCATGACCATGGCCGATCGCATCGTGGTGCTGCAGGGCGGCACGGTGCAGCAATACGACACGCCGGAAACAGTCTATGAGCGGCCGGCCAACCAGTTCGTGGCCGGCTTCATCGGCTCGCCGGCGATGAATTTCTTCCCCGTCGAGTGGCGCGGGGAGGGTGTGGTGTTTTCGCAAAGCGGCGCGGCGGTGCCGCTCGGCGTGGAGAGCAGCGGCCCGTTGCGCCGCGCCGGCAACGGCGTGCTCGGAATTCGCCCAGAGCACTTTGCAGTGGCAGCTGATCCGGCCGACGGCGTTGCCGTGACGATCAAGCTGGTCGAACCGCTCGGCTCGGATACGCTGATCCATTTCGATCTGGCCGGCGCTTCCGCCATCGCGCGCGTCGATCCGTCGCTGCGGCCGAAGGTCGGCGATCTCATCAGCCTGCGTCCGCAGCCGGGCAAAACCCATCTGTTCGACGGCACTGACGGCCGGGTGCTGCAGTGACCGCGCAGCCGACGATCGCGGATATGGCGTCGAAGGCCGGGCAGGTCCGGGTCATCTGCCTGGGACTCTCCGCGCAAGATCAGGTCTGGCGCGTCGACCGGTCGTTTTCCGGACAGAGCGAGAAGATCAGGAGCACCGACTATACGACGCTCGGCGGCGGCATGGCAGCCAACGCCGCCGTGACCGGTGCGCGGCTCGGCGGCGCTATCGCGTTCTGGGGCCGCGCCGGGGACGACGCCGCGGGGCGCGAAATGCGCGCGGCGCTCGCCGCTGAGAGGATCGACGTCGCAAACTTCAGATTGTTCGCGGACGGACGCTCCTCGGTCTCGGGCATCATCGTCGACGGCTCCGGCGAGCGGCAGATCGTGAATTTTCGCGGGACGTTCCCTGAGGCCGCCGATTGGCTGCCGCTCGATGACGTCGCGCGGTCCTCGGCGGTGCTCGCCGATCCGCGCTGGGTCGATGGCGCGGTCGCGCTGTTCGGCAAGGCGCGCGCGCTTGGCATTCCGACCGTGCTCGATGGCGATGTCGCGGACGCCGAGGTGTTCGAACGCCTGCTGCCGCTCACCGACCACGCGATTTTCTCCGAGCCCGCGCTCGCTTCCTTTGCCGGATCGGCGGAGGACGCGTCGCTGGGCACGCTCGCGCGGTTCAATTGCCGCGTCGTCGCCGTCACGCGCGGCGGCGAGGGCGTGAGCTGGTACGAGAACGGCCGCCTGCAGCGCCGTGCCGCCTATCCCGTTTCTGTCGTCGACACCACGGGCGCCGGCGATGTCTTCCACGGCGCCTACGTCCTTGCGATCGGCGCGGGCCTCGCCGTGCAGGATGCCATGGCCTTCGCGTCCGCTGCCGCCGCGCTGAAATGCACCCGCTCGGGCGGCCGCGCCGGCATCCCTTCCATCAATGACTGTCTTGCCTTCATGAGGACGCACCAATGAGAACGATCGGAAAGAACCGGGGCATCGCGCGCCTGGCGGATGCGGATGGCCACTTTCGCATGGTGGCGCTGGACCAGCGACCGCCATTGTTCGACGCCATCGCGCAGGCCAAGGGCATCACGCGCGATCAGGTCGAATATTCCGACGTCACCGCCGCCAAGCGGCTGCTCGTCGAAAACCTCTCGCCGCATTGCAGCTCGATGCTGTTCGATCCGAATTTCGCGGTGCCGGCTGCGATCGACGTGTTGCCGGCGCGCTGCGGCCTCATCATGACGCTGGAAGAGCATCGTACCGAGGAGACCGCGGGCGGCCGCAAGTCGCGGGCGATCGCCAACTGGAGCGTGGAAAAGATCCGCGCGATCGGCGGCGACGCCGTGAAAGTGCTGGCGTGGTATCGCCCCGATGCCGACGCAGCCGTCAACGAGCATCAAAAACGGTTCGTGCGCGAGATCGGGCAGGACTGCGCGCGCCACGATATTCCCTATGTGCTGGAGTTGCTGGTCTATCCGTTCCTCGGCAGCGCCAATCACACCGCGGACTATGTCGAATCCCCCGGCAAGCTGCCGGGGCTGGTGATCGACAGCGTGCGCGAATTCGCCAAGCCGGAATATGGCGTCGACCTCCTGAAGCTGGAGAGCCCGCTCGCCGCCAACAGCCTGCCGCCGCGCGACGGCAGCGCCGCGGCGAAGATCGCACAAAGCGAGTTCGACGCCATCGGCGCGATCTGCCGCGAGCAGAACATTCCCTGGGTGCTGCTGTCGGGCGGTGCTGCGCCGGACAAATTCGAACGCGTGCTGGAGTTCGCCTATGCGGCCGGCGCCGGCGGCTTCCTGGCAGGGCGCACGATCTGGCTCGACGCCGTGCGCAAGCATTTTCCGGATCGCGCGGCAGTCGCGGCCAGCCTGCGCAAGGACGGCGTGGCGGTGCTCGAAAGCCTCAATGCGCTGACAAAGGCGAAGGGGACACGATGGAAGGCGCGCTTCCCGGCTTTTGCCGAGATCAAGCAGGAAGGCGATTTCGCGCGCGCGTACTAATGACCTGATCGCGGGACGTATCGATGGCGTTCTCTATTCGCACCGTTCAGGCGTTTTGCTATCGCTACCCGCTGACGACGCCGGTGGTGACTTCGTTCGGCCGCATGCTGAACCGTCCGGCGGTGTTCATCCGCGCTGAAGACGAGGACGGCGTCGTCGGCTGGGGTGAGGCGTGGTCGAATTTTCCTTCTGTGGGCGCCGAGCATCGCGCGCGGCTCGTCAATGACGTGCTGGCGCCGGCGCTGACCGGGCACGCGTTCAACGATCCGGCGCAGGCATTCGAAATTCTCACGCAGGGCACCGCGGTGCTGGCGTTGCAATGTGGCGAGCCCGGTCCGTTCGCCCAGGCCGTCGCCGGCATCGACCTCGCGCTGTGGGATCTTTACGCGCGACGGCAGAGCAAGCCGCTGTGGCGGTTGCTCGGCGGCCGTTCCGGCACGATCAAGGCCTATGCCAGCGGCATCAATCCCGGCGGCGCGCAACAGGCCGCCGAAGCGGCGCTGAAGCGCGGGCATCGCGCCATGAAGCTGAAAGTCGGCTTCGACACCGGAACCGATCTCGCCAATCTCAGAGCGCTGCGCAAAGTGGTCGGCGACGGCATGCTGGCGGCGGATGCCAACCAGGGCTGGTCGATCGATCAGGCGCTCCAGATCGTGCCACGGCTCGGCGAATTCGGTCTGCGCTGGCTGGAAGAGCCGCTGCGCGCCGATCTCCCGCGGCCGGAGTGGCGCAGGCTTCGCGACATAGCGCCGATGCCGCTGGCCGCCGGCGAGAACATCGCGAGCCGGGAAGATTTCGCGCATGTGCTTCTCGAAGACGTGCTCGATGTTGTGCAACCAGATATCGCCAAATGGGGCGGGCTGTCGGTCTGCGGCGCACTGGCAACCGGCATTATCAAAGCCGGAAAAACCTTTTGCCCGCATTATCTCGGTGGCGGGATCGGCCTGCTGGCATCGGCGCATCTGCTCGCGGGCGCGGGCGGCGACGGCTGGCTGGAAGTCGACATCAACGACAATCCGCTGCGCGACCGATTCTGCGGGCCGGTGTTCGATGTGTCCAACGGCACCGTCACCCTGAACGAGGAGCCGGGCATTGGAATAGCGCCGGACGTCGCGTCGATCGAGCGCTACCGAACGCTATAGGGCGGCCGATAGCATATTGGCGCATCAATCGATCTGCCTGCATCGATGCGATGCGCGGCCACTTTCGAAATTGCGCCGTCATCGACAGAAAGATGCATGGCTGCAGAAGAGGCTGGAGGATCGATTTGCCGCAGCTTGGGGGGGGCTGTTGGGTGGCAATTGCCGTCGACCTACGCAGTGGGTTGGATATATCTCCGCGGAACGCCGTTGATTATTCTGAATCTATGAATTATATAGATTACGTATTTCACATACTTCGGGGTTGAATATGAGGGTGCTGAAGGAATTTACTGCGCAGGAGCTCCAGAAGCGGCTGGGGGAGGTCCAAGACGCTGCACTCAAGGCCCCTATCGCGATCACTCACCGTGGCCGTCGGCGACATGTGCTGATGTCGATCGATGAATTCGAGCGTCTTGAGCAGGCTGCGAGTCCGCGGGCCTACCGACTTGGCGAGTTGCCGGCCGATCTCGCCGATGAGTTGGGAAGTGCCGAGATGAACTCGAGGCACGAGCATCTGGACAAACTGCTTGATTAGTCGCACGGCCTCATCGGACGAGCTGCCCGAACCTGAGGCGGGTATGGTCGTCCGCTTCGGGTATCAATGGGTCGATCCCAAGCAGCATCAAAAAGATCGGCCCGCATGCGTGGCATTTTTCAAGCTTCGGCCCGATCCGCGAACTGCGGTGGGTTCGAATGACCCTGTCCTCGTCAAGGAAGTCATCTATCTTCCCATAAGCACCAAGCCTCCAGGTGCGGATCAGTCTGCCGTGAAGATTCCGGATCAGGTCCGCCGGCATCTCGGTCTTCCGGACGAGTCGTGGATCGTCATTTCGGAGTGTAATGTTCAGTACTGGCCAAATGATCTCTCCCTGGTGCCCGGCTCTCGAAGATGGTTGTATGGCTTCCTGCCGCCGCGCTTCTTTCGAAAGATCCGCGATCAGCTCGTCGAGGAGTTAAAGAGTCAGCGTTTGAAGATGCACAACGTGCGTTATCTGCCGCCGCGGTCGAAGCCTTGATGCGCATGACGTGGTCACCTGCTTCCTCGACGAAGCGGCTGCGAGGGGAGCAGACCTCACAGAACGGTCATGGCGGACACGACGAGCCTTCGCCCGTCTCGCCCCGTTCGTTCCTGTCGAAAACCTCCGGCTACTTCGAGTCGGGTATTCCAGTCCGCATACGAGCGGGCGTATCGTGGTGGCTGTATCTCGTTCCAAAGCCTGACGACCGGCCACCCGCATGAGTGAATATCAATATTATGAGTTTCTGGCGATCGATCGCCCGCTCGACCGCGCAGCGCAGGATGCATTGCGATCGATTTCGTCACGGGCGCGGATCAGTGCGACGAGTTTTACCAACCACTACGAATGGGGCGATTTCAAAGGCGACCCGTGCAAGCTCATGGAGCGCTGGTTCGACCTCCACCTCTATCTCGCGAATTGGGGCTCGCGGCGCCTCATGATCCGCCTGCCGAAGGGCATCCTGAAACCGGTGGATCTGAAACCTTTCCTCGGCGAGATCGATTGGGTCGGGGTGTCGACCGTTGGTGACTATTCGATCGTCGATATCGATCATCAAGAAGAAGGCGGCTACGACGACTGGGACGATGGATCCGGCCGGCTCGCCGCGCTCGCGCCGTTGCGGGCCGATCTGCTTTCGGGCGATCTCAGACTGTTTTATTTGCTGTGGCTGCTGGCGGTGCAGGAAGAGCTCGTTCCCGACGATGAAATCGAGCCGATGCCGGGTTTAGGTCCGTTGACCGGAGCGCTCGAAGGTTTTGCCGATTTTTTCGTCATCGATCCGAACCTCTTGCAAGCGGCTGCCGAGTTGGCGGCGGCTGGGACGTCTCTGTCCGGAGACGACCTGCGGAAGGCGGTGGCGACTATCCCGGAACGCGAGAGGGCCGAGTTGCTGGTCCGTGTCGCCGATGGCGATACCCGCGTCGCCGCCGAGCTCAGGCAAAAAGTTCGCAAAATGAATCCACCTCCCGCTGCACAGCGTACCGCCGGTATGTTGCGCGAGCGGGCGAAGGAAATCGAAGTGGCTCGGGAGCGTGCCGAGACCGAGCGTCTCGAGGCAGGGCGGCGTCGCGAGGCGGCGGCGGCGAAGAAGGCGCAACGGGCGCGGCTCGAAGTTCTCAAGCAACGCGGCGTCAGCAGCGTGTGGCGGGAGATCGAGCAGGAAATCGAACGCCGTAACCCGGCCGGATACGAAAACGCCATGAGCCTGCTTTTCGATGTTCAGGCGTTGGCCAGGGAAGAGGGCGATGGAGATGATTTCGATCGTCGTCTCGATGCGATCCGCGTCCGCCATGAGAAAAAGGCAAAGTTCATTGAGCGATTGCGTAAACTCGGCCGCGGCAGCGACGAGACCATGATCTGATATCCCGCTCACCCCAATGCCTGCATCAGTTTCCGCGCTTCCTTCAGCAGCGCCTCGATCCGCTTCCGTCGGTTGATGGCCCTTCTCGTGAACCGGCCGTGCTTGCGCGCGTTCCGGTTTCTTCTCGGTGCGCCGGATCTCGCTGCTCCGCCGTGCATGCGGCAGCGTCGTTTGCCGCGCACCGCCGGTGAGCGGCATGATCCGCCGCGGCGGGTTTTGGCGCCGCACCGCGGGCTTGCCAGCATCGGGCCTGTGTGGCGCAGATGATTGCTCACGCCTTGGCTTCCGGCTTTACATCCCCGGGCGCAGGCCGGTGTGCGCGTGCAGGCCTCGCTCCGCGTTTCCTCGTCCGTTCCGTCCGGGGTTGTTTCGCGACGATCACGTTCGCATGCTGCGTGACGTTGCCGACGATGGCCTTGCCGCCGTCCTGAACCGACACGTTCTGCACGGTGATGGCCGGCTCGCCATTGTTGCGGTAGCGGCTGAGCGCGTCGATCTGGGCCGGGAAAACGCGGGCGAGTTTACCGAGCGCACGCGCGGCGCTGTCCTGCCGGGTGACGTCTTCGGCGTTGGCGAGGTGATGGGCGCATCGCATCGCCATCAGATGGACCGAGACCATCTGCGCCACCAGCATGGCCTCGACGGAATCTCTCGGCCGGATGCTTCTCACCATCGAAATCATGAAAGCAAGATTGACCGCGTCGGGCTTCCGCCCCTTCGAACTGGCCCGCGCCAATTGTCGCAGGATACCATGCATCGCATCGCGATCGGCGGCCCCCAATGCGCCGGCCATCAGCCGATCGCCAAGCTCAGGATCCGGATGGTCGATGGAGAATCCCTCCGGCGAGAATTTTATCTGTGGCGGCACGGGGCCGGTTGGGCCGGCCGGGGTCGTATGATCGCGTTCAGCAACGGTGCTCATACCGGAATCTCCTTTGGGCACGCCGATGCAAGCGCGCGCGGCGCGGCAATGCGCCGGCGGCTTGCGCTGTCGTGAGCCGATGTCATGTGGTGGATTTGGTGTGTCGTTGCGCCGAGGCCCATGGGCGGTGCCAGGGGCGATATCTGCAAATGGCGCGAGGATGGATTTGTGCCGCTGATTTGCCCGACATGTCAAAGTGTTTTCGCGGGAAAAGGCAGCAATTCGGCGCGCTCCGGCTACTTTGCATGGGGTTGTTTTCGATATTTTGGTTGGAGGGCGGGCCGCACAGCCCGCCTTCGCCGTTGGCTTCGGCGCGGCAGCCTTGGCTCTCTTCTCCTGCAGCCTCACTTCCGGCAGCGTGGGGCCGTGGTATATGAGAAAGTAGCCGAATGGATCGCGATCGAGGCTTGATCGACGCACGTCCGGGCAATGGTTTCGAGCGGAACACGGAATGCCACATCAATGCACGACCGCCGCCTCTGTGCGGCGCTGGGATCGCTACGCCAAGGCCATGCTTGCTGCCAAGCCATACTTGCTGCGATGGCGGCGCTGATCATGCTGGCCGCCGATACGGCGGCGCAAGAGTTGCGCCGTGCGCAGGCCCGTGAGGAGGTTGCGTCGCGCCAGGGCGGCGAGGCCGTCATGGCGATCGTGTCGATCAAAAGCCAGCAGGTCACCTTCTATGACGCCGACGGCTGGATCCTGCGCGCTCCGGTCTCGACCGGAACGACCGAGTACGAGACGCCAGCCGGCGTCTTTGCGATCGTTCAGAAGAAAAAGGACCACCGCTCGAACATGTATGACGATGCCTGGATGCCGCACATGCAGCGCATCACCTGGAACGGCATCGCGCTGCACGGCGGACCTCTGCCTGGCCATGCGGCTTCGCACGGCTGCGTGCGGTTACCTTTCGGTTTTGCGGAAAGGCTCTTCGACAAGACGCGGATCGGAATGCGGGTGATCGTCGCTCCGGACGACACAGCCCCGATACCCTTTTCCCACCCGGCGCTACTGGTGCCGAACGCAGAGGCGTTGGCGGCTGCGCGCGTGCGGGCGGAGCCTCTCGCGCGTCAGGCGGCGGAGGCCGCCAGGGCCGACGACGAGGCGAAAAGAGCCGCAACGGCAGCGGCGCGCGAGGCGGCAACACTCACCGCGTCGCTGCGCAAGCTTGAATTGTCGAAGAGGCGCGCGGACGCGGAACTCGCATCGGCCGACAAAGCGCTGATCGGTGCACCGACGGATCAGACCAGGATGCAGGCCGAGGGTTTAAAGCGAAGGGCTGCCGAATTGGGCAAGCAATTCGACGCCATGAGTGCCGAAGCAAAGCAAAGGCTCGACGTGAGTAACTCCGCAAAGGACGCCGCGGAGGCGGCGGAGATCAAAAGGACCGACACGGCGAAGGCCGCGGACGAGGCAAACCTCTCGCTCGAACCGGTCTCGATCTACATCAGCCGTGCGACGCAGAAGCTCTACGTGCGACGTGCCACACACAAGCCGGTACGAGATGGTGGCGAAGTGTTCGATGCGAGCATCGAGGTTCCGGTCAATATCCGCAATCCAGGCAAGCCGATCGGCACGCATGTATTCACAGCGATGGCGCGAGAAGGCGCGGGCCTGCGCTGGAGTGCGGTCACGATCGACAACGGCGACGACGCCGGCAGCGCGCTCGACCGCATCACGATCCCGCGGGAAGTGCTCGACCGCGTCGCGCCGACCGCATTGCCGCGGTCGTCGATCATCGTCTCGGACGAGCGCCTGAGCTCCGAGACCAACTATCGCACAGAGTTCGTCGCGGTCCTCAGCAACCACCCCCAGGGTGGCTTCGTCACCCGCGGACGAACCGGCGATATCCTCTCTGCCGACGATAATCTTTGGGATAGAGGATACGAGCCGCTGAGCGGCATCAGAGGTATCAGCGAGTAGCATCGATCGGGTGCGCGGCTCGCTACCGCGAGGCGGCCCGATCCAGCTTGTTCTTGGCGGCCAGCAGCGCGGAACGGGCGACCGGGCTGGTCTCCGCGGCGAGGCGCGTTTCGATGGCCTGCACCACCGCGGGGGTGCGGACGTTGCCGAGCGCGTCGGCCGCGAAATAGCGCACGTCTTCGTCGCTGTCGGAAAGCGCCGTCAGCAGCGCCGTCTCGGCCTCGGCCGGCGCAATGACGCCCAGCGCCAGCGCGGCCTCCTTGCGCACGCGCGCGCTTTGATCTTTCAAGGCGGAGACGAGAGGCGCTATCGAACTCTTCTCCTTGAGTGTCCGCAGCCCCTTGCAAGCCAGCACTTTCTGCTCCTCGGAGGCGCCGCTGTCCGCCAGCCGTGGCTCCAGCACCGCAACGGCGTTAAGGGCGCGCAGCGCGCTCTCGACCGCCGCAAAAATACCCTCGTCCCTCCTATCGAGCTGCTTGACGAGGGTGTCGATGGCTTTGGGGTCCTTCGCGTCGGCGAGAGCCTTGACGGCCTTGATGCGCTCGGCGCGCGAGGCTGCGGGATCGTTCAATGTGGCCATTGGATTGCCCTTGCTGGCGCCAGCCCAGCCCGTGCCCGGCGCGAGCACGAGCGCACAAGCAAGCGCGGAGTAAATCAGACGCGATGTCAGGCGTCGTCGAAGCCGTCGAGTTTCCATGTGCTTCACCCTCCAGTTGATGTCCGCGAGCCCAGCCCTGACTTCGGGGATGGCTCTCGCCGTTACCTGGACTTATGCCTGGACCTAGTTGTCATTGAAGCCGTCGGTCTTCCACAACTGCTTTTTGCTTCCCGGCTCCCTGTTGATGTCCTCGAGGTCTGACTTGATCTGGTTGATGCTCTGACCTTCGGTGACACCGTCCAGCATCTTCAGCACGTCGGTGCTTCCGGTACTCCAGGGAAGAGAGCCGGTCGATACGACGAGGTCGAGGTTCTTGCTGTCCTTGCCGGGAGCGCGGCGCAGGTCGTCCACATAGTAGTTTGTGGTGCACCCGTCGAACAACATGAGCTGGTAGTCCTTGGTCATCGCCGTCTTCTGCAGATCCGTCTGGCCTCTGTTCAGCGTGACGTGACCAGCCTCGTAAGGCTTTCCGATGACGAAGTTACCCTTGGCCGAGTTGATGGGGTCGAAATCGGGCCCGGAGCCGTAGCGGCCATGGCCGCTGTAGATCACCATCTCCGACTCGCCCATGGCCTTGGCGAACTTGTCTTTCGCCTGCGGCGTGTCCGGCGTGATCAGCTTCACCACCGAGGTGACGTCTTTTCCGCCGTGTTTGAAGGTCTTGGTGAAGTACTGAAGTCCGTCCGCCTTGGCGGCGGCTGGGTCAATGCCGGCGGCCTTGAACCGCGTCTGCCGTGGACTTGTCGGTGGCGGCCTTGTCCGGGTCCAGCTGGGTGTAGCCTCGCTTCGACAGTCCCGCGATGACGTCCTTGGTTTCGTCCTTGTGCGAGTCACCCTCATCGAAGCCGACTCCAATGGTGGTGTTGAGCTTCCCATCGGCAAACAGCTTGTCGTACTCGGGGTACTTGGTGGACGCGATGCTGAGCTGCTCCATGGTCTGCTTGTCGAGACGTCCGGTATCCTTCAGGCAATGGTCGGTCTGGAACTTCTTCAGCGCCTTGGCCGTCTCGTCGCCGAACTTTCCGTCCGCACCATAACGGGGCAGCTTGTAACCGGCCGTCTGCAGGGCTTCCTGCATCTTTCCTACTGCCGGTCCCTTCGCGTTCTTGGCGAGCTCCGTCTTTCCTGACGCCACCTCGCGCAACGCCGGGTCGACAAAGGCGCCGGCTTTCTGCTGTGCGGTGGGCGACGCGCAGGTCAAAGTTTGCGGAGGCGCTTGGGCCGGGGTCGGCGGCCGGCGCGCAAGAATGATGGGAGCCGACTTTGACGCATCCTGTGACTGTGACAGCTGTGAACTGGTGTTCGAGGTGGTCGAACGGTCGACCGCTTCGTTGAATTCCTTCACCTGCTTCGGCGAAGCGGCGCCGGCATTGCTGGGTGGAGGTGGTGCATTCCTGACCGTATCCGTCGAACCGATGCTCATGGCATGCGACCTTTTCAGTGTTGCCTCTGTCCTGACGCCAATCGTTGTCGATTGCCCCGCGCGAAGCTGTGACGGACGTCACTCCGGTCATCGGCGCGCCCGGTCCATGCAGACGAGCGGGGCAATGCGGGTGTGAGGAACGCACGGGTGGGGGCGGCGGGAGGTCGCGTCGCCCGGATGCGTCAGAAGGGCTACCCCATCTGAACCTCTGCGACCGCGCCGAGACAAAACAGGGCGGGCGAAGCTGCGGCGCCAGAGGGAAGCTGGGGGCATGGAGCAGAACCGAGGGCGCCATTGACCTGCCCCGGGTGGTGGGCACCAATATTCAGTCCGTTTTCCAGTGGTGACGGTCCTTTGTGATGTCTCTCACAGTTCTTCCGGGGCGACGGGTCTACGTTGTGGACGTCAGCCTGAGAATGAATTGGGGTCCAAAATGGCCGCCACCGGGTTGATGTCTTCCTTCACGACTTGGCTCTCCGCCGCCGTCTCGTCGTCGCCGTCGACGTTCGTGCTCGAGAGCACGGCCGGCTTTCATCGCGGCGTGCGCCTCGAGCTTGAACCGGGCGATATCCGTATCGGCTCCACGCCGGGCGCCGACATCGTCTTGCGGGACGCCGGCATCGCGGCTGAGCATGCCGTCCTGCGGGTCGGACGCCGGTCCATCGACCTTCACGCGATCGGCGGAGAAGTCCGCGTCGGTGAAAAGATCATCGCGAATGGCTTTGGCTGCGCGCTGCAGGCGCCTATCGATCTGACGATCGGAGAAGCGCGGCTGCGGATCTCCATCGAGCGCAATCAGGCCGCCGCGCCGACACCCGCCGAGTCTGGCGAACGCCCCCGCCCGGCCACGCATCTCCAAGGCCATTATGATCGCCGGCGTGCTCTTGCTTGCGGTTCCGGCGCTGGGCCTGGCTGCCATGCGCCCTGCCGCGAAGGCGAACGACCTGACCAGCGTCACTCGGGTCGAGGCACAGGCACAGGCTCAGGGCAACGACAATCCGACCTTGGCCGCCGCATCGAAGCTCATGGCCGATCTCCCCGCGGCCGACCGGAAATTTATCGAGCATTGCTTATCGGCGCGAACCGGGATTTCGGTGCGCGAGGCGATTGCAGAGCTCAATGGCTGCGACCGCCAGCCGTCACCGAGCCTCGCCGCCGCGCTCAACGGAACCGCGCCCAACGGAGGCCGCGTCCAACGGACCCGCGCTTAACGCTGAAGACGCCGGCCGCAAGCTCACCGAGCGTCTTGAAGCGGCGGGCCTCTCCGGTCTTCGGGTCAACAGCGGGCGGTGGACAGGTCGTCGTCACTGGCAGCATCACGAAGCAACAGACCGGCGCCTGGACGGAAACGCAACAATGGTTTGATGCGGCATATCGCGGGCGGCTGGTTCTCGTCGCAAATGTGACCCCCATGAGGCAAAAAAACCACCGCCGGTGCTCAATGTGCAGGCCGTGTGGTTCGGCGAGCGCCCCTATGTCATTACGACCGAGGGCAACCGCTACTACAAGGGTGCCTTCCTCGACAATGGCTGGACGATCAAGGATATTGTTGACGGCCGCATCCTCCTTGCCAAGGACGGCGAGACCCTGGCGCTGGTCTATCGTCAGTAAAGTGCACGCGGAAAGGACAGATCGTCTGGGATGGACAACCGTCGCATAGATCGCACGCAGCTCGATCGGCCTGAATCGCGCGCACCGGAGGGTATTGGTGGCCCCGCCAAGGACAGGGCCGTCGATCCCCCGGAGTTCGCGCGGCAGATCGCCGCTGCGCTCCACGAGCGCAAGGGCACGGTCGGCAAAGCCATTCTTCGTGAGCTTGTCAGTGAGTTCGTCAAGCCGATCGTTGCCGATCCCCAGATCCTGTCCAGTGACCGCGCGATTGCGATACTCGAGCAACTGCTAACCGCGGTTCTGCCGCAGCTCAAAGAGAGCGAAGAATTCAATCGCCTGGCAAAGACCGTGTTGGGTGAGGAGATCGAGCAGCGCCGCAATTTGCGCGCGCGCCGCCTTGAGGATACCGCGACATGACGCCAGGACGCGACCAGACGGTGGAGTTGCTGCACGCGCTTGGCCATCTTTATGCCCGTCACAGCCAGCCGAAACGCGGGCTCGTCCTGCTGTTGATCGCCGCTCGCCTTGCGCCCAACGATGAGGGCGTGCTGCGCACGCTCGCCGAAGCGTTCTTGCGCAGTCGCTCGCCGCAGGCTGCCGCGGAGGTCATCGATCGGCTGCAGGCGCTTGGCGGCGCGGACCAGCCCATGCTCGATCTGCTGCGCAGTCGCGCACTATGGCTCGCCGGCAATGAAAGCGAAGCGAAGCGCACGTTTCGCAAATTCCTCGAACATCGCGAACGGTCCTGATCATGATCAGATAGATTGGCGCGCGCGCTCGTCTACATGTCCGGCCGCAGCGATCTGATCGTGGCGATCCTGATGCTGGTCGCGATCATCATGATCATCATTCCGCTGCCCACCTGGCTGGTGGATATCCTCATTGCCATCAATATTTCCATCAGCATGCTCATCCTGCTGGTCGTCTTCTATATCGGGCGGCCGGTCGAGTTCTCGTCATTCCCGTCGGTCATCCTGATCGCCACATTGTTCCGGCTCGCGATCACCATCACCACGTCGCGGCTCATCCTGCTTCAGGCCGACGCCGGCGAGATCGTCAGTGCATTCGGAAACTTCGTGATCGGCGGCGACGTTGCCGTCGGTCTGGTCGTCTTCCTGATCATCACGATCGCGCAATTCGTTGTCATCACCAAGGGTGGCGAGCGCGTTGCCGAGGTCGCCGCCCGATTCAGCCTCGACGCCATGCCGGGCAAGCAGATGGCGATCGACAACGACATGCGCTCCGGCGACATCGATCAGGCTGAGGCCAATCGGCTCCGCCGCGGGCTCGAGCGCGAGAGCCATTTGTTCGGCGCCATGGACGGCGCGATGAAATTCGTCAAAGGCGACGCCATCGCCAGCATCCTCGTCATCCTCGTCAATCTGATCGGCGGCATGATCGTCGGCAGCCTGAAGCACGGCATGACGATCGGAACCGCCGCCGAGACCTATGCGCTGCTCTCCGTCGGCGACGGGCTGGTCGCGCAAATCCCCTCGCTTTTCGTTTCGGTCGCCGCCGGCGTGTTGGTGACGCGGGTATCGTCGGACAGCGACATGGGCACCGAAATAGCCGGGCAGTTGTTCGTGGAGCCGCGTGCGCTGATGATGGGCTCAGTGATCCTGGTTGGAATGGCGTTCGTTCCAGGCTTCCCGGCGGTGGCCTTTCTGCTGCTCGCGGCGATTTTGGGTGTGACCGGGTTCGTGACCAACCGCCGGCGGACTGCTCAGGAGGCGGCGACGCGCAACGCGCCGGTGAAGCGAGCGGCAGGAGCGGCTGGAGCCGCAGGCACGGCCGCCCAACCGGCGCAGGTAGGCTCGAGTGCTCAAGAGCAGGCAAGCCTGGCAGGCCCGCCGGCATCGGATGCCGCCATTGTCGTTTGGGTCAGCAGCGAGCTTGCGTCGGCCGTACCGCCGGAGGGCTTTGCCGAGTTGACGACTAAAGCGCGCGCGGAGTTGCTCACCGATCTCGGTATCGAGATCCCGTCGATCGCGCTTGATATCGACCCGACCCTTGCGCAGGATCGCTTCCGTATCGATCTCGAGGGCACGCCGGTCATTGAAGGCACGATTCCGCCGCAGGGCCTGCTCGTCGACGACGATCCGGCTCACCTCGAACTGCTCGAGATACCTTACCGCCGGGAGCTGCCGCTCATCAACTACCGCCCCGCGCTTTGGGTCGAGCGCTCCCATGCGGAAACCTTGTTGCAGGCTGGTGTCGCCTTTGCGCTGCCGGCCCAGATTCTGGCCAGATGCCTGGTACAGATGTTGTACCGGCGGGCCGGCAGTTTCGTCGGTATTCAGGAGACGCGGAAGCTCCTCACCAAGATCCAGTCGAACTATGCCGACCTGGTAAAGGAGGCCGAGAAGATCGCGCCTCTGCAGAAGCTGGCAGAAATCCTGCGGCGCCTGGTCGATGAAAACGTACCCGTCCGCAACATGCGCGCCATTCTCGAGGCCGTGGTCGAATGGGGACAGCGCGAACAGAACGTGGTGCTGCTGGTGGAATACGTGCGCGTGGCCCTTGGCCGCCAGATCTGCTTCCGGTGTGCCGACCGCGACCGGGTTATCGCGGCCTATATGCTCGAGCGCTCGGTCGAAGACATGCTGCGCTCCGCCCAGCGCCAGACCGCGGCCGGGACGTACATGAACCTGACGGAGGAGGCGACCCAACCGTTGATCGATGAAATCGCCCGTGCCCTGGCGGAAGCGGCTCCGGACGCGAATCCCGTCGTGCTCACCTCGATGGATGTGCGGCGGGTCACACGACACTTGCTCACGCGCAGCAATATCTACGTGCCGGTCATGTCCTATCAGGAGCTGGCGCCTGAATTTAACGTCCAGCCGCTCGGCTCCCTGACCAAGGGCAACCAGGCGGAAAAGGACGGGCTCGATAGCATCGGCCAATCTGCGGAACGGTTGAAGCTGGGAGCCGGGGAGGGGTGAAGCCCTGCAGGTTGCGCCTGCCCCTCGGCCGGCGCACAGCCATTCGGGCCTCCGGGCGGATCCTTATGTGACATGTGTTGTGACATGTGCCGGTACGAGGCAGGCCGCGGGCGGACTGTGACTTTGTCTGTGACTGTGGCCGAATAACACCAAAAACAGTTTTTCGCCCGTACGTTGCCGGTTGGACATTTGAGATTGCGTCAACTTGCCGTAAAAGCGCGGTCATAAGTTTGTTGACTTGATTGCTATCAACCCGGTGTTTGATTACGCCCGTCAAGGGCTGTTAAGGGAGCGGGCCTGGTGAAATCGTATTTGAGGGCCGCGTGGAAGCTGAAGGCGGGCGCATTCCTGCTTGCTATCCTGATCGCGCCGCCGGTTGCGGCCCAGGCGCCGACAAACACTTCCGCGTCTCGACAGTCGATCGAGCTGATGGTGGGCCAGGGTCGCCTCCTGCAACTCGATGAGGCGGCCGAATCGGTCTACATGGGCGACACTACGATCGCCGATCTGCGTGTCGTCGCGCCGGATGTCGTCTATGTCTATGGCAGGAAGATCGGCAGCACGAATCTGATCGCGATCTCGGCGGAACACAAGATGCGCGCCAATGTGGCGTTTCGCGTGGTCGCCGACTCCGGCTCCGCCAACAATGCGGTCCGCGACCTTCAGCCGACGACTCACACCAAACTCAAGATGTTCGGCAACCGGGTGGCCGCGACCGGCCGCACGGGCTCCGTCGAGGAAGCTGTCGACGCGCAGAACACTGCGGACACCTTCTCTCCGCCGGACCAGCCGCCGATCAACAACACCACCATTGGCGGCTCGCAACAGATCAATATCCGGGTACGGTTTGCCGAGGTGTCGCGCGATGACGTCCAGCGCCTGGGCATCGGGTCGTCGGGCGGCATTGCGTTTGGCGGCAGCGGCAGTGAGGTGGATGCCCTGGTCGGAGCGATGCAACGCAACGGGATGATGACCATCCTGGCCGAGCCGAACTTGACCGCGTCAAGCGGGAAGTCCGCGAGCTTCCTGGCGGGAGGCGAGATTCCGATTCCGACCCCCGGAAACCAGGCAGGGCAGATCACCGTCACGTACAAGCCGTTCGGGGTCTCGCTCGAGTTCACGCCGACCCTGATCAGGACAAATCGAATCGCTCTGCGGGTGAAACCGGAAGTGAGTTCGCTGTCGCGGGTAGGGGCCGTCAAGAGCAACGGCGTCGACCTGCCGAGCCTGATGGTCCGGCGGGCGGATACGACGGTGGAGGTTGCGAGCGGCCAGACGTTTGCGATCGCTGGTTTGTTCCAGCGACAGACGTCGGTGGATTTCGACAGAAACCCCGAAATTTCTGACCTTCCGATTCTCGGCGCATTGTTTCGCTCTGCCCGATACCGTCGCGACGAGACCGAGCTCGTAATTCTCATCACGCCAATGCTCGTCAAACCCGTGCGCGACCGCGGCCTCGCTACCCCGCTTGACAGGCCCGCGCCACCGCCGCCGCTCGGGCCGGCTCTCGTCAAAGCCAGGCCGCTACCGGAGCAAAATTCCGGTTTTGTGTTCAAATGATTGATCGAGGGTGCACGATGCTGCGTATGTCCGCCGTCTACCTTTGCCTCGCCGTTGCGGCGTCGGCGCTCGCCGGCTGTGCGGCGGCGCCGCCCTATCCGGAACCGAGCGTCTACTGGGGCAGTTTTCCGCAGCAGCCGCCGGATTATTCGCCGGACTATGCCTCCGTGCCCGTGGTCGACCGGAATGGCCGCACGCGCTATGTGCTGGTTCCGAGGGCTTGCCTTACACCGGACGCGACAGAGCCGCCGTTCCTGGGACCGCATTTGCCACCGGGCTGCGCCAACGCGCACAACCTTCAGCGCATGGCTGAGCGCCAGTCCGACCTGGTTCGCGGCCGCCCGCTCGGCGCAGCTCCCGCGGCTCCGACGGCGCGAGCGGCGCAGGAATACATTTATGGCACCAAGGGCACCCTGGGGGGCGGCCTTCCGCGTGCGGCGGGCACCCTGCCGCAGGGGCCTGGGACTGAGAGCGGAACCGAGAAGTCAGCCGGCTCAAGGTGAGCGTAGCTACACCGGCTTGGTGGGGCGGCGGCCGGGTCACTTCCATTTTGCGGTGCAGCATTGATGCTGCATGCCCAGTACCAAGGACAGGGCGATGAGCATCGGCTTTCGTCTCGCATCCTGCGCCGTGCCGATCCTCCTTGGCTTTTTGCTCGCCGGGTGCTCGACCCAATCTCTGCTGGACGCAGCGGCCAGCACCGAGAAGCCGGATCAGGACGGGTTGTCGCGTGTTGCCTCCGATGTCGAAGCCCAGGGACAGATCGTAGCCGCGCTGCCGATCTATGAGCAGGCGGCCGCCGGGTCGAGCGATCCCAAGGCGCAGGTGCGTCTCGGCGACGCCTATACGCGCGCCGGCAAGACCGATCAGGCGATCAAGGCCTACCGAACCGCGCTCGCCGTGGTGCCCGATAATCCCGATGCGTTGCTCGGATTAGGCTCGGCGCTGCTCAAGGCTGGCGATGCCGAAGGTGCAGTCGCGCCGCTGGCGAAAGTTGCCCCGATCATCAAAACGATGGCGGCCTACAACCGGTTGGGCCTCGCGCAGACGCTCACGGGCCAGTTCGCGCAAGCGCACGCAATCATTCGACGCTGCGAGCGCCCTTGCGCCTGACGATCTCGATATCCGTACCAATCTCGCCCTCGCCGCTGCGCTCGAAGGGCAGGAAACCAAGGCGATCGACGTCGCGCGCTCCGTCGTCACCTCGCCGGGGGCGCAGGCACGACATCGGCGGAATCTGATGATTGTGTACGGCCTGCTTGGGCTGGTCGACGAAGGGCGTGCCGCAGCGCCCAAGGGATTATCGGCAAACGAAGCGAAGAAATTGCTCGCGCGCGCGACTGCGATCCGTGCCATCAGTGATGCCAAGGCGCGTGCCAAGGCACTCGGCACGATTATCAGTTGACCTGCGCGCAAGAGCGGGTCCACCGGCGCCAGCGGTCCACGCGTCCCGGCGCCGAGCCGCGCCGGAGCCATGATCCCGAGAAGTGGGAACCGGTTCTCGCAAGAGATCATGCTCCATCATCGATTTTGAGCGTGATGAAAGTCACCACGCCCACATCCAGCCAAGTGTAATCGCAGTAGCCGGAAGCGAAATCGCCGTCGGAATCGTAGTCCTCGTCGTCGACGTCGTTCGACGAAACCCTGCCGGTTGTTGCCGCGCCGCGTCCGGGCCCCACCTGACGCTTGACATCGACCGGATCAAATGGTCGCCATGCGTCGGAATCCATGGTCGCCTTCACCGGAATGCGCCCTCATGGTGAGATTTTAGCCGTCTTGGAAACTTAGTATTGCATGGCAACACGGGTTGAAATCAAAGGCGATCGCATTTCTTTTCTCCGGATTATGGTGGGATTTCTTCCGCTCGCTTTCGGATACTTTTTGTCTGTTCTGTTTCAGAGAATAGATCCGCTCGTTGCCGATGATCTGACGACTGATCTGGCTATCGGTAAAGGCACGCTGGGGATACTGACTGCGGCATTTCCGCTGGCTTTCGCGGCCTGCCTGCTACCGTCCGGCATCGCGCTCGATCGATTTGGGCTGCGTACCGTTCAGTCGGTGATGATGGGTGTGACGGCCCTCGGCGCATTGATAATCAGCCTGTCCACAGGACCCTTCGGCCTTATCATTGGTCGCACGCTGCTCGGTATGGGCGCCGCCTCGGCGCTCCTCGCGGGAATGAAGGCGGCCGCCACATGGTTTCCGCGTGAACGTCTCGGCCTGGTGACGGGGTGCCTCATAACGGTCGCAGGGCTCGGCGCGCTCGTGATGGCCGGTCCGGCGACGCTCTTCGTCCAGGCGCACGGATGGCGGGGGCTGTTTATGTTGCTGGCCGCGCTGGGCGCGCTCTGCGCTGCCCTGGCCGTGCTGCTGGTTCCCGCGGCAGCAACCGCCGCTGGCGATGTGAGGGATCAAGACCACGGCCTGCCATTCGTCCTGCGCGACCCGAGCTTTCGACGATTTGCGCCGCTCGCTGCGATTGTGGTCGGGACGGTATGGGCGATCCAGGGCCAATGGGTTGCAGGTTGGCTTGCCGCCGTGCATGGGGTCAAGCTCACCGACATCATCACCCATGTCACCCTCATAGCGGTTGGCCAGATCGCTGGCGCGCTCGTCTTGGGAGCGCTCGCCGACTGGGCTGTCCGAATGGGTCTGTCGGCTGCAAGAGTTTTTGCGGGCGCCGTAGCGCTCTGCGTCTGCATCCAGGTCGCCGCGGTCGGCGGATTAGCATTGCCGACCTCCATCGTCTGGGGCGCGTTGGTGGCTGGCGCCGCAGCCACGCTGCCCTTCGTGGTCCTGCTGATGCATTTTCCCCCAGCCTATGCGGCTCGGGCGTGCGCGAGCATCGGCGTATTGCAGTATATTGCCACCCTTTTCATCCAGTCGGTCCTCGGTAGCGTCGTTGCGATATGGCCGCATCAGGCATCAGGTCAAACGTCAGCGACCGCCTATGCGATGGCATTCATGGTGCCGATCGCATTGCAACTCGCAGCTCTGGCCTGGTTCTTGTTTCCTCGATCGGAAACACGAGACAGCGCCCAGAGCGTCGGGGAAATCGCTGTTGCGGAACCGCCACCCATTCCTGGTGGCCTGCCAGCCGATACCGCGGTCGAGCCGATCGGCACCGCATCGGCGCCAACCGAGACTGCCGGCGAGGCAGCCGTGGCCACCTCTGCCTCAGCCGAGACAGCGGGAACATTGATCGACACCCCAGCGGAGCCAGCCGGCCTCACCGCGGAGCTACCCGACGCCGCTGCCATCCCAGCCAACTCTGCCGTGGAGCCAGCCGACACCGCGGTCGCGCCGATCGGCGCCGCATTGGCACCAACCGAGATTGCTGACGAGACAGCGGTGCCCGCCTCAGCGCCGGCCGAGACAGTGGAAGCACTGACCGACACCCCAGCGGAGCCAGCCAATCTCACCGCGGAGCCACCCGACGCCGCTGCCACCCCAGCCAGCCTCACCGAGGAGCCAGCCGACACCACGGTCGAGCCGACCGAGGCCGCTCTTCGATCCATCCTCGATGCCCCGCTGAGCGTCGGCCTGGGTGGCGCCACTGACGCGACTTTGCGCGACGGTGCCGACACGTCAAACCGGGCCGCTCTCACTCACAGCGCCGAAATCGCTCAGCCCGTAGAGCGTGAGCTTTCTTTCCCGCTGATCGCACCGTCGCATGTGCAAGCGCTCAACGCCGTGTATCGTCGACGCCCGGCCTTGCCGGCGACGATTGGCGGACGACAGACAAGCATCGTCGCCGCGTGGCCGCCGGATCGGCGTCTCGATGTGAGCCATCGGGTGGCGCTGCGCCTCGACGGCGAGTCCGGCGAGTTGTGGTTGCCGCAATCACTGCTCGATATCCTGGTCGACAGCGTGGATCCGGTGCTGTCGCTCGATCGCCTGGGGCCGGATCGGGCCGCCATCATTCTCGAATTCGCCCTCGAGAGCGTCCTCGCGGCGGTCGAGAGGAATCTCGGCTGCAAGCTTGCCGTCGATTCATTTTCGAGCCAGGTCGAACGGCCCGAGAACGATGGACAGCTGCCACTGTTTTTTACTCTTGTGATCGAGGGGCTCGTGACCACCGGCTGCGAATTGCGGATTCCCCAAGACTATGCGCTCAGGCTTGCGGAAGGGCTCGATCGGTATGCCGGGATCAGTCGACTCCGTTCTCGATCTGCCAATCCCGGTGTGCCTGCGCGTCGCTGCCGCCAACCTCGCGGCGAGCGAGATTGAACGCTTGGCACCCGACGACGTCGTGCTGGTCGACGCTTCCTGCGAGCCGGGCGATGCGGTGATCGCCGTCATCGGCGAGCGGCTTGTCGCACCGGTGGCGCTCGCCCCCGATGGCCACCGCCTTGCCACGCACCCGATACCTGGCGCCACTTCATCCTGGGCATGGAGCATGCCGGCCGATGCCATGGCCGCCGCGTGGGAAGCGGCCGCCGAGAACGACAACCGGTCGCTGCATGTCCTGTTCGAGATCGGACGCTTTGAGCTGCCGGCCAGCCAGGTGAAGCAGCTCGCGCCGAACTTCCTGTTGCCGTTGGAGCCACTGCACGACCGGACGGTCGATATCGTGGTCGGCGGACAGCGGATCGGCCGTGGCACCTTGATGCGGATCGGCAATCGCACAGGTGTTCGGGTCATTGCAGTACGCGAACGCCCGCGCCCCGCTGCTGGCTTGAAACGCGCTCCAGCCGGAGAGGGCGCCGGCTTCTAGACTAGAGCGTTTTCGAGCGAAAGCCTGCCCCGGACTTGATCCGGGGTGGACACCGGTTCGCGTTAAGAAAACGCGTCGGAATAAGAATCTAGAGCCCGGTTCTGATTAAATCAGAACCGAAAAGGCTCTGGTGAAGAGCCCACGGCACTTCAGTCAGGCGCTGAAGCGCGTCAGATCCCGAACCGGACCAGGAGGCGGGCGACATCCGTGAAGGCATTTGCCGGGATACTGTCGCCGATCGTTTGGGGGATGAGCACATCGACCAACGCCCCATCCTCGACGACCGGGATTCCCAGGCGCCGCGCTTCGGCGACCATCTCATCGCCAGCCTGGCCGCGAGCCTTGCTGCAGATCAGCGGCACCGGCTCTTCTTCGCGGTGGTACAGGATCCCGACGACACGATCTTCCTGTGCGACGACAACAAGCGGCATGGCGCACGCCTTTGCGCACCTTCTTTGCCGACGCGAACATGAACTGGAGACGCCGACGCTCGGCTTTAATCAGCGGATTGCCTTCGAGCTCCTTCATCTCCTTCTTCTTCTCGGTCATGCTCATGCGCATTTCGCGAAGAAAGAGATGACGCTGCAATGGCATGTCGAGCACGCCGATGACGACAAAGGCGATGGTCGCGCTCATGGCAAGCGGCTGCAAGGTGGAAATCACCATCTGCCCGAGACAGCCTTCGCCGCAGGAAGGTATCTGGAACAGCGGCGGGATGTAGCCGCGCAGGACGGTCCAGAAGGCAACGGTCACGACGACGACTTTGACGAGACTCTTGGCGAACTCGATCACGTTCTTTGACGAGAAAATGCGTTTCGCGCCCTTCATCGGGCTGATGTGGTCGAACTGCAGTTTCACGGTCTCAAACGAGAATACCGGGCCGCCCGTCGCCGCCATTCCCATCACCACGGCGACCGCGAAAACCAGGACAAGCGAGCGGTACGGTGGTCATTATCAGCACATCGATGGTGCTGTACACCGCGCGTGGCCAGGCTTCGGCGAACGGCCGATCGGTGGAGGTGGAAACGACGTCGATGAGCTCCACCAGGCGATTGCGCATCATGGGCCACTGGTTCAACAGATAGAGCGTGGCGGCGAACATCGTGAAGCCCGACACGAAGTCCTTGCTGTTGGAAGTCTGTCCCTTCTTGCGCGCATCAGTGAGCTTCTTTTGCGATGCCGGAAGGTTTTTCTCTTCTGATTCGTCAGCCATGCTGGTGTCTGCCGTCGATCTGGCCCGAGCGAACACGATACTGACATCGCGCCGCGCGCGGTCAAGACCAGTTCATGGGAGCCTGGTCTCGTCTTTCTAAGTCGGAAAGCTACAGCGCCGCTCCGGCTCACTTGTGATGGACATCACCGTGCATCAAGCCTCGCGTCGCCATCAAGATCCCGTGATGCCGCCATCCGCCGGCAATCGGTGCGCGGCTTGTTAATGGCAGCGCTTGCGCGATCGCCGGACCTGCAAAACGCAACCGGCGCGAACCCCAACTCGCTGCCGTCCAACAAAGACGGTGACAAGCCGGTGTTCGCGCCGGTTGGCCCTGCCGATTCCTGGCCGGTCTTTCTCCGGCCAGCTCGACCGGCGCCTCAGAGGTTCTTCAGCGCATCCGTGAAGCCCCTTAGGGCGTCGGACTGCTTCTTGTTTTCTGCGTCCTTTTTCGCCTGCTCCAGCTTGTCCAGCTGCGCTTGGCTGGTCAGCTGCTGGGATGCGCCTTGAAGATCTACTGCCATGATCATTCTCCTGTGGGTTCGAGTTTACCGTGCACGTCAGCCTCATCGCGGGCTAGACATTCACAACGTAGCCTCGTTGCCATCGGAAGAAAGTGAGCCACGTCACACAGGCTTGTCGCCGTGGGAAAAGGGGATTTTGGTAGCGGCGACGCCGATCGGGCCCGGTCAATCGGCGGCTCTCGCAACAGAACCAACAAATGCGCAACCGGCACATCACGGTCACACGAGTTGCCGTGGCCTTGCCGATTTCCGGCCGGTCTTTCTTCGGTCAGCCGGATCAATGCGTCAAACGTCATTGGCCGCCGGTTGAAAAAAGAAGGCGGGCAACGTGACGATCTGTGACGCGGGTCCTGCGTGCGGCTCCAAATGTGCGATTGATCAAGCCAATTTCGCCGTGGTACAATTTTTAGCATTTCAAGTATTTGCACTATTCCTCTGCTCGCGACACTGCCGGCCGTGGGTGCACTCAGGAGACGAACCATGCCTCTGAAGATCGTCTCTGTCGTCTTCACGGCAGCGGCAATCCTTGTCGGAATGCCGCAAGTCGCCGCAGCACTGGACCCGAAATGGCCGCCGGGCCCCTACAAATACGTCGTCATCGAGCAAGACCTCAAGGACGCCCTGATCGAGTTCGGCCGCAACATCAACGTTCCGGTCAAGGTCAGTGACGAGGTCAAGGGCAAGCTGCGCGGCGATCTGGGGGCCGGATCGGCCGAAGATTTCTTCAAGCGGCTCACGACAGGCCACGGCCTTGTCTGGTATTTCGACGGCTCCGTGCTGCACGTCAATTCCGCGAGCGAATTGCGAACGGAAGTGATCGATCTCGGCCGGATCCTGCCGACGGATGTGGTGTCCAAGCTCACCAAGCTCGGCATCGCCGATCCACGCTACCCGATTCGGACCACGCCGGGATCGGGCGTCATTTCGGTATCGGGCCCGCCGCCCTATATCGTACTCGTGCGCCAGACGCTCATCGCGATGGCTCGGCAGATACCTCAGGGAGAGGATACCAGGGTGCGGGTATTTCGCGGCTCGAGCGGCTGACAACGCCGCATTCCGCTGATTCGACAATTCTGCAGCGGCAACCGGTACGCATAGACGCGCCAGGCGTTCGAGAATAGGCTTTCCGCATGACACGTGCTCATCGTGCGGGTAGGAAACGCGCGCATGGGCCGTAACGATCCATGCGTTACCCCGTGCGCCCCTGCCAAGTTCGGGCGGCTCGTTATTGAGCGATACGTCAATGACGGCAGGCACTGCCGTGCTGAATGGTGCTAGCGCATGTTTCCCGCTGGCTCCGCACCGTAATGATGTGCACGCTCGGTCGCTGCTGATGTGACTATCTCGCCAGGTCGCGCGAGACAGCCTACAGATCGCTATCGAAGTCGCCGCGGATATCCGGCCGGCTTTGGTTGCCGCGAGCAGCATCGATTGCCGACGCTAGTAAGCCGGGATGCGACTGTCAATGCTGATCGGGCTGTCGGACCGATAGGCCGGCGCCGATCATCTGGTAAGTCTGCGATCTTTGTCGTCGCGCTCCGCGACTGTCGCGATCCAGCCGAATGCCTGCTCGACCGCTTGCGATGCGCGGGCTGACGGCATAGCTGCCGTGCACGAGGCGTTCGCCCGTCAATCGCAGATGCTACGGCCACTGGTGTTCTGTGCAACATGCGGCGTCACGTCCATCGCGCGCAGCTCGTTGACGAAGTCTTCTGCGTCGCAGGCCTTGTCGACGCCAAGCGCGATCGCAGTCGGCCAGCCGGCACGCCGCGCGATCATGTGCAGCGCGGGGCGAAGCCCATATTCAATCTGCATTGTCAAACGCAATCGCACCTTCGATGGCATGCTGCTCCGTCGAGAAGGACAGCATTCTATGGCCTCGGCGTGCGTGCCACAGCCGGCTGCGGCGAGTTGTGACAGACGGACGAGCGTGCTGCAGATCACAGAAGGACGGATTTGCTTCTGTCTTAATCAAACCGTCAGCAGGCACCTGAGCGTCGGCATGAGGCAGGCGCGGGCACCCCTAGCGACAAAATGGAGAATAGCATGTTGCCATTTCTTGCCGGACCTCTCCTCGGAGGTCTCCTGAATAATCTGTTCAATCAGAACCACAATCACGCATCACGGATCATGGTCATCATGGCCATCATGGTCATCACGGCGACCATGGCTGCCACAACCGTGGCAACCTCCGTGAAGCCGCCCAGGACTTCCGCATGGCGCGGGAAGATTTCCGTGACGCCCAGCAGGATTTCGCGCGCGGAGACTTCTTCGGCGGCATGCAGGAGCTGTCCGAGGCCAATCAGCACATGGCTGACGGCTACAGCCACCTCGGTGGCCGCAATTACTACTGACAGTCGAAGCACCGGTGCCACGACGCGGAGATCCTGATGTTTGATCGGGCCTGAGAGCGGGGCAATGAGCCGCCGATAGCAGCGCCCGATCAAGGCAGGATCTTCCGCTGGGAAGTACAGCGACAGGCCCCCCGGGCCTCAGTGCAAGGGGGATTTGTCATCCAACCTTGTAACTCTTAAACCAGGAGATGAACGATGTTAGGCGGCATAATGGGTATGATGGGCGGCGGAGGCCCGATGGGCATGATCAACAAGCTCATGCAGTCGGTTCAGCAGATGCAACCGCAGCAGGGCGGCGAGTCCGGCCAGTGCTCCGAGGGCGGCGGCAAGAATGATCCCGCCCAGATGTTCCAGCAGATCATGCAGCAGCTCACGCAGGGCAGGGCAGGGCTAATCCGACTTCACCCACGTGATCTGACATGGCGGTTGCATGCCGAAGGTTCGGCATGCGGCCGCCATTCTGGCGTGTCAAGAGACGAATTCAAGGCGTCGATGATCCGCCAGACACGCGGCATTCGCCTTTGACGGACGAGCTTAAAGGCTTCAGGCATCCCCCCTTTTTAAGCCCTCGTGGACGAACAGATGGACCAATGGTAGGCTGAGGTTTGTTCGTCTTCCGCCGTAATTTGCCAGGGTGGGGGAGGCGCTCGCCCGCTAGAGCAACGGACACCGATTTAAATGTGCGGCGCATCACAGAAGGACGGATTTGGTCGTGTCATATTGGGCTGTCAGTACGATATAGTCAGCTGGAAGGATTTAGATCATGAGCGTGGCCATTACCGCCCAAGCCCCCGGTCGCCGCCTCTTCGCCGGCGACCGCTTCACCGCAAGCAGCCCAAGGCACTGGCGCGACCAGCGAGCAGGGGCTCGTCGACTTTTTCGCCAAGGCCCGCGTGGACGCCGCCAACGGCGGAAACGTGGCAGCAGGCGACCAATTCCGTGGCTTCGAGCGGAGAGATGCTCGGGAAGTTGCGTGAGTTCATCGAGAAGGCGCATCAATCTGATGCGGCGAACCGCGCCACGAGAGCCAAGCAGAGGGCAGCCGCCGCCGAGGCCAAGATTGAGCTTGCCACCCTCGACACGCTTGGCTCCCTCGGCAAGTTTAACTCGCTCTCCCAATTCAACCCCATCGGCCAGTCTGGCTCATTCGGTCAGCTTGCCTCCCTCAATCAGTTTAGCCTCCGTCGGTCTGCCTCCAGGACCGGCGTCGGCATCGCTTGGTGCCGGCCCGGGCCTCGAGATGAAAGGCCGCTTGTCGGCCATGGCCGACAAGATGACCAACGACGCTCATGGATTCTGCGATCCATCAGATGTGGACGCGGGTGGTGATTCATGGGACCAATTCGGTAACCAAGAACGTGATGAGCCTGCTCAAGGGGCAGTGACGAAGGGAAATTCCGTGAGCGCGGCCTTGCTCCGTTCTTCATTGCCACGCTGGGTACAGCGGGCCCTGGTATTGCTTGTCGCCTTGCTGCTCTCGGCCTGCGAAGCGGAGCTCTACAACAATCTTGATCAGCGCCAGGCCAACGAGATGATCGCGACCCTGCAACAGCGCGGGATCGCGGCGCAACGCGTGGCGGTCAAGGGCGGTCAGTACACGGTCGTGGTCGACAAGGGGCGCTTCGCCGACTCTATCGCCATCCTCAAGGAGGCTGGTCTCCCCAAGCAGGAGTTCCAGAACATGGGGCAAGTCTTCAAGAAGGATGGTCTCGTCTCCTCGCCCATGCAGGAGCGCGCGCAGATGATTTTCGCGCTGAGCCAGGAGCTTTCGCGCACGGTTTCGGAAATTGACGGCGTCCTGTCCGCCCGGGTTCACCTCGTGCTGCCGGAAAACGACCCGCTGCGCCAGCAACTCGTACCCTTCGTCGGCGTCGGTCTTCATCCGCCATCGCAGCAACATGCCGGTCGGCAATCTGGTGCCCCAGGTGAAGATGCTGGTGGCCAATGGCGTCGCTGGTCTGTCCTACGACAAGGTATCGGTTGTCCTCGTTCCGGTCGACGCGCAGAAGGCAAGTCAAGGCCAGGATCTTGAAATGGTCTCGTTTTTCGGTGTGTGGATGCAGCGCGACAACCTGGCGCAGGCGATGTGGATGTTCTTCGGCCTCGTCGCGCTGGTCGTCCTGCTCGCAGGTGCGCTCGGCTTCGTCTTCTTTCGCCAGCGCGGACGCGTTTATGCATTGGGTTCGTCGCGCCCGGTTCCGTCGAGCGTAGCGAACGCGGCTTCGCCTAATGTGGTGAAGACAGGTTCGTCGAACGTGGTGAAAGCGTCGTGAGCACCGCGAGCGAAAGCACCGGAGCAGATGCAGGCTGGGATGCGTTCGTAACGCAGCCGGCCCTCTACATCGAGCCGTCGCGGCTCGCCGTGTGCTTCGACGGAATGGTGGATTCCGAATTGTGCGCGCGGCTCAAGTCCTCGCTTCGCCTCGAGGAGCGGCTGTCGGGTCTCGTCCATTCGCGCTACGGGCTGGCGCACACGATTGCGGCCGAGGACGTGAGCGACACTGACCGTTCGATCGCGCTTGCCTCGTCCGAACAGCTGGCGGAGCTTGTGCGCCGCGCCGGAGCGATCTATTGGGCGAACAGCATTGCCAATACCGTTCGGGCCGCGGATGCGGCGGCGTTCGATGCCGCGCTGGGTGAGAGCGCTGTGCGTCGTCGCGCTCGCCAATCGCGATCTTTCCGGCCCGATGCAGCCGCTCACACCCTACGATCAGCTCGGTGCGCGTGTGATGGACGATGGCTTGCGCTGCCTTGGCGCATGGTGCAAGGCGCAGAGCCCCGGTGTCGGCCTGCGCGTTCAGCCTCAAGCTTGCGCCCAATCCTGCTCTCGACGATGCGGTGAATGCGCCCCTTCGATGAGCTCGGCCCGGCGATTGTGCGCCGAACGGTCGGCTGAGGTTGAACACAATGGTAGACAGAGTGGATTCGGTATCCTTAAATCGACAGCAGTCGGCGGATGGTGCGACGACGGGCTCGGTTCTCAATGCCAGGGATGTGAAAGCCTGGCAGGACGCCTTTGAGTTCCTGAACCACGCAGAGAAGCAGATCGCCGAAGAAAAAACGCAGGCGGAGGAAGCCGCCTCCCGCCTCTATGAGTCCGAGCGTGTCAGGGGCTACGAGGACGGCAAGGCGGAGGCGACCAGGCTTATTACCGAGACGACCCTGAAAGTGGATCGCTATCTTCAGTCGATCGAGCCGCAAGTTGCTCAAGCTCGCCATGAGCGTCGTGCAACCGTGTCCTCGGCAATTTTGACACGCGCGACCTTGTCGCCGCCGCTGCCGCGACACGCCATCGCTGATTTGCGTCGCGAGAAGCGTCTGACGGTCACTGTTCACCCTGACGTCGTCGACAGCGTCTCCAGGGAATTCGCCCGACTCGGCGTCAGCGGTCGCATGGAAGTGACGATCGAAGGCAATCCGACCCTCGACCGGACCGCATGTATCATCGCCAGTGATCTTGCCGTCATCGACGCCAGTATCCAGACGCAACTGGCCGCCATCGCCTCCGCGATCGGCGCGGTTTGACGAGGCGGAATGCCATGACCGGTCAGCGCTTCAGTATCGACGACCGTCTTACCTCCGTCCTGCCTAGCCTGTATGAGAAGATTCGCGACAGCGCGCCACGATCGCGCAAGGGGCGTGTCCGCCGCCTGCTGGGCGTCATCATCCATGCCACCGTGACCGAGGCGCGCATCGGCGAACTGTGCCATCTGGTCGACCCGGAAACCGGCCGACGCGTCATGGCCGAGGTGATCGGGCTCCTTGACGAGGTCGCAATTCTGACCCCGATCGGCGATCTGTTCGGCCTTTCCAGCATGACCGAGGTGATTCCCACCGGCAGCGAATTGCTGGCCCCGGTGGGGGACGGCCTGCTTGGCCGCGTTATCAATGCATTGGGCGACCCGATCGACGGCGAACCTCTTCCGAAGGGCATCGCGACCCGTCCGGTCACCGGAGTACCACCGGCGCCGCTCAGTCGGGGCATCATCCGCGATCCAATTCAGCTCGGCATCCGTGCCATCGATGGTCTTATCACCTGCGCACGCGGACAACGCGTCGGGATTTTCGGCGAAGCCGGCGGCGGCAAGTCCACCCTGCTGGCCGACATCGTCCGCGGCACCGACGCGGATGTGGTCGTCGTCGCGCTTATCGGCGAGCGCGGACGTGAGGTACGCGAGTTCCTCGAACATCAGCTTGGACCGGAGGGCCGCAAACGCGCGGTCGTCGTGGTCGCGACGTCCGACAGCCCGGCAATGGAGCGCGTCAAGGCTGCCTATGCGGCGACAGCGATCGCAGAGCATTTCCGCGATGAAGGCAAGCAGGTGTTGCTGCTCATGGACAGCCTCACCCGCTTTGCGCGCGCCCAGCGAGAGATCGGGTTGGCGGCAGGCGAACCGCCGACGCGGCGCGGCTTCCCGCCGTCCCTGTTCGCCGCACTGCCGCGTCTCGTCGAGCGCGCCGGCCTGGACGGAGGCGGTGGGTCGATCACCGGCATTTACACCGTGCTGGTCGAAGGCGAGATCGCTCTTGATCCCGTCGCCGAGGAGGTGGTGTCTTTGCTTGACGGCCATATGGTCCTCTCGGGCGAACTCGGTCGCCGCAACCATTTTCCCGCGATCGACGTGTTGCGCAGTCGCAGCCGACTGATGGACGCGACAGTGCCGCCGCAGCACCGCGACGACGCGGCCCGCATGCGCCAGCTCATGGCAAGCTACGCCGACGTCGAGCTCCTCCTGCGTGTCGGCGAGTACCAAAAGGGCAGCGACCCGTTGGCGGATGAGGCCATCGCCAAGATCGACGCAATCAATGGGTTCCTTCGCCAGAAGATGCACCAGCACGAGCCGATCGAAGAGACGCGACGGCGGATGCGCGAGATTGTCGCCCAGGCCGGCAGCCAGCCGCAGCCGCTATGACGCACGCACGCGCCATCGCTCGTCTTCTTGACCTGCGACGCTTGCGGGAGCGGTCGGCGCTCAATGCACTGACCCAGTGCGAGGGCGACTGCCGCCGTGCCGAACAGCAAATCGAGGCGGCACGAAATGCAATCGCGCACCACCTGGCGCAGGCCCGCACGCACGAGCAAGACAAGCGCCGAGCGCTGGTCGGCCGGGCCGTCTCCATGACGGAGATTACCCGTCTGCAGGCCGATCTCGACGCCATGGCGGCAGATGACCATGCGGTTGCGCCAGGTCGAGGAGGAAGCGCAAACGGCGTTGCACAATGCCGAGCTGGCGCGTGACGCCGCCCGCGAGCGCTACCGTCTTTGCCAGCGGGCGGTGACCAAGCTCGATGGCCTGGCCGAGCAGGAACGGCGCAAAGCGGAGCGACTCGAGGGAGCCTATGCCGAGGCCGATCTCGAGGAGCGCGCCATCATGGCCGCCGCGTCGTCATCAGAACAAAGCTGGGCTTGAGGCAAGGTGTTCCGCAACAGACCATACCGGCGTCCAGCGATGCCCGTGACGCCCCGCCGATGGCCCCGGATGCAGACGCGACGGCGGCCGGCGCTCGACGATGTCGTGCTCGCCGATCTAGATGTCAGCCGACAATGCGGCGATAGCCGTCATCGCCGAGCATCTTGTCATCCCTGTCGAGTTGAGCCCGGCAGGCATCGTGGTCACGGCGCGCCCTCTACGCGGCCGTGGTTCTTCCTGGGAGTAAGCATGGGCAATCCGACAGAGTTCTCCGGCCCGACCGGCCTGCACGATTCGGACCTGGACGACTTGCCGGTGCGGCTCGTCTTCGAACTCGGCCGCGTCGAGCTTTCGCTCGGTGAGCTCCAGCGCCTGGCGCCAGGCGCGCTGGTGCCGCTGGGCCGCCCGCTCGACGAGCCGGTCGACATCATGGCTAACGGCAGGCGGCTGGGTCGCGGCACGTTGGTGCAAATCGGGGATAGTCTCGGTGTTCGAATCGTGAGCCTTGCCGGCAATGAATGACGCTCCCAGCACAGTTGGCCTGATCATCTTCATGACGGCGCTCGGGCTGCTGCCGTTTATCATCGTGACGATGACGGCCTTCCTCAAGATCTCGGTGGTGATGTTCATCGTCCGCAACGCCATCGGCCTGCAGCAGACACCGCCGACCCTGGTGCTGTATTCGATCGCCCTCATTCTCACCGTTTTCGTCAGCCTGCCGCTCGTGGAAGACATCTCCAATCGCCTCTCCGCGCGGCCGCTCGATTTCAGCTCGCTCGATAAGCTCCAGGCATCGGCCAATGTGGTGAAAGACCCGGTCAAAGCCCATCTCATGCGCTATGCGAAACCCGGCGAGCGCGAGTTCTTCCTTTCGGCCACCGCCCGCATCTGGCCACCGGCAACCCGCGCCAATGTCAAGGACGATGACTTCATCATTCTGCTGCCGTCTTTCGTCAGCTCGGAGCTCACGCGCGCGTTCGAGATCGGCTTCCTGCTCTTCCTGCCGTTCCTGGTCATCGACATCATCGTCTCGAATATTCTCATGGCCATGGGGATGATGATGGTCTCCCCGACACTGATATCCCTGCCGCTCAAGCTGTTCCTGTTCGTCGCCGTGGACGGCTGGTCACGCCTCATGCATGGTCTCATCCTGAGCTATGGGTGAGGCGACGCAGCACATCGAGGGCACGCCATTGAGGATAGCCCATGTCTCACGATAGCATCCTCGGCAAGGTCAACGAGGCGCTGATGATCATCCTGATCGTGTCGTCGCCCGTGCTGATCGCGGCCGTCGCGATCGGATTGCTGGTCGGGTTGCTCCAGGCGCTGACCCAGATCCAGGACCAGACCCTGCCGCAGGCCGTCAAGCTTGTCGTCGTGCTGATCCTCGTGATCTTTCTGGGCCCCGTGTTGTCGCAGCAGATTGCGAACCAGGCATCGGGCATCTTCGACGCCTTTCCCATCATGACGCGCTGAACCGATGCAGGGATGCCGGAATGGAGTTGATTGGCGATCCGTTCAAGCCGTTGCGAGCCCTACATTTTTGCGACTGCGCTTCGCGCTCGCCCGGATGCTCGCCATGATGGCTGTCTTCCCGGTGTTCGACCGCCTCGGCGTGACCGGTTTTGTACGCAATTCCATTGCCGTCGTGATCTCGATCCCTCTCATCCCGATGATTGCGGCTCACCTCGAGGGCGAGCAGCTCAACCTCGGGCTGATCGTCGCTCTGATACTGAAGGAGGTCATCGTCGGCCTCATCGTGGGCCTCGTGCTGGCCGTGCCGCTGTATGCAGCGGAGGCCGCCGGTGACATCCTCGACCTGCAACGCGGGTCCTCGTCGGCCACCCTCAGCGACCCTCTCGGATCGTCCCAAACCGCCATCACGGGCACACTGCTCGCGCTTGTCGTCATCGCGCTCTATTTCGCTTCCGGCTGCTTTGACCTGACGTTGCGAGCGATCTACGACAGCTATGGCATCTGGCCGGTTCGCCGCATCCTGCCGCTGTTCAGCCGCGAAGCAGGGGGGCTGCTTCTCAGTCTGCTCGATACCATGGTCTCGACCGGCCTCATGCTGGTCGGTCCGGTCGTGGTCAGCCTGCTGTTGGTCGACCTTCTATTCGCGCTCATCGCGCGGGCCGCACCGTCGCTGCAACCCTTCTACCTCTCAATGACCGTGAAGAACCTCGTGTTCTCGCTTGTGCTCGTGCTCTATGGTGCCTTCCTGATCGGCTACATGAAGAACGGCCTCGTCGTCTTCCTCGACGTGAAGCCGCAACTCGAGGCCATCGGGCCGCGCTGATCGCGTTTCGCAACGTAGCAGGGCCGTTCTCGGTTGGGCCTGGAAGCGCAGCGTGAAGCGGACGCCGTCATACACCGCTCACAAACGCCGTCACGCGAAGCCAAGATGTCACGCGTGACGCGCGGCTGGAGCGCCGCGCGTCGTCTTACCCGATCGTCACGGGTGCTTCGGCCCGCCGCTGCCATTGGCCGGCCCGGCCTGGCTCTGGGCGGGCTTGGCGGCGGCGGCGGGATCAGCACTTCGGTCTGGCGCATCATGCCGAGCTCGGTGGAGTGGCGGATCGAGTTCGACCGCCGGATTGCCCGTGCCCGGCAGGTTCGCCGTGGCGGCGGAAGAGAACCTGAACCCGCGCAGATCCTGGGTGTGGTACAGCTCGCCGGTCATCTTCTTCACCGTCGCGTCGAGGTCGGCCTGCGTCACGCCCGTCTTGGCATTGCTCGGGCTTACCTGACGGAAGTCCTCGTTCGACGTGACCCAGGTCGTGCCGTCCGGCGCCTTGAACACGCCGAACATGTGGCCGATGCCGCCCGCGTGCTGCACGTCGACGCTGCCGAGCGACTTGAAGCCGGCCGAGGTGAGCAGCCGCGTCTGCATATATACCTTGCTCTCGCAGTCACCGATGTAGCGGCCCGCGCGCGGCGTGCCTTGCGACGTCACGTCGCTCCACTGGTCGGGCGAGCGTGCGTTCAGCCGCGTGATGCCCCCGGCGGGTGCGTCCGGCGATTTGCTGGCGCGCGCGGCGTTTGCGGCCGTCCGCGCGTCGGTCACCGACGGGAACTCGTGGGTCTTGCCCGCGCGATCCTTGTAGAACGCATGCGGGCCGGGATTGGCGTTATAGACCGGATCCTGCCGGCCGGCCGAGCTGTAGTGCATGATCATGCCGCCGGTGATGTCGCTGGCGGCCTGCATCACCTGCTGCGAACCCGGCTGCGGCTTGCCCTTCGGCGGGTTTGTGAGATCGCGCATATACTGCGTCACCTGCGTCTCGGTCGGCGGGTTCGACACGCCGCCCGGCGCCGATGCGAGGCGATTGATCATCTTCGCGTTGGCGGCGAAGCTGTTCATATCGTTCAGGGCCTGGTTGCCGCGCGCGCCCCAACGGACGGAATCCGTGTGCCAGCCACCGCCTCGGTCGGCATGCACCGGCGTGCTGCCGAGCAGGATCGCGCTCGTCTGGGCGGCGGTGCTGAGTTGTTTGCCCGCCGCCGGCAACGGAAAGCCCAGTGTACGCAGTTCGGCCTCGGCCTTCTTGTAGTCGCCTGCCTTCAGCGCGTCGGTGGCGCCCTGGAAGTGCTTCTGCGCGTCCTGCAGTTGCTGGTGATCGACCGGGCTGCGTGCGACGTTGAAGCTCTGCACGCGGCGGTTCAGCGCCTCCATCTGCGCCGCATCGATCGGCTTTCCCGGCTTGGCCGGCGCCGCCAGTCTGCTGGGCGAGGTTGATCGGCGGCCGGCCCGCAAGAATGATGGGGTTCGAATTCGACGTACTCTGTGGACTGCTGTGAACTATTGCTCGAGGTGGTCGAACGGTTGACCGCCTCCTTGAATTCCTTCGGCCTGTTTGGAGGAGTCCGCGCCAGTATTCCTGGGTGCAGGGTTTGCGCTCTTGACCGTATCGGTCGCGCCGGGGACGCTCATGTCATGCTGCCTTTCAGAGCCTGTTTCCGTAACTGTTGTATTAGTTGTCCCTCTTGCATTGGTGTTCGATCGCCGAGCGAACGGATGTGATGAAAATCACCTCGATCGAGAGGACGCGGTCGACAGTGGTTGCATGAGTGAAAAGTCGTTTCGACATCATGCGCCGATCGTATTTCCCGACGCTCGGTTTGCGCTGCCTCTCAGCGCTTCCAGCTGTCCAAACCTGTCACCGTAGCCGATTGCCGGGCGAAAGAATGTGACGCAAATCACTGCGTCAGGGCGGCGCTGCCGATAGCGGTTGCGCAAGCGGAAATGCGTCGACGGCGCGCGAGTTGGTGCAGGTTGGTCGTGATTTTCACCCTCGGCATATGCCGGGAGCGCCAGTTCAAATCGGGAGGGCAATATGGGAATCGAAGAGACCGGTACGGTCAATGCGACCAAACCTCTAGCTCGCGCCAACGACGTGGCTCCTGCGGGATTGGTGAAGCAGTTCAACGAGGCCGTCAACCAATCCGCCATGGCGGAAACCACCGACAATGCACGAAGCGCAAAAGACCAGTTGAAGCCGCAGCAGAACGCTGCGACGCCAGAATTCGGTAAGGGAAGCAAGAACAACTCCGCGCAGACAACAAGGGACACTGCTGTTCACTCCAGCACCTTCACGGCGGGGCTGATCAATCTCTGGGACACGCGGATGTCGTTCAGCGCAGTCGGACAGGGACTTCGGTCGGCCCCGCTTCGAATGCAGATCGATGAAATGCGGGCTGTGGCAAACGGTGGCTCATGGGCTGATCCGAAAAACAAGCAGTTCCTCGATCAGTTCACGAACATGTTCACCAAGAATGCCGGGATCGCGAGTCATCAGATGCCGGCCCGCGCGCAGATCTCATTGGCGGAAGAATTGGCCAAGGGGCCGGACGCATTTCGCGCTGCCGCCAATCAGCTGGTCGTCCGAAACTTTGGCGAGGTAAAAGAGCTGGAGGCAATCACCAACAAAGCAGTGGCCGGGATCAAGAACCTGGACCGTTCCCCTCGCGACCTTGCAGACGCTGCCAACAAATCGATCCGCGGATTCATCGCTCGCGCCGGGGTGGGAAGCAAGGCGGCTACCGAGGACGCCTCGCTTGTTGCGCGCGCGTTGCGGGAGATTGGTGTGGATGCGAAGACACTGACGTTCCTGAAGCACGAATCCCATGTCGCGGGGGCCGCAGCCGAGGCCGGCCAACTCGGCAAAGCCGGCGGCGCGCTGGCGACGGTCGCAGCGAAGGTGGCTCCGTGGGTCGGCAAAGCGGGCAAGGTGCTCGCCCCGGTCGGACAGGTGCTCGGCAAAATCGCAACACCTGTCGCTTTCATCGGCGCCGGTGTGCAGTGGGCGACAGCCAAGACGACCAAGGACTACATCGACGCGGGCATGAGCACCGTCAGCGCAGGTCTGATGGCGGCTCCTCATCCGGTTGCGAAAGCTGCCGGAGCGGGCATTGCAGCTGGCCAGCTCATTGAGCAAACACTCGACGTCAGCGACTACAGCTCCGCCATCGGTATCAAGACAAAAGAGCTCGGAGAACGCATCGGTGCCGGAGAAACCGCGAGCTTTGTGGCGGGCGCTGTTGCAACGGTTGCTTCCACGCCGTCATCGATCACCATCGCCGCGGCCGACAAGATCACGGGCGGAAAGTTCGCCCGTTGGATCGGGCTGAAATGATGCATCGCGCCGCGCGAGTAAAGCGATCGCATGGTGCCGTGTCCGACGGCGACATCGAAGACTGCCAGCTGAATTGGCAGAGCGGCACGACGTCAGAGCTGGAGCGTGATCCGGAAACGTGAAAGCCGCTTTTCCCTCGCGACAACCGCGGAACGCGTTTGCGCGGTTGAGGCTTCCCCGGCGAGCTTTCAGTAACGGTCACTGGTGCGAGCCGGAGTCCGACGGTCCCGCGGGCTCGTAACCCCAGAGTGGAGGCTCACCGCTCTGTAGCCACATCTCTTCGTTCGCGGCGTGCGATATTCGTGGCAGGCTTTCGTGGCTCCGCAACATCCAGAGTTGACTGAAATCGACCCGCGTCAACTCGGCGCGAAACTCACCCTTCGCTTTCAGGACGATCTGAACATCGGCCGCCCGGATCGTTCTTTGATAGGAAAAAGGATCTGAAAACTTCCAGTGGTTGGATTGGACCATGACGCGGCACCGATCCTGTTACATACGAGCGCAATGAACCATATCAAGAAAATCGCCGGTGTGACTTGATTTATCTTGGCTCGGCCAAGGACGGCGCGCCTTGCTGCGGCTCAAATTCTCGCGAAACTCATCCTAGTGCTGACAGGGGCCTTTGGCTGTCGATTTGTCTGATGATCGGACGGCTATGAATGGTCAATCGTGTTCAGTTGAGTCATGGATTGCCTTCGCAGGAGCGATGCAAGCGATCATTCGCCGCGCGAGCCGGTGTAACTTCTATTGTTGGAATTGTAGCCCGCAATCGCGCCGAAGTACTCGTTGGACAGGGCCATGAGCAATCTTAGAATTGCGCGATGATACAATAGTGCCGCTGATTTGCCCGACGCGTCAGAATGTTTTCGGAGGATCGCTCAAAGCATCCATGTTTTCGATGTTTTTGGTCGGGGACGGTACTGCGGCCGGAAACCGTTGCTTGCCGAGCCGTAGCTCGCGTGCAGCGCCCGCCTTCGCCCTGCGGGCGGGTTTGGAGAGTCAAGCACAGAAGCAATAGCGCCGCCGCCGGACACTAGGGCTTTCTGCATTGCAGGCGGTTGCAGGCCCCCTAGACTGCCGTTTTGAGCGAATCCGGTGTATCCATGACATTCCCTGCCCAAGTCTTCCGCGTATTCATTGCCTCGCCGTCAGACCTCCCCGAGGAGCGCGACGTGGCAACGGACGTGATAAATGCCTGGAACGCGCAGCACGCTGCGGCCGAAGGCGTCGTCCTCTTGCCGGTCCGGTGGGAGACCCATGCCCGGCCTCAGAGCGCAGCACGACCACAGCAGGCAATCAATGACCAGCTCGTAGCCAAGTGCGACATCTTGCTCGGGATGTTCTGGACCCGTATCGGCACGAGCACCGGCATCGCTGAGTCCGGCACGCTTGAAGAGATAGACCAGTTCGTAGCGGCCTCGAAGCCCGCGCTCCTCTACTTCTCACGGCGCCCCATCGACCCGACCAAGATTGACGCGAAGCAACACGCGAAGCTCAAGACCTTCAAGAAGCAGACACTCACGAAGGCGCTCACCGGGGAGTTTGCCAACATTCAATCGCTGCGCGACCAGCTCATGCGAAACCTGACCGATCAGGTACGCGAGCTGAAGATTGAGAAGCCCAAGAGAGACAAGCTCGACCAGCAGCGCAGGCTGACGGAGTTATTCAAACTTCACAAGGACGAGAACATCAGCCCGGAGGAGTTCGCTAAATTCAGCGAACAAATGCTCGGGCCGAAGCGTTCGAAGGCTCAAACGTCAGACCCCATCAAGGCCGGAGAGAAAGGGCCGAACGGACACCCTATTATTTACCTGAAGAACGGCGACAAGGTTGAAGTGCTGCCCAATGATGAGGACCCGGACGGCGAGCCGTGGCACATGATTCTCAGGCGCAATGACAACGACATCCTGAAGGCTCGCGAGGAGTTCTGGAACAAGGTGTGGTGGAACCGTCACCAGAATTGGCTTCATCACCTTTCGACGGGCGAGGAAAAACTGAAGCCCGGCATGGAGACGATATTCAAGCAGGCGCGAGCGGCGGCCAAGAAGATCGAGCGAAAGTACGGCCGAAAAAATCTCGGCTGGGATGATTTCGAATGGGGGATGGTGAACGGTAAGCTGTCAGCTCTAAACTGGGTCATGGGCGACGAGTGGGATTTCCTCGACACCTAGGTTGCGCCATCGATCATTCGCTGTAGCGAGCCGGGGCAATTTCAACTATCGGGATTTTTGGCCTGTAATCGCGCCGAGAGCCCGATGGGCAGCGCCATGGGCGATCTTACAAATTGCGCGATGATACAATAGTGCCGCTGATTTGCCCGACGTGTCAAAATGTTTTCGGGGGATCGCTCAAAGCATCCATGCCTGCCACCACCGGCTACTTTGCATGGGGTTGTTTTCGATGTTTTGGTTGGGAGCGGGGTGGGCGCCGGAAACCGTTGCTTGCCGAGCCGTAGCTCGCGGGCGCGCCCGCCTTCGCCCAGGGGCTTCGGCGCGGCAGCCTTCACTCGCTTCGCGAGCGAAGGCTGGTGGGCCCGGCAGGACTCGAACCTGCAACCAGACCGTTATGAGCGGCCGGCTCTAACCATTGAGCTACAGGCCCCGCCGCGAGCGGCCGGAAGGGCGGCCGGCAACGGTGCCGGCATCGTTTACAGGCATGACAGCGATCCGGCAATCCCGGGTTCGGGGCCGAGAACGGGCTTTCATAAAACCCCGCGATTGCCTACAACCTGCTGCGTCATTCGTCAGGAACGCTTGAGGCCAACAATGAAACTCGTTCGGATCGCCTGTGCCGGTCTCCTTCTGCTGGCAGGCACCGCCGCAGCGCAGGATGGAGGCAAGGCCATTACCAAGACCACGATCAGCCTGGGAACCGCGACGCCGGGCGGCGGCTTTCCGGTCTATGGCAATGCGTTCGCGGAAATCATGAATGCCGCCGATCCGACGCTTTCGATCGAGCCGCGCAACACCAAGGGCTCCAACGAAAATATCCCGATGCTGGAATCCGACCAGCTCGATATCGCGCTGGTGGCCGGCGAGCCTTCCTACGAAGCCTTCATGGGCATCGGGCGGGCGCCGACCAAGCTGAAAATCCTCACCGCGATGTATTCCAGTCCCGGGATGTTCGTGGTGCGCGCCGACAGCCCCTACAAGACGATCCGCGATCTGGTCGGCCAGCCGGTTGCGTTCGGCGCCAAGGGCTCTGGCCTGCCGATCCTGTCGCGCTACATGCTCGACGGCATCGGGCTGAAGCAGGACGAGGATTTCAAGTCGATCTATCTCGACCGCGCCGGCGACGGCCCCGCGATGGTGCAGGACGGCCGTGCCGCAGCGCTGTGGGGCGCCGGCGTCGGCTGGCCGGGCTTTGCCGCGATGGCGCAGAGCGCCCGGCGGCGCACGGTTCATCGCGCCCGATGCCGGCGAGATCGCGCGCATCCGCGCCAAGCACACGTTCCTCAAGCCGCTGACGGTGCCTGCCAACAGCTATCCGAACCAGCCGGCGGCGATCGATTCCGTCGGCTCCTGGAGCTTTGTGCTCGCGCGCGAAAGCCTGCCTGACGATGTCGCCTACCGGCTGGCGCGCACGCTGCACGGCGCCGAGGCCGCGCTGTGCAAGAAGCTGCCGCAGGCCTGCGAGACCACGGCCGCGAACACGGTTGCGGCCGCGCCGAATGCGGCGCTGATCCATCCCGGGGTGATGAAGTATTTCCGCGAGGTGGGGGTGGTGAAATACGGTCGCTCGACTAGCCGTCATGGCGTGTCAGCCGGGATGGATAACCAACTCGCATGCCCAGTTAGCATCAGTTGCGCCATTCGCACCTAATCGCTTGCGCGCCCGGATTCGCTGCTACGCAGTTCACTTCTTCGCCATCGCGCACGCCGGATCCGTCGGGCCGAACGCTTCATCGCCGGAGATCTTGGCGAGGATCTGATAATAGTCCCACGGATATTTCGATTCTTCCGGCTTCTTGACCTGCACCAGCCACAGATCATGCACCATCAGATTGTCCTCGCGCAGTTTGCCGTTGCGGGAGAAGAAATCCTCGACCGGCTTCTCGCGCATCTTCGCCGCCACCTTCAGCGGCTCGTCGGTGCCGGCTTCCTTGATGGCGTTGAGATAGTGCATGACCGAGGAATAGACGCCGGCCTGCCACATCGTCGGCATCCGGTTCATCTTGGCGAAATAGCGCTTTGACCATTCGCGGGTCTTGTCGTCCATGTCCCAGTAGAACGAGGTCGTCAGCAACAGGCCCTGCGCCGCCGGCAAGCCCAGCGAATGGATGTCGGTGATCAGCGCCAGCAACGCCGCCATCTGCTGGCCGCCCTTGAACACGCCGAACTCGGCGGCGGTCTTGATCTCGTTCATGTTGTTGGGCGGACCGGCGGCGATGCCGATGATCTTGGCCTTGGAGGCCTGCGCCTGCAGCACGAAGGACGACAGATCAGGCGTCGCGAGCGGCGGGCGCACCGAGCCCAGCACCTTGCCGCCATTGGCGGTGACGACGGAAGAAGCATCGCGTTCGAGCGAGTGGCCGAAGGCATAGTCGTCGGTGATGAAGAACCAGCTGTCGCCGCCGCGCTTGACCACCGCCTGCGCGGTGCCGACCGCGAGCGAACGGGTGTCGATCACCCACTGCATCGCGTAGGGCGAGCAGAATTTGCCGTGGAAATCCGCGGCCAGCGTCGAATGCGTGATGAACAGCTTCTTCTTCTCATTGGCGATGTTCTGCACCGCAAGGCCGACCGCCGAGACCGGAACGTCGACGATCAGGTCGACCTGATCGACATCGTACCAGCGCCGCGCGATGCGCGCCGCCGATATCGGGCTTGAGCTGGTGGTCGCCGACGATGATGCTGATCGGCTTGCCCAGCACCTTGCCGCCGAAATCGTCGATCGCCATTTGCGCTGCGTGACCGAGCCCTGGCCGGTCGGCGTCGACGCCGGGCCGTTCATGTCGGTGAGGACGCCGATCTTGACCACATCGTCTGAAACTTGCGCGAGCGCGGCGGTCGACGCCAGCAGCGCGGCCGCGAGTATTCCCAGCCTGGATAGGTTCCTGGCGAACATCCTGTCTTCTCCTCCCTGGAATCGGCGCGTTGGCCGTTGGTTTTCGCAGGCGGTTGATCCGCCAATTGGTCTCATTTGCAACTATTTTGGGGCGGCGTCAACGTGGGGAGGGGCCTGACGGCGAGCGGTACCCGGTTCTGTTTATTTCCGGCCCGATTCAGGGCATAGCCGAGCCATGACCTCGCCCCAGCGCCTGCCGACCTCGCTGACACCGCTCGATGTGGCGCTCGACGCCCTGCTGAACGGGCGTGGAACCGGTCGCGCCGGTGGAACTAACGCTCGCGGAAGCGCTGCGTTGCATCGCCGCCGGGATGCCGCCGCTTCCAGCCTATCCGCCGCGCGACATCGCCGCAGCGGATGGCTACGCCTTTTGCGCGCGCGATCTCGTCGGCGCATCCTCCTATTCGCCGCTGCCATTGTCGGCGCCGCCGGTCTGGGTCGAGGCCGGCGAGGCCATCCCGGAGGCTTGCGACTGCGTGCTCGATTCCGATTCCGTCGATCTGTCCGGGCCGATGCCGCAGGTGCTGGCGGAGGCGATCCCGGGGCAGGGCGTGCGCCGGGCCGGCGGCGATATCGCCGCAGGCAGTCTCGTCGCGGAGGCCGGGCGGCGCGTGCTGCCGCGCGATCTCCTGATGGCGCGCGCTGCCGGATTGGAGCGATTGAACGTCCGCCGTCCGCGGCTGCGCATCGTCAATGTCCCCGGCGGCAGCGTGACGGCAGACCTGATCGCGGAGAGCGCGCAAGCCGCCGGCGCCGAAACCGTCTCCTTCACCGCCGCGGGCCGCGATGCCGGATCGATTGCGGCGGCACTCGATGATGGCGCGTGCGATCTGCTGCTGATCGTCGGCGGCTCCGGCGTCGGCCGCACCGACGCGGCGGTGACGGCATTGGCTGCGCGTGGCGAAATTCTCGCCCACGGCATTGCCCTGCAACCCGGCCGCACCTCGGCCGTCGGGCGCCTCGGCAAGACGCCCGTCGTGGTGCTGCCGGGCGCGCCGGATCAGGCCCTTGCGGCATGGTGGACGCTGGCGCTTCCCGTGCTCGATCGCCTCTCGGGCCGCCGCCCGCGCAAGACGGTCAATTTGCCGCTGGCGCGCAAGATTGCATCCAGCGTCGGCATCGCCGAGATCGTGTTGCTGGAGCGGAAGCAGGATATGTGGACCACGCTGGCGGTGGGCGAATTGTCGCTCGATGCGATCGCGCGCGCCGAAGCCTGGCTCGTGGTATCAGGCGGCTCGGAAGGATTTGCGGCAGGCAGCCCGGTCGATGCCTATATGTTGCGGGACTGATATGAGTTCGGAAATGACCAATACGCCCTCGCCGAAAGATCGTGACAATGCGATCAGGACCAGTTCCTGACGATCCTGTCGCGCGAGGATGCGCTGGCGCGTTTCGAGGCCGCCTTGTTCCCGCGTGCGGTGCCGGCAGAGACAGCGCCCGCTCGCCGACGCGCTCGGCTGCGCGCTCGCTGAAGACGTCGTGGCGCCGATCGACGTGCCGCCGTTCGACCGCTCCAATGTCGATGGCTTTGCGGTGCGTTCCGCCGATCTCGCTTCCGCCGGCGAGGCCTCGCCGGTCCGCGTGATGCTGAACGACGAGGTGATCGCCTGCGGCACCGCGCCGACGCGGCCGGTATTGTCGGGAACGGCCACGCCGATCGCGACCGGCGGTCCGGTGCCGCGCGGGGCGGACGCCGTCGTCATGGTCGAGCATACGCAGCCGGCGGGACCTCGCGCGATCGAAATCCGCCGCGCCGCTTCGCCCGGACAATTCGTGTCCTATGCCGGCTCCGATATCGCCCGCGGCGAGGCGCTGCTGCGCGCCGGCACCGTCATCGGCTCGCGCGAGATCGGCATGCTGGCGGCCTGCGGCATCGCGCATGTCACCGTCGCGCGCCGGCCGCGCGTCGCGATCATTTCCACCGGCGACGAACTGGTGCAGCCCGGCCAGCCGCTGCGTCCGGCCGCGATCTACGACACCAACGGCGCGATCGTCACGGCGGCGATCTCGGAGAACGGCGGCGAGGCTCATTTTCTCGGCGCCATCCCGGATGACGAAGTGCAACTCGAAGCCGCGATGCGCAAGGCGCTGGAAACCAGCGACATGCTGGTGCTGTCGGGCGGCACGTCGAAGGGCGCGGGCGACGTGTCCCATCGCATCATCGGCCGGCTCGGCAAGCCCGGCATCATCGCCCATGGCGTGGCGCTGAAGCCCGGCAAGCCGCTGTGCCTTGCGGTGTGCGACGGCAAGCCTGTGGTCATCCTGCCGGGATTTCCGACCTCGGCGATGTTCACCTTCCACGACATGATCGTGCCGGTGCTGCGGCGGATGGCGGGCCTGCCGCCGCGTTCGGACGCCAAGGTCAATGCACGCGTACCGGTGCGGATCGCCTCCGAACTCGGCCGCACCGAATTCGTCATGGTGTCGCTGGTCGAAGGCGTCGGACGGACTGATCGCGTACCCGACAGGCAAGGGCTCCGGCGCCATCACCTCCTTTGCGCAGGCCGACGGTTTTCTGCGCATCGATGCGCTGGCCGACCAGATGCCGGCCGGCAGCGAGGCCGAGGTGACGCTGTTCACGCCGCATGTGCGGGTGCCGGATCTCGTCATCGTCGGCAGCCATTGCACCGGGCTCGATCTCGTCACCGCGCCGCTGGCGCATGCCGGGCTCGTCGTGCGCTCGATCGCCGTCGGCAGTCTCGGCGGGCTCGCGGCGGCCAAGCGCGGCGAGTGCGACTTTGCGCCGATCCATTTGTTCGACGAGAAGACCGAGACCTACAACACGCCCTATCTCAGCGAGGGGCTCGAACTGGTGCCGGGCTGGCGGCGCATGCAGGGCATCGTGTTCCGCAACGGCGACCGGCGCTTCGAAGGGCTTGAGCGCGGAAGACGCGGTGCGCGCCGCGCTGGCCGATCCCGCCTGCATCATGGTCAATCGCAACCAGGGCGCGGGCACGCGCATCCTGATCGACCGGCTGCTCGGCGGCGCGCGTCCGGACGGCTACTGGAATCAGCCGCGCTCGCACAATGCGGTGGCGGCTGCGGTCGCGCAGCACCGCGCCGACTGGGGCATGACCATTGCGCCGGTCGCGCATGCGTCAAACCTGGGTTTCATTCCCTTTGCCGAAGAGCATTATGATTTTGCGCTGGTAACGGCGCGCAAGCAGCGGCCGGCGGTGCAGGCCTTTCTCGACGCGCTGGCGTCGGAAGCAGGGCCGCGCGGCGCTGGAGCAGGCGGGTTTTCGGCCGGCCTGACGCGCGACATGTAAGAAGCCGTCGACAGAAACGGCTCGGGCAGGGACGGGAATGGCAAGACCGCTATCGATTGCGATCATCGGCGCCGGCATGGGTGGGCTCGCGACCGCCGCGGCGCTGCGGCGGGTCGGCATCGACGTCACCGTCTACGAGCAGGCGACGCAGTTCGCGCGGATTGGCGCCGGCATCCAGATCGGCTGCAACGCCATGAAGGTGCTGCGCGGGCTGGGACTGGAAGCGCGACTGCGCGCGCAGTCCTTCTACCCGCGCTCCTGGAACAACCGCGACTGGCGCACCGGCGAAGTCAAATTCGACATGATTTTTGGCGAGAGCGCCGAACAGAAATTCGGCGCGCCCTATCTGCTGGCGCATCGCGGCGATCTGCATGCGGCGCTTGCCAGCGCCGTTCCGGATGAATGCGTCAGGCTCAACCACAAGCTGGTCGGGCTGGATGAGACCGGCGAGGGTGTCCGGCTGACATTCGCTAACGGCGCAAGCGAGACCGCCGATGCCGTGATCGGCGCGGATGGCATTCATTCCGTCGTGAGAGACATTCTGTTCGGCACCTCGCCGGTCAGCTTTACCGGACGGATCGCCTACCGCACCACCTATCCCGCCGCGCTGCTCGGCGGCGAAAAGATCGACGATTGCACCAAATGGTGGGGCGAGGACCGCCACATCGTCATCTATTACGTCAAGCCCGACCGCAGCGAGATCTACCTCGTCACCAGCCAGCCGGAGCCGGATTTCCGGATCGAGTCGTGGTCGGCAAAGGGCGACGTCAGGGAATTGCGCAAGGCGTTCGCCGGCTTCGACCGCCAGGTCGAGCAGGTGCTGGCCGCATGCCCCGACGTGCACAAATGGGCGATCGTCGATCGCAATTCGCTGGAGCGATGGACTGAGCGCAATGTGACGCTGCTCGGCGACGCCTGCCATCCGATGACGCCCTACATGGCGCAGGGGGCGGCGATGGCGATCGAGGACGCCGCGGTGCTGTCGCGCTGCCTCGATGGCGTGGAGCGGGAAGGCATTGCAAATGCATTCTGCCGCTTCGAGGCGACGCGCAAGGAGCGCACGGCGCGGATCCAGCAGACCTCGCGCGCGAATACCTGGCTCAGCGGGAGGACCGATACCGACTGGGTCTACGGCTACGACGCCTGGACGGTGCCGCTGGCGGCGTAAGTTTCTCTTAACGCTGAATGCGCAACAGCTCGCTGATGATCCGTGGCTTCATCCAGCCGACATTGTCGACGATCTCCCTGCGCAGGTCGTCCTGCTCGGCCTCGAATTGCTCTCGGGTGATGCCCTGGGTGGTTCCTTGGCCGCCCGTCGCTGTAATGCCGAATGCTTCCAGCACGACTTCATAGCGCCGCTTCCATTCGACCACGCGCTCGGTCATGACTTGCGTAACCGCCGGCGCCGGGCCGGGATGGCCCGCCAGGTCACAGACCTCCCTGGTACGTTCATCCGCTGCCAGCATGAGTACGTTCCAGTCATCGAACCCTATGAGGTTCATCTGGGCATACAGAAACGCACCATGCTCGCCGTCCCAGATCGTGTGGTCGATGACCAGAAAAGGTAAGGCATGGCAATAGCCATGGCGCATCGTCATTTCACGGTTGAAGGCCTCGGCACGCTCATCCAGCCGCTTCTTGGCTGCGGCGAAAAGAGCGATGTAGTCCTCCGCTGTTGGCAGGATGTTGCGCGCATCATCCGGAGCAAAGCCAGCTTCCCGCAGCATGTTGCCGATCTTCGGATCATCCCAGAGTTCACTGGGAAAAACGCGGGTTACACCATCTGCGTCCGGTGCCGGACGCATGGTCTCTTTCAACTCGGTAAAGCTTTGCGGCTGCCTTCGTCCGAATATTGCCACGGTGCCTCGCGCTAAAATCCGTCGCGGCAACTCTATGAGCGAATATGTTAAATTGCATTAATCTAAATCTGAAATCACGACCGAATTCTTCAATCTCCGGGTAGTCAAGCGCCATCCAGCGCCGCCAGCCGTTCCGCTTCTGCGATGTCGTCCATGGTGTTGGCGTTGAAGAATGGATCGAGCGGTTCGACCGGCCACGCCACGGTGGCGAGTCTGTAACGCGCGGTCCAGCGGTCGATCTTCCTGATGTCCTCGACGACAAGCGCGTGGCGAAGCTCTTCGCGTAAACGCACGCTCCACAATCCGATCACCGGATGCGACTGGCCATCGGAAGCGGCAACCGCAAGCTCGGCATTCTCTGCTTTGAGCGCGCCATGCAGCCGTGACACCAGATCGCGCGGCAGGAACGGGCAGTCCGCGGCGGCGCTGAGAACAAATTTCCACATCCGGCCGGTTGGCCGCGGCCCAATCGAGAGCCGCCAGAATGCCGGCGAGCGGCCCGGGAAAATCGGCGACGCCGTCAGCGATGACCGGAAGCCCGAACGCGGCAAAGCGCGCGGGATCGCCATTGGCGTTGAGGATGAGGCCGTCGCATTGCGGCTTCAGCCGCGCGATCACGCGGTCGAGAATGGTGCGGCCGGCGATCGTGCGCATCGGCTTGTCGCCGCCGCCCATCCGCCGCGCGAGGCCACCGGCGAGCAACACGCCGGGAATCCCCAGAGCTCTCTTGACGTCGCCCGCGCGTCTTTTGACGTCGCCTCAGTCATCGCTTTCGCCCTTGCGCTTGTGCCGCGCGGATTCCTCCTCGACATAATCGAGGTTCTGGTCGAACACGATCCGCTCCTGTCCGGACAGCGCGATGAAGCGTTTTCCCCGCGTGCGGCCGACCAGCGTCAAGCCGACCTGCCGCGCCAGTTCGACGCCCCATGCGGTGAAGCCCGAGCGCGAGATCAGAATGGGAATTCCCATCCGCACCGTCTTGATCACCATCTCCGAGGTGAGGCGGCCCGTGGTGTAGAGAATCTTGTCGCCGGGATCGACGCCGTGGCGATAGATCCAGCCGGCGATCTTGTCGACGGCGTTGTGGCGGCCGACGTCCTCGGTGTAGCAGACCGGCGTGCCTTCCTTGCACAGCACGCAGCCATGGATCGCGCCGGCTTCCAGATAGAGCGAGGGCATGGTGTTGATCGCCTGCGTCATCTGGTAGAGCCAGGACGTGCGTAACTCCGCCTTCGGCAGCGCCACGCTTTCCACGGCTTCCAGCAGATCGCCGAATGCGGTGCCCTGCGCGCAGCCCGACGTCTGCGTCCGCTTCTTCAGTTTGGCCTCAAAATTGGTGTGGTGCTCGGTGCGCACCACCACCACCTGCAGGTCGTCGTCATATTCGACCTCGGTGACGACGTCGTCGTATTTCAGCATGTTCTGGTTCAGGAGGTAGCCGAGCGCCAGATATTCCGGATAGTCGCCGATCGTCATCATGGTGACGATCTCCTGCGCGTTCAGATACAGCGTCAGCGGCCGCTCCACCGGCACCCGGATTTCGACCGTGGCGCCGGTCTGGTCGGTCCCGGCGACGCGCTCGGTCAGCCGCGGATCCGCAGGGTCAGGCACGATCAGGGGGGCGGGGGCTTTCTCGATTTTCATCATATCGGACAGCGTAGCATGACATTGGCCTCCAGCCGATATAAAGCATTTCAGGGTACGAACAATGCGGCCAACGCCGTCATTGCGAGCGAAGCGAAGCAATCCATGACACGAGCAAAGGAAGCGTGGATTGCTTCGTCGCTTCGCTCCCTTGCGCAAACGCGTCGCGTTTGTCGCAGGCAATGACGGTCAGAGCCGGTTCCGGAGCGCATGATGAAAGTAATAGGCCTCGCGGGATGGAGCGGCGCCGGCAAGACCACCTTGCTGACGCGGGCGATCCCGCAATTGCAGAAACAGGGCCTGCGCGTTTCCGTGATCAAGCACGCCCATCATGCCTTCGATGTCGACGTGCCCGGCAAGGATTCCTGGAAGCACCGCGAGGCCGGCGCGGCCGAAGTGCTGGTGTCGTCCAGCCAGCGCTGGGCGCTGATGCACGAACTGCGCGGCGCCGCCGAGCCGCGATTGCCGGAACTGCTGGCGAAGATGTCGCGGGTCGATCTCGTCGTCGTCGAGGGTTTCAAGCGCGAGCCGCACCGCAAGATCGAGGTCTATCGCGCCGCGAATGAAAAGCCGCTGCTGTTCCCCGACGATCCCGGCATCGTCGGCATCGCGACCGATACGGCGGTTGAAACCACGCTGCCGACCGCCCATCTCGATGATATCGAGGCGGTGGCGGCGATGATGCTGAAATCGGCGATATCGCTCGAGGACGTGCTGGCGAAATGCGAAGCTGAGGGCTGATCAGGCACATGGCGCAATTGTCCGACGATTGCTTTGCGTTCGGCGGGCCGATGATGTCGGTCGATGAGGCCGTCGGTCTCATTGCCACGCGCGTGACGCCGGTCGTGGATGTCGAGACGGTCACGCTCGCCCGCGCCGATGGCCGCATTCTCGCGCACGACATTTTGGCGCCGCTGCCGCTGCCGCCCTTCACCAATTCCGCCGTCGACGGCTATGCGGTTGCGGGCCGCGACCTGCCGCAGCAGGAAGAACAGGCATTTCCGGTTGATCGGCCGCGTTCAGGCGGGCAGTGCCGCATCTGCGCCGCTCCAGCCGGGGCAGGCGGTGCGCATCTTTACCGGCGCGCCGATGCCCGAAGGCGCCGATACCGTGTTCATGCAGGAAGACGTCCGCGTCGACGGCGACAAGGTCGTGCTTCCCGCAGGCCTCAAGCCCGGCGCCAATGTGCGGCCCGCGGGCGAAGATATTCCCGCAGGCTTTGCGGCGCTGAAGGCCGGCCAGCGGCTGCGGCCGCAGGATGTTGCGCTTGCCGCAGCCTTCGGCCTGACGCAACTCGATGTCGTCAGGCGTATTCGCGTCGCGGTGTTCTCCACCGGCAACGAACTGGCCTCGCCGGGCGAAGCGCGCGCCGCGGCGCAATTGTTCGATTCCAACCGTTACATGCTGATGGCGATGCTGGCTCGGCTCGGCTGCGAGGTCAGCGATCTCGGCATCCTCAGGGACGACCGCGCCGCGCTCGCGCGCGCCCTGCAGCAGGTGGCCGGCACTCATGACCTGATCCTCACCACCGGCGGCGTTTCGACCGGCGAGGAGGACCACGTCAAGGCGAGCGTCGAAAGCGTCGGCAGGCTGGTGCTGTGGCGGATGGCGATCAAGCCGGGACGTCCCGTCGCGATGGGCATCATCGGCGGCACGCCGTTCATCGGATTGCCCGGCAATCCGGTGGCGAGTTTTGTCACCTTCGTCCACGTGGTGCGGCCGACCATTCTCGCGCTGTCGGGTGCGCGGCCGGAGCCGCTGATGCCGATGCCGGTTCGCGCCGCCTTCAGCTACAGGAAGAAGATTGCCCGCCGCGAATATGTCCGCGTCACCCTGCGCAAGGCCGCGGATGGCGCGCTCGAAGCGGTGAAGTTTCCACGCGAAGGCGCGGGCCTGTTGTCCTCGCTGGTCGACACCGACGGCCTGGTCGAACTCGGCGAAGAGGTCACGCTGGTCGAGCCCGGCCAGACGGTCGGGTTCCTGTCCTACGCTGGTCTGATGTAGGATCGTATGGTGGGCACGCGGAGCCTGTCATCGGGCGCGCATTCGCGCGACCCGTTGGCTTTGCCCACCCTACGGACCGTCCGTTGACGATGCAGGTCCCCTTCGCCATGGTCGGCCCATGACGACGACAAAACTCGATCTTGCCGGGCTGAAATGCCCGCTTGCCGGCGTTGAAGACGCGCAAGGCGCTGAAGACGTTGCCGCCCGGCGACAGGCTGGAAGTGCTCTGCACCGATCCGCTGTCGGTGATCGACATCCCGAACCTCATTCGCGAGACCGGCGACAAGGTCGAAATCACCGAGCGCAGCCAGGAGCCGCATCGTGTTTTTGATAGAAAAAGCAAATGGATCGATAGAAAAGACAAATGCCTGAGCCGTCCGCGCAGGTCGAAATCCCGCGCGCGTCAATTAGACGACTTCATTAGAGCGCGCGATTGCCGGGTGCGACATTCGGTCCTACAAATCCCGGCATGAACTTCCCGACATCGAAGGCGAGCGCAGCGGTATCTCCTGCCACGGTCAATGAACCTGCGGGAAAACCCGGCAAATCGGCCGGCGGCGCCGAGTTCAGCGCGCTGGCGCAGGCCTCGATCCTGATCGTCGATGACGAGCCCGGAATGCGCAATTTTCTCGTGCGCACGCTGGGGCCGCGCTGCAAGCATGTGGCGGAGGCGGCCGACACCGACGAAGCCTCGCGCATGCTCGACAAGAGCCGGTTCGACGTCGTCATCCTCGACAACATCATGCCGGGCAAGAACGGCGTCGACTGGCTGGCCGAGCAGCGCGCCGTCGGCTTCTTTGCCGACGCCATCCTCATCACGGCCTATGCCGATCTCGACACCGCGATCCAGGCGCTGCGCGCCGGCGCGGTCGATTTCGTGCTGAAACCGTTCCGCTCGAACCAGATATTGAACGCGGTGGCGCGTTGCCTCGACCGGGTCCGGCTGCAGCGCGAGAATTATGTGCTGCGCTATGCGCTGCGCGCGTCATCCGATCGCACGTTCCTGCGCGACAATCTGATCGGGACGTCACCGGCGACCCGCAGCGTGCGGGAAACCATTGCCCGCGTCGCCCGCCTGCCGACATCGATCCTGCTGACCGGCGAATCCGGCACCGGCAAGGAAGTCGCGGCGCGCTCGATTCATTCGCTGTCCGACCGCGCCGACAAGCCCTTTGTGCCGGTGAACTGCGCCGCCATTCCGCCCGAGATGATCGAGGCCGAACTGTTCGGCCACCTCAAGGGCGCCTTCACCGGCGCGGACAGCGGGCGTGAGGGCCTGTTCCTTTATGCGCATGGCGGCACGCTGTTCCTGGATGAAATCGGCGAACTGCCGCTGCCGATGCAGAGCAAGCTGCTCCGCGTTCTGGAGGACCGCCGCGTCCGTCCCGTCGGCTCCGAGCGCGAAGTGCCGGTCGATCTTCGCTTCATCTTTGCGACCAATGCCGATCTGCAGAAGGAAGTGGAGAAGGGCCGCTTTCGGGCCGACCTGTACTACCGCCTGAACGTCATGCAGATTCATCTGCCGCTGCTGAAGGACCGCGGCGACGACGTGCAGGAACTCGCCACCATCTTCATGAGCAAGCTCTCGACGCAGCTCGGCATGCCGCCGGTTGCGATCGACAGCGCGGTCCGCGCCGCATTGGCGAGTTACGACTGGCCGGGCAATGTGCGGGAGCTGCGCAACCTGATCGAACGCACGCTGATCCTCGGCGCATTCCCGGACGATTTCGCCGGGCCGCGAAGCGACGGCCAGCCGGCCGCCGCCGACAGCCTGGCCGATCTGGAGCGCCGGCACATTCTTGCCGTCCTGAAAGAGACCGGCGGCAACCGCGAGGAAGCCGCGCGCCGGCTCGGAATCTCGCGCAAGACCATCGACCGCAAATGCGCGCTATGGAATGTCTGAGCGGGCAGGCCGGCATGAACGAGCCGGCGCGCGGGCGCTCCGTTCGTTTCCGGCTGCTGGCGATCGCGCTGCTGCCCATGCTGGTCATCCTGCCGCTGCTGCTCGGCGTCGCCATCTATCGCTGGAATGCGAGGTTCGACGCCACCCTGATTTCGAAGGTGAATGGCGATCTCACCATCGCGCATCAATATCTGGCCCGCATTCTGGAAAAGACCGGCGTTCAGATCCGCGCGCTCGGCCTCTCCGCCCGCTTTCGCGATGTGGAAGAGCACGATCCGCTGTCCGCCGTGAGCGACCTGCTCGAAACCTCCCGCAAGGAGATCGGTCTCGACTTTCTCTATTTGATGGACGCCAACGGAAAGATCCTCGCCTCGTCGCCCGCGTTTCCGGGACGGCCAAAGAGCGACTGGCCGATCATCACTTCGGCGCTGTCGGGCGAAGCCCCGTCAGCCGGCATCGACATCTTCGGCAATGACGAGCTTGCGGCGATTTCGCCTGATCTGGCCGAACGCGCGCGTCTCGACCTGGTGCCGACGCCGAACGCGGTGCCGACCGACCGCAGCACGGAAACCCACGGCATGGTCGTGCATGCGGCGAGCCGGGCGACGACCCCCGGCGGCGCGCCGGCTGCGCTGGTCGGCGGCATTCTGCTCAATCAGAATCTGGAGTTCATCGATACGATCAACGACCTCGTCTATCAGTCGGCCAGCCTGCCGGAGGGCAGCCAGGGAACGGCGACGCTGTTCCTGGACGACGTGCGGATCTCGACCAATGTCCGGCTGTTCGAGGGCCGGCGCGCGCTCGGCACGCGCGTATCGGCGGCCGTGCGCTCTGCGGTGATGGACGAGGGGCGCACCTGGCTCGACAGCGCATTCGTGGTCAACGACTGGTACATTTCGGCCTATGAGCCGCTGGTCGACAGCTATGGCAAGCGCGTCGGCATGCTCTATGTCGGCTTCCTGCAAAAGCCGTTCAGTGACGCGAAGTTTGAGACGCTGCTGATCATCGCGCTCGCCTTCATCGTGATCACGGCGGCGACGCGTGCCGATCTTCCTGCGCTGGGCGCAGTCGATATTCATGCCGCTCGAACGCGTTACGACGACGATCGGCGAGGTCGAGAGCGGCAATCTGTCCGCCCGCACCAAATTGCCGGCATCGGGCGACGAGATCGGCCGCGTGGCGTTTCATCTCGATACCCTGCTCGACCAGATCCAGGAGCGCGACCGGCAATTGCGCGAGTGGAACGAGGAGTTGAACACGCGGGTGCGCGAACGAACCAGGGATCTCGAACACGCCAATCTGAAGCTGGAGGCGACCACCAAGCAGCTCATCATGTCCGAGAAGCTCGCCGCGATCGGCGAAATCACCGCCGGCGTCGCCCATGAGATCAACAATCCGATCGCGGTGATGCAGGGCAATCTCGACGTCATCCGCAGCGTGATCGGCGACGAGGCCGACAAGGCCAAGGTCGAGTTCCGCCTGCTCGATCAGCAGATTCATCGCATCAGCCAGATCGTCACCAAGCTGCTGCAGTTTGCCCGGCCGGAAGAATATGCCGGCTATGTCGAGCGTCATGCGCCCGGAAGCGTCGTGGCGGACTGCCTGCCGCTGGTGCAGCATCTCCTGAACAAGACGGAAATCGGCGTGGTGAGAGAGGATCGGGCAAGCCGCCTGGTCCTGATGAACCGCACCGAACTGCAGCAGGTCGTGATCAACCTGATCGTCAACGCGATCCATGCCATGCCGGACGGCGGTACGCTTGCGCTGCGGTCATTCGATGCCGAGCGAGACGGCAGTCCGGGCATCGTCATCGAAGTGGCCGACACCGGCGTCGGCATGCCTGCGGATATGGTGGAGAAGGTGTTCGATCCCTTCTTCACGACGAAACGCCAGGATGGAACCGGCCTTGGTCTTTCCATAAGTCAGACATTGATCAAGCGCCAGGGTGGCCAGATCACGGCGGAAAGCGAAATCGGCCGCGGGAGCACATTCCGCGTCTGGCTTCCGGAGGCCGACTGATCCCGACGGTTCGGACATTTTGTCCGGCGAAGTCCGGACATTTTGTCTTGGGTTGCATCGCGGTCACTCACAAGTCATTGATTTCTCGTATCGCGCGATATGGCACGCGGATTGCTCACTCCTCTTCAACAAGTTGAAAGGGAGGAGCGATGACCAGCGGTGCGCAGTCGAGGTGAGCTGTCGGCCGCGCATGTCATGCCGGCAAAATCTCACCTCAATTGGCCGGCATTGCTGCGAGCATAATCAAAACATCAGGGTGGATTCTCGAACGCGCGTGGCGATCCCCGCGCGTTCCGGAACTGCATGGGACAGCAGGATGGGGCTGTTCCACTGCATGGCGAAGACGGGATCGAAGACGGCAAAAACGCCCAGTACAACAGTGGGCTGCAGGGGAAAATAGCGATGACGACAATCAGTAGCGCCGGGAGCATCCCCGGTGCCGGAACGGGATTCCTCGACAAGGAGCGGACGATTGCGACCGCCGGCTTCAATCGCTGGCTGGTGCCGCCGGCGGCGCTTTGCATCCATCTGTGCATCGGCATGGCCTATGGCTTCAGCGTGTTCTGGCTGCCGCTGTCGCGCGCGCTCGGCATGACGCGCGCCGAAGGCCTGCCCGGACATGACGCTGGTGCAGGAACTCTTCACCACCACCTGCGACTGGAAGGTCGCCAGCATGGGCTGGATGTACACGCTGTTCTTCGTGCTGCTCGGCATCGCCGCCGCGGTGTGGGGCGGCTGGCTCGAGCGCGTCGGCCCGCGCAAGGCCGGCTTCGTCTCGGCGCTGTGCTGGTGCGGCGGTCTCTTCCTCGGCGCGATCGGCGTCTATACGCATCAGCTCTGGCTGATGTGGCTCGGCTCCGGCGTGATCGGCGGCATCGGCCTCGGCCTCGGCTACATCTCGCCGGTGTCGACGCTGGTGAAATGGTTCCCGGACCGGCGCGGCATGGCGACCGGCATGGCCATCATGGGCTTCGGCGGCGGCGCCATGATCGGCGCGCCGCTGGCGAACCTGCTGATGAACTATTTCAAGACCCCGACGCTCGGTCGGCGTCTGGGAGACCTTCGTCGCGATGGGCGTCATCTACTTCGTGTTCATGATGATCGGCGCCTTCCGCTATCGCATTCCGCCGGCCGGCTGGCGGCCCGAAGGCTGGACGCCCGCCGGCAAAAGCCAATGCGATGATCTCGCAGAACCACGTTCATCTCAACGACGCGCACAAGACGCCGCAGTTCTGGCTGATCTGGTGGGTGCTCTGCCTCAACGTGTCGGCCGGCATCGGCGTGATCGGCATGGCCTCGCCGATGCTGCAGGAAATCTTCGCCGGCAAGCTGATCGGCCTGCCCGACGTCGGCTTCAACGCAGCTCGACGCGACGCAGAAGGCGACGATCGCCGGCATCGCGGCGGGCTTCGCCGGCCTGCTCTCGCTGTTCAACATCGGCGGCCGCTTCTTCTGGGCGTCGCTGTCGGACAAGATCGGCCGCAAGAACACCTACTACACGTTCTTCATCCTCGGCATCGTGCTCTACGCGCTGGCGCCGACCTTCGCGGCGATGGGCTCGAAGCTGCTGTTCGTGCTCGGCTTCGGCATCATCCTGTCGATGTATGGCGGCGGCTTCGCCACCGTGCCGGCCTATCTCGCCGACATGTTCGGCACCCAGTTCGTCGGCGCCATCCACGGCCGGCTGCTGACGGCGTGGTCGACCGCCGGCATCATCGGCCCGTGGTCGTGAACTACATCCGCGAGTTCCAGCTCGCCGCCGGCGTGCCGCGCGACCAGCTCTACAACACCACGATGTACATCCTGTGCGCGCATGCTGATCGCGGGCCTGATCTGCAACTACCTGATCAAGCCGGTCGATGAGAAATGGCACATGAGCGAGGCCGAGGTCGCCAAGCTGCAGGCGGCAACGGCGAGCGCGGGAGCATCGGGACCGTCGGGCTCCTACGGCATCGGGTTCGGCGGGCTCGACGCCAAGGCCGCGCTGTTCTGGGCCTTCGTCGGCATCCCGCTGGCCTGGGGCGTCTGGAAGACGCTGGAAAGCGCCGTCAAGATACTCTGAGCGCAGGGACGCCGCGGGATCGCCAGCCATCGTTTCCCGCGGCGTCTTCCAACTCCGGTTTCGCGCGGCGATCGATAGCGTGTTCGCAATCGCAGCATAGGATGGCTTTATTGATCTTGCGGTCATTTCGCGGTCTCATCTCCCGCCAGACAAGGCGACGCGGTCGAGATCGCCGCTGATATTCGCGCGCCAACCGCGCCAGCAACTTAAATGCCTTATCACAGCACGTCATAATTTGCTTGGCATCTGGCATGCCAGAGATTAGAGTCGATCTAATTCAGGTCCTGAGAACGAGACGCTATCAATGACTGTCCATGACGTACAAACGGTCCGCGCGTTCGAGCATCCGGGCGCGGGACGGAAGCGGGCCAAGGCGACCCCGAAGGGCCGCCAGGTCGACCCCACCGCCGCCCACGAGATCGAGCTGCTGCTCGGCGACCGGCCGCGGCAGCGCGATCTCCTGATCGAGCACCTGCACCTGATCCAGGACAAGTATCGCCAGATCTCGGCGGCGCATCTGGCGGCGCTGGCCGACGAGATGAAGCTGTCGTTTGCGGAAGTGTTCGAGACCGCGACCTTCTACGCGCATTTCGACGTGGTGAAGGAAGGCGAGCCTGATATCGCGCCGCTGACCATCCGCGTCTGCGATTCGCTGACCTGCGCCATGATGGGCGCGGAAAAGCTGCTGCATGAATTGCAGGACAAGGCCGGCCCCGGCATTCGCGTGGTGCGCGCGCCCTGCGTCGGCCGCTGCGATACCGCGCCGGCCGCCGAAGTCGGCCATCACTTCGTCGATCATGCCACGGTGACGAACGTGCTCGCCGCCGCCAAGGCCGGCGAGACCCACGCGCATCTGCCCGAATATGTCGACTACGACGCCTATGTCGCCGATGGCGGCTACAAGCTGCTGAACCGCCTGCGCTCCGGCGCGATGACGAAGGAAGATCTGCTGAAGTCGCTCGACGACGCCTCGCTGCGCGGGCTCGGCGGCGCGGGCTTTCCGACCGGGCGCAAATGGCGCGCGGTGCTCGGCGAGCCCGGTCCGCGGCTGATGGCGATCAATGGCGACGAGGGCGAGCCCGGCACGTTCAAGGATCGCTTCTACCTCGAAACCGATCCGCATCGCTTTCTCGAGGGCATGCTGATCGGCGCGCATGTGGTCGAGGCGACCGACGTCTACATCTACCTGCGCGACGAATATCCGGCCTCGCGCGAAATCCTCGAACGCGAAATCGCAAAGCTGCCGCCGGGCGGACCTGTCGCTGCACATGCGCCGCGGCGCCGGCGCCTATATCTGCGGCGAGGAATCCTCGCTGCTCGAAAGCATCGAGGGCAAGCGCGGCCTGCCCCGGCACAAGCCGCCTTATCCGTTCCAGGTCGGCCTGTTCGGCCTGCCGACGCTGATCAACAACATCGAGACGCTGTGGTGGGTGCGCGACATCGTCGAGAAGGGCGCCGACTGGTGGAAGAGCCACGGCCGCAACGACCGTCATGGCCTGCGCAGCTATTCGGTGTCGGGCCGCGTCAAAAATCCCGGCATGAAGCTGGCGCCAGCAGGCGTCACCGTGCGCGAACTGATCGACGAGTTCTGCGGCGGCATGGCCGACGGCCACACCTTCCACGCCTACCTTCCAGGCGGCGCGTCGGGCGGCATCCTGCCGGCCTCGATGGACGACATCCCGCTCGATTTCGGCACGCTGGAAAAATACGGCTGCTTCATCGGTTCGGCCGCCGTCGTCATCCTGTCCGAGCAGGACAGCGTGAAGGGCGCGGCGCTGAACCTGATGAAATTCTTCGAGGATGAAAGCTGCGGCCAGTGCACGCCGTGCCGGGTCGGCACCCAGAAGGCGGCGATCCTGATGGAGACGCCCGGTCTGGAACCGCGAACTGCTCGACCAGTTGAGCCAGGCGATGCGCGATGCGTCGATCTGCGGGCTTGGACAGGCCGCCTCGAATCCGCTGACATCAGTGATTAAATATTTTCCGGAAGAATTCGTGCCGAAAGAGGCCGCGGAATGACCAAGATCAAGTTCGAACTCGACGGCAAGCAGGTCGAGGCCATCAACGGCGAAACCATCTGGCAAGTCGCCAAGCGCCAGGGCCGCGAAATCCCGCATCTCTGCTATTCGCCGGAGCCGGACTACCGGCCCGACGGCAATTGCCGCGCCTGCATGGTCGAGATCGAGGGCGAGCGCGTGCTGGCCGCGTCCTGCAAGCGCACGCCGAGCGTCGGCATGAAGGTGAAGACCGAGAGCGCCCGCGCGGTCGCCGCGCAGAAGATGGTGATGGAGCTGCTGGTCGCCGACCAGCCGGCGCGCGAGACCTCGCACGATCCCGATTCGAAGTTCTGGCACTGGGCCGAAAAGGTCGAGGTGACCGAGAGCCGTTTTCCGGCCGCCGAGCGCTGGCAGGGCGATAGCAGCCATCCCGCGATGAGCGTCAATCTCGACGCCTGCATCCAGTGCGGCCTGTGCGTGCGCGCCTGCCGCGAGGTGCAGGTCAACGACGTCATCGGCATGGCCTATCGCAGTCACGAAGCCAAGATCGTGTTCGACTTCGACGATCCGATGGGCGAGTCCACCTGCGTCGCCTGCGGCGAATGCGTGCAGGCCTGCCCGACCGGCGCGCTGATGCCCTCGGTGATGCTGGACGAGAACCAGACCCGCGTCACCTATGCCGACCGAAAAGTCGACTCGCTGTGCCCGTTCTGCGGCGTCGGCTGTCAGGTCACCTATCAGGTCAAGGACGAGAAGGTCATCTATGCCGAGGGCCGCGACGGCCCGGCCAACCACAACCGGCTCTGCGTCAAGGGCCGCTTCGGCTTCGACTACATCCATCACCCGCATCGGCTGACAAAGCCGCTGGTGCGGCTGCCGAATGCGAAGAAGGACGCCAACGACCAGGTCGATCCGGCCAATCCGTTCACGCATTTCCGCGAAGCGTCCTGGGAAGAGGCGCTGGATATCGCGGCCAAGGGCCTCGTCAAAATCCGCGACGAGAAGGGCGTCAAGGCGCTGGCCGGCTTCGGCTCCGCCAAAGGCTCGAACGAAGAGGCGTACCTGTTCCAGAAACTGGTGCGCACCGGCTTCGGCTCCAACAATGTCGATCACTGCACGCGGCTGTGCCACGCTTCATCGGTGGCGGCGCTGATGGAAGGGCTGAATTCGGGCGCGGTGTCGGCGCCGTTTGCGGCCGCCATGGACGCCGAAGTCATCATCGTGATCGGCGCCAATCCGACCGTGAACCATCCGGTCGCCGCGACCTACATCAAGAATGCGGCCAAGCGCGGCGCCAAGCTGATCGTGATGGATCCGCGCAAGCAGTCGCTGTCGCGCCACGCCTGGAAGCATCTCGCAGTTCAAGCCCGGCAGCGACGTCGCGATGCTGAACGCGATGCTGCACACCATCATCACCGAAGGCCTGACCGACCAGCAATATATCGCGGGCTATACCGAAGGCTTTGACGAGCTCGCCGAGCGCATCAAGGATTTCCCGCCGGAGAAGATGGAAGCGATCTGCGGCATTCCCGCCGAGACGCTGAAGGAAGTCGCGCGGGTCTATGCCCGCTCGCAGTCCTCGATCATCTTCTGGGGCATGGGCATCAGCCAGCACATCCACGGCACCGACAATGCGCGCTGCCTGATCGCGCTGGCGCTGACGACAGGCCAGGTCGGCCGTCCCGGCACCGGCCTGCATCCGCTGCGCGGCCAGAACAACGTGCAGGGCGCTTCCGACGCCGGCCTGATCCCGATGTTCCTGCCGGACTATCAGCCGGTCGGCCGCACCGATCTGCGCGAGCCCTTTGAAAAACTGTGGCAGCAGGACCTCGATCCCGTGCGTGGCTTGACCGTGGTCGAGATCATGAACGCGATCCACGCCGGCGAAATCACCGGCATGTATATCGAGGGTGAAAACCCCGCGATGTCGGACCCCGATCTGCAGCACGCGCGCGGGGCGCTGGCGATGCTCGACCATCTGGTCGTGCAGGATCTCTTCGTCACCGAAACCGCGTTCCACGCCGACGTGATCCTGCCGGCCTCGGCCTTTGCCGAGAAGTCCGGCACCTTCACCAACACCGACCGCCGCGTGCAACTCGCGCGCGAGGTGATCAAGCCGCCCGGCGACGCGCGGCAGGATCTCTGGATCATCCAGGAGATCGGCAAGCGCATGGGCCTGCCGTGGAACTACGACGGCCCGGCCGACGTCTTCACCGAGATGACGCAGGTGATGCCGTCGCTGAACAACATCACCTGGGAGCGGCTGGTGCGCGAGGGTGCGGTGACCTATCCGGTCGACGCTTCCGACAAGCCCGGCAACGAGATCATCTTCACCACGGGTTTCCCGACCGCGAGCGGCCGCGGCAAGATCGTGCCGGCGAAGGTGATCGCACCCGACGAGGTGCCCGACACCGAATATCCGATGGTGCTGTCGACGGGGCGCGTGCTCGAACACTGGCACACCGGATCGATGACCCGCCGCTCCAGTGTGCTCGACCAGATCGAGCCGGAGGCGGTGGCGTTCATGTCGCCAAAGGACATGCGGCGTCTGAGCGTATGGCCCGGCGATTTCATCCGGCTGGAGACGCGCCGCGGCGCGGTGGAAGTCAAGGTGCGCTCCGACCGCGACGTGCCTGAAAACATGGTGTTCATGCCGTTCTGCTACGCGGAGGCGGCGGCGAACCTGTTGACCAACCCCGCGCTCGACCCGTTCGGCAAGATTCCCGAATTCAAGTTCTGCGCCGTGCGCGCGGAGAAGGTGGAATTGCAGTCGGCGGCGGAGTAGGCGCGATCCTCGTCGACGAATTCTCCGTCATTGCGAGCGCAGCGAAGCAATCCATTCGTGCTTTCATGCGCGCGATGGCAATTGCTTCGCAGCGATCGCGATGAGCGAAGCGATATCCGCGCCTCAATGTCCGCGCTTCACTTCGCCGGAACGACAAACACCTGCCCGGGATAGATCATGTTGGGATTGCGGATCTGTTCCCTGTTCGCCTTGTAAATGACGGCGTAGCGCGTGCCCGCGCCGTACGAGGCTTGGCTGAGACGCCAGAGGCTATCGCCGCGGGAGACGGTGGTGGTCGAGATCTTCGGCACCACCACGGTGGAGGGCGGCGAACCGCCGTCCGGCAAAACGGTGCCCCTGCGGCCGCCAGCTGCGGCGCGACCGATGTCCGGGCGCTTGGACGCTGCGGCCTGCGCCGACACGGACGCGGTTGGTTCTCGGGAACGGTGAACGGCACTTCGGCGCGTGCGCGCACCGTGCCGGAACTCGACGCCTCGTCCAGCCTGACACGGTAGTTGCCCGGTGCGACCCCTTCATTGATGGTGACTGCAAAGCGTCCATCGGCGCCGGCCGTTACCGACGTCACGAAGCTTCGTTGAGATAAAGCCTCAGCGCCGCGCCGGGCCGCGCCTGGCCGCTCACATGGAATTTGCCGCCCGGCTCGATCTCGACCGCCTCGACGACCACCGCGATGCCGCGCCGGCTTTGGCGCACCCGGTTGCGACAGCACGACGGTGGGTTTGTTCGGCGTGACCAGTGCCACGACCGGCCGCTCGGTCGCTCTCGGCTCCAGCGCAGCCGTCACGCGCTGCTTTGGACGTGGTCTACCGTGCCGTCCGGCGCCTTCGAGCGCAGCGTCAGGTCGTAAGTGCCTGGAGGAAGCTTGGGCGGTACCACCATAACAAATTGACCGGACTTATCCGCGACCGCGCGATCGTGCACTTCGCCATTGCGCAACAGTTCCACCGTTGCGCCCGGCGCCGCCCGGCCGGCGATGACGGCTTCGCCCGATGGTTCGATGCGGGCGACGTCGAATGTCGGCACGCCGTCGTCGCTCTCCGGCGCAGCGGTGACGCTCCGCTCGAGCGCGGCACCACGACGCGTTTGCTTGCCGATTGAGCCGCGGCGAGCGCCGCTTGCATCTGATCTCGCGCGTCGATGCCGGCTTTGACATCCGCCGTCGTGGCGGGCAGCCGACTGGTGTCAGCCGGCGGTCCGCGACGAAAATACTGGATGGCGAAGACAATGCCGCCGGTCGCAAGGATAGCGACCAAAGCAAGGGCAATTCGGCTAATCGATTTGGCTGTCATGATATCCGCTCGCCAGCCTGATCGCGGGCTCGTCCGCATTCTATACCTTCCCGCGTGAGGAAGGCACCCGTTTTGTCCTTGGAAAACCCGGCTGTTAGCCGAAATTCTCGCTGCAAATTGGCTCGAAGAATGGGGTGACGGATGGCGGGACCGGAACATTGGCTTGGTTCTGCGGTGCACTGATTCGTAAGGCATCGAAGATGGCGAGCGTCAGGAAAATGCAGCCTTCGGATCGTCAGCCTCATAGCCAGCCGACGCGCCGGAACCGCCAGAACAAGCCCGCGCATACCAGCAGGATCGTACCGATCACGCCAAAATAGCCGTATTCCCACTCCAGTTCCGGCATGTGCTTGAAGTTCATGCCGTAGACGCCGGCGATCGCCGTCGGGACCGCGATGATGGCGAGCCATGACGCCAGTTTCTTGGACACCGCGGTCTCCTGTGCCTGGCCGACCAGAAGGCTCGCCTCAAAGGCAAACGCCAGCACTTCCCGAAGCGAATCGATCTGCTCCTGCACCGTGCGGACGTGGTCCGTGACGTCGCGAAACAACGGTTGCATCGTGGATCGCACCATCGGCAGATTGTCATGCTCGAGCCGGCGGCAGACTTCCACCAGGGGCCCAACCGCATTGCGCAACCGCAACAGGTCGCGTCGGAGCAAATAGAGGCGCTCGATCTGCGCCTGCGTCATGGCGCTGGCGAGCACTTGCGCTTCCATCGCTTCGACTTCCTCCTGAATGGTTTCCAGCACGGGGGAGTAGTTGTCGACGATGAAGTCGAGGATGGCGTAGAGAATATAATCCTCGCCCCGGGCCAGCGCCCGAGGGCAGCTTTCGCATCGTTCGCGCACCGACTTGTAGGACGTCGAGGCGCCGTGCCGGACCGATACGATATATCCTTCGCCGACGAACAGATGCGTCTCGCCGAATGCGATGCTGTCGCCGTCGAGTTGCGCGGTGCGCGCCACGATGAAAAGCGCGTCGCCATATTGCTCGATCTTCGGTCGTTGATGGGCGTGGTCGGCATCCTCGATCGCCAGGTCATGCAGCTCGAACTGCCGCTGCACGCGGCTGAGCACCGACATGTCAGGCTCGTGCAGGCCGATCCAGACCACGTGGTCGGGCTTGCTGCGCCAGCTCGAAGCGTCATCGATGGCGATGTTGGCGACACGCCGGCCCTCGACGTAGACGCCGGCCGCCACCACGCCGTCGGCGGAGGCGGGCTCGGTTTTCATGATGCCTGAAGATGCGACGTTCATGACTTCCATCCTCGATTGATTGCTGCCGACCCTACTGCGCGGCGTGTTTTCGAATGAGGCTAGCACCATGGAATCCCCCGTCAATGCGATCGGGACAACGATGTTCCCGCAAGCTCCTTCGACCATGCAGGCGTGCTCTGCAGTCCTTATGCCGTGCCTATGCGAAAGGTTCGCCGGACCTCTCGAAATCCTATGCTTGTCTTTGCATGTTCGGTTATCCGGCGCGCGCTTCGCGCCGACATTGGGAAGACGAACATGACGCTTTTCTACACGCACCATGACCGGCGGAACGGTTCGACAGGCGGCTTTTCTGCCAGCCGTGCGGTCCGCCGCCTGCGCACAGCCCTGAAGAGAATCCATCGCGCGATCGCCGCCGCCAAGATCCGGCGGCTGCGCAACGAATTGCGGCTGCATGCCGCAACGCGTGCGAAATGGGCGCGCGCGCACCAACCCGGCGCAGAACCGCATGGCGACCGGTTTCCGCGCCAGCCGCTGCATCTCGGCGAGAAGTGGGATTTCTGACATGCGACAATCAGTATCCAAATCGGCGGTGGCATCATTGCTGCGCGCGCTAGCCCGCTTGCTGATCTGGCTCGGCAACGAGCCGGTCAGGATGTATCGCCCGGAAGCCCACTATATGCGCGGCCCCGGACCGGCGTGGCGAGCAAAGCACGGCGTGGGTTGACCAGATCTTCGCCGAAAAGGCGGGCGACGGCGGACTGGAGCAACGGCACGGTGTCGAGCCCGATCAATAGTGGAAACGCGAGAAATAGATCGCTGTTCTCAGCGCGACCAGTCCGACAAGCAGCGCCCCCCATCGAAAGTATCGGAAGCGCGCCGCGGCAGGACCGCTTGATTGTCGCCAAATGCATTCTTGCCGTACCAGCTCTGACGATATTTTGCCGGTTCGGCGAATGAAGCAAATCTTCGAATTGATGCGTCAATGTCGACATGTTCGGAATTCCATTCGGGTGATCACAGCGAATGCTGTTTCGTTGAGGTCATGATGCATCGCGGACCCATAGGACTGCGAGAGGTTCGGCTGCGGCGCCGTATAGGAGAATCATAAAGCAGACCTGGACCCATGCTTGGTCTCTAGGCCTGCACTTTGCGGGACGGCAAACCCTTGAACAGATACTGATCTTGTTTTGGGCGTCGCCTCACCGGCGCGGCGTCGGGTTCAGGCATGCCAACGACTGCTGCGAATGCTTGCTTCAATCGGTGCTCGCCGATTTGCGCGAGATAACAGCGCAGGATCGCAGGCCGCGTCTCGCCCTGATCCAGGATTGCCAGGCAAAGATCGACACTCGTTTTCCTGAAGAAGCGGAACTCGCTCTCACGCTCCCTTCGGCCAGATCGGTCCATTTCCTGCGCGATCGCCAGAACGTTGAGGCGATCGGTCTCATCGAGAGTTACGGCAAACCGCAGGATCGCAAGCTGCCACGCGCGCAATATCCTCTCATGCTGTTCAAGCGATCCTCCCGTACTCATTGCAACGCCTTGATCGACATTCGTCCAGGGCCGACAGTGCGAAATGGCATCACGCCTGCGCGGCCCCGATCAGATCGTCGTTGGCGCCGGCAAGCGCGCGTGCCACCTGCGCTTTGTCCGCTTCATCCAGTTCCACGATCGGCAAACGGGTATTGGGATGCATCAATCCGAGCAGGCTCAGCGCATATTTCAAGGCCGCCGGGACGTCATTCGACAGACAAGCCTCCAGCCCGCCGAGACGGCTTTGCAGTTGCCGCGCTGATTGCAGCCGGCCCTGCCTCAAGTTCGAAAAGATCGTCCGGCACACGTCCGGTGCGATATTTGAAACCAGCGAAATACAGCCGTGTCCCCCGCTGGCAATAAAGCTGAAAGCAGTGCCGTCGTCCCCGGACAACAGCCGAAAGCCGGGCGGCACCAGCGAACTCAGGCGGGTTAGGCGGGAGACGTCACCTGTCCCATCCCTCAAACCCACGAATTGTCTGGACTGAGCCAGAAAGGCAATCGTCTCGTCTGCCAGCGGTCGAACGGTCCGCGCGGGGATGTCGTGCAGGATGACCGGCAGCGCGGTAGAGGCGGCGATGGCGCGGAAATGCGCGGCAATGCCCTCCTGCATCGGCTTGTTGTAGTAGGGCACCACCGACAACACGGCATCCGCGCCGGCGCGCTCGGCCCGCATCGTCAACTCGATCGCGCGATCGGTCGAATTGGATCCGGCGCCCGCAATGACGCGGGCGCGGTCTCGTGTGGTCTCGACGGCACAGCGAATGAGGCGAACTTTTTCGACCATCGTCAGCGTCGATGCCTCTCCGGCAGTCTCGCCGACGATGATCGCCGTAGCACCGGCGTCGATCTGGCGTTCGCACAGTGCAGCGAAAGCGCCGAGATCGAGTTCGCCATCTCCGTCGAATGGGGTCGGAAGATCGGCCATGTAGCCGGTGAGCCAGTTTGCCGGGTTTGCCAATGCGGTCATCGCGGTTCAGGAAGTGCGGCCGAACCCGGTACGGTCGCTGGCCGCCGGTCGACCGGCGAAGCTACGGCTGTCATGCATGTTGAGCTCGATCCCGCGCGGCAATTCGATGATGGTTTCCGGGTGATGTCCGTTCTCGAACAGCGCGTATTTCAGCGCCTGGGCGCGGTTGACGAACAGGCCGCCATAGAGGCCGTTTTGTTCCTGGGCGACCCACTGGCCGCGCCGGTTTCGGCCGATAAAAACAATGGTGGACGCAGCGCTGCACGATGGAGGTTCGACGAGTTTCACGTTGGTATTCCTTCACGAGACGAGGTAGGCGGCCTTGAATATCTTTACGGATGGATATGAATTCGAGCGGAGTGCGGCAGCGATCTCATAAGGATCGCATAAAGGGGCGGCCCGGCTCAGTAGTGAAGGGAATGCAGATAGAACGCGGTTTGCAGGGCGATAATGGCGGCAGCAATCAACCCCGAGACGATGGCTGCCAGCGCACACAGGCCGAATTGCCTGATGCCGGTCGAATGCGTGTTCGCCGGGCCCGTGACGTCAACGTCTCGGCAAGCGATTGATCGGGGATGATTCTTGCCCGTCTGGATGAGCATGGTCATGTTCGAAATCCTGGTCGGCGCGCGCCGCTGACGCCCCGACCGCGAATCTGCGGAGGGGGTTAGCGGATCGCATGGATCTGCGGTTCACGCGAAATTGTCGCTGTAAACCGGTTCATACAGGGGATTTGTCTGCTGCGGCACGGGCGGAACGCTGGTCCGGCTCGGCGTTGAACTGATGCGTTGCGCTTCCACAAACGCGCTCAGGATCGCCAGCGCGAGATCGGCGTGGTGGGTCTCGATCGACTGATCCAGCCAGTCCGGCAGCTCGCGCTGGCGTGACAACGCGCAATACCATTCACCGTCGTCGTAGGCGAGGCGGCGGACCTGCCATTGCGGTAGCTCCAGATCGATCAGCGCGAGCGCCGCATCGGTCCAGGCCTGCGACTGAATCAGCCGCTCGACGCGGGCGGCCCTGGCGTTCTGTTTGGCGGAAGGCAGGCGGCGGGAGGTCGCGCGGATGATGTCGGAGAGGAATTCGGCGGTGACATGACCGGCGTTGCGGAGTTGGTCACCGAGGTCAGCGGGGGTTTGGTGTTCTGAAAGAAGTGACATGGGTTCTTCTCAACTCGTAGCGCGGCTGTCATCGCAGCCGCACGTCCAAGGTGGCCAGAACCCCATTTGAAAACGAGATGAGGCGGGGGACGAAGATATAGGGATTTCATAGGGGGCACTCGTCCCCTCTCCCCTTGTGGGAGAGGGTGGATCAATCGCGCAATGCGCGATTGAGACGGGTGAGGGGTTCTCTCCGCGGAGACAGACCCCTCATCCGCCCTCGCTGACGCGAGGGCACCTTCTCCCACAAGGGGAGAAGGAAGGGGGCGCGTCTTTATGAGATTCCTATAACGTCGCCATCCCTCCCGTCTCGAAAACCTATGCGCCCGGTGGCACCTGTTGTCCGGTAAACGCGATAGCCGCACCTTCGGCTCGCGGTTCACGTCGCACAGGAGCATCCCATGCTGGACATTTTCATGCTGGCGCTCGGCCTCGGCTTCTTCGTGGCAGGCATCGGTTATGCCTATGCCTGCGAACGCCTGTAACGGAGCAGAGCCATGATCTTCGATTATTCACTCGCCGGCCTCGTCTCGCTCGGCCTGCTGTTCTACCTGACCTACGCGCTGCTGCGCCCCGAGCGGTTCTGAGCGCGCCATGACCACGCTCGCCGAAGTCATCCTGGCGTTTGTCGTCACCTCGGCGCTCCTGATTGCGCTCATTCACCTGCTGCTGCCTGCAAGAAAGCTCTGAAGGATTCCCGACAATGACCGTCATCGGCTGGATTCAAATTCTTCTGTACTGCGCCATTGTCGTCGCGCTGGTCAAACCGCTCGGCTGGTACATGACGCGCGTCTTCAATGGCGAACGCACGTTCATGTCTCCTGTGCTGCGGCCGGTCGAGCGCGGGCTGTACTGGATCGGCGGCGTCGACGAGAAGCGCGAGCAGCATTGGCTGACCTATGCGGTGGCCATGCTGCTGTTCCATGTCGGCGGCTTCCTCATCATCTACGGCCTGATGCGGCTGCAGGCGCTGTTGCCGCTCAATCCGGCGGATCAATCCGCCGTCGCCCAAGACCTTTCCTTCAACACGGCGATCTCCTTCATCACCAACACCAACTGGCAGAACTACGGCGGCGAGAGCACGCTGTCCTATCTGACGCAGATGGTCGGCCTGACGCACCAGAACTTCCTGTCGGCGGCGACCGGCATTGCGCTGGCGGTGGCGCTGATCCGCGGCTTCTCGCGATCCTCGATGCGCACCATCGGCAATTTCTGGGTCGATGTGACGCGCACCACCCTCTATGTGCTGCTGCCGATCTGCATCGTCTACACGATGTTCCTGGTCTGGCAGGGCATGCCGCAGACGCTTGGTGCCTATGTCGAGGCGACGACGCTGGAAGGCGCCAAGCAGACCATCGCGGTCGGGCCGGTGGCCTCGCAGGTCGCGATCAAGATGCTGGGCACCAATGGCGGCGGCTTCTTCAACGCCAATGCCGCGCATCCCTTCGAAAACCCCACCGCGCTGTCGAACTTCGTGCAGATGATCTCGATCTTCGCGCTCGGCGCGGCGCTGACCAATGTGTTCGGCCGCATGGTCGGCAACCAGCGGCAGGGCTGGGCGATCCTCGCCGTAATGGGCGTGCTGTTCCTGTCGGGCGTTGCCGTGACCTACTGGGCCGAAGCCCACGGCACCTCGACGCTTGCCGCGCTCGGCCTCTCCGGCGGCAATATGGAAGGCAAGGAAGTCCGCTTCGGCATCGTCGCCTCCTCACTCTTTGCGGTCGTCACCACCGCGGCCTCGTGCGGCGCGGTCAACGCCATGCATGACTCGTTCACCGCGCTCGGCGGCATGATCCCGCTGATCAACATGCAGCTCGGCGAGATCATCGTCGGCGGCGTCGGCGCCGGACTTTACGGCATGCTGTTGTTCGTGGTGCTGGCGATCTTCGTCGCCGGCCTGATGGTCGGCCGCACACCGGAATATGTCGGCAAGAAGATCGAGGCGCGCGAAGTCAAGATGGCGATGCTTGCGATCCTGGTGCTGCCGCTGATGTATCTCGGCTGGACCGCGGTCGCCGTGGTGCTGCCGTCAGCCGTGGCTTCGATGGCCAACTCCGGCCCGCACGGGTTCACGGAGGTGCTCTATGCCTTCACGTCTGCGACCGGCAACAACGGCTCGGCCTTCGGCGGGCTCACGGGCAACACGTTCTTCTACAATCTCACGCTCGCCAGTTCGATGTTCGTCGGCCGCTTCTTCATGATCGTGCCGGCGATGGCGCTGGCAGGCTCGCTCGCCGGCAAGAAGTCGATCCCGGCGTCGGCCGGCACGCTGCCGACCACGGGCGGCCTGTTCGTCGGCCTCGTCGTCGGCGTCATCCTGATCATCGGCGGCCTGACGTTCTTCCCGGCGCTGGCGCTCGGGCCGATCGTCGAGCATCTCGCAATGAACGCCAACACCCTGTTCTGATCGTCTTTTCGGAGTTACGTCCATGGAAGCCATGAAACTGCAGAAACAAGTGCGGGCCTCGGCGATGCTCGATCCGAAGATCGTGCTGCCTGCGATCAGCTCGGCGTTCGTAAAACTCGATCCGCGGCTGATGATCAAGAACCCCGTGATGTTCGTGGTCGAGATCGTCGCTGCGCTCACGACCGTCATTTTCCTGCGCAATCTGGTGACGGGCGGCGAGGGCCTCGCCTTCACCTTCCAGATCATCCTGTGGCTTTGGTTCACCGTGCTGTTCGCCAATTTCGCCGAAGCCGTCGCCGAAGGCCGCGGCAAGGCGCAGGCGGAATCGCTGAAGAAGACCCGCACCGATAGTCAGGCCAAGCTGTTGACCGGGGCCGACAAGACCTATCGTCTGGTGCCCGGCACCAGCCTCAAGGTCGGCGATGTCGTTCTGGTGGAAGCCGGCGACAACATTCCCTCCGATGGCGAGGTGATCGAAGGTGTCGCATCGGTCAATGAGGCGGCGATCACCGGCGAGTCCGCTCCCGTCATTCGTGAATCCGGCGGCGACCGCTCGGCCGTGACCGGCGGCACGCAGGTACTGTCCGACTGGATCCGCGTCCGCATCACGGCGGCGCAGGGCTCGACCTTCATCGACCGTATGATCAGGCTGGTGGAGGGCGCCGAGCGGCAGAAGACGCCGAACGAGATCGCGCTCAACATCCTGCTCGCAGGGCTCACCATCATCTTCGTGTTCGCGACCGTGACGATCCCGAGCTATGCGGCCTATGCCGGCGGCTCGATCTCGGTAGTGGTGCTGGTGGCGCTGTTCGTGACGCTGATCCCGACCACGATCGGCGCGCTGCTGTCCGCCATCGGCATCGCCGGCATGGACCGGCTGGTGCGCTTCAACGTGCTGGCGATGTCCGGCCGCGCGGTCGAGGCCGCGGGCGACGTCGATACGTTGCTGCTGGACAAGACCGGCACCATCACGCTCGGCAACCGGCAGGCCACCGCGTTTCGCCCCGTCCGCGGCGTGACCGAACAGGAGCTTGCCGATGCGGCGCAACTGGCGTCGCTCGCGGATGAGACGCCGGAGGGACGTTCGATCGTCGTGCTGGCGAAGGAAAAGTACGGCATCCGCGGCCGCGACATGAAGGAACTGGCCGCGACGTTTATTCCGTTCACGGCGCAGACCCGCATGAGCGGCGTCGATGCCGGTAATTCGTCGGTCCGCAAGGGCGCGGTGGATGCGATCCTCAACTATGTCGGGGGCGGCACCGCGCAGACCATGGCCTCCGGCAACACGGTTCGGGCCATCCAGCCGACGCTCGGTTCCGATGTCGCCCGCGAGATCCAGGCGATTGCCGATGAGATCGCAAAGGCCGGCGGCACGCCGCTGGCGGTCGCCAGGGACGGCCGCCTGCTCGGCGTCATTCACCTGAAGGACATCGTCAAGGGCGGCATCCGCGAGCGCTTTGCCGAACTGCGCCGGATGGGCATCCGCACCGTGATGATCACCGGCGACAATCCGATGACGGCAGCGGCCATCGCGGCCGAAGCCGGCGTCGACGACTTCCTGGCGCAGGCGACGCCCGAGGACAAGCTGAAGCTGATCCGCGACGAGCAGGCCAAGGGCAAGCTGGTGGCGATGTGCGGCGACGGCACCAATGACGCGCCGGCGCTCGCGCAAGCCGATGTCGGCGTTGCCATGAACACCGGCACGCAGGCTGCGCGCGAAGCGGGCAACATGGTCGATCTCGATTCCAACCCGACCAAGCTGATCGAGGTGGTCGAGATCGGCAAGCAGCTCCTGATGACCCGCGGCGCGCTGACGACGTTCTCGATCGCCAACGACGTCGCAAAATATTTCGCCATTATCCCGGCGATGTTCCTGGCGTTCTACCCGCAGCTCGAGGTGCTCAACATCATGCATCTCGCCAGCCCGCAGAGCGCGATCCTGTCGGCGATCATCTTCAATGCGCTGATCATCATCGCGTTGATCCCGCTGGCGCTGAAAGGCGTCGCCTATCGCGCGGTCGGGGCAGGGGCATTGTTGCGCCGTAACCTGCTGATCTACGGCCTCGGCGGCATCATCGTTCCCTTCATCGGCATCAAGGCCATCGACCTGGTGGTCGCTGCCTTGCACCTGGCCTAACCCCGTCATTGCGAGCGAACGTCAACAGAACAGTTGGATTGCTTCGTCGCTTCGCTCCTCGCAATGACGGAGAACTAACGGAGACACACCATGCTTAGAGAAATCCGTCCCGCCATCCTCATCCTCCTCCTGCTCACGGCCATCACGGGCGTAGCCTATCCGCTCGCCATGACCGCGATCGCCGGCGCGATCTTTCCAAAACAGGCGCAAGGCAGCCTGATCGAGAAGGACGGCAAGGTGATCGGCTCCGCGCTGATCGGGCAGGAGTTCAAGGACGCCAAATATTTCCACGGCCGCCTGTCTGCGACCACGGCGCCGGACCCGGCCGATCCGACCAAGACGGTGTCCGCGCCTTATAACGCCGCCAATTCCGGCGGCTCCAATCTCGGCCCGACCAGCAAGGCGCTGGCCGACCGGGTCAAGGAAGACGTCGCGAAGCTGAAGGCCGAAAACCCGTCCGCGGCGGTGCCGGTCGACCTCGTCACCACTTCCGCCAGCGGGCTCGATCCCGATATCTCGCCTGAGGCGGCGCTGTTCCAGGTGCCGCGGGTCGCAAAGGCCCGCAACCTGCCGGAAGATCGCGTCCGCCAGCTGGTCTCGGAGCACATCCAGGGCCGCATGGCTGGATTGCTGGGCGAGCCGCGCGTTAACGTATTGGCGCTGAACCTGGCATTGGACCAGGCCGCGCCATGAGACCAGCTAGGCCCGTCGCGGCGTGAGGACTATATTGCCGTATGGTTCAAACCCGCCGCGACACCGACCAACGTCCCTCGCCAGAAGCGCTGCTGGAAACGGCACGCCGCGAGGAAAGCCGCGCGGGACGGCTCAAGATCTTCGTTGGCGCGGCCCCCGGCGTCGGCAAGACCTATGAGATGCTGCAGAGCGCGCATGCCCGGCTCAGGGCCGGCGCCGATGTGGTGGTCGGCGTCGTGGAGACCCACGGGCGCGCGGAAACCGAAGCCCTGCTGAAAGGCCTCGAGGTGCTGCCGCGCAAGCGGCTCGCCTACAAGGAACAGCTTCTCGAGGAGATGGATCTCGACGCGCTGATCGCGCGGCGGCCGCAGATCGCCCTCGTCGACGAACTCGCCCACACCAATGCGCCCGGCAGCCGCCATCCCAAGCGCTATCTCGACGTCGAAGAGCTGCTGTCCCAGGGCATCGACGTCTATACCGCGGTCAACGTCCAGCACATCGAAAGCCTCAACGACGTGGTCGCGCAGATCACGCATGTGCGGGTGCGGGAGACCGTGCCGGACAAGGTGTTCGACAGCGCCGATGCCATCGAGCTGATCGACCTTACGCCCGACGATCTGATCCAGCGACTGAAGGAGGGCAAGGTCTATGTCCCCAAGCAGGCCGAGCGCGCGCTGGAGCATTACTTTTCGCCGGGCAACCTGACCGCGCTGCGCGAGCTGGCGCTGCGGCGCACCGCCGAGCGGGTCGACGAACAGTTGCTCACGCATATGCAGGCCAACGCCATCGCCGGCCCCTGGGCGGCAGGCGAACGTATTCTGGTTTGTTTGAGCGAGGATCCGCGCGCCGCCGGCCTCGTACGCTACACCAAGCGGCTGGCCGACCGGCTGCACGCGCCATGGACGGCGATCAGCATCGAGACGCGGCGCAGCCTGCAGTTTACCGACGAGCAGCGCGACCGGCTGGCCGACACCATGCGGCTGGCGGAAGCGCTCGGGGCTGAGGCGCTGAGCATTCCCGGCGTCGGCCGCCGCATTGCCGACGACGTCATCCATTTCGCGCAAGCCAACAACGTGACGCAGATCATCATCGGCAAGTCGTCGCGTTCATGGTGGTTCGAATTGACGCGCGGTTCTGTCGTGCACGATCTGGTGCGGCGCGCCGGCAATATCAGCGTCAACGTCATCTCCGGCGACGAAGAGGGCGTGGCGAAGGCGGTAGTTCGGACCGCGGCGCACCAGGAGCCGTTCGAGGCGCGGCCCTATCTGATGGCGCTGCTGTTCGTTGCGATCGGCCTTGGCGCCGCCACGCTGATCAAGCCCATGTTCGGTGGCATCGAGAATGTCGATCTGGTGTTCCTCACCGCCGTGGTCGGCGTCGCCGCCCGCTATGGGCTGTTGCCGTCGCTGCTGGCAAGCGTCGTGGCGTCGCTGTGTTACAATTTCTTCTTCCTGCCGCCGGTCTATAACTTCACCATCACCGAACCGACCAATATCGCGGCGTTCTTCTTCTTCATGCTGATTGCTATACTGGTTTCCAATGTCGCGGCGCGGGTGCGCTTGCAGGCCGATACGGCGATCGGCCGGGTGCGCACCACCGAATCGCTGTACGCGTTCAGCCGCAAGCTGGCGGGCACCGCGACGCTGGACGACGTGCTGTGGGCGACCGCCTACCAGATCGCGCTGATGTTGAAAGTGCGGGTGGTGTTGCTGTTGCCGGAGGAGGGCGTGCTCACCGTGAAGTCCGGCTATCCGCCGGAAGACCAACTCGACAGCGCCGATCTCGCCGCCGCCCACTGGGCCTGGGACAATGATCGTCCCGCCGGGCGCGGCTCGGACACGCTGCCGGGCGCAAAACGGCTGTTCCTGCCGATGCGCACCGGGCGCGGCGCGATCGGCGTCATCGGCATCGACGACGACCGCACCGGCCCGCTGCTGACGCCGGACCAGCGCCGCCTGCTGGATGCGCTGGTCGATCAGGGCGCGCTCGCGATCGAGCGCGTGCTGCTGGTCGAGGACATGGACCGGGTCAAGCGCACGGTGGAATCCGATCGGCTGCGCGGCGCGCTGCTGACCTCGATCTCGCACGACCTGAAGACGCCGCTGGCCTCGGTGCTCGGCGCCGCCAGCACGCTTCGCGATCTCGCTTCCGGCCTCACCGACGCGCAGAAGAACGAGCTGCTCGCCACCGTGATCGATGAATCCGAGCGGCTGAACAGGTTCATCGCCAACCTGCTCGACATGACCAAGCTGGAATCCGGCGCCATCGTGCCGAATGCCGCGCGGCAGGATGTCGGCGAGATCGTCGGCAGCGCGCTGCGACGCGCCGGCAAGATTCTGGTGCATCACAAAGTGTCGCTGGACCTCGGCTCCGATCTGCCGATGCTGGAGCTCGACGCCGTGCTGTTCGAGCAGGTGCTGTTCAACCTGCTGGACAACGCCGCCAAATACGCGCCATCAGGCACCACGATATCGATCCGGGGTGCGCGGGATCGGGATTCCGTATTGTTGCAGGTCATGGACGAAGGCAACGGCATCCCGCCCGAGGAACTGGAAAGTGTGTTCGACAAATTCTTTCGCGCGCAGAAGGGCGATCATGTCCGCCCCGGTACTGGCCTGGGACTCGCGATCTCGCGCGGCTTCGTCGAGGCGATGCGCGGCACGATCGTAGCCGCCAACCGCTCCGATCGGAGCGGCGCGATCATAACCATCCGGTTGCCGATACCCGCCGCAAACAATGCGCTGGACACCGCCGCATGAACGCAAGCCCCATCAAGGTCCTGGTCATCGATGACGAGCCGCCGATCCGAAAACTGTTGCGGATGGGGCTGAGCACGCAGGGCTATGACATTCTCGAAGCCTCCAACGGCAAGATCGCGCTGGAGAAGCTGGCCGAGGGGCCGGCGCTGATCATCCTCGATCTCGGACTGCCCGACATCCAGGGGCACGACCTGCTGCGCATGATCCGCGGCCGTAACGAGAGCGTGCCGATCGTGGTGCTGTCGAGCCGGGGCGACGAGGCCGGCAAGGTGCAGGCGCTCGACCTCGGCGCCGACGACTACCTGACAAAACCATTCGGCATGGACGAGTTGCTGGCGCGGATGCGCGCCGCACTGCGGCACCAATTGCAGGTGCAGGGCGAGCGGCCGGTGTTCCGCGCCGGCGATCTCTCGGTCGACCTGGTGCGCCGCATCGTCAAGACCGGCGAGCGCGAAGTAAAACTGTCGCCGAAGGAATATGAATTGCTGCGCGTGCTGGTGCAGCACGCCGGCAAGGTGCTGACCCATCGCTTCCTGCTGAAGGAGCTCTGGGACGAGCTGACGGATGCGCAATATCTGCGCGTCTATGTCCGCCAGCTCCGGCAGAAGATCGAAGCCGACCCGGAGCGCCCGCAATTCGTGCTGACGGAAACCGGCATCGGTTACCGGTTGCGTGCGCCGGATTGATCCTATCTCCGATAGCGGCGATCCCGCACTTGGCCTGTCATGCGGGTCAGCTTGCCGCATCCGGTGTTGCCATAAAGTGATATGCTTCAACGTGGGATCTGACCCGGGTGACCACGTACGCCCAGGTGAATCGGAGGAGGACGTACGGTCATGGCTGAGAGTGTCATGTATCACGAAGGCAATCGGCAATTGCAGGATCAGTTCGACAGCCGCCGGATTTCCGATCGGCTGGAAGAGAAGCTGATGCGCAAGGAATTTTCGGCTGACGACAAGCAGTTCATCGAGAGCCTGCCATATTTCTTCCTGGCGACGGCGGACGCCGAAGGCCGGCCCGATTGCTCGTTCAAGGGCGGCGCGCCGGGCTTTGTGCGCATCACCGGGCCTTCCGAGATCGCATTCCCCGACTATGACGGCAACGGCATGTTCAAGAGTCTCGGCAACATCGTCGCCAATGCCGATGTCGGCCTGCTGTTCATCGCCATGCATGACAAGCCGCGGCGTTTGCGGGTCAACGGCAGCGCCAGCGTGAGCGACCGCGATCCGCTGCTGGCGGAGACCGTCGGCGCGCAGCTGATCGTTCGCGTGACCGCGCGCGCGATCTTCCCGAACTGTCCGCGCTATATTCCGACGATGAGTTCGATCGAGCCGTCGATCTACGTGCCGCTCGCCGGCCAGGACGCGCCGGAACCGGCATGGAAGGGCTTTGCGGATTTCAAGGACTGCATCCATCCGCGGCAGCCGACATTCAAGGGGTGAGGACGGCAGCCATTCGCTAAATCGCTCGGCTTGCAGATGCGGAAGCTAGAACCACGGCTCCTCATAGACCGGCTTGCCGTCGATCAGCAGGCGTTTGATCGCGGCGCGCCCTGATGGAAGGACTGCCGCGACAACCGACAGCTTACCTTGGTTGCGGACGTCTTCGAGCTTGCGACCTTCACCTTCGGGAACGAAATAGCTTTCGAGATTGTAGCGAACCGTGAGCTTTTCGCAGAAGGTGTCTTGCTTTGAACCGCAGGAGGCGCCGTAGGCGAGACGGCCGCGGATCAGCACCTCGGGACTTGTGACCGCGACAGGTTCGGCATGGACTGAAAGCGCTTGGTAGACACCGTCGCGATTGGGCGCGAGCTTGACGTACACCAGCGGATTGCGTTCGCCGGATGGCTGGTTCTGAAGCGAACCTGCCGGCAATTGTGTGATATCGTAGCCCAGGACAACATAGTCGCCGCGCAGAAAATCCCTGGGATCGACGGGGCGGGTCTGCAGGGTCACTTCCACGCCGTCACGCAGAATCTGAGCCCGATCGATGATCATCAGGGTGAGGAGCGCGAGCTGAACCAGAGCGGCAGCGCCGAACAGCACGAATTTTGGAATGCGCGCCAGGCGCTCAGCCAGGGATGCGACGGACATCGTCATCATTCGCGGCTCCTCGGCACGAAGCGATTGAGCACCAGGGCGAGCACCACGGCGAAGCTGCCAGCCACGGCCAGGAATATTGAGCGGTTCAACAGCGAACCCTTCACCGCCCATGTGACGGCCGCAATGACGCCTGCGATTCCGAGCCAGCCGGCGACGATCCGCGGGCGGGCGGCGTCCAGCATGCCGGAAACAACAAGGCAGAGCATGGCGCAGAGCAAAGCGGCATAGGCAAGCCACGGCTCACCCGATTGCGGTGGCGTCCATAGGGCCACCGCGGCAAGGACGAGCCCGATCGCGCCTGCGGCGAAGGCCGTGCCGGCCCGGCGCGTCGTGGCGGTGGCGGCAAAGGCGAGGATCACGCCCGCGACGCCACATGAGATCGTCCAAAGCGGCTGGTTTGCAATCCCTGCCGCTGCGCGGGTTCGGAAGACCTCGTTGGCCAAGGTCGCCTCCAGGATCGCGACGCCCGCCAGTGAAAACGCACCATAGATCGACAGCACGGACCCGATGCGGGCCGCGCGTGGCCAGGGTGAAACGGCAAGCGCGATTCCACCGCCGAACAGCAACGCTGCGCCATTGGCGAGTATGAACGACGGCCGGAAATCAAGAGGGGCCTGAAACGCGGACGCCATCCACCACGGAAGTGCCGCGACCGCGACGAGATGGGCCGCCACGCGCGAGTTCCAGGCCAGTGCGAGCGCGCCCGCCAAAAGCCAGAGCGCCACAAATGCAAAATGCGGGGCGTCGGTCTCCAAGACCCGCATCCAGCTCCAGATGCTTGCAGCAGCGAGCGCTACTGCAAGCGCCCCGCGCGAGCCGGTCAACGTCGCTGTTGCGAGCGCGCCAACGGCCCACAGCAGCATGCCGCCGGCAAAGTCGCCACCCAGGTGATACATCTGGCCAACCAGCGCGATCGCGGCGCCAAAGACGATCGCGCCCACGGCGGCACAAAGATCGGCGAGGACCGGATGGCCGGCACGGGCGAACCAGGCGCCAAGCCCGTGGGCGCTGAGGATGCCGGCAAACAGCATGGCCAGGCGCGGCAGGCGTGTGATTTCTGTCCAATGCGCCGCGACGAACGCGAGGAACGCCGCGGCGATCAAAAGGCCGCCGACGATGGCGACCACCACCGCGATGTTGATGCCGGGAGCGAGCGGCGGAAGTGCGACGCGGATGGCGGCGACAGCGGAAGGCGTGATCACGCCATCGGATTCCCATCGCGCAAGATCAGCTTCGAGGCGCTGCCGATAGACCCGGTCAAACATCATGCTGGCCTATCGGCTCGTCCATCGCCCGATGGCGTCAAAGCAGATCAGGCGGCGTGCACCGCTTTGGCACGCTGTCTCCAGCTTCGAGATCAAGTTCAGACGCGGCATTGATGTCCCCCAGTGCCGGACCAACCTATCACCGTTGCAATTGTATTGGAACAGCACCTCGTCCTTCCGTCGTTTTCAGATCGCCGCCATCTCACCTTTGGTCCAGGCTTCGCGCAGCTTGAATTTCTGGATCTTGCCTGATCCCGTCAGCGGGAACGCATCCACCACGAACCAGTGTTTAGGCGTCTTGTGCGGGGCGAGCGAGGCGCGCATGTAGTCGATCAGTTCTTCCTTTTCGATTGTTGCGCCGGGCGCCGGGCGGATGAAGGCGGCTACCTCTTCACCCCACTTCTCATGGGGAACACCGATCACGGCGACTTCGCCGACCTTCGGATGCTTGAATAGCAGCTCCTCCAGCTCGCGCGGATAGATGTTTTCGCCGCCGCGGATGATCATGTCCTTCAGCCGGCCTTCCACCGTGCAATAGCCGCGGGCGTCCATCGCGCAGAGATCGCCGGTATGCAGCCAGCCGTCGGCGTCGATCGCGGCGGCGGTCGCATCAGGCATTTCGAAGTAACCGAGCATCACGTGATAACCGCGGGTGCAGAATTCGCCGACCGTGCCGATCGGAACCGTCTCCCCGGTGTTGGGGTCGATGATCTTGTTTTCCATGTTGGGCAGCGGCAGGCCGATCGTGTTGGCCTTGTCCTCGACGCTGTCGGTGGTGCGCGTTTGCGCCGCGACCGGGGAGCATTCGGTCTGGCCGAACACGATGGTAAAGGGCGCGCCAAGCTTTTCTTCCAACAGCCGTACCAGCGCGGCCGGCACCGTGGAGCCGCCGGAGCAGATCGCCTTGACCGACGACAAATCGGTGGTCGGAAATGTCGCATGCTCCAGCATCGCAACCAGCATGGTGGGAACGCCGAGCATCGCATTGCCGCGATAGGTCCCGAGCATCTCCAGCACCAGCCCTGGCTCGAAGGCTTCGACCAGCACTTGCGTTGAGGCCTTCGATACCGCGCCGATCACGCAGCAGACGCAGCCGCCGGTATGAAACAGCGGCATCGTGGTGACGAAGACGTCGCCGGCATCGACGCCCATCCGGTCGGCGGTATCGGCGCCGTTGTTGAGAAGCCCGCGATGGCGGAGCAGGGCGCCCTTCGGAAAGCCCGTGGTGCCTGAGGTGTACTGGATCATGACAGGATCGTCGGGACTGACCGCCGGCAGCTTGATGCTTTCGTCGTCGCCTGCAGCGATGAAAGCATTCCAGTCGTCGAACGAGATGATCTCGCGCAGCTCGGGGCAGTTCGGCGCCACCGCCTGCACCGTCTCCAGCATCGGGTTGCCGCGGAAACCGCTAACGACGAAGATTCCGGCCGAGCGCGACTGCTTCAACACATATTCGACTTCCCGGGCGCGGAAGGCCGGGTTCACGGTGACGAGGACCATGCCGGCCATGCCGGCGCCGAATTCGAGCATGACCCATTCCGGGAGATTCTGCGCCCAGACGGCAATGCGCTCGCCCGGCTTGAAGCGCGACAGCAGCGCGCGGGCGGTGCGCTGGGCTTCGCGATAAAGCTGCGCGTAGGTCCATTGACGGCGCAGTTTTGGATCGGGGACGCCTGCAATCAGGGCCAGGCGATCGGGCGCCGCCTCCGCCGCCTTGCGCAACAGGTCGCCGAACGTCATCTCCCGCACCGCAGGCGTCGTTGGGCCTGCGACGTGCGACTTCGTCAATGTCATTAGATCCTCCCCGGTCCGGGAACGGCGCCGTTCTTGCTGCCGGCGTTTCCGTCGTCCCCCGGCAGCCAAAATGCCTTCCGTCGCCGGTCAATGCAAGCGGATGATGACGTGCGAGGAACTTTGCATGCCACCGGTGATTATTTTTTTGCCAAACGGAGGAAAGCCGGAGAAAAGCAATGGCACGCAGATATTCGAAAAAGGCGTCGGCCGACGTCAGGCGCGCGATGAAGAAGCGCAAGGCTGGCACGCTAAAGAGCGGCCGCTCGGGCAGCGAAGGTCAAGAGCCGCAAGCAGGCGATTGCGATCGGACTGTCGGAGGCGAGGGCCAAGGGCAAGAAGGTGCCGAAGAAGGCTGCGAAGAAGCGGAAGGCGTCGAAGAAAAAGACGGCGAAGAAATCGAAGCGGAAGGCGAAGAGGTGCGGTAGCACTCGTCATTGCGAGCGAAGCGAAGCAATCCAGAATCCCGGCGGGCTCTGGATTGCTTCGTCGCTTTGCTCCTCGCAATGACGGTACTGTACTACCCCGCCTTGCGGTGCCTGCGCCGCCGACCGATGCGCCTTCTTCGCCGCCCGTCGTGCCGGTGCGCGCCGCGACGCCGGAGCATGCGCCCGCCGTTTCGCCGCCGGCTTGCCCTTCAGGCTCGCCTTCAACGCGTCCATCAGGTTGATGACGTTGTCCGGCTTTTCCTCGCGCTCGGCGACCTTGATCGGTTTGCCGGAGGCCTTGCGCCGCACCAGCGCCTTCAACGCGTCCTCATACTCATCCTTGAATTTCGAGGGATCGAAATGCGCCGCCTTGGTGTGCAGGATGTGGCCGGCGAGTTCGACCATGTCCTTGGTGATCTTCGGGGTCTTGATGCCGTCGAAATAGTCCTCCTCGTCGCGCAGCTCGTAAGGATAGCGCAGCGTGGTGCCGAGCAGGCCCTTGCCGAGCGGCTCGATCGCCATGACGTGCTCGCGGTTGGTCAGCACGATGCGCGCCAGCGCGACCCGACCCTCATCCTTCATGGCGTCGCGGATCACCGCGAAGGCGTCGACCGCGGCCTTGCCGTCGGGCGCGACGTAGTAGGGATGGTTGTAATAGCGCTTGTCGATCTCGTCGCTTGGCACGAAGCTGTCGATCTCGATGGTGTGGTTGCTCTCGATCTGGACGGCCTCGAGCTCCTCCTTTTCGATCTCGACATACTGGCCCTTCTTCAGCTCATAGCCGCGGCCCTTCTGGTCGCTCTCCACGACATCGCCGGTCTCGGCATCGATCATCTGCTGCTTCAGCCGGTTGCCGGTCTCCCTGTTGATCATGTGAAAGCGGGTTTTCTCGACCGATGTCGAAGCCGGATACAGCACCACCGGGCATGACACCAGGGAGAGCTTTAGCGTGCCTTTCCAATAGGCGCGGGGGGCCATTGCAATCTCCGGCATGGTTGGGTTTCGGAACTTCAACGGTTAGTATGGGTTTTCGTTCCGGATGCCGCCGTGCGAGCGGTCCGGATGGTCGAGGTTTGCCGTGGCGTTGAAGAAGCTCAGCACGTACCGGAAGAAGCGCGATTTCGGCAAGACCGCCGAGCCTTCCGGCGTGGTCAAGGTCGCGCCCGCCAGGCAGCGGCGCTTCGTGATCCAGAAGCATGATGCGACGCGGCTGCATTACGACCTGCGGCTGGAGTTCGACGGCGTCTTCAAGTCCTGGGCGGTCACCAAGGGACCGTCGCTCGATCCGCACGACAAGCGGCTGGCGGTCGAGGTCGAGGATCACCCGCTGGACTACGGCGATTTCGAAGGCACGATTCCGGACGATCAGTATGGTGGCGGCACCGTGATGCTGTGGGACCGCGGCACCTGGGAATCCGATGATCCCGAGCGCGGCTTCAAGAAAGGCGACCTGAAATTCACGTTGCACGGCGACAAGCTGCAGGGCAGTTGGGTGCTGGTGCGGATGAAGGGCGACCGCTACGGCGGCAAGCGCACCAACTGGCTCCTGATCAAGCACCGCGACGAATTCGCCAAGGAAGGCGAGGCCAACGACATCCTGGAAGAGGATCGCTCCGTGGCTTCGGGGCGACCCATGGCGCAGATCGCGCAAGGCAAGGGCAAGGCGCCAAAGCCGTTCATGCTGGCCAAAGGCAAGACCTCGGCCGACGCCGTCTGGCAATCCAACCGCGGCGAAGCGGCTGACGCGCGCGCCGGCAGGAAAACAGCAGCACTGCGCGCCACGCCGGAGACCAGGACCCGCGCGCCAGCGCAAAGCGCCAAGCCGAAGAAGGTTTCCGCGATGCCGGATTTCGTCGCGCCGCAGCTTTGCGCCTCGGTCGAGCGGCCGCCGAACTCGGACGGCTGGTGCCATGAAGTCAAGTTCGACGGCTACCGCGTACAACTGCGGATCGAGGATGGCGATGTAGCGTTGTTGACCCGCAAAGGGCTGGACTGGGCCGGCAAGTTCGGCGCCATCGCGAGAGCAGCCAAGGCGTTGCCCGATGCGCTGATCGACGGCGAAATCGTCGCGCTGGACCACAACGGCGTGCCCAGCTTCTCGGCGCTGCAGGCGGCGATAGCGGACAACAAGACCGGCGACCTCATCTTCTTTGCGTTCGATCTCCTGTTTGCCAATGGTGAGGATCTGCGCGCGACTGCCGCTGCGCGAGCGCAAGGAACGCTTGAAGCGCCTGCTGGAGCGGCGGAATGGAAAAGAAGAGCTGATCCGCTACGTCGAGCATTTCGAAGATCGCGGCGATACCGTGCTGGAATCGGCAAAGAAACTGGAGCTGGAAGGCATCGTTTCCAAGAAACTGGATGCGCCCTATCGCTCGGGACGCACCGAGAGCTGGACCAAGGCCAAGATCCGCGGCGGGCAGGAGGTGGTGCTGGGCGGCTGGAAGACCACCAACGGCAAATTCCGTTCGCTGATGGCGGGCGTCTATCGCGGCGGTCATCTGGTGTTCGTCGGCCTTGTCGGCACCGGTTTCGGGCAGGACGTCGTCCGGCGGATCATGCCGGCGTTGAAGGCGGCGGCGTCCGACAAGAGCCCGTTCGGCGGCAAGGATGCGCCGAAGAAGGCCCGTGACGTGCATTGGCTGAAGCCCGAGCTGGTCGCCGAGGTCGAGTTCGCCGGCTGGACCGATGGCGGCAACATCCGGCAGGCCGCGTTCAAGGGGCTGCGTCAGGACAAGCCGGCGAAGGAGATACGCGCGGAGAGGCCTGCCATGACTGGAATTGCAAAGCCCGTAGTGCGGTCCGTGAAATCATCGGCCAAATCCGCCGAGGTGATGGGCGTCGCCATCTCGAAACCCGACAAGGCGCTGTGGCCCGACGGCGGCGACGGCGAGGCCGTCACCAAGCTCGACCTCGCGCAGTATTTCGAAGCGGTCGGGGAGTGGATGATCGTCCACCTCAAGGGCCGTCCGTGCTCCGTGTTGCGCGCGCCGGACGGCATCAAGGGTGAAACCTTCTTTCAGCGCCACGGCATGCCGGGCGGCTCGGATCTGCTGAAGCTTGCCAAGGTCGCAGGCGATCGCAAACCCTATTTGCAGATCGACCAGGTCGAGGGGCTGGCGGCGGTGGCGCAGAGCGGCGGACTGGAGCTGCATCCCTGGAATTGCGCGCCGGACGACTACGACACGCCGGGGCGGCTGGTGTTCGATCTCGATCCCGCGCCGAACGTTGAATTTTCGGAGGTGATCGAGGCCGCCAAGGAGATGCGGCAGCGGCTGACGGCGGTCGGTCTCGAAAGCTTCTGCAAGACCACCGGCGGCAAGGGGCTGCATGTGGTGACGCCGCTGCTTCATGGCGCAAGGGACAAGGTGAGCTGGAAGGAAGCCAAGGCCTTCGCGCAAGGCATCTGCCAGTGGATGGCGAATGATGATCCCGAGCGCTATCTGCTCAACATGTCGAAGAAGCTGCGCAAGGGAAAGATCTTCCTCGACTATCTGCGCAACGACCGGCTCTCGACCGCAGTCGCCGTGCTGTCGCCGCGTGCGCGCGAGGGCGCCACCGTCTCGATGCCGCTGACCTGGCCACAGGTGCGCGGCGACCTCGATCCGAAGAAGTACACGGTGCGCACCGTGCCGGCGCTGCTGGCAAAGACAAAAGCCTGGGACGGCTACGACGACGCGGCGGCGTCGATCAAGCCGGCGATGAAGAAGTTGGCTGGGAAGATGTAGCTGCAATCCTATGCTGTCGGTATCCATTACGCTGCGGCTTATCGGCTTAATCACCGGTGTCTCTGGAATACTGGATCACCCGCCCCAGTGCGCAATTGCGCACAAGGCGGGTGATGACAGTCTTCGTGTTGGATCGGAACGTAGGGTGGGCAAAGCGAAGCGTGCCCACCATTTTTGATCGCGCAGGAAAGGGTGGGCACGGCTGCGCCTTGCCCACCCCTACGATCTACAACCCGCTCAAAGCTTCCCGAGCAGCAACAGGATCAGCAGGATCACGATCACAAGACCAAGGCCGCCGCCGCCGTAATATCCGGTGCCATAGAACGGCCCGCCGCCGACGCCGCTGAATCCACCCAGCAGCGCGATGATAAGAATGATCAGGATGATGGTGCCGATTGACATTAGTCTCTCCTCAGCCCGGTAGGGCCCGTTGTGTTTGTTCTGCCCTGAGACGGGAACAACAAACCGGAATCTCGCAAAGTTCCCCATTGCACCGCGATAATCCGCGCGCCTCTTCTTTTCGAACGGCGTGCAATTACATGCGTTAAGATGACGAGAGGATTTTTGCCGATGACCAAACCGCTGGTGGTTTCGATCCCGCACAGCCTCGGGCGCGAAGAGGCCATGCGCCGCCTGAAGACCGGGCTGTCGCGCGCCGCTTCCGGCGTGCCGGTGCTGAGCGTCGATGAGGAGCGATGGGAAGACAACCGCATGATTTTTCGCGTTCGCGCGCTAGGTCAGGCGGCCGCCGGCCATGTCGACGTGGCGGAAGATCATGTGCAGGTGGAAGTCGTGCTGCCATGGCTGTTGCAGCGCTTTGCGGAAGTGGCCCAGGCTGCGATCCAGAACCGCGGCAAGCTGTTGCTGACCAAGAAAAGCTGATGTTGCCCCAGAGCGTTTTCCAGCGAAGTGGAGGCCGGTTCGCGTCAAGAAAACGCGTGAATTAAAAATCTAGGGCCCCCGTTCCGATGCAATCGGAACGGGGACCCTAGTCGCGCCCGCGCTTTCGTGCCGGTTTGCCGCGCCGTTGAACCTCGCCTTCAGCACGGCCACCGGCAGGTGCGCCAGCAGATCCGACAGCCGCAACTGCGTGGCATCGGCGTCGGCAAAACCTTCCACCGCATAGCCGCCGACATCAAGCGCGGCGTCAAAATTCCCCGGACCAGGCCAATGTCTGCCGCCGTCGGTCAACGGCGCAAACCAGCGCGTGACCACGGTGATCGCCGCCTCGCGACCGCGCCGCCGGGCGAACGCGATGAAATGGTCGCGATGCGGCCCGCTCACTTCCAACGGCTCGTAATCGCCGCCCATGAATACATCGGCGAGTTCGTTCCGAAGCTTGAGCAGATGCCGTGTCCAGGCCAGCTTCAGATGGCCGCTCGGCCACTTCTCGACCAGCCGGTCCCAATCCGGCTTCTCCAGCGCGTCGAGCCGGCCTGCGCGTTCGGCAAAGTCGACCGGCCGCCGGTTGTCGGGATCGACCAGTGAAAAATCCCAAAGCTCCGTGCCCTGATAGAAATCCGGCACGCCCGGCAGCATCGCCTTCAGCGTGATCTGGCTGAGCGAATTCAGTGCGCCCATCAGCGACAGCCGCTGCGCGAGCGTTTGCAGCGCGTTCAGAAATTCGCCTGAGAGCGAGGGATCGAGAATTTTCTCGATGAAGCTCTTGACGCCCGCCTCATAGGCCGCGTGGGGATTGAGCCAGCTCGTTTCCTGCTTGCCCTCGCGCGCGGCCTTCAGCGCATATTCCTGCATCCGCGCGGGAAAAGAAGCGTCGTCCGGCTGCCATGCCCCGAGCAGCGCCTGATACAGCATGTACTCGAATGTTGCCGACGGCGCGCGCAGATCGCCGTCGACCGAGAGATGCGGCGCGTTGAGCAGCTTCCATCGGGCCACGGCGCTGGTCCATTCACCGGGAATTTCCGAAAGCGCCATGATGCGCGCCCGCGCGTCCTCGCCGCGCTTGGTGTCATGCGTCGCGGTGGCCGTCATGCCATGCGGCCATTCGCTGGCGCGGGTCCGCATCATCCCGTGAAACTCGCCGGCCGAAAGTGCTCTGGCCGCCGGATCGCCGCCGACCTCATTGAGGGCGAGCAGGCGGTGGTAGCGGTAGAACGTGGTGTCCTCCAGCGACTTCGCCATCATCGGGCCGGTGAACTGCTGCACCTTCAACGCGAAACGTCTGACGCGCGGCGCGCTGTGGTGCGCGCGCCCGGGCTTGATCAGGTCTATCGTCAGGGTGTCGCGGAGAAAGTCGAAAATGCCGTCATCGGCGGCAAACCAGTCGGCGCGCGCCCGTTCGATCGTCGCTGATATCAACTGGCGATCATGCGCGGATGGACCTGACGATGTCAGGTAGGTGCGGTACACTGGGAAGTGCAGCACATAGAGTTCGAGCGCCTGCCGCAGGCCATCGGCGGAATAGTCGCGGGTGGAGTAATGTCCGCTGGCGATCCGCGCCAAGAGGCGCGTCAGCACGGTGAATTCGCTGGTCAGCAGCGTTTCCAGCACGCGGCGTTTTGCGTCCCGCAGGATAGGCTCGAGTTTTGGCGATTGGTTGCTGACCTGCCGCCAGATCTCGTCGAGCGGCTCCAGGCCGCTTCCGTCGGTCAGCACCTGGGTGATGGCGTTCAACCACTCATAGCCGGTGGTGCCGTGAACGCCGGCGAATGACGGCAGCTTTTCGTGCTCGCCGAGAATTTTCTCGACCACCACATAGAAGGGCTGGCTTCGGCCGCCATGCGCGTCGCGGACCAGCCGGCGCAGGCGCTGGAAATACTGGACGGGATCGCGCAGGCCGTCGATATGATCGAGCCGCAACCCGCCGAGCTTTCCCTCCGCAATCAGCCGTTTGACCAGCCGATGGATCGCCTCGAAGGTGCCGGCGTCCTCGACGCGCAAGCCCGCCAGCGTATTGATGTCGAAGAAGCGCCGGTAGTTGATGTCGCTGGAAGCGAGCCGCCAGTGGCCGAGCTTGTAGTGCTGGCGTTCGAGCAGATGGTGCAGCGAAAGCGTCGGCGCTGTGCGATCCGGCCCGGCGCGATAGGCTGCGAGCCCATTCGCGATGATGTCCGCCGCGCCGGAGATCGCCTTCAACTCGGCCTTGAAGCCCGGTGCTTCCTTGCGGTTGGGACGGCGTGGTCCTTGGTGCCGCGAAGCCAGCGCAAGCATCGCCCTGCCGGGCGCGCTTTCCTCCGCGCCTGCCTCCTTGATTATCATGCGCAGGATTTCGCCATAACGTTCCGGCGCGATCGGCAGCCGGTGTTCGAAATACCAGGCCGAAAAACTGCCTTCGCCGGCGTCATAGCGCAGTTCGATCTCGCCATTTTCCAGCGCCTGACCGTAGGACGAGCCGATGATCGGCAGCAGCACGCCGCCGCGGGCGCGGTAGGGCAACTGCTCCCAGTCGATGTCGAAGGAGGCGGCGTGCGGCGAGGCGGGACCCCATTCCAGCACGTCGAGCCACCATGGATTGTCGGCAAAATGCACGCCGATATGGTTCGGCACGAAATCCAGAATCAGCCCGAGATCGTGTTGCCGCAGCACGGCGCTCAGCCGCTCGAAGCCGGCTTCGCCGCCGAGCTCCGGATTGAATTGGGCGTGGTCGGTGACGTCGTAGCCATGCGTGCTGCCCTTGCGGGCGCGCATGAAGGGCGAGGCATAGAGATGCGTGATGCCGAGCGCCTTCAGGTAGGGCACCACGGAAGCGGCGGCGTCGAAATCGAAATCCGCCGACAATTGCAGGCGGTAGGTCGCGATCGGGATCGCCGGGGGCATTTTTCCTATCCGATGCGCCAGAGCACCGTCCATGGCGGGACGCTGCCGCCCAACTCGCTGCCCCAGATCAGGGTTCCCGCGGGTCCACCGGGCGCATGGCTGATGGCCTGGTCCGACAGGTTGGCGAGAAGGCGAAGCGTGGCGCCATCGCCCATCCGCCAATCGGCCGTCAGCAAACCACCGTGTGCCACCTGCGCCTTCCCGAAGGCGGCGCCGGCCAGACGGGGGACAATCTGCTGCTTCCGGGTTCGCAGCAGTTCTCGCACGAGCGCCAGGCGTTTTCGGCCCGCGGGCGCCTCGCGACTGTCCCAGTCGAGCACCGCAGAGTCCCTCGTCGAAGCCGCAAGCGCGTCGGGGACCTCATCGCCATATTCCGCATAGGCCCAGGCCAGCTCAACGCGACGGCCCTTGCGGACGGCGTCGGCGAGATCGCCGCCGAAGTCGCAGAAGAACGGGAAGGGGACGGTTGAGCCCCATTCCTCGCCCATGAACAGCATGGGAATGTGAGGCGCGATCAGCAGGATCTGAAGCGCCGCCTCGATCATCCGCGCGTCGGCATTGCCTTCGAGCCGGTCGCCCAGCGCGCGGTTGCCGATCTGGTCGTGGTTCTGCAGGAAGTTGATGAAGGCGATCGGCGCCAGATGGCCGCTCGGCTCGCCCCGCTTGCCGCCGCGAAACGCCGACGGTTCTCCCTGATAGACGAAGCCAGATGACAGCGCGCGCGCGATGTCCGACAGCGGCGAGCGCTGGTAGTCGACATAATAACCCTGCTTCTCGCCGGTCATCAGCACGCGCCAGGCGTGGTGATAGTCGTCGTTCCATTGCGCGCGATATTTTCCGTGCGGCGGGTCTTCAATGGCGTCCAGAATGCTGGCGCGGTTGTCGCCGTTCTCCAGCACCAGATGTATGTGCCGGCCGGTTTCCGCGGCGAGCTTGCCGGCAGCGGCGCTGAGATCGTGCAGCAGCGACAGCCCGCCCGGCTCGGCGATCGAGTTGACGGCATCGAGCCGCAAGCCATCGAAGCGATAGTCACGCAGCCAGTGCAGCGCGTTCTCGATCGTGAAGGCGCGGACCTCTTTCACGCGATAGTCGATCGCGCTGCCCCAGGGCGTGTGCGCTTCGGTGAAGAAGGAGGGCGCATAGCGGCCGAGGTAATTCCCTTCCGGGCCGAAATGGTTGTAGACCACGTCGAGCATCACCATCAGCCCGCGCAGATGCGCTTCGTCGATCAGCGCCTTGAGATCTTCGGGGCGGCCATAGGCGCTGTCGGGCGCGTACCACAGCACGCCGTCATAGCCCCAGTTTCGGGAGCCTGCGAAGTCCGCCAGCGGCATCAATTCCAGCGCGGTGATGCCGGTTTCAACGAGATGATCGAGCTTGTCGATCATCGCGCGATAGCTGCCTTGCTCGGTGAAGGTCCCGACATGGGCCTCGACGATCACGGCCTCCTGCCACGGCCGTCCGCGCCAGTTGGTAGCGCGCCATGGATAGGCTTCGTGATCGATCACTTCGCTGGGGCCGAAGACGTCATCGGGCTGAAACGCCGACGCCGGATCCGGCACGTCGATCTCGTCATCGATGCGGAATTTGTAGCGCGCGCCGGCCTTCACGCCGGCGATGTCGGCCGTAAACCAGCCGTCCTCGCCGCGTTTCATCGCGTGCGGTTGCTCCAGCATGACATCGACGCGCTTGGCCGCCGGCGCCCACAGCCGAAACCGCGTGCCGTAGTTTGCCAGACACGGGCCGAATTGCCGGTCGTTCATGCCATGCCCGCAAAGGCAAGCACCGACCGCGGCGGCGCGCTGGTCTCGGCGCCCGAACGCGAATGCGGTCGGGCTCAGCACGGCCTCAGTCGTGTTCAGCACCGGGTGCCAGTTTTTGTACTCGGGCATCTTGGGCAATGTGAAAGCGATCTCTTCAGGGGCGGCATTCAGCACGATAAAGATCGGCGGCTGCCCTGGTTCCATCGGCCCCAGTACGTAGGCGAGGAACCGTCCCTCCGGAAAATTCCAGTCGGCTTCCTGCATCTCCTCGGCCGCCGGCGTCAGCCATAGCACCCCGTAGGAGCCATCCTTGCGCCGCCCGGAGAGCCAGCGCTGGCAGCGCAGCTGCGCGAAGCGCCGGCGCAGGGTCGTCATGTGGCTGACGAAATCGGTGAGATCGTCGCCTGGCTTGCCGAGATTGTCCCAGCTCACCCAGCCGGTCTCATTATCCTGGCAATAGGCGTTGTTGTTGCCGTTCTGCGAATTGCCGACCTCGTCGCCGGCCAGCATCAAGGGCGTGCCTTGCGCGAGGAACAGGCAGGCGAGCTGGTTCTTGCGGAGCTGCCGGCGCAGCGCAACGATCGCGGCGTCGCTGGTCGGGCCCTCATGGCCGCAATTGTTGCTCTGGTTGTCGTTGGAGCCGTCGCGATTGTCCTCGCCGTTGGCCTCGTTGTGCTTGTCGTTGTAGCTGAACAGGTCGGCCAGCGTGAAACCGTCATGGACGGTGATGTGATTGATGCCGGCGCGGGTCGCGCGGTTGTCGTGATGGAACAGGTCGGAGGAGGCGGTCATACGGCGCGATACCTCGCCGATCAGGCTGCCTTCGCCGCTCCAGTAACGGCGCATCGCGCTGCGATAGCGGTCGTTCCATTCCGACCATTGCGAGGGAAACGCGCCGACCTGATAGCCGCCCATGCCGAGGTCCCACGGCTCGGCGACGAGCTTCACCGTCGCCAGCACCGGGTCCTGCCGCACCGCGGTCAGAAACGACGAATTGCGGTCGAAGCCGTTCGGCGTGCGCGCCAGCGTGGTGGCAAGATCGAAGCGAAAGCCGTCGACGTGACAGACCTCGACCCAGTAGCGCAGCGAATCCATCACCATCTGCAGCACGCGCGGATGGGTGAGGTTGACCGAGCTGCCGCAGCCGGTGAAGTCGTCGTAGTAGCGCGGGTTTTCCTTGTTGAGCCAGTAATAGGACGCGTTGTCGATGCCGCGGAACGATAGCGTCGGGCCGAGATGGTTGCCCTCGGCGGTGTGGTTATAGACCACGTCGAGCATCACCTCGATGCCGGCGTCGTGCAGCCGCGCCACCGTGGTGCGGAACGCGTCGAGCGCATTGTCCTGCGCATAGCGCGGCTCCGGCGCGAAGAACGCCAGCGTGTTGTAGCCCCAGTAGTTCGCAAGCTTCCGCTCGACCAGCACCCGGTCGTCGATCAGCCCGTGGATCGGCAGCAATTCGACGGTGGTGACGCCGAGCCGCTTGAGATGGTCGATCATTGCCGGCGAGCACAGCCCGCCATAGGTGCCGCGCCAGCCCGGACCGACGTCGTCGCGCTTTTGCGTCAGGCCCTTGACGTGGGCCTCGTAGATGATGGTGTCTTCCCAGGCGATGTTCGGCCGTATCTCGCGGCGCCCCCAGTTGAAGTTCTCGTCGACCACGACCGCCTTCGGCATGCCGCGCGCATTGTCGCGGCGGTCGAAGGAAAGATCCTCGCGCGCGCTGCCGGTGCGATAGCCGAAATGCGCGTCGCTCCACACCAGTCGGCCGGCGATCCGCTTGGCGTAGGGATCGAGCAGCAGCTTGTTGGCGTTGAAGCGGTGGCCGCGCTCGGGCGCATAGGGGCCGTGGACGCGATAGCCATAGAGCTGCCCGGGCGAGATGTCGTTGAGATAGCCATGCCAGACGTCCTCGTTGCGCTCGGGCAGTTCGATCCGCTCGAGTTCGCGGCGGCCCTGGCCGTCGAACAGGCAAAGCTCGACCTTTTCCGCATTGGCCGAGAACAGCGCAAAGTTGGTGCCCCGTCCGTCCCAGCTTGCACCTAAGCGGGCGGGGCTTCCCGCGGACAATCGCATGCGTCAGCTTTCCGGTACGAGAAAGATCGCGGCCAGCGGCGGGATGGTCAGGTTGAGCTCGGGGATGCTGCCTTCCAGGGTGTGGACTTCGCCGACATTGCCGACATTGCTGCCGCCATAATGGGCGGAGTCGGAATTGAGCGCTTCCTTCCACTTGCCGGCGAACGGCACCCGGACGCGGTAATTGCGATAGACGTTCGGCGAGAAGTTCACGACCACGAGGCAGCGTGCGTGCGCATCGTAACCCTTGCGCAGCCAGGCAAAGATGTTGTTGGCGGAATCATGGGTGATCACCCATTCAAATCCCGCCTGGTTGCAGTCCATCTCGTGCAGCGCCGGTACGCTACGATAGAGCCGGTTGAGATCGCGGATCAGATTCTGGATACCGGCGTGCCGCTGTTGCCCCAAAAGGTGCCAGTCCAGCGACTGATCGTGATTCCACTCGCGCTCCTGGCCGAACTCGCAGCCCATGAACAAAAGCTTCTTGCCGGGATGGCCGAACATGAAACTGTAATAGGCGCGCAGGTTCGCAAACCGCTGCCACTCGTCGCCCGGCATGCGGCCGAGGATCGAGCGTTTGCCGTGCACGACTTCGTCATGCGACAGCGGCAGAATGAAATTCTCCGAAAACGCGTAATGCAGGCCGAACAGGACGTCGCCGTGATGGTGCTTCCGGTACACCGGATCCTTGCCGATATATTTCAGCGTGTCGTGCATCCAGCCCATGTTCCATTTGAAGCCGAAGCCGAGCCCGCCATATTCGACCGGCTGCGAGACCTGCGGCCATGCGGTGGATTCTTCCGCGGCTGTGGTGGCTTCCGGAAAATGCCCGAACAGTTCGATGTTGAAGCGGCGCAGGAATTCGATGGCTTCGAGATTTTCCCGGCCGCCATGCCGGTTTGGAATCCACTCGCCGGCGGGCCGGCTGTAGTCGAGGTAGAGCATCGAGGCGACGGCATCGACGCGCAGGCCGTCGACGCCGTAGCGATCGAACCAGAACAGCGCGTTGGAGACCAGGAAATTGACCACTTCGGTGCGGCCGTAATTGTAGATCAGCGTGCCCCAGTCGAGGTGGCGGCCCTGCAGTGGATTGGCGTGCTCGTAGAGCGCGGTGCCGTCGAAATAGCCGAGCCCATGCGGATCGTCGGGAAAATGTCCGGGCACCCAGTCGAGCCATACGCCGATCCCCTCGCGATGGCAGGCATCGACGAGCGCGGAAAAATCTTCCGGCGTGCCGAACCGGCTGGTCGGCGCGTACAGGCCGGTCGGCTGATAGCCCCATGAACCGTCGAACGGATGCTCGCTGACGGGCAGAAACTCGAGATGGGTAAAGCCCATATCCTTCGCATAGGCCGGAAGCTGTTCGGCGAGGTCGCGATAGCTCAGCCATTCATTGCCGTTCTTGCGCCGCCACGAGCCGAGATGCACCTCGTAGATCGAGATCGGCGCGCCCAGCGCGTTGATGCCCGATGGCGCGGGACGCGGATGCGGAATTCGGCTTTCGTCGACGACGATCGAGGCCGTTGAGGGCCGGACTTCCGCCGCGAAGGCCACCGGATCGGATTTCAGCGGCAGATGCCGTCCGTCGGGGCCGGTGACGTCGAACTTGTAGCGGTCGCCGGCGTGGGCATGGGGCACGAACAATTCCCAATAGCCGACGCCGCGCACCCGCATCGGATGCCGCAGCGCATTCCAGAAATTGAAATCGCCGACCACGCTGACGGCCTTGGCGTTCGGCGCCAGCACCACGAACGCCACGCCGTCGACGCCGTCGAGCGTTATCGGATGCGCGCCGAGCTTGTCGTAGATCCGCCGATGGGTGCCTTCGCCCAGCAGATAGAGATCGAAGTCGCTGAGCACGGGCGGGAAGCGGTAGGGGTCGTCGAGATCGACGACGTTTTCGCCGAAGCGGGCGCGGAGCTGGTAGCGTTTGGAGCCGTTCGGCAGCGCGCCTGCGAACAGCCCGGCATCGTGAATCCGTTGCAGCGGCGCCGTCTCGCCATGCTCGCCGACCGCCTCCACGTTGGAAGCTTCGGGGATGAAAGCGCGCACCACGCTGTGGCCGCCTTCGCTGTGCAAGCCGAGATAGCGAAATGGATCGGAATGCTTGCCTTCGATGATTGCGTAGGCCTCGGCGGGTAGCTTGGTCATGAGGCCTCGAAGGATGGTTGCGACAACATTCTGATGATCCCGGTCAGCGGCACGCGCAGCCATTCCGGCCGGAATGACAATTCGTGTTCGATTTCGTTCAAGGCCTTCTCGAGCAGGAAGAAGGTCAGCAAGCCGTCTGCGGCCTCCGGATCGGCGGGCCATAGCCGCTGGTCGGTCATGGCCTCGTGGTAGGCGGCGAGACATGCGGCCGTCGCCCGGTCACGCCACTCGCCAAGCGCCGCGCCGAGCTTGCCGTGCTCATCGTGGGCCACTTTGAGCGCGCGCTCAAGGGCTGCGGTTGCCGAATAATCGATCGATCGGACCAGGCTGGCGATGTCGCGCGCGGCGGGCGCCTTGCGCCGGCGCTCGGCGATACTGCGCCGCGGCGCGCCTTCGAAGTCGACGATGAAGATGTCGTCCTTGACGATCAGCAACTGGGTGAGATCGAGGTCGCCATGGCAGCGGATGTTGGCGGCATCGGCCTCGCGCAGCAGCAGCGCTTCCAGCAAACCCGGCAGGGCCGGCTGCAACGCCAGCACCTGGTCGGCCAGCGGGCGGTCGACCTCCCTCAACGTTTCCCGCCGCTGCCGGAGCGCATCGAAAACGCGCCCGGCGCAAAGCATCAGATCGTCGATCCAGCGCTGCACGTCGTCGCGGCCGACAGGCTCCGGCGCGAATTCGGCAAGCTCGCTGTTGCCGGCGAGCGCAACATGCAGCTCGGCCACGCGCCGCCCGGCCTGCGACATGTAACGCAGATAGGGGATCTCTTCCTCGCGCTCGCCGGGGTGGATGCTCGCCGCCAGCAGGCGCTGCTCCTCGACGAAGCGATCGAGATAGGCCGCGCTCACCGTCCAGAGGTCGCCCTGATTGGCGACGAAGGCGTGAACGACGCCGACCGCGCTCTTCTCGTTGCCCTCGACCAGTTCGACGCTGCCGAGCAGCGCCGGCGTGTTGGGAAAGTTCGCGACGTCGGTGAGGAAGCGCCCCATCTCGATCTCGGGATTGGGGCCGGGCTGAAGCGTCCGGTAGATCTTGACGACACAGTCGTTATCCACCAGGGCGGTGCTGCGGGGCAGGTCGGACTCGACGATGCGGATGTGCTCGGGCTGCCGGATCGGCTTGTCGCTGAAGCGGTTGGTTGGCCGGAATTCGAGCCGCAAGCCCTGTTCGCTCTCGTCGACCGTCAGCGATTGCTGCAGATTGCGCAACAATAGCGCGATGAAGATCTGGTCGGTGGCGACGTCGAGCAGGGTGCCTTCGCGGGCTCCTTGCCGAACGGCGGCCAGCGCATGCGGGTTGTAGCGCTCGCGGTCGAAGCGCACCCATTCGATCTGCATCGGCAGCACGTAGCGCGTGCTGACGCCGCGCTGCGTCGTTTCGAAGAAGGCGAGCCATGGCCGGTTGTCGCCGATGTCGCAGAACGGAATCGCCGACGTCAGGGCCGGACGGATCGCCTTGGGCGATCGCTCCGGATACCAGCGGCTGCGCGCCAGATGTCCCGGAAGCACGTCGCGCTCGAACACGCCGCGCTCGCGCGCCAGCGACACCCAGGTCGCGTTCAGCGGCACGACAAGCGTTTCGAACTCGGGCACGGCCCGCTGCACCACCGGCGCCGACTTGTCGCGCTCCTGCAGTTCGAACCAGTAGAAGCCGTAGGGCGCCAGCGTGATCATGTAGGGCAGTTCGCCGATCGGCGGGAAGCGGGTACGGCCGAGCATTTCCAGCGGGATGCGGTCCTGGAAGGCGGAAAGGTCGAGTTCGGTCGCCTGCGCCGATCGCGACAGGTTGGCGACGCACAGGATGACTTCACCTTGGTACTGGCGCACATAGCACAGCACCGAGCGGTTCTCGGGGCGGATGAACGTCATGGTGCCGCGGCCGAACGCGAGCGTGGATTTGCGGACCGCGATCAGCCGCTTGGTGGCCGAGAGCAGCGAGGACAGGCTGCGCGATTGCGCCTCGACATTGACGGACTCATAGCCATAGACCGGGTCCATGATGGTCGGCGCGTAGAGCCGCGCCGGATCGGCGCGCGAGAAGCCGCCATTGCGGTCCGGTGTCCACTGCATCGGCGTGCGGACGCCGTTGCGGTCACCGAGATAGATATTGTCGCCCATGCCGATCTCGTCGCCGTAATAGATGATCGGCGTGCCGGGAAACGACAGCAGCAGCGAGTTCATCAACTCGATCTTGCGCCGGTCGTTGTCCATCAGCGGCGCCAACCGCCGGCGGATGCCGACATTGATGCGGGCACGCGGATCGTTGGCGTAGGTCGACCACAGATAATCGCGCTCGACGTCGGTGACCATTTCCAGCGTCAGCTCGTCGTGATTGCGCAGGAACAGCGCCCATTGGCAGTTACCGGGAATGTCCGGCGTCTGGCGCAGGATATCGGTGATCGGAAAGCGGTCTTCCTGCGCGATCGCCATGTAGATGCGCGGCATCAGCGGGAAATGATAGGCCATGTGGCATTCGTCGCCACGGCCGAAATATTCCTGCACGTCCTCCGGCCATTGATTGGCCTCGGCCAGCAACACCTTGCCCTTGGCGTAGGCGTCGAGTTCGCGGCGCAGCCCTTTGATGACGGCATGCGTCTCGGGCAGGTTCTCGTTGTTGGTGCCGTCGCGCTCGCAGAGATAGGGGATGGCGTCGAGGCGGAAGCCGTCGACGCCGGTGTCGAGCCAGCGCTTCATCACCTGCACCAGCGCGCTCACCACGCGCGGATTGTCGAAATTGAGGTCCGGCTGGTGCGAGAAGAAGCGATGCCAGTAGAACTGGCCGGCTTCCGGATCCCAGGTCCAGTTCGATTTCTCGGTATCGGTGAAGATGATCCGCGTGCCCTGGTACTTCTGGTCGGTATCGCTCCAGACATACCAGTTGCGGGCGCTTGAATTCGGGTCCGAGCGGCGGGCGCGCTTGAACCAGTCGTGCTGGTCGGACGTGTGGTTGATGACGAGCTCGGTAATGACCCGCAAGCCGCGCTTCTTGGCTTCCTGGATGAAGCGGCGGAAATCCTTCATCGTCCCGAAATCGGGGTTGATGTCGCCGTAATCGGCGATGTCATAGCCGTCGTCGCGGCCGGGGGAGGGGTAGAACGGCAACAGCCACAGCGTGGTGACGCCGAGATCCTGCAGATAGCCGAGTTTCTCGGTCAGGCCGGCAAAGTCGCCGATGCCGTCATTGTTGCTGTCGGCGAAGGCCTTGACGTGCAGCTGATAGATGATGGCGTCCTTGTACCAGAGCTCGTCAGCGACGGCCTCAGTGGCTGGCCTCCCCTTTGCTTCGCCTATAAGGCTACCATCCGGATTTAGCGGATAGGCACCGCCGATAGGAAGGGAGACGCCGGCGTTGGAGCTCTCGGCGGTTTGCGCTTTTTTGTTCACGGTGATGCCATTGCCATGGAAATGACGTCCCCGTTTCGTTTGCAGAACCGGAGACGTTTCGAACTGAGATAGAAAGCCGCTCGACTTGCTTTGGTTCCCCTGGAACCGTTGCTGGGACCGAGCGTTAGACACCGTCTATCTCCTTCCCGTAATTGGACAATTTCGCGACATCCGTTTGATGTTTGCGTGCAAAGTACGTGCCGAATGGACCTTTTTGCTCAAGCCAAAGCCCAGGGAATCCAGACCGAGTTCCTGGACGGTCAGGGTCACTGCCGTGTGACGGACGCCGCCGCGCTCAAAATTATCCTGGATGCCCTGCCGCCGCAGGTCCCGGGACCGCTGGTCGGCCACCCCGTGGTGGTCCGGTCCGGACGGCCGTCGCGAACCGAGCTTCCGGCTACAGCCAGGCTCCCGTTGGCGTGGAAAATCGTTGCGGACTCGGGGGTTATCGCCAAGGGCGAGAGTTCGGATCACGCCATCGACTGGCCCAGGGACGTGCCGCCGGGCGTCTACCGGCTGCAGGTGAGCGACGCCACGACCACCGAGGACGTGCCGCTGATTTCGGCGCCGGAAAGGGCGTTTGGTGGCGAATTTGACCGCTGCTGGCTGCTCGCGGCCCAACTTTACGGCGTTCGCTCCGCGCGCAACTGGGGCATGGGCGACTTCACCGATCTCGCCAGCCTGATCGAACTGGCCGATCATCTCGGCGCCGACGGTGTCGGCCTCAATCCGCTGCATGCCCTGTTCGACGATCGCCCGGGCGATTGCAGCCCCTATTCGCCGAACAGCCGGCTGTTTCTCAACGCGCTTTATATCGACGTCGAAAGGCTTCCCGAATTTCAGCCCGATTCCGAAACAAACGAGGCGCTGGCGCCGTTGCGGGCGGGCGATGTCGTCGATTACGTCGGCGTCGCCGGTCTGAAGTGGCGGGCGCTGCGCAGGGCCTTTGCTGCTTTCAAGGCCAACGCCAAGCCGGGCCGCCAACAGGATTTTGACAAATTCCGCGCCGAGCGCGGCACCTTGCTGTCGCATTTGCCTGCTTCGAGGTGCTCCGGCACAAATTCGGCAAGCCGTGGTGGGAATGGCCGGAAGCGTGGCGGCAGCCGGACGATGCCAGATGCGCCGCGTTGCGCCAGGGCGAGGACGCCAACGAGACCGAGTTCGTCGAATTCGTGCAATGGATCGCCGACCGGCAGTTGGGGGCCGCCGCCGATCTGGCGAAGCAGCTCGGCATGAAGGTCGGGCTCTATCTCGACGTCGCGGTCGGCGTGCAGGCCGATGGCTTCGATGCCTGGAACGAGCAGGTCGCGATTCCCGCCATCTCGGCGTCGGCGCGCCGCCCGATCCGCTCAACACCGCCGGCCAGACCTGGGGCCTTGCCGGGTTCAATGCCGCTGGGCTGGAGCTTCAATCCTTTGCGCGTACCGCGACATGCTGCGCGCCTCGATGCGCCACGCCGGCGCCATCCGGCTCGACCATGTGCTCGGGCTGAAGCGGCTCGATCTGGTGCCGCAAGGCTTCAGTGCGCGCGACGGCGTCTACGTCCAGACGCCGTTCCAGGCGCTGCTGGCGGTGACCGCGCAGGAAAGCGTTGCGAATCGCTGCGTCGTGATCGGCGAAGACCTCGGCACCGTGCCGGAAGGCTTTCGCGACCAGATCGCCGATCGGGGGATCTGGTCGTATTTCGTGACGATGTTCGAGCGCGACGACGCCGGCTCGTTCCGCCATATCAACCACGACTTGACCAATGCGCTGTCACTTTCAACACCCACGATCTCTCGACCTATGCGGCTGGCGCTCGTTCGGCGATCTCACGTCGAAGCGCTCGCTCGGCATCGATCCGGGCGAGACCGACGAGGCACGCTGGCATGCGCGGCAATGCTGGACGACGTGCTGCGCCATCACGCCATCGACCGCAACCACTCGATTCGCTGTCGAGTTTCTGGCCCGCACCAGGTCGCGGCTGCTCGCGATCTCGCTGGAGGACCCGCTCGGGGTGGTGGAACAGCCACATTCCGGCACCGTCAACGAGCATCCGAACTGGCGGCGGCGGC